>QQVO01000007.1 GCA_003388505.1 Planctomycetota bacterium
CTTACGATGAAACTCTCGCTGGTGAAGACGCCCGTGAACTCGACGACGTTGTCTACGATCAGATCGCGCAGCGGCCTGCGAACCGTCTGCTCGCTCGGCTGGGTCAGCTCGAGAGTGACCACTGCGTCCGGATCAGCCTCGACGGCGCAAACGAGTGCCTTCGTCGGATCCTCGGCGTAACAGTTTACCCGCGACGTGTACGACCTGAGCCGCAGCTTTTGGGGCGATTCCATCTCCAACCGGTCCCGCAGGTCTTCCTCGAACGGGCCCGACTGGAAGCACGGTGTCACCGAAACGAATTGCCCCCCGTCGATGCGAACGGTTATGTCCCAGTGACAGGTCCGGCCGAGATCGAGCGCCGCCCACGGTCCCCAGCCGTAGTTGATGCGGAACTTGCACTCGCCCGGGAACTCCGGCGGGCCGGTGACGTCGTCCTCGGGGAAGTGCCGCTCGATCACCCGGCCATTACGAATCAGTTCGATCATCTGGATCGAGTCGTCGCCTTCCACGCGGACGTCGATCTGCCGGCCGGGCGAGAGATTCAGTTCCGAACCCATCGGCCATTCGTTGATTGCGAATTCCAGCGCAATCCGGTCGCCGGTCGCCGCATATGTCCGGCGGGCCCGGACCGCTTCGAAGAGCGCCTCCCGCGAGTTATCACGTGCCCACACACCGAGCACCCCTTCACCCCAAGCACCCGGATAACCCCGGTGGTTGTCGCTCGATGCGACAAAGCCGAACCGCATCCCCTTCTGCAGTTGCGGGACAACCGTGTTCGATGTCGAGCGGCCGCCGTTGCTGTGGCGGATCATCGGGTAAGGAGCCCGATCGGTCTCGGTGCAGCCATGCTCGGAAAAAATCTCGACAACCGGGCTGGTCGCTGCCCGGAAGTGGTCGAAATTCGCCCCGCGCCAGCCCAGCTTGTAGCCCACATGATGCGGAATCGCCAGCGCTCCCTTCTCGTGTGCGAAGTCGAGCAGCGTCTCCACGTGATCAGGCAGAAACAACTCCGGCTGATCGTCCGGAAAGATCATGCAGTAATCGCCGAACGCGCTGGAATGCCACTCGTACCCGAGCAATGCGGTGAACTCGTCCGAGTTGGCTTCATCGATCAGCCGCCGCGTCTTCTCCCAGTGATCGGCGTGCACCTTGAATCCGTTGACCCACTTCATGTGCCGATCGCCCGGCATCTTCGGCATGTCGTGCCAGGAGGCGTGGCCGGTGAACGCGAAAAAATCGAGATGCTCGCGGGCATTGTCGATCGACCGCTCCAGCGAGCCTTTGGCGTACCCCACGGCGTTGTGGTTGTGCAGATCGCCCCAGTAGAGCTTGTACTGGTCTCCCTCGTCCGTCGTCGACAGCCGGGACTGCTGCCGGACTCCCGAAAGCAGCGCCGCCGCCAGGCCGCTGCCGAGAAAAGTGCGCCGCGAGATGGACATGAAAGGCTCCTCCGAAAAACGAACGGGCGTCGACGAGCCTCCGGATCGTTATTGCACCGGCGAATTACCAGAAGACAGTTGCGCCGCGATTCGAGTTCACTCTGCCGCAACAGCGCCCGACTCTTCCTGCAGCAATGCAGCGGTGTATCCCACCAGGTCGTCCCGTTCGCGCATCACCCGCTGTAAGGCGTCAAGCCGGCCGGCTTCGCGGCACAGTTCGGCAAACGAAAATGAGACGTCTTCTCCGAGATTCGTCAGATATTGAGCAGCCACGTCGACCGCTTCATCGAGCCGGTCGCTTCGCATCAGCAGGTCGACCAGCACATACGCCAGCAGAGGCTTGTCCTGCTCGTCCGGTTCGTTGTCGAGCTTGTCGCGAAAGTACTGCAGCGACGGGTCGACGTCTTTCCCCAGC
The DNA here is from genome assembly GCA_003388505.1 of Planctomycetota bacterium. GTDB lineage: Bacteria > Planctomycetota > Planctomycetia > Planctomycetales > Planctomycetaceae > MB-PLM-1. The sequence continues at coordinate 1,855 of QQVO01000007.1, forward strand.
AGCACCTTCAGGAACGCGATGTGTGCCGGGTAGAAGTCCTCGAACGGCGGCTCGGCCGCGTATTGCAACTGCGAATCGAGATGCGAACCGTACTCCGCCATCTGTAGCGCCAGTTCCAGCTCCTCCGCCGGCGCTTCGATCGACCGGGCGAAGCGCACCACCGCGCTCAGGTGCGAAACGTCGACGTGGTAATTGCCGCCCTCAAAGATCCAGTCCCGGCCCGCCAGCAGTTCCCGCAACGACGCATTCGGAGGAACGGTCGGCATCCGCTGCTGCACATGCCGCAGCACCGACTCGCGCAGGTCGGAATACAGGCTGCGGACCATCAACCGGGCGCACTCCCGCCGCTGCCCCGGCGAGAGATTGTGCAGAACCTGATCGAGCGTCGTGATCGTGCTGCACGTCCCCTGCGAGGCGAGCATCATTTCGATCCCCTTCACCGGATGCACCCCTTCGTACAGCGCGATGTTGAGAATCTGTTCACTCCCTGGTTCGTATTCGCGGGGAACCGGCGTCTCTTCAATCTTGGCCGCCACCTTTTCCGGCTCCCGGATCACTTTCAGATACATCCAGGCTTCGGGAATGTTCCCCTCCTCCAGAAGCAATTCGCCCGCCTCCCGGGCCGCTTCGATGTACGTCTCTTCGACGTCCTTGCGCAGGTCTTCCGGAACGTCGCTCAGCGTGGACGGCCGGGAGAGAGGCAACCCCAGTTCGAATTTGCGCTTGAGCATCCGCGCGTCGAACAGCTTGTGATATTTGCGCTCTTCGCGGAGTGTCTCAATCAGCCGGTCAATCGCCGCGACCGGTCCGTCTGAGGACTTCGTTTCCGCAATCTGGTCAAAAGTCGCGTCGGGCATTGTAATCGTCATTCTGCAGAAGTCGCGCACCCTCTCGGTGCATTGCTGAATCTGTCGATCGTTCATCGTAACAGTCGGCTCTGACCCAACCAACCGTCGTCATCGTGCTGTGTGGAGTGCTTGGTTTCACCCAGAGAAAGCAAAGAAATGCGTCGCATTGCACCCCTTGGCGTCTTTGCGCCTTGGCGTGAGCCCCCCCATCAATCCCGCCGCACGAACTTCCGCAACGTCGGACAGCCCTCAGCACTGTCGGCTGCGCGTCCCGACGCCGATGCAACCACTTCGGCCGTGTAAATCGTGCCCTCTCGATCAACGCTGACGTCGTGCAGCGCATAAAAATCGTCGGCAGCCGTCGGATTCAGACCGCCGCCCCAGCGCAACAAGAGTTCGCCCCCGCGGGAGAAAATGCTCATCCGGCTGCCAACGGCGGTCGGGTCAACGTCCATCCAGGGAAACATCCCGGAGCGACCGCCCAGTTCCGCGACGTACACCAGGTCATCCTGCCCCACGAACACCTCGCACGGCCGGATCACGTCGGTCCACACCGCCAGCAGTTCGCCGGCGGTCGAGAAAATCTGAATCCGGCTGTTCTCCCGGTCCGCCACGTACAGCCGATCGTCGCGGTCGATGCCGATCCCGTGCGGCACCTTGAATTCCGAGTCGCCGGTCCCCGGCTCACCCCACGAATGTTGCAGTTCGCCGGCCGCACTGAAGGCGTGCACTCGCGCATTGCCGTAGCCGTCCGTGATGTAGATGTCTCCGTTCGACGCCGTCACCAGATTCGTCGGCAGATTGAACGGCCCGGCCGCGTGCAGACTGCGATGATCGAAACCCTCGACCCCGGTATCCGATGGCTGCCCGCTGGGACCGATCGTCCGCAGCAGTTCCCCCTCCTGCGTGTACTGTCGCACGCTATGCCCGATATCGTCGACGAGGTACAGCGTGTCATCCTCCGCGATCCAGATGCCGTGCGGCCGTTCAAACGACCCGCCCCCCCACGCATTCACGAAATTCCCGTCCGGAGCGAAGACCAGGATTGACTGATCGCCACGACAACTGGCAATCACCCGGCCGCGAGAGTCCACCACCACGCCGACCGCCTCCTGCACCGTCAATCCGTCCGGCCACTGCGGCCAGTCCGAAACGGCTTCAAATTGCAATTCCCCGTCGCCAATCGTGGTCATCTCTTCAAGCGCCTCAAAGAATTCTGTAGCCGGCCTCACGGAGCCAGGTCGCATTTGATTCGGACGGATCACTTCATCGCCTCAATCAGGCCTCTCACGAGGTCTTCACAACCGCCTCGACCACCTCCTCCGCCACTTCGCACGTCCGGGCCGCTTCGACAAGCTGCCCCCACGTCGCCTCGTCCAGTTCTAGACCGGTCCCCCGCGCCGCGCGGGCCCGATCCTCAACCTCGCCCGGCACGAGCACTTCTCCCCCTGGAACGAGAGGACGCGACGATTTCACAAAGTCGACGTACCTCCGCACCTCACCGAAAAACGCATCGGCCGACTGCAGCCGCAACGGATCGACATACACCGAGAACATCGACTGCTCTAGGCGGTCCTTGCCTTCATCGCTGCACCCGCCGCCCGACAAAGCGCCCGCCAGCAGATCGGCCACCAGTCCCAACCCATAACCCTTGTGCCCGCCCAGCGGGAGAATCGCGCCCTGCGGCGGACCATAGAAAACATTGGGATCGTTCGTCGGGTTCCCGTCCACGTCGACAATCCAGCCGTCAGGCACAGGGATTCCCTGATTCCGCGCAACCTTCAGCTTCCCCTCGGCCGTCGCCGCGGCGGCAATATCGAGAATCACCGGGCGTGCCCCCTCGATCGGGACGCCCGCAGTCACCGGATTGACCGAAAGCCTGCGGTCCTTGCCGCCCGCCGGAACCACATGCATCCCGAGCCCGCTGGTGTTCACGAAGTGCAGCGAAACCAGCCCGGCCTCGGCCGCCATCTCGGCCCAGTGACCGATCCGCCCGAGATGCCCGCTGTTGCGGAGGGCGAAGATCGCACACCCTTGTGTGCGGCACTTACTGATGCCGATGTCGACCGCCTGCTTGCCGATCCACTGGCCGAACCCGAGCCCCCCGTCGGCGACCGTCAGCGTGTCAGTCTCGCAGACGACCTCAAGCGTGCGGCCGGCAAACACCTTCTTGGCCCGGAACCACTCCAGGTACGGGGTCACCCGGATCACCCCGTGAGAATCGTGCCCGGCCAGATTCGCTTCCACCAGGTGATCGGCGATGCACCGCGCCTCGGCGTCGGCGCAGCCGATTGCCGAGAAAATCCGGCCGGTCATTGCCTTGAGTGCATTGGGATCAGCCAGCATGCAGGACTGCCTTCGTTTCAGATTCACTGTGCCCGTCGACGAAACGCCCCATCGCTTGACGGCTTCGCATCCGTCCGGCATTCTCGCAGCGAGTCGTTGCCGCAATCTCACACTCAGAATCTGCCACATACTGAGGACCATCATGCCGGGAATCAAGAACGCGCTCACAGTTCTCGTTGCTCTCACTCTACTTTCCTCCGCGGCTGCGGCAGATCTCCCGCCCACGCAGGACGATTACGTCGATCCCGATGCCGAACTCGAACTGCTCTTCGATGGCGCGTGCATCCTGACCGAAGGCGTGGCCGCCGGGCATGACGGCAGGGTGTACTTCAGCGACATCACCTTCTCGCACGCCTGCCGGGGCGACGACGGCAGCATTGAGGCCGGCCACATCTGGGCGTTCGACCCGGAAACCGGAGAGTCGACCGTCTTCCGCTCTCCCAGCGGAATGTCGAACGGCCTGAAGTTCGACGCGGCCGGCAACCTGATCGCAGCGGAAGGCGCCGACTACGGCGGCCGACGGGTCACCCGGACCGACATGAAAACCGGCAAGACGTCGATCATCGCCGGCTTGTACGAAGGTCGACCTTTCAATTCGCCCAATGACATCACGATCGATGAGCAGGGACGCATTTACTTCAGCGACCCCCGCTACCTCGGCCACGAGCCGATCGACCAGCCGGTCATGGCGGTCTACCGCATCGACACCGACGGGTCGATCGAGCGGATCATCACCGACGCCGGCAAACCGAACGGCGTCTGCATTTCGCCCGACCAGAAGTCGCTCTACGTCGTCAGCAACGACAACGGATCAACCGGCATCGGCGTGATCCCGGACGACGCCCCGCTGCACAAGGGCCGGATGGCGCTCCTCGCCTACGACCTCTCCGCCGACGGCACCGCCGAGTTCCGTGAAACCCTCGTCGACTACGCCCCCCAGGACGGTCCCGACGGCCTGGTCGTCGATGAGAAAGGCAACCTCTACGTCGCCGTCCGCGACCTCACCCGCCCCGGCATCTGCATCTACGCCCCCGACGGCACCGAACTCGCCTACATCGAGACCGAACTCCCCACCAACGTCGGCTTCGGCCGCGGCAAGGAGTCCCGCATGCTCTACATCACCGCCGGCAAGAGCCTGTACCGGATCCCGGTGAAGAACAAGGGGTATCACCTGCCGGAGTAGCCGTAGGGCCGGCTGTGCCGGCCGATGGTTGCCAGCGACTCACCCGTAACCTTTTGCCTGAGATGACGTGAACCGACAACAACTGCAGGCGAAGCTCGGGAAGGTGATATCCGAACTCTTTCGAGAGAAAGGGTACGTCGCTTTCGTCGACGTGTTCATGAAGCTCGGCTATCTCGCCCCGAAGGATTACGAGAGTTGGCGGATGAAACGCGTTCCCGATCTGGAAAGCGTTGTGGGTGTCAACCTGGGCAAGATCAACTTCATCATGAAGACCGTCCGCAAGAACTGCCGTGACGGCGGCTGTCGCGAGAGCCGGACCGGATACAAATCGTGGGGCAAGGGACGCAAGTTGTGGCTGCGTTTCTCGAAGTCCGGAGAGGAATCGATCGAGCGCGCCTACGCGACCCACTTCCTGGAGCCGAACACGAAAAACCAAGACAAACCGCAAAACGATGCACCGGATCCTCCCCGCCCGGTCACCTTCAGAGCTAGAGCCCAGTGAGGGCACGATGGCCGAACTCGATGAAACAGAAACGACGGATGTGGCAAGCCGCGCACGCTGCCAACGTGCGCTACGTTTCACCGAACGAACTATCGATCTTCACAATGTCCCGCATCGATTGTTCCGTGTAGAGCTGATAGTAGTGCCCCCGTTCGCGGAGCAGGTCGGTGTGCGTGCCTTGTTCGGCGATGCGGCCTTTCTCGATGACGACGATCTGGTCGGCGGCGCGGATTGTTGACAGGCGGTGGGCGATGACGAAGCTGGTGCGGCCGCCCAGGACGCGTGTCAGGCCTTGCTGAATGCGGCGTTCGGTTTCGGTGTCGATCGATGAGGTGGCTTCGTCCATCACGAGCAGCCGGGGCTGCTTGAGGACGGCGCGGGCGAAGGAGACGAGTTGCCGTTCGCCCAGGCTGAGTTGGCTGCCGCCCTCGCCGACCTGCGTGTCGTAAGCGTCTTCGAGTTCCATGATGAAACCGTGGGCGCCGGCCAGTTCGGCGGCCGCGACGATCTCCTCCTGCGTCGCGTCGAGGCGTCCGTAGCGGATGTTGTCGCCGATCGTGCCGCTGAAGAGGTGCGGTTGCTGCAGGACGATGCCCAGGTTGGACTGCAGCCAGGCCAGGCTGCGGTCGGTGTAGTCGATGCCGTCGATCAGAATCCGGCCGTCGGTCGGTTCGTAGAACCGGCACAGGAGGTTGACCAGCGTCGACTTCCCGCCGCCCGTCGCACCGACCAGGGCCACCGTCTGCCCCGGTTCGACGCTCAACTGGAAGTCGTTGATGATCTGCGGACCGGTTCCGTAGCGGAATCCGACGCTGTCGAACTCGATGCGGCCGATCTGGTCGGGATGGCCGTCGCTGCCGGTCTCTTCCAGCCGGCGGACCACGGCGTCGGTGTCGCGGACTTCAGGCACGGCTTCCACCAGACTCAGCACCCGCTCCGCCGAGGCCTGGGCCATCTGCAGTTCGGCGAACCAGGCGGAAATCTCCTGCACCGGGTGGAAGAAGAGTTCCGCGTAGTACATGAACATGATTACTTCGCCGGCCGTCAGCGCCCCGGCCAGCACCTGATGCCCGCCGACGACGAGCGCGGTCGCGATCGCGATGCTGGCGACCGTCAGCACGAGCGGCAGATAGATCGCCGAGAGCACGGCGTTGTGCACCGAGTGGTGATACATCTCATCGGCCAGCTTGTCGAATTCGGCAAGGTTTTGCCGTTGGCGGACAAACACCTTGGTCGTCCGCACGCCGACGATCCCTTCGTTGTAGGTTCCGGTGATTCTGGAGTTGAGCTTGCGCACCAGGCGTGACGCCCGCAGAATCCGCTTGCGGAAGAAGACGCTGATCACGAACAGCACCGGCACGACCGCCAGCACGGCGAAAGCCAGTTTCCAGTCGTAGATCACCATCACCAGCGCGACGCCCGTCATCAGCGTCGAGCCCCAGATCATGTCCATCACGCCCCAGGCCAGGATGTTCGAGAGGCGGTTGCAGTCGGACGTCAACCGGGCCATCAGCCAGCCGACCGGCTTTTTGTCATAGAAGCTGAACGAAAGCGCCTGCAGGTTCTCGAAGGCGTCCCGGCGAATATCGTGGCTCACATGCGTGCGGATCTTTCCCGCGCAATTGATGAAGCCCCAGATGCAACAACAGAGCGAAAGCGTGAGACCGGCATAACACCAGGCGTACCACCACAGATCGACGCCGCCGGGATCGCGTTCGATGTCGGAGATCAGCCGGCCGGTCAACAGCGGGAAACTGAGATCGCTGCAGGCGAGCCCGAGTGCGACGAAGCAAAACAAGATCGCCGTCTTGCGATAATGCAGCGTGTACCGCAGCAGCTTTTTCCAGAGCTGCAGATCGACCGCCTGCTCCTGATCGTCGTCAAACCAGTCGGTGCTCATGTGTGCGTGACTCGCGAAAGGTCGCGCTCGATGTCTTCTTCGAGCGCTCCCTGAATGGTCCACAGCCGGCTGTACGGCCCGCCCGCCTCCAGCAGTTCGTCGTGCGTCCCCTGCTCAACGATGCGGCCGTGATCCATGACGAAGATCCGATCGGCCAGCCGCGTCGACGAGAGGCGATGCGCGATCAGGATCGTGGTATGCCGCCCGCGCCGTTCGGCGAGCGACCGGAGAATGTGGGCCTCGGTTTTCGTGTCGACGGCGCTGAGGCTGTCGTCGAGCACGAGAAACTCCGGGTTCATCAACAGCGCTCGCGCGATCGCGACCCGCTGTCGCTGCCCTCCGGAGAGCGTCACCCCGCGTTCGCCGACCCGCGTGTCGTACCCCTCTTCAAACTCGACGATGTTCCCGTGGATGTCGGCCGCCCGCGCCGACTCCTCCACCTCATGGTCGGCCGCCGTGGAACGCCCGATGACGACGTTCTCCCGTACGGTCTTGGAGAACAGAAACGGGTCCTGCAGCACCATGCCGAAGGCGCTCCGCACGGCATCTCGATTGAGGTCCCGGACCTCGCGGCCGCCGATGCGGATCGATCCCTGTTCGTAGTCGTACAGCCGGACGAGGAGGTTCACCAGCGTCGATTTCCCGGCTCCGGGCGGCCCGAGCAGAGCGACCGTTTCGCCCTCGGCGATCGTGATGGACAGATCGTCGAGTGCGGCCGGACCGTCGCCGTAAGCGAACGAGAGATTCTCGACTGCAATGTCTCCGCGAACCGGTTCGCCCGCGGTCTCGTCGATGCTCTCTGGCGCTTTGTCGAGGATCTCGCGGATGCGTCCGATGGCGACGGTCGCCTTGCCGGTGTCGGCGAGAACACGGCCGATATGCCGCACCGGCCAGATAATCGTCCGCAGCAGCCACCAGAACAGCACCCAGGTACCGAGCGAAATGCTGCCCTGCATGACAAAGTATCCGCCGCCGATGAGGACGATCCCCAGTTGGGACAGGACCAGCAGATCGGAGAGCGTCCAGTAGTTGCTGAGCACGCGGAACAGCCGGTACTCCAGGTCGCGAAACTCGCCGTTCCGTTCGAGGAACTTCTCGATCTCATAGTCCTGCCGCGCAAATGCGCGGACCACGCGAACTCCCGTGAGGTTTTCCTGGATGACGGTGGTGAGGCTGCCTTCCGACTCGTCCACCTGCTGAAACAGTGTCCGCACGCGTCGAAAAAACAGCAGCGCGAAGAAGATGATGACTGGAACCAGTGCGAGCGACAGCGCGCTCATCGTCAGATCCTGCGACAGCATGATCGGGATCGCCACGATCAGAAACAGCGACACGCGGGCGATTTCGACGACCTGCGCCGCGAGAAACACCCGCACCGTCTCCACGTCCGATGAACACCGCTGCACCAGGTCGCCGGTTTCGGCCCGGTCGTGATAGGCGCACGGCAGGCGCTCCAGTTGCTCATACAGCCGATGCCGCAACCCGCGCGTGATGCCTTCGCTGGCCTGAGCCGCCCAGCGGCCGCGGAGAAACGTGAAGAATCCGTGCAGCGCGTAACAGAGCACAATCAGCCCCGCCGCGGGAAGCAGCGTCCCGGTCAGGTCGACCTCGTCACTGACGAGGGCGTCGAGCGCCCGCTTGAGGACGTACGGGACCAGCAGCAGAAAGACCGTCCCGACCGCCATCGCGGAGACTGCCGCCGCGTACCTCCCCCGCTGCCCCGAGGTCAACGCCCAGAGCGTCCGTGCAGCACCCGGCGGTGAGGCGGTTTCGTCCACGCTCGCCTCAAAGCCTCTCTGTTCATCGAATAGTCGTGCGTACCCGCATCCGGCAGCCGCGGCCGGCCGGAAGTATTGCGAATGAGGCCCGCGCTCTCAACTTGCCTGTCTCTCGCGAGGCACGGACAACACAGGGGGAGAAAAGTTCGGCCCATTCCGGCAACGATTCATGGTGAAAAAGGGGGCAGGACTGTTGATTCGCCTCCCCGGCCTTCCGCGCGGGCCCGCGGTGGCTGCGAACGGGTGACGGCACATACGGGAACGAACGTAATGACGGGCGGGATGTTTGAGGCGGTGTCTCTCGCGGAGACGCAGAGGCGCGGAGAGTTTGTGGCGTTGCACTCTTCGATGTTCGCGTGCGCAATCGACCAAATAGCGTGCGCCGGGAGAGTCTCGCACACATGCCGGGGCGAGTTGAACTGTGACTGCAGGTCAGGGGTTGGTTAGAATCAACGCAGTCCACCGTCGCATGAATTGAGACGGTGGTGCAACTTGGTGGGCAACCATGACTTCGTGTGGCTGCGCCATACCGGTTCAAAGAACCTGATGCCACCCTGTGTGGTTAGTCTGGTCGTTATCCTCTCGCCAACATCCCGTAATCCAGAGTCTCCTCATGGATGCGTTCGTCATTGTCTCGATGATCATTGGTGCGGTGTTTATCGCAGCAGGGCTGGTGGTCACCCTGGTCAATGCGGACATCAGCGATCGGGCGTTCTGGATTGTGAGGGTGATGGTGTCGCTCGGCGCCGCACTATTGGCCGCTGGGATTCTTGGCGAGATTGAGGTGAGTGGAGACGTGCTCGGGTTGACGGTGAAAGCAGGGGGGCCGATCGCCGTGTTTGTGATCATTTATTTGCTCAATCCCCCCAAGACAATCGAAGCGTTCGTCAATGAGGCTGGTCCTCGCGGGTGAGTTCACGCCAGCGGAGGAGCACACAAACCGCAGCGGGATACCGATGTCTTGGAGGATTGTCACAAACTGCGGACGGCGTTGGAACGTCCCATAGAATCGACTTTCGCTTCAGCGCGATTCCCGTCGCCGTTGCGGCAGCGCCCGCGCTGACTGCTGGATCAACCATTGTGCGTTCGGCTGCGCTCCTTCTGCTGATGTTGCCTCTCACCGGCTGCGATTTTCGACAGCCCGGCGGAGAACGGACTGCGTCGACATCGTCTTCCCCGACGCCGCGATTGCGGGATCCCGTGGTCGACGACGCCGTCAAAACTCTTCGAGGACTCGGGGCGGAAGTCGAGTTCTTTAATGACGAAGTCGTCTCCATGCGCGTGTGGCCTGAACGAGGTGAATCGATCACGTTCAGGAACAAGGATCTGGCGATTGCGACTGCGTTTCCCCACCTTGAAAGACTCGCTCTTGGCGATACGCAGGTCACTGATGCCGGGCTCGTCTCCCTTGCAAAACTTCTACGGTTGAAGAGCCTGACACTCGTCGGGGCGCCGATCTCGGATGCGGGGCTCGCGCATGTTGCAACGCTGCAGGACCTGGAAAGCCTGAGTCTCGCCGGAACAAACGTCTCCGACGCGGGGTTGGCGCATCTGAAGGACATGGCGCAACTGACGCTCCTGAATCTGTCCGGGACGTACATTACCAATGAGGGATTGCACCATCTGAAGTCTCTGACAAATCTCGAAGACCTGTACCTGGGCCATACGGATATCACCGATCGAGGACTTGTTCACCTCAATTCGCTGATTCGCCTCAAGAATCTCGATCTGTCAGGGATCGAAATCACAGACACAGGCGTCGGCCAATTGAAAGCGTTGCCCAACCTGCGTGGTCTGAGTGTCGAGAATTCAGAGATCAGTGACACGACTTTGGCATCACTTTCGCAGATGAAGGATCTGGAGTGGCTGTCGCTGATCAACAGTCGGGGGATCTCCGATGAGGAGTTGATGCATCTGCGCCGGGCATTGCCTCGAACGGAAATTTCCTATTTCTGGGCGCATGATTGACCACGAGCAGCGACGATGCGCGGACTGGAGCGTGTCTCGGCTGCCAAGGAACTCAGCGTCGCGACGGGCAGGGCTCTGTCGAGCCGAATCCGCGCAGTTCGCTGGCAATCGTGACATTCCAGGAACTGAGTTCTTCTTCCTATCTCGATCCTCGTCCGAGTAACTCTCCGACAGATTCGAATGGAACGCGGATGACCACGGATTGGACCGATTCTCGCTGATTGCTTTCTTTCGTGTTGACGCCTTGCGCGACTGAATCAACGCGATCCTGGGGCTGCCACGTCTTGAGGAATTCCCCGCAAGAACCGTGCTGATCCGCCAAATCCGCGAGAATCTGCGTCCTGTTCGAGAATCCCCTGGGTCCGGTTCCTCGAGGCGCGCCAGCCGAGTTGTGTGTCACACATGGGAACCCGGAGCCGTCGCGCTCCCCTCTGGGTCGCGGATCAAGGGTTCTCAACGAATATTGTGCGGGCTGGGTGGGGGCGGGTATTATTTGCGGAGGGTTTGGGTTTCGCGTTGTTCTTCTGCCGAGTGATTGGTCTTGCGAAGGCTGATGGAATGAAACGAGTGGTCGCGACCGTTGCCGCCGTGTTGATCGGTTTTCTCCCGGGGATGCTGGTCGGCGAAGATGCGCCGCCGGCGCTCAGCGTGGGGGATGAGGTGGCGATGTTCTACGTGAAGGACGTCACCGGGCCGGCGGCGGGGAAGCAGCTTTGCTATCGCTGCAGGTATGGAGATCAGCCGGTGGTGGCCGTGTTTACGCGACGCATGACGGACGAAGTGACGGCGCTGGTCGACGAGATCGACGGGCTGGTCGACCAGCACATGCAGGAAGACCTGGCGGCGTTCGTCGTGCTGATGGACGACGATCCGGTCAATCGCGAGGACGAGTTGAAGCGACTGGCGCGGGAGAAGGGGGTCGACAATGTGCCCCTGACGACCTTCGACGACGTCTACGGTCCGCGCAGCTACCGTTTGGAGCGGGACGCCGACGTGACGGTGATGATGTGGGTCGACCGGAAGGTCCGCTTCAATCGCAGCTTTGCCAACAAGGAACTGACAGAGGAGTCGATCGCCGAATTGATCGCTGAGACGGCGACGATTCTTGAGTGATCGGCGGCGTAGTGCGTCCCGCTATTGCAGGTCGCTTGTCGGCGGTTACTGTGGCTCATGCACCGGGGCTTCCCTCGCTTCGCTCAGTCCAGCCCTTGCCACCAAGTCGCGGCCACGCTCTCCGTTGCGCTGCGCTTCACTCAGGGCGTGCCAGCCGATTCGCTATTGCAGGTCGCTTGACCGGGTGGCTTCGCGCGGCGGGAGGGGGATGTTGACCGGACGGTCACCCTGGTCGACGCTGACCGGTTCCGCCTCAAGGTCGGGATCGGGGTTTGTGGCCACCCGGGTTGTGCCGACTTCGATGCTCGAGATGCGAAGCGTGCTGGATGAGCCGGGCCGCGCGGTGATGCGGCGGGTCAGACCGTTGGCGTCGGTTGTTGATTCCGAACCGAGCGCCAGGCGGACTTCGGTGCGGTCGGGATAGGAGAGCCGCACTTCAAAGTCGGCGACGCCTTCCGTCTGGCCGAGGGGGTTGCCCCAGTCGAACTGTCCGGCGTAGCGCAACTGGTAGTACCCGTTGCCGGCAGTAACTTCGGGGGCGGGGAGTTCGTTTCCACGGTAGACGACCCGCATGACGGCCAGGTTCAGCAGCCAGCCGGACGAAGCGGTGAGCACGAAATCGTCGGGGCCGAACTGCACGCGGGGGTGTCCCTCAAGGGAATCGACCACCGTTTGCAGGACGTGCGGAGGGGTTCGCTCCTGCCCGAGCGCGGCCGCGCACCGCAACAGCACCGGAGCGGGGATTCCGGCGACGATCTGTGGATCGCTCAATTGCTGGAGCAGCTTTTCGTGCTCTCCCGAGACCTCGTACAGGGCCACGAGGAAGACGCGGCTCTGTTCGCTTTCGAGTTCGACGTCGAGGTTTCTCAGGATGGCGTCTTCGGCTGCTGCGAACTGTTCGTGGCGCTGCAGGATTCTCGCGCACACGAGGTTCGCCTCCCAGACTTCCGTGGAATAGCGGAGCGCGCGTTCGGCGGAGGCGACGCAATCGGACTGCCCGAGGTAGTCCTGGATGGCCGCGCGATTGGCCAGACCGGTGGCCAGCATGTCGTCCTTGCGGAAGTGCCGGTCTCCGAGGTCGACGAGTCTGGAGTAGGTGTTGCTGGCGGCGAAGAGCTGGCCGAGTTCCTGCTGTGTTCGGGCGAGGTAGTAGAGGTAGGGCGGATAGGCCTCCATGAACGGGTCCATCCGTTTGAGGACGCGGAGGCGGACTTCGGCGTCGCGCTCCTGCATCGCCTCATCGAGGGCGTCGAGGTCGTCGGCGCGGACCAGCCAGCGATCGGGGATGTGCTTCTTCTGGGCCATTTGCCAGAAGGTGTCGAGGAACTGCGAGGACTTCTCGACGACGGCCGTCATCCGCGCGCGGTCGATCTTGAGCAGATCCCGGTCGCGGTTGTAGGACATGGCCCGATAGTCCCACCAACTGTTGGCGCCGGACCGGACGGCGTTGCCGTATTGGCCTGTCGCGGCGTCGGCCCCGATCGCAAGGACGTCCCACACGATCTTCTTCTGCATGGTGGTGTTGTGGTAGCCGCGGACCAGTTTCCGCTCGTAGTCGGCGAAGCTGACCTGATTGATCTCGTCGAGGACGGACGAATAGAGCTGAATCACCTCGCGGTCAGCGATGCCGTCGAGGTTGATGTTGTTGAGAATCTTGTCCTGTTCCTCAGCGAGCACGTCGCGCGTCGGCTGCTTGCGGATGCGGTGGAAGGCGGCGCGGCAGTAGTTGAGCGCGACGGCGGTTTCCCGCGCATCGGGAGTCGGGGCGGTGGGGTCTGCTGCTTCCTGTGCGATCGCGCCTCGCGGGAACAGGACGACGACGAACAGCAGGCTGGCAAGCTTCAGCATAGTGCGGCAGGTTCGGTTCGAGCTCCGCGGGAAAACGCCGATCCGGGCCGGGTGATCGGGCTGCCGGCCACTGTGCAGTCCGAAAACATCACCGCTCTGCGGGAGGCGGCGGATGACGATCGTTTCTCGTTCCCCACCACTCTATCGCCCTGTGCATTGTCGGCGGGGGGGATTTCGGTCTTGAAGGGCCGGATCGGGCGGGGCGATGCCTGTCGCGTCGGCTGCGCAAAGTTGCACGGCGCAAGCGGTCCGGGGGGCGACCGGCAGAGTTTACCCAGGCGGCAAACTCGCCGGGCGTCCGCGGGGAGAAAGCCGAATAGGCCGCGGATGTCGCGTCGGGGTGGTCGGGGCTGGAGCGACCAACGGGAGTGAAGCCCCGGTCGTGGGAAGTGTTCGTCCGAAGTCTCACGACTTCGGCTACACGTCCGGGGCTTCCCTCGCTTCGCTCAGTCCAGTTCCGGCCACCCGGAGAAGGTGTGTGAAATGGACAGAGTTGAAAACCTGCCCTCGCGGGGGTTCAGGCGGCTCTGCGCCGGGGTGTGTCGAACGGGATGGTCCAGGAGCGGCGGCCGGCGTCGGCAACGGAATCGGCGAGGGCCTGGACGACGCGGCATTGCCTTGCTTCGCCGAGTTCGGCGTAGATGGGCAGCGCGAGGACTTCGGCCGACGCCCGTTCCGCTTCGGGGAACTCGCCTGGCTTGTGTCCCAGTTCGGCAAAGCAGGGCTGCAGGTGCAGCGGCTGCGGATAGTAGATCGCCGCCCCAATTTGACGCTCGTGAAGCCCGGAGAGAACGGTGTCCCGGGTGCCGCCGGGAATCCGGGGGCAATACTGGTTGAAGACGTGACGGCCTTCCGTGGAGTCGTGCGGCAGATGCATCGACTCGGTGAGACCGGCCTGTCCCAGGAGGTCTTTGTAGCGCGCGGCATTTGCGCGCCGGGCGGTGGTCCACGCATCGAGGTGTCGCAGTTTCACGCGGAGGACGGCCGCCTGCAGCGCGTCAAGCCGGCTGTTGAGGCCGACCTCGAGGTGCTGGTAGCGACCGGCGTCGCCGTGGACGCGGAGGCGGCGGAGTCTGGCGGCAAGGTCGGCGTCGTCGGTCACGATCATGCCACCGTCGCCGGCTCCGCCGAGGTTCTTGGTCGGGAAGAAGCTGAAGCAGGCGAGCGTGCCGAGGACGCCGGCGTGCCGGCCGCGGTAGGTCGCACCGATGGCCTGAGCGGCGTCCTCAACGATGGCGAGACCGTTACGGACCGCGGTGCGCCAGAGCGGCTCCATTTCGGCGCAGCGACCGAAGAGATGCACCGGCATGATGGCTTTGGTGCGATCGGTGACGGCGGCTTCGACAGCCGCCGGATCGAGGTTGAACGTGGCGGGGTCGATGTCGACAAAGACCGGTTTTGCGCCGATGCGCTGAATCGAGCTGGCCGTGGCGAAGAATGTGAAGGGGGAGGTAATCACTTCGTCGCCGGGCCCGATGTCGAGAGCCATCAGCGCCAGGATGAGTGCATCGGTGCCGGAGGCGCAACCGATGGCGTGGCGGGCGTCGCAGTATTGGGCAATTTCGGACTCGAAGTCGCTGACTTCATCGCCGAGCACGAACTTCTGCGATTCGAATACCTGGTCGACTGCGGCGCGGACCTCGTCGCGGATCGAGTCGTATTGTTCGACAAGATCGATCAGCGGAACGGGATCGGGCGTTGACCCGGAAATCGACAGGATATTCTCGGCAGACATGCAGCGACTCCATTCGCGGCAGGAGGGAAGGGGCCCCGGAGTCGGCCGCGTGTCGTCGGGCGATCGCCGGGGGGCGGAAAGCTACGCATCCGGTTCGATTGTGTCAATATGAAGGCGTCCCTGAAGTGGCGTCTCTTGACGCGTCGGTGTTTGCGCGCATCCAATGGTGATAGAATGAGTTACCGGCCTAAAGTCGGGCAGATTCGAGCCTCGCGAGGAGACGCCGCCATGATCAAACTCGACCGCATCCTGTGTCCGACCGACCTCAGCGACTTCAGCAAGCATTCGCTGCGTTACGGCTGCGAGTTTGCGAATCGTTTCGGGGCCGAGTTGCATCTGTTGAACATCGTGCAGGACGTTGTGGCGCTTGTGCCCGAGCCCGGCATGGCGTTCCCCGCGCCCGGGGAATACATGCAGGATCTCGAAAAGGCCAGCCGGGATGCCCTTGAACAACTACCCGAAGCCGATTGGTTGCGCGACGTCGCAGTGTTTCGCGACGTGCGGGTGGGAACGCCGTTTCTCGAGATCGTGCGGTACGCGAAGGAGGCGGAGATCGACATGATCGTGCTCGGCACGCACGGCCGCTCGGGGCTGGCGCACGTGCTGCTGGGCAGCACGGCGGAAAAGGTGGTCCGAAAGGCGCACTGTCCTGTGTTGACCGTGCGTCCGGAGGGGCACCAGTTCGTCATGCCTTAGAGCGCCTTGCGAATCCGTGTTGGCGATCTGTCTCGCGGCATCTCGGGCTCGACAGTCAGGAGACCGCTCGACGCGGACACATCGTAGGGCAATTCGCTCTAACGTCTGGTCAGGGCTTGGTTTTCGGGTTGGCGAGAGGGCCGATTCGGGCAACGTGCGGTGAGATTTGCGCGGCAGCGACGACGGTCGATCGAATCCCCCGGCGGGCGTGGATGTTGTGTTGATAAACTTACAGACAACGGGTGGAAGTCGTCCGATAATGGAATAAGTGACGGAAACCCGGTCTCGCTCCGGATTTCCGGATTTCCTAAGATCGCCGACGAACATTTTGAACAGTTTGACAAGCTCGTCGCGGTCGGTGTGCGTCGTCTCCTGGTCATCGGAAGAGCAAATTCAAGGTGAATGGGATGGTTGCTGCCCTGTCGATTCCCGGTCTGCGAGATCGAACTCAGGTTGTGTCTGGAATGAATCCGCGAGCCACACTCCGGCGGTTGCTGCTGCTCTTGCTCACGTGGAGCGTTCTCGTGACGGCGACGCAAGCTCAGGAATCGACGAACAATCCGTTCCCCAATGGGTCGATCGAAGATCTGATTTCTAACGATCCGGCGTTTGCCGCACCGACTGGGGCAGCGCCGGAGACGGCCACGGAAGCGGAAGAGGCGGGTGACGGGGAGACCGCTGCGGTATTCGAGGGAACGGTGATTCCCAGGTCGCGGACCGGCGCACCGGAACCGGTTGAGGTGCGGTTCCGGATGTCTCCCGAAGACGCCGCTGAAGGTGATACCGTGACGCTGGCGATCACCCTGGCCGTCGAACCGGGCTGGCATACGTTCGGGCTGAAAGAGGGACCGGATCAGATCGGTCTGCCGACACTGATCGAGATCGACGCCGCTCACAATCTGCGGCTCAAAGGCAAACTGACCCCGGACTCGGAGCCGGAGCTGTACAAAGGGACCGATCTGGCGCATTTCGGCGAGGTGACCTGGACGCAGCAGTTTACGGTCACGGGCGACGGAGGGTACGGCGTCCTCGGTTCGATTCGCTACAGCATCTGCGACGCAAACACCTGCAAGCCGCCCAAGAAGGTTCCCTTCGAGTTGGGCGTCGTTCCGGAGGACGCTTCGGTCGGACCGGGGGCCATCTCGGTGCAAGAGGCGAGCGACTCCGATCCGGCGGGAGCGGAGAGCGTCGAGATCTCGGAGTTCAAACTGCTTGAGGCCGCGCCTCCGGCGAATCTGGCGATGAACCTGGTCTTCGCGTTTCTGGGGGGCCTGATTCTGAACGTGATGCCGTGCGTGCTGCCGGTCATCGCGATCAAGGTGCTCAGCTTTGTGCAGCAGGCGGGTGAAAGTCGGGGGCGGATCCTGGCTCTCAACGGCGTTTACTCGCTGGGCGTGATCTCCGTCTTCCTGACGCTCGCGGCGCTGGCGGTCTTCCTCGGGAAGGGCTGGGGGTCGCTGTTTCAGGACGACTATTTCAACCTCTTCATGGCGGCTGTGGTGTTTGCGATGGGGCTGAGCCTCCTGGGTGTGTTTGAAATCCCGGTGCCGGGGATGGTGGGCTCGGCCGGCGGCGTCGCCCACAAGGAAGGGCTGACCGGCGCATTCCTGACCGGCATCTTTGCAACGCTGCTGGCCACTCCCTGCACGGGCCCCTTCATGGGGACGACGCTGGCCTGGTCGCTGGATCAACCAACCGGGACCGTGTTCTTGATCTGGGGCGTGATGGGACTTGGGATGGCGTCGCCTTACCTGGTGCTGGGCGCGTTTCCCCGGCTGGTGCACTGGCTGCCGCAGCCCGGCATGTGGATGGTCCGCTTCAAGGAGTTCGCCGGCTTCGTGCTGATGGGCGCCGTGATCTGGATTCTGACGTTCATCAACCGCGACCTGATCGTGCCCACTCTCGTCATGCTGGCAGGCATCTCACTTGGCCTGTGGATGATCGGGAATCTTTACGATCACTCGACTTCCAGGCAGACGAAGTGGACGGTGCGAGCCGCGGCCCTGGTGCTGACGGTGAGCATCTGCGGATTCGGCTACTGGATGCAAGCCGCCTCGACCCATCTGCCGTGGCAGGAATTCTCGACGGCGAAGGTGGAAGAACTTCGCGAAGAAGGAAAGCCGATCCTGATCGACTTTACGGCGGACTGGTGCAACATCTGCAAGACGAACGAGGCGTTGGCCTTGAATCGCCGAGCCACGATATCATTTGTCGAGGAACACGACATCGTGCCGCTGATGGCCGATTACACGCATCTCGACCCGGAGATTACGGCGTGGCTCGACGCCGCCAACCAGGAGGGCGTGCCGCTGACGCTGATCTTCCCGGCAGGCCGTCCCAACGAGGCGATCCCGTTGCGGGGACCGTATTCGCAGGGAACGCTGCTGCAGAAGCTGCAGCAGGCGGTGTCGATGGAATCGGAAGATTCCGGCAAGTCGAACGTCGCGGATAACGAAGACTCGGCGTCGAATCAGGCGCGGCAGCCGGCGTCAGCCGCCGGCGTGGGCGTGGTTCGGTAGGCCGGATCCTTCACCACGGAGCCACGGCCTTGAAAGGCCGTGGTACGGCGTCTGGTCGCGTTTCTGCCGCTAATCTGCGGTGAGAGCGTCGACGACGAGACGGCCCATCTCCCGCGTGCCGATGGAGTCTTCCCCCTGGCGGGCCAGGTCTCTGGTGCGGTGGCCGGCGTCGAGCACCTCGGCGACTGCCTGCTCGACTGCGGTCGCTTCCCGCTCAAGGCCGAGCGAATGCCGCAGCAGCATTGCGCCGGCGAGAATCGTCGCCAGGGGATTGGCCGCGTCCTGCCCGGCGATGTCGGGGGCGGACCCGTGGATCGGTTCGTAGAGTCCGGGACCGGGGTCTCCCAACGATGCGGACGGCAGCAACCCGAGCGAACCGGGCAGCATCGACCCCTCGTCGGTGAGGATGTCGCCGAACATGTTGCCGGTGACGACGACGTCGAAGGTTGAGGGGCGGGAGATGAGGTGCATCGCCATCGCGTCGACCAGCACGACTTCATACTCCAGATCCGAGAACTCTTCGCGGACGACGCGCTCGGCCACGCGACGCCACAAGCGGGAGACTTCGAGCACGTTGGCCTTATCAACCGACGTGAGTTTGCCCCTGCGATTGCGGGCCGCTTCGGCCGCCATGCGGACGATCCGCTCGACTTCACCGGCCGAGTAAATCATGACGTTGTGCGCGGTTTCATCGGCTCCTGCGCCGGTGACGCCCGATTCGCCGAAGTAGATGCCTCCGGTGAGTTCCCGAAAGAACAGGACGTCGGTGCCTTCGATGTACTCCCGCTTGAGCGGCGAGGATTCCAGCAGCGCCGGATGCGGTTTGATCGGCCTGAGGTTGGCGAACAGTCCGAGTTCCTTGCGGAGTTTGAGGAGTCCCTGTTCCGGACGCACTTTGGCCTGCGGGTCGTCCCACCTGGGGCCGCCGACTGCGCCGAGCAGGATCGCGTCCGCCGAACGGCAGGCGCTCAGCGTCTCGCCCGGCAGCGCTTCGCCGAATTCATCGATCGCGCAGCCTCCGATGGGAAACGACTCGTACGAGATTTCATGCCCGAACAGTTCGGCGGTTCGGCTCAAGACGGCCTGGGCCTCGGTGACGACTTCGGGACCGATTCCGTCTCCCGGCAACACGACGATGGACGACTTCACGACAAACCTCATCGGACGATGTGAATCAATGGGGAAAACCGGGGCTCTCAAGCCGCCCCGAAGGAAAACGAATCTACGTCGTTGGGGGGACGGAGACCAGTCTCAGCAGACATTCCGCTGCACAACCCGCAGAATCGGAACCATACAGACAGTTTGACCAGTGTGAGCGCGGCCAATTCGCTCGGCGAAACCGCAGCGGCCGGTCGTGCATCGAGAATCGGAGTGGGAGGGGTCGATAGCAGTTGGCAGGAAAGGAGTTGCTGCGCGCGGAAAGAAAACCGATGTTACGGGCAATGTTTCTTGCGATCGGAACGTTCGTCGCCTTGTGCGGCCTGCTGCTGTTCCGCGTCGATCGCATTGTGCTGACGCCGCCCGAGACCGGTGACCCGGCGATCCTGAGCACGATCAGCCGCCCCCTGGATGACGGCTGCCGGGAGATTGATCCGCCCGGCTGGCTTCCGTATACGCTGGCGAGCACGGGCCTGCTGACGATGCTGTACTCGGTGGCGATGCCGCGCCGAGAGTCAGGCTGAGACGTCGGCAGTCTTCGAATCGGCGTCGCGCGGATCGTCGGTCAGCAGGAGCGTGCTCCACAGGCTGGGGTCCGACGCGAAGGGATAGTCGCCTTCGACCGAGAGGGTCTGGGAGCCGAGTTCGGCGTCGAGGACGCGGTAACAAAAGCCGAGTCGAGGCTGGTCGACCGGATCGAATCCGTGCAGCACGCTCTGCGGCAACCATGCTTCGAGGCGGTATCCGTCGGAATCGGCCTCCGAGGCGACGAGCAGGTCGTCCGGCTCGCAAAGCGGTGCGTCCTCGCGCGCCCGGGCGACCGGGAGTTGCACGCCGACCGCAGCCGAAGGATCGGGTCCGCCGCACGGCAACAGGCAGAAATGATGGCAGTACCGTGTGGCACGGTGGACGGTTTGCGTGTTGCGGGTGTCGATCCAGAGTTGGAGGCCGTCGGACGCGGAGGGTTTCTCAAAATCGCAACGGGGCGCACTCTGTTTGCCGCTGATGAGGACGGAGAACCCGATTCCGTCCGGATTCCATCCGACTCTGAGTTCGGCGAATTGCGGGCCGCCGTCCAGTGCAGCGAGATTCGGCAGCAGGAATCGATCGTCGAAGTTGAGGGGACGGCTGCCGCGACGCCGGGGGCGGCCCTCCGCCCGCGCGACCGGGAACTCACAGCGAAACAGAAATCGAGCCGGAACGACCGACGACAGTTCGTTCACGGCGCTGGCTCCGCGGCGGGTGAGGCCGGCCCGGTCGGCTGCTCGCCGGGGGGAATTTCGGATCTCAGAGCTTCAATCATTCGCAGATAGGCGGCCGTCTCGTCAATTTCGTTCACGTTTGTGGGCGGGATGTAACGGAACACCTCGGGGTCGAGTTCTTCATTAAATCGCACGTCGCTCATTTCCAGGGACAGGATGGCGCGGAAGGTGGCCGGCTCCGCCGCATACTGCTTCAGGTAGAGGATCCTCATGGGGAAGAGCGTTTCGGCGTCAAAGTAGACCCGCACGCGCTCCGGCATGTAGACGGACATTGCCTGGGCGTTTTGTCCCAACTTCGGCGCCAGCTCATCGAGGTACTCCTGTTTCCACTGCCCCTCGATGACGGTGTAGGACTGTCCTTTCCACGTTTCCTCGCGCATGCCATCGAAGACCATCGCGGTCTCGAGCGCTGCCAGCAGGGTCGGGAGACCGCCCAGACCGAGTTCCGCCTGCACAATCGCCTGTGTCGAACCGGCGTTCCCTGCTTCCTTGCCGGCCTGCAGGATCTTCTGCACTTCCTTGCGGGTGACCTGGATTTCGTCCGGAGCGGTCTCGGTCGATTGGTCGTCGCCCGGGCGGATGCTGCGGATCTCCTTGCTGGAGCGGAGGATCTGTCCGTCGCAGACTTCGATCAGCTTACCTTCGCTGCCGCCGACCTGAACGGTGTACTCCAGCCGCATCTGCGGGAAGGTTCCGGCGATGTAGATTCCCTCGGCGGTGAAGCTTCTCGGTCCGATTGCGGCCCGTTCGACGATGCGCGCCTGTACGGAGTCGTAGGCATAGAGCCGGTCGCGCGATTGCTGGAGCAGCGCGACGCAGGCGGCGGCGACCTCCGGATCGGGCTGACGAGAGGTTGGTTCGGCAGTGGTTTCTTCGGTGGGGGCCGGTTCCTCATTGTCGGCGGCGGGCTGCTCGTCGTCGGTCGCTTGCTGCGACGTATCTTCCGTGGCTTCAGAGGGTTCGGCCTGGAGGGCGCGGGCGTCTCGCTGCTGCCAGACGAGCCCGGCCCAGACGACAATGGTCAGGACAGACAGGATAGGAAGAGTTTTCATGATGTCGCGAAAATGAGGGATTTCCCAAAGATTCCGAGGCTCAAGCGCCGAAAAAAGAATTGACTGCGAACCGATGCCGTGTCGCCGGAGGCGGCGCTGTATCGACCGGGATTCCCGCGTGGGAGGGAACCTGCCGGTCGCAGGCAGCGGCATTCGACTGACGGATCAGCGAAGCCGCAGAGACCAGACATTTTAGCGACACGGGAACGCATCGGTCGACCGCAATCGGGGCGAATCGACGGACCAGCAACCGAAAGAGGGACGGTCATGAAGGTTTACTTTCTGGCGTTGGCGACGCTGCTGGTCGTATGCGTCGGTTGCGCGTACGACGGACAACAGATCCTGCAGAAACCGACCGAGTATCATGCACCTCCCGCGGAGATGCTGGCTCATCCCGGTCCCATGGTCGGAGGGCCCGGACCGGGCGTGATGGCCATGATGGCGGCGCCCCCGGCGATTCCTGCGGGTCCGCCCCGGACTACGCAGGTCCGCGTGCTGGGACCGGCCGGGATGGCGATCGGCTGGCAGATTGAAGGAGGCTTCGCCGACAATCAGCTCACCGCTCCCGACCGCTACAACTTCGTGCAGGGTTACACCTACCGGCTGAAGTTCAGCGGCATTCCGGGCCGCGAAGGGACGCCACTGTACCCGACGCTGCACGTTTACCCGGCGCACCCGACGACGGACGCCTACCTCTCGCACAACGCACTTCCGATTCGCCTGACCGACGAAGACCTCGACCAGATCGAGACCAACAACTTCGTCACGAAGGTGATCTACCTGCCGGACGCCCGCTACCAGGAACTGGCGATCGCCGGTGTTGAGGAACTTGTTTCGACGCGGCTTCCGCCCGGAGGCGATCCGGTCGTCGAAGCTGACCGTCGCGGCACGATCATGGCCGTTCTGCGGGTCGGCAACATGGACCTCGAAATGCCCGAAGAGATGGGCGGCGAGATTCAGCAGACCGGGCACGTGGTGCAGGTCGATGGCGAGGACGAGCAATTCGTTCCGCCGATGCCGGTGGGAGCGTACGACGGCAGTGCCGCCGGCGTCCCGGGCGACCTGATGATGGGCGGCCCCGGCGGCCCCGGCCAGCCTCCGTTCGATCCGATCCTCGGTGCGACGGGTGCGATGATGTACGGCTACCCGAACACGGGCACGCCGATCGGACTCGTCGGCCCGCCGCACATTCCGCTCGGCAAGCGAGCCGGTCTGCAGAATCACCGGGTGGTCAACGAAACGGACGTCGATCTGGCCCCGCCGGTTGAGACCTTCACGATCCGCTCCAAGCATGAGCCGGGCATCAGCCTGCCTCCGCCGGTCCGGGAAGTGGAATACACGGAGACGCATCCGGTTTACCATGCCGGTGAACTCTCCCATCCTCGCTGGGCCGCCGGTGCCGAGCCGTTCCCGGTTCCGCAGCCGTAACGTCAACGAAACGCTTAAGAGGCACAAACAGGATTTGGTTGGGAGACGGGCGGCCGGGGCTGGACTGAGCGAAGCGAGGGAAGCCCCGGTCAAGTCGCCGAAGTCGTGAGACTTCGGACGAACACTTCCCCCGACCAAATACTTGAAGCGACGTAAAGACCTGCCTTCTGAATTCATCAGTGCGGCGTTCCGGGAATCGTCCGGAACGCCGCGCTGTTCGGAATCCTCCCCTTCAAGACAGAGTCCGCTCCGGTGAATCGGCTAACTCTGGCGACACTTGTTCTGACGGGACTGCTGCTGGTCGGTGTAGTCCGGCCCTTGGCGGCTCAGCAGTATCCGCCGCCGGGACCGCATCCGCTCGATCATCGAGTCCCGGAAGGCGTGGCCGGCCGCTGGGCCGTCATCGCCAAGCCCGGTTTGCACTGTTACCTGCAACCGGTGCAGTTTCGGCTGCCCGGAGCGGGAAACGTCACCTTCTATGACGGCATGTCACCCGACGGTGTGACGCTGCCGGCCCCCGCCCAGGCCCGACTCGGCGTGGGGGGCGTCTATCGTGCCAAGCTCAGCGAGATCGAGGGATATCCCGGACTGGAGCTTTATCCCAGCGTGGAAGTTCTCGACCGGCTTCATCCGCCCCCGTCGCTCGTCGACGAGTACCCGATTCCCGTAGAGATCACGGCTGAAGAGATTGAAGCGGTGCTTTCCGACCGGATGGTGACCAAGGTGATCTATCTGGAACGCGAAAACCTGCCTCGCCGCGGGACGCGCAGTTTCTTCTCCTTTCCGGTGGAGGATGTTTCAACCGGTCAGTTTACCGGGGGAGCGGCGGACCTGAACGAAGAGTTTCCTTCGGACGCCGACTTCGCTTTCGGTGCGGACAATACGGCCGACACTCTGGAAGTGCGGCTCGCAAAATTCAGGGATCCCGGCATCGGCGATCATCACACGGTCCGTTACCGCGCGGCAAAGACCGCTTCCGGAATGGTCGACGGCGAAGGGAGCCCGGTGAGTCTGTCGGTCTCGCTCTGGCAGGGAACGACACTGATCGCGCGGGACACAACCCGCGAGCTGACGGGCGAGTGGACCACCTATTGGTTCACCCTCGAACCATCGGTTGCCGAGCAGATTACCGACTACGGCGACCTGCGATTGAAGTTTGAAACATCGAAGTCGGGCGGTGAACCCGGCGACCAGCGCGGCGGTGCGATATCGTGGGCCGGGTTTGAGATTCCCGAGCCGACCGATCTCGTCAACAACACGGAAGTTGAACCGCAGTCGAACCTGCTGGATACAGCCGCGCAGATGGGCCGTCCGGTCGCGATCCTCCGCTTGGGCGGTCGCACGCCTGCTCCGGGCGATCTGGTCAATCTGCTCGCGCCGACCGGTCCAGTGCAGGTTCCCCTCCTTTCGGATTCTGATCCATGATCTGGCGGTTTATGACTCCTCGATTTCGTTCAGCATTCCCGGTGGGCGCGAACCATCTGGCGCTAACCGTGGCGGCCGGGATGCTGCTGTCGGCCAGTGCGTGCCAGACTCCGCGGCAGACCGCGCAGCAGTCGCGGCCGGGAGGCGCCACGGTCGACGTAATTCCGCCGGTCGACGTCACGGACACTACACCGTCGCGCGGTGAAATCGAGCATGCTGTGGTGTCGGAACACCCGCACGGTTCGCAGCCGATTGAACTCCTGGGTCATGAAGACCGTAGCGTCGCGACGGACAATTCGGGGAATGCCACTGACGCCGTGGAGACGGTGACGAGCGCGCGACCGGTGTGGGCCGGAGAGGGCGATCCGTGTCGTCCGATCCCTCACGGCCATAATCCACGAGTCGCTCTGCCGCCGGCTGATTTCTGTGCGGTGTGCGACGACGGAACCCTGGCGGGGCCTTATCCGGAAGAATTGATCTGCGACGGGGGCGATCGGGCGTATCCCTTCCACTATGAGGGCTATGACATTGCGGGACTCGACACGGAAGACACCGTCGGCGAGTTCATCAACGAAGACGGGGAACGCGAGGTGCGCATCAGCACGCGGGCATGCGTGTACGCTCCCCGGTTCGGTTCCGTGCGGACGATCAGCCAACCGGTTGCGGACCATTCGATCGCCAAGCTGGGCGGCGTGCATGATCGATTGCCGGCTTCCGGCTTCGAAACAACGCAGAATCCCGAGGTCGGCCGGCAAGCCGACCAACTCAACACGGCCCGGGTGCGATCGAGAGCCAGCGGACTCGCGCTCGAAACGGCTGAGATGGGCCTGCACCTGACTGTGGGCGCTGAAGAACACCACAAGGTGCAGAACATCGGCGAAGACCGACAGACGACGCGGTCTGTGCAGGTCGACAAGACGGAAGAGGCGACTCAGGCGTACGTCGTGCAGACGGCCGGCGTCTGGTCGAAGGACGACAGCCCGATCATCATCGGGTACGACCAGTCGGGACAGGAAGTGCACGGCCGTCGCATGGCTCAGGACTACACGGGCGTCGAAGACCAGCGCACGCCGGGTGATCTCGCGATCATCAAGGAAGCCGACCGGGACAGCGCCCAGCCTGGCGAGACGGTCACCTTCACGATTCGCTTCAAGAACACGGGCGAACGCGAGCTTTCGCGGGTCCGCATCATGGACCACCTCACCACGCGGGTTGAGTATGTGCGCGGCAGCGCGTTCTCTGAGCTTGACGGCGGGCTGACGCTGGAGGAAGAACCGGACGGCAGCCAGGTCATCATCTTCGAACTGGCCGAACCGCTCGCCGGCGAGGCAGAAGGCGAGATCACGTTCCAGGTCAAGCTGCGGTAAATACATGGGAGCCGATCTGACTCACAGAGAGCAGCAAAAAACCGATTCACCAGACAGGGGGGACCCTCATCGCGCTCTTCGCGGGACGGCGCGATCGACGGAGATTTGGTGAACTCCCGCGAGAGCGGGCCTGCCGCAGTCACTGCGGCAGGCCCGTTTCCTGTTTGGGCGGGCGTTTAGAGCGCTTTGCAGTTCGGTCTGTGGCCCCGGGAACGATCCGTTCTTGATTCGCGGAGGCAAGATCGCCAATAGCTATTAGCCAATAGCCATTAGCGACCTCTTGACCCTCGGCTCTCGACCCGCCACTTCGCCGGAGATGGCGAACTCCAGCCAACCTGCCCCCCTCAGCACAAACACAGTTCTGCAAATCGCTCTAATTGTGACGCGGGCTGCAGCCTCATCCTGCCCTTGGTGCGATCAGGCGTGCGGCCCCAAGCGCCCCACAGCTTTACCGCACTGTTGCAAACCGGGCCGAATCACCTCCACATCGCCGGACCGGCGTCGCTGCGCTCCTTGTTCCGGCCTACTCGACTTGTCCGACAAATTCGCGGTGAGCCGTCCTCTCGAACGTCTCCAGACGAGAGAGGAGCGTGTCGCGTACTTCGTTGAGCCGGGACCGGCCCTGAACTTTGCCGTTGTCTTTCTCCCGAACGTAGAACACGTCGACGACCTGATCGTAGTGTGTCGAGATCTTGGCGAGTTCGATCGAGAGGTTGAGTTCGTAGATTGCGCGTGCGATCCAGAACAGCAGGCCGGGGCGATCGTGGGCAAACACGTCTATCACCGTGCGGGACTCGGACGAATCGTTGTCGAGTTCCACGCGCAGCGGCAGATCGGAGACGCCCCCGCCTTCGCGGTCGGCGCCGAACCTGCGGTAACGGCGGAAGAGTTTTTCGACGGCCAGCGGGTTCTGTAAACCGTCGCGGAGGGCGGCCGTGACTTCGTGAATCCGATCGGGGGGCGCTTCGCCGTCAAAGTCCCGGTCGATGACCTTGAAGCTGTCGATGACGAGACCGTCGCGGGTGGTGCTGATCTCGGCGGAAACGATCTCCATCCGCATGGCCGTCAGGACGCCCGCCATCTTGTGAAAGCAACCGTCGGCGGCCGCCGGATTGCGCGTCAGCACCCGGTATTCCAGGGTCGCCGCCTCCGGATCGGAGCGGCCGTCGGTGTAGACTTCGTCGTTGTTCAAACGGCGAATCAGTTCGAGGTCTTCTCTGATCCTCTCCGGCGGGGTGCAGCTCAAATAGGACGCCGGGAACTCGTCAAGTGTGCGCCCGGCCCAGGCCCGCCAGGGGGCATCATGATCAATGGACTCCAGGGCGTCTTCGCGTACCTGCTGCAAACGCCGTTCGATGGAATAGTCGTCGCGCCGCCCCCCCAGGATGACGCGGCTGCGATCGAACAATTCGGTGAGCAACTCGTCCTTCCAGCCGGTCCAGGCGCCGGGGCCCACCGCGCGGATGTCGACCGCGGTCAGCACGAAGAGCATCGCCAGATTCTCCGGCGTCCCGACGCTGTGACAGAAGTTGACCAGCACCCGCTCGTCGGCAATGTCGCGTCGAAACGCGCAATGCGACATCTCGAGATGATGATGGACGAGAAACACGAGTTGATCGCGATGATGCCTGGTAAGCCGCAGCCGCGCGCCGATCCGATGGGCGATCCGCCTGCCGACTTCGCTGTGACTCTCACCGAAGCCTTTTCCCAGATCGTGCAGGAGCAGCGCGAGATGCAGAATCTCCGGATGCTTCAATTCGCGATAGACGGAGCCGACGTGTCCCTGCTCCGTCGCCAGTCGGCCTGCGATCTCGACGGCTCGCAGCGTGTGCTCATCCACGGTGTAGTGGTGATACTGGTTGAACTGTATCAGGCAGCGGGCGTGCCGCATGTCGGGAACGATCAGTTCCAGAACGCCGACGTCGTCCATGCTCCGCAGGATCGGTCCGACGTGAGACGTGGCTTTGAGAATCTGCATGAACAGTTCAGCCGACTCGGCGGAAATCTCGTCGGTATACGTCGGTGCGAATCTCTCAATCCCCTCGAGCAGACGGGGGGACGGAAGCACGGAATAGAACGCACACGATCGGTACAGTCGCAGCACCGATTCGAGCGACCCGCATAAGCGACCGATGTGGCGAGGCGCCGCATCGAGTTCGTCTCTCGTCACCCGCAGAATGCCCTCCGCCCGATGAGCCGTGAGTGCCGATCGGGCCCGTGCGAACGGACTGCGGGGGCGGTGCCTTCGGATGAACCGTGACGTGACTCTCGCCATTTCGGAGCTGTGGCGGAAATACTCCTGCATGAAGCGTTCGACGCTGCTCTGGCCGGCGGTGCAGGCGATGCCCCGCGCGTCGGCGATACGCATTTGCTCCTCCCGTGTGAGCTGGTCCTGGGGGCGTCCGCTTTCGAAATGGAGATCGAATCGGATCCGCGTCAGGAATTCCCAGGCGTTTCGCAGCCCTCGAACTTCGTCATTGGACAGGAGGCCCCGGTCCCTCAAGTCGTCGAAATCCCGCGTGTTGAACAAGGCGAACGCGACCCAACGCATCAGGTGCAGATCGCGCAGCCCTCCCAGCGACCGCTTGACGTCCGGTTCGAGTTCCAGCGCTGGGCGGCCCGGCTCGGGAAATTCCAGCGACCGCGCCTGGATGCATTCTTCCACGAAGACGCGGCGGCGGCTGTCGACGACGCGCTTGCGGAATTCGGCGTGCAGCCTGTCGAACAACTCGCGGCTGCCCCACAGCAGGCGGGCCTCGACCAGGGAGGTGGCGATTTCGCAGTCTTGCCGCGCCAAAGCAGCGCATTCGGAGACGGTCCGAATGCTGTGCCCAAGATCGAGCCGCGCGTCCCAGCAGTGTTGGACGATCTCCGCCGAGGCGTCTCGGAACGCCGCCGACGCCCCGCCATTGTCCAGGAACAGCAGGTCGAGATCTGAACACGGCGAAAGTTCACCCCTACCGGTGCCCCCGACGGCAATGACGGCCCCGTCCCGTGGAACGCTTTCCGGATCGCCGGGAGCAATCGACTGCGCCGCGTGATCGGCGAACCCGACAACGACCTCGTCCGTCATCCGTGAGAGCGCAGCGGCCATCTCCAGACCGTCCGCGCCTCCGGTAAACATTGTTCGTGCGCGACGTCGAATCGCCTCAACCTGCGCCCGGCGTCGAGAGAAATCGTCCACGGCTACTTCACGTGCAGTTCTGGGACCGCCGGCAATCATGAAACCCCGGCGGCCGCGATCGTCGTCGACGACCGACCGCCGTCCGGACGCCGTCAGATCGAGTGTGCCCTGTCAAGGCCTTAGATCTGATAGTCCGGAAAGATCGAATCATCTTCTCCGGAGGCAGAGTTGCGATTCTGCCAGAGGTCGAACAGCGAGTTGACCCCCACACCCCACGCGATCGGCAGGATCAGGCAGGCGATGACGAACAGCACTCGATGCAGGACCACGCTCTGCCTCGTCCGGATGAAGGACTCCGACCATCAACGTTGCTATCGCAATTCCCGATAGGCGTCCCAGGCAAGATAGCCGACGATCGCAGCCGAGATGATGAACATGATGTCCATCAGGAAGGTATGCGTTTTCCCTGACTCGTTCCCGCTGAAGGGGACGCCGATCACCAGGTCCGAAATGGCCGCCAACGCGATCAGGCCGGCGACGACCATTGAACCCACCACCATTTTCTTGGGTGCATCCGACATAAGGCAGCGTCTGTCTCCGGCGGGAACGGTTCCGGCGCCTGCTTACTGGCAGTGGCCGTCTGATTGAGTATAAGCCAACTCCCGGAAGACAAGCCAGTCGTTTTTTGCTGCTTCGCTCCCGGTTAGGCAAGCCGCGCCGACGAACCGAAAGGCGGCGCCCGCCGGTCATTCGACTTCAGGAGACTGCCACGGGGATCAGAAAGGCGCATTTTTTTTTGTGTTGCGTCAGCCTGTGTTGTGTGACGCGTCGTAATCGAGAATTCGCGGTGCAAGCCGCTGGAATTGAGCATTGCCGGTCGCTAGAGTCTCCTCTGCCACAGGGGGAGTGAAGCCTTTTCCATCCTGCGACGCGAGCCTGACGGGCTTGGTCGGTGTCAAACACGCCGGCCGCCGGTTGCGTCCGTTCGCGAGGTGGGATTCGGGCCCCGCCTTCTGCCGGAGAGGTGCCAGAGTGGCCGAATGGGCCGGTCTCGAAAACCGGTGTGCCCTCACGGGTACCGAGGGTTCGAATCCCTCCCTCTCCGCTTGCTTGATCCGCCTCAATTCCCGGCGTGGCCGGTTCCCCGCAACGAGGCAGGGCCTCGGACTCTGCGAGCTGCCGCTCGAAAGCGGGAACCCGCTCCCGCCCGCCGCTGGAACCTGACTCAACCGCAGCGACTTCAATGTCACTTAAGGCAGCGGCCAGTCTCCGGTGAAGACTTCGACGGCGGGACCGGTCATGAAGACATCTCCCGCCTCGGACCATTCCAGCGTCAGGTCGCCGCCCGGGAGGTGGGCGAGGATCCGGCGCTGAGTGAGATCGTTGAGGACGCCGGCGACCGCGACGGCGCAGGCGCCGGTGCCGCAGGCCTGGGTCTCGCCACTGCCGCGCTCCCAGACCCGCATTGTGACCTCATCGCGCGCATCGACCCGGACGAACTCGGCGTTCACGCGTCTTGGAAACGCCGGGTGGCGTTCGACCAGAGGTCCGAGGCCCAGCACCTGTTCGTCGGTGATTTCGTCGACGAACGTGACGCAGTGCGGGTTCCCCATCGACACGCAGGTCACTTCCAGCGTTCGCCCGGCCACGTCGAGCGGCACGCCGACCGGAGGGTCGCCTTCCAGCGTGGTGGGGATCTGGTCGTGAGCGAGAATGGGCTGCCCCATGTTGACCGTCACCTGTGACACCTTGCCGCCGTCGACGTCCAACTGCAGCGTGAGCAGTCCGGCGCCGGTTTCGATCGTCAGTTCGGGCTTTCGGGCGATTCCGTGATCGTAAACGTACCTGGCGACGCAGCGGACGCCGTTGCCGCACATCTCCGCCTCGCTGCCATCGGCGTTGAACATCTGCATCCGCGCGTCGGCCCGTTCGGAGGGCCGGATGAGGATCAGCCCGTCGCCGCCGATTCCGCGATGCCGGTCGCTGACGTCGCGGGCCAACTGCGCGACGTCGCCCGGCAACCGCTCCTCGAAGCAGTTGACGTAGACGTAATCGTTCCCCGCCCCGTGCATCTTTGTGAATCGCATTGTTCCTCCCACAGTCTGCCTGCGACCGTCAGGGTAGCAGACGTTTGTCGCCGTGGAGAAGTTCGCGGCCCGGTCCGGCCGCCGGCCGGTTGGACGGGGTCGTTTAGCAATCACTGTCCGGGCAGACCGTACATTGGTTGTGAACCACGAAGACACAAAGGACACGAAGCCAACTCCCCACGCGAGCGCAAAGACCTGTCGGCGCTTGGAGTTCAGCATCTCTGGCCCTTCCTGGTGTTCTTTGTGCCGTTGTGGTTGGCCGATCGAGCACTCGAATGCTGGACACGTTGGCGGAATCGGCGCACCGCCCGAGGTTTCTGCCAGGTAGTCGCCCGGACTTTCCAGCGCAGGCGTCGCCGGCAGGGCTCTTTATGAGCACGGCCTTACCGAGGTTTGCTCAGTTTGCAAGACCTGATCAACCTGACGGGGTGGGGGGAGAGCGTTGCACGATGGTTGGCGGGGGGGCTACAACGGTCTTTCATTTCGCAGGACCACGAGGCCGGGCCGGCATATGACGCCGCAGCAGTTTATCTCCAAGTGGCAGCGGACTTCGCTTTCGGAGCGGAGCGCGTGCCAGCAGCACTTTCTGGATCTGTGCGATCTGCTCGGGCAGCCGAAGCCGGCCGAGGCGGACCCGGACGGCGCTTACTACACGTTTGAGCGGGGCGTGGAGAAGACCGGGGGCGGCAAGGGGTGGGCCGACGTCTGGTATCGGGAGCGGTTCGGCTGGGAGTACAAGGGCAAGCACAAAGACCTGGCGGCCGCGTACCAGCAGTTGCTGCAGTACCGGGAGGATTTGGAGAATCCGCCGCTGCTGATCGTGTGCGACATGGACCGCTTCGAGGTCCACACCAACTTCACCGGGACGGTGAAGACGGTGCACGCGTTCGATCTGGAGGGGCTCTCCGACCCGAAAAACCTGGACGTGCTGCGGAAGGTGTTCACCGATCCGCAGTCGCTCAAGCCGGGGCAGACGCCGGAAGGGGTGACGCGGCAGGCGGCCGAACTGATCGGGCAGATTGCGGACGGCATGCGGACGCGGGCGATTCCAGCGCCTGATGCGGCGCACTTTCTGATGAAGCTGATGTTCTGCATGTTCGCGGAGGACATCGGACTGCTGAAAGGACACGTGTTCCAGAAGATTCTGGAGACCGGCAAGGACGACCCGCCGGGGCTGGCGAACCGGATGGAGGCGCTGTTTACGGCGATGTGCGAGGGGGGCTACTTCGGGGCGGACCGGGTCGACCACTTCAACGGGGGGCTGTTCGCGGATGCGGACGTGATCGAACTGAAACGGGGGGAGATTCAGAAGCTGAGCGACGTGAACCGGCTGGACTGGAGCAGCGTGGAGCCGTCGGTGTTCGGGACGCTGTTTGAACGGACGCTCGATCCGGACAAGCGCTCGCAGATCGGGGCGCACTATACGAGCCGCGAGGACATCGAGACGCTGCTGGAACCGGTGGTGATGCAGCCGCTGCGGCGGGAGTGGGAGGAGGTGCGGGCGAAGTGTGAGTCGCTGCTTCCGAAGATTCGCACGGCGGCGAAGAAACAAGGCGGACCGCGTTTACCGTCACGCAAAGGCGCAAGGCCCGTCAAGAAGCCGAAGGAGTCGAAGGCGCGTCGCGATCTGGACAAGGCGCTGCATGCGTTCACGGACCGTTTGGCGCACGTGACGATTCTGGACCCGGCTTGCGGGTCGGGGAATTTTCTGTACGTGGCGCTGCACCTGCTGCTGGACCTGGAGAAGGAGGTGATTTCCTACGCCGCCCGGCAGGGAGTGGGGTTATTGCCGCAGGTGCGGCCGACGCAACTGGCGGGGATCGAGATCAACCCGTATGCGCAGGAACTGGCATCGGTCGTGATCTGGATCGGGTATCTGCAGTGGATGCGTCACAACGGATTCAACCCGCCGAGCGACCCGATCCTGGAGCCGATCGAAACGATCCGGCTGATGGACGCGATCCTCGATCTGAGCGACCCGGAGCATCCTGCGGAACCGGAGTGGCCGGAGGCTGAGTTTATCGTGGGAAACCCGCCGTTTCTGGGTAACCGATTTATGGCAGCCCATTATGAAGGAGGCTATCTCGAATCCCTCTATCGCATCTATCAGGACCGCATGGGGGGCAAGCCGGATCTGTGTTGCTATTGGTTCGAGAAAGCGCGGAGTTCGATCCAGCGCAATCGTACGAAGCGAGCAGGTCTCTTGGCGACACAGGGAATCCGAGGGGGCACAAACCGAAACGTTCTGAAACGCATCAAGCAAAGTGGCGATATCTTCTTCGCCATTCCCGACCGCGAGTGGCTACTGGACGGCGCAATGGTCCATGTTTCTCTCGTAGGTTTCGACAACGCAGCGGAATCAGCGCGTCGTGTAAATGGGACGGCGGTCACTTCGATCAACTCCGATCTGACATCGGGTACAGACATCACGCAGGCGCGCTCGATCGATCAAAACCGAGCCATCGCGTTCCAAGGGGGGATCAAACGCGGATCGTTCGACATCAGTGACAACCGCGCTCTGGAATTCCTTCGAGCCGATGGGAATCCGCACGGACGTCCGAACAGCGACGTCATCCTACCCTATGCCAACGCTACTGATGTCACCCGGACAAATCGGGGCGTCTGGATCATTCATTTCGGCAAGAACACCCCGATAGACGCGGCAGCCCTCTATAGCGCCCCGTTCGCATACCTTGAGTCTACTGTGAAGCCGGAGCGTGCGACTGCGAATCAGGCGTCGGCTCGGGAGAATTGGTGGCTCCACTGGAATGTGCGTGAGCAGCTTGAAGAGTCCTTATCTCATCTCGATCGATGGATCGTGACGCCGCGTGTCTCGAAGCATCGAGTTTTCGCTTGGGCATTTCCTCCGACGTACGTCGACAACGCGCTCGTTGCTTTTGCGAAAGACGACGACTACACGTTTGGCTTGCTTCATTCGCGCATCCATGAAGTCTGGGCACGAGCACAGGGCACGCAGCTCCGTGAGCGGGAAAGTGGCTTTCGGTATACGCCCACAACCTGCTTTGAAACGTTTCCGTTCCCGGAAGCCACGGAGGCTCAACGGGAAGCGATCGCCGACGCAGCATGTAAGCTCAATCAGCTTCGAAGCGCCTGGCTCAGCCCGCCGGAGTGGACGCGGACGGACGTGCTGGAGTTTCCCGGGTCGGTGGACGGGCCGTGGAAGCGGTATATCGATGGGGCGAGTGTCGAGAGGCAAGGGGCGAGGGGGGTGGGAACGGTGCGGTATCCGCGGATCGTGGCGAAGGACGAGGACTGCGCGAAGCGGCTCAGGAAGCGGACGCTGACGAACCTGTACAACGAGCGGCCGACATGGCTGGAGTTGGCGCACCGGAAACTGGATGAGGCGGTGTTCGCCGCGTACGGGTGGGACGCCGGGATGGGGGATGAGGAGTTGCTGGAGAAGTTGCTGGGGTTGAATCTGGAGCGGGCGGGGGCGTGAGGCGGAGAGGTGGGGCGTTGCGGGGCGCGGGGCGCGCTCCGCTGCGAGTCGCGGCTAACCCGGATTATTCATGACGAGGGCCCGGTTCACTATAAGCGTTCGCCAAACAGCAGGTTATCGAGAAGTTGCCCAAAGCGCCGCGCTTTTCGAACGCATTACACGCCGACGCCAAGTCAACGGTGACGCACGCTGGCAGCGTGCGCTACGAATAATCCGGGCTAAACGACGGGTTTGCGTGTCGTGGGTCAACGAAGGTGGGTATGGTTATTGCTTCGCACGTGATTTTCGGGGCTTACGGGTTCTGGCTGCCGAACGATCCGCGGGGGTCGTGGTCGACGTTTGTGGGCGCGTGGGAGTTGTACCGGAACGGTGGGAATGCGACGAAGGTCTCGACTCGCGGCTCGCTCGCCGGCGAGGCTCACGACGTGATGCGGCGACTGGCGGCGAAGGAGGAACGGAAATACCCCACCGTGCGCTTTGACGAACGGCAGCGACACGCGGTGGGCGAGGGCTTCGGCGGATTCGCCAAGCGGAACGGGCTGCGCATCCTGGCCTGCGCCGTACTGGCAGAGCATGTGCATCTCGTGATCGCGCGCCACCACTACAAAGCGGAGCAGGCGGTGCTGTTATTGAAGGGCGCGGCGAGTCGCGAGTTGGAGGAACGGAAACTGCATCCGATGGCGCAGTTTCCGCGTAAGAAGGGGCGGTTGGTGAGTTGCTGGTCTCGTGGCGAGTGGAAGGTGTTTCTGAGCGACGCGACGGATGTCGAGCGGGCAATCGCGTATGTGGACGAGAATCCGGTGAAAGAGGGGCTGCCGGCGCAGACGTGGGATTTCGTGCGGCCGTGGGCCCCGGAGGTTTAGCCGCGACTCAAAGAGGAGCGCTGGCGCGCGAATGGCGCGTGCGGGCGCGCTCCTCTTCGAGTCGCGGCTAGACGATTCGCGCTATTCGAGCGTGAACTGGGTTGAGAGGGGGGCGGCCTTTTTGGGGAGGGGGCCGGGGCGGCCGAAGTAATAGCCTTGTGCGTAACCGAACCCCAGTTCGCGGCACGCTTCGGCCTCGGCCTCGGTTTCGACGCCTTCGGCGATGGTGAGGGCTTCAAAATCGTGAGCCATCTCGACCAGGACTTTGAGCATTCTGGACTGCTGGGTCGATGCGCAGTCGCTGTGGCGAACGAGGCAGGCGTCGAACTTGAGGAAGTCCGGGGGCGCTTCGACGAGTTCGAGGAGTCTTGACTGGCCGGCGCCGAAGTCGTCGTAGGCGATGGCGACGTCGAGTTCGGCGAACCGCTGCTTGATATCGTACATCCGCGACGGGTTGTCGATCGCGCCTTCGTGGATTTCGATCGTCAGGGGGACGTGCGGAAACCGCTCGCGGAGTTTGACGACGGACTCGTAGACGTCGCGCTGGAGGTCTTCGCGGGGATGCGTATTCAGAAACACGCCGACCCCCTCGGGCAGATTCTTGACAGCGGCGGCGACTCCCTGACGGCGGCAGAGGATGCTGAGTTCCACTTCGCGGTTGACGAGTTGCGCGGTCTGGAACATCGCGGCGGGATTGGTGAGCCCCGAGATGCTGCTGCGGGCCAATGCTTCGTAACCGATGATCGAGCGGTCTTCGAGCGAAACGATCGGCTGATAGTGCGGGGTGACGGCTTCCTGCTGCAGGAGGTCCTGGAACTGGCTGAGGATCCAATCGGGTTCGAAGGAGTCCATGGCCTTGGCTGTTTTCCGCAGCAAGGGATCGACGAGGAGGCCGTGCTGGCGCGGCCGGGCGGCGTACTCGAGGCGGAACTCGACGTCGGCCAGTTCGATGTGGTCCCCTTCTCCGATGGGGGTGGGCCGGGTCACGCGGCGGCGATTGACGAAAGTTCCGTTGGTGCTGCCGAGGTCGCGGATCAGCAGGTTGTCGCCGATGACGAGGATCTCCGCATGGCGACCCGAGACCCGCGCCGAGGGCAGGGAGAGGGAGAGGCCCGGACGGCGTCCGATGATGAACGATTCGGAATTGATGGGGATGCGGCTGATCCCGCGGTCTGCCGAGATGCAGCCGGAAAGAAACCAGCCGGTTTCGATGGACAGGACGACCGGTTCGACCGGGCGATGTTTTGTACCGACTTCCATATCCAGCCTCGTGATGCGCGCAGCAGAGGGGCGTCAAGTCCCCAAGTGTAGGCCGTATTTCGCGCCCCGGCGGAATGATCGCCGCCCGGAGTGTTGAGGTCCGGCATCAGAGGCATCGTGTGGCGAGCAATCTCGCTGTTTGCACGATTCTGCAGGTTGTAGGCCCGGTGTGGGAGGTGCTTGTGAGGGGACGGGGGGCGGTCGCGTCGCTGGTCAGGTCCGGGGCGGTGTGCTAAGTTCCTTCGCACCGGGAGATTGGGTGGGCCGGCTTGCGATGCGGATTTCCGGTCTCGGCGGTGTGCGGGTGCGTGTCAACGGGAACAGTAGAGGAGTGGATCGGTTATGGCGGCCGCTGCGCAAGGGCAGGCGATTGCCGGCGTGAGTGCCGGGAAAGAAGCGATTATCGAGACGGTGTATCCGTCGATCGCGAAGTCGGGACTGGGCCGAATGATCGGCAGTCTGTGCGACTCGATTGACGCGAAGGTGAACGGCGTGAAGATCTCGGCGCTGCTGTTCGGGCTGCCGCTGGCGCCGCTCGGCGTGCTGGGGTATTTCAAGTTCAAGATCTTCGATCCGAAGTACGTGCTGACGAATCGCAGCGTGCAGGTTCGCGCCGCGATTGGAAACCGCCTGTTGCAGCGGGTGGACCTGGTCGACATCGACAACATCGCGGTGACGGTTCAGTCGGGTCAGGCGTTCTATCACGCGGGCGACCTGGACCTGATCAATGATCGCGAAGAGGTGCTGCTGACTCTGCCCGGAGTTCCGCGGCCGAAACGCTTTCGGCAGGTGATTCTCGACGCGCGGGACGCGCGAGTCCGCAGCGACCGGGCTCTGGGGACGATCGAAGCGCGGGGGTGACTTCGGGCGGCTGGGGTGGGGCGTCAAAGGGTGCGCACCCTGCGCAAATCACACGGATGAGTCTGCCCAGTTGCACGACCGCCCCGCGACGGTGAGCGTAAGCAGTCGCTCCTGTTCCGCATGTCCATCCCCGGCTGATCTGGGCTGCTAAATCACCGTGCGCGATTTTTGGACACTCGTTGAATCATGCGGCAAGGGTGGTCTGTTGTTTTCGTTCCTGGTTGTTGTGTCGCCGGAGGAAGCCGCGGGCGATGACCGGGTGACCTCGTGCAGTCGCGTCAGATACTCGTCGTCCAGCTTGCGGCTGCCGTTCTCCTCCCGGCGATCGATCAGCCCCGCCTTGCCCCACTCGCGAAACCGCTGCGCCACGTGATACACCGTCGAGCGGGACACGCTGAGAATCTCCCGGATCTGTGTGGGCGTGCGATGGTTCAGCAGGTTGAGAATGATCAAGTCCCGCGTCCTCAGCTTGGCGTCGCGGTATTTTCGCAAATGCCGACACAGCCGCTCTTTGGCGCTGGGGGCCAGCGCCGGTAGGATGCCTTCCATGGGGTCTCCCTCCTTGGGCCGCTGGATTCCGCTCAACCACACGATCGCCGTCAACGAACTGCTGGGATACGAGAACCGCATCGGCCTGACGAGCCGCCCCATGCATTCCCCGACGGCCGAATCGAACGCGATCCTGTTCGCCTTCTTCGAGCACTTTCTCGCGGAGTAATCCGACGCGGCCTCAGCCCCGGCGCGATTCGCCAAGCTCCCGTCGATTACACGGAACTCCTGAGAAACCCTTCTTCGATCAGTCCGCTTCACAGAAGTCTCGAATGGAACGCGGATCAGCGCGGAGTGAACAGATTCTCGCTGTTTGCTTTCTTGCGCGTCGACGCGATGTGCGCCTGAATCGGTGCGGCCGCCTCTTGAGGCACACCCGGAAAAATCCGTGCTGATCCGCCGAATCCGTGAAAATCTGTGTCCTATTCGAGAATCCCTTGGGCCCGGTTTCTCTGTGCGAGCCCCGATTCGACAGGTTGAAGCCGAGTTGTGTGTACGCGACAGCGCCAAACTCCCGTCCCGACACCGATTCCGATCAAGACTGAACATCCGCACCCGTCCCGCCTGCCAGCGTCACCCCACCACCGCCATCCCGCACCCTGCGCTGGCTTGCAGCCGACGCCCCCGCTGAGGTATTCTTCCCCCCGCGTGAGCGGCGGTCGATTCTGATCGACCGCTTCCTCCGCACTGCGGAAACGGATTTCCAAAGTCAATCGAATCGGGAGATGCTCAAGGATGAGCCAGTCAGCCCTTGCTGTCGGTATTGACCGTCGTTCCGGTGATGCGGCGGTGATTCTTGCTCACCCCGCTCTGGGAGGCCGGCCTGCTCCGCAGTCGGTCCTCGCGAGAGCACGCCTGCTCCACCGCAATCAGTGCTGTCCGCGCTGCGGACGCGTTACCGTCGAACCGCTCGAACGTGACGACGCGTTGTTCGATCGCAACGGAACGCCAATCCCCGGCAGCGCGTCAGTCGCCGGATTTACCTGCAATTCCTGCCACGGTGAGTGGAGTACATCACACCTCAGGCTCGCCGAATTTCCCAATTGATTCGGCTTCGACCGCAGGAACAGGAAATGAGTGGGAGTCCGGTTCGCTTCGGCGTTTCCGAAATCCATCAGCCTGCGCGCGATGATGCTTTGCACCGATGTCCTCTTATGCAAAGGGGTTGCGTCGGTGATCGAATCCGGCTTGTCACAACGACGATGCCGAAAATCACCATGCCTTCCGCCGCCTCGTTGACACGAGACGGCGATCCCGAGGCCGCTGCAATGCGCGTAACCTCTTTTCTGCACGGTGGTAACGCCGCGTTTCGTGAGTCTGCCCGTTAAGATTCCGTATCGCGCAAATCGCTTCGGCATTCAGCTTGCTTAACGTGCGGGCGTGCCAGTTGTCGCGACGCACGGCATACGTCCTCAACGGCAGAATGCAACCGACGCCGGCCGCCCAGAACGCAGACCAACGTTCGGCCGGAACAGCCTCTCTGCCGACCCCAGACCTGATCCCGATTCCCGAGGAATGACAAATGAACACACTCTTCAACCAACTGTATGTGGACGAAGCCGGCTTTATCGTCTCGGCCGAACTCGTGCTCATCGCCACAATCGCCGTGCTCGGCATGCTCGTCGGACTGAGCGAAGTCAGTTTCAACATCAACAAAGAGCTTGAAGACGTCGGTTCGGCGTTCGGCAGGATCAATCAGTCCTTTCGCTATGCATCTGTCTGCGGCCACAAGGGCAACATCTCCGGCAGCCGCTTCCGCGACCGGGCCGACTTCTGCGATGACGAATGCGACATCACCTGTGATTCCGGCGACGTGTACGGCGAGTACCAGAAGTGGTAAACCCGCCGCTCTCTCTCGACGGCACCGGAGGACTCGTTCAACGTCTCCGGTCGCGAACCCGATTCCCGTCAGCGCCTCGCAACCCCGGTTGCGAGGCGCTGACGCGCGCGCTTCGAGTTTGCATCATTGCGTGATCGCCCGGCGTTGCGTGTGGCCGAATTGCAACATCCGCAATCACAAGCAGTGATTGCCGGAACTTCTCTTACACAGTCAGGTTCCGGTCACGAACCGGCTGTGAACACCCCACGGAATGCAGTCGGCACCCGCTTTGCGAGAGCAACGGCCGGGCTCAGACGTCGCCGTGCGGCGCCGCCGGCCGGAGCTTCGCCTCGAACACAAACTGTTCCAATGAAGCTGGCTCGGATTATTCATCAAGGATTTCACCACAGAGACACAGAGGATACAGAGAAAAGGACTTACGGAGAAGATTCAGGCGCAGCAAGTTCGACACTGTGTGCTGCCTGCGCTGGAATCCTGGTGAAGTTGATCTCGCAATTCGGCGCGGCCGCTGGATGACGAATTGCCACGATTTCTTCATCATCGCAGGACATGCGTGCGTCATACGGCGCCGTGACTGTGAGAAGCGCGATCAACATCCTCCGTGTCTCCGTGTCTCCGTGTCTCCGTGGTGAATAATCCGGGCCGGCCCACCTGCATCAACTCCGTGGTAATCCGGATGAATCAACTGACTCTGAGTGACATCGGCGAATCGGCCGGCCTGATTGCGATTCATGCTTCCCACATCTCGTCCGCCGCAGTCCCGCCGGACAACGCACGGCTCCTGGAGTGCGTCACGCTCTCCCGCCGGACCCTCAGGCTCTGGATGTCGGCCGTCGATGAGTACGGCGACGATCCGGCTGCTGCCGAGCGGCTGATCCGGCTCTCCAGCGAAGTCCTGGTCGTCGAGGTGCTCAACCGGGTGTCTGCCGCCGTCTTCGCAGTGTCGGACGCACGCCGTCATGTTCAGCAGGCGACGCCGTTCGCGCGGCAGGCTCACCTCAACCACTTGCACGCGCGTCACGCTGTGCTCTCAATGCTCGTCGACCACGCGTTGCCGCTGGGAGCAACCCTTCGCCTCAATCAACTCCGTCGAAAAACGGAACGCTGGTCCGACTTTCTGCTCTCTTCGCTCAAGCCCTTTGACGTCGCCAGTGAATTCGCGGTCGACAAACCGCGCTGCGC
The DNA here is from genome assembly GCA_003388505.1 of Planctomycetota bacterium. Classification (GTDB taxonomy): domain Bacteria; phylum Planctomycetota; class Planctomycetia; order Planctomycetales; family Planctomycetaceae; genus MB-PLM-1. The sequence goes on from QQVO01000007.1 coordinate 43,209, forward strand.
CGAGTTTCGGTCCACAACCGCGCCTGTCTGGAACAGCGGCGTCCGCGATCTCACCCTCGCGGCTCTCCGGAATGCGATCCCCAACGAACCGATCGACTGCGACCGTCGTGAACTTCTCCATGCCGACATGTTGCGTTTGATGTTCTCCTTCCTCCCCCCAACGGCCTGCCATGCCGACGGCCGCCCGCACTCCCGGCAGTTGAATCAGCTCTTCGATCCAACTCTCCTCGGCGACCGTTCGACCTGGTCGGAAATCGCGGCGACAGCCCGTCAATCCTCCAGGCTCCGGAACGACGCACCGGCGAGCGCGGCGATGATTTCCCGACATTCCCGCTCAGACGAACGCCCGCACGGACAGAACAGCTGACCCGCCATCCCAAAACGGTGTTGCTGGCGTAGCATTCATTCCCCTCACGGCGGCGTTTCCAGCTCCTCCACGGATCGAGGCCAGTCCGATTTCAGCAGCCGCGAGAGAGACCGATCGGCCAGGATCTTCCCGCCGGTCTGGCAGCGGGGACAGTAGTTCGTCTCGTTCTCGGCATAACGGATCCGCTGGACCGGTGTCCCGCAGACGGGACACGGCTCTCCATATCGCCCGTGGACCGCCATCTCAGGTCGAAACGCCGTGACCTTCTCCGGGAATCGCTCTCCGGCCTGCCGGCGCAGACGCTCCGTCCACTCGGTCAAGGTCTCCCGCACCGCCTCGTACAAGCGAGTGCACTGCTCCCGGTCGATTTTCTGCGTGAGTGCGACGGGAGAAAGCCGGGCCCGATGCAGAATCTCGTCCGAGTAAGCGTTGCCGATCCCGCTGAAGAGCGTCGGATCGGTCAGCGCCCGCCTCAGCGTATGGTTCCGCCGGGTGAGCGCGGCCAGAAACTCATCAAGACTTGCGGAGAGCACTTCGAGGCCACCCGGATCATGCGACGTCAGCCCGCTCTCTCCGCGAACGAGATGCAACGACGCCCGTTTCTTCGCCCCGGCTTCGGTGATGACCAGAGACCCCTTCTCGAAATCGAGAGCCGCCAGCGACGCTTTCCCGCCAAGCCTGGCATCGGCGGGTCTCCAGTGCAGCCGGCCCGCGATCATCAGGTGCAGCACCAGCCAGACGTCGTTTTCCAGCCCGATCGCGATGCGCTTCCCGATCCGCCGGAGTTCGGTGACCATCTGGTCCTGCACGGCCTCAATGGGCGGCTCAGCCGTTCTCAGGAGAAACGGACTCGCCACCCGCACCCGCTGCAAGACGTGTCCCCCAATCCTCCGCTGGAGCGACTCAAGGTAAACCGTGATGTCGGGCAGTTCAGGCATCGTGATTCACAGCAGACGTCAGCCGAGGCAGGAAACGGCCGGTCCTGCGACAGTAAGTCCGGTAATCCTCGCCGAACCGGTCGATCAACGCCGCTTCTTCGCGAGACGTCCGCGTCGCCATCAACAACCACACCAGCATTCCGCCCGCTCCGATGAGCCAGTTGGCAGTCAGCAGTGCCAGACCCGCCGCGATTCCCAGGAATGAGGAGTACATCGGGTGCCGCACAAATCGGTACGGGCCGCTCGTCACCAGTGTTGCATTGCCTCGCGGCGCCACCGTGTCTGTCAGATTGCGGCCGAGCGCCTGATACGTCCAGACCAGCAGCGCTAATGAGAGAACCCACAGCACGGCGCCCAGCCAACGGCTCCAGATCGGAAGCGGGCACGCAGAAGAGGACAACCACTCCGGTTTCGCCACGTACACCACGATGGCTGCGATCCACGCGGCCCCCAGCGGTCTGAGCAAAGACCGCGACAGCGGCCGCTCCTGCTGTCTGTCCGCCCTCTCTCCCCCTGACAGCGCCCGCACCCGGTAGTACAGTGCAATCGGACTGACCACAGCCATTCCAACCAGCAGAATGAAACGGAACATGGAATCATCCATCAGCGACGCGTTCCGCGATCTTTAAGAAGATAGACCGTTTCACCGAAAACAAGACAGTCGTTGCCCGCGACTTCGTTGCGGCAGAGTGCACAGGAAACAGAGCCGCCGGGACTTCGTATCTTCCCCGGCCGAAAGTTGTTTCACCGCACATCGCGACGAGAGCCCGCTCTCCCAAACTGCCTGTGAGCGATACATGTCAGCATTCAGGGTCACCGAGATGATCCCGGAGAGACGCAGCCAGAAAATAGCCGTTGGTCGTCAGGGCCTTGAACCAGCCGCGAAGTTGCGCCGGGAGATCGTCCGGATCGCAGTCCGCATGCCTCACAGCGCGCTCGATTGCTTCACCCAGAGGCAGACCGTCCCGCAGGGACCGCAAGAGTTCGAAAGGGAGCGGCGGAAGCGATCGTCGGCGGACGATGTAATCGCGGCGATTGATCGCCAGCCGGGTCGGCGCGGGATCGGGCGGGGAAGGCGACTCCCCTTTTTTCACGGATGTAATGTACTCGTGCACCGGGAATCGGAACTCGACAAGTCGCAGTGAGTCGACTGTCGTCAAACGCACGAGCGGCCAGCTCTCCCGCGGAATGGCGGTCAGCCTCTCGGCGCTCAGCAGCGGCAGCTTTTCCTCTCCCGGTCCGTCGAACACCTCGGAATAAAGTCGCTCCAGCCGCGCGACTTCGATCAGGAAGTCCATCCAGTCGGGCTGACCATCCGCTGAGACTCGCGCGGGCCGGGTTTCAGCCAGATATTGTGGGAACTTTGCCCCGAGTTGGGTGAGCGTGTAAGTCGTTGACGGGTGCTGTTGCAGGTATCCGAAACAGAAGGCGCCGAAGGCCTCCTCGCCGGCTGCGTGGCGGAGCGTCGGAAACTCGGCGGAGAGACAGTCGAGCAGGCGGGCGTAATAGGCGTTGCCGTACACCTGCAGCCTGCCGATGCTGTCCAGCGCCCGCGAGCGGGTGATGACCTGTTCGATCTCTTCAGCCGCAACATCAATCTCATTCCGCGCCGCCTCGGAGTCGATGCCCGCCGTAACGCCCGCTGGATGCGTGATCACGGACTGCATCCAGCGCTGCAGAGTGCTCAGGGAAGGCTCAGACTGCGCCATCGGATCGTCCACTATTCCGCCTCAGCGGTTACGAAGACGGCCGGATGAGGAACGGCCTCGCTCTTCGCGGCTCCGTGATCCGGAGCGGTCTCCTGCGTCACGACTCCGTGCGGCTCCCGCGAAATCACCTGCCTGGCCTTGAGGACTTCCGCATGGACCTCCGGAAACGACGGAATGCTCGAATCCCATTCCAGCAGCGTCGACATGCCTCCCGTCAGCCGATGCGCGTGAGCATAGAGATTCCACACCGGATCGATCACGGGGCCGTCGTGCGTGTCGACGATGTGCGTCCCCATGTTCGTGTGCCCGGCGAGATGGCACTGCACAACCCGTTCGTGAGGGACGTTCTCGATGTACTCCAGCGGGTCAAAGTCGTGATTGACGCTGGAGACGTACACGTTGTTGACGTCGAGCAGCAGTCCGCAGTCGGCCTCCTCCGCCATCCGCGTCAGGAATTCCCACTCGGGCATCGTTGAAGCCGCGAAGGTCACGTAGCTGCTGGGATTCTCCAGCACCAGCGGGCGTTCCAACACCTCCTGCACAATGCGGATGCGGTCGACGACGTGAGCCAGCACCGTTTCGTTGAGCGGGACCGGCAGCAGATCGTGTGAATTGCGGCCGGCCACACCGGTCCAGCAGAGATGGTCGGAGACCCAGCGGGCGTTGATCTCCCCGGCGAGCGCCTTCAGCTTGCCGAGGTAATCGAAATCAAGCGGATCACTGCTCCCGATCGAAAGCGAAACTCCGTGCATCACGACCGGATAGCGTTCGGCGATCTGATCGAGAACGTATCGGGGCCGGCCCTGCGAGTCGATGTAGTTCTCGGAGATAATCTCGAACCAGTCGACCGCCGGCTCATGTTCCAGCAGAAACGGGTAGTGGACGCTGCGCAGGCCGACTCCCAGCCCCAGCAGCGGATGTCCCAGTCGCGGTTCGGTCATGGAGATTCAATAGTAACAAGCGCTCGTGCACGAACGCCCACGGGTTGCAACCCGTGGGCGTTGCGCAGTTCTCACGACGACAATCGCTCAAGCGGCGCCCGCCTCCGGTGCCGGCCCGACCGTCCTGCCCGCTTCTTCCATCGCCTTCTCAAAGGCCGCGCGGGCCTTCTCCCAGGCGTCGTCCATCAGCGGCACGTGGCACGCCCCCTGGCCCTTGCACCCGTTCTGGCCGGGGTACTCTCCACAACCCCCTTGGCCCTTACAGGCGTTGTCCCCTCCACAGGTTTGCTCCGGCACGCTGTGGCAGGTGCCCTGCCCGGCGCAGGCGTTCTCTCCGCTCTTGCCGAGGTTCTCACACGTATTGAGACCGCGACAGACGTGCGGCTCTTCCAGCAGGTAGGCGACGTCAGGTTCGGCGGCGGCCGCATCATCCCCTCCGGAAGCGTCGGTCGATTCGGGACCATCCTCCGGTGAAGGCGACTCGGTCGCATCGTCCCCTCCACCGGGACACCCGGCCAGGGTTCCGGCGACAACGCCTCCGAATGCCGCCGCCGAAAGGCGATTGAAGTCTCGCCGACTGAGATCCGTCTTCTTCATGAATTCACTCCAGATAGAGATCGATCGATGTTGGGAACTCTATTCCGCGCGGCCCGCTCGTTGAAAGTCTGGACAACCGAGTCGTTGCGTTCTGTTCAGTATCTCACATTTGCCGACTTGTGCGACCGCTGACTCGCAACTCGTTCTGTTGTCCCGTGAGATATTGTCGATCAACGGCACAGCCGGATTCCCGAAAACTGCCAACGGCTCTCGGGCGGAAAGAAGTTGCGGTAAGTTCGGCGGATGTGCGTCGATGATGTGGCGCACGAGCCACCTCGCAGCACGAACTGATTGCACATGAACTTGCCGTTATATTCGCCCAGCGCTCCGGCCGGCGGCGCATAGCCGGGATAGGCAACGTACGGACTGGCTGTCCACTCCCACACGTCGCCGTAGATGCGTGGCAGGGCAGCGCCAAGCGCAGGCCGGCAACCGGGGTGGATCGCGGTGCCGGCCTCCCAATACTCGCCGACAAAATTGCCTGAGAGGTCGTCGCCCGCTGCGACTTCCCACTCCGCCTCGGTCGGAAGGCGGGCGCCGGCCCACCGCGCGAAAGCGTCCGCTTCAAAGTAACTCACATGACACACCGGCCGATGCAGGTCGATTGTCTGAGCCCCGGCCAGCGTGAACTCCCGCCACTTGTTCCCCGTCCGCGACCAGTAGAGCGGCCCGGTCCAGCCCTCCCGCCGGACCGCGTCCCAGCCCAGCGACAGCCACAGTTCGGGACGCTCATAGCCCCCGTCCTCCATGAAGTGCAGGTACTCCCCGCATGTCACCAGCCGGTTGCTGATCTCGAACTCCTCCAGAAAAACGCGATGCCGCGGCGACTCGTTGTCGAACGCAAAGTCGTCGCCGGCGTCATATCCGATGCGATACACCCCCTCGTCATGCAGCGACCAGCCGTCCGGGTCTGCCGCCGGGCTGTCCCCAAAGCGGCCGTCACGGTAGACAGGCTGCAACGGGTTCTGCGCAAGCGCGTGCTTGATGTCGGTCAGGATCAGCTCCTGATGCTGCTGCTCGTGATGCAGACCGATCTCAATCGTCGCGGCGAATCTCGCAGCCTCAGAGCTTTCGGATTCCAGCAGATCCAGAATCTGTTCGTCGACGACGCGTCGATACTCCAGCGCCTCGGTCAATCCGGGCCGCGAGATCATGCCCCGGCGGGGTCGCGAAAACTGCGCGCCGATCGTGTTGTAGTACGAGTTGAACAGGTACGCGAAGCTCTCGTCGAACGGCCGAAAGCCGGGACAGCGAGCCAGTACGAACGTCTCGAAAAACCACGTCGTATGCGCCAGATGCCACTTCGTCGGGCTGGCATCGGGCATCGACTGCAGATTGCAGTCCTCGGCGGACAGGGGCCGCGCGAGGTCTTCCGAAAAGCGGCGCACCGCGTCGTATCGAGATGCAAGAGCGGCGGCGGCGACGAGGCTTGGTAAAGTCTCTGTGAGCATGTCAAAGGCTTTCGCTCGGCTCGGAGCGTATCACGAATCGGTGTAGACGATCTGTCTCACGGAAGCTCCGCCCGGAAAGTCTGAAAAACCGCTCGACGCAGACACACGATTGAGCGTTTCGCTCTAATCCTGGACCTGCACGCCCTTCCAGAAGGCGACGTGTCCCTTGATGTTCTCCGCCTCGGGCTTCGGGTCTTCGTAGCTCCAGGCGGCTTGCTGGTTCGTCTGGCCGTCGACTTCGAGGTCGTAGTAACTGGCTGTCCCTTTCCAACCGCAGAATGTCGTAGCGTCGCTCTTTCGGAAATACTCGCGTCGCAACGAATCCGGGGGGAAGTAGTGGTTTCCCTCGACGACTTCCGTATCATCGCTTTCGGCAAGAACCGCCCCGTTCCAGATCGCCTTGGGCATCTGTCTGCTCCCTGTTTCACTGTTCGGCTTCGGCGACGGCAAAGTGCAGCACGGCGAAGTAATCCCTTTCGTCGGTCCACGCGCGGTGCAATTCCAGCCCCGCCCTCGCCGCCAGATCTGCGAAGCCGTCGATCGTGTACTTGTGCGAGTGCTCGGTGCAGATTTTCTCACCGGCGGAGAAATCAAACGACGCATCGCCCACTTCCACCGTCTGCTCACACAGGCTGACAAGGTCGATCTCAACCCGGTGCAATTCCCGGTTGTACTTCGCCCGATGCTCAAAGCGGTCCACGTCGATATTGCCGCCAAGTTCCTCGTTAATGCGATGCAGCAGATTCAAATTGAACTCCGCCGTCACGCCCCGCGCGTCGTTGTAGGCCGCTTCAATGGTGGCAATGTCTTTCTGCAGGTCGACGCCGATCAGCAGCCCGCCGCCGCATCCGCATTTTTCCACAATCCGCCGCAGCATTCTCTCAGCCAGGTCCGGCGTGAGATTTCCGATCGTGGAACCGGGAAAATAGACCGCCTTGTGCGTCGGAGTCCGCCGGGAGACCGGCAACTCGAACTCGCCGGTGAAGTCCGCGCAGACCGGCAGAATCTCGATCTCCGGATATCGCCGCGCCAGGCTCTCGGCCGTCTGGTGCAGATGCTCCCCTGAAATATCGACCGGAACATACGCCACAGGGCCTTCGAGACGATCAAGCAGCAAAGTCGTCTTCGTGCTGCTGCCGCTTCCGTACTCCACCAGCATCACGCCCGGGCCGATCTGCTCGGCCATTTCACCGGCGTACCGCCGCATGATGCCCAACTCGGTGCGCGTCGGGTAATACTCTTCCAGTTCGCAGATCTGTTCAAACAGGTGAGAGCCGCGCTCGTCGTAGAAGAACTTGCAGGGCAGCGACTTGGGCGCCCGGCCGAGGCCTGTGATCACTTCTTCAAGAAACTCGCTCGACGTCGGCTCGAAGTCGAGCAACTGCGTTGCCGTTCTGAATGCAGGCATTATCTGTAGCCGTTGTCCCGGCGCGCTCAGCCGGGAAGGTCAGCGGAATGGGGTGAGGATCGGCCACAACCATAACCGCTCCCCCGCCGAGGGTCTATCGGGTGTTTTCCCCATAGTGGAAACTTCACCGGATCGCTGCGGCACGACTGTTGCGTCGAGCAATTCCTGCAGAGTCGCAGCCGGCAAGCTCGACGCATTCAGCGCAGAGCGATCGAGACGGCTGACACCGATGCAACCACCCTACATCGCCGCCGCCACCGGGACGTTCAGCCACTCGAGCAGCGCGTCCTTGAACTCCATCGGAGTCTGAAAGCGATCTGCCGGCTGCTTTTCCATGGAGCGACGGAGAATGCCGGCAAGATCAGGATCGAGGCCGTGAAGCTCCGGAGCGAATTCCTGAATGTGCTTCTTCGCGAGCAGCACCGGGTTGTCCGCGTGAAACGGGCAACGCCCCGCCAGCGCCGCGTACATCGTGCAGCCGAGGCTGTAAATGTCCGTCCGTGCGTCGATCTGGTCGGAACAGAGCGCTTGCTCTGGAGACATGAAGTCCGCCGTCCCGACGGCGCACCCAATGCGAGTGATTCCCGCGTACGCTTCGTCGCTCCCGCCCCAGCCCCCGACGCTTTCGTCCAGCCGCGCCAGACCCAGATCGAGCAGCATCGCTTTGCCCACGTCGTCGACCATGATATTCGCCGGCTTGATGTCGCGATGGATCACTCCCGTACCACGCGCGTACTCGAGCGCGTCGGCGGTCTCCGCGATCCAGCGAACCACCGACTCGACCGGTTGAGGCCCTTGCGTCGCAACGATCTGGCTGAGCGACAACCCCGCCACGAAGTCAAACACCAGAAACCGCAGGTCTCGCCCCACGTCCAGCAGTCGCACGATGTGCGGATGGTGCAGGCGGGCGGAGATGAGAATCTCCCGGCGAAGCCGCGCGGGATCGGCAACCAGCGTCTTCGGCATCTTCACGGCGACCGTCTCATCGGTGTCCAGATCCACCGCGCGGTAAACGGTCCCCATCCCGCCGCGACCCACCGCTTCCATCAGGAGGAATCGATCATCCAGAATCATCCGTGTCGGGTCTTTGCGCATTGCCTTGCGCGCCTGCCAACTGGTGATTCGTCCATCGGCGATCCGTGCGTTGATCGGTGCGGCGCGCATCGATTCCGAAACACCGCGGAGCTGTTTCAAGAACCGCGTCAATTCTGCAGCAGCGGTTTCGCGACGAACAGGCGCGGCAGCCCGCGCAGCCGCAGGTCGTGTGTTCGCAGTCTGGAGCCGGCAGGCGGCGACCTCGATCAAATGCCCGCCGATTTGAAACCGCCCCCCTTCGGTCAGAGCCGCATGCAGCGTGGGCCGGCCGTCAACGGCGACTCCGCTGCGGCTCAGCGTATCGACCAGCGTGAGCCCCGACTCACCGAGAATGAGGCAGGCGTGAACCCTCGAGATCGCCTTGCTGTCTCGCAGCCGGACCTTGCATCGCGGACCGCTGCCAATCAGAGTGATCGACCGCTTCAGCCTGTATTTCGTGCCCTTGAGGGAACCTCCGATAAAGCGCAGTTCGACCTCGGGAATCCTGTCGACCTCGCCCACGAATCCGGACATCGGATTCGAGGCCGTCTCTTCCGATTCCACCCCACCCCCGTCGATCGAGATGCGGTAGGGACCGATGTTCGCCGGCCTGGCCTCACTGATCCAGGCGGACTGCCGGATGTTCCCTTGCGTGCGAATCCCCGTGCGGCTGCCGAGATCGAGCAGAAATACCCCGCAACCAAACGGAATGGCCACCGCATGCCGGAGACTCACGTCTTCGTGCGTCAGCCGCACGGGACAGCGCTCATGACGCCCCAACAGCCAGCATGGGCCCTCCGGCGGCGTGCGGGACGTTCGCTTGTCTGGACCTTGGATGAGAAGGTTCGGCAGCGCAGCAATTTGAGACGGCGGCCCGACACGCATTGAATACGCCCCAATGTCGCTTGAACATTGACGCCGCCATTATGACCGAACCGGGAACGTGGAACAACCACGAATGCAGTTTCGCTGCATTCTTGCATTCTTTGAGTTGATTGCGTCCGACAAGAGGGGGCCCCTGCCGCCCGGAAGCCGCACGACATGACGCAGCACCGCATCCGTGGCAGGCGAATGCGGCGTACGATTCCTCACAGACGAGCCGGCACGCTTTCCTCCGCGTCCGCTTCGCTGGGTTCGATTTCAGGTTCGGAGGACAGTTGGGGTGTCGCTTTCTCCGTCGATTCGGCTTCGGCTGCCGACCGCCCGAACAGCGAACTCACGGTTCTCCAGAACGATCCTCCCAGAGATTCGTGATGCGTCGACCGCAGCTTCAGTTGCAGCAACGCCAGTGAGTGCGGTTGCAACGCGTACGAATCTCCCCGCTGAAACCGTCGTTTCGGCACGCGGCGCCGCGATGTATCGAGCACGGGACGCCAGGACGCCTCCGGCAGAATTGCCGGGACGTGGAACGGCACGGCCTCCGGCAGCGCATTCAGCAACAGGAGCATCGTCTGACCGACGACCGGCCGCCCCGTGTCGTCCACCTCATCCTGCATTACCCCCTCCAGCCGGACTCCCAGACACCGCGCCTGCGCTGAGTGCCAGTCCCGATCGCTCATTTCCACGCCGTCGGGCGTCAGCCAATGGATGTCCTTCACCGCGCTGCCCCGAATCTCGCGCCCCTGAAAGAAGCGGCGGCGCTGGAACACGGGATTCGAACGCCACAGGCGGATCACCGATTTGACGAAATCGAGAAACTCTTCCTGGTCGGCGGTCAGATCCCACTGCAGCCAACTGAGGTGGTTGTCCTGGCAGTAGGCGTTGTTGTTGCCCTGCTGGGTGTGACTGAGTTCGTCCCCGGCACGGAGCATCGCCACGCCTTGAGAGAACAGCAGCGTTGCGACGAAATTCCGTTTCTGCCGGGCTCTCAGCCGGCGAATCCGTTCGTCGTCAGTCGGCCCTTCGTCGCCGCAGTTCCAGCTCAGGTTGTGGTTGTCCCCATCCTCGTTGCCGTGACGGTTCGCTTCGTTGTGCTTGTGGTTGTACGACACCAGATCGTGCAGCGAGAAGCCGTCGTGTGAAGTGACGAAGTTGATGCTGGCGTAGGGGTAACGGCCGTTGTGCTCGTACAGGTCGCTGCTGCCGGTGAGCCGGGTGGCGAACTCGGAAACAACATGGCCGTCGCCCCGCCAGAAGCTGCGGACCGTGTCGCGATATTTGCCGTTCCACTCGGTCCAGCCGACGGGAAAGTTCCCGACCTGATAGCCTCCCTCTCCCAGATCCCAGGGCTCCGCAATCAGCTTCACCTGGGACAGCACCGGGTCCTGATGGATGATGTCGAAAAAGGCGCCCAGCTTGTCGACGGCGTGGAGTTCCCGCGCCAGCGCCGCCGCCAGGTCGAAACGGAACCCGTCGACGTGCATCTCCGTGACCCAGTACCGCAGGCTGTCCATGATCAGTTGCAGCACGCGCGGGCAGAGCATGTTGAGCGTGTTGCCGCACCCGGTGTAATCCATGTAGTGCCGGCAGTCGCCGGCGACAAGACGGTAGTAATTCGCGTTGTCGAGTCCGCGGAGTGAGAGCGTCGGGCCGAAGTGGTTTCCCTCGCCGGTGTGGTTGTAAACCACGTCCAGGATCACTTCGATCCCAGCGCGGTGCAGTCGCTTCACCATCCGCTTGAACTCGGTGACCGAGCCGAGCGGATCGCGGGCCGCGGCGTAGCGGGTGTCCGGTGAGAAAAACGAGAGGGTGTTGTAGCCCCAGTAGTTGCACAGCCCCTGGTCGACCAGGTGCCGGTCGTCGACGCGATGATGGACGGGCATCAGCTCAACCGCCGTCACGCCGAGCTGCTGCAAGTGCCGGATGACGGGCCGACTGGCCAGCGCCGCGTAAGTGCCCCGCAGCGGCTCGGGAATGTGCGGATGCAACATCGTCATCCCGCGGACGTGCAACTCATAGATCACCGTCTGATGCCACGGAACGCGGGGCGGGCGGTCGCGCCCCCAGCGAAACCGCGGATCGATCACCGCCGCGAGAGGCGCTTCGGCGGCGTTGTCGCTCTCGTCGAACGACAGATCTTCGTCCGCGTGGCCCACCTGGTAGCCGAACATCGCGTCCGACCACTTCAGATTGCGGCCGATCGCCTTGGCATACGGATCGAGGACGATCTTGTTGGCGTTGAATCGATGTCCCCGTTGCGGTGCGTAAGGTCCGTGCGCGCGGTAGCCGTACAATTGTCCGGGCCGCAGGCCGGGGACGTAGCAGTGCCACACGAAGTCGGTCCGCTGCGTGAGGCGAATGCGATGCTCCTCACGGACCTCTTTCGCCGCGCCGAACAGACACAGTTCCATTCCCTCCGCGTGTTCGGAGAACACGGCGAAGTTCACTCCCTTCCCGTCCCACGTCGCGCCCAACGGGTAAGGGCGCCCCGGCCAGACTTCCATGCAAGTTTCCTCCGTGATGGCGCAAGCCGGCTGTGCGAACGCGTCTTTGCAGCGGGCCGAGCGCGCGTGGTCGGATTTTACGGTCCGTGCACGCAGGGCGGAAGACCTCCGGAAGGGAGAGTTGAAAGATGAGGCCGGACTGACACTGGAGGCCGCAGCGCCGCCGGAAACGTCCGAGTTCCAGCATGTTGACTCCGCACTGCCGGAAACGGCTCACGACTGTTTCGGCCCCTTGCCCGCTCCCGTTCGCTGCTCATCCTTCAGCTTGCGCAGCTTCTTCCTCAAGTGTGGCTGCTTGGAGGCTGGTTGTCGTGCAACTCGACGTTCCTTGCCAGTCATTGGAAACACCCTCAATCCGGTTGATCGTTCTTCAGACTGGCGTAATCTCCCAGTGGCACGTTTCGGACAACTCTGCATCAGGTTCCGAAACGGTAGTTTGCAACCCAGGGAATCGCCGAAGTCCCGTCTCCGTGAAACCTCCGTGTCTCCGCGACTCCGCGGTGAACCTCGGCCGCTACACGTCCAGCAGTTCGTCCATCAGTTCGGACGTGTCTGCCAGTGAATTGTCCCCCCCTTCGCGGGTGGCCCAGCCGGTGAAGCCGGTTTCCGCCAGCGCGGCTCGGACTTCCGGCCAATCGACGTCCCCCTCGCCGAGGCGGCAGAAACCGTTCTCCTCTCCCCAGTCCTTGACGTCGAGCTTGACGATTCGCGTGCCGAGCGTGCGAATCCAGTCTTCCGCCGGGCCGAATTTGCGGCAGTTGCCGATGTCGAAGTACGCCCCCACCCACGGGCTGTCGATTTCGTCGATGTAGTCCCGGAACTGATCGGGCGTTTCGCAGAAGCCGTTCCAAACGTTCTCGATCAGTACGTGGATGCCGTACCATGAAGCAGTGGGCAACACCTTGCGAATCTCGACGATCGACCGCTCCCACACATGGTCGTGGTTTTCCTCCGGCCCGGTCACTTTGCCCGGCACAAGCAGCACCGTCGATCCGCCGACGGCGTGGGAGTCCTTGATCGCCTGCTTGAGGGCGGCCACCCCTTTGGCGCGGGCCGCTTCGTTGGGAGAGGAGAGCCGCGCGTCGTCTCCCCAGTGCACCATGTCGACGACCCCGTGCACCGGCACGCCCGTCTCCTGCACCGCTTCCCGCAGGGCGCTCAGATCGCTGATTCCGGGGCTGACGCCCTCGATGCCGTCGAATCCGAGTTCCTTGTACTCGTTGAGTTTCGCCAGCATTTCTTCCTTGTTGCCGCCGATTGCGCCTCCCTTGTTCGACTTGTAGATCCGTCCCTGATTCGATCGCTCCCGCCCGGCGCCGAGTGCGGGATGGCCGCTCAACAGGCCGCCGGCGGCGACTCCGGCCGCGGCGATCGTGCTCGTGCGCAGGAAGTCGCGTCGATTCGATTGGTTGAGGTTCATCTGCGGCGCTCCAGTCCTATTCTGTCGGATGCAACTCGCTGGGCGAGTCGCGGAATTCAGTTTGTTCACTGTAAAAACAGTAGCACCCGCCCGCCGAATTGAACAGTTTGCGCCGGCTCGGTACGTTGCCCGCCATGCTGACTCTGGGAATCGAAACGTCGGATCGCACCGGCAGCGTAGCTCTGCTGCGCGACGGCGCGCTGCTCGGCCAAACGCTCCTGTCGCAGACCGGCCGTCGTCACGCGAGAACGCTTGTGGTGGAACTGCGCGACCTCCTTCGCGGGCAAGATCTGTCCCCGGCCGAGGTGGAAACGGTCGCCGTCAGTGTCGGTCCGGGGAGTTTCACGGGTCTCCGCGTCGGCGTGGTCTGCGCAAAGACGTTTGCCTACGCCGTGAACTGCGCCATCGTCGCCGTCGACACGTTCGAGGCCGTCGCGGCGGCCGCGTCGCCTGACGTTAACGACCTCGACGTCATTGGAGACGCTCAGCGAGGCGACCTTTATGTCGGCCGCTATCAGCGCGGCTCGTCCGGGGAGTGGCGGTCGAGCGGCCCGATGGAAGTCGTTGCACTGAAATCATGGCTGTCGACGCTGACAGGCGAGCGCATCGTCAGCGGGCCGGCGGCCGCAGCGCATGCTGAAGAGATTGAGCGCCGCAGCCGGTTGCTTCCGGAAGCGCTGCGTCACCCGCGCGCGGAGTTCGTCGCCCGCATCGGCGAACGGCGTGCGTCCGCCGGGGAAGCGGACGACCTCTGGACGCTGGTCCCGCGGTACATCCGTCGCAGCGCCGCCGAGGAAAAGGCGGCGGCGCGCGACGAACAACACAACTCCGGTTGACCCGCACGCCGTTCTCAGTTCAAGCGGCTTCGCTCTGCACGTCGGTCTCGTCGTCGTCGCTGTAGACGAGGTGGAAGACGTTTTCGATCGCGTCTTCGAGGTACCAGCGGATGTTCTCGCTCTCGACCGTCGCCATCAGCGTTTCCAGCGCTTCGACGACCCGGTCGACCTCTTCGCTCGAAATCTCTTCGTAATCGCCGTCGTCGTCCGCCACCGGGACCGATTCCAGTTCATCCGAATCAAACTGCAGTTCGTCGGACATAACGCGCCTCCATGCATGATTGTCTGGACGGGTCGCGGCCGACCGCATCCGGGGGACATTCGAACGACGCTCGAGAACGTGCGAGCGCTATTTCTTCTTCGACTTGGACTGAGACTTTCCGGCGGTCTTTTCGGATTTGGATGCGCTCGCCTTCTTCTTCTTGCCGAAGATGCGATCCCATCCGCCGGAAAACTTATCGTTCGATCCGGTGTGCACTGTGTAACCCGTCACGACGCGCCTCACTCTGCTGCATTCAAATTCGCGGGCAATCGATCCGTCGCCGTTGTCTTCGTCCTTGCCCGGCCCAGCGCCGGGTCGGGAAATTAGCAACTGCCTTGCAGCGATGCCAGAGCAGTTGCCAGCCTCCCGAAATTGCCGGAAAACCCCCGTTGACACGCCGGGTGTGTTACGATCCAGCCCGACGCGGGACGCCTGCCGAACCGCCGTCCCTTCAGTTTATCGAGCGTTACCCCGGGAATCAAAAAATGACTCGCACAATCGCCCTCAGCGCCTTCGTGGCGTTCCTCACCGGTTCGCATGCCGCCGCGCAAGACGTGACGATTCAGGACACCGACGAGGCGCTCCGCATCGAGACGCCCGAACTCGAAGCGGCGATCAGCAAGAGTGGCTACGTCACCGGCGTGATGCGGCAGTCATTCCTCGACAAGCAGACCGGGTTTCGGGACGCCGGTTTTGGTCTCGACATTGTCGACTGGATCATGGAGCCCGGCAGCGACGAGGCGTACCGCGATCAACTCGAACCCGAACTTGTGTACGAGTTCGGCACCCCCTACCACGGCGACACGCCGAAACGGTCCATCGAAGGTCCGCAGATCTGTACGCAGGCCAAAGAAATGTCTCCGGCCCTGATCCGGGGAGACGGCTTCATCGCCGTCAGGCAGCAGTTCCGCTACCGGACCGCCGCGCCGGGCAAGCAGACCGGTTCGCTCTGGACGCAGTGGATCGTCTTTCCTGAGGGCAAGCGGTACTTCATCTCCATGGACCGCATCGACGCCGTCAACGACTCCGAAGCGATGTTCCTGCGGATCGACATGCCGGGGCATATCCGCCACGACCGGGGCGATACGTTCGAGAGCGTCTACCTCAGTTATCACGGCGAGATTCCATCGAGCGAATTCTTCCACGATTTCGCCCCGGATGAGAAGTTCGACTACCGCAGAGTGCGCGACGACGTCCCGCGCCGTTTCATTCGCGCCTACCGCCTCCGCAACCCGGAGACCGGCGAATCCGGACCTTGGCTGGCCGGCATGACGCTCGATCCTGACGTGGTTCACGAGGCATGGTGTCACCAGCGAGGGTACGTCTGCATGATCGAAGAGTTCGGCGGGCGTCCGGTGAAGGCGGGTGAGTCGTTCAGCGCGGCCTTCATCGTCGGTTACTTCGACTCGATTGAAGAGATGCAACGAGTCTACGACGCGCACAAAGGGCACACCGCGCTCGAAGTCACTCCCGACGGCTGGGAACTCCGGTAAGCTCAGTGCAGAGCGCCTTCGCCGAAGGCGTCGCGGCAGGTGTGCTCCAGCAGCAGCAGCATTTCCTCCCATTGGATGCGCCGCGCAACGAGTCCGGCGTCGCTCTCTTCTTCGCCGGCCAGTTCTTCACAGAGATCGACGAAGGCGAACGGATCCCATTCTCCGGAGAGCTTCAAGCGGCCTTGGAAGCGCCCGGCCACATCGGTGGCGACGCCGCTGAGCAGCGCCGCAGCCCGATCAGCGAGTTCCGGAAACAGCGGATGGCGGTCCACGCGGCGGAACCAGTATTTCGAGTTCCCGTAGTCCGGTTCGCGCCGATGCATGATCGCATGCCAGTAGTCGCCGGCGCGATGAAGCCCCTCTCCCTCCACGCTCTGCGACTCGGCGTGACTCGCCTCGAGCAGGTCGTGCATCTGGAACAATCCCGCGCGGAGTGCGACGGCATCCGGCCGGGACTGGACGTTTGCGATGGAATCCGGCTCGAACGAGTGCAGCCCTTCCTCCGCATCCCGAGGAATCCCGCGCGGCGCCAGCGGGGGTGGACGGAAGGGAAACTCCGGTTGAGCCGCGGGCGGGTCGGCCTCAAGCACGATCAATCGCCGGGCCTGTTCGTCGCCGGCCCGGGAATGCAAGACTGCCTGCAGGGGCGGCTCACGGTGCGGTTGCGCCTTGCGACGTTCGACGGTCAGCACTCCGTCGCTGATGAACGGCAGCCGGGCGAACAGGCTGGCCGGCAGTCGCCCGCACCGCGCAACCCAGTCGTAGCTTGCCAGCGGCAGCACAACGATTGCCTGTTCATCCTCCCCCGCCTCTTCGGCGGCAGCGAGAACGCGAGCGGCGTTGACGCTTCCCTCGACGCGTCCCCGGGCGAGATGCGTGCCGGAGAGCTTTGCCTTTGCGGAAAGATCGCTCGATTTGTGGACCTCGACGGCCCGATCGTCGCATCGAACCTCCCCCGCAGAGTCCGACACGAGGTCAACTTGCGGGCGGGAATTCATGGAATTCTCACAAGATTCACATCCAGCGACGGCGCTGCGGGATCGGGCGGAGGGGGTCGTCGCGGTCCCCCGATTCTAACGACAACTCCCCCGGTCCTCCAACTTTCGCAATCCGGAATCGTCGGAACCACTTCCGAAAAAAGAAGTTCAGGAATGTGAATCGGGGTTCACACGGGTTGCGGCGGCGTCGAAACTGTGTAATCTTGTGTCCATGAACCAATCAATCCGGCCGTCGGGCCGATTGGGGGAAGGGTTGAGTCGTCAGGTTGGGTTCCCCGGTCTCGCACGGTGATTTGGTCAGCCGAGGATCAGGCGTCGAGTGGGTAAGTCTTCGGACTGCTTCTCTCAAGGACGATTGATGCAGCCGCACAACACGAAGCGTCGGCGGCCCCCCGCCGGCCGTGTGTCAGTACAGCGCCGATCGTCGCGGCCGCCAGACGCGGAAAGTCGATGCAGCGCGTGCTGAATTGAGTGCGTGACATGCAAATTCTCGCGACAGGAATCATTCCGCAACTGCCTGGTTATGAACTTAACCCGGCCACGTGGCTTTATCTCTCCATCGTGCTGATTGTGGCGGTGTTCTTCCGCTTCAATCGCGTGTGGTCGTTGCGTAACTTCGATCTCCTGCTGCTCCTCTCCGCTTCGCCCGCACTCTATGCGTTGAAGAATGTCGCCTCCGACGGGGACGGCAGCACGCACGCTCATTACGCGTTCCTGTTCACAATCACGGGCCTGATCTTCATCCGGCTGATGCTCGATCCCGTGCTGCGGAGGCGACCCCACTTCGGACAGAACCTCAATGCGCAGGGCTCCGCATTTCTCTGCATCGCGGCGTTCATGCTGCTGACGATGGAGGCGATCCACACCGATCCCCCGCCGGTCACCGCCGAAAGCGTCGAGCGCGCCACGGACATGATCCTGGGCACCGAACACCCGGCTGAGACCAGCGGAGACGCCGCGGCAGGGCCCGTCGTGCCGATTCTGTGTCTCCCCTTCAACACCGTCTTTCAGGTCGATGCATCAGCCGCGAAAGCGGTGGCCATTCTGGCCCACCTGGTCGTCATCTGCGGTCTGCTCCTCGTCGGCCGAAATCTCTTCGGCGACCTTCAGCTCGGCCTCGGCATGGCCACCATGTACCTGCTCCTGCCCTGCACCGCCTACGACGTCGGGGAGGTGCACCACGTGCTGCCGGCGGCGCTGATCGTCTGGGCCATCGTATTCTACCGGCAGCCTCTCGTCTCGGGGGTGCTGCTGGCGCTGGCCTGCGGAATGATGTTCTTCCCGGTCTTTCTGGTCCCGCTGTGGGCGGCGTACTACGGGCGACGCGGCGGACTTCGCTTCGCCGCGGCCCTGCTGCTGGTCGGAGCCGTCGTCTTTACGATCGTGGCGATGACCTCGCCGGGGCCGGAATCGGTCTTCCGGCGTACGTTCGGCGCGATTCAGATCGGAGAACTCCTTTCGTTCAATATTCCTGGACCGACGGCCGGGTTCTGGACGGGCGACATGAACTGGTACCGCTTCCCCGTCATCGTCTCGTTCGCAATCTTCCTCGCCGCACTCACCTTCTGGCCGCGGCGCATGCAGTTCGAACAGCTCTCCGCCTACTCGGCGGCCGTGATCGTCGCCACGCAGTTCTGGTACCCCGTCCACGGCGGCGCCTACATGCTGTGGTATCTGCCACTGCTGCTGATCGTCGTCTTCCGCCCGCGCCTGGTGTACGCTCAAACGCAGGAAGCCGCCTCTCAGCAGTCCGCCAAGGCGACCTCGCCCGGCCTGAGCGGCCCGCACGCCCCCCGCGCCAAAACACCCGCCGGCCGGTTCCACCTGTTCCGCTGAACGCTTACCTGCCGCGGCGCTTCGACGTCACATTGCTCCTGAACGGAAGCTGGGGAACGAGGGAAGGGCTGACCCCTTCACGGCATCATGGAAACCGAATCCCGCACGGGTTCATCACGCTCCTCTCCGCGACTATGATGCAGGCTCTGTGCATTCTCCGTGCACCCTCTGTGCCTCAGTGTTGAAAGGAAGCCCCCCGGAATGCCCCGCATCTCACCGATCGCCGAGAACGACGCCTCCGAGAAAGTCGCCCAGACGTTCGGCCGCATCCGGGAACTCCTCGGGACCGACGAAGTCCCGCCGATGTTCCTCGCCATGGGCCGCGTCGAAGCCTTTCTGCGCGACGCTTTTATGAACTTCAAGAAGTTCGTCGGGACCGACGGCGCCATCGACTCGCAAACGAAGGCCGCGCTCGCGCTGGCCGTGAGTTGCCATGCCAAGAGCGAGCCGTGGATCGAGTTCTACGCCGAGCGCTGCCGGGCCACCGGCTTCTCCGACCAGCAGGTAGCCGAGATCATCGCCGTCGCCTCGACCAACTACATGTACAACACGTTCTTCAAGTTCCGCGATCTCTCCGGCAGCGATCTCTTTGAAGGGATGGGCGTCGGCCTCCGCGCGCACACGTTCGCGAACACCTCGCTCGATGAGAAGACGGTCGAACTCATCAACACCGCCGTCAGCGACCTCAACGCCTGCCAGCCCTGCACCAGCGGCCACGTCGAGAGCGCCCGCAAGCTCGGCATCAAGGACGATCAACTCCTCGAAGCGATCCAGTGCGCCGCCACGGTCTACGCCCTCGCCCAGTTCACCAACGCCGCCGGCTGAGACACGCTCCAGAACCTGCCGATCGCAGGAGCGGGTCGCTCACACATCCGCGAACCGGTGCGTCGGGACCGGCCGCCCGGGGCGAAAGCTCTGCGTTTGCCGGAATTCCGCTTCACCGCCGATCCGGCCGCACTCCGCTTCAACCGCCTCCATCACCAACCGCTCCAGTTCGGCGGGGTCGCACGCGACGCGGGCATTCACAATCACCTCCACCTCGCGCACATTGCAGCCCGACGGCAGCGACAACTCCGGCGGCACGTCGCTGCTGATGAGATTCGCCACGCCGAAGAAACCCTCCCAGAGCCCGATCGTCTTCAGGTGGGCCGCCTCCGCTCCCGTCGCCTCCAGCAGATCCCGTAACCGGGTCACAATTCCCAACAACAGATCATCTAGCGGAAACTCGTCCGCGGCCCGCACCGTCAGGCTGCTGTTGAGCCATCCGAGTTCCGCCTCCCCCTCGGCGTAGGTGTCGTAATCGATGTCGAGCACCTTCCGCCCGAAGTCCCCCTCCTGATCGAGATACTCGACCAGACCGTCAATCCCTTCCCCCGTCCGCGCAGAGATTCTGAGAATCGGCGTCGCCGGGTGATGCTCGCGCACCAGCGTTTCGAGGCTCTCCAGTTCGCCGGCGGACAATTCGTCGATCCGGTTGATCAGAATCGCGTCGGCTTCTTCGAGTTGCTTCTTCAAGATGTAAGCCGCCTTGGGCGAAAACCCGGCCCGCTTCGCACCGCTCAGAATTCGCTGCCCGTGGCTTGGCTTGAGGATGACGGCGTACGGCGCAATGTGGAACTCCGCGTCGAACAGCCGCTTGATCGGCTGGATGACCGTCGCCACCAGGTCGGTGCAGCTTCCGACCGGCTCGGCCAGGATCACGTCTGGCCGATCCTCTTTCGACAGCCGGCTGATCGTGTCCATCAGTTCGTTGAAGTGGCAGCAGAAACACGCCCCCGCCACCTCGCCCACGTCAAACCCCTGTGCCCGCAGCGTATTCGTATCGACCAGGTCGCTGGCCTGATCGTTCGTCACGATCCCGACCTTGAGTCCCTGCGACGTGTACTTTTCGGCAAGCCGGGCGATGGTCGTCGTCTTCCCGGCCCCCAGGAAGCCGCCGAGCATGACGTAGCGAACCGTATTCGGCATTGTCAAATTCCGAGATTCAAGGTTGATAGAATTGTGCGATCAACCTTTGTGAGTAACAGGTTTGCTGGTGTCGTTCAACCGCCACTCCATCGGGCCATCTCCCCGCTCCGCAGCGACCCGTTCGCCAGGTGCGCCGCCGACGCCGCACTCACGCCGGCTTCCGCAGGAGCGGCCGGCGTCTCGCGCGAACGGCAGCACTCGATCCAGTTCGCAAGATGCAGCACTTCGCCGTTGGGATTCTCAAAGAAATCCGCGCCGCGCGGCTCCGTCCCCAGCACCAATTCGCTGTATTCCAGATCCTGATGCGGATCGGGATGCACCTCGTACCGGCCGCGGTCGATGTAAATCGTCCCCTTGCTTCCCATGAACTCGATCATCGCCCGGTTCCGCGCGTTGCAGAACGTCCCCTCAAAATAGGCCTGCACTTCCCTGTCCGGATAGCGCAGCAGCGTCTGCACGGTATCGGGAGTTTCCCACAGTCCCTCCGACTGGAAGTGATCCCCGATGCTCGCCGCAACGGCCGGATGGTCGACGTCCAGAATCCAGTGCGCTACGTCGATCCAGTGCACCATCAGGTCGGTAAAGATGCCCCCGCCGAAATCCCAGAACCACCGCCAGTTCCGAAACCGGTACTCGTCGAACGGCTGGTCCGGCGCGTTTCCCAGGAACCGTTTCCAGTCGACGCTCGCCGGATCGATTCCGTACTCCTTCCGCTGCCAGCGGGGCGTGTTCCGGTTCCACGTCAGATGCACTTTATGGACGTCGCCGATATGACCCGCCTCGATCAGTTCCTTCGCCTCCTGAATGTGCGGCATGCTTCGCTGCTGCATCCCGACCTGCACAATCCGGCCGTTCTGGTTCTGTGCGGTGACGACCGCCTCACCCTCCGAGAGGTCGTGCGTCAGAGGTTTCTCGACATACACGTCCTTCCCCGCAGAGCACGCATCGATCGTCATCGGAACATGCCAGTGATCGGGCGAACCGATCAGTACGGCGTCCACGTCCGATTGATCGAGTAACTCCCGGTAGTCGACGAACTCGCCAGTGGAGGAATCCGCCAGTTCCTTCCCTTTCGCGCGATGTTCGTCCCACACGTCGCAAACGGCGACCAGTTTGACTCCCTCGAACTTCGCGAGTTCCCCCATCAACCGCCGGCAACGGCCTCCCGTTCCAACGCAGCCGACGTGCAGTGTCTCGTTCGCCGCGTAACCGCGCGACCTCGCCGTGTATCCTGCTGCCAACAGCCCCGCTCCGGTCGCCGTCAGAAATTCCCGGCGTTTCATCTCGTCTCTCCCGATGCTCTGCCTGCCACGAACGGATGCCGTTCGCGTCGGTTCAGTCCCCAGTGCCGATGCGATCAACAATGAACGCCACCGCTGCCTCGTAAGCGGCGTCGATGTCGTCCGGTTCCGCCCCGGCCAGCCCATGCTCGCCCCCTTCAACCGCGATCAGCCGATGCTCCACCCCATGCTTCTCAAACGCGTCCGCCATGAGCACGGACTGCTCATACGGCACATCGGTGTCTTCGGTGCCGTGGATCATCAGTGTCGGCGGATAATCCTCCGAGACGTTCAGCAGCGGCATATAAGGGATGAACTCTTCCGGTTCCTCGTCCGGATCCCAGCCTGTGACGGCCTTGGGCCAGATCCCCTCGCGGCGGCAGAACCGATAGAACGCTCCGCCGTTGCCGTCTCGCTCGCGCGAATCGGAAACCGGCGGACCGCTCACCTGCTTCCAGGCGGCCTCCTGGCTGATATCGGTCGCATGCCGCGCATGCGGACTCGGCTCCGACAGCCACGGACCGACGATGTCCCCATAGCCCCAGAACGCCACCAGCGCCTGCGGTCGCGGCTTGATGAGGTATCCGGTCACCAGCGTGAGGTGACCGCCGGCGGACCCGCCGTGCACCGCGAGTCGATCCGGGTCGATGCCCAGTTCCGCCGGTCCCTCCTCTCGAATCCACGCAAAGGCGTCCTTGACGTCCTCATGAATGCCGGAGACTTTCGTCTCCGGCGCAAGCCGGTAGTCGATCGAGATCAGCACGATCCCGCGCTGCAACAGTGCGTCCCTCATCCGCCCGCTCACGCCTTCGCGGTGCCCGTTGATCAGCGCCCCGCCGTGAATCCAGACCGCCACCGGCCGCGCTGCGTCGGACTTTCCGTCTGGCACGTAAGCATCAAGCTTGATCTCCAGATCGTCGACCGTCTTGTAGACGTACGTCGACTTCTCGAATTCCCGCTCGGCTGCATTCAGGCAGACCGGCGCGGCGGCGGCAGCGATCAGGGGAACAACGATGAATGGAAACCGCATTGATGTGTGATGGCTCATGAGGATGCACTTTCGGAACGGGCATGAAAAGTCCATGAATCGGCGGTGATCGCCGGGACACGCCCGAATGTTCCGATCTTAAGCGATTCCTCCTCCGCCTCGCGAATGATCGCCCCAGAACCCATTCCCATACACCCACACTAGCCGCGACCGTCAGGGAGCGGTCGATCGCTTGTGTAACTACTTTATTCGAGTCCATCGAAGAACCTTGTGCCCGAACTTCCGTTTGGGCACACATGAGGGGCCGTTCCCAAACAGAAGTTTGGGAACGAGGACAATGAGGACACGAGGACAAGGAATCGCCGTCATCCGCCCATGGCGGCAGGCTCGCGTTGCTGCGCATCAGTCGACAAGATGTGCCAGACACCGCTCGAAGTTCAGACGGCTTGATGGGCCGTCCCGATTGAAAGGATGCCTCCATGTTCACCAGACGACACTTCCTCCAATCCACCGGCGCCGCCCTCCTCGCCCCCGCGCTTCTTCGCGGCGCGTCTGCAACTTCCGACCGGCTCCGGATGGCGGTCGTGACGACACTCTGGACGTACCGCACGCACGCCTGGCACATGGCTGAACGGTTTCTCGGCGGATATCCCCTCCGGGGGAAATGGCATCAGCCGCCTATCGACGTCGTCAGCGCTTATGTCGATCAGCAGCCCGAACGCGATCTCAGCGTTCAGCGGGCCGAGGAATCCGGCTTCACGATCTATCCCAACGTCGCCGAGGCGTTGCGTTGCGGCGGGAAGGAACTCGACGTCGACGCGGTGCTGCTGATCGGTGAGCACGGCAGCTATCCCGTGAACGAATTCGGGCAGAAGCAGTACCCCCGCTATGAACTCTTCAAGCAGATCGTGAACGTCTTCGAAGAGGACGATCGCGCCGTCCCCGTTTTCAACGACAAACACCTCTCGTGGAAATTCGAATGGGCGCAGGAAATGGTCGAGGACTCACGCCGCCTCGATTTCCCGTTCCTCGCCGGTTCCTCACTGCCGGTCACTTGGCGCATGCCGTCCATTGATCTCCCGTACAACGCGCAACTGGAAGAAGCGCTGGTCATCGCCCACGGTCCGGTCGACATCTACGACTTCCACGCGCTGGAGACCCTCCAGTGCATGGTCGAACGCCGCCGGGGAGGCGAAACAGGCGTGTCGCAGGTGCAGGCGCTGCGAGGCGACTCCGTCTGGGAAGCGCTGCAGGCCGGTTCGTGGGACAACGGGGGCTGGAACCCGCAACTGTTCGAAGCGTGCCTCGCGCGGAGTCAAACGCTCGCGCAGGCTGAAACCTACAGCCACCGGTATCCGACCGACGAGCAGATCATGGAATGGGTGACCGATCCGATCGCCTACCGCATCGAATATGCCGACGGCGCCAAGGCCACGATGCTGTTGATGAACGGACTCGTCGAAGACTTTACATTCGCGGCGACGATCTCCGGCCGCGACAGGCCCCTCTCAACACTTTTCTATCTGCCGCCGAATCCCAACGTCGTTTATTCGGCGGCGTTGATGTCCAAGGCCGAAGAAATGTACACCACCGGCAAGGCGCCCTATCCGGTGGAGCGGACGTTGCTCACCAGCGGCCTCGTCGAAGCCTGTCTCCACTCGCTGACCGCCGGGGGCGAGCCGCAAGCGACGCCTCACCTGCAAGTCACCTACACCGCGCCGGAGGAGTCGCAGTTCTTCAGAGCGTGATCCACCGGCGACTCACGCCACCTTCCGCTGATCGTCCGGCGCGGCGGTCGGCAGGCTGCGTCCGGTCAACTCGGCATACACCGCCATCGTGCCGTCGAGCATGCGACGTCTTGTGAACAGGTCATTCGGCGGGACCACGGCAGGACGATTGAGCAAACCCTGCACGCGCTTTGCGGCGAGGTCCAGGCGGCCGGTCGGGACCGCTCCCTGCGGGTACAACGCCGAAAGGATCTCGCCGACTCCCGCGTGTGCGTATCCGACGACCGGGATGCCCAGCGTGAGCGCCTCGAGCACCGTGCGGCCGAAAGCCTCGGGCGGGTTTGCGGAGAGGGAGACGACCACGTCGGACACGCTGTAGATTTCGCGGATGTCCGCCCGGTGGCCGGTCAGCGTGACATGGGAATCGAGATTCATCTCGCGGATGAGTTTCTTCAGGCCGGCAGCGTACCGCTCACGCTGCGGTTCGGCGCCCCCGACGATCAGTCCGTGAATGTTCGAGTCCCGCTTGCGGAGTGCGTCGATCAATCTCAGAAACTGCGGGTGACCTTTCAATCGCGTCAATCGCCCGGGCAGCGTGACGATCCGGCGGCCTGCAAGGTGCGGATACTGTGAGTGCCATGCCGCCAGCCAGGTCGGCGAGGGCTCATAGCCGCGGGGAAACTCACCCGGATCGACTCCGCGATAAACGACACGGATGCGGTCTTCATCGAGTTGTGGATAGTTCTTGAGGAGGTAGTCCCGCACGGTCTGCGAGATGGCGATCACCCGCTCCCCGCGCGTCATGACGGCGCTGAAGCGGTTCACCGAGTACAGGCCGTGCGCTGTCGTCAGGAAGTGCGGCCTCTCGTCGGCCGGCAGAGTCTTCCATGCCAACCAGGCGACCCACGCCGGGACGCGCGAGCGGACGTGCACGATGTCGACGTTTTCCCGCCGCATCAGTTGCCGCAGCGGCACGATCCAACGGGCCGTAAGCGGCGACTTCACGCCGATGGAACAGTAGATGTGCTCGCTCCCTTCGGCCACGAGGCGCTTCACGAGGCGACCGCCGCCGGAAACGACCAGCGACCGATGGCCCCGAGCCACCAGTTCCGCGCCGACCTCCAGCGTGCCACGTTCGACGCCCCCGCTCTCCAGCGACGGCAGGACTTGAAGCACTGTGAGTGGAATGTCGTTCATGAGTCAATCAAACAGAAAGTCAGAAGTCCCGTGAGTCCCTCGTCCCCAAACGTCCCTCGTCCCCAAACTTCTGTTTGGGAACGACCCGGTTCCATCTGTGCCCAAACAGAAGTTTGGACACGAGGTGTTCTACGGACTTGAGTCTTGACTGCTCACGTGGAAGCGGCCCGGTCAGCCGGCCAGACGCATCCGCTTGAGGACGCCGGACAACCGGTGTCGCCTGTCGCTCCGGCGTGCGGCGGCGGCGCTGACGACCCAGTTCAGTTGGATCGAGCGTCGGACCCCGTCGAACGGCTTGTGGCCGTGCCACGCGTTTTCGCGGCAGCGAAA
Organism: Planctomycetota bacterium; assembly: GCA_003388505.1. Taxonomy (GTDB): domain Bacteria; phylum Planctomycetota; class Planctomycetia; order Planctomycetales; family Planctomycetaceae; genus MB-PLM-1. The sequence continues at coordinate 69,412 of QQVO01000007.1, forward strand.
CGCGACCAGCATGCCGCTCTCCGGAGGAATCTCCGTAATCATGTCGTCCATGCTGTTCCGGGATCGCAACAGCCGCAGCCTTCCGCCTTCGGCCTGCCAGTTGCGGTTGAAGTAGATCAGCACCGTCACGAGCTTGGTGGAACTGTCGATATGAATCCGGCCGTCCTTCGCACGGGCCCGTCCCCGGACGGTGATCGTCGTCGGGGACTCCGTCAGATCGATTCCCAACTGCCGGCCGAACGCCTCCCGCACCTCGTCGCCGTAGAGTTCGTCCACGAGCGACCGGAACGCCGGCCCGTAGTCCAGCATCGCGAGCGGAAAACTTCCGCCCTGATCGATAAACGGGAAGTCCCGCTCAACCTCCGACGCCACATCGTCCGGGATGAACCCCGGGACGACGCAGTGTTCGAACGGGTCGACCGCCACCGCAGCGCTCCTCAGCCGCCCAAGGTCGATCATCGACATCGTCAATTCACTCCTCGCAGACAAGAAGAATCCAGCCCGCAGTCGACCATCTCAACGTGTATCGGTTTCGCACTTCCGCCTGAACAGGTATGGGTGCTCTCCGATCGATCGCCGGTTGCCAAGTAGGACAGGTTTTCAACCTGTCCAGAAAGGACGAAATCCTGTCCTGCGACGACCTGCCTGCAGGAAGTCGAACTCATGGATCACCTGCCAACTCTCACGTGCACAAACTTCCAATCACGAGCGATTCCGCCCGCTTCGCAGCGGTTCCGCTGGCATGTCGCAACGCGTCAGGCGGCCCGTCGTGAGGGCAGCTTCCAATCTGTCGGAAACGTGACGTAATTGATCAGAATCGAACGCCGCTCTGTCTGAATTTCCTTCTTCTCGAAGCCGTGCCATGTGTTCTCGCCCGGCGCAAAGAAGTACCCGACGTTGTTCCGGTAAGGGATCGTCTTCACCCGGTTGAGCTTCCCGTCGTAAATGTCCGTTCCCAGCGTCTCCGACTCGCCGCAGACATTGACGTAGATCAACAGCGTCATCAGCTTTTCTTTGATGTCCTTGTGAGGCTTCAGCCAGAAGCCTTCCCGGTCCGCGATCACCTCCACGCGGAGATAGGCGTCTGTCAGGTCGCGGCCGATCATCCCGCCGATCTTTCCGGACGTTTCCGGCGACATCAGTTCCTCGATCAGACCCCCGAGGGCGGGAAACTCGCCAACGTTGCTGCGTTCGATGTAGCAGCGGAGCTTGCCGTCCTTGCCGCCGCCGCCGTTGTCGGCCGCCCGTGTGCCGTCATAGGCGCGCAGACCGTCCGGAATCGGCGTCGCCGCAATCTCGGCGATCATCTCCTCGGAAAGGGCTCCTTCGACCAGCCAGTGCTGGTACGGTTCGTCAAACCCCTGCGTGGAGTTCTCGAGTGCATTCAAGACTGGCATGGCGAGCCGATCCTTTCTCTGATTCTCGCCGCCACCGCGGCGGTGTCGTCGGGAGGTACGTATTTCCAGGTGGGTAGCCGGCCGTCGAAGGCGCGCGTCAGTCCGGCCCGCTCGAACGATTCGTGGAATCTGCGAAAACGCCGGGCCGGAATCCGCTCCTTGAGGTGCGCCACGTGCACCGGCCGGCCGGTCGCCGTCGCTTCGGTCGTCATCGACACCGAGTCGCCCGTCACCACCACGTGGTCGCAAACCGCCAGCGCGGCGAGATAGGGATTCGCCCCTTCCCCTTCCCACACGAGGTGCGGAGCACCGAACGCCGTGCTGAACATCGAGCAGATCTGCCGGGGCGTCCGCCGCGAGGGAATCACGAGCAGCCGCGCGCCGTCTCGCTGTACGGCGTTCCGGAGGGAATCGATCAGGCGAAACGCGTCTCGTGCTGTGAACCCGTAGTAGCGATTCGGCCCGCCCAGCAGGACGGCCACAAGAGGCCGCGTTCCCCCCGCGAGCTTCGCGGCCAGTTCAGTCTCGCGGGCCGACTCCAGAACCTCCCTGTTGATGTGATGCAACGCCCCCCGCGTTGAGATCACGTTCGATCCGGTGAGGCCGTCGTGCTCCGGCGCAAGCACGAGATCGAAGTTCGACAACTCAACCCGCGGGTGCTGGATGAAAACGGTGAAGACCCGCTCTCCCCACAGGCGTTTGAAGCAGATCAGCGGGATCACCCCATGACGCCCGCAAGCGATCACCAGCCGGGGGGGATTCACCGCGTCCAGCAACTCACCGCCGCGAAACGCCCACCGCGCCCGCGGCACGATCGACATCGGCAGCCAACTGGACATCCGCCGCAGCCGCGTTCTCTTCTCTTCAAAACGCAGGCCGACCGCGTCCGAGAGGCCCCGCATCTGGCTCAGCATGCCGGCGGCGCCGATCGAGAGTCCCCAGCACACCCTCTCGGTTTCAGGGTCTGCCGCCGCACCGTGCTCGTCGTACACCGACAGTTGCGGGCGCGCCCTGCGTCCACGGGACGTCAGTGTGCTCTGTGAAATGGGACTGCAACCGTTCGCCACCGATGCCTCCTTGCGCGGCGTCAAGACCTGAGACTCCGCTCAGGCGGGGCGGGACTTTATTCCAACCCGTAAAGCCCGGTCAATATCGCTTAACGAGGCAAACTGAGGCCTTATGCGCAAGCTACGCAGGTCGGTTGGATTCGCTCCGCCGAATCACATCCACCACGCCGGAAAGCGATGCCTGCAGACGGCGGTTGAGCATGCTGGCGAAGACCAGTCCCGCGATGCCACCCAGGCAGACCAGCAGCATCGGGATCGGTTCAATCGCCTCCCCTCCGAAGGACGGCAGCGTCAGCCCCACAACCGCCAGCAGCGGCACGATGCCGACGCCGATCAGATACCGCTGCAGCCGCCGCAGGAGTTCACTCAACTCGTTCGCATCCTCCGCTCCGCTCAGGCCGTGCTTCAAAAAGACCGGATAGAGCGTCCCCAGGCAGAACAGAGTCGCCAGAAAAAACGGGTACGCCGTCGCAATCAGTCCGCAGATCGTCAGCGAGCCGAGGAACGTCAGATAGAGATGTAGCGGCAACTCCCCCACGCCGATGTGCAGCGAAATAGGATAAGCCACCCCGGCCGCCACCCACAGGCACAGGCAAATCAGCGCCGCCTGTTCCCCCAGCCGCAGGCAGTAAAACCGCTCCTTGGTGTCGTCCAGGACCGCCGATCGCCCCAGGTCGTGCACCATGTTCACCACCCGCATCGCACGACGCACCAGCCACACCCCCGCCGCCACGCCCAACGGGAAGGCAATCAGATTGATCACCATCTGCACCCGCTCAAAGACCGCGAGCAATTCCGCAGCGTTCGGCTCCTGCTCCAGCGCCGCCCTGTTGTAGCTGTAATTGTAAACGCCGGCGAGCGCGTTCGGGATCAGCACCATCAGCACCAGGATCGGGACGGCGAACCGCCGGCAGAACGAACTGAATTCCGACTTCGGCGGATCGATCAGCTCGCGGGCCGCCGGTTCCAGACAGAACTCCAGTTGCTGAGCCAGCGCCGCCGCCGTCTGCCAGCGATCGTCCGGCTCCGGCGCAAGGCAGCGCTTCAACACGCGATAGAGCGTCGCCGAACATCCCTCGGGACGCGGTTTCTGCAGACCCTTCCGCCGCGTCGCAATCATCCGCTCCAGAATCTCGTCCCAGTCGGCGTCGGGCTGCTCCTCATCGAACGGCCGCTTCCCGGTCAACAGCTCCCACAACATCACGCCGAGAGAATAAACATCGCTCCGCGCATCAAGTTCCTCCGGCTGACGATCCAGCCCCGGATGAAACGCCTCCAGTTGCTCCGGCGACATGAACGCCAGACTCCCCCCGAAGTACGCCGCCGGCGTCGCCCCCGAGACCGACTCGCTGAAGCTGATGTTGAAGTCCGCCAGCTTCGGCTCCGCTTCGCCCGTCAGCAGCACGTTGGCCGGCTTAACGTCCCGGTGCAAAACGCCCCGCTGATGCGCGTAATCGAGCGCCTGCGCCAGCCGGGCCCCCAGCCATGCCACGGCGTCCGGCCATTCGTAACCCGCCAGTTTTCGTCGGACCGACGAATCGCTCGGCCGCAGCTCTCCCCGCGCTTCGAGCGCCTCGTCAACCACGTCCAGCAGCAGCCGGCCGGTTTGCCCGGCCGCGCCTTGATCGCGCAGCCGGTAGACCACCTCCTGCAGCGTTCCGCCGGGGACGTACTGCATGTAGAGCAGCCGCAGCTTCTGATCCGGCAGCACGCGCTGGTCGTAGACTCGAACGATGTGGTCGTGATCGAGCTGCGCCAGCGTCTGCGGTTCGGTCCCTTCGTCCGACGAGACCTTCACCGCCACGAGTCGCTGCATCGAGATCTGCCGCGAGAGGAACACCTTCGCAAACGCACCGCGTCCCAGTTCCACCAGCAACTCAAAGTCGTCGAGCCGTTCCCCCGGCTGCACCCCGTCAAGCGCCGCCTGTTCATTCGGATCGACGACAACCGTCGCGCGGAACTCGTCAGACAGCCCCAGCAGCCGCCGCACCGCCTCCGCCTGCTGCGGATACTCCTGTAGAAACTCCTCCGCCTCGACCGCCAGCCCGCTGGCCCGCCGCGCCTGGAATTCCTCGTAAATCAACTCCGCCGGCAGGCTCTCCCCCAGCGTGCTGGGAAACTCACTCTGGTATTCCGACAGCCGTTTCGGGAAAACGAACCGCGTGAACCGGTATTCCAGATCGGCCTTGATCAGTTCCACCAGCACCGTTCGCCGCAGCGTCGTATCGCCCGGCAGATAATGCCCCAGTTCAGGCGGCTTCTCGGTCGATTCCCAGGCCTCGACGAATCGGCACACGTGATCGGCCAGCACCGAAAATGTGTCCGATTCCCGGGGACGACGCATCGCGCTCCCGGTCGCCTGATCGGTCCGTGGTGACTCGGCATCCATCGCGCCCGATTGTAACGCCGCCGCCCCGAACCCGAAGCCCCAGCACCGTAGCGCACGCAGCCTTGCGTGCGTCCCGCTGATCGCAAACACCGCTCACACTCGCTGGCAGCGTGCGCTACGAACAAGGGCAGCACTCCACGCAGGACGACAAGACTCTGCACGTGGGCAGCACGGACCGCGACCCGCCGGCCACGCTCGCACACTGCCCGCCAATAAAAAAGCCGCAGGAGCGAAGAACTCGCGCCTGCAGCATGTCAGCCGGACAATTCGTGCCTTGCGACGGATGGAGTCGCTGCGAGACGAGCGGCGGTCTGGCCCTGCTTCTGCAGGCGCCGTACGTAGACCGCGGCCCACGCTGATGTTGGTCCTCCGACGGAAATGTGCGACGAAAAGTCCTTTCCCGCCCGTTTCCGGACGAGAGCTGAGTTCAGTATTTATCGTGAATTGATGGACGCAGTCATGTCAGGGAGCACGAATCCCGCAGGGTTGAGTGCGGTGAACGCCGCTGAAGCGATCGCTCGACAAGGCCCTGGCAGGGCATGATTCTTCTTGGCTCGAAAGTTATCGGCAATCCGACTCGTGGTTCGTCAATTCAAACTCTTTGGGCGGGGCGGTTCGTATGGGAGCACGAATCCCGAAAGGTTTCGTGCGGATTTGCAATGCAGCCAACCCGACAACAAAGCCCTGACAGGGCAAGTGTGACGGAATTCTGTCTGAGCGTCTACGGGATTTTTCAGTCAATCCGCCCGTCCCCCGCCATCGGCGGAGTTGGTTCGGTTGTCGAACTTTCAACAACGAATCGATCGAAAATCGACGCCGCCGAGCCGTCAGTTTGACCCTCAAATTCTAGGACCGGTATAATTCGCTGACCTTTCACCCTCTTTGCACCAGATCACGTGAGACACGATGTCGAGTCGACGCGAAACTCGCACCATCAAGCTGGCTCGCCGGGCGGTACTGGCCTCTGCGGCGGCGCTGCTCCTCTTGCCGCGTCTCCACGTGAGCCGTGCGCAGGATGCCGCCGATTCCGCCGAAGCCGCCCGCCCCGTCGGACGCTACATCACCCTCGAGAGTCCAATCACCGACGATACGATCGCCTGGGTGAAACAGACGGCGCTGGAACTGCAGCAAATCGCCTTCCAGGAAGGCCGGCCGGCGTTTCTCATGCTGGAAGTGCGCCCCGGCACCAGCCAGTTCCATCATGTCTACGCCCTCGCCGAATTTCTCACCTCCTCCGCGATCCCGAATGTCCGCACGGTCGCCTGGATTCCGGAAACCGTCGTCGGACACAACGCCATCGTTGCACTGGCCTGCTCCGAAATCGTGATGCACCCCGATGCCCAGCTCGGCGACATCGGTCTGGGCAAAGCGCTCTCCGCCGACCAGCAGCAGTTCATCCGCAACATGGTCGCCAAGCGGCGAAACACCAAGGTCAACGAGTTCCTCGCCGTCGCCCTCATGGACCCGCAGGCGACACTGGTCCAACTCACCGTTTCGCCGCAACCGGGCGTCAGCGAGAAGCGGCTCGTCACCGAGGAAGAAGCGGAGAAGGTTCTCCGCAGCGGCGTCGAGATCAACGATCGCAAGACGATCAAGGAAGCCGGCACGCCGGGCCTCTTCTCCGGGGCCGCTGCCCGCAACTTCGACATCCTCGTCGTGCGCACGGCGAACGAACGGTTCGAACTGGCCGATCACTATGGACTTCCGGGCGAAGCGCTCCGCGAGCAGCGAGCGCCCGCCACCGCCGCCTCGGTGACGCTCATCGAAGTCAACGGCATGATTGAACCGGTGCTCGAGACGTTTCTCATGCGGCAAATCGACCGCGCCGAGGCGGCCGGCACCCGAACGATCATTTTCAACATCACCTCCGACGGCGGACTGCTGTACCCCAGTCGCGACCTCGCGTTTCACGTCGCCGATCTTGAGCAGAAGGATATTCGCACCATCGCCTATATTCCCGATCGGGCTCTCAGCGGCGCGGCGTTCATTGCGTTCGGTTGCGACGAAATCTACATGAAACAGGGCGCAACGATTGGAGACATCCTGCCGATCGAGGCCCGCCCGGGCGGACCCATCGAACGCGCGCCTGAGAAAGTCCTCAGCCCGCTCCTGGAATGGTTGAGCGACATCGCGGAGAGAAAAGGACGCCCCCGCGCCGCACTGATGGCCATGGCCGATCCCGACCTCGAAGTCTTCCAGGCGACCGACTCGCAGACCGGTTCGGTCACCTACCTGAGTGAGCAGGAGATCGCCTCCGACCCCGACCGCTGGGTCAAGGGCGCCCGCGTGGAAGAGTCAAAAGCCGGCATCCCGATGACCGTCGGCGCTCCCCGCGCGCACGAGTTGAGAATCGCCGAAGAACCGGTGAAGGATTTTGAGGAACTCAAGGAACGCGTCGGCATTCCCCCCGGAGTCAATCCGGTCACCATCGGACGCACCTGGATCGACGACTTCGTCTTCTTCCTCAACCATCCCTGGGTCATGGGCTTCCTGTTCTTCGTCGGCATCGTCTGCATCTACCTCGAACTCCACTTCATGACCGGACTGCTCGGCATCGTCTCGGCCCTCTGTTTCGGCCTCTTCTTCTGGAGCAAGGTTCTGGGCGGCACGGCCGGGTGGCTCGAAGTGGTGTTGTTTCTGCTCGGCATCGGGTGCCTCGCAATGGAGATCTTCGTCATCCCCGGATTCGGCGTCTTCGGCGTCTCCGGCGGCCTGCTGATTCTGGCCGCGCTCATTATGGCCAGCCAGACCTTCGGCAATCTGGAGTCGGGCCGCGACATGAACTCGGCGTCGACCACGCTCATGACGCTCAGCGGCGCGGTGGTCGCCGTCGTCGTGATGGCCATTGTGTTCAGCCGGTTCCTGCCCAGCATCCCGCTGCTCAATCAGATGATCCTGACTCCGCCCGGAGCCGGCGATCTTCCCGACCTGGACGAACCCCTGCTGCGGCCCGAACTGACCGACAGTTCGCCCGGCGGCGAATTCGTGGGCGCGGTCGGCACCGCCCGCAGCGTCCTCCGGCCGGCCGGCAAAGCCGAGATCGAGGGCAGGCTTCTCGACGTTGTCAGCGATGGACCGTTCCTGGCCGCAGGAACAAACATCAAAGTCGTGCGGGTCTCCGGCAACCGCATCGTCGTCCGCCAGGCGTGAGGTCGCGTCCCGTCGAGCCGCAACCCGCAGGGGAGCGATCCTTTCAATCCGCAACGAAACGACATCAGCGTAACCCCTCCGCAAACTCCGTAACCGATCATCCAGCGCCGACGCCGCCCATCATGCAGGAGACCGAGACTGACACCGAGCAGCGAGCCCCGGCAACGCGGTTGCCGCGACTCCGCCGCTTGCCCGCGCAACTGCTCCGCCGCAATCCCTTCGGCGGCGACTGTCTTCCGGTCCGCGTCCCGATCCTGTTTTCGTCCGCACGCCGCCCCTCGCTTCCCATCCCCCATCCCTGGAACTATCGGCAGCCGATCCGCATTCTCGAATCCTACTTCACCGGAGCAGACGACGACGCCGGCCCCGGACGACACAACCGCTACCTCGACGCGCCCGGCTTCCCTCCCGTCCTCGTCACCCGCGACCCGGGAATCATCCGCGCCATCCTGACCGCAACGGGAGATCGCGAGGGGCAGTTCGACCGCGACACTTTGCCGTCGACGGGCATCGCCCGCGCCACCGGCAAAGACACGCTGCTCTTTGCCAACGGTTCGTTCTGGAGACGACAGCGGAAAGTCGCCGCGTCCCCCTTCGGAAAAACCGGCCTCTATCAACCGGAACTCTTTCACGAGTTCGAAGAGACGTTCCGAAACACGGTGCGAGGTCGTCTGGATGTGCTCAGAAGCTACCTCGTCCAGCACGATCAGACGAGCATCCAGATCGAAGCCGAGCCGGAAATCAAAGCGCTCATGCTGGAGATGCTGCTCAACTGCTTCTTCCGCGCCCGGATCGAATACAACGACATTCGCGAGATCTACGTCCCCGCCCTGGAACGTGTGATCGACCACATCGTCCGCGACACCGTCGTCAACCGCCTGGGCTTGCCCGTTTCGCACTTGGCCCGCTTCAGCTCACGCTTCCGCAAGACTCAGACAGACTTCAACAGAATCGAAGAACTCACTGACCGCGTTCTGGCGAAGAGGAACTCCGGCGAAGGACTCTGGAGCCGCTTCAAGTCGGAAGCCCCCGATGAAGCACTGCGAAGCAACATCAAGGTCTTCGTGGCCGGCGCACTCGAAGCAACCACCTCCTATGCCGCCTGGGCGGTCTCTCATCTGGCCCGTCATCCGGCTGCACAGGAGCGCGTCTACGAGGAAGTGCGCGAGCTGGAAGACTATTCCCCCGAGAATCTCGAAGGGGCGACGTATCTGGCGCACGTCCTCGACGAGACGTTGCGCCTGACCCCATCGCTCTATTTCCTGCCGCGCTCCGCCACGGCCGATACCTGGCTGGAAACGGCCGACGGGCGAAAAATGTTCATCCCGGGAGGGACGCACATTCTGCTCGACGTCTGGCATGCCAATCGACACGAGGACCACTGGGGAACCGCCGTCACCGGTTATCCCGCCGATCAATTCGCACCCGAGCGCTGGGAGCAAACGTCCGCTGATGGTCGCGGGTCAAAAGAGATGCTTCACTTCGGCTTCGGACACGGGGCACGCATCTGTCCCGGAAAACATCTGGGCCAATTGGAAACGGCGCTTGTCGTCGGAGCGTTCGTCAAACTCTTTCGCTTCCGCGCCGTCAATCAGCACAACGACGCCAAAGCCGGAGTCTCCACCAAACCTCTCGACGGAGCCCTTATGGAACTCGAACTGCGCCATCCCGAACCGGCAACCCCGAACGTTAACAATTGATTGCCGAATCTCGCCTGACAATCTTCCGGCCCGAACGTCGTCCACACAGACTGTTCGGCCGCGACCCGCAGGGCAGCGCTCAGCGGCCGAATCGACGGCGTCGCCACATCGGCGTGACACACCCGTTCTGAGTGAGATACACTCACACCGGTCAAAGTTCATGGGCCGCAACCCATGAGCCTCCGCCAAAGCTGTCGCACTCCCTCTTTTCTGACTCCCTGCGGCCGGATTGAGGGAACTTTCACCGGATGCTGCCCGTCCAAGGAGGGTATCGCGAATGCGCCCTTTCTGCTCGCGGCCCCGTCTATGACCGGGCGTTCATTGACTCTGCGAAGGACTCCGTTCCCATGCTGCGTCGACTGATTCCAGTAGCTGTTGGCATCACAGGATTGACTATGTGGCTCACGGCGGCGGACGCCCCGCTCCCCGAACAAAGGGCTGCCGCCAAAAAGCAGTTCGATGAGGGAAATTATCGCGACGCCTGGGAAATCTACCGCACACTCGCCCGTGACGATGCGAACAGCGGCAGCGTCCTCGCCGATGACTTCCAGATGGCCGTCCAATGTCTGCGGCAACTGCAGCGGCATCACGAGATCGATGGCTTCCGCGAAAACATCGTCGAAATCCACCACGACGACTGGCGGCTGTTACAGCAGGCCGCCCAGTCGCTCGTGAACGGCGTCCACTACGGCTTTATCGTCGCCAGTGAGTTTCACCGCGGCAATCAGCGCGGAGGCGGAGAATGGGCCGAATCGACCGAACGCGACCGCACCCGCGCCCTGCAACTCATGGAGCAGGCGCGTTCCCTCGCGGCGGCGGACGACGACAAGAACGAAGTGGCCCGGTTCTATGAGAACTACGCCAACACACTCATGTTCGCCCGCAGCGGCAACGAAGCCTGGCAACTCCAGGATCTGACCGACCTTGATGAACTGCCCGACTACGAACGCGGCTATCACTGGCAGAGAGGATGGGGGGGAGGCTCCGCCAAGGGCGCTCCCGTCGATGCCGACGGCAACCCGATCTTCTACTCGGTGCCCGAGAGTTACGAAGTCGCCGCCAACGACGGCGAGCGCTGGCGGTGGTGCAACGCGATGGTTGTCGAGAACAACCCAGGCGCCGCCGACCGCGTCAAGAGCCAGTTCGCGCAGTTCCTCCGCAGCCAGTTCGGCGTCCAGACCATGCAGCAGTGGGGCATCGTCCTTCCACGTTATGGCGACGGAACCGATGACGACGAAGACGAAAGCGGCCCCTACGCCCTCCATACGCTCGAAGAAAACGAGACCATCGCCAAGCTGGCGACCGGCGTAAAACGCATCACGCTGCCCGACCAGTTCAACTTCATCCGCATTTACCAGGACCTTGCCGGGAGCGACGACAACAGCTACGCCGAGGCTGCGCTCGGGCAACTCGCACAGATCTTTGAGGACCGCCAACAGTACCCCAAAGCCGCCGATTACTGGCGCGAAAACATCGAACGGTTCGGACCGGGGCAGAACAACTACAAGGCCCAGCGGCTCGAGCAGATCGTCGGCAACTGGGGCCAATTCGAAAGCGTCCAGTCACAGCAGGCGCAGACCGGCGCCACCGTCGAATACCGCTTTCGCAACGGCGAAAAGGTCCGCTTCACCGCGCACCGATTGCACGTCGACAAGCTTCTCACCGACGTCAAGAACTACCTGAAGTCGGCGCCGCAGCAACTCGACTGGCAGAACGTCCAGGTCGACAACATCGGCTACCGCATCGTCCAGCAGAACCAGGACAAGTACCTCGGCGAACAGGTCGCGGAGTGGGATCTCGAACTCGACCCCCGCCCGAATCACTTCGATCGCAGGGTCACCGTCACCACCCCGCTGCAGCAGGCCGGCGCTTACCTCGTCGTCGGCAAGATGGGCGACGGCAACGTCAGCCGCATCGTCCTCTGGGTCGACGACACCGTTATTGCCAAAAAGCAGCTCAACGGCAAGGCGTGGTACTTCGTCGCCGACGCCCTCACCGGTGAACCGGTCGAGGAGGCGAACGTCGAATTCTTCGGCTGGCGGCAAGAGCGAGTCCCCGACACCAAGCGGCAGTATCGGGTCATCACCGACAACTTCGCCGAGTTCACCGACGAACAGGGCCAGATCATTCCCGATCCCAAGCTGCTCGATTCCAACATGCAGTGGATCGCAATCGCCCGCACCGACGGCGGACGCTTCGCACACCTCGGCTTCAGCGGCGTCTGGTACGGCAACTACCACGACCAGCAGTACAACCAGACCAAGACCTACCTCATCACCGACCGTCCCGTCTATCGCCCTTCACAAAAGGTCCAGTTCAAATTCTGGCTCCGCCGCACACAGTACGACCGGCCGGACACCTCCGACTTCGCCAACCAGCAGCACACAGTCGTCATCAACGACCCGCAGGGCACCGAAGTCTTCCGTCAGGAATACACCACCGACGCCTACGGCGGCATCGCCGGCGAATACGACCTCCCCGAAGAACCCGCCCTCGGTCAGTACTCCATCCATCTCCTCAACCAGGGCGGCGGCAACTTCAGAGTCGAAGAATACAAGAAGCCAGAATACGAAGTGACGGTGGATGCGCCGGATATGCCGGTGATGTTGGGGGAGAAGGTGACGGCGACGATCAAGGCGAATTACTACTTCGGGGCGCCGGTGACGGAGGCGACGGTCAAGTTCAAGGTGCATCGCACGCCGCATGAATCGCGGTGGTATCCGTACCGGCGGTGGGACTGGCTGTACGGGAACGGGTATTGGTGGTTTGCGGCGGATTACGAATGGTATCCCGGGTGGGGGAGATGGGGGTGTCGGGCGCCGAGGCCGGTCTGGTGGAACTGGAGTCCCGATCCGCCGGAACTCGTACTCGATCAGGAGGTTCCGATCGGTCCGGACGGCACTGTGGAAGTCGAGATTGATACGGCGCTGGCGAAGGAACTGCACGGGGATCAGGACCACAAGTACGCGATCACCGCCGAGGTCGTCGATCAGTCGCGGCGGACGATTGTGGGGAGCGGCAACGTGCTGGTTGCGCGGGAACCGTTCCGCGTCTTTGCCTGGACCGATCGCGGCTACTACCGCGTCGATCAGACGATCGAGGCGAGCTTCCAGGCTCGCACGATCGACGGCAAGGGGGTCGAGGGCCAGGGCACGCTGCAACTGCTGAAGATCAGCTACGACGACGACGGCGAACCGGTTGAAAACGTCGCCCAGGAATGGGAACTCAACACCGATTCCGAAGGGCAGGCCTCGCAGAAGATTGAGGCTTCCGAATCGGGCCAGTACCGGTTGTCGTACACGGTGACGGACGCCGAAGGGCACAGCATCGAAGGGGGATATTTGTTCGTCATTCGCGGAGACGACTTCGACGGTTCCGAATTCCGGTTCAATGATCTGGAACTCGTCACCGACAAGCCGGAGTACGCGCCGGGCGAGACGGTCAAGCTGATGATCAACACCGACCGCGTCGGTTCGTCTGTGCTGTTGTTTGTCCGCCCGTCGAACGGGGTCTATCTCCCGCCGGAGTTGCTCACGCTTGAGGGGAAGAGCACGGTCCACGAAATCGAAGTCGGGACGAAGGACATGCCCAACTTCTTCGTCGAGGCGGTGACGATTTCCGACGGCGAACTGCACAGCGTGGTGCAGGAAATCATTGTGCCGCCTGCGGAGCGGGTGCTCGACGTGGCGGTCGAACCCTCGGCGGAGAAATACAAACCGGGCCAGGAAGCGACCGTGCGGGTCAAGCTGACCGAAGCGAACGGCGAGCCGTACTCCGGGTCGGTCGTGCTGAGCATGTACGACCGGTCGGTGGAGTACATCTCGGGCGGCAGCAACGTGCCGGAGATCCGGGAGTTCTTCTGGAAGTGGCGGCGGAGCCATTATCCGCAGACCGAGCACAGCCTGAGCCGCTGGTTCTCCAACATGCTCAAGCAGGGCGAAACCGGGATGGCCAACCTGGGCGTCTTCGGCCATCTGGTCGCGGACCTCGCCGACAAGCTTGTTGAGAAGCAGCAGTCGAATGATCGGCGAGACAACCGGGCGCGGGCCGCGACCCGGTCTGCCAAAGGAGCGGCGCCCGGCGCCCCGATGGAGGCGGAATTGGCGATGGACTCGGCTGACGCCGGATTCGGCGGCGGAGGCGGCGAGGGGGGCGAGGGTCTGGTCGAACCGACCGTCCGCAAACAGTTCGCCGACACGGCCTACTGGAACGGCGCCATCGACACGAACGACAACGGCGTGGCCGACGTGACGCTCACCATGCCCGAAAACCTCACCGGGTGGAAGGTGCGCGCCTGGGCGATGGGCCACGGCAGCCGCTGCGGCGAAGGGACGGTCGAAGTCGTCACGTTCAAGAACCTGCTCGTCCGCCTGCAGGCCCCGCGGTTCTTCGTCGAGAAGGACGAAGTGGTCGTCTCGGCGATCGTGCATAACTACCTGGAGACCGCCAAGCAGACCACCGTCCGGCTCAACGCCGCGGGCGGCACGCTGCTGCCGCTGGATGAGTCCGTCGAGGCGCCCGCCGACGGCGAAGAGTGGGGCACCGAAACGGTCGTCGAAATCCCGGCCGGCGGCGAAACCCGCGTCGACTGGCGGCTGAAGGCGACCGCCGAAGGGACCGCGTCGATCACGATGTCAGCCCTCACCGACGAAGAATCGGACGCCATGCAGATGCAGTTCCCGGTCTACGTGCACGGCATGCTCAAGACCGAGTCGTTCAGCGGCGTCATCCGGCCGGAAGAGAACAACGGCGTCATCGACGTCGTCGTGCCGACCGAGCGGCGGCCGGAGCAAACGCGGCTGGAAGTCCGCTACTCGCCGACACTCGCCGGCGCAATGGTCGACGCCCTCCCGTATCTCGTCAATTACCCTTACGGCTGCACCGAACAGACACTCAATCGCTTCCTGCCGACCGTCATCACGCAGAACATCCTCAAGCGGATGAATCTCGACCTCGCGGCCATCAAGGAGAAACGGACCAACCTCAACGCCCAGGAGATCGGCGACGACGCCGAGCGGGCCGCGCAGTGGAAGCGGTACGACCGCAACCCGGTCTTCGACGAAACCGAAGTCGAGCGGATGGTCAAACAGGGGGTGAAGGACCTCACCGCGATGCAGCTTTCCGACGGCGGCTGGGGCTGGTTCTCCGGCTGGGGCGAGCGGAGCTATCCGCATACGACGGCGGTCGTGGTGCACGGCCTGCAGATCGCGCAGGAAAATAACGTCGCCCTGGTGCCGGGCGTGATGGAAAACGGCGTCGCCTGGCTCAGCCGCTATCAGGCCGAGCAGGTCCGGCAACTCAAGGAAGGCGAGAAGGAGAAGCCGAAGTCCCCTTACAAGAAGCAGGCGAGCAACATCGACGCTTTCGTCTACATGGTGCTCGTCGACGCGGGCGAGACCGACACCGAAATGCAGCGGTTCCTCTACCGCGACCGGACCAAGCTGAGCCTTTACGCCCAGGCGATGTTCGGCCTCGCGCTGCACGAGATCGGAGCCGAAGAGCAGCGGGACATGGTGATCGAGAACATCGACCAGTTCGTCACGGTCGACGACGAGAACCAGACCGCCTACATCGACCTGCCGAACCGCGGCTACTGGTGGTTCTGGTTCGGCGACACGATTGAAGCCAACGCCTACTACCTCAAGCTGCTCACCAAAACCAATCCGCAGGATCCGAAGGCGTCGGGCCTGGTGAAGTACCTGCTCAATAACCGCAAGCATTCCACCTACTGGAACAGCACGCGCGATACGGCCGTCTGCATCGAAGCGCTGGCCGAGTACCTCGTCGCCAGCGGCGAGGCCGAGCCGAACATGCTGGTCGAAGTCTGGGTCGACGGCGAGCGCCGGCAGCAGGTCGAGATCACGCCCGAGGTGCTGTTCACTTTCGATAACTCGTTTGTCATTGAAGGGGACGCGCTGGAGAGCGGGCCGCACAAGATTGAATTGCGGCGGAAGCCGCTTGTCGAGGGTCGAGAGTCGAGAGTCGAGGGGCAAGAAAAAGACTCCGACCCCGACGCCCTAGACTCTAGACCCTCGACCCTCGGCCCTTTGTATTACAACGCGTACTTATCGAACTTCACACTCGAGGACTTCATCACGAAGGCGGGGCTGGAGATCAAGGTGCAGCGGCAGTTCTACAAGCTGGTCCAGCGGGAAGACGCGACCGACACCGTGCAGGGCGCGCGGGGACAGGTCATCGACCAGAAGGCGCTGAAGTACGACCGCGTCGAGTTGCCGAACCTGGCCGAAGTCGAAAGCGGCGACCTGATCGAGATCGAACTCGCGATCGATTCAAAGAATGATTACGAGTACATCGTGTTCGAGGACATGAAGGCGGCCGGCTGCGAACCGGTCGACGTGCGGAGCGGCTACACGGCCGGTGGGCTCGGAGCGTACGTCGAGTTCCGCGACGAGAAAGTCGCCTTCTTCATGCGGACCCTGGCGCGCGGCAAGCACAGCGTGAGCTACCGCCTGCGAGCCGAAACGCCGGGCAAGTTCAGCGCCCTGCCGACGAAGGCGTATGCGATGTACGCACCGGAACTGAAGGCGAATTCGGACGAGATGAAACTGCGGATTGAGGACGGCCCGGAGGAAGTCGCGCTGCGGCTGTCGCGTCCGGTCGACGTCGATTAACACCGGAGGCTGATCTCAGAGGTGTATTCGGTGGGGGAGGAGTGAACACGGAACGTTGACGGTGTAAGGAGTCGCTATTGTTTCAGGGGGAGTGCGAATCGGCGAGCCTGGGGGGCCACGGGTTGCGGCTTGTGGGCGTTGAGGCCGGGGGCGATTCTTGGACAGAAGGGAACGAAGAGAACGAAGTCGAGTGGCTTATCGGGGTGTGGCTGAGCGGAAAGGGGGACGGATGGGGCGGTTGAACGACGAAGAAGCACGCGAAGTGCGGGTGCTCACGAGCAAGTTCGCCGAGGAACAGGGGCGGGAGGTGTATCCGGTGGAGGAGTGAGGCTGGGGGTGGATTTGAGACACAGAAGGGAAGAAAGGGAACGAAGAAAAGGTGCGGGGTGGATCGTCGCCGTCACTACTTGGGACGTCCCTGTGTGTCAGTCATGTCGCTGGCTTTGGAAGTTCTGTTCGTAGCAGTGGGATACGTCCTGTCCCTGGGGCCCGCGCTTTGGATCGGCGAGAGGTATGCATGTCCCGATTGGGCGTGGAATGTTTACTGGCCGCTATTCAAATACTGGGGAGATTCGTCAGAGTGGCTGGCCACGTTTTACTACGACGGCTACCTTTGCTGGTGGACGGAGTGGCTGCCTTACGACTATCTCATTCCCCGGATGGACCAGACATTCACGTTTGAGTCGGTCGACTGACGATTGATTGCAGCGCTGAGAGGCACAGCGGGGGACAGAAGGTAACGAAGAGAAGGAAGTCGAGTGGTTTATCGGGGTGTGGCTGAGCGGAAAGGGGGACGGATGGGGCGGTTGATTTCGCCGGACGGGTCGCCCGGGTTTGCCGGCGCGGTGCTGGTGATTGGATGCCTCTGCGTCGTGCTCGGGTTGTCAGGTGTCGAGTTCACTTCACCAATCGAATTCCTGAGCGGCTTGCGGGAATCCGACAGCAAGTCGTCGTCTCCCGAATCGCGGCCTGCCGAACCAACGCACTTTGAGTCGTTCGCCGAAGCTCGCGGCGGCGTGGTTGCAATGGTGGCTCACGTAGAAGGATATTACTTTCAGGGTCGGTATCTGTCGGACGAAGACGTTTCGATTCCGGAATCCGACTTCAATGCGATTGTGCGGGCCGTAACAGCCGCGGAGCCGGCGACGGAGTTTCCTGCCTATGCGCCCGTTGGATCGCTTGAAGTGCGGTTTGCCGACGGCACAAGTGTGTATCTGAGTCTGTTTGATCCCATTGGACCATTCCGGTGGCGCGGGCGGATGTACGACGGACACTTGGGCGTCCTGCACGAGAGGCTCTTAACCGCCGCGCGGCCGTGGTAGATGGATCGCGGTAGTCCCCAAAGCAGTGTGGCGGAGCCGCGAGAGGTGCCGGCGGGAGCGGTCTTCATTTCACCCAGCGAATCGGCAGGCGACCGGGTCGCTGGAGTTCGTAGCAATGGGCGGAACTGCGGGTGCGGACTCGCAAGTTTGCGAAGGAGCAGGGGCGGGAGGTGTATCCGGTGGGGGAGTGAGGCCCGTGGCGGCGGGAATGTCGAATGATGAACACGGAATGATGAGGGGCGAAGTGAGGTGGTGATGTGCCTCTTGTGGCTGCGCCACACCGGTTTAGAGAACCGGTGCACCCTGCCAAGGTGCGAAGAGAATTGACGCTGCTGAATTCACCTCACGTAGAGTTTTGCAAACTTGCTCGCATCGTGGAATGTATTCGCACCAGTTGGAGAGTAGGCCGAGACTTCTGTACCTGTTTCGCGAATGCGCTTTCGGCAGACGTTGAAGTGCCAGGGCAAATCCTGCATGGGTTTTCGCCCCACGACCAAATGGAGGGGGTCGTCTGTGCTCTGTGTGACAGGAATGCGGACTTCGACAGACCAGAAATCGTCTCCAATGTGAGCGCCGACTTCCGCTTCCGGCGACCATGAGAACCACTCTTGCTGGGGCGCACCGCGGTCCAGCCCGGTGACGGCCCCCGCCGGGTTCACAACGATCTGGTAGTACGCATGCTCGTCCGTCTCGAGAAGAATCTCTAGATGGTCACCATTCCAGATGGCCGGTTTTCCGCTTTCGGTCGTCGACACATTAGCTGGGGCTCCCTCCACGTCCTCGCAGCGAATTCCGAAGTAGATGGCGTCCCCGTCCCAGACGACCTGAAATGTGGACCCGAAAGCGGGGTTGCGTCCGTTAATCAATTCCTTCATGCCGGCTTGGAGCACCCAAAACGACTCATCGAGCTTGCCGTCGAGTTTGAAGCCTGCTTTCGCTTCCTTCCACTTATCTCTGGTCAGATCATAGGCGCTGAACACCGGAACATCGTCGCGAGGCCGGTTCAACTGGTCCTTGCGCTTCCGCAGTTCTTCCAGATAGTCGTCTACCAGCGCGAGTCGCTGCGCATAGACCGTCTCTGATTCAACCGCCGCCTTCGCCGTTTCAAACAGAGACAGGGCTCGGTTTACGGTTTCCGGCTGCTTCGTCAACTTGTCGAAATTCGCCTCGCAGTACTCGATGAACATCTGCATGTGTTCTCCGGCAGGCCCGTAGAAGAGCCGGCAATACTCCGAGAGCAATTCGTCGACGTCCTGCTCCACATCCCACATGAAACGCGCATGGATCCAGGCATTGAGATGGTTGACTCCAGGACGATGGAGCACTCCTCGTTCGATGGGGCCCCAGATGTCCTGACGCCAGACCTGCCCTTGCGTGTCACGCAGACCACGGGCAATAACGTGTGGGAAGTAGCAGGGCCGGAATTCGCCCCGTTGGGTGAACGGATAGTTCATGGTCAGGGAAAGCGGATTCGCCGTCCTCTGTTGCCACTCATCCCGAAGCCGCTCGAGTTGATTGTGGGTCTCCTCATCCATCTCCCAGCGGGGACGACCGTTCGTGATCTGCACTAGAACGTTGGGCTCCAGCTTGTCGATTTTCTCGGGAGGGAACCGGTACGTGCTGTAGGCCCCGCACAGGAGTTTGCGATCGGGATGCGTCTTGGCCACTTCGCGGGCAACGCGGTTGACATACTCCCAGACGTAATCGGAATACCAACCTGAGTACCCGCGCTCGAGCGTTGCCTTGCCATCGCAAAGAGCGCATTCACAGATCTGGTTGAACCCGTCGTGCGGCATGACGGAAACGACAGGAGCGTTATAGAGATCGAAAATCGTACGTACGAACCGTACGTTCTCCTGAAGTAATTCCGGTGAGGACAGACAGGCGTTGGCGGTTGGGCTCGTCGTGTCTCTTTGGCCGTTTATCAGAGTGAAGTAATCCGGGTGCTCCGTCCGCTGCTCCTCCCGTTCAGTTACGTAGCGAATGCCGTGGTGCAGGATCGACGGAATGTCATTAACTCCCAGGCGGAGCGACCAGAGGATGTCCGGACGTGAACGACTGTGGTACTGGGCCAGGTGCATGGTGCGGACCTCGAAATCGGGCCGCACGGTTCGATTCATTTGCCGCAAACGAACGCTCGACTGCTTGGGAACGATCTCGCCCAGGTCTCCCGGCATATACCAGCGGACTCCAAGCTCGCGGAGCCAGGCATAGACCGCATTCAATGAACCGCGTTGATCGAACTCCCAGATGTGGATCTCTCCGTCGGCTTCTTGTGCTTCCGTTTCAAAGTGCCAGGCATTGCCGGAGTAGTGGCGATACATTCCGGCGGCAAGCGGATTGGACCACTTGGCGCCGGTCAGTTCGTCCCATTCGCTTTGTTTGTTTTCGAGCCAGTCGGTGTTGCTGCGCGCCCAGGGCTCGGGAGGGCGCCAGTCGGTGTCATCCCCCAGCAGCACCAGCCAGTCCTCCCCGGAGACCATGCGGTAGGCACCGAATTCGAGACCCTCCGACGTGATTCCGAGCTCTCTGGTGGCGGGGCTTTGGCCGATGTAGATCTTGACGGGAAATTCATCGCTTGGCGCTGAGCCGATTCGGAGTTTCGCTTCGGCAATCTTTTCTACGTATGTTTGAAACTCACGCGCCGCCAGCCGTGTCATGCGGGGGGCGTCCTCGGCGATGATGATTTCAGCCAAGGGGGCGCCATCCTCAACGATGAAACTGTCACCCAAGGCGACAGAGGTCATGGCAAGCGCACCGACTGCGATAATCAGTATTCGGCTCATTTCCGTTCTCGGGATGGCAACGAAATGGGATCGGGCCGCAAGTGTATCGGTGTTTATCCCCGAGGTCGATGGGAGAAATCGTCCGGGACGGACCACGGACGTTCGACGAATGCAGCGCCCCGGGTGCACCGCAATAGAGCAACCCAGATGGCACAATTTCTTTGAACCCGTGTGGCGCAGCCACAAGAGGTGCTGGCCCCGGCGGCCTTCACTCCACCCAACCAATCGGCACGCCAACGGGTCGCTGGAGTTCGTACCAGCGGGCGGAACTCCATTTTCAGTCGGTCGTCCGTTCGGCGAGTCTTGCACGGAGTGGATTCAGAAACGCAGCGCTCCCCTGCGGGTCGCGGCTAAACGGGGCGCGTAGAGCGATGCGATTGGTAACGACCGGTGAGAGTGCGAAACGCTTGACTGAAGGTTGAGCGGAGAACGGGCTGGTGTGACGAACGTGGGGCTTTGGTGCGAGGGCGGGCGGGGGTGGTGTTGGTGCTCGGTGGAGGGGTGCGAAGCGGCAAGCCTGGGGGGGGCACGGGTTGCGGCTCGTGGGCGTTGAGGGAGCGTTGGGGATGGAACGTGAGTTTTTGTTGTGGAGCGGGGTGGGGCGCAACGGGGTGGGATTGGGAGAGGGGCGGTGTGGGGTTGTGTTGTGGGTGCGATGTGGGGAGTGGGTGATGCCGCGGCGGGGGTTTGAGAAGATCGGGCGGGAGGAGATTCTGGCGGCGCTGAAGCAGTACGTGGAGGGGCGGGGCGAAGAGGTGACGATGCGGGAGTTTTGTCGGCATGTGCGGGTGTCGCCGACGACCGTGCTCAAGCGTTGGGGACGTTGGCGGGACTTGCGGAAGGCGGCCGGCTTGATGCGGCCGCAGGCGTGCGCCTCGGTGTTGTTCTCGGACCGGTTTCTGATTGATGAATACCGACGGATCTGCAAGGAACTGGGACGTCCTCCGTGCGAAGGCGAGTTTAACCGATTGGCATCATGCAGTTGGGTCACGCTGTACAAGCGGTTCGGGAACATGGAGGCGATTCGGCGTCGGGCGCGGTTGGAGGATGAGTTTGAGGAGTGGAACGGGGGGCCGCGGGCGCCTACGGGAAAGCCGGAGTTGGCGTGGGATGAGGCGTGGCTGGAGAGGTTGTGGCGGGAACGGTTGCGGGTGGGGTTTGCGCTGTTCAGCAGTGATCTGCGGGGGCGGGTGCCGGAGGAGTTTGATGTGGTGTTCTGCGCGGAGCATGACTGGCCGGGGTGTCCGGTGGCGGTGCTGCGGGCGGTGGAGTTGCTGGGTGGGCGGGCGCGGGAGACGCCGGTGGGGGATGGTGAGGAACGGGAGGGTTGAGGGAGGTGCTCGGTTGGGCTCACGCCAAGTCGCGAAGACGCAAAGGGTGAGTGAATATTGGATGTTGAACACGGAATGTTGAATGTTGAAGTAGCGGCGGACCGGCTCTCCAGCGGTTCGGTCACATACGTTTGGGCAGTGTCGAGGAGGGGGGCGAAGCAGCAAGTCGGGGGAAGTCGAAGGGGACGGTGCGGGTGCGGCATCGTCTGTAATGTCAAGTTGGCAACAATGTTAAAGCCGGATTGCGGGGTTCTCGGGGTGGTTTTGCAGGTCTACAATGGCGGTGCGTGGCTCATGGATTGCGATCCGTTCGAGCCGTTCTCTCGATTGCACGCTCGAGTCTCCTCACGCGCCGAAGGTCTGTCTTTATGTCGCAGCAGAGCACGAACGTCCCTCTGGAAATTCCCGCGAAGTCGTCGCGCAGCTCGTTTTCGTCGCGGCAGTTGGAGAAGATCTGTTACCGGCTCGGCACTTCGGTGAAATCGGGGATTCCGATCGCCGAGGCGTGGGAGAATGAGACGCAGTTGTTGCGGCGGAGCAAGCGGAAGGCGTTTGAGCGGGTGCAGGCGCAATTGAAAGCGGGGGGTTCGCTGGCGGACGCGATGGCGGCGGAGCGGGACTTCCCGTCGCTGTTGAGCGAGATGGTCCGCGTCGGGGAGGAGTCGGGGCGGCTGGATCAGGCGCTGTTGCGGGTGGCGGATCACTACCGGGCGCTGGTGCGGATGAAGCGTACGTTCTTGCAGGGTGTGACCTGGCCGATGCTGCAACTGTCGGCGGCTGCGGTGGTGGTCAGCTTTTTCTTCATCGTGCTGCACGTGCTGGAGACGCGGATCGCCGGTCTGGTGGCGCCGGACGTGTTCCTGATGGGGTTTTCTCCGCTGGAGAACCTGGTGGTGTTCTGGGCGGTGCTGGTGGGCGGGGGATTGGCGCTGTTTCTGTTGGTTAAGGGGGTGAAGTCGGGATGGTTCGGGTCGCTGCCGATGCGGGCGGCGATGATGGTGCCGCTGCTGGGCAGCACGATCAAGGAGTTGGCGCTGTCGCGGTTCGCGTGGGCATTTGGCGCGGCGGTCGACACCGGGATGAACGCTGCGAAGGCGATGCAACTTGGTTTGCGAAGCACCCAGAACCGATACTACCAGTCTCACGAGCGTGAGATCGCGACGTCGCTGGCAGCGGGTGAGGACTTCTTCTCGGCGCTGCACCGGACGGACGCGTTTCCAGCCGACTTGCTGCAGGCGGTGCGGACGGGGGAGTTGACGGGCGAATTGACCGAGGGACTGCAGCGGCTCTCGGACGACTACCAGGAGCAGTCGTCGATGAACCTGCGGCGGATCGGCCAGATCAGCGGGTTCGGCATTTTCATGACGGTCGGCAGCGTGCTGGCGTTCTCGGTGCTGTTCATGTACGCGGGGTATTTGAGCATGGTCTCCGACGCGTTGTCGGGGCATTCGCTCACGCTGGAACAGATTCGGGCCGACCAGGTGGAGTTGACGCGGAGCGCGCTGACAGCCCCGGCGCCATCGTTGAGCGAGTTAGACACGAGCGAAAACGGGGAGCGGGCGAACGAGGCGAGCGGGGAGGAGCCGGCGAAGCCCAAGAATCCGATCATCGCGACGCGCGACGCGATGGTGAAGGACTTCGTGGAGAATAACGAGGACTTCAAGCAGTTCGAGTCGATCTACAAGACATTGGGGCGCTACAACGAGATGACGCCGGACGAGTTCCTGGACGCGATCGCGCCTGCTCCGGCCCCGCAGCCACGACCGGTTCCCAGCCCGGCTCCGCAGGGAGAGTCGGCAGGTGAAGAGGGGGAGCGGGAGGGTTCGAGTTCGGACTGACGGGAGGTTGTGGGGGGGATTGAAGTGGCTTTTGCAGGCTTGAGGGTTGGGGGGGGCGAAGCGGCAAGCCTGGGGGGAGTACGGTGCGGGGGTTACTGGCTTTTGGCTTCGGTGAGGGCTTTTCGCATGTCGGCGACTTCGGTGATCAGGTCGCGGAGGCGGGAGCGGCGGGCGCTGCGGGAGGCGGTCGCGAGCAGTTTGTCGGCGTTGTCGAAGCGCTGCCGTTCGATCGCCGTGGTGGTTCCGAGCATGGCGACGTAGGCGACGGTTCGGGAGTCGCCCATTGTCCGGCACTGGGTGGCGCATTCATCGAGGGAGTCGGCCAGTTCCTGCAGCGGGTCGGTCTGGTATTGGCGGCCGCACGCTTCGATGACGTTGAACAGAAGGGCGGCGTTTCCCGACTTGACCGCCAAGTCGCGGGCCTCTGAGAAAAGGGCGAAGCGGCGGGCGGGGTCTTCCTGCTCGTCGGCCTGGGCGAGAATCACACGGGCGACTTCCTTGCCCACGACGGGGTTCCAAGGTCTGAGGCGCGCGTATTCGCCCGCCAGGTCTTCCTGCACGGTCGCGGTCAGCGTGGCGAGTTCCTTTTCGTCCGGAACGGGGTGGCGGGGGTCGGACGTTTGATCCCAGGGGATTCCCGCGAAGCCGGTTGCGACCAGTCGGCTTGGCGCGCCGCGGAGATGCCACGTGAGCATGACGCGATACAGCCACAGATCGTTGGCGTAACCGGGCTCGACCATCGTGATCGAGACGCGGCCGCTGCCGTAGGGGACGGTGGAGACGGCGTCGTCGTCACCGGTTCGTTTGAGGAGCACGACGTGGGGCCGCGAGATATCGGTTCTTCCCAGAAAGGTGAGCGAATTGTCCTCCGGGACGAACGACTCGGCGCCTGCAAAGAGGGCCTCGGTGGTTCCTGGAATGGGGACGAAGCCTTCGCCGCCGGCCATCGACGCGACGATGTCGAAGCGCTGCAGATGTTCCATGTTTCGTCCGTGGTAGGTGGCGAACATGATCAGGTGGCCGCCGGCGGCGACGTAATCGACGATCGGCTGGAAGGCGGCGTCGACCTGATATTCCGGCTGGGCGAAGTAATCCATCATGTTGGAGCCGACGATGATCGCGTGGAACCGTCGATAGTCGCGCCGCCGGGCGTCGAAACCGTCGGCGAACTCCACGGGGACGTCGAGTTCCTGGCAGGCCTTGCGCAGATAGAGGCGCTCGCCGCCGGCCACGAGCGCGAGCAGCTTCTGCCCCTGGTTTGGCGCGACCAGCGGCACGACGGGGGACGCCTGACCTGCGGCTGCCGACTCCTGAGCGAACAGGGGGGACGCTCCTCCGCCGGCGTCCAGGAACGAAAGAACGGCGAGGGAGCATGCGAGAGCGGCGGTGCGAAGCGGGAGACTCATGGGGCTCGTTTGCATGTTCACATTCCAGACGGGAAGACACTGTTGCCACAACGGGGTCAATCGCGTTGCCGTGACAGCTGTCAGTGACTCTACGATACTGTGTCCTTCAAATGAAGGGGGGCGACTCGGGGGTCAGTCGGTCCGGGCGTAGCGATGGCAGGCGAAGGCGGCCAGCCCGCTCATGACAACCACTCCGCTGATGACACAGGGGGTGAAGAGAACGCGGTGCACTGCACGGTCAGCGGAGGAGTGTTCAAGATCCCAATACCCAGTCCACACGGGGAGGTTGATGAGCAGGCTGCCCAACAAGGCCCCAAAGAACACGCCGCACGCTATCCATTGAGGATAGGATTTTGTCATCGGTGGGCTGCTTCCCAGTGAAACTTGAGTGTTGAACCGTGCCAGTCGGGTTATTGGTCTTCGAGAGTCTTCAGCATGGTGGAGGCTTGTTCGTTCCGGGGGTCGAGCGTTAGGACGGCTTCGAGTTCTCGTCTGGCTTTCTCCGGCTGATCTGCGTGCAGGTAGGCTTCGGCGAGAGTCTGGTGCACATCGACGTCCTCGATGTCGATGTAGAGGGCCTGCATGCCCCAGGCGATGGCGTCTTCGTAGCGGGCCTCGGCGAGGGCGATTTCGGCGAGTTTTTTGCGGAAGGCGGGGTTGTCGAAGTCGCGTTCGGCGAGGGTTTCGAGCACGGGGCGCAGACGGTCGGTTTCGTCCATGCGCCACAGGGCGAGGGCGAGGCCGTGCCAGTAGCGGTCTTCGAGGGGGAAGCGGTTTACGCCGATCTGGTAGAGCCGGGCGGCTTCTTCGTCTGCGCGGGCATCGAGCCTCAGCCGGGCGAGTTGGGCGAGGACGTCGCCGTGAGGGTCTTTTTCGTCGAGGGCGGTTTGGAGCAGTTCGATGGCTCGTTCGTCGTTCTGTTTAGCGATCGCGAATCTGGCGAGTACGTAGGCGGCTTCGGGCTGGGTGGGGTCGGCTTCGTTGGCGGCTTTGGCGATCGGCGCGGCCGCGCGGACCTGCCGGTCTGCCAGCAGTGCGAGAGCGTGCCGCCCGGCCGCGGCGGGATCGTCGTTGTCTGCGTCGTAAGCGGGTTGCGTCTCCTCGAGAGACGGATAGGGCGCGGAGCGGAGGGGGCGGAGTTCGTCCACGATCCGGTTCAGATATGTGGTGTAGCCGGCTTCGAAGTCTTCCAGCGAAACGGAGAAGACCTCCGGGATTGCCTGGGATGTCGAAAGGTTTTTGCGGTAGGCGTCGAGCAGGTTCGTGAGCGCATCGTCGCCGAAGCGTTCGGTCATGTACCGGGCGTACAGGTGGCTCTGGCAGTAGGCCATCTGCCAGTCGGTGGGGCCTTCGGGCCGCTGGAAACCGGAGTTCACGGTCTGGAGGTTGAAGACGTCGCCGGCGGGAACGCGGTGCAGCAGCAGGTTCTGCCATTGCTCGGGCATGTCGAGGCCTTCCTCGTGGACTGCGAGCGCCTCGGTGTACCAGTGCGGGATGTTGAACCGGGTCTCCTGGAGGGTGAGGATGTGGACGAACTCGTGCCGGAGGACGCGGGCCCAGTTGAACGGCTCGGTGTCGGTGGGGGAGGCGAGGGCGACGATCATTCCGGTTGAGGCGCCGATGGTCTGGATCCAGGGGAGCCCGATCATTCGCGCGCTGAACCATTGATGGGCGCCTTGGCCTTTGGCGGCGGAATAGATTTCGAATTGCGTGCGCAGCGGCGGTTCGTAGTCGTACCGCTGGGTCAATTCGGGATAGATGCTCTCCAGGTAATCGGCCATGTAGCCGGCGAGCAGTCGGTTCGACTGGTCGACGCGCAGCACGAAGTGATCGGTCGAGACGACGTCGTAGGTGTTCAGGACGCCGATCACCTTGCGCATGTTGCTGACGCGGACGTGGAACGGGTCAGCGTCGAACGCTTCATCCAGGATGCGTTCCGCCTCTTCGACGCGACCGGTTCGCATGTAGAGCATGCCGAGGTTGGTTCGCGGCTCGGCGAGTTGCGGCATGACGTGGATGGCCTGGCGGTAGAACTTTTCCGCGGCTGCGTACCGGCGGTGCTGATCGAGCAGTCCGCCGACGATTGTGAGAAAGTAGCCGGGGCGGGGATTACGGCGGGCGAGGCCGATCAGAACCTGCGAGAAGCGTGAGGGCTGGTCGATATCGAATTGATCGATCGCATCGAGGTGGAGGAAGAGATTGAGCAGTTCGTCGTCGGGGGGGACTCCGTCTTCGAGGAGGTAACAGGCCGCTTGGCGGGCGAGCGTCCGCTGGTCGTGCGGGTTGACCTCCAGAGCGGTTTCGAGGTGGGCGAGGGCCTCGGTTGTTGCAGAAGCGGTGAGCAGGACGTCGGCCTTGAGATGCAGTGCGGCGGGCAGGCGTGGATTGGCTGCCAGAGCGCGGTCGGCGTAGTCATCGGCCTGTTCGAGTTCGAGTTCCTGCAGCGCGGCGACACCGAGTTCGACGAGCACCGGGGCGGCATGAGGGTTGATCGCGAGTGCGGCGTTCAGTTCCGGCAGGGCCTGGGCCTGGTTGTATTTTTCGAGCAACAGCGCGCCGCCGAGCCAGTTGGCCTGCCAGCAGTGCTCGTCCGCGGTGAGGGCATCGGGGCAGAGGGTGTTCACGACGAAGCGGAAGATCGACGAGACACTCCGCCAGCGGGCGTATTCGACCGATCCCTGCGCCAGCACGATCAGCGTTTCGGCATCGTCGGGTTGCGCGCGGTTATAGAATCGCACGCACCAGCGGTACTCTTCCAAGGCGGCGTCGAGTTCTCCGGTCTCGCGGTGGAGGTGGGCCTGGACAAGATGGGCCAGCGGCAGATCGGGATCACTCTTCAGCGCGGCGTCGACGCTGTCCTGTGCTGACGCGTAGTCGCCGCGGAGGTACTGAATCTCGGCGAGACGCGCGAGAAGCGGGGGTGAGTCGGGGGTCTGTTCGACGGCGTCTTCGACCACTGAGAGCGCCTGCTCCGATTCACCGGTCTGTTCCAGAGCCTGGCTGCGAGCGACGGCGATTGCGGCGCGTTGGTCGGGCGTTGTGTCGTCGGCCGAGTCGAGTTCCTGGTAGGCTTCGATCGCCTCGGCGTAGCGGCCGGACTGGAGGTGCTGGCGGGCCTCGGCGATGCGGTCGGCGAGGTTGGCGTCGCCGGCGGTCGATTCGGCGGCGAGGAGCGATGCGAAGAGGAGGAAGGTGCAACTGCTCATGTTGTGTGGCGAACGGGGCTGGAGTTGTTTGCGCGGGGTTGGAGCGCTCTCATTCTACAGGGCGGTCGGGATCGGGGCGAATCTGGTTGGGGTTCTTCCCTCGATGCGGGCGGTTCGGTAGAAACGAGGGGGTGACCGGCTGAACTGATTGATTTGATGAGCAGCGCTTCTGAGAGAGCCGAGATTTCGAAAGCGGATGCGGCCGGGGAGCCGTGTCCGACGCCGCTGGCGTGGCAGCAGGTGATTACGGCCGTCCATGAGGAGCGGGAGGAGTTTACGTTTGCATGTGGCGGAGGCCGGTTGCGGGGAGCGACGTTCGGCAGGGGGCGGCCGCTCTATTTTCTGGGCCCGATCGCGGGGGACTGGGATCTGTTCGGGCTGACAGCGTGGCTGTTGAGGGAAGACTACCGGTGCACATTTGTCGAACTGCCGTCGTTGGGATACACGACAGATGCCGCGACCTATCTGGCCGAGTGTGCGGACGCCGTGATTGCCGCGGCCGACCAGCTCGAGGACGGTAGGATCGCGCTGCTGGGGGCGTCGTTCGGCGCGACCGTGGCGCTGGCGGTCATGGGGGCTCATACTGACCGGGTGGAGACGGCGGTTCTCTTCAGTGCGACTGCGGGTCGCCGGCTCACGCTGATCGAACGTGCGATGCTGGTCTGGGGCGGTCTGCTGCCGGGGCGGTTGCGTCAACTGCCGGGGTGGAAGGGGATTCAGGAGCAGAATCACCGCAGGTGGTTTCCGCCATTCGATCATTCGCGGTTCGAGTTTCTGCTGCAGAATCTGGGGGAGACTTCGATCGCCGGTGCGGCGCGGCGGCAGGCGGTTCTGGGAGGCGTTGATCTGCGCTCGCGATTGGCTCAGATCGATCAGCGGGTGCTGGTTGTGCGGACGGAGGGGGAAGGCCGGATTCTGGCGGAGCATCAGCGGGAACTGCAGGGGGCGCTGCCTGCGGCTGTGGTCGAAGAGATGCACAACACGGGTCAGTTGCCGTATTTGACGCATCCGCATCGAGTCGCGAAACTTGTGAGGGGGTTTCTGGACTAGGGACTAGGGTCTAGGGGCGAGGGGCGAGGGGCGAGGGGCGAGAGAGCAGAGGGCGGTTTTGGAAATTGTTGTGGGTGTTGGGAATGGGGTGGGGTTCGGGTGGGAATTGGAACTGACGACTGACAACCGAATACTGAAAACTTTGAATGTCTGAGACTTTGCCTGAGCCGCTGGATGTGATCGCTGTGGGGGCGCATCCGGATGACGTGGAGATTGCGGTCGGCGGGATGCTGGCGTCGCTGGTGAATCAGGGGTACCGGGTGGGGATCGTGGATCTCACGGACGGCGAGCCGACGCCCAACAGCCCTGGTCCTGAGGTGCGGCTGGCCGAAGCGGCGAAGGCGGCCGAGATTCTGGGCGTGCAGGTGAGGGAAACGCTGGAACTTCCCAACCGGCGGCTGTTCGACAACTACGAATCGCGGGTGGCGCTGGCGAAGGTTTTCCGCAGGTACCGGCCGCAGATTGTGATGGGGATCGCCGGCAAGACGCCCGGCGCATCGCCGGATCACTGGCAGGCGATGCAGATTACCGACGCGGCGGTGTTCTATTCACGGCTGACGAAGTGGGACGCGGAGTTCGACAACCTGGTCGTCCATCCGATTCGGCGGCAGTTGTATTACCCGCTCGGTTTCGGATCGCTGCGGACGCCGCTGAACGACGGCGGGTTCGTCGTCGACATCACTGCGACGCTCGAGCAGAAGATTGAAGCGATCCGGGCCTACAAGACGCAGTTTCCTCCGGAGAAGGAGCGGGTGTTTCGCCTGGTCGAAGGTCAGGCGAAGCTGTACGGCACGGCCGCCGGTTTCGAGGCGGGGGAGGTGCTGATCCACGCCAACACGCTGGGCGTCCGCGATCTGGTGAAGGCGCTGAATGAATCGATGTAGAGCAAATTGCTCTACGATGTGTCCGCGTCGAGCGGTGTTTGGACTGTCGAGGACGAGAATCCGCGAGACAGATCGCCAACACTGATTTGCAAAGCGCTATAATGCCCTGTCAGGGCTCTTTTCGGAGGTTGGTTGGACTGCAACCTCGCACGAAGCTCTGGGGGATTCGTGTTCCGGCGAGAACGACTCAATGCACGGATCTGAATTGACGGACGAGCAGGATTGAAGGACGCAGGGGAGATGACACCGCCTCGACTGGCCATAGCAACCGCGCCGTTTCGCCAGACACTGCGGGAATCGATCGTGACCGCCCAGACGTGTGGAGCGGCCGGGGTGCAATTTGACGCGCGCTACGAACTCAAACCGGCCGAATTCGGGGTGACGGCCCGCCGGCAGCTTCTGCACGAGCTGCGCGAACGTGATCTTTCGGTGGCGTCGCTCGACTTTCCGCTCCGCAGCACGATCTATGATGCTGACCGGATCGACGACCGGATGGCGGCCCTGCGGCGGACGATGGAGTTCGCCTCGCAACTCAAGTCGAGCGTGGTCACTGTCCGCTCGGGCCCGCTGCCGGAAGACGAGAACTCCGCCGAGGCGGTTCGCCTGGCGGATGTGCTGGAAGACCTCGCCCGTTACGGCAACCACATCGGCGCGACGCTCTGCCTGACGTCCGCGGGGGCCGATGCGGAGCGACTGGCGGCGGTGGTGAGGGAGGCCGTCCGGCAGGGTCCGCTGGCGGTCGATTTCGATCCGGCGGCGGCGCTATTGGCGCGGCGGCAACCGGGCGCTGATCTGAGGACGCTTTACGACTGTCTCGGGCAGTTCCAGCTTCGCGACGCCGTGCGGGATACGCAGACATCGGGACGGGAGACGGCGCTAGGACGGGGCGAGATCGACTGGGACGAGATGTTCGCGCTGATCGGCGAGATGCACTTTCGCGGCTGGCTCGTCGTCCGGCGTAATGAGGGGGACGACCGGGTCGGTGACGCCGCGCGGGCGGTGAAGTATGCGAAGGCGGTGATGCTGGAGTGACGCGAGGGTTGAGGGTTGAGGGTTGAGGGGCGAGGGTTGAGGGGCGAGGGTTGAGGGGCGAGGGTTGAGGGGCGAGGGGCGAGGGTCGAGGGGCGAGGGTCGAGGGTCAGTGGTCAGTGGTCAGTGGTCAGTGGGGAATGGTTCCGAATCTTTGATACATCGTTGGTTCGAGCTCTGGGTTCTCAGTTCAGTCGCGAAGATGCATTCGAAATTCAAGAACGAATCGTTCTTTGAGGCCACAGAGGATCAGATCAGGGAATGCTCCATATTGTTTCTCGTGACCCACGGGACGCGGCCCGTGGGCTTTGACGGGGCGAATCGTTCGATGTGATGCTGTGTCAACGGCACCTGGTGAAAACTGATCGTATTTTTGATTACGCAGTACTGAGCAAGCCCCTCCGATGTTCCCCGGACCTGAAATTCTTTCGGTCTCCGAAGTGACGCGGCAGATCAAGGATTGCCTTGAAGGCAACTTTCCGGCGGTGGCGGTGCGCGGGGAGATTTCCGGCTGCTCGTTCGCCGGGTCGGGGCACGTGTACCTCACGCTCAAGGACGATGATGCGCAGTTGCGGGGAGTGATCTGGCGGAGCAGGGCGTCGCGGCTGAAGTTCGATCTGCATGACGGGCTGGAAGTGGTCGCGCTGGGGGGCATCGACGTGTATCCCGCCCGGGGTTCCTATCAGCTTGTGATCGAGGAGGTGATTCCGCACGGGGTCGGTCCGCTCGAACTGGCATTCCGCCAGCTTCACGACCGGCTGGCGGCGGAAGGGCTGTTCGCGGCGGAGCGAAAGCGGGCGCTGCCGCGGTTTCCCCGGCGCATCGCGCTCGTGACGAGCCCGCAGAGCGCGGCCGTGCGGGACATGGTGCAGGTCATTACGCGCCGCTGGCCGGGGGCGAATCTGGTGATTGTGCCGGTTCCGGTTCAGGGCGATGGAGCGGCTGAACGGATCGCGGCGGGGATCGGGCTGCTGGGAGAGATTCCCGATGTCGACGTGGCGATTGTCGGGCGGGGAGGCGGCAGCCTGGAGGACCTGTGGTCGTTCAACGAGGAAGTCGTGGCGCGGGCGATCGTTGCCAGCAGCGTGCCGATCATCAGCGCGGTGGGGCATGAGATCGACGTGACGATCGCCGATCTCGTTGCCGATCGCCGGGCGCTGACTCCCAGCGAAGCGGGGGAGATCGTGGTGCTCGACCACCGTGAACTGCTCGACGGTCTCGACCACCTGCGGCGGAGGTTGGTCGTATTGCTGCGGGAGCGCGCGGCGGCTGCGCGGTCCCGGCTGGATTCGCTGAGTACCCGCCGGGTTTTCGCGCGGCCGGTGGAGCGAATCCACCAGTTGGGAGAGCGGTTGGACGACGTTGAATCGCGTCTGCAGACGGCGATCCGCCGCCGCTGTGAGTCGTCGCGGGCGCGGTGGGAGACGCTTTCGACGGCGCTCGACGCGCTGAGCCCGTTGAATGTTCTGCGGCGGGGCTACTCGCTGACGACGCGCAGCGACACGGGGGAAATCGTGCGCGAGGCGGGCGATGTTGAGGCCGGGGAGACGGTCATCACGCGGGTCTCGCGGGGACGATTTACGAGCCGGGTGGCATCGACGGAGGAGGAGACTTGAATGGGGTGGTGGATTTCCGCATTCTGGGTTCACAGAAGGGGAGGTGGCACAGAAGGGAACGAAGTGAAGGAAGGGTTTGATCGCAACTCGTGCTCCAACTTCTGTTTGGGCACAGTGGGGGGCGTTCCCAAATGGAAATTTGGGAACGAGGGGACAGAAGGGAACGAAGTGAAGGAAGGATTACGGAGTTATCTGACCTTGTCCCCAAACTTCTGTTTCGGCACAGTGCGCTCGGAGCATTCCCAAGTGAAAATTTGGGAACTATGGAGAGGGAATGTGGCAGTCGGTTGTGACATGTGAGTTGCAGACGGCTCTCTCAATCCTTTGTTGCCTTCGTTTCCTTCTGTGTCCAACTCCATGACTGATTCAATGCAGAACAGCGAAAAGTCGTCGCCTTCGTTTGAGGAGGCGCTGGCAGAGATCCAGGCGATTGTGGACGACCTCGAAGAGGGGGCGATCGGGCTGGAAGAGTCGATGCAGCGGTTTGAGCGGGGGACTTCGCTGCTGAAGAGTTGCTACGGACTGCTCAAGGAGGCGGAGCAGAGAATCGAGATTCTGACGGCGCGCAATGAAGTGGGGGAACTTGTGACCGAGCCGTTCGATGCGTCGGCGACGCATGAACAGGAGTCGCCGAAGGCGGGACGGCGGAAGAAGGTGACCACGAAGAAGAAGCCGAAGCCGCCGGCTGATGATGATGCGGGCGAAGACGAAACTCTGTTCTGATCGAATGATTCAAGAATTCTGAACGTTCCATGACGACCGATCTTTCCACCCGACACGAACCAGTGGGCGACCTGCTTGACTCGACCGGGGGCGATCCGGAGGCGTATCGCCTCTCGGATAAGCAGGTGCGTTCGTTCCATGAATGGGGTTATGTTGCGGGGGTTCCGATTCTCGATGGGCGGCAGATCGACCTGTTGCGGGAGGAGTTGGCCGAGCTGGCGAAGACCGATCATCCGGGTTACCCGCTGTGGTACGAGTTTCATTCGAACGAGTCGGCCGATCCGAGCAAGGTGTTGTTTCATGCGCTGGGCGCCTGGCGAATCGGGAAGGGCTGTCACGATATTCTGTGGCATCCGGCGATGACTGTGCCGGCGAGCCAGTTGCTGGGGGGGTCGGTGCGTTTCTGGCATGACCAGTTGTTCTGCAAACCTGCGCGGCATGGCGGGGTGGTGGCCTGGCATCAGGACTATTCCTACTGGACGCGGACGCGGCCGATGGCGCATCTGACGTGCTGGATCGGTCTCGACGACACCGACGAAGAGAACGGCTGCATGTGGTATGTGCCCGGCAGCCACAAGTGGGATCTGCTGCCGATTACGGGCCTGGCGGGCGACATGAATGCGATCCGGGAGGCGCTCAGCGACGAGCAGTGGGAGGCGCTGCAGAACCCGGCGCCGGTGGTGCTGAAAGCGGGGGAGGCGTCGTTTCATCACCCGCTGATGATTCACGGTTCGCGCGAGAATCTGACCGACCGTCAGCGTCGGGCGGTTGTCATCAATCTGTGCCGGGCCGACGTGTGCAGCGACAGCGACGAGCCGCTGCTGGACGGGGTTCCCGTTGTGCCGAAGGGGGAGAGGCTGGGGGGGCAGTTCTTTCCGCTGCTGCGGGAGTGCGACGGGGGGCGGTCTGCATAGCGGGTTGGCGCTGCTGTCTCCTGGTGGTCCACTCGAAACGGAGCGCTCCCTTTTCTCTGTGCTACTCACGGTGAGAATCTTCGCGTGGTGCGCGAATTCTGCCAGCCCGTTTGGCATTCGAGTGCTCAATTGGGCGACCACGAAGGCACAAAGTACACCAAGAAGTTGCTGTCGCCGCGTTCGCGGCTCGCTTCATTTGTGAGCGGCATGTTTTCCATGAGCTTGCGCTCACGGCTACATGCTTGCGCGGCTTCGCCGCTCGCTGTCGATTCGTCTCCGGTTGGGTTCGGATTATTCCCGTCGAGGGTGCGGTTCACGATCAGTAGTTGCCAAGCAGCAGGTTATCGATAAGTTGCCGAAAGCGCCGCGATTTTCGAACGGATCGGACGCCGATGTCACTTCAACGGTGACGCACGCTGGCAGCGTGCTCTACGAATACTCCGGTCTGGGGGTTTCCGCCATGCGGGAGTCAGTGATCGCCCCAGTTCGCTCGGGCGAAACGCCTTGAAGCGGGGTGTTGCGGGCTGCCGCTATGTTTTCGGCATGAAACCAGTCTTGAAATGTGATCTGCTTGTGATTGGGACAGGGCCGGCGGCGTCGCGGGTGGCGAATCGGTGTGCGGCGGAGGGCTGGGAGGTCGCGATCGCCGAGAAACGGGAGTTCGGCGGGACGTGCGCTTTGCGGGGCTGCAATCCGAAGAAGGTGTACGTTCGCGCGGCGGAACTTTGCGACTGGATCCGTCGTGGTGAGGGGACGCTGATTCGCACGTCGTCGGCTCACATCGACTGGCCGCAACTGGTGGCGTTCAAGCGAAGTTTCACGGATGGGATTCCTGAACAAAGCGAAGCGGGTTACCGGAAGAAGGGGATGACGACGCTGCACGGCGCGGCCCGTTTTGTTTCGCCGCGTGAAGTGCAGGTGGGGGAGCAGAGAGTCGCTGCGGAGAAGGTGTTGATCGCGAGCGGGGCGCGGCCGGCAACGCTTGATTTTCCGGGCAGCGAGCATCTGGTGACGAGCGATGAGTTCATGGAACTGGACGAGTTGCCGCCGCGGGTGTTGTTCGTGGGGGGCGGGTATGTGTCGTTTGAATTCGCGCATGTTGCGTTGCGGGCGGGAGCGCAGGTCGCGGTTGTCGAGCAGGAATCGAGAGTGCTGAGGCCGTTTGCGGCTTCGCTCGTGGAGCGGTTGGCGGCGCACTCCCGCGAACTGGGAATGACGATCCATACGGGAACGCCGATTGAGTCGATCGAGAAGACGGAGTCCGGCGCGTTGCGGGTTCAGGCGGAGGGAGCGGGCGGTCGTGAAACATTCGACGTCGACCTTGTGGTGCACGGGGCGGGGCGGGCGCCGAATCTGGACGGGATGGACCTGGCTGCGGGGGAGGTGGAGAGCACGGAAGCGGGCGTGTCGGTCGATGAGTTCATGCAGTCGACGTCGAATCCGGCCGTGTTCGCGGCCGGGGATTGCGCTGCTTCGGGCGCGGCGCCGCTGACGCCGACTGCGAACGCGGAGGGGCACGCGATTGCGCGGACGCTGCTGGAGGGAATCCGCTGTCGACCCGATTACGGACCGGTGCCGGCGGCTGTGTTCACCGTGCCGGCGCTGGCGTCTGTGGGATTGAGCCGGGAAGCGGCAGAGGAGCAGAAACTGGACTTCACGGTTGAAGCGGGGGACATGTCGGACTGGTCGTCGATGAAGAAGGTGAGCGAGACGTGCGCGGCGTATGAGGTTCTCGTCGACAAGCCGTCCGGACGGATCCTGGGGGCTCACCTGCTGGGACCGGAGGCGGCGGAGACAATCAATCTGTTTGCGCTGGCCATGAAGTTCGGCTTGACGGCGAAAGACGTGAAGTCGGTGCTGATGGCATTTCCAACGTTCGCGTCGGACGTTCGGTCGATGGTTTGAACGTAACCCCTCAATTGAGGCCCAAGTATGCCATACGTCGCCCCCCTTGAGAGAGAGAACGCACCGCAGGATGCGCAGCCGGTGCTGGACGCGATCGAAGAGAAGTTCGGCCGGTCGCTGAATCTGTTCAATACGCTGGCGCGTCAACCGGATGTGCTGAAAGGAGTGACGGAAGTCAACGACGGAATTCAGCGCGACCTTCCAGACAAACTGCGGGAACTGGCCTATCTGAAGTCCTCCTTGCTCAACAACTGCGAGTATTGCTCCCACTATCACAGCGCTGCGGCGAAGAAGGCGGGAGTGACTGATGCACAGATCGACGCATTAGATCGATTTGCCGAGAGCGATGAGTTTGACGAGCAGGAACGGGCGGTTCTGGCCTACGCGGCGGAGTTGACCAAGACCGCCGACGTGCAGCCGGAAACCGTCGATGCCGTGAAGCAGTTTTTGGACGACACACAACTCGTGACGCTGGCGGCGACGGTGGCACTGGCGAACTTCACCAACCGTGTCAACCACGGGCTGGGAATCGAATTGCCGTGACGGCGGGTGGGGCGATCCGGAGTCAACGGGCGGCGCATCTGCAAGAGCGCTGAAGCGGCTGTGGAACTCTTTCAGAGTTCATGCGACGACGTCGAACACGGCAACCCAGGGTGGCGCGGCTGCGCCGCTGACCCTGGGCTCTGAATGTCGTACGCCTTCAGCGTACGAACGGCGGCAATGCCGATTCGTGAGCGTTTCTTGAAAGGCGGTGGGGCTGGTTGAATTGAACGGTGACGCCCTGGATGTTCTGATGGGGGATGTCGATCAGCGGCCTGTGCGCGGACTGACGACGCGTGACTCCATCCAGTGTCCATTCGAGGGGAGCCGTAATGAGTCCGCAATTCATTGCGAGCCAGTGGGCCACGTTGTGCCACTCCGCGCAGGCGAGCACAGCGAAGCTGACGCAGGACGCGTCGCGGAAAGCGGCGGAGTTGATGGCTGGCGAAGCGGAGAAGTTCGCCCGGATCGGTCCGCCGCAGGACAAGGAGACGCTCGAAGCGGCCTACACGCAGCGGATGGGGCTGTCGGCCCGGCTGACGGCGATCGCCCGGGCCGACGCCATGGCGCGTCTGCATCCGGACTGCGCTGCGGAGATCCTTTCCCAGGTGGGGGAGTTCTGCGCGGACGATCTTCCGCCGAGCAGCGATCAGTTCCTTGCAATGCAGGGGCGGAACATCGAGTTGACCGCGACGATCGCGGAACTTTGCCGGCGGGACTTCGCCGCGCGGGGGGCGAGTCAGGCGTAGCCCCGCCACCGCAAGCAGACTCCCGCCGTTCGGGTAAACCGTCTGCGTTGGATGTCACCACTGAGACACAGAGGCACAGAGACAGCACTGAGAAGTCGGTTTCCTGCTCGCAAGTCCAATGTGATCAAGAATGAACATTTCTGTGTGGCGTCTTGCTTTTTAGCATGGAGTTTGCCAAAAAAAGCCCGGCAAGTGACCAACAGTCCACAAGAGGCATTTTGGGTGCCAAGAGATGGCGGAGAAGGAACTTACGATTCAAAGAAATCAGAGAAAGTGGAAGAGGCTGTTTCTCAAAAGGGTTTACCCCAGAGAGAGAGGGTCAGATTGAGGAATGCGCCGCAATGTTTCTCGTGGCCCACGGGACGCAGCCCGTGGGCTTTGAGAGGGCGAGTCATTCACTTTGTTGCTGTGCAGCCGGGCATCGGCGTCGTAATTGACAAGCGGTGTGCTACGCGCCGAGATTCTCGAGGTCGTGTTCGACCATCATTCTGACGAGTTGCTCGAATTTGCAGGTGGGCTGCCAGCCGAGTGCGGCTTTCGCTTTGGATGCGTCCCCCAGCAGCAGATGGACTTCGGAGGGTCGATAGAGTTCGTCGCGGATGACGACGTGGTCTTCGTAGTTGAGATCTGCGATGCGGAAGGCAAGTTCGCAGAATTCGCGGACGGAGTGGGTCTCGCCGGTGGCAATCACGTAGTCGTCGGGCCGGTCCTGTTGCAGCATGAGATGCATGGCGCGGACGTAGTCGGCGGCGTAGCCCCAGTCGCGACGGGCATCGAGGTTGCCGAGGGGAAGTTCTCGGGCAAGGCCGTGCTTGATGCGGGCGACGTGGGAGGTGATTTTGCGGGTGACGAATTCGTAACCGCGGCGGGGCGACTCGTGGTTAAAGAGGATGCCGGAGCAGACGAACATGTCGTAGGCTTCCCGGTAGTTGCGGGAGAGATCGTAGCCGGTGACTTTGGAGATGCCGTAGGGGGAGCGGGGGTGGAAGGGGGTCTTCTCGTTCTGCGGAACCTCCTGCGCGTGACCGAACATCTCGCTGGACGCGGCGAAGTAGACGCGGCATTCAGGCGCGGCCTGCTTCACCGATTCGAGGACGAAGTGCGTGCCGTCGATGTTGGTGTGGAACGTCGAGAAGGCGTCGTCGAATGAATAGGAGACGAAGCTCTGCGCGGCGAGGTGGTAGAGTTCGTCGGGCGCAATCTGATTGATGACGTTGAACAGGCTGGGGAAGTTCTCGAGGCTGGCCGGGTGGAGCTTGACGCGGTCGAGGACGTGGGCGATCCGCGAGAGCCGGTGCGCGGGATCCTCGAGGGCCACGCGTCGAACCAGACCGTGGACTTCGTAGCCTTGCTGCAGGAGAAGCTCGGCGAGGTAGGAACCGTCCTGGCCGGTGATGCCGGTGATGAGTGCGCGCTTCATGGATGGTTTCTATAACAGTTCAGAGGGTTGAAGTGCTATCGGATTCGCGCTGGCGAGACGCCAGCTCGGATTATTTACCACGGAGACACGGAGGTTGATCGCGCTTCTCACAGTCACGGCGTCGTATGACGCACGCATGTCCAGCGATCATGAATGAATCGTGGCGATTCGTCATCGTGCGGCCGCGTCGAATCGCGAAATCAACTTCTCCAGGGATCCATCGAAGACAGCACACAGTTTCGAAGTTGCTGCGTCTGAAATTTCGCCGTAAGTTCTTTTCTCTGTGTCCTCCGTGTCTCTGTGGTGACATCCTAAATCACCGTGCGCGATTTCTGGACACTGCGGAACTTTCGACAGGAAAACAGGTTACCCAAACTGAGTCAGATGCTGTGTGAGTTGAAGTTTCCGGGTTTGACTTCAGGCCGGATTCAACGGGGGAAAATCACTCCAGTCGAAGGCACAGCGTGGCAATCATTTGGGGTCAAGCCCCCTCGGCTTCCCCAGTTTTCCCAAAGTGGTGTCCAATTATTGCGCACGGTGATTTAGATGAATCATCCGGGCCGGTGGCACGCGGCGTCCCCTCGGATTCGCACTGGCGAGACGCCAGTGGCGCCCGGCGCACGCTGGCAGCGTGCGCTACGAATAATCCGGGCTAGCGCGAGTGCTTGCCGATCAACTCCATGATTGCGGAGACGGTGGCGAGGAATCCGGTGCGGAGGGTTTGCTCCGCGGCCGGGTAGTATTCGGCGGAGTGCAGAGAAGGCGGGGTGGTGCCGCGGCGGGCGAATTCGTCGAGACGTTCGGGTTCGACGGAGCCGAGACGGAACATGAAGATCGGGACGCCTGCGATTCCGTAGCGGCTGAAGTCTTCGCCGCCCATCGACTTGTCGGCCAGCACGAGCTTCTCCTCGCCGAGTTCCGCGGCGATGGCGGGGACGACGCGGTCGACGAGGGCCTCGTCGTTGAACATGGCGGGCGTCCCCTCGGAGTAGACGATCTCCGGCTCGGGAGCGTCGTACGCCTCGGCGATCGCGTTCGCCCGGCGGATGATTCCCTCTTTCAATTTTGCGCGGACTTCGGCGGAGTAGCTGCGGATGGTCAGTTGCAGGTGGCAGGAGTCGGGGATGATGTTGTGTTTCGTCCCGCCGTGGATCGATCCGACGGTGACGACGGCCGGTTCGAGCGGCGAGACTTCTCGGCTGACGATGGTCTGGATGGCCATGACGAGTTCGGCGGCCTGCACGATGGGATCGATGCAGCCCTGCGGGAACGAACCATGCCCGCCGCGACCTTTGACGGTGATGTCGCAACTGTCGACGTTGGCCAGCGCGTAGCCGCTGCGATAACCGACCATTCCGGCGGGGAGCGTGGCGTCGACATGGAGCGCGAGTGCGAAGTCGGGACGCCGGATCCTGGTGAAGATGCCGTCTTCGAGCATGGCCCGCGCCCCGGCTCCCCGTTCTTCGGCGGGCTGGCCGACGAACATCAGCGTGCCCTGCCACTGGTCGCGGTGACTGGAAAAGAAGCGGGCGGTTGCAATCAGGTTGGTGATGTGGACATCGTGCCCGCAGGCGTGCATCACGCCGACTTCGACGCCTTCGTCGTTCTCGGTGCGGACGGTGGAGGCATACTCCAGGCCGGTGGCTTCG
The DNA here is from genome assembly GCA_003388505.1 of Planctomycetota bacterium. Lineage (GTDB taxonomy): Bacteria > Planctomycetota > Planctomycetia > Planctomycetales > Planctomycetaceae > MB-PLM-1. The sequence goes on from QQVO01000007.1 coordinate 110,115, forward strand.
ACGACCGGCAGCGCATCGAGATCGGACCGCCACATGACGGTGGGCCCTTCGCCGTTTTCAAGCAGGCCGACGACGCCGTGGCCGCCGACGCCGGTGACGACGTCGCAGCCCGCTTTCTGCAGTTCCTCGGCCACGCGAGCGGCGGTCTGCTCCTCGTGGAACGAGAGTTCGGGGTTCCGGTGAAAGTGCTGGTAGAGTTCGACCGTCGGCTGCAGGTTTTTGTCGATCCATTGCTCGGCAGCCTCCTGAGCCGGGAGGGCGGAGCCCGACGTCATGCAGGCCAGGAATGAGAATAGGACGGTGAGGTGGTGAGACCAGTGGCGGGGGGACGGCACTGGCGAGACGTAATTGGCAGTTGGGCGTTGTGGGGAAGGCACTGGCGGCACGCCAGTGGCACCCGGTTTTTGGGGGGTAGGCACTGGCGAGACGCCAGTGGCACCCGGGGCTGTGGCGGCCGGTTGAGGGTGGGATCTGTGTGGGCGGACGGAGTTGATAGGCATCATGAGTCTGGTGGTGTCTGAGGTTGCTTGTCCGGACGAGAGAACTGCTGGGCCGCGAGATATCCGGCGAGGCTGGCTGCGGTTCCGGTCAGTTCGGGGGGAATCGTTTCAAACGCGTTGCCTGCCGGCAGGGCGGCTATCGCAACGCGGTGTCCCAACCAGACTACCAAACCGGCGCTGATCGAACAGAGACCGGCCGTGTCGCTGCGGGGCCGGCCGTACAGTCCGGCGGCGAACGGGACAAACAGCGCCACCAGCCCGACTTCGATTGCGACGTCCAGCAGATCGAGAATCGACTGGCCCCCGAAGGCGAACGGCAGCGTGCACAGCGTGACGGCGGCGGTGCTCAGGCGGTTTGTGAACAGCCGCCGTGAGGCGAAGACCGGGGATCGCTCGAGCATGTTGTGTGCGATGAGCGCCGACGGCGACAGCAGCGCACTGGTGCAGGTTGAAACGATGATCGCCGTCAGCGCCACGACGAAGACGCACTGCAGGGGCGTTGACAGAAACGCGTCTGCCATTTTCAACAGGATGCCGGGGGATTCTTCTTCAGGCAGAACGATGCGCGACGCCAGGCCGAGTCCGACGGGCAACAGGCCGAACGTCACATAAACGACGCCCGCCAGCACGCACGCCCGTTGAGCGGTGACGGCCGAGCGGGAGGCGAACACCCGCTGCATCAGATCCTGTCCCGGGAGATTGCCGAAAATCCCGTTGGCCCAGGTTGCCGCCCAGATGAGAACGGCCGCCGTACCGGCCTGCGGGAGCAGCGTGCGATGGCCCGGCGGGGTGGCGGCCCACACGCGGTCGACCCCGCCGACGTGTGAGAGCATCGTGCCGCCGAGCACGACCAGGCTGATGAGCACGAGCAGGATCTGAGCGGTATCGGTGAGCGTGACCGACCACATGCCGCCGATCATCGTGAGAAAGAGAACAAACGCGGCCGCTCCGATGACGCCCCAGGCGAAGGGAACGCCGAAATACTGCCCGGCGACGGCGGCCAGCGCGAGATACTGCGCGGCGATCCAGGGGAGATAGCCGATCGCCTGGACGGTGCTCGAAAAGAGTTCGGTGCGGCGTCCGTATTTTTCCCGGAAGAAGTCGCCCATCGTGAGGAGTTGCATCTCCCATAACGGCCGGGCGAAGAACAGCCCTGCGACAATGAGCGCTGTGCCGGAGGCGAACGGGTCGAGGATCGTGCCGGGCACGCCTTCGTCGCGGGCGGCTTCGCTGGCGCCCATGACCGTGGCCGCGCCGAACCACGTGGCGAGCAGCGTGCCCCAAGCCAGCCAGAGCGGCAAGCGGCGACCGGCGACGAGATAGTCGGCCTCGTTTTCCACGCGGCGTCCCGCCCAGACGCCGACGCCGATCATGGCGACGAAATAGACCGACAGCGAGACAACGAGTGGTGTGTTCAATGCATGCTCAGCCCGGGAACGGAATTCGGCGCCTGCGCGCCTGGATGGGCGCAGCATACGCGGGCCGGTCACCGGCGAGAATCGTTCCGGCGGGATATCTCCTGTCTCCGATTGATGGTGGGACTTCCGAGCGTTCTCGCTTGCTCGTCCGAAGTCGTGGGGCGCCGGTTGCAGGTCGGGGGAGCGCGCGCTACCATCGAGGGCAGTCGATGCACTCGAAAATCGTGCCCAACAAGGAAAGCCGTCCCATGGTCAAAACCGCCTCCACGATGCTCGAACTGGGCAGTGCCGCTCCCGAGTTTTCGCTGCCGAACGTGGACGGTTCGACCGTCACGCGGAGCGAGTTTGACGGCAAGCCGCTGCTGGTGGCGTTCATCTGCAACCATTGCCCGTTCGTGATCCACATCCGCGACGAGTTCGTGAAATTCGCCAATGAATACTGGGAAAAAGGAATCGCGATCGTCGCCATCAGCTCCAACGACGTCAGTACGCATCCTGACGACAGCCCCGAGCGGATGAAAGAAGACGCCGACAAATTCGGCTACACGTTCCCGTATCTCTACGACGAGTCTCAGGAGGTCGCGCAGGCGTACCGGGCGGCGTGCACGCCCGATTTCTTTTTGTTTGACGCCGAGCACAAGCTGGTCTACCGGGGCCAGTTCGACGACAGCCGGCCGGAGAGCGGCATCCCGGTCACGGGGGAGGATCTCCGGGCGGCGTGCGATGCGGTGCTATCCGGTTCCCCGGTGTCCGAGGAACAAAAACCGAGCATCGGCTGCAACATCAAGTGGAAAGAGGGAAAGGCGCCGAAGTACTTCACGGGGCAACCGGCGGGGTAGGGGAGAGTTGTGAGTGAAGCGCAGCGGCGGGCGTGATGACGCGGAGATCGGAGGGGAGCGGCTTCTTGTAGTCGGGCGTGCAGGGTCGGTCTCACTGGCGTAGCCCGTGGCACCCTGCGCCTGGTTCGGGACCAGGAGACCGTCGGTTCAAATCCGACCACGCTGAGTCAACAACATTGCGGTGTGGCCCAATGGTAAGGCAGCTCCCTGTTAAGGAGACGCATGCCGGTTCGAATCCTGCCACCGCAGCTCGATGGAAGTCATCCGGCCGGATGAGGAGGCTGTCTTGAAAACAGGTCGGCGAGTTCGCCTCGCTTGTGGGTTCGAGTCCCACGGCTTCCGCTGAGAGTGAACCAACAATTGGGGCTCATGGTCCAACAGGAAGTCACCGGTGTCGCAAGCCGGAGGACCAATCCAGGCTTGCAAGCCTGATCGGTGCCCGGGTGCAATTCCCGGTGAGTCCACTCCACACGATCCCGTGGTCCAGCGGCTACGACTTCTGGCCTACACCCAGACAACGATGGTTCGAGTCCATCCGGGATCACTCCGGCACAGCCGGTTTGTTCGTGTGAGTCGTCGGAAGCAACGGGAGCTCAGGAAGGCATCACAGTCAAGCCGCCCACGGCGGGCCCAGGTACGCCAACCGGCAGAGCGACTCGGCTTAGAGCGCTTTGCAGTTCGGTCTGTGGCCCCGGGAACGATCCGTTCTTGATTCGCGGAGGCAAGATCGCCAATAGCTATTAGCGACCTCTTGACCCTCGGCTCTTGACCCGCCACTTCGCCGGAGATGGCGAACTCCAGCCAACCTGCCCCCTGAGCACAAACACAGTTCTGCAAAGCGCTATCAACGGGACGTGTGAAACGAGGCGACATTCTTGAGACGGCGCACCTATGCGAGGATGTCGGTCATGACTTTCCCGTGATCGATGTCCAGCCGCTTTCGTCCGGGGACTTCCAGGGTGCGGCCGTCGACTCCCAGCAGGTGCAGGACGGTGGCGTGCAGGTCGGTGACGTAGTGTCCTTCGCCGAGCGCGTGATAACCGAGTTCATCGGTCTCACCGTGGACGTAGCCGCGTTTGAGACCGGCGCCGGCCATCCAGACGGTGAATCCGTTGGGATGATGGTCGCGGCCGTCCATGCCTCCGGCGCGCTGTTCGAGACCGGGCGTGCGTCCGAACTCGGTGCAGAAGACGACGACGGTGTCCTCGAGGAGGCCGCGCTGTTTGAGGTCTTTCATGAGTCCGGCGACGGGCAGGTCCATTCCGGCGCACAGGCGGGTGTGGTTTTCCTTGAGTTTCTGATGCGAATCCCACACTCCGTAGGGAGAGGGGAAGACCTGAACGAAGCGCACTCCGCGTTCGACCATTCTGCGAGCGGCCAGCAGGCGTTCGCCCGCCTGTTTGGTGGCGTCGTTGTCGAGGCCGTAGAGCGACTGGGTGGCGGGCGTTTCGGTGGAGAAGTCGAGCGCCTCGGGCACGGCCCGCTGCATCCTGAAGGCGAGTTCATAGGAATGAATGCGGGCCCGCAGTTCGGGATCGTGCGGGTATTCGACAGCCGCGAGTTCATTGAGATTGTCGATCAGTTCGTATTCGCGTCGTTGCGCGGCTTCGGACTGGCCTTCCCGTCGGCGGCCGAACGGGAGGGGATTGTTCGGATCGAGCGCCAGCGGCACGCCGGCATGCTGCGGCCCTAAATACTTGGAGTCGATTGACTGCCGGGTGTCGGTCCGCGTGGGCCCGCCGATGACGACGAACTTGGGCAGGTTCTCGTTGAGGGTGCCGAGGCCGTAGTGCACCCAGGCGCCGATGCTGGGCTCCGGATCGTCCAGACGGTGCCGGCCGGTGTGAATCTGGTTCTCGGCGGCGTGGTCGTTGTCGGTCGTCCACATGTTGCGGATGAAGCAGATGTCGTCGGCGCATTCGGCGAGGTTGGGCCACCAGTCGGTCATCTCGACGCCGCACTCGCCGACCTGCTTGAATCCGACCTGCAGGGGATAGATCGTGGGATAGACGTCGCGGACATTGATTTCCTCGGCCGCAACCGAGCGGAACCGTTTTGCGTGCAGCGGCGAATGGATCGGATTCTCGAAGGGGGTCTTGTCGAAGGTTTTGCCGGCGTACTTGTTGAGCGCGGGTTTGGGATCGAAGGTCTCCAGATGGCTGTAGCCGCCGGAGAGGAAGATCCACATCACCGACTTGGCGCGCGGCGCAAACTGCGGCCGGCCGCTGGGATTTCCTGCGGCAATGCCGTCGCTTTGCAACATCGATCCGAGGGCGAGGCCGGTGAACCCCATCCCGATGTCGGCCAGAAACGTCCGCCGCGGGAGGTGTCCGCAACAGGTGTGATCGGAGTGGTTTGACATGGTCTGTCTGGTCCTGATTGTTTGAGCCGCCCGGGCGATCGGGGGCGATTCGGTTCTTGAGTCTGGTTATCCGGTTATCGGATCGCGAGGAAGTCGTTGTGGCTGAAGAGCGATCGCACCAGGCTTGTGCGGGCCGCGGCGGCGGGTTCCGCCGTCCCTTCTCCGGCGAGGAGTTCCGTTTGCTCCTGGAGAAATCGGCTGCAAAGCTCGGTTTCGGCGTCGCTGGGGGGTCGGGAGAGAATCGTTTCGAACGCGGCCGTGACAAACGCCGAGGGATCGGATTGTTCGTCGGCCGAGAGCCCTGCCCAGAATCGTGCGGCAAGCTCGGCGCTCTGTTTGTGGATCAGTTCGCTGTTGGTGAGCGCGAGCGCCTGCTGCGGGATGACGCTCCGCGTGCGGCGGTAGCACTCGGCTGCGTCGGCTGCGTCGAAGAGCATTCCGAGTTCGCTTTTTCCGCCCGCTTCAGGATGAGTGCTGTAGTAGAGGCTGCGGCGCGTGGTCGTGAGCGCTTCGCTGTTTTCGAGTTCCTGGCCGCCGAGCGTGAGGTCCAGATTGCCGGCGCACCACAGAATGCTGTCCCGCACGACCTCTGATTCCATGCGGCCGACGTTCATCCGCCAGAGGAAGTGGTTGTCGGGGTCGATTCTCAGATTCTCGGCGATGCTTGGCTCGCCGCCGGCGTCCGAGATCGCGGCAGCGCTCGATGACTGCCGGTACGCGGCGGAGGTGACGATGAGCCGGTGGAGGTGCTTCATGCTCCAGCCCGATTCCATCAGTTCGACGGCGAGCCAGTCGAGCAGTTGCGGGTGCGTCGGGTCGGCTCCGTTGTTGCCGAAGTCGAAGACCGACGCGACCAGCGGCGAGTGGAAGTGCCGCATCCAGATGTGATTGACGGCGACCCGCGCAGTGAGCGGGTTGGCCGGGCTGGCGATCCATTCGGCGAGCGCCTTGCGGCGGCCGGTGCTGGTGGATGCATAGACGGGGCTGAGCGGCGTGTAGGTCGCGTCCTCTTCAATCGCGGCCAATGCGTTGCGGGCCGTCTCCTCGGCGGAACTGGCGGTGTTGACCTCGGTCTGGGCTGTTTCAATCTTCTTGGCGCGTTCCGCATCGGTTGCGGGGAGCGCTTTGGCCTGGGCCAATGCGTGCTGTTTAGCGAGCAGCGTTGCGGCCGCTGCGGCGTGGTTCGCCTTTCGCTCCGATTCGACGGCGGTTCGCGCGGCGGCGGCCGCGTCGATACCTTCATCGATCCCGTACCGCGCGCGATCGGCGGCGATCCTGGCTTCCAGACTGTCGAGCTTCCGTTGCGCCGCTTCGACGTTCGCTTCGGCCGCCTGTACCGACAACTCCTGAGCGGCGACCGCGTTTTGTGCGATCTGCAGGGCGAGCACGGCGTCTGACGGGACGCTGCCGTCCAGGAGCTTTGAAACTCTGGAGGTTGCCGGGGCGACGGAATACGACGAGGTGGACCATTCGTCAACGCCGAGTACGTCGTTGCCGTCCACATAGGCTTCGGACTCGAAGTCGAACGAGACTTCGGGCGCGTCTGCGCCGGCGGGCGTCCAGGTCAAGACGTCGAACGCGACTTTGCTGCCGGTTCGGGCGTCGAATGTAATGGGCTGCGCCGCGTTCTTGCGGGGATTCCATCCATTGAGGGCGACGGGAACTTTGTCGACCAACAACGCATCGTCGCTCAACGATTTGACGCTGAGCAGGCAGCGGTCGGTCGAAGGTTCAAAGAGCAGCACGACCTCGAACCGGTCCTGTCCGCCCTCGAAGTCATAAGTGCCTGCGTTAAACTGATCGTAACCGCCCGGCTGGTACGAGATGATCTTGCCGTTTTCAAAGGCTACGAACCCGGCGGTGAGGGCCTGGTTGACGTCGCGCACCAGTTGAAAGTTCGCGTGGGCGTCTGCAAGGATTTTCATCTGGAAGCGAAGCGTCGCGCCGTCTTCCACGGCGGTCAGGCCGGACAAGGGGTTGTGGAGGATGCGACGGCCCTCGGTGGCGTCAAGCTGCAGCGATTGACGTCCCTGGAGCGCGCCTTCCGACCCGCTGGCGGCTGCGGCTGCGTCGTAGGCGTTCTGCGCGGCTGCGAACTGCTCGCGGAGGGGCGTCAGTGCGTCTTCGGCCGCCTGACGGGCGGCTTCCAGCGCGGCCTCCGCGGTTGCCAGTGCGGCGGAGTGTTCATTGCGTTCCTGGGCCTGGATCGCCGGTCTCAATCCCGGATAATACGCTTCCGGCGGGAGTTCGATCGGCTCGATCACGACATCCCGGCCGCCGATTGCTTCCGGGACGCGCGGCTCGATCGAACCGCGGTCTTCCACGCGGTTCCGCTCGTCTCCGCCCGTGTAGAACCAGGTCGGCGCGTCGGGCGATTCGTCGTAGACGCGGACCAGGCCGAGCCGCTGGATTTTCCGCAGGACGCTGTATTCGTACGGCTGGAACAGTCCCGGATCGGGCTCGCCGGGAACCCGGTCCTGCCGCATGCCGATCGGCTCGAAGAACGCCCGGAGGGCGAAGTACTCGTCCTGCGCGATCGGATCGTACTTGTGGTCGTGGCAGTGGGCGCAGTTGAACGTGAGTCCGAGAAACGACTTGGCCGTGTATTCAACGTTGTCGCGCATCCATTCGTTCGGATTGAGGGCGAACCAGTTGCGAGCGAGGTAGGCGGTGGCGACGACCGACTCGTCGTTGCCGGGGTCGACTTCATCGGCGGCCAGCATCTCGACGATCATCCGGTCATAGCCCTTGTCGTTGTTGAGGGAGTTGACGATCCAATCCCGCCAGCGCCACACCTGCGGTGCGCTGTTCCATACGTCGGGCACCATCCGCCGGCCGTACCAGTCGCTGTAGCGCCAGACGTCCATCCAGTGCCGCGCCCAGCGCTGGCCGTACTGTTCGGAATCGAGGAGCCGGTCGACGGCGTTCTCGTAGGCGGTTTGAGAGTCGTCCTGCCGGAATGCGGTCAACTGTTCGCGGGTCGGCGGCAAGCCGACGAGATCGAGGTGAACGCGGCGGAGAAGGATTTCCGGGGAGGCTTCGGGCGCATGGGTCAAGCCGCGCTGCTCGTGCTGTGCGGCGATAAACGCATCGATCGGGTTCCTGATCCATTCGGGATCACTGGTCGCCGGGACCGGGGATCGCACTGGAAGTTGAAACGCCCAGTGGTCGCGGGGGTCGGCCTCGGGTTGTTCGTCGGCGGGGCCTTTCGCTCCCTGTTCGATCCAGGCTTTGACGATTGCAAGCTGCTCCTCGTCGAGCGGCGAGCCCTCGATGGGCATGCGGTACGACTCGTCCTCGGTCGAGATGCGCTCCCACAGCAGGCTGGCGTCGGGGTCGCCGGGCACGATCGCTTCACCGCTGTCGCCACCGGTTACGGCGGAAACGGCCGTATCGACGCGGAGCGAACCCTCTTGCTTGAGTCCGCCGTGGCAGGCGTAGCATTTGGCGCGGAGAATCGGCTTGACGTCGCGTTCGTAATCGACGTCCGCTGCGCCGCAAGTGCCTGCGGCCGCGGCAAGCACGATCGTAATCGCCATCGGTGCGAGATATTCGCGTCTGATCATTGCGTTCATTCGCTCAGAAATCGGGGAACGTATCAATGAGAGTTTATCATAACGGGGGGCGGCACGTGAACGGTTTGGTGCAGGTCGGTCTGACCGCGACTGTCGCAACCGTTATGACCGGAAAACTCGCGGTGGGGCCAGGGGAATCGACGCTCGGAGACGAATTCTCCGATGCTTGCGGTCGGAGCGCGGCCGATCATACGGGCATCGGTTCGTGCGGACAGCGCGCGTGTGCCTCCATGTCTTGCGTCGCTCACTTGCCGCAGGGCTTGTGGGCCGTCCGATCGTACAGGAACCCGGTCGCCTCGCCGGAATCAGGGAATTATTAACGCGACCTCGCTGGGGCTGTGCGGGCCACGACGGCCTGCTCCCCGCGCGGCCGGACCGCGAACAGGAGTCAGGACGATGCTGGTCTTGTCACGACACCGCGACGAAAGCATTATCATCGGCGATGACATCGTCATCACGGTGGTTGATATCCGCGGGGACAAGGTCCGGCTGGGAATCGAAGCTCCGTCGCAGATTCCTGTCCACAGGCAGGAGATTTACGAAGCGATCCAGCGCGAGAAAGCGCGGGATGCGGAGGAAGGGCAGGCTTGAGTTGAGCGTGGAGATGCATTGTTGAGCGTCGCAGGCCGTTCCTCTTGAGGGCGGCCTGCACTCGTTATGGCGCGGGGCCGGTGGTCCAATGGCGTGCCCACTGCCGCCGGTCGTGATTCCGTCTCGATCGCAGTATCCCGTTGTCGAAGGCGTAGAATGCAGCGGGGCGCGATTCCATCGCTTGACGAGGCGCAGCGATCAGACATAATGAGCCCTCGTCGAAGTCGGCCGTCACAAATTGGCTGGTGACGCACGATTTCCGGGAATCGATCGAACTGATTCGCGGGTGTAGCTCAGCTGGCAGAGCACCACGTTGCCATCGTGGATGTCGAGGGTTCGAGTCCCTTCACCCGCTCTCACCGCAGGTCGGACATGCGAACAGCCTGCGTTCACGTCGATGCTCGATGAAGTTCATCCAATGAACTGACCGATCGCGTGCGACCTCCGGCGGAACCGCCTGGCGCGCGGCTTCGGGCCGGCCCGCTGCCGCCGCACTGAACCGCCGGCCGTCCTCGACGGACGATTGATCCGGGGGCGGTCGGACGTATTGAACCCTCGTTGACGAATCCGCAAACAAGGACGCACCCGTGGCAGACACCGCTGAAGGCTCCGCAATCGCCGATGAACCCGAATCGACCGGGGCCGCTGTGACCGACGATGCGCCGGAACGGATGGACCTGGATTTCACGGTCGAGAAGGTCGGTCCCTGCAAATCGCATGTGCGGGTCGTCATCCCGCGCGATGCGATCGACAACGTCACCCGGAGTTCGGTGGAGGAGTTGCTGGAGACCGCCAATGTGCCGGGATTCCGCGTGGGCCACGTGCCGGAACAGTTGATCCGCAAGCGGTTCAAACAGGAGTTGGCGGATCAGGTCAAGCAGCAGGTTCTGATGGCGAGCCTGGAACAGGTCTCGGAGGAGGCTGATCTCGAACCGATCAACGTACCGAATCTCGACCCGGAGGCGTTCGAGATCCCCGAGGAGGGGGACTTTGAATATGAGTTCGACGTCGAGGTCCGTCCGGAATTCGACCTGCCCGACTACAAGGGGCTGGAGATCGACCGCCCGGTGCGGGAAACGACGGATGAGGACGTCGAGGCGTACATGCAGCAATTCCTGGAGGAGCACGGGCAACTCGAGCCGGTCGACGAGCCGGTGACGCCCGGCGACTTCGTGACTGTTGACGTGGTGTTCTCGCATGACGGTGCGCGGATTCGCGAACTCGAGGAACTCTCGGTGCGCGTGCGGCCCGTTCTGCGGTTTTACGACGCGGAACTAGAGGGGTTTGACAAACTGATGGAGGGCGCGGTCGCGGACGATGTTCGCGAGTGCGACCTGACGATTTCGATGGAGGCGGAATCGGTTGAGATGCGGAGCGAGACAGTCCATGCGAAATTCACGGTGCTGGACGTCAAGCGGCTGAGACTGCCGGAATTGAATCAAGAGTTCTTTGATCGGATCAGCGTGGACGACGAAGAGGATCTGAAGAACCGCGTGCGGTCGATGCTGGAACGCCAGGTGACGTACGAGCAGCGTCAAGCGACCCGCCAGCAGGTTCTGGAGAAGATTACCGAGTCGGCTGATTGGGACTTGCCTGAGGATCTGGTCGAAAAGCAGGTGGAGAACGCCCTGCGGCGCGAAGTGCTGGAGATGCAGCAGGCCGGGTTTTCGCGACAGGAGATTCAGGCACGAAAGAACGATCTGCGTCAGCGCTCTGTGACGATGACGCGGAAGAATCTGAAGGAGCACTTCGTTCTCGACCGCATCGCAGAGGAGGAGAAGATCGAAGTCTCCGCCGAAGACATCGATCAGGAAATCCTGATGATGGCGGTGCAGAGCGGCGAGAATCCGCGCCGCGTCCGGGCCCGCCTGCAGAAATCGGGCGTGATCGAGAACCTGGAAGCTCAGATTCGGGAGAGGAAAGCGGTCGACCTGATTCTCAGGAACGCCAGGTTCAATGACATCGAGTTGCCGCCTCCGACCGAGACCGAAGTGGAAGCGGTCGATCGCGGCATCTGCAGCCGTATCAGTGACACCGACGTGAAAGCCGACGAGGACGAAGACGAGACCGATTGACCGTCCTTGTCTCGGTCCGATGAATCACGAATCGCGCCCCGGGTGTCGTTCGCATCCGGGGTGTTTGCATTGGTCCCTTCGCTCGAGCAAATTGCTATACCATGTGTCCGCGTCGAGCGGTGTTTGGACTGTCGAGGACGAGAATCCGCGAGACAGATCGCCAACACTGATTTGCAAAGCGCTATAATTCCTCCGCCTCCAAAGGAGATACACCGATGGCGACGAAGATTACCTGGTTGGGTCACGGCACGTTTTCGATCGAGACGGCGGGACGGACCGTCCTCATCGATCCCTTCCTCACCGACAATCCCTCAGCATCGACAACGGCCGACGCCGTGTCGCCCGATGCGATCATCGTCACGCACGGTCACGCCGATCACGTGGGCGACACCGTCCCGATCGCGAAACGGACCGGGGCGCTGGTCGTCGCGAATTTTGAAATCGCGGCGTGGCTGGAAGGGCAGGGGGTTGATAACACGCACGCGATGCACATCGGCGGCGCCCACGATTTTGACTTCGGCACCGTCAAACTGACGATCGCGCATCACGGGTCCGGTCTGCCGGACGGGTCGTACGGGGGCAACCCGTGCGGCGTGATCCTGAAGACGGCCGAGGGCACAATATATCACGCAGCCGATACGGGCCTGTTCTATGACATGAAGTTGATCGGCGAAGAGGGGATCGACGTGGCGATTCTGCCGATCGGGGACAACTTCACGATGGGGCCTGACGATGCGCTGCGGGCGGTCAAGCTGATCGAGCCGAAGCGGGTGATTCCCGATCACTTCGGGACGTGGCCGGTGATTGAACAGGATCCGCAGGCGTGGGCGGAGCGGGTGCGTGCGGAGACTTCGACTGAGCCGGTGGTTCTGGAACCGGGCGGGGCGTGCGAGCTGTGAAAGTTGATTGTGAGCTGAGTGGCTCATCGAGGCTGAGTTGACGGGTGCCGTTGGCTCCGCCAGTGCGAACCAGAGAGGACGTCTACTCCGCGATGCACTGGCGGAACGCCAGTGGCACCCAACGCCGTCACTTCAGGATTGAACAACCACGAGATTCTGTGAGTCGTTCTACGCAGTTCGAAGCCGGCTTTGGACAGGTTCGGAAACCTGTTCTATGGCGTGGTTGGGAGGCCGAAGTTGCGGTAGATGACGGATGGTACGTCGATGTCGCTGATCTCGTCGGCGGTGAGGGCGCTGGCGTCGGAGGTCAGGAAGATTCCTTTGCGAGACGGATCGTCCGCCGGGTAGCCGTGTGACGCTTTCACGAGGGTCGGGTCGAGCGGCGTCTGGCGGGTCGGCATGTCGATGAAGAGTTCGACCGGGTCGTAACCCGGCTTCTGGTGGATGTCGACGGTCCGTGCAAATGAAGGCGCTTTCGTATCGTCAAGCCACCAGTAGTAGGCGAACCATGCGTTCGGCTTGGAGATCAGGACGATCTCGCCCGATCGTTCGTGGTTCATCCCGACATCAGCACGTTGATCTCCGATCAGCAATCGCTCGACCTGCGGGTCTTCGCGGAGCACTGCGGCGACCCGGTCCACGTTGGCTGCATCTCGGACGAACACGTGGGCGAACTGGTGGTCGACCAGCGCCCAGGCTTGAGACCGGGCGACGTTGAGCAGTTCCCGTCCTTCGCCGTCGTCGCCCAATGTGAGAAAACCGGCGTCGCGCAGCAGGCGGTTGGGATAGCTGACGGAATCAACTTCGGTCAGGACATACTCGCTCGCGACGAGCCAGAGCACGTCGTCCAGTCCGGCGGCAGAGTAACCGTCGATCAGTTTGCCGATCGCGGCGTCCATGTCGGCGTAAGACGATTGCACTTGCGGGCTGTCGGGGCCGAATTTCTGTGCGACGTTGTCGATGTGATGGAGATAGATGTAGCTGAACTTCGGATGAAACTTCGCGGCTGCAATGCAGGCGGAATCGACGATCCAGTCGGCCGACTTCATGCTGGCGAGCGGACCCCAGAAGTTCATCAGCGGGAAGTGCCCGAGTTTGTCGAGCAATTCCTGATAGAGTTCCTGCGGCCGCGTGTAGCACCAGAGCGACTCGGTTCCGTCGGGGTTGTGGATCGGCGCGGGAGTGCAGATGAAGTCGGCCCCGGCGTCCTTACAGAGCAGGGGAAACCAGACCGCCGACGTCAGGTTTTCGTCGTGCTGATGCAGCACATCCCAGATCTGTGGAGCCTGAATCACGTCGTTCCAGGCCGTCCACATCTCGACTTCCCCTTTGTCCCGCCAGAAGAAGCCGTTGGCGATGACGCCGTGCTGTTCAGGCGTCACGCCGGTTGTGAGGTTCGCCTGGACGGGACAGGTGACGCAGGGGAACGAGGGGGTGAGCGGGACGACATTGCCGCTCCCGGCGTTGAGGGCCGACAGTCGCGGCATCAGAGACAGGTCGCCGGCGCGGAGACCGGGAATCGACAGCAAGACGACGTGCGCGTGCATGGCAGCCCCTCCTCGATGAGCGATGCGGCAGTCCCCGGCGGGGCCTTGAGTTGTTTTTTTCCGGAAGCTGTTGCAGTTGAGTCAAGTCTCAGCGACCAACGGGAGCGGGCGCCCGCCGGCGAGCGGCGGCTCGTATCGTCCCTGGCGTTGCCTCGTCAGATGGTCATCGCCGTGAATCCGCCGTCGACAACGATGTTGGCGCCGGTGACGAAGCCGCCCGCGGCATTGGACGCCAGCAGCAGGATCGCGCCGGCCAGTTCGTGCGGTTCGCCGAAGCGGTCCATCGGCGTGTGCCGCATGATGTTTTCGACGCGATCGGGAGTGAGAACCTTGCGGTTCTGCTCGGCGGGAAAGAACCCGGGCGAAATGGCGTTGACGCGAATCCGGTGCGGCGCCCATTCGCGGGCGAGGTTCTGCGTGAGGTTGAGCACGGCGGCCTTCGTGGCCGAATAGGTGAAGACCCGCGACAGGGCGGTCATTCCGGAGAGCGACGCGACGTTGATGATCGAGCCGGGTGTTTTGGAGGCGATCATTTCCTTGCCGAGCACCTGGCAGGCGAGGTGCACGCTGCGGAGATTGATGTTGAGCATGCGGTCCCACTCGTCGTCATCGATCTCGAGGAAGGGGGTCGCCGAGTTGATGCCGGCGCCGTTGATGAGGATGTCGCAGTTTCGATCGGCGGACTTGAGATGCGCTGCGAGCGATTCCAGATCGGCTCGCCTGGTTGAGTCCGCGCGGCAGAATTCGGCCGAGCCGCCCCGGGAGTTGATGCGCTTTGCAACGCCCTGTCCATGATCCTCGTTGCGTCCGACCACCAGCACGTGCGCGCCCGCGCCGCCCAGGGCATCGCAGAACGCTCCGCCGAGCGTTCCTGTGCCTCCGATGACAACGGCCGTCTTGCCCTCCAATCCGAAGACCGACTCCAGATACGCTTTCGCTTGCTCACTCATCGCTGTCCACTCTTGTGCCGACCCGCTTTGAAACTCATCTCGCTGCTCAGCCGATGAATTCGAGATTCACCGGATTCGGGATAATGCCGGCGCGGTGTCCGCGGTCCAGCAGTTCCGCGACGGCCTTGCGTCCCCGTTCGCCGAAGTCGATTGTCCAGTCGTTGACGTACATGCCTACGAATTCGTCCGCCTTGCGCTGGTCGAGGTCGCGACCGTATTGCAGGGCGTGTGAGAGCGCTTCGTCCCGGTGCTCGAGGCCGTACTCGATGCTCTGCTTCAGAAGCGCCGTGACTTCCTGCATGGTTTCGCGTCCGAGATCCTTGCGGATGGCGTTTGCGCCGAGCGGCAGCGGCAGGCCGGTTTGTTCCATCCACCACTTTCCGAGATCGACCACCAGGTGCAGTCCCTGATTGCCATAGGTCAATTGGCCTTCATGAATGATCAGACCGGCGTCCGCCTCGCCGGCGGCCACTCGATCCAGAATCTCGTCGAATGGGCGGACGACGTACCGGAAGGTCTGTGCATTGCCGCTGCTGCCCTGCTCACGGTCGCGAACTTCATCGGGGACTCCCCCGAGGCAGAGGTTCAGCGCGAGAAACGCGGTCGTGAGAGTCCCCGGGACGGCGATTGTCTTGCCGTGCAGGTCGTCGATCGACATTGGTTCGCGAGTGACGACCATCGGGCCGTAGCCGTCGCCCATGCTCGCTCCGCACGCACAGAGGGCGTAGGTCTCGGTGAGATAAGCGTAGCCGTGGAGACTGACGGCGGTCAGTTCGAGATCGGCGGCGAATGCGCGGCGGTTGAGCGTCTCGATGTCCTGGAGTTCGTGCGAAAACTCGTATCGGCCGGTATCGATCTTGTCGTTGGCCAACGCGTGAAACATGAAGGCGTCGTCCGGATCCGGGCTGTGCCCGACGCGGATCGCCAGCTTTTCGGTCGTCGTGGTCATGATGCTCGCTGTGTTTTCGGGTCTTGAGAGCCAGCCTATCGGTCAGTCTGGAACCCCGCAAGGAACAAACCGATTGATCCGTGCAGGACGAATTCCCTACGATCCCGTTCCGCCGGGTTGCGCGGTTCCGGTCTCAAATGGTCTGATTGCGCTCGCGTGCTGGCAGAACCGCACTCAGGCGCGGAGTTTCACCCGTTCGACGATGATTTTGCTCACCGCCAGCGACCTGTCGCGACAATTCGACGCCGATCCCGTGTTTCGCGGAGTCTCGCTGGAGGTTCACGACGGCGAAAAGATCGGGCTGGTCGGGCCGAATGGTTGCGGAAAGACGACGCTGCTGAACATTCTGGCCGGCCGGGATGAACCGGACGTCGGCGTGATCGAGCGTCACCCTTCGGCGTCGGTCGGCATGCTCGAACAGGAGATTGCGTTTGCGAGCGGGCGGACGCTGCGGGAGGAGGTGCAGTCGGGCCTGGAACATCTCTATTCGCTTCAGCGGCGGGCGCACGCCGTCGCCGAGCAGATCGCGACCACCGAGGACGAGGCTCATCGCGAGAAACTGCAAAGGCAATATGACGATCTTCATCAGGCGCTGGACCGGCTGGACGCATACCACGTTGAGCACCGCGTGGATGAGGTGCTGCACGGTCTCGGATTCGAGGAATCCGACTACGAGCGGGATCTGAATACCTTCAGCGGCGGTCAGCAGAACCGCGCGATTCTGGGACGACTGCTGCTGGCGTCGCCGGACGTGATGCTGCTCGATGAACCCACCAATCACCTTGACATTGCCACGACCGAGTGGCTCGAAGGATTTCTCATTCGGTCCAGACAGGCGGTGATTGTCGTCAGCCACGACCGGTACTTTCTCGATCGGGTGACTCAGCGAACGGTGGAGATCTACCGCGGCGGAGTGAACGAGTATACGGGCAATTTTTCCGCGTATTGGAGGCAGCGGAAGGAACGGCACGAACTGCAGCAGCGGACGTACGAGAAGCAGCAGGAGTTCATCGCCCGCACGGAGGACTTTATCCGCCGGAACGCTTACGGGCAGAAGCATGCGCAGGCGAAGGATCGAGAGAAGAAGCTGGAGCGTCTGGAGCGAGTCGCACCGCCGCCCGGCATTGACGAGCCTCCGATTACATTTCCCAAGCCGACACGCACCGGCGACTGGGTGCTGCGGTGCGAAGGGCTGTCGAAATCGTTTTCGGGGAACGGTGATGAAAATGGGCCGCTGTTTGACGATCTGCACCTGCAGGTGGACCGCGGCGATCGGCTGGCGATCTTCGGTCCGAACGGATCGGGCAAGACCACGCTGGTTCGCATCCTGACGGGTGAGCTTTCGCCCGATACCGGGCAGGTCCGCCAGGGGACGGGAGTCCGCATTGCGTATTTCGATCAGCAATTGACCAGCATCGATCCGGAACTCTCTGCGGTGGACGCCGTGCGGCCGGTGCATGATCCGAGTGTCACACCGGGCGAATTGCGGAAACTGCTGGCGCGGTTCGGTGTGCGGGGAGACCTGGCTCTGCAGACCGTGGGCGCGATGAGCGGGGGGGAGAAGACGCGGGTGGCGCTGGCGAAGCTGGCGTCCGCGGAGCCGAACGTGCTGATCCTGGATGAACCGACCAACCACCTCGATTTCTGGTCGGCTGCGGCGCTGGAACAGGCGTTGGGCGACTACCCGGGCACGGCGATCGTAGTGAGTCACGACCGGTTCTTTCTCGATCGCGTCGCGACGAAAATGCTCGTCCTCGAACACGGGGGGTGGCGGCTCTTCGAAGGCAACTATTCAGACTATCTGCATCTGTCGAAGGTGACGGGTGAGCCTGCTGCGGCGACGGCGTCTGAAAAGTCACGGTCCACCCAGACGACCGCGCGGCGTGGATCGACTCAAGAAAAGGAAGACGCGCCGAAACGTCGGCGCCGGTTTCCGTATCGCAAGGTGCATGACATCGAAGAGGACATCGCCAGCCTCGAAGCACGCATTGCGGAACTTCAGACGCAGATGGCTGATCCGGACGTGTTGCGCAACGGGGAGACGATCCGGCAGGTGACGAGTGAACACAAGCAGGCGGAGGAGGAACTGGCAAAGCTGGTTGAGCACTGGGAGGAGGCGTTGGAACTCAATTGAGGCTCGCGGCGTTCCCCAGTTCCAGTTGCCGCAATTTTTAGAGCAAATTGCTCTACCATGTGTCCGCGTCGAGCGGTATCCGGACTGTCGAGGACGAGAATCCGCGAGACAGATCGCCAACACTGAATTTGCAAATCGCTCTCATCGTGCGTTAAGATGCTGGCCGGGAAGGAGTCCGCATTGCTGGTCGGCGGCGTCTGTGATGCTCCGGCTTGCGCTCAGCAGGGATGATTCATGACGGACGCGACGCACGAGAAGGGCGGGCTGCCGCTTGTGCCGCTGTTGCTGCGCCGCCTGACGGGCGTCGTCACGCGATCCCCCGGTACGGCCCTGTTCGTCATCGCGCTGTTCACGATTCTGTCGTTGGCTGTCAGCGCGCGGTTCCTGGCGTTCAAGACGAATCGAGCGGATCTGATCGATCCCGACGCGTCGTTTCACCAACGCTGGCTGGACTACGTCGAGCGGTTCGGGGACACGGCCGACGCCGTAGTTGTCCTGGAAGGGGAATCGGCCCGGCCGCTCCAACGGGCCGCCGATGCGATCGGCGCGGCGCTGGAGGCGGAACCGCAGCTCTTTCACAGGGTGCTGTACCGGATTGATCCCGGACGCCTGAAGGCGAAGGGATTGCAGTACCTGTCTCCTGCCGACCTGCAGGGTCTCGTTGCACAGATTGAGGCATCGGCTCCCGTTCTGGAGGGGCAGTGGGACCAGGCCGGCCTCGAAGCGTACGCACAGCAATTGACGCTGGAGTTGACGAGCGGCTCTCTCGGCGAAACCGGTGCGGGGAAACTGGCCGCTGCGCACCGCGCAGAGCGGCTGGCTGACAGCTTGAGCCGGTTTCTGAGTGAACCGGCCGATTTTGTGTCGCCCTGGCCGGCGCCGGGTGGATCGTCGGAGTTCGCTCATGCCGACGAGGCCGATCGCTTCTCGCCGCAGTATCTGCTGAATGACGGCGGCACGCGAGCCTTTGTACTGGCGACTCCGGTGGCGGCCGCCGACAGCCTGTCCGGTTCCTCCGAGCCGATCGACCGCATGCGGGCAATCATCCGGGCGGCGTCGGATGAATTCCCCGAATTGAGGATTTCGCTGACAGGGTTGCCGATCCTCGAGGCGGACGAGATGCATCGCTCGCAAGCGGACATGACGCGCGCGTCGGTCATCGCGTTCGTGGGAGTCGGCATCGTCTTGCTGTTGGGCTTTCGCGGATTCCGTCATCCCGTGCTGGCGCTGGCGACACTGGCGATTGCTGTGGCCTGGTCGCTGGGGTGGACGACGCTCGCGATCGGCCATCTGAACATTCTTTCGATATCGTTCGCCGCGATTCTGATCGGGCTCGGGATCGACTATGCGATCCACTATCTGGCGCGATATCTGGAGCATCGGCATCAGCAGAAAGCGTTGCGGCCGGCGCTCAAGTTGACGTCGATTGAAGTCGGGACCGCGATCGCCACTTCGGCCGTGACCACGGCTGCGGCCTTTCTCAGCGCGAAACTGACGAATTTTCTGGGCGTTGCTGAGTTGGGCGTGATCGCGGCGGGGGGGATTCTGCTCTGTGCGATCGCAACGTTCTCGCTGCTTCCCGCGCTGGTGGCGATTGCCGATCGCAAGGTGAAACCGCGGCGGTTGCCAACGCCGTTTGAAGGCCATGGACTGAGGCGGTTGATCGACCGCCGCCCGTGGTTGACGGGACTGAGTTCGCTGGCCATGGTGCTCGCCGTGGGAGCGTGCAGCCTGCGGGTTGAGAATGGGGAGGTGACATCCCGCGTGAAGTACGACGCGAACCTGCTCAAGTTGCAGGCGGAGGGGATCGAGTCGGTCGAGACGCTCAACCGCGTTTTTCGCGACTCCGACGAGTCGCTGCTGTTTGCTGTTTCGATCGCCGAGAGCCGGGAGGAAGTGCGAGAACTCCGGCGAGAATTCGAGTCGCTGCCTGCGGTGGGCCGAATCGAAGAGGCGGCTTCGATGCTGCCGGAATTTCCGCCGGAGAGGACGCAACTATTGGTGCAGGCGATTCACGCGCGGCTCAACCATATTCCGCAACTCTCGCCGCCGCGGGAGGTGAATCCGGCTCGGATCGGGGTGGCGCTCGAGAATCTGTATCTGCAACTCAGGGAGCAGTCCGGTCCGGTGGCGGAGAACGCGGCAGCCGCTCTGGACGGGGCGCTAACACGGATGGACGCTCTTCCGCTCGAATCGCAGGTTCAGGTTCTTTCGAGTTACGAGCAGGGCATGCTCATGGCGCTGCGGGAGCAACTCGTCGCGATCGCCGCAATCTCCGACCCGGCCCCTGTCAGCGCAGCGGATCTTCCCGAGCCGATCAGGGAACGGTTCGTCAGCCCGCAGGGGGACTGGCTGCTGAAAGTGCATGCAACGAGTTCCTTGTGGGACGAGCGGCCGCTGGACGACTTTGTGCACCAGGTTCGTTCCGTCGATCCCGATGCAACCGGAACGCCGTTTCAGAACTTCGAGGCGGCCCGTCAGATTCGGGAGAGCTACCTGTCGGCGGCGATTTACGCGCTGCTGGTGATTTTCGTGGTGCTGCTGATCGATTCGCTGGAGCGGTCGACGCTGCGGATCGCGCTGCTTGCTCCGTGCGGGGTGGTGTTGTTCGCCGTGTTGCTTCTGAATGAACCGGGCCGGTCGATCAACCCGCTGTGGCTGGCCTGTCTCTACACGGCGGTGGCTGCTTCGATCGCCGCGCTGTTTGACGTTCGGAACGTCGGTTACACGCTGCTGGCGATGTTGCCTCCGGTGGGGGGAGGATTCCTGCTGTCCGGATTTCTGGGGATCACGGGGATTGATCTCAACCCGGCAAACCTGATTATTCTGCCGTTGATTCTGGGCATCGGGGTGGACTACGGCGTGCACGTGGTCCACGACTACCGGCACCAAAGCGGGGTCGGCTACAGCATGTCGCCGAGCACGATGAATGCGATCGTGCTGACGTCGGTGACGTCGATGGTGGGCTTTGGGAGTCTGCTGGGCGCCGCCCACCGGGGGCTGGTCAGCCTCGGGCTCGTGCTGCTGATCGGAATCGGCTGCTGTCTGTTTCTGTCGCTGATCACGATGCCGGCTTTGCTGACGGTGATCGGTCGTCGAAGAGGCGAGGCAGGTGAAGAAGAGTCTGAGGCCGATCAGCATGACATTCTCCCACTCGCGTCCTCCGATCGTCGCCGCAGCGCGTGAACGGGGGCGCGGTCGCTTCTCACCCCTGGCCCGCTCGCGTACTCTGGCGGCGGCGACGAACCAGAGTCTTTTGAACGGGAATTCCTCGATGATTGACGTGAGAGCTGAGTTGGGGTCGATTGCCCTGATTTTCTTTCTGGCCGGCTTTGTGTTTGCTCACGACGGGCACGACCACGATCACAAACCCAGGAAGGCGGAAGATGCGGAGACCTATCGTCCGACTGTGGTGCCGGATCGCATTGTGCTGACCTGGTCAGACGACCCGGCGACGACGCAGAGCGTGACCTGGAGGACCGACGCCACGGTCGAGAAGGCCTTCGCTGAAATCGCGATTGCGGAAGACGGTCCGAAATTCCGGGACAGCGCGGATCGACACTCTGCGAAGACGGTCCTGTATGAGTCCAACCTCGGGCCGGCGCATTACCATTCGACCACGTTCACCGGTTTGCAGCCGAAGACGCGGTACGCCTATCGCGTCGGCGACGGCGTCAACTGGAGCGAGTGGAACCAGTTTCTGACGGCGAGCGATACGCCGGAGCCGTTTTCTTTCGTGTACTTCGGCGATGCGCAGAACGACGTCAAATCGATGTGGTCGCGCGTGGTGCGCGAGGCGTATCGCGACGCGCCAAAGGCCGCGTTTCTGCTGCATGCGGGTGATCTGGTCAACGACGCGCACAGCGACGGTGAATGGGGAGAGTGGTTTTATGCGGGGGGGCATATTCACCGGATGGTCCCCTGCGTGCCGACGCCGGGGAACCATGAATACGATCCGATCATCGAAGACGGCCTGCCAACGATTGAAGATTATCTTTCGGAAAACTGGCGGCCGACCTTTACCTTGCCGGAAAACGGCCCCGAGGGTCTGGAAGAGACGGCCTACTGGTTCGACTACCAGGGGGCGCGGATTGTCTCGCTCAACTCCAACCGGAAGATCAGGCAGCAGGCGGAGTGGCTGGGGGGAGTGCTGGAGAATAATCCGCAAGAGTGGACGATCGTGACCTTCCATCACCCGATCTATTCGGCGAAGCCGGAGCGGGACAATCCCCACATCCGGGCGGCGTGGCAGCCGATCTTTGACAAGTACCAGGTCGACATCGTGCTGCAGGGACACGATCACAGCTATGCGCGAACCGGCATGGTGAGCGCGGGAGAAAATGTGCCGACGGGCGTGACAGCCCGCAGCGAAGAAGGGGGCACTGTCTACGTGGTTTCGGTCAGCGGACCGAAGATGTACGACGTCGACCCGCAGAAATTCATGCGGCGTGTCGGTGAGGACACGCAGCTCTATCAGATCATTCACGTCGACGGCGACGAACTCCGTTACGAAGCGCGTACGGCGATCGGACGGTTGTACGACGCGTTTACGCTCAGAAAGCGGGAGGGGCAGGTCAACGAGATCATCGAGCAGGTCCCGGAGACGCCGGAACGGCGGCGTCCGCCGGAGGCACGTGATCGTTGATTCCCGCCGGATGCAGCAATCACGAACAAGCGCAATCGGCACCTTCACTCAGAGCGAAGCCCGCTCAGGGCTGTCTTGGGGGGGGTGGTTGGACTGCCGATTCGCACGAAACCCTGCGGGATTCGTTCTCCCGTGAGAACCCTTCTTCCTCAAGAATCTGGATGGACGGATCAGTCATCGTTCTGGGGGGACTCGGTGAACGCCGCCGCATCAGACATCGAACGTCTGATACAGTTCGGGAACGATCGGCTCTTCGTCGCAGTAGTCCCGCAGGATGGACGCCAACGCGTGAGCGGAGTCCGGTTCGCCGTGGACCAGGAAGGCCTGGCCGATGTGGCTGTCCTCGGACATCTTGCTGAACCACCACTTGAAGTCTTCGACGTCGGCGTGCGCGGAGAGGCCTTCGAGTTGCACGACGTCCGCCCGCAGCGGCGTGTCGCGGTCGAAGATTTTCACGTATTTGCGGCGTTCGGCGATCTGCCGGCCGAGGGTGTGGGGCGCCTGATACCCCATGAGGACGATGGTGTTTCGCTCTTCGCCGACGCCGTGTTTGAGGTGATGGACGATCCGGCCCCCTTCGCACATACCGCTGGCCGAGATGACAACCAGCGGCTCGTCGAGTTGGTTGATCGCGATCGATTCCTTGCGGGAATCGGTGTAAGTGAGCGAGTCGAAACCGAACGCGTCCCGGTCCCGGCGGAGCGTGCGGTGCACGTCGGCGTCGAGGGTGTGGTCGTAGCGTCGGAAAATCTTTGTGATTCGCGTGGCCAGCGGACTGTCGACGAAGATGGGAATCCGGGGCAACTTGCGTTCATTGAACAGCTCGTTCAGGTAGTAGACGACCTGCTGCGTCCGTCCCAGGCTGAACGCGGGGATGATGACCCGACCCTGCGCTCTGACGGTGTTTTCAATGATCTTCAGCAGTTCCTGTTTGAGATCTCCCGGGGGAGGATGGATGCGATTACCGTAGGTTGACTCGGTGATGAGCACGTCGCAGCCCTGCACCGGCGCGGGATCAACGAGCAACGGCATGTCGCGGCGGCCGAGGTCTCCGGAGAAGACGACGCGTTTGACGTCGCCCTGGTCCTCGATCTCGATTTCGATGATCGCGGAGCCGAGGATGTGGCCGGCCGGATGGAACCTGAGCCGGAAGTCATCGCTCAAATCGTGCCACTCGCCGAAGTCCAGAGGCTGCATCCGCTTCAGGAGCGAGACAACATTGTCTTCCGTGTAGAGTGGAAAGACCGGCGGATGTCCCGGCTTGAGCCGGTGCGCGAGGTAGGCCGCGTCCTCGGCCTGGATGCGGGCCGAGTCCATCAGCATCATTTCGGCAATGTCGGCGGTGGCGTCGGTGCAGAACACCGAACCGCGGAACCCCTGGGCGTACAACCGCGGGAGCAGCCCGCAGTGGTCGATATGGGCGTGCGAAAGAATGACGGCGTCGACATCTTTGGGGACACAGCGAAAGGTCTCGTTTTTTCGGCGGGCCTCCGCGCGCGGCCCCTGAAACATTCCGCAGTCCAGCAAGACGCGCAGATTTCGCGTTTCAATCAGATGCTGGCTGCCGGTGACTTCGCTCGCAGCACCGAGAAAGGTGATTTTCATGCGGCGTGTTGTCTTCGATCCGGAGCGATCTGTCGAGACAAGACCGGGAGAGCCGAGAGATTCGGTCCTGTCCGCTGACGC
The DNA here is from genome assembly GCA_003388505.1 of Planctomycetota bacterium. Lineage (GTDB taxonomy): Bacteria > Planctomycetota > Planctomycetia > Planctomycetales > Planctomycetaceae > MB-PLM-1. The sequence goes on from QQVO01000007.1 coordinate 134,285, forward strand.
CGGCGAGCGACGGGTGATATCATCACGAACAGCCGCAGGAGGCGCGGCGGTGTTTCGGTCCGTAAACGAGCAGGACGTGCGACTGACCGTGTTCTTTCGTCAGATTCGGGTAGACGGTTTTTCCATGAGATTGACTGCGTTCTTCATGTGCGTTTTGAATATCGGCGTGCTGCAATCGACGCCGATTCTCGCGGGAGGCATTACTCGCGACGCGGACGGCAATCTGGCGCGGGTTCCCTGGAACGATTCCCGCGTCGTGGGCTCGCCTGAGCCGCCGCTGCCGTATCGCGTGACGAAGGCCTATCCGCAACTCGAGCTGACCCAGCCGGTCTACGTGCGGGCTGAGCCGGGGACGGACCGGATGCTGCTGGCCCTGCACGTCGGCACTGGGCAAGGTCCGGGGAAGATCGTGACATTCCGCGATGCGGCGGATGCTTCGGAGACGCAGCCGCTGCTGGAGATCGATCGCTTGATCTACGGGTTTACGTTTCATCCGCAGCACGAGGAGAATGGATACCTGTATGTCATCTGCAACGGGCCGGCGGAGGCCGAGAACAAGCAGAATCGCATCTCGCGGTTCACGATCGACCGAGAGCCGCCGCATGCCGTGGTTCCCGAGAGCGAACTCGTCATCCTTGAGTGGGATTCCAACGGCCACAACGGGGGCGACCTGGCGTTCGGCCCGGACGGCTATCTGTACTGTCCCACCGGCGACGGGACGAGTGACAGCGATCCGCTGAAGACCGGGCAGGGTCTGGACGATCTGCTGGCCGTGCTGTTGCGGATCGACGTCGATCACCCGAGCGACGGCAAACAGTACTCGGTTCCACCGGACAATCCGTTCGTGGACGTTCCCGGCGCGCGTCCGGAGATCTGGGCCTACGGTTTCCGAAATCCGTGGCGAATGGACTACGACCACGAGTTGGATCAGTTGTGGGTCACGCAGAACGGTCAGGATCTGTGGGAGCAGGTCTATCTGGTCAGGAAGGGCGAAAACTACGGCTGGAGCGTCTATGAGGGGTCGCACCCCTTCTATCTCGAACGTCCCCTGGGGCCGCAGCCGCACACCCCGCCGACGACCGAGCATCACCACTCCGAGGCCAGAAGCCTGACCGGGGGCATCGTGTACCACGGGGAGGCGCTGCCGGAACTGCACGACACCTACATCTACGGCGACTACTCGACGGGAAAGATCTGGGGCGTGCGTCACGATGGGGACGCTGTGACGTATCACGAAGAGCTGGCCGATACGACTTTGCAGATCACCGGATTCGCAGAGAACAGGGCCGGAGAACTCCTGGTCGTTGACTACGGCGGAGCGATCTACCGACTGGAACCGGCGCCGCCGCCGGAGGAAGGCCACGAGTTTCCGCGGAGGCTGAGTGAGACCGGTTTGTTTGCATCGGTTCCCGAGCATGAGATGCATCCGGCTCTGATTCCCTACTCAGTGAACGCCGAGTTGTGGTCCGACGGGGCGCATAAGGAGCGATGGATGGCGATTCCGGGCGAAGGTCAGATCGGGTACGAGCGGGAGCGGGGGTGGGAGTTCCCCGAGGGGACGGTGCTGGTGAAGAGCTTCGCGCTGGACGTGACGGAAGGAAATCAGACGTCCCGGCGATGGATCGAAACGCGGCTGCTGACCCGGCAGCAGGGCGAGTGGGTCGGGTACTCGTACGAGTGGGACGAACGCCAGCAGGACGCGCAGCTCGTCGAAAAATCGGGCAAGGACGTCGGTTTCGACGTTGCGGACTCCGAGGGCGAGCGGCGGCAGACGTGGCATTTTCCCAGCCGCGCGGAGTGCATGGTGTGTCATTCGCGGGCTGCGAAATTCGTGCTCGGACCGCAGGAGCATCAGATGAACCGCGTACACGACTATGGCGATTTTGAGATGAACCAGATCGAGGCGTTCGCCAAGGCGGGTTTGTTTACGGGCGAGTTGCCGGTTGAGATTACCGACGCGGAACGGATCGTCGACCCGTACGATGCAGACCATGCGCTCGACATGCGAGCACGCTCTTACCTGCACGCGAATTGCGCGTTTTGTCATGTCCAGGCGGGCGGCGGGAATTCGGCGATGGATCTGGAGATCACCGCCGGGCCGGACGAAGCGATGTTTATTGATGAGCCGCCGGTGCACACGAAGTTCGGAATCAAAGATGCGCGAATCGTCGCCTCCGGCGATTCCCAACGATCGATTCTGCTCCATCGGGTCAGGCAACGGGGCCGCGGTCAGATGCCGCCGCTGGCGACGACACGGGTTGATGAGCGAGCCGTTGAATTACTTCGTGAATGGATCAGCGAACTGTCTCCACCGGGGCCGGAAGCCGAGACGGAAGAGTAGCGGCCTGTGGTCCGGTTGGCTGGACCGAGTCTCTGCGCTCAACCCGTCGGGATTCGTGCTGCAATCGAAGACACTTGCGGCAGTCGATGAACTCACCGATCGGCCGATGACGCCATTGAAATGCTGTGCTTTCGACCGCCGGGCTGGTTCCACGTCCGAGAGGGGATGTTGACGCGAGACCGACCGTCGGGAAAGCCAGATTGACTCATCCGGGGCTGCTGTCTAGAGTCGGCGGCATCAGCGGCCATTGTGCCGACGGGAAGCGGCTGCTGAGGTCATTTGGCTGCCGGGGGATCAGGGAACGATGTCGAGCGGCTTCTCAGACAACACGGCGACTCCGCCTGCGACGATGCGGGGGAAATCGTGGCCTTGTCTGAGGCAGTTCTGCATCTTCATGGAGAACCGCGTCGGTCGCCTGCATGAACTGCTGCGACTTCTGGAAGGACGGGATCTGCGGATCATCGCGCTGAGCGTCGTGGACACCGTTGATTTCGCCGTCGCCCGGGTGATGGTGGACGACGCCGACCGGGTGCGGGAGGTGTTTGACCTGTCGGGCTTCACCTACATGGAGAACGACATCCTGGGCGTGGAGTTGCCGTCGGAGAGCGATCCGTTCGCCCGCGTGTTTTCGGCCCTGCTGAGCGCGGAACTCAACATCAACTACACCTACCCGCTCCTATATCGCCGTCACGGGCAAGCGGCCATCGCGATGCACCTCGACGACATCGACCAGGCCGGAGAGGTGCTGACGCAACTCGGCTATCGTCTGGTCACCGAGAACGACCTGATGGACAACGACGACTGTTACTGACGGTCGTCCCTCGTCGCATCGCCGGCCGGCGGGTCCGCTGTGCTCGTCACTTCGTGCTCGTCACTTCAATCGCTTGCGGACGAACTTGACGGCCGCTTTCCGGGTGTCGAACATCGGCCAGCGGGTGTCGAGCTTCATGACGCGCAGCACCTGTTGCATGTCGTCGGAGACGAGGCACGCCGCGAACGCGCCGCCCCGCTCCCGGACGCGGACTTCGAATGCGCTGACTGCTCCGATCATGGAGCTGCCGAAGTAGTTCGCCCGGCCCAGATCGGCGACGACGCCGGGCGGGGACATCTTGTCGATCTTCGCGAGTACGGCCTCGACTTCGCGAGCGATGTCGATGTCGCGGTATCCGGCCGCGTCACCCAGCGGCGAAACCACGAGAACCCCGCGGGTTTCCTCGACGTCGAAGACCGCTTGTGTGGTGACCATGGCTGCCGCCTGTCTGCTGCCCGGTTGTGGTGCGAACGGCGATGCGTCGCGGCCGGTCGCCGGCCCGGCCTGTCAGGAGGCCTGGTATTCTTCTTCGTAGAGCCGGGCGACGTCGTCTGCGTGAATCGTAATTTCCCGTGTGAACCCGGTGTGGGTCCGCTCGTAGTTGATCGTGCCGGCGAGATGCGGCCGCTGATGAATCTGGCGGGCGAGCCAGCGGCGATCTTCCTCGGACAATTCTGCCACATCGTCTCCCCAAAATGTGCGGGTTTCGACAACCAGAGACTCCAATCGGCGGTCGTATTTGTTATAGCCGGCCATGTGACGTTACTGCCCTGTCAGCGATTTGTTTTCGGGTTGGCTGGACCGCAGATTCACCCGAACCCCGGCGGGATTCGTGCTCCGGTGAGAACGGCTCAACCCGGGAGTTTTCGATTGACACCACGACTGAAAACAGGTGCGTCTGCGAGCCCGCGTTCGCACATCTGTGACGGCAGAGTATAACTCGACTTCAGCCGGCGCGACAGAGAACGGGGCGCCTGCCGGCGGCCGCTTCCCGCGATGGAACCGCTTTCACTGGGCGCTCTTCATGTCGGGTCTCAAACGGGCGGCGTCCTTCAGGTAGACATGCACCATCTCGGCGGCATTCCGGTCGGTATTGACGTGCAGCAGAATGCGGATGCAATGCCGCATGCTGCCGGGCACGTTGATCTCCGTCGCGCAGAGCAGCGGAACGCGGTGCATTCCCAGTTCTCGGGCTGCTTCGGCGGGAAACGCCGCGTCGAGATCCTGAGTCGTGGTGAACACTGCGGAGACGATGTCGTCGAAACAATCGAGGCTGTTGGCGCGGATGATCTCTTGCAGCAACTCCCGAGTCGCCTCGAGGATGCTCTGAGCCGTGTTGTCGTCGGCGTTCACTGCGCCGCGAATTCCGCGCACCGGCATGGTTGAACTTCAGCGGTTCCGATTCGTCTCACCTGGAAGGACACCCCATCAGGGGAGGGGAGTCTACTCGATTTGACGAATTGCTTCACGTCCCCGGCTCTGGGGATTGCGATGAATCTGGAGGGTGCCGGGGCGCGTCGTCGCCTTGCAGCGCGGCGGCGAATGCTCTGGCTCTTTCGCCCGCCGGGGGAAGGCGATCGACCGGACCGGCGGATGGGTTCGCCTGGACGCGCAGGACAAGGCAGACTGGGCCGGGCAAGTGAATAAGCTGCGAGGCCTGGTTCCGCCAGTCTGCCAGGTTGTCGAGTGATTCGACTTCCGCGAAGCCGGCGGCGCGCGCAGTCATTGCGAAGTCAAACTGCGGGGCGCCTCCGGCGACGGGAGTCGGTTGACCGCCTGTCACTTCGTAGGCCCCGTTGTCGAACACGATGAGAACGAAGTTTTCCGGTTTCGCGGCCGCGATGGTTGCGAGGCAGCCGAGGTTCATCAGCAGCGAGCCGTCGCCGACGCAGGTGATGACGCGTCTGGCTGGTTGGGCGAGCGCGATGCCGAGTCCGATGGCGGGGGTCTGCCCCATGCTGGACGGGACGTGTACGAAATCGAACGGATGCGGGTCGAAGCGACGCACCCATTCGCGGGCTGAGCCCATTGACGTCACGACGACCGCATTTTCACGGACTTCGCTCAGCACATCGAGCGCCTGGACGAGATGTATTGGCGCCTGGGCGCGGGCTTTCGGCATGCCGGTTCACCCTCGTCCCTCGGCCACCAACGCGACGCCGGGAACTGCATCCCGGCGGGAGTTTCGATGATGGTCCTTGAGAAGTCCGATCTGATCCGGCGACTCGATCAGGACGTAGTCGATTCCCCAAGCCAGGAGGATCGGCTCGGTGAAGCGGAGCGTGGAATCGGACGAGGCAGCACGATTGAGGTAGTTGCGGTAGCCGATGATTGCGTAGAGGGGCAGGCCGAGATCGTACAGCATGTTCCGGAGCGCATCCCCCGATTCGAAGAGGCCGGTGCATTGGATCAGGACGAGCGGTATTGCACCGCCCAGGTGCAAGCCAGCGGCCACTCCCCAGGCTTCGCCTTCGCGACAGACGGGAACGAGGCGTATCTCGCTGGACGTTCTGAGTTCGTCGAACCAGGGGCCGAACGTGGAGTCAGGAACTCCCGTGACGTGGGTGACGCCCATGTCGACGAGATGGGTGCGAATCTCGGCCGGAGTCCACATTGGCCACTTCACTCGGTAGATGGACCGGGCGGCTTGAACTTTCGCCCGACAAGCGACAGTCGGCGGAGCGCCGTCACTTACTGGGGACCTTGGGCTCGAACGGGTAAACGTACACGAACGGTTGTCCCGCCTCGTCGATCAGGAGGCTGCGGGTCAACTTTGCCCGGGCCGTCACGTCGCGGACGAGCAACGCCCACGCCGTTCGCTTGCGAGGAAAACTGACCGCCACTTCCCGGGGATCGATTTCTTTCGCCAGAGCGCGTTCGTAGTTGATGACAACGGGCGTTTCTGAAGCCTGCGCCACGGCATCGAGCACATCCTGGAGCGGCAAGTCCTCAAACCCCGCGGTGACCATCGCAAAGTATTTCGGCGCGACTTTGTTCCGGGCTTGCGAGGCTTCGATCTCCCAGCCGACCGGCCAGGGTTCCGTGACGTCTGCGAGCGGCTGAACGACGAGTTCAATATCACCCTGCGGCGTCCGGAGGGGACGAAATCCGAGCCCGAAGTCGGCCAGAAGGATGGCCAGCCCCGTACCGCGGCTCAGCGATTCCACGTCGACGCGGACGGGATGCCGCGCGGCGGCGGACCTCAGATGTTCTTCAGCGGACGTGTGCAGCCGGACGGGGTAGTCTTCGGAGAATTCGATCACAGCAAGGGCTTCTGTGAGCTTGAGATCGCGAACGCTGGCGGAGATGGGGCGGCTTAATTCTTCGTAGACAGCGGCGAACTGGTCCCTGGTGAGCCCCCAGACCGGCTTCCCTTCCGGAGAACCCTGGGCGCCATAGGTTTTGAGTTCATCGATCCATTCCGTGAGCTTTGCGCCGTCCGAGGGAGAATACTCTTGCTGATCAAAATGAAGTGATCCGCTGGCGTCCATTGCTCCCGTCACGGTCACAATTCTCAACGTCCCGCGGGTCCGTTCCTCGATGCCGGGCTTATCGTCGCCGATCGCCTGCCGAAATCGCACGGAGACATCGAGACGATCAAAGACCTCCTGCCACTCCTGGGCTTTGAGCGCCGCCCCGAACTGCGGCATGAGAATCTCAAACTCGACGATGGTTTTTGACTCATCGCGCCGGCTGCGCTCGTTGAATCGCTGGGCCTCGGCCTGCTCGATCTGAAAGAACAGCGGGAAGAGACAGGTCACGCAGATGAGTCTTCTGGAAAACATCGTCGCCTTTCGGAAATGACCCGGTGGTCTCGCTGGCGCGTGCAGCGAACGGCGTCAGGCCTGCATCGTACGCGGCCTGCGGGAATTGTCACAAGACGGCTTGTCGCTGCGGGCGACCGAGGCCCTCGTGATCAACCAGATCAGCAATGACCATCGCCGTCGATCAACGGGAAAACGTGTGATCGCGCGGCGCGGGCGGGCCGCCCCGGTAGCGAAAGTCACTGAGTTCATAGGCAACCGACCCGATCAGGCCGGTCGGCCGATCGAAGTAGTCTTCCAGGATCCGCTGGAGTCCCGGCCGAAGGAATTCCCCCTCGTCTCGGGGCTGGTGGCGGGAGATCAAGAGAACGTGATATTTTTCCGCCGCCGGGAGTTGAATGGTGTATCGCCCGTCTGCATCCGCGACGGCGAAATCGCCACCGGCTTCCCGGAGCGCGCTGCGAGCGAATTGTTGATCGGCGGCCGATGCGCCGGAGCGGAAACCGACGACAGAGAGCTTGTGATCTCCCTGCCGCTGTTCCGGCAGGACAATGATCCGCGCGCCGTCGTCCGGGCGGGGAACGCCGTCAGCGGTGACGTAGAGGATCCGCCCGGTCAGGGCGGGTGAAAACCCGGACAGATTCTCCAGCGGGAGCGGCGGGCGGGACTCGTTTGCGGGGACGAGGGCCGAGGACGCGGGAGCTTGATCGATGTCGCTTCCGTTTGCATTCAGAGGATTGCTGCCTGCGCGGCCCAGGAAGAATCCGGAGGCGAACAGCAGCAACCCCCCGGCAAAGAGGGCGAAGAGCGTCGCCGGCGGCCAGGTTCGCGGCCTGCCACCCGACGGGGAATCACGCTGGGGGGCCCGACTCGCTGCGCGAGCCAGATCCTCGAGGGGATCAACGCCGTCCCCGCGCGAGTCGTCGTCGGTTTTCGGGGGCGCTGGAGAGACGACAATTTCGGCAGGCAGCGGAGGTTCGACTTCGACCGGCTCGGGCAAGGGGACCGGCCCGGCGTCATCCACAGAAACAACGACAGCGGGACCGGCTGATTCGGGCTCACTCCGAACGGCGTCTGCGGATTCGTGAGACTCGTTTGCGTTGAGTCTCGCGAGCGCCTCCAGCGCGTTCACAAGCCCGGTGTCCTGCAGGTTCAACTCGGCTTTGGGCAGCGGCAGCACGCTGCCGTCGAGGTTCGGAACGCGCAACGCACGCCCGCAAGTCGGACAGTCAGTGACCGTGCCGGCTTTGGACCGGGAAATCCCCAGAAACTGTTTGCATTGCGGGCAGCGAAACTTGATCGGCATGATTGGACCCTGTCAGGACAGGGTGGGGCTGTGCAGAGGATGTCATGGTCGATCCGGACGACGACTCGATTCAATCAACCTCGATCTTCATTGTCACGCAGGATGCGGTCGCACGCCAGAAGAACGACCATGGCAACGATGCATGCGGCCCATCCGAGCGCGGCGACGACGGTTACGCTCCGTGCGCCCTGGGCGCCCGCAGCGTCTCCCATCGCGGCGAGCAGTTTCCAGAGCGCCCCAGAGACAAGGCAGACGAACGCGAAGCCGCCGCCAACGACGAGAGAGCGCCGAATCCAGCGGGGATAGATGTTTCCGCTATCAGTCATCGTCTGATCGGTGGAATTGACCATCAAGAGAAAGAGAGGCGCGGGAAAGTTCCTCGTGCCCTGTCAGGGCTGTTGTTGGGGGCGGCGGAACCGCAGATCCGCACGAAACCCGGCGGGATTCGCGCCCCCGTGAGAACCCCTCAACCCCAATAACCTGAATTGACGGACCACTCGAATGCAAACGATCACTTTGCGTCGGGGATTTCTTCCGCCGTCTGGGCCGCCTCTCCGAGCCGCCGCAGATAGTCGATTGAGTAGATTCCGGTTGTGTGACCGTCGCTGAACTGGATTCCGTAAGCATAGTTGCCCACCTGCTTCATTCCGAGTCCGCGCAGCGGTTGTGCTTCTGCGGCGGAGATGACCGGAAGCGTTCCGGGCGTTTCCTCAGGCTGAGTTTTTTCTTCCCGGCACGTTGCGCAGGGGCAGGCCTCCCGCAGCAGCCGCCAGGACATTTCGTGCCTCGCGCCGTCGCTCCAGGCAATTTGCAGCTTCGTCTGGTCGCCTTTGAGCGACACGATTGTCGGCGGGTTGTGGTTCATCCGGATCGGGTCAGGGGTTGTCAGTCGGCGTCTCTGCGACGGAGGACCAGCACGGCACAGTTGGCGTGGCGAATGACCTGTTCGGCAACGGAGCCGAGCACGAACCGCTTGAGCCCGTGGAATCCGTGGGACGGGATGACAATCAGGTCCGCCTGTTTGGAGTCGGCGTATTCGATGATTTCATCGCCGGGGTGGCCGAATCGCACGTCGAAGGGAGTCTCCTCGATGCCGGCGGTCGCGAAGAACTCTTTGGCGTAGGTCCGCACGTGTTTTTCGCGAGTTTCATCGCTGGTTTGACCGAAGGCCACGCCCGGCGACACGGCGTCCAGCGGAACGAGCACGTGCACCAGATGCACATGGGACGGATCGTCCGCCAGTTCGTTCGCCGTGCGGATGGCGTCTGCGGCCGATTCGGAGAAGTCGATGGGCACGACGATGGAGTTACGGGGCTGCCAGGACATTGTCAGAACCTTCGTGTTGGATAGCGCCGACGCCGGCGTGGACGAAATCTATTTTCGGCTGCCTGGTCGCCGTCTGGCAAGTCACGGTTTCTGCATCGGTGTCCGAACTCTTTCTGTGGACGAAAACGCAGAGCCGATGCCGGGGCTGCATTCGATTACGCCTTCAATTTCGCTTCGGCGTCGAGTTCGCCGGACTTGTACCGGCTCCAGTAGTCGTCGAGCTGACGTTTGACCTTGTTGGAGAGCAGCAACACGCCCAGGATGTTCGGGAAGGCCATCCCGAGAATCATGAGGTCGCTCAAGTCGAGTACGTTCGTGGAGGAAACGATCGAGCCCAGAAAGACCACGGCAAGGAACAGGATGCGGTAGCCCATCGCCGAACGGTCGCCGAACAGGTAGGACCAGCAGCGTTCGCCGTAGTACGACCAGGAAATCATGGTCGAGTAAGCGAACAGGATGACAGCTCCGGAAAGGACGTAAGGAAACCAGGAGATGTGTTCACCCATCGCGTTGGAGGTCAGCGCGCCGCCTTCGTTGGCCTCGATCAGTTGCGCGTATTCCGGGTTGTTGTAGGCGCCGGTGATGACAATCACGAGAGCTGTCATTGTGCAGACGACAACGGTATCGATAAACGGTTCGAGCAGGGCGACGATTCCCTCGCGGACCGGGTAGGCGCATCGGGCTGCCGAGTGGGCGATCGCCGCTGAACCGATCCCCGCTTCATTGGAAAACGCGGCGCGGCGGAAGCCCTGAACGAGAACTCCGAGGAATCCTCCGTAGCCGGCCTCGGGCGTGAACGCACCCCGAACGATCTCGCCGAACGCACCCGGGATGTGGCTCACGTTGGTCAACAGGATGAAGAGGCAGGCGAGGACGTAAACGCCGCACATCAGCGGCACGATCCTCTCCGCGGTGGCGGCGATGCGTCGAATACCGCCAATGATGACGATTCCCACGAGCACCACCATCAGCAATCCGTAGGCTGCGGGGTAGTCGTTGAAGAAGGGAACCGATTCCTGAATTGTCTTGAGCGACTGATTGACCTGAAAAGCGCAGCCTCCGCCGAAGGATCCCCCGATGCAGAGGACCGTGAAGACGATCGCGAGCACCACCCCGACCGGTTTCAGCCCCAACTCCGTAAGGCCCTTGGAGAGGTAATGCATGGCCCCTCCCATCACGTGACCGTCGGGGCGCACTTCGCGGTACATCTGACCGAGCGTACATTCCGCAAACTTGGACGACATCCCCAGCAGCCCGGCGATAATCATCCAGAACGTCGCACCGGGCCCCCCGACCGATACGGCGATGGCGACGCCGGCGATGTTGCCCAATCCGACGGTCGCCGACAAGGCGGCGGTCAGGGCCTGAAAGTGGCTGACCTCCCCTTCCGAGCCCGGTCTGTCGTAACGGCCCATCGTCACCAGAATGGCATGTTTGAAGGCTCGAAGATTGATGAAACCCATGCGGAGCGTAAAAAAGATCGCGCCGAAAACGAGCCAGACGACGGCAAGCGGGATGTTGTAGTCGTCGGTAAACCAAGCGAGGTCAAAAAAAATCACCAGGACGAGCCAACCGACGAGCGTTCCCGCGGCGTCGTCGACCCGCTTTTCGAAGCGACGGAACAGGCTCGGTTCTTGCCGCGCGGAGTCGGAAGACGCCGCATCATCGTCGATTGAGTTTGGCTCGTCGGCTGTGGATGAGGTCTCGGGATCTGCGTCCGTCGATTGCTCGGTCGGAGTGGCGTCGCCCTCTGCCGGCTGAATTTGAGCGGGAGGATTCGCCGCTTCTTCCTGGGCGTTGGCACTGGAGAGAAGCAGGTGAGCGCACGCCACCGTCGTGATGCAAAGCAGCATGCTGACTGGAAATCGTCGAAACATGGCGAAATCTCCGTTTTCCTCCCGCGAGAGCGGGGATGATTCTAGAGGGCAACGAGTTATGGCGAAACTCCGAGACGGCGGCGAGCAACCTGCCGCCGCCTGACTCTCGAAACGGGGAATTTTGACAGTTCAAGTTGTCAAAATTGTCGAAAACCACTACAAATACAAAGCAGTAGTGCCGCTGGATTCAGTAGCGCTGCACAGGGCTGACTTGTTACACAGTTTTCGCGACTACGATGCGACCGGGACTCTCGGAATCAGATCGAACGGTTCTCGATTGCCTGCACCGGCTGGTGAAGGCTTCGGTTCCGGAATTGTCTGAGTCGCTTGGAGTTACGCCTTCCGCCGTCCGCCAAAAGCTGGCCCGGATGGAGGCTGCCGGGCTGGTCTCGAAAGAAACGATTCGGGAGGGTCGCGGACGTCCACACCATGAGTTCCGCCTCACAGACAATGGGCTGGATTCTCTGGGGGGCAACTATCGGGAACTGGCGCTCCTGTTATGGCGGGAAGTGACGGCGATTGAGGACGAAGCCATTCGGAGTCGGATTCTGGATCGACTGCGTGAGGCGATGGTCCACGAATTGGGACGTGCTGTGACGGCTCAGTCGATGCCCGAGCGAATGCGGCAGTTGAGCACGGCTCTGGAAGCGCGCGGAGTCGACGTGGATGTGCACGGATTCGGGGAAGGCGGAACATTGCCGATCCTGACCGAGTACAATTGCCCGTTTCATGCGGTCGCGAGCGAGGATTCGTCGATTTGTGATCTTGAACAGGCGGTCTTTGCGGAGATTCTGGGAACCGACGTCGAGTTGACGAGTTGCTGCCAGAAGGAGGGGAGTTGCTGTGAGTTTACCGTGACCGGGAGTTTCGGTTCGTGAAACCGGGAACAAGGACTCCGGCTGTTTCCAACCGCGATGCCGGGGAGTACAGTGCCGGTCCCCGTTGGACGTGGTGATGCATCATCAGGAAGACACGAGGTTGAGGAACGAAGAATGAGCTGGATTGAAGGACGATTCGAAGAGAACGTCGTGACGACGACGCTCGAGCAGGCGATGAACTGGGCCCGCGAGTCGAGCGTGTGGCCGATGACCTTCGGGCTTGCCTGCTGTGCAATCGAGATGATGGCGACTGGAGCGAGTCGGTTTGACATCGACCGCTTCGGCGCGGGCGCATTCCGGGCGACGCCGAGGCAAGCCGATCTGATGATTGTGGCGGGGACTGTGACGTACAAGATGGCCAGCCGGGTGCGCCGATTGTATGAACAGATGCCCGATCCCAAGTACGTGATCGCGATGGGCGCTTGCACGGTGGGCGGCGGCCCGTATTTCAAATACGGGTATCACGTCGTCAAGGGGGTTGACCTGGTGGTTCCCGTCGATGTTTACGTGCCAGGTTGTCCACCACGGCCGGAAGCTCTCTTGGAAGGGCTGATGCGGGTCCAGGACAAGATCAAGGGCCGCAGGATCGGCAAACAGACGGGATCGGCGGCCTGGCTCAAGCAGGGCCAGAAAATGGCGGACGAACTCGCCGTGCCGCATCACACCGGCTACGTGCAGGAACCGGAAGTGATTGACGCGTAGCCAACGAGAGGAATTGAGGCAGAGACGCGCTGGAGGTGAAGCGCGGGTCAGAGCGTTGAACTCGAAACTGCAAGGCCATGTCCACCGACACCCAACTCATCACGGCTGACGAATTCGCGGAGATGGACTTTCCCGACGACGATCCGGTCGAACTGGTTCGTGGGCGGATTGTTCATCTGTGGGGAGAGGACGGGATGGTCAAACCGGGCCCGAGTCACGGTGCAATTTGCGCAAACATTGCTGGGATCATTCGGAATTGGGCCAGATCAACCGGCGCCGGAAGGACGGTTTCCAACGACAGTTGGGCTCAGACGGAATTCGATCCCGACACGGTGCGCGGGCCGGACGTGGCGTTCTATCGCATGGAGCGGCTGCCGGACGGAAAGGTTCCGAACGACGAGCAGAAGTCGGATTATTTTCCGGACTTGTGCGTGGAAGTGCTCTCACCGTCGAACCGACCCAAAGAAGTGGCCGAGAAGCAGGGCGAGTATCTCGCCGCCGGCGCGGAAGAGGTGTGGATCGTCGACCCCGCATCGCGGCGAGTCGACATTGTTCGCTCTGACGGGAAAGGCCGGGGGTTCGGCGAGAGCGAACAGATCACGAGCGAAGTTTTGCCGGGGTTTTCGGCCAATGTCGCCGATTTTTTCGAGGGCGTCTGACCGTTCCACGATGTGCACCCGTGTGCGAAGCGGCCGGTCCTCGATGGAAGAAATTGAAACTGCAATTCCACTGAACTGAATCCAACATGGCTGATCAACCATCGACATTGAAAATTGAAGACCTGCACGTCGCCGTCGACGGGACTCCCATCCTGCGGGGCGTCGATCTCGAAATCCGGCAGGGAGAAATCCACGCCCTGATGGGACCGAACGGGTGCGGCAAGAGTACGCTCGCCTACGCGCTGGTCGGGCATCCCAAGTACGAGGTCACGCAGGGCCGCGTCACGATCGACGGGCGGGACCTGGCAGACCTTGATCCGGCTGAGCGAGCCCGGTTGGGGATGTTTCTCGCCTTCCAGTACCCGGTGACGATTCCGGGCGTCAAGGTCGCTGATTTTCTGAGGCATGCGATCTCGAACGTGCGGAACCCTGAAAGAAAAGAGGGGGAGGAACTGGTCTCGATGCGGGAGTTCCGCAAGGAGCTGCGGGAGACGATGCAGCAGCTCAACATCGACGCCGAGTTCGCACGCCGGTACTTAAATGAAGGGTTTTCCGGCGGCGAGAAGAAGCGGATGGAGATTCTGCAGCTCGCGATGCTCAAACCGCGGTTTGCGATTCTGGACGAGACCGACTCCGGGCTGGACAGCGACGCCGTGCGGGTGGTGAGCCAGGGGCTGAAGGAACTCTCCGGACCGCACATGGGGGTATTGATTATCACTCACCACGAACGGCTGCTGGAATACAATATTCCCCAGTTCACGCACGTGATGCTGGCCGGAAAGATCGTCGAAACAGGCGACGCCGCGCTGGCGCATGATCTTCACGCCAACGGTTACGCCGGCGTGAGGGAACGCCACCCGACCGAGGCGGCTGAGGAAGCGGCGGCGAAAGAGAGCCACGAGGAGGCTGTTGCGTCGCCTGCTACCTGATGTGACTTGATTCGAGACAAGTGATGGCTACCGCCCTGATCACACCTCCTGAAGAGGCGTCACTCTCGTCCGTCGAGACGGTGGCGGACCTCGTGCGCCGGTTGGGCGACATTCCGCTGTACCGGATCCGGACCCAGCCTCCGATCGGAACAGCTACGGAGAACGACGTCGTCCGCCACAAGTGTTGTGAGTTGATCGACGGTGTGATCGTGGAGAAGGGTATGGGCTGGGAAGAATCGATTCTGGAAATCGAAATCGCTGCACTCATACGTAACTACCTGCAGCAGAGCTGTATCGCCGTGGTTGCCGGGGCTGACGGTTATGCCCGGATGAGGCCGGGGCGTGTTCGCGTGCCGGACGTCGGCGTGTATCTGCTCAACCGGTTTCCGACGAACAAGGCTCCACGCGTTGCGATCTGCGATGTTGCACCTGACTGGGCGATTGAGGTCCTGAGCCGATCGAACACGAAGAAGGAAATGGAACTCAAGCGAGCCGACCTGTTCGAGGCCGGCACTCGGCTGATCTGGATCGCCGACCCGCGCAAGCGGAAGGTAGAAGCATGGACAGCGGTGGACGAGATGGATCTATTGACTCCGCAAGACACGGCTAACCTGGACGAAATCCTGCCCGGATTCACAGTCAGCATCGGCGACTGGTTCGGGCAACTTGATCGCGTGATGGAATCGGGTGACTCGTAAAGCCCGGGTTCCTGAGCGTCAGACCTTAAACAACCACGCAATCCCGACTTTCACTCGGAGAGAGCAATCATGGCGACTACAGAAGCACTCAAGACCGGCAAGTCAAAAGTTGACGTCGGTGAATATCAGTATGGATTTCACGATCCGACCGACAAGTACGCGTTCACCTCCCGCAAGGGGCTCGATGCGGAGATGGTGGCGCAGATTTCGGAGATGAAGGGCGAACCGGACTGGATGCGCGAGTTCCGGCTGAAGTCGTTCGAGATCTTCGAGTCGAAGCCGATGCCGGACTGGGGCGGCGACATGTCGGGCATCGATTTTCAGGACATCTACTACTACGTGAAGGCGTCGAACCAGCAGGAAAAGTCATGGGATGACGTGCCGGAGGACATCCGCCGCACGTACGAGCGGCTCGGCATACCGGAAGCCGAGCAGAAGTATCTCTCCGGGGTGAAGGCGCAGTACGAGTCGGAAGTGGTCTACGGCTCGCTGATCGAAGATCTGGAGAAGCAGGGAGTTCTGTTCACCGACACCGACTCCGC
The DNA here is from genome assembly GCA_003388505.1 of Planctomycetota bacterium. GTDB lineage: Bacteria > Planctomycetota > Planctomycetia > Planctomycetales > Planctomycetaceae > MB-PLM-1. Next base: position 150,118 of record QQVO01000007.1, read on the forward strand.
ACTCAAGTTGTATCCCGAGATCTTCCGCGAGTATTTCGGGACGATCATCCCGCCGAGCGACAACAAGTTCGCCGCGCTCAACTCGGCGGTCTGGTCGGGCGGTTCGTTTATCTACGTGCCGCCGGGCGTGCAGGTCGAGTTCCCGCTGCAGGCCTACTTCCGCATCAACACGCAGAACATGGGGCAGTTCGAGCGGACGCTGATCATCGTCGACGAAGGCGCGAACGTGCATTACGTCGAAGGTTGTACGGCCCCCACCTACAGCAGCGACTCGCTGCATTCGGCGGTCGTGGAGATTCTCGTCAAGCGCGGCGGACGCTGCCGGTACACGACGATCCAGAACTGGTCGAACAATGTCTACAACCTGGTGACCAAACGGGCGATGGCCTACGGCGACGCGCTGATGGAGTGGATCGACGGCAACCTCGGTTCAAAGCTGACGATGAAGTATCCCGCCGTGTACCTGATGGAGCCGGGAGCGCGGGGCGAGACGCTCTCGATCGCCTTCGCAGGCGACGGGCAGCATCAGGATGCGGGCTCCAAGATGGTGCACTGCGCTCCGCACACGTCCAGCCGCATCGTGTCGAAGTCGATCAGCAAGGACGGTGGACGCAGCAGCTACCGGGGGCTGGTGAAGGTGCAGGACGGCGCGACCGACTGCAAGAGCAACGTGGTGTGCGACGCGTTGATTCTCGACGCGCAAAGTCGCAGCGACACGTATCCCTACATCGAAGTGATGGAGGACGACGTGGCGATCGAGCACGAGGCGAGCGTCTCGAAGATCGCCGAAGAGCAGTTGCTGTACCTGATGTCGCGCGGGCTGACGGAAGCGGAAGCGTCCGCCATGATCGTCACCGGGTTCATCGAGCCTCTCGTGAAAGAGTTGCCGATGGAGTATGCGGTTGAACTGAACCGGTTGATCGAACTGCAGATGGAAGGCAGCGTGGGCTAGAGTTCTGAAGGGGCACGACCACAACGGCACAAAGAACACCAAGACATGAAACAGATTGTCGACGGCATCCGTGATTTTCAGGCGAATGTTTTCAAGGGACAGCAGAAGCTGTTCGAGGAATTGGCGGCCGGGCAGCATCCGGAGGTGCTGTTCATCACGTGCTCGGATTCGCGGATCGACCCGAACCTGATCACGCAGACCCATCCGGGGGAACTGTTCGTGATCCGCAACGCCGGGAATATCGTCCCTCCTTACAGTTCAGCCAACGGAGGCGAGGCGGCGACGATCGAGTACGCGGTCAAGGCTTTGAAGGTTCAGCACATCGTCGTTTGCGGCCACTCCAAGTGCGGGGCGATGCAGGGACTGCTCAATCCGGACGGACTCGCCGCTTTGCCGGTCGTTGCGGAGTGGCTCGGTTTCGCGGCGGAGACGGCGAGCGTCGTCGGGGAGAAGTTCCGGGATCTTTCCGGAGCGGAACTCCTCGACCAGACGATCGCCCAGAATGTGCTCGTGCAATTGAAGAACCTGCGGACGCATCCGAGCGTTGCTGATGCACTGGGCGAGGGCGGCCTTACGCTGCATGGCTGGGTTTACCAGTTCGAGACAGGTACGATCACTGCGTACGATCCTGTCGACGAGAGGTTCGCCTCAGTCACGGAGGTTCCGGCCGATCGACTGGGGCTGCGGGCGTAGCGGCGGTGACAGAGATCCGCCCTCGCGTGACCTTGCGGTAAGGTGATTGTTGAACAGCGCCTGCGCTGGGTGCGGATGCGGTTCCCATGAGCGGGACATTTCCTGGACGCGTACGCCGCCGAGTATCGCATTTTTTTTCAGCGTTCGCTGTCGTGATGACGCCTGCGGAACACGCTTGCGAGCTGTCCGGGTGTTCGTTGACGTGCGACCGCTCTACGGCGGCCAAACTGGTGTCGGCATAGTCCTCAAGTTTCGCGATCACGTGGCTGAAGAGTGATGGAATTGACATGACAGTTGCCGAAAACGCACGGGTCTTGACCGGTTTCGGTCAGGCTCAATTCGACGTGTTTCTCGCGGATCGCGGAGAACCTGACTGGCTCGCCGACCGCCGGCGCGCCGCGTTTGGGGAGTACCTGCGGCAACTGGAAGCGCCGCTCGATCCGGAAGAATTCAAGCGGCTCGATCTGCGGACGTTTCGTCCCGAGCGATACGGCCTGGTCGCAGGTGAGTCATCGGCCGATGCGGCGTCGTTTCAGACGTTGATGCAGGACCGGGCGGAGTTCGGCGGCGCTGTCGCGCATGTCGACGGTTCGTGCGTCCGGTCGTCGCTGAATGAGGAATTGGCTGCGCAGGGCGTGCTGTTCGGCGACCTGGCCGAGTTGCTGGTCAGCCATCGCAGCACGCTGGAACCGCATTTTTTCTCCGCCGTCTCTGCGGAAGCGGATCGCTTTGCCTCGTGGCATGCGGCGTTCTGGACGGGGGGGACGGTGCTGTACGTCCCGCGCAACGTGGAAATCGACGTTCCGCTCTACAGTCTCATCGGGTTGTCGTCTCCCGAGGCGGCCGATTTCGGGCATACGCTGGTCATCCTCGAGGACGGCGCGTCCGCCACGCTGCTTGAAGAAACCGGCTGCACGGACCGTGAGACGGACGGCCTGCACTGCGGCGCGATTGAATTGATTGTCGGCCAGGGCGCGAGGTTGCGTTACGTTCAATTGCAGAACTGGAACCACAAGGTGCGTCACTTCGCCAGGCAGTGCGGGCGCGTCGCACGGGACGGGATGCTGCAATGGACGGTCGGCGGGCTGGGCGCCCGGTTTGCCCATATCCACCAGGATGTGCATCTCGACGGCACGGGGGCTGAGGCCCAGGTCAACGGAGTGACTTTTGCCACTGACCGGCAACTCCTTTCGTATTACACTCAGCAGTCGCACAACGCGGCGGATACTCGTTCGGACCTGCTGTATAAGCAGGTTTGCCGGGATCGGTCGCGGGCCGTGTGGCGGGGCATGATCAAGGTCGAGCCGGAGGCTCAGCGGACCGACGGCTATCAGCGCAACGACGCGCTCATGATGAGCCGCGATGCGCGGGCGGACGCCATCCCGGGTCTCGAGATCGAAGCCGACGACGTGCGGTGCACCCACGGGGCGACGGCGGGGCGAGTCGATGAGGAACAGATCTTCTACGCGATGTGCCGCGGCATCTCGCGGTACGAGGCGATGCACATGATTGTGGAAGGGTTTTTCGCGGAGGTGTACGACCGCATTCCGGTCGAACTGGTTCGCGAGACGTTGAGCCAGGCCGTGGAACGGAAACTGGGGATCGGAGACTGACATCCCCGAGTTGTAGAGACGCCCCGGGGTGACGGATCGCGCCGCCGATTATGGAGGGCGAAACGCAAGACTCCCAACGATTGAAAGCAGGGCCCATGCCGGACGACGCGACCAACGCAACCTCCAATCGGCCGACGCGACAGGATCTTCTCGCCTCAGTCGTTGTCTTCCTCGTGGCCCTGCCGCTCTGCATGGGAATCGCCCTTGCCTCCGGGGTGCCTATCGCCGCCGGGCTGATCACGGGAATCGTCGGCGGGCTGGTCGTGGGAGTGCTCGGGGGGGCGCCGCTTCAGGTGAGCGGTCCTGCCGCCGGCCTGACAGTGCTCGTTCTGGCGTTCGTGAACGATCCCGATCTGGGGTATCCGCTGTTGGGGACGGCCGTTCTGCTGGCGGGCGTGCTGCAGTTCGCGGCGGGGACGTTGAAGCTCGGGCAGTGGTTCCGCGCGGTTTCGCCGGCGGTGATCCGGGGGATGCTGGCCGGGATCGGCGTGCTGATCTTCGCGAGCCAGTTTCACGTGATGGTGGACGACAAACCGCGCGACTCCGGCTGGAAGAACCTGTTGACGATTCCGGAGGCGATCGAAAAAGGCGCGCCGCTGCCGGAAATCGGAACACAGGAAAGCCGGCGTTTTCAGACGAAGCAGTTGATCGCCGTTGGAATCTTGCACGAGCATCAGGAGGAAGTGCACGAACTGGTGGAGGAGGTCGTTTCACGGGAACCGCACGAGGAGCAGGCGGAGCAACAAGCCGCCCGGCTCAAAGAACTGGCGCCGCGTCAGTCCGAGATTCATGAGTCGCTGGAAGAACAACTGTATGCGATTGAGTCGACGGAGAATGCGTTCGTCAATGAGAGCCGCCGGGAGCGTACAGCAAACGCGATGCGTCTGGCGCTCGCGGCGACGGAGCGCGCGGAAATCGACCTTGTCGAGGGTCGGATCGACACGGCCCGCGAATCGCAGAAGGAAGCGGCCGCGGCATTAGCCAACGTGCTGTCGAAACTGAAGAACCATGAGTGGGCGGCCAAGATCGGTCTGCTGGCGATCCTCATTATCGTCGGCTGGCAGTCGCTCAAGATGAAGGCGCTCAAGTTTCTGCCGCCTCCGTTGGTAGCGATCGTCGTCGTGACGTTCCTGACGGCGGTGTTCAAACTCCCCGTGCTGTTCGTCGAAGTCCCCGACCGGCTCATCGACGGCGTCCATTTGCCGAGTTGGACTGTTCTGCAAGACGCCCCGTGGGGGCAGGTCTTCAAGGGGGCGGTTGTCTTCGCCATTGTGGCGAGCGCCGAAACGCTGCTGTGCGCGACGGCAGTGGACAAGATGCACACCGGGACGCGCACGAACTACGATCGAGAACTGGCCGCACAGGGTGTGGGCAACGTCTGCTGCGGCGTGCTCGGCGCACTCCCGATGACGGGTGTGATCGTCCGCAGCGCAGCGAACGTGCAGGCCGGCGGCCGCACCCGCTGGTCCGCGATCCTGCACGGGCTCTGGCTGCTCCTCTTCGTGGCGGCGCTCGGATTCGTGTTGCGGCTGATTCCGACGGCTGCGCTCGCCGCGATCCTGGTCTACATCGGCTGGAAGCTGATGAACTTCAAGGGGATCAAGGAATTGATGCAGTACGGTTGGGGAGAGGTGGTGGTGTTCTTCGCGACCGTCATCATGATCGTCGCGACCGACCTCTTGACCGGCGTGATTACGGGAGTCGTGCTGGCCGCGGCCAAGCTGCTGTTCACGTTTTCCCATTTGAAGATCGACACGGAACATGACGCCGATCAGAACCGGACCGTGATGCACCTGCACGGCGTGGCGACGTTCATCCGGCTGCCTGCTCTCGCGGCTGCGCTGGAAGAGATCCCCCCAGGGACGGAACTGCATGTCGAGTTGCACAATCTGCAGTACGTCGACCACGCCTGTCTGGAATTGCTGATGGACTGGGCGAAGCAGCACGAGTCGACCGGGGGCCGGCTGGTGATCGACTGGGACACGCTGCACGCCAGTTTTCGCCGCGACGCGCCCGACGCTGCGCAAAACCGCAAGTCGGCCTGAACTCCCGTTTCGAGAGTTGGAATAAGTGGTGCGGGGCGCCGTTTCAGGAGCGAGTCACGTAAACCGGGCTGCTCCAGGCCATCGACTGGTCAATCTGCACCACGCGGATCCAGTAGGGCGTCGTGCCGGCCGGCGGCTCTTTGTCGATGAAGCTTTGCTGGAATTCACGCGGCCCATCGGCGGCTGGTGGGATTCCGAGGCGGACGATCCGATTCACTCCCCCGGCGTCCCACGTGAGTTCGCCGCCCATGAGATCGCTGACTGAAAAAGAGATCGATTTCGGTCCAGTTTGAAAGTGCAGCGCAGCGCTGTTCCCTCCATCGAGCGCGACCACGATTCCCGCCATGTTGCCGGCAGTCTTGCTGGACCATTCGATTCGGTCTGGAGCCGTCGAGCGGGCTGAATCGGCGATCGATTGGAAATTCACGGTCTCGATCAGAGTCAGCCCGCCTTGTTCAATGGTGAGTGAACCGTCCCAGTCGACGCGTTGCAGTCTCGCAGTCCCTTTGCGTTCCGTTCCGCCCCACAGCAGGCGCAATCGCCGTTCCGTATCAAATGCGACCGGAGGGGCGACCTGCCACGTCTTGAGACACTTCGTACCGCGAAACAGGTCGACCCGTTCGACGGCACATGTCCCGACGATCTCGAAATCGACGCGGGGAGGGTCATCGGTAGTGATCTCCGAGCCCATCGGGCTGCCGTTCACTTCAAATCGCAACCGGATTCGCTCCCCGGTTGTCGCGTAGCATCGCCGGTGTTGCAGCGCTTGCCAGATCGCCTCGCGGGTGAGTTCCGTCGCATAGACGGCGGTAAGTCCGTTTCTGAGGTTGCGGATCAGCCTCCGTCCGGGGTGACAGGCTCCGGGGCGGCCCATCACGCCGTCCGTGCCGGCTGTCAGACCGACGCGGCAGCCGCGCTGGAGCGCATCCATGAAGAACCACTCGACCGTCCCGTGGGTGGAGTGGGTTTCACAGAGGCGTTCGATCCGCTGGTCGTACCACTGGAGGTTGGTCATGCGACCGCCGACGTGGATGTTGACCAGGACATCGAGATCCCGGAACGCCTCATGGAATTCGGGGGCTGTTCGTGCATCGGGCGAGGGATCGGGCTCAGCCTCGCGAAAAAACCGGTCGCTGCGGCGGAGCACCGGTTCGTCACTGCGGTAAAAGACATTGCGGTCGCCGCCGTCCTTGGTCAGCGGACTCCATTCGCATCCGAGGAATGTGACGTAACGCCCGGGTTCGTAGAACTCTTCGGTGACCTGCCGCGTATGTTCCCAATCGTCGCGCGTGACGTAGTGGTCGTTCGCCTGGTGCGTGATGAACTGCAATCCTGCGCAGTCTCTGGCGAAGGCGTAATGTTCCGCGAGCGAACCGTTTCCGCAGCCGATCTCCGTCTGGCCGGAGTGCAGGTCGCCCCAGAAGATCTGCTGTTCCGGGAGTGAAGCATGGACCCTGACTGGATTCGAAACCGCTGCCAAGAGGCCGGCCTCGGCTCGGAGACAGGACACGCCCGCTGACGGAACACGGACGTGAAGCCGGATCGTCCGTCCGGACGACTCCGTCGAAAGCACTTCGATGTCACGGACGGTTTCGCCGTCGATGCGGATCTGCGGTGACGCCGGCGGCTCCGTGGGATTGCCCCATTCGTCGTCGGCGCGGACGATCAATTCGATCGGTTCATTCGCGACGGCGTCCGAGGGCGCCAGGATGGTCAACCCAGCAGGCGAACCGGCGACGATCCGGAATGAAGGTTCTTGGACGAGCCGCGCACGGCGATTTTTTCCCTGATGGTCGATCAGCATCAGGAACCGGCATCTCGCGGCCGCACAGGTGGGGGCCCGCCAGCCGCCGCCCCCCTGCGACCGATCGCCGCAGGTGAGGGTCACGCGATCTCCCTGCCGGAGTTCTCCGCGTCGCACGCGAATCTGAATCTGGTGATGCCAAGGCTCAATGCCCGCGATCCAGTTGTAGCGGAGGCCGAGTTCGACGTCGGACGCGCTGCGGCCGGCGGCGGGAAAGAAATCGGCCCGCATGAAACCATCGCCGGCAGGATCTTCCGCCTGCAGATCGCTCCAGTCGAACGGCCACCGCCAGACGATGAGCAGTTCTCCACCGGTTGCCACTGGCTCGCTGCCGACGACGAAATCGAAGTCGACCGTCGTTGCCTCGGAAACGGTCAGTGTTCCGATGTTCGTGTGCGTCCCCGTGCCGTGGCGTTGCCGGCGTTCGTCGTCGGGAACGTCCGGGAAGTGCAGGATCTCGGGCTTTCCGGGAGCCACCTGGCTGGCAACGAGCATGAATTGACGTCTCCGATTCGACAATGAATTGCTGTTCAGGCGGGCGCAGCGTGCGGCTGAGGACGCGGGGCTCTGCAACTTTGCCGCTGGCCTCATTAGGATAGGACAACGCACACGATTCGTTGGCTTTCCCGGAGGTTTTCACCCATGCCGCCGCTCGCACGCATCGCGCTTTCGATTGCTGTGATTCTGTTCGCATTCTGTTGTACATCGCATGAATCCGAGACGCGAGCGGATGACACGACGGTGGCGCTCGAGGTCGACACACCGATGTCGCCCCCGGAGTGGGCGCTGCTGCAACGGGAACTGTTGCGAGCCAACTCGGCTGCGTGCGAAGAGTTCTATGGGAAGTACTTCGATGAGCGCGGGTTTCTGCTGTGCGTCGAGCGCTGGGGCGGCGACGACGGGCCCGACGACGCGATCGAGAACTGCCTTTACTGGCCGATCCTGCATTCGCTGGGAGGAGACGACCGTGTGTTGGAACTGTACAAGTCCGCGTGGGAAGGCCACGTCCGACAGTACACCTTGGCCCGCACGAGAGATGTTCCTTACGCGCGCGACGGCATGTACTACAAGGAGTTCCCGGTCAAGATGGACTGGTTTCACAACTCGGAAGGGCTGACCGTGTTCTGCCTGGAGGGGCTGTCTGATCCGAATGACGACGCTCTGATCCGCCGCACCCGCCGCTTCGCCGGGTTCTATCTCAATGACGATCCGCAGGCGGCCAATTACGATCCCGAGCACCGCATCATCCGCAGCATGTTCAACGGCAGCCGCGGGCCGTTGCTGCGGAAGGCGAACGCGCTTGACTGGGCGGGAGACCCGATCGAAGTCGAAGGCCGGTTCGACCTGGGCCACGGCGAACGGAGTTATGAAGAGATGCTGGCCCACTTCAAGGACTACACCGACATCGTCGGCGATCACCCGCAGAACCTGCTTTCGACGGCCCTCCCCCTCAACGCGTTCATGCTGACCGGGGAGGAGCGGTATCGGGACTGGATCCTGGAATACGTCGACGCGTGGCGGGACCGGATGATCGCGAATGGGAACATCATTCCGACCAACATCGGCCTCGACGGGACGATCGGCGGCGAGACGGAAGGCAAGTGGTATGGCGGCGTCTATGGCTGGTCGTTCAGTGTGGAAGTGCCGCAGACCGGTGAACTGGCCCACCGCAACAGTCACGACCGCGGGCTGGCCGGATTCATGGCGGCCTACCTGCTCACCGGAGACGACAGGTATCTGGAGCCGTGGCGGAAGCAGGTCGAGGTGGTCAATTCTCAGATGAAGATGATCGACGGCGCACCGCATTACCCGCACATGTACGGGGACGACGGATGGTACCAGTTTACGCGAGAGCCTTATTCGGCCGGCCTCGAAGAAATCGCCTGGCTGACGCAGAAGCCTGACGACGTGAGCAAGATGCGCGGCGGGTGGTGGGAATTCATCAAAGAGCAGGGACCAGCGAGTTTTCCGGTGCAGGCGTTGCGCGCCGATCTGGAGCGCGTCAGAAGGCGGATTGCCGCCATGCGAACGGACGAGACAACTCCCGATACGCGGCTGTCCGATGATCCCAACAAGTACAACCCCGCGAGCGTTCGTTCGCTGGTCCGTTTGATGCTCGGCGGACTCCCGACGAACAAGCAGGGGCTCGTGCTGTACACGCGGTTGCGGTACTTCGATCCGGTTGCGCGTCGGGCCGGCATCCCGGACGACTGCGCGGCTCTGGTTGAGGACATGGACGGCGAATCGGTGACCGTGACGCTGGTGAACATCAATCAGTTGGAAGCGCGAACGGTGACGATTCAGGCCGGTGGATACGCGGCACACGATTTCAAGCGCATCGGCGTCGCTGATGAATCGATGGCGATCAGCGGACGCAGCGTCACGGTGAGATTGCGACCGGGAGCGGGCGCTCGCCTCCGGCTGGAGATGGATCGATACGTCAACCAGCCGACGATGGCGTTTCCCTGGGATCGCCGCGACTGACAGGATGCACGCAGTTCGCCTCCGCAGGCATGACGGCGATTCGGCCGACTACTTTTCGAGATCCCAACTCGGATCGATCACCGGGTTGTCGTTCGGTCGTCCGAGGATGTGTCGGTAGAGTTCGGGGCGGCGGGCTGCCAGATGCTTGCGGCCCATGGCCGTCTCGAGTTTTGCGGGCGTACAGCAGCCGACGACCACGCCGTCGCCCAGCGTGTTGCATTCGGCGATCACGTCGCCGTTGGGATCGACAATCATCGCATTGCCGTTACGGACCTGGTCGTCGTCAAGGCCGACCGGATTGGTGAAGACCGCGTAGAGCCCGTTATCGTACGCGCGGGCCGGAACCCACTTCATCAGCCATTCTCGTCCCTTGGGGCCCTGAAATTCCTGCCGCAGCGACACGGGGTCGGCGTCGCGGTTCTCCCACAACTCGCGCGAGACAAGACCCGAACCGGGAATCGGCCATTCCAGACAGCAGGTGACGTGCGGCATGAAGAGGATGTCGGCCCCCAACTCCGCAACCGCCTGGACGTTGCAGGCGAGATTGTTGTCGTAGCAGATGAGAATGCTGCATCTCCAGCCTTTGAGATCGAACGTCACATACTCGTTCCCGCAGGAGATGTGCGGGCTGATGAAGGCATGCAGCTTGCGGAATTTGGCGACGAGCCGGTCGCCGTCGACGCAAACGTACGTGTTGTACAGCCGCTCGCCGTCGCGCTCGACGAGCCCCGCGAGAATCGGGACGTCGAAGCGGGACGACATGTCCTTCAGCCGCCGCGTGCTGGGGCCTTCGGGCACAGGTTCCGCGAGAGCTTCGATCGTGTCCCGCTCGGCGTGCCGCATGAAGGAGTAGGCGGGAACGCAGACTTCATGGAACGAGACGACATCGGCCTTGAGCCCGACCGCCTGTTTCACCAGCCGCTCCATGGCGTCGAGATTGTACTCCTTGTCGCCGTTGCGCGTTTCGAACTGAGCGGCGGCGATTCGGATCGGCGTCATGAGGCTGCTTTCTGATTGCTGTTCGGAGCGCGGGGTATCCGTGACGGGCGCCGCTGACGCCTGGTGTGCGTGCCGAGGAAGCGCCCAAGTCTGTTCCATTGTACGGCACATCGCCTCACGGTTGCGATCCGCGAAGTGGCGGTAAACCCTTGGCCCGGCGGCGCCTGCGGGGCCGCTCCGAGTTCCACGCGATCCGCCGGTCCCGCAGATTGTGGATGGGAATCGACGCTGATTTTGTGGACCGGTCGTAGCGGGTGTGACGAATGTAGGGATGGGCGGAATTGCTGCGCGCGATCAGGCTGCGCATTCCGGCAAGAACTGCCGTTCCGCATGAACGAGTCCCGGTCCACCGTTCGAAGCGAGTTTCGAGATGGTCGAGCAGAAAACGCACTCCACATCCGCTCCTGCGTTCGAGATCGCAGAGGAGGGAAGCATCAAGCAGGCGCTGATGTCCCCGCTGCTCTGGGGCGGGCTGGCGACCTTCGGGTTCTATCAACTGATCCCGCTGCTGCCGATGCACCGCGAGTTGGCACAACGGTACTTTTGTGGGCACCCGCTGGAGTACGTACAGACCGCGATGTTTTTTGTCGGCATGGCGCTGCTCGCGAGCCGGATGATTGGTCTGCGGCGCGAACGAAGCGCCCTGGCCGAATGCCGGCTGGCGACGCCGCAGTCTCTGGAGGAAGGCGAAATCGACGCGTGCAGTGAACTTGATTCCGCCGTGAGTCGGCTTCCCGCCCGCTTGCACAACACGCAGATTGCCAGGCGACTGAGGGACCTGAGCGCCTACCTGCGGCATCGCCAGTCAGCCGGGGGCGTGGAAGAACAGATGCGCTATCTCGACCAGGCAGCCGCCGATCGAGTGTATGAGAGTTATTCCCTACTGCAGACGATCAACTGGGCCGTGCCGATCATCGGATTTCTCGGCACAGTGATGGGCATCACCCTTGCGATCGCCAATCTGAACGTCGATTCCGGTCAACTGGACGACTCGCTCAACCATGTCACGGTCGCTCTCGCGGTTGCGTTCGATACGACCGCGCTGGCTCTCTCGTATTCGATCGTGCTCGTTTTCGGTTATTTCTTCGTCAAGAAGGCGGAGGGAGGCGTGCTGACCGAAGTTGAAGAATTCGGCCAGAGATGCGTCCTTCCATTGATTCCGCAGGCGCATTCGGCCGGAAGCCCGCTGCTCGAAGCCGAGACCGAAGCGGCACAGAAACTGATAGACCGGACCGAGTCGCTGATCGAGGGGCAGACTCGAATGTGGCAGGAATCGGTCGAGTCGTTGCGGACGCGTTGGACCGGAACGCTCGAAGACCAGCAGGCCCGGCTTGCCGGAGCGCTGACCAAGGGAACGCGGCAGACTCTGAGCGACCACGCCGCCCAACTCGCGGAACTTCGACAACAACTGGCGGGCACGCTCGGGGAAATTGCGACGGAATTGTCGCGCCAGATGGAGCGTTCCAGTCGTGTGCGGCACGAACAGGACGAGTCGTTGACGCGCCGTATGGAAACATTCGCCGATGATTTGTCACGATCGCTGGCGAGCGCACAGGCCTCGGCGGACGAGCGCAACGAGGCGATGATCGCCGCCATGACGGAACAGATCACCGGGTGGCAGCAACAATTGCAGCATGCCACGAACGCGGTTGAGGCGCAACTCGCCGGATTGACGGCTCAAACGCAGGCACTGACGGATCTGGTTGAGCAGGAGGGGGGGATTGCTGCGCTGCAGAGCCGACTGACGGACAATCTCGAGGCGTTGCGGACGGCGGAGACGTTCGAACAGACGATGCACAGTCTCAGCGCGGCGGTGCACATGTTGACCGTCCACGCGCGACCGAAGGCGGCCTGACGCAGGCTTCAGCGTGTTTCACTCGGGGGGGTGAGTACTTATGGCGAGCAGTCGCCGACAATCGGCGCCATCGGTCTCGTTGTTTCCATTTCTGGCGGTGATGGTCTGCGCGATGGGAGCGCTGATCTTCCTGCTGGTGATCACAACGCGACGGATTCGCGAGCAGACGGTCGCCGGAGCGCAACTTGACGCCCGGATTGTGGATCAATCGGTCGAGCCGGATTCGGCTGTGCCGCCTGTTCCGGCTCCGGTAATCGCCCCGTCTGAGACCAGGCCGCCAATCGAGCCGGCGCCCCCTGAACCGGAGCAGCCCTGGCTGCCGCTCCCGGAACGGGCCGAGGAGTCGCCGCCGCAACCGGACCGCGCCGTCGAGGCGGCTGCGTTGGCAGAGGCGATCCGGAAGGAATGGCAAGCAACGGTTGACGCACTGAGTAAGGAACTGGACGGGCTGCTTGATACGGCCTCGGCTTATTCGGATGCAACCGATCGTGAACTGGCCGAACTGGCAGAAACCGAAGCTCTCATCGCGAAACTTGAACGTCGCGAACAGGAACTCCGGACTGAGCGCGAAACGATTGATGAAGTCGACCGCGCGACTGAACAACGGTTGGCGGAACTGACCAGCGAGATTCGAACGACGGAAAACGAACTGAAGGAAGCCCGGGAGGCGCAGGCCGCCGCCGAAACCCGATATCGGATTCTGCCCTACGACGGCCGGCTCGGCACGGTGCGGAGGCCGATCATCATCGAATGTACCGAGACAGGGCTGACGTTCGCATCCGAAGAGATCACACTCACGCCGGAACAACTGAACGGGTTCCCACCCATTCGAAATCCACTTCGCGCCGGCGCGGACGCGCTCATCAACTATTGGACGGCGAAGGACTTTCAAGAGAGGCTGAACGGAGAATCGGCAGGTCAGCCTTATGTGCTGCTGGTCGTCAGGCCGCGCGGGACCGTGGCCTACTACGTTGCCCGACGACTGCTGGAGTCGATGAATTCTCCGTTCGGCTATGAACTGGTCAAGCAGGAGCAGGAGTTCGAGTGGCCGGAAACGACTCCCGCAGCGGTCGAACTCTGCCGCACCGCGGTCGACGCTGTGCTTCGAGAACGGGATCGATTGCTGGCGCAGACTTCCTCCGGCAGGCTCCCCGTCGCGCGGCAATTGCAGTTCGACGATGGAGAAGGGCGTTTCTACCTCGAAGAGGTTGAACGGTTGAGGGGAGGGGGAAATACGGTCCACTTCGGGGGCCGCCGGTGGGATCGCAACGCTGGAACGACGGGGGGACCGAGAGTCGTTGAGCCGGCGACTCGGCCGCGCGTGATTGAGTTTCCCGACTATGCATCACGGTTAAGTCAAGCGGACTCGGCAACCGGTCTGGCGGGGGAACCGGCATCGAAAGCCTACGATTCCCGAGCCGAACTGTACGACGAACAGGTCCGACAGGAAGCAATCGTTCCGCGAGCGGCTCCGAACCAGACCGACTGGGAGAGCGCCGGCCGCGAAACCGGAGATGGCGACTCTTCCAGGCGCGCGAATCGCGCCGGCCCGGAGTCATCGAGAGGCGGATCGGCGAATCGCGGTTCGCCGCAGCCGACACGAAGAACCGGCGCCGGTAGTCCGGATTCCGCGAACCTTGATCCCGAATCTCCGCCTTTCAGCCGGGCTTCTCGCAGCGACAAGATCGGTCTGGAACGCGACATCCTGATCCGGGTCAATGATTCCGCAGTGATTGTGGAGAATGAAACTCCGATTCAGATCACAAGCGGAATATCTCGCGAACAACTGCAGTATGAACTGGCCGTCACGCTGGACGGCCTTGTCAAGAGTTGGGGGGAACCTCCGCGGGGATTCGACTGGATTCCGACCGTGGAACTCGAGGTTCTGCCCGGTGGAAATCAGTATCAGGATCGCCTGATGGCCGTGGTCACCGGCTGGGGACTCAAGTCCAGGGTGGAACACGTCCTCGAATGACCGCGCCTGTCATTCCGCCTGGTCATATTGCACGACGGTGAAACCCCGTCCCCCAGAACCTCCAGTCCGCCGAAACTGAGCACAAAATGTCAAAGTCGTCGAAACGGGAGTCGCTCGAATTCGGTTCCGATTCGTTTCTGGACATCGTTGCGAATGTCGTTGGCATTCTGATTATCTTGATCGTCATCGCCGGTTTGCGCGTCAGCCGCGCTCCGATTGGGGAGGCCCCGGTCGATCCGCCAGGACGTTCCGGGGCGACATCCGTGGAATTCCAGTTCACCCCGCCGTTGGACCTCGTGGTTCTCGGCCCCGAATCGCCACCTGTTGTTGAAGAGTCCGAGCTGGTCGACGTGGGCGCCCTCAAAGATCCGGCGATGCCCAGCGACCTCTTCGAAACGGCTTCGTCGGGTGAAGTTCTCGACGAACCGCCCCTCGGTCCGCCGGAGCCTCCTCGCGAACTGGTGGCGCTTGCAGATCGTCTGAAGTCGGAGATTTCTGCCGCCGCTGATGATCGTGACTGGCAGCGGCAAAGATTGGCGCATGTTCGCGAACGTGCTGCATCAACGCGTGATCGGCTTCCGCGTCTTCAACAGACCGTCGAGCAGGAGGCCGAGGCCCTCGCGCAGGCAAAGCTGGCAGCGGTCGAACGAGACGAGGACCGGAATCGCGCGGAAAGGCGCTTGCAGGAGATGCGGTCCGCCGTCCGCCTCACGCGGGACCAGCCGCCCACGACGCAAGTGCTCAACCATCGCGTAACGCCCGTCGGAAGAGCAGTTGAAGGTTCGGAGGTCCATTTCCGACTGGCGGCCGGGCGCGTCTCCGTCGTCCCTATTCAGTCGTTGACCGTATCGCTCAAGGACCGGATCGAGCGCAACAAGGACATGCTGTTTCGTCTCGAGCGGTACGAGGGAACCGTCGGTCCGCTGAACGGGTACCTGTTGCATTACACGGTGCAACGACAGCAACTCTCAGTGCTCGAAGAGTTGCGAAACGGCGGTCCGGTATTGCGGATCGGGCTCTCCTATTACGAAATTGAACCGCTGCCAGGCGCGCCGACCGAATCGGCGGAAGAGGCGTTGGCTGCAGGGTCGCGATTCCGGGAGGCGCTCCAGTTGGCCGGTGCGAGTTCGACGTTGACCTTCTGGATCTATCCGGACAGTTTCGACCTGCATCAACGTCTGCAGGAATACGCCCACTCGATCGGCTTCGACGTGGCCGCGAGACCACTTCCGCAGGGCGTTCCGATCGCGGGATCGCCCAACGGATCCCGGTCGGTGGCCCAGTAACGCCGGTTCACCCGCGATCTTGCCGCATTCACGACCCGGCTGCGGCTGACCCGACATTCCGCCGCCACGTGAGACATTGCAGGACGGCAGCCCATAGCGCGATCAACAGTCCCAACGTTCCCGCGTGGAACCACATCCACCACAAAACTCCCGCAACAAACATTCCCACATACGACCCGTTGACCGGAATCAATCGACCGGATGGCATCCGTCTGCGCAGAATGATCATCGCGATTCCTGCGATCAGGCAGCACATGATGATTCCCGCGGCGAAGAACACCCGCCCGAGAGAGCGATCGATCACCAGAAACTGCTGTGAAGGCTTCGAATCGCCGGCCCGCAGCAGGACGACACGATCGTCGCCCATTGCGGTGGCGTACGGTGAACTCACCGTCGATGCCGGCGGGGACGCTCCGGGTGAAGATCGACTCTCATCGCCGCCGACCCGCTCGCGGATCAACGCGATCCGGCTGCGCAGCGCTTTTTCATGGTCGCTCGACTCAGCGGACCGGATCACCGTCAATGAGTCGTCCAACAGCTTCATGACCGCAGCCGAGGCATTGTCCTTGTCGGGGCGCCAGTCCTCTCCCAGGGCGTTCAGCAGCGACTCCGCACGAATCCACGCGTACTCACGCGGTGTCAGCATTGGTTTTCCTCCGATGCGGACCAGTTTCTGAGATTGCGGCGGCACATGGATCACGAGGCGACGAGACGGCGGGCCGCCAGTCGTTGCGGGAATCGCATCGTCGGTTTCCTCCGGTCCGCCTGAAGTCCCCTGGTTCGTACGCCAATCGATCTCAGCAACGCAAACTCTTGCGCCGTGCGTGTGCTGGAGCGGAATCGCAATGGTCGATTCGTCAATCTTTGAAAAACGTGTGTCGTTGCCATCAATGCGACTGCCGACGATCTCGACACCGCTGGGAACTCGAATCTCCAACTTGCTTGTTGAATCAGGACTCGCGATGTAAGCGGTCAAGAGCCCGTAGCGGCCGCCGTCGGTTGCGTGCCAGACGATCGATTCCTCAAGCGCCGTGACGTAACCGGGTTCCTGTGCTTCGTTGCGGATGAGCACCAGCGGTTCGGATTGCTCCGATCTCCGGTAGATGCGTGAGTCCGGCGATGAGGCGATCTGCCGCAGGCGGGCTCGCAGAAGCGGATTCAGGTCCGCCTCGGCGACCGCTTCGGTTCCGCCCTCACCTGGCGAGTATTCACAATCAACGGGAACGATCAGCAAATGATCGCCGACCTTCATGTCGAGCAGATCGATGCGGGGGATCGCGAGTTCGGGAGCGGTCGGATCCAGGGGCCCGAATGTCAGACGTCCATGCAGCGGTTCCTCCGGTTTCTGCCTGACGAACTCGATTCGCACATCGCCGTCGGCAGTCCTGGTTCTTGACGCTTCCGATTCGGATGACGCGTCTTCGAGACGGCTCACATCATCGCGCGACACGCCGACGATGAAGCGATCAAGGTGGGCGTCCGATTCATGCGGAAAGAATCGCATTTCCTGTCGCCACCGGCCGTCCGCAGGGACAAGAAAAGTGACGATGTCGACCGGAAGAGAATTCGTCTTCGGTACTGCGCGAAACGCAACGGGGACCGGACCTGACTCAGTGGAGAACCTGCGTATCGACGGTCCAGTCGAAGACTCCTGGCTGTCAGTTTCGACACTGGAGGCGTCGATTTCGGTGCGGTCGGAGGAATACAAAGTGACGAGGTGTCCGGGCGACGCAATCACGACTTCGGACGCAAGGACTTGCGCCGCTGGAAACTGGAGGGCTGGAAGCGGTGTGAACTCGTCCATCTCGAACGACGACCAGCCGTCGATTGTGATCTCATACCGACCCGGTTGCCCGTCCCTCAGGTGCACGAGAAGTTTGTCCTCGGAGCGTGACCAGTCGAGCAGACGGTCGACCTGATTCTGAACGACCATGACCGAGTCAACGCGAACGGCGCCTGGCAACCGGAACTCGTGCCGGAATGCCGCGGCATCTTTCACATCGACGGTCACCTCCGCGTGCCACTCCAGACGATGCGACCTTAACCGGACGCTGTTCTCAATCCGTGCTTCACGCACAGGTTGGATGCGGTCGACCAGGACCGGTATGGCGGAAGCGTGATGCAGCAGAAAGGCTTCGGCGGGTTCCGGCCAACCGGTTTCCTCGGGAGCAACCGATCCAAACAACTGTGGAAGGACTTCGTCCACTGCTTCTGAAAGTGATGCAGTCCGGTCCACCTGCAGGGTCAACCCGCGCGCCGCGACCAGCCCCACGTGATGTTGCACTTGTGCGCTGTCGCCCAGAAGGGGAATCGGGGGAATGACGATCTGCCGCTCGCGGTGTTCCGGCGGAAACGCAAAGTCGAGATGAACCAGCGAACCAGCTTGCAGCGGCACATCGAACTCGAGCGACATTAACGTCTCGCCGGTCTGGATCTGCCGGGTGGAGAATCGTCGCAAGCGGTCGCCCGCGGCTTCCCGGACGACCGCGGTCGCGGGGAGACGGAGGTGCAGGGTTCGCCGGGAAGAAACGACCGACCCCGGACTGGACTCGAGCAGCGTGAGACGTGTCCGGACGCGTAGTTTCAGTGGATGCACTTCGACCAGGGAAACGGCTTCCGCCTTGACGTCCGTCGACGGTTCGTCACGTTCCGTGTCTGCTGCCGATGGCCGGCTCCGAACCCGGAGTGTATCGGTAAATCCGATCGACCAGTACGACATCTCAGCCGTCGCATCCTGAGGGGGAGCGAGGCGAACGGGCGATGGTTCAATCCTGCGGTCGGAGATGCTCTGAGGCAATATGAGGCGGGAGTCGGCGATTCTCGGCAGGCCGATCGTCCACTCGCTGTGATCTTCAATGGCGATCGGAGTAAACCAGACCTCGACGGTGGCGTTCCGGTAGGCATTCGATTCAGCATCCTCCTGTGACGCGCCATCGGCGGTTGCACGTCGAGGAGCGATTTCAACGAGATAGGACTGCGAGTCCGCCGCCGGGCGCAACACCGCTGGCTGGCCGTCAACGCGACAGTCGTCAGCGCTCTCGAAACTGACGCCACGCAGCGCGAGTGAGACTCTCACGGGGGCGTCTGGTTTGAGCAGCAGGACGCTGAATTGTGCGTGAATTTTGCCGCGCGTGGGATCGGTAAGCGTGTAGCTTGCCGTCGAAAGAAGGTAGGCGGGCCGGGGATGCTCACGGTTTCTCCACTCGAGGAAATCCGGCCACCAGCGTTCGTGAAGGTATCCGCGGTCCCCTTCCGGAAAATCAATCGGCTCACCGCTGGACTCGTCAGGCGGCAGGAGCACGTCGACGTCGTCCCAGCGCGGTTGCGACTCAACGCTGTCGGAGGCCGTTGTCGCCGCGGGCGTGGTTTCCTGCGCCAAGCCCGCGGTCTGCTGGGACATCCCAACTGCCAACAGAACCGCGCTCGCGATCTGCGATGCCCGAGCGATGCTGGAGTGCGTTCCGGTCCGGGGCCCGAGTCTGGAAAGCAGATCCCGCCGCACAAGCCATTTGCGGGGAGTGAGCGAACCGATGATCGCACCGACGAAGGCCCCGCCGGCAATGGGAGCGTAATAAACGGGAGCGAGAACGGCGATCAGCAGGCAGGCCACGACAAGGAACGCCGAAATGGCGCCGCTTCGTTTGGCTTGCAACCACCGCAATCCGGCGATCGCCGTCATGACGGTAAACATGGCGAGCCACGCAAGAGAGCGTGAGCGATCGCGGTTCCACAGTTCAAGCTTCCCATCCGCAGGGAAGGCGACCGTTTGCACGATGATCGGGATTGAACTGTTCGGCGACGAAGATCGAGGAGACTGTTCGTCGCGCCCCCAGAGCAACGACCAATGCGATCCGTCGAACGGATTGAATCGAGCTTTCCTCGCATCGCGGGCGAGGGGCCCGAAAACTCTTTCCATCCATGAAAGTTCGCGGGCGCCCTCCCAGACGGCAGAATCGACGGGACAGCGAGTCAACTCTGTGGAAGCGGGAAGGTCGAGTCGCCAGGTGAATTGCTGCACATCCCGATCTAACTCCGGGAAGACGATGGGAACCGTGCGTCGCAACCGGGCGCCGTCGTCGGAAGCGGGCGTGCGATAGCGGACTTCGAATTCCCGCACGCCGCCGGGCAACGAAGGCAATTCGTACGTGTCAGTTGCCTTGAGCACCGCCTGAGTCACCCCAGCCGCCCGTACGCTGTCAAGCACGGCGGGATGATCGAGTCGAAAACGGACCTGCTGTCCCGCCAGATCGCCTGAGGATACGAACCGCGCCTGATGCAGATGCCACTTGCCGGAATCGCCGGTGATCGACGACGCGAGCCACAGCTCGATCCGGGGCGGAGTGCTTCTCGCCGACGAACGCAGGTCGCTTTCATCGGGGTCCGAAGACGCCGGAGCGCTCCGCGGCGCATTATCCGACCCCTGGGTTTCCGCTTCGATCAAGTGCGTGCCGGCGGGCTTCGGCGGCCCGTCCAGCCAGATCAGATCGTCGTCGCCTCGAATCCCGAGCAACGAGGCAAGGTCCGACCAATCCGCGCCGGCGTCACTTGTGCCGGACGCCGTATTCCAGCCATCCGCACGCTGCCATTCCGCCGAGAGCCCCCCTCGAATGACGGTCCGCGACTGCCAGTCTGCAAAGTTCAGCGGCGTCAGTGCATCCGGTTCATCGAATCTCCGCTGAGACAAACGGGCGGAAACGACGAGTCGACAGGGGGAATTCGGGGTCAGCGCTCTGCCAAGGCTGATCAGGAGACGCGATCCGTTTCCCTGACGGGTCTGGCGCCAACCGGCGATCGGCCTTTCATCGGCACCGCCGGCGGGCTCAACATCGGTGACCGTCCAGTGAGGTGGAACGTCAAAAGTCAGCGCGAACGTTGAACCGGACCGGTTGCGGAGGTCGACTGCAGCCGTTCCGGTGGTGGGCTTGCCGGAGAAATCCAGGAATTGCAGCAGCCGACCGCTTAGCTCGGGTCGCCTGCGGCTCGCGCGAACAATGAGTTCACCGTCCTCACGAATATCCTCAAACGACCAGACTGTTCCCGTCAGATCCGCGTCCACATTCGTCTCTCGCAAAGCGACTTCACGGAGTCGCTCGAGCCTCATGGGGCTCGAAAACTCGATGGCCCTGCGACCGCTGATCAAGGTGCTCCGCTCCAGCACAATCCGCGGCGCGGGCCACTCCTCGTCTTCCGGATACACGTATTCTCCCATGATTCGAATCGGACCGATTTTCCCCGGCGGCAACGAGGGAAGTGGAACGACCAGGCGATTGAAACCTCCGGCCGGTTCGCTTCGCCCAGTGAGCCCCGCCCCCCCCAAGGTCACTCGCAAGTCCGACAATTGAAGGGGAACCTGAAAGACCAGGGAATCAGGGACGGAATCGTAGGCATGCACAACGAAATCCGCCTGAACGCGACAACGATCGACGAGGACCGCGTATCGCAACGTTCGCTCAGCCGCGAGTGTCGGCGCCGCCCGCTCGACGGCAGGCTCCAGAGTCAGAATCCCGCGGCTTTGCCGTCCGAGATCGATCGTCCACAACCGCTCGTCTGCATCGCCACCGCCATCGACGACACCAACATGCCCGGCGTGGCAGGCGAGTTGCCATCGATTCGGAATCCGCAATTCCATCCGCGAAGATTCGCAATGCGGCAGCAGAAACTCGAACTCGATCGAATCAGCGACAACCCGGCCGGCAAGCGACCAGTTTCCCGTGACTAGTCGGTCGTTGTCATCAGCGAACAGCAAGACGCGCCCGTCGCGAGAGGTGCCCCAGATCGCCGGCTGACCATTCCAGCCCAGGTCGGACACGGAGCCGCGTACGTCTCCCAACTGCATCCAGGGTGAGGCGTCCTGCGGTTTCGAAATCTCCGCCTCGAGCTGGCCAGACAGCGCCCCTGCGTCGGTCATCGCGCCGCGAAAGACGGCCCGGCTGAAGACGGTTCGCGGACTGGACCGGTCATCCTCCGGGTCGACGACGTTCAGAAACTCCTGCAATTCGTCGATCGGGACAGCCGCCCATCGATCGGACGGTGGTGATTGAGTGCGGCCGTCTAGAAGATAGGCGCGACGAATTCGCTTGTCGCTCGACTGTGCGACGGTCGACCGAGAGAACAACGAGCACAGCGCCAGCCATGCCATTGCCAGGCAAAGAAGGTTCCCGGCCACGGACTTCCCGCGCATCGTGCAGACGCCCCGCAGCATGACTCGGCCGATCACGACGCGCCCCCGGATTCCGACGGCGCGGAAGGCTGGTACACCGCCGTTGGCGCCTGACTCCGTGGAGCGGCGGAGGAGGATCCGTATACCGAGGATCGCTGTTCCCGTCCAACTGCGGAGGGAGGGGGTTCCACGGGTGTCTCTCTCAGTCGACGGCGCGGGCGGCGGCGGGCGGCGGTGTCGAAAGTTGTCGCCACCAGCGCCAACAACAAGCCGAGCAGCGCCGGTTGCAGCAGAAGTTGCATCAGCTCCAGCCGCCACAAGCTGGCCAGCGAGAACACGAAGCCCAACACGAGGATCGAGAAAACGTTTCGTGTCGTGGGGATCCTGCCGAATACGAAACCCAACAACAGCGTGACTCCGGCTCCAATCAGGACGATGAACGTCTGAGCCATCGAACCGAATTGCGCCGCCTGCAGACTCCCGACCGCACGATAGGCGTACACGTTTCCTCCCTGCGAAACGGGAGGGGCTCCTGAGCCGGACGCTATGAAGTTGGCGCGGCGGTCGCGGTACGCGCGCGTGGGACGCCGCATCCAGACGGCGACCGTGCGTTCCCAGGTGTATTGGGGCACCATTCCGTCGGGCGATTCAAACAACTGATGACCAAGCGGCAGCCCGATCTCCCAGATCGTCTCTTCGATCCAGACCCTTTGCGGAAACCTGGGAAACTGCACTGTTCGTTGCGAGATGAAATTCAGGACGCCGTGACTTTGTGAGCGAAATCTGACTGAGAGGCGTCCCGAGAGCGCCTCGAGTTCCCCGTCCTCGATGGCCAGGAGATACTGGCCCGGTTCTCCGGTATAGGGTCGAACTTCACGATCGCTGGTCAGTTTGCGGCCGTTCCAGTAGAAGTCCGCCGCGCCTGTGTCTTGGGGCAACATGATCAGCAACCGTGCGGGCGCCTCTCGGACGTCGTAGTCGGCGTAGGTCGTCGTTTGGCCCTCGTCTCCAATCAATGTGCGCAGGAACGCGGTTTCGATCGTGTATTGCTGCGGCACGTTGACGATGGATTCATCCCGCGACAGCCGTACGAACTCGCGCGGCGTCCGTGTCGACCAGGCTTCGCCGCTGGTTCGTGTCAACTCGGGCTGCCATCCGGTTTCCTTTGCGTCAAGGCGAAGCACGTCTTCGTCGACGATCTGCAGCACGGTGCTGCCGTATTCGGCGTCAATCGACGGGAGGATCGGGACGTCGAAACTCACCGTATGTTCATCAGATCGTCCGGGAACCGGCAACAGGTAGTCGATAAAGATGCTGAAATCACCGTGCCGCGGTTCATCCAGATTGACCTTCAGATGTCCCTCAACGATCTCCGCCTGGAGCGGCGTCCCGTCTCTCAACCGGAAACGGGGGCCGATCTCCGAATAGTCGTCTCCCAACGCAATAGAATCGGAATTGATCACGCTGCTGAGCGATTCGGGACGATCGAACAGAACCGACTCGATGCGGCCGTAGGCCACTGAAAAGGCGACCTCCTGGATCACCCGCAGCCGGGCGGGACGCAGGTCCGTGACTGCCACCATCACATTCGCCTCGATCGATCGCTGGTGGCGAGTGACGTCGATGTTCAACGTCTGGTCCGGAGAATCGATCCTGTACAGCGTGATCGGCGAACTCGCCGGCTCCGTGACTTCTTCCGGAAAGCCGGGCGCCAACCGGGCATCGGCCGGCGGTGCTGGCAGCGGACCGCTTTCACCGACGACGTCAAACTCGAAGTCAATCGGTCCGGCGACCGCCAGTGTCCTCGACCGCTGCGAAACTCCGTTGAGCAGCGGAAGAGGGCCGGCAAATCCGTCAGCGTCTGATGCAGACGTTCTTTCAAAGTGCAGCAGGAATGACAAACGGCCCGTGCAGGGTTCATCGATCCGGACCGACAACAGATCCTGCGAGTCGTCGTCGATTCCTGTCTCGAGGATCGCTTCGTGCTCTGTCGACGACGTTTGTTCACCGACGTGAACCGGAATGGTCGTTCGTGCGGGTCGCCATCCATCCTCCCGATGCCCCGGCCAGGTCAACTCGACGCGGTCGACGCTGCCGCTCAACACTTCGATTTGCACAGCCGCGTAGAGGTCCGCCTTCCCTTCGTTGAGTCGGATCAGATAGTCCGCCGTGCCGTCAGTCTCTGCATCGATCTGCGAAAACCGGAGGTCGAGATCGATGGGCTGATGCGAGAATTTGAATGCGTAGGCGATGTTTGCGGCCCCGGGCCGGTCGTCCGGTGGGTCCACTTGCGTGACGGGGGAGTCTTCGTAGTTCACCCAATCCAGGAAGTATCCCGGAATCGCTTCGATTTCGATGCTTCCCGACTGACTCCCGGCGTCCGCAATCTCAAGCCCGTCCAGCCGAATGACCTCGCCGTCGTCTGGAAACGGACGAGACAGTTCCCATTGAAGTTCCACGCGGTCCTGGACATCGTCAGTCAGTGAGACCTTGATCCAGCCTGGTTCGCCAGAAACGCCCTCAAACCGCAAAGGTTGCGAGGAGTCTGACTGCATTTGACGGACTGCTTCGATCTCGAAACCCTCGGGAATGCGGACCCTCAGGTGGTCGACGTCCGCCCAGGCGATCCGACACTCCTGGAGAGCGGAAACTTGCAAACGATTGCTGCTCCGAGTCACTCGCAAGAGAGTCGTGACCGCTCCAATCGTCGGTGCATCGTCGCGTCGAATTCGCCAGGAGACGTCCCACCGGATCCCGGAAACTTCGCATTCAAGACTCAACCCCTTGCTTTCCGTCGCATTCGTGGAGCTGATCGTCGTGCCCTGACCCGCCGTTCCCCGAACGGCGCGAGCGTCGTCGACGCGCAGGTTGGCAATCGCGCGAAATCCGTTCGGGAGTTCGGGAATCGTCAACTGCAACTGTCGACCGGTCGCCGTGCGGCGAACCGGCACGCGCAATTGGAATGTCAACTGGTGCCGCCCTTTGCCGCGGAACACCCAGCGTTGGCCCGATCCCTGCCGTTCGGCGCCCTCTGGAGCAGCATCGCCAGGTCCCTCGTATCGCGAACTCAGCAGGCTGGCCTGATCGAAACCGAGCGGCAACACGTACCAGTCGCCGGTCGCCCGCGTCAATTCAACGTCCACAGCAGCCGTCACTTCAGCGGTGTCGCCTTGAACCACACCGTTCAGCTCCAGCCTCGAGATATAAATCGCCTTGGGACGATCGGCCAAATGCTCGGCGTCCGCTTCGAAAATCTCGGTGAATGTTTCGGCGCGTCGATTCTCGTTGTCCGACTGCGGAAGGCGACCCTCATCGGTTGGGGGAACGGCGTCACTCTCGGCATTGGCTCGATCGGTCGACGAGGACGCGCTTTCTCTCGCAGAGGGGCTGTTTCCATCGTCAGACCAAGCCCGACCGGGAGTCACAGCAGACAAGCCAAAGGCAACGGAAGTCGCTGCCAGAATGATCAGAACGCGCAGCACGTTCGGAAATCCCTTCGGCGGGCGTGGTCGATGACTGTCCCGGAGATTACACAACAACACGAAGCGGCGACGAAGGTCGCCGCCCAGCAGCGCCGATTGCGAAGTGATACCGGATGACAGTCGCTGAGCGATGACGTCGTTGAACGGCTCAGGGAGGTGATGCGAGCGCCCAACGTCGCAACCGTAAACCCTGTCGTATCATACCTCTTGGGACAGGTGCGAAAAAGAAGGAAAGGCGAACTCCCGTCAAATTCGCCCGGTTTTCTGCCGCTCGACGTGTGACAACGAATGGTCTGGCGTGTTGAAAAGCACCAACACGCGGCACAGTCTCGCACTCCGCGATTCTCGCACTGCAACGTTCACTCGACGACCACCGGCGGTCGGTCAGAACTCAGGCCCGGCCAGGTGCCTGACCAGTGCCGCAGTCAACTCGGTCCCATTCGTCGCCAGCAGATCGGGCGAATTCACATCGAAAGCCCGCCCGTCGGTCTTCGTCGCTTCGCCGCCGGCCTCTCTGACGATGAGCACGCCGGCCGCCATGTCCCACGGATGGAGGCTCGTCGACCAGAACGCATCCACCCGTCCGCAGGCAACGCCGCAGAGATTCAGCGCCGCCGACCCGGTCCGCTGGACATGTTGAGCGGCCTCGAGAACTCGCAGGAACCGCTGAACCGCCGGATCCCCCCGATTCGATTTCACCGGCAGAGACGCCATACAGAGTGCGTCCGACAGGTCCGTCGCGTCTGAAACCTGGATCGGTTCATCGTTCCGTGTGGCGCCGCCTCCGGCTTCCGCGGAGAACATCTCGTCGCGGCAGGGGTCGTAGATCGCGCCGGCAATCAACCGTCCCATTTGTTCGAGCCCGATCGACACCGCGTAGTACGGAAAGCCGTGCACATAATTTGACGTACCGTCCAGCGGGTCGATGATCCAGCGAAACGGCGAGTCCCCCTCGTCGTGGCAAAGACCCTCCTCGCCGAGGAACCGGTGGTCAGGGCAACGCTCCCGGATGAACTCGAAGATCGCCTGCTGCGACGCAAGATCGGCTTCGGTGACGAGATTGGACGGACTTTTCTCGCGGGCCGTGAACTTCGGCCGCCATTCTTCCAGAATCCGGCCGCCGAGCCGGGCCGCGTCGACGGCGATTTCGCGAAATGACATAAGTCCCTGCTTGTTTAGCGACGCACCGACGATGCGTCGCTATAGCGCTTTGCAAATCAGTGTTGGCGATCTGTCTCGCGGATTCACGTCCTCGACAGTCCAAACACCGCTCGACGCGGACACATGGTAGAGCAATTCGCTCTAATCCCAGGCCAGCGGTTGCTGCCAAGCCGATTTGAGTTCGTCGATCGACTCCTCAATCACCGTCAATGTGTCCACACGAACGACCATCGACGCCTTCCTGGTCACAACTCCGATTCGACGGCACTGCGGGACCGACGCCGCAAACTCCTCTGCGGACTCCGGCGGAACCTCGACGACGAATCGTGTGTTCGACTCAGAAAACAATATCACCGCCGTTGGATCGTCTGCTGGCGACAATTCGACGTCCACTCCCAGTCCGCCGGCAAAGGCCATCTCGGCCAGAGCTACCGCCAGACCGCCTTCGCTCAGATCATGACAACTGAGCGCGAGACCGCCACGGATCGCGCTGTGAACGGCTTCAAAGTTCGCCGGCGCAGTCTCGAGGTCAACGACCGGCACGGCTTCGTCAGCCGGTGAACCGGTCGGTTGCCCGCCGACCTGCAAGAAATGGCTGCCTCCCAACTCCGCCTTTGTCTCGCCCACCAGAAACAGCACGTTCCCCGGTTGCTTGAGGTCCATCGTCACAGCCCGCTCAACGTCCTCAATCTGGCCGAGGGCCGTGATCAGCAGCGATGGAGGAATCGTAATAGACCGCTCGCAGATCGCCCCCGAGGAATCAATGGCGGTCGTGTAGGTGAACTCGTTGTTCAATGAGTCCTTGCCGCTGACGAATGGCGCGCCGTACGCCACCGCCACGTCATGACACGCAATCGCCGCACGGACGAGCGACCCCAGCGTCTCCGGCCGCTCCGTGTTGCCCCAGCAGAAGTTGTCGAGGATGGCGATCCGATGCGGATCTGCGCCGACTGCCACACAGTTGCGGACCGCCTCGTCAATCGCCGAAGCCGCCATCCAGTACGGATCAATGTCCCCGTAGCGCGGGTTCATCCCGCACGCGATCACCAGCCCGCGACTGGACTTCAGGTCCGGCCGCACGACGGCCGCGTCAGACGGACCGTCGTTGTGAACGCCGACCAGCGGCTTGACCACACTTCCCGCCTGCACTTCGTGGTCGTACTGCCGGATGATCCACTCCTTCGAGCAGACGTTCAGCGAACCGAGAATCCGCTTCAGAGTTTCGCCGTGATCCTGTGGTGCAACCGGTCGCTGATCCGTTGCAAAGCGTACGTTCGCAGGCGTGTCCCGCTGCCACACAGCCTCGCGGACGACCGGCGGTCGGCCGCCGTGGAGGAAGTCCATACCCAGATCGCCGACTTCCTGCCCGTCAAAATTCAGGATGAGCCGCTGCGAATCGGTAAACCGGCCGATGACAGTCGCTTCGACGCCTTCCGACGCGCACAGTTCGTGAAACTCTTCCCAGTGCTCCGGCGGGACGGCCAGGATCATTCGCTCCTGCGCCTCGCTGATCCAGATTTCGGTGTAAGTCAGGCCGGCATACTTCAGAGGCGCTTTCTCAAGCCAGACTTCCGCACCGGTCTCCTCGCCCATCTCGCCGACGGCGCTGGAGAACCCACCCGCTCCGCAGTCGGTAATCGCGTGATACAGCCCGCGGTCGCGCGCCTCCAGAATCACATCGAGCAGCATCTTTTCGATGATGGCGTTGCCGATCTGCACGGCGCCGCCGGAAACTGATTCGCTTTCGTGAGTCAATTCTGCCGATGAAAACGTTGCCCCGTGAATGCCGTCCCGCCCCGTCCGGCCTCCGACTGCCACGATCCAGTCGCCGGGAACAACACGCTTTTCGCTCATCCCGCGCGGGATCAGCGCCACGTTGCCGCAGTAGACGAGCGGGTTCCCGATGTACCGCTCATCGAAATAGACCGCGCCGTTGACGGTGGGAATGCCCATCCGGTTGCCATAGTCCCGCACACCGGAAACGACGCCCTGCATCACGGTCCGGGGATGCAGAACTCCCGGCGGCAACTGGTCGTACGGAGTGTTGGGGGGAGCGAAACAGAAGACGTCCGTATTGCAGACTGGTCTTGCGCCGAGACCTGTGCCGAGGGGATCGCGAATGACGCCGCCGAGTCCGGTGTTCGCGCCGCCGTAAGGCTCCAGGGCCGAAGGATGATTGTGCGTTTCCACCTTGATGCAGACGTCGAAGTCGTCGTTGAACCGTACGATGCCCGCATTGTCCTTGAAGACGCTGACGCACCAGTCGTCGTCTGCCAGCCGTTTGCGGATCTCCTGCGTCGCGGCAAAGACGGTCTCCTTCAGCATGTTCTCGAATCGCCGCTCGCCATCGGAGTCCCGATAGTGAATCCGCCCGGCCAGCGTCTTGTGCGAGCAGTGTTCACTCCAGGTCTGGGCGATCGTTTCCAGTTCGATGTCGGTCGGGTCGCGCTTCAACTTGCGGAAGTGCTGCTGGATCGTCTGCATCTCGGCCAGCGACAGGTACAACTGCCCCTCCCGGCTGAGTCGCTTGAGCGCCGTATCATCCAGTTCGCGGATCGCCACATGCTGCAGCTTGAACTCGTACTCGCTGCCGAGCGCGAGGCTCTTGAGCTGCAGAGGCCCTCGCGCCACGTGCTCGATCGCCTCGTTCGCCAGCACCTTCGTGCACAGACGGTCGACGTCGGCGGGGTCCGCGGTCTCGTTGACCCAGTACTTACGGCAGGTTGCGACCCGCGCCACGTCCAGGCTCTGATCGGCCAGCGCCGCCTGCGCCGTCCGACCCACGTTGTCCGTCACGCCCGGATTCAGAAGCACGTTGAGCAGCGTCGTCCCGGCCGCATCGCAACCGTTCCCGCTCGCTGGGAGCGGCCGGACCACGCAGGACTCGGTCACGGAGTCGGCCAGCAACGCGGCGGCACGCCCCTTGACGTCCTCCTCTGCAAGCTCACCCTCGATCAGAAACGACCGGGCGCTCCGAACTTCGGAGATAGAACTCACCCCGAGCGTGCGGGCTTCACCGCAGACCCGCTGTCCCTCGCGGTCCACTTCGCCCATTCGCGGCGAAATTTCAACTTCCCACAACATCCGCTGCGCCCCTGATTCCGGCTCCGGCTGATTGACTCCGATCCGGAACGAATCTTACAGAAGCCGGCAGGCGGAGCGAAGAGAGCGACGAATCGACTTTGCAGGCGCAAGGCGTAAGCAATCACTGTTCAGAGACTGATGCAGAAAAGGCGATCAACCATCGTCAGAACAGTCGTGGTCACGGAGTTTTCACCAGCGGAGAACCCTCCGGCAGAGTCATCTGCAACTGTTGCGGCGCTACGCTGAATTCGAACCGTGTCCCGAAAATCGGTCCGCCGTCCAGATTGATCTGTAGACTGTCGGGCGCTTCGATAGTCAGTTCCGGCAACTGCCGGTAAATGACTTCTTCCGGGGGCTCCCCCGTCTCGCCCGTGCGGAACTCGTGCAGAATGTGCGGCCATTCCGAAAACGGGAGGTCCGGCAGGATCATCAGGTCCAGCAGGCCGTCGTTCAGAATCGCGTGGGGTCCGACGTGAAATCCGCCGCCGGCCAGTCGTCCGTTGCAGACGGCAAACGCCAACAGGTCGCCTTCCCACTCAAGGCCGGGGCCTTGCAGCCGGAGATGGCGCGGCCCGCTCGCGTCCATGTTCGTCAGCCCGGTCAGGAAATAGGCGAAGCCGCCGAGCACCCGCTTGAGGGACGGATCCGTCGCCGTGGTCACCTCCGCACCGTATCCTCCGCTGACGACATTGACGAAATGCCGATCGTTGACGCGCCCCACGTCAATCCGCGTTGGTGGTCGCTCGACGACGATCCGCAGCGCCGCATACGGGTCGTCCGTCGGGATTCCGGCTGCGGTCGCAAAATCGTTGGCGGTTCCCAAGGGAAGCACGCCGAAAACGACGTCGTTTGCCCGATCCGTTTCGAGCAGTGCGTTGCACACCTCATTAATCGTTCCATCTCCTCCACCGGCGACGACCGTCTCGGCGCCGGCCTGGACCGCTTCCAGCGCCAAGCGGTGCGCGTCGCCGTCTTCCCACGTGACGCGAACCTCTACCGCATGGCCCTCAGATCGCAACCGTCTGACGGCGTCTCGAATGAGCGGTTCGTCGGCTCGCAGTCCGTGCAGAATCAGTCGCATCATTCGCCTTTGATTCGATGACAGCCGCCGGCAGCATTCGTTGCGGGTCGGCGTCGTCTGCCAGAATATCAATTTCCTGCGCTCCGGGGAGAGGGGGAGACCCGCTCCGCAGAACCGGGACAGACCGGGCCTCCCGATGATGAAGATTCGCAACTCGTGAGATGTCCCGCAAAGATGGCCCGACGAAGGATTGGTCTCCGACCCATCCGCCTCGATGGGACCACGTTGACGCCCGTTTCGTTGTTTGCCACGATTCTCGAAGAATCGACCCGGAGGCCTCCGGTCGTGACAGGAAGGAGCCGTTGTGTCTGCTGGAATGAGCCGCCGTCACGGTCTTTTGTTTGCATTTCTGTTCGCCGTTGCGACGGTGCTTGCGGCGCCCTCCGCACGCGCCCAGACGGCTGGTCCCGCCGAGACTCGGCAGGAGGGCGACGCACCGGCGGAGCCCGACCGGGTCGCCGACTTGCAGGCGACTGTCCAGAAGCTTCAACAGGAGGCGCAGCGCCTGACCGAAGCGCTGAGCAACGCAACCGACCTCGAACCCGAACAGCGCACCAAGGCGGAGGAAGCGCTGCGCCGCGCCGGAATCGAAATTGCCACACTCCAGACGCTGGTGACCGACGCGCAGCAGTTCTCGCAACGAGCCGCCGCGGCCCAGTCCGACAGCGAAAAGCTCCTGGCGGAGATTCAGGAACTCCAGAAGCGGACCGATCCGTCGATCTCCGATGAAATGGTGTTGCCCGAACTCGAAGCCACGCTGGCGGAAGCGAAGCAGCGCCTGGAGGAGTTGAGGGCGGCCGGGCAGGTGCGCGGCGATTCGCGAACTCGCGCCTCGCGCCGCAAGGACCTCCGCGAACAACTCGTCACACTTCCCTCCGATATCGAGCAGATCAAGGCGTCGCTGGCCGCAGAACCTGCGGCGGGCGAACCTCAACTGGTCACGCAAGCCGTTCGATTCGAGCTTCAGTGTCGCCTTGCGGTGCTGGAGGCGAAACTCGACGCTGCCCGCAGCGAACTCGCGCTCTACGACGCGGAGGACGCCTACGAGGTGGCGAATTTGCGCGGCGATCTGAACCGTGAACTTGTCAAGCAGGCGGAAAAACAGATCGCATCCCTGTCGGCTGAAATCGGGCGTCGACGCCGCTCCGACGCCCGCGAGCGGGTCCGGCAGGCGGAAGCCTCGCTGCGGCATGCCACACCGGACATCCGGCCCGTGATCGAAGGCCCCATTCGGCTGGACGACCGCGAATTTGAAGGCAGCCTCCAGATCGCCCGCGAAGAAGTTCGCGTTCGGCAGGAAAATCAGAAGTATCTCGCCCGCCTCGAAGCCGTGAAGTCCGAACTGGACGAGGTGACGCGATGGCACGAGCAGGCGATGGCGCGCATTGAGAGCATCGGCCCCACATCCGCACTCGGATTGCGCCTGCGGCAACAACGGGAACTGCTTCCCAACGTCGATACGATTAAGCGGCGATTGACGGCCCGGCTGGCTGCCATTGAGGAGGCCCAAAACGGCTTTCTCGATTTCACCGAACAGGTGGATGTGTGGGCCGACGACGAAGCGATCGTCCATGACTACGCGACCAGCTTCACCCCTCGGCTCGATCCCGAGCGCCTCGCAGAAAGCGACGAGTGGACGGCGGCGGTTCAGCAACGACAGGAGTACCTTCGCGAACTCGTTGAAGCCTACAACGATTACACGAAGACCCTCGATGACCTGGATCAGGAGGAGCAGCAACTGATCGATGAAGTCGAGGCGTTCGCCGAATTCATCGACGAGCACATTCTCTGGATTCGAAGCCACGAGCCGCTTTCGCTCGATTCGCTGCGGCGCGACAAGTTGACGCTGATCTGGCTGCTCGAAGGCCGATTCGTACGGGATTTCAGCGAAGCGATCGCCGTCGACGTCGCCGCGCATCCCACCTACTGGGTGATTGCCGGGTTGCTGTTTCTCGGCACCCTCTGGCGCGGCCGGAAGCTGCGCAAGCAGTTAAGAGTGCTGTCCAAAGTCGCCCGTGGTCGGGCGCAAACGTCGCTGAAACCGACGATGGAGGTCTGGCTGATCACGGTTCTGATCTCGCTGCCGTGGCCCGGCATTCTGCTGTTTCTCGCATGGCGGATGAACGTATCCGGAGGGGAGTCGAGTTCGATTCAGAGCTTTTCGAGCGGTTTGGCGCGTCTCAGCCTGCTGTATCTTGTCTGGGAGTTTTTCCGGCAGACATGCCGGCCGGGAGGGTTGGCGGATGCCCACTTCGAGTGGCCCGATCGGACGATCATCCTGCTCCGCCGCACGTTCCGCGGCCTGATCTTTGTCGTCTTCCCCGCAGGTCTCGTCACGTTTCTGCTGCACTCGTACGAAGCCGAATCCGGGACCGACAGTGACGCCATCGAGATTCTGGCGTTCGTGGTCACGATTCTGCTGATGCTGTTCTTCGCGCATCGACTGCTGCGGCCGCGCGGCGGAGTCTTTCTCGATCTGGCCGCCTACAATCAGGGGGGGTGGATTGACCACAGCCGGCACGTGATCTATCTGGCCGTTGTTTGCGTTCTGCTGTACCTGGTCGGTCAGGCTGTCCTGGGCTACTACTACACCGCGCAGAAGATACTGGCCAAGGCGCAGTGGACGGTCTGGCTGTTTCTCTCCGTCGTCTTCGTCCGCGCGATGCTGATGCGCTTGCTGAACCTGCGTCGTCGTCGGCTGGCGATGGAACAGGCGCGGCAGCGACGGGCGGCCGCTATGGAGGCTGAGGCGTCCGGCGGCGGGACTTCGAATATGCCTGAAGTTCCGGCCGATACGGGGGCCGATCTGGGACAAATCAGCCGTCAGACGCAGAAAGTGGTGAATACAACCCTCGTCGTCGCCGCATGCACCGTACTCTGGGTGGTGTGGAACGACATCACACCGGCGCTCAACTATCTCGACAAGTGGGAATTGTGGGACACCACGACCACCGTCGCCGACGAAACGCCGGGACTTGAGGGAGCGACGCGCACGGTGACGGAACCGGTCTCGATCATTGACTTGATCGCGGCCGTGCTCGTCGGCGTGCTGACGATCACTGCGGCCCGCAATATCCCCGGATTGCTGGAAATCATGCTGCTGGAGCGATTGCCGCTCGACCCCTCCGTCCGCTACGCAACGACCGCCATCACGCGCTACCTGATCGTCCTGCTGGGGGTGATCATCGGAAGTCACATGGTAGGGGTCGGGTGGGGCCAGGTTCAGTGGCTGGCGGCGGCGCTCACGTTCGGACTCGGGTTCGGCCTGCAGGAGATCTTCGCCAATTTCGTCTCGGGCATCATCATCCTGTTCGAGCAACCGGTGCGGGTCGGCGACGTCGTCACGCTCGACTCCGTTTCAGGAGTGGTCAGCCGCATCCGCATTCGCTCGACGACAATCACCGACTGGGATCGCAAGGAATACATCGTTCCCAACAAGGAGTTCATTACGGGGCGGCTGTTGAACTGGACGCTCTCCGACACGACAAACCGGGTGGTGATCAATGTGGGCGTGGCTTACGGGAGCGACATCAATGCCGTGCTCGATGTGATGACCCGCGCCGCAGCCGAACACCCGGTCGTGCTGGACGATCCGGCGCCGATTGTCACGTTCGAGGCCTTTGGTGAGAGTTCGCTCGACTTCGTCCTGCGCGCCTACCTCCCGGCGCTCGACAATCGGCTCAAGACAATCTCTGAGCTTCACGCGTCGATCTACAACGAACTGGCCCAGGCCGGCATCGAGATTCCGTTCCCCCAACGGGATTTGCATCTGCGAACTGAGACGATCGGGCTGCAGGCGGCCCTGTCGGATGCGCACGCCTCGGAGAATTCGGTCCGCTCCCGGCGGGCCTGATCCGCCGGGTCGTGCGCGCTTGCAGTGAGGGGCTGCGGTCCCTCGTCACTTTGTCAGAATCAGCCCGCCCTTTCTCGTTTTTCGCAGGCGGTAGAGCTGTTTGTTGTAGATGACCTGAATCTCGACATTCCCTGCTGAGAGTTCCTCAAATTGGAAGGTTGGGGAAGCTGGCAGGGAATGTTGCGACGGCGTTTCCTCGCTCGTCGTTTCGTGCGGCTCTCCCGGTGCGTCTTGGGGACGGCTCATAAGTCATTTCTTTGATGGTTGTTATGAGTTTCCTGGGGAAACCGGGAGATTTTTCTGCCGGTCCATTGACGTCCCCGCGCTCGGCGATAACCTATTGCAATTGAGACTCAGTGTCAATTCACCGAGGCCGCAGCTAGCCTTCCCTGCCCGTCGGCAGCGCCAGCCACGCTCGGGAGCCTCTCGTTCCAGGGGGAACGGGAGGGTTCTTCGTGGTCCTGCTATTGGAGGAGGTGACGCATGCTCGCGCCGACCAGGCCGCAACAGAAACGCGGCTTCACGCTGATTGAA
This sequence comes from Planctomycetota bacterium, assembly GCA_003388505.1. Lineage (GTDB taxonomy): Bacteria > Planctomycetota > Planctomycetia > Planctomycetales > Planctomycetaceae > MB-PLM-1. Next base: position 185,179 of record QQVO01000007.1, read on the forward strand.
CTTCTCGTCGTGATCGCGATCATCGCGATCCTGATCGCTCTGCTGCTGCCCGCCGTGCAACAGGCCAGAGAAGCCGCACGCCGCACGCAGTGCAAGAACAACCTCAAGCAGATCGGTCTGGCGATCCACAACTATCACGACGTCTACCTGGTCTTGCCGAATGTGAACTGCGGCGGAATCGCCTATTCGACGCTGCAAGGATCCAGCCTGTTCGCCAGCATTCTGCCGATGATCGACCAGGCCGCCTCGTACAACCTCTACGATTTCAACCTGGCGAACACTGATCCGTACAACCTGCAGGTTGTCAGCCAGCAATTGCCGTTTTACCTCTGTCCGACTTCGCCCACGCGGCGTCAGGTTCCGAGTTGCGACAGTGATTCAGGTCGCGCTCCCGGCAACTATGCGGTCTGTATCGGTTCACTGGACTTCGATCAGTACTGGCCCTTTTCCCCTCCGTTCGCGAAACCTGTGCTGAACGGGGCGATCGTCTACACCGACAGTTCTCCCGGCAAGACTTCGTTTCGCGACTTCCTCGATGGAACCAGCAATACGTTGCTCGTGGGTGAGACGGCGTACAATCTTCCCGATTACCTCTTCAGTTCCGGCAGTTGTGTCGGTGAGTCGCGCTACTCATTCACCTACTGGTCGAATCCCTACCCCGGTTCGACCGCCTGCACCACGCAGTACGGCTTCAACCCTCAAGACGTGGCGAACGACGGCCTGTTCGACCCCAACTGGGTTCGTTGTTTCCGCAGCGACCACGAAGGGGGCGTGCAGTTCGTCCTGACCGACGGTTCGGTTCACTTTCTCTCGGAGAATATCGACGCCGCCCTGCTCGACGCATTGGCGACGCGCGCCGGAGGGGAGGTGGTCGGTGAATTCTAAACCGCTCAATTACACGGTTGGGACCGCTGCGATGCAAGTTGCCGTTCTGCCGGCGCTCCTTGCCCTGTTGCCCGGATGCGCCGGGCCACAGACGGAAGCGCTGCCCCGCGCCGGTGTGCGCGGCACGGTGACGCTCGACGGCGCCCCGCTCGAAGAGGGGATCATTCGTTTCGTTCCCATCGAGGAGACCAGGGGGCCCAAGACGTCCGTTCCGATCGCGGAAGGCCGGTTCGAAGTCGATGAGGAGTTCGGGCCGCTGGTCGGCTCGCATCGAGTCGAAATCGAATCGACCGACGACGGTGGGTACGCTGCAGACGACGAACAGGCGTTGCAAAGACTGCTCGAGAATCCACAATCGATTGAAGTCGTTACCATTCCGTCCGAGTACAACAGGCGGAGCAAGTTGCGGGCCGACGTGACGGACGAGGGGCCGAACGAGATGACTTACCAATTGGTTTCTCAGTCGAATTGAGGGGCGACATGCCGGAGTTGCAGCCGACTGTCGGCCAGCACTCCGGCCGTCGCCGACACGTTGAATTGTCCCTGCGCGGCACCGTGGTTCGATCGGCGCCTCCCCGTCGATCGTTCCCGGTTCCGCGTGCCAAACAAGATTCAGGAAAGAACACAATGCGAATGCTGATGGCGACTGCGGCGCTTCTCACAATGACGGCGTCTGCGCGGGCGCACTTCATCTGGCTCGTCCCCGAAACCGACGACGACGGGACGACAACCGTTCAGGTCTACTTCGGCGAGGACGCGTCGCCGGATGATCCGGAATACCTCGGACGCATCAAGGACATGAACCTGCAGCGCGTCAGCGGTGACGATGCGCCCGTTCCGCTGGAACTTGTTCATACCGACGACTCGCTCTCCGCAAAGCTCGACGATTTCCGCGGTCAGTCGCTGTTCATTGCCTCCCACGATCTGGGCGTTTTCGATCGCGGCGATTCCGTCTTCCGGCTGAAGTACTACGCCAAATCGGGGCCGGCCGTGACCAGCCGCGCATGGCAGCAGACGGACTGTGCGGACGATCTGCAACTCGACGTGGTCCCGTCGTTTGAAGACGGGCGGGTGACGGTCGAAGTTCGGTTTAACGAGAAACCTGTCGCGGGCGCTGAAGTGAAGGCGTCGGGGCCCGGTCTGGACGAAATTACCGCCGAGACGGACGAAGAGGGGCACGCGGCATTTGAGTCGGCCGACGCCGGTCTGTACTCGATTCGCGCTCGTCATATCGAAGACGAACCGGGAGAATTGAACGGCAAGGAGTATCCCGAGACGCGGCACTACTGCACCGTCGCCGTCAATGTCCCCGCGAATCCGTCTCCCGTTCCCTTTGAAGAGGTCGCCATGATTTCAACACCCGTGACGAGCTTCGGCGCGGCGATCATCGACGGCGACCTCTACCTCTACGGCGGACATACCGGCGACGCGCACAGTTACTCGCTGGAGGAGCAATCCAACCACCTGACCCGGCTCGATCTCTCGACCGGTGAATGGGAGACGGTCGCAGAAGGGCCCCACCTGCAGGGCCTGGCTCTCGTCGCTCACGACGGCAAGCTCTACCGCATCGGCGGATTCACGGCGAAAAACGCCAAGGGCGAAGACCACGACCTGTGGTCTCAATCTTCGGTCGCCCGTTTCGATCCGCAGCACGGCGAGTGGTCGGAGATGCCGCCGCTCCCGGAGCCGCGCTCGTCGTTCGATGCGGCCGTGCTGGGAGACTCGATTTATGTCGTCGGGGGCTGGTCGATGGAGGGCGAGGGCGAACATGTCTGGCACAATTCGGCCTGGCGGCTCGACTTAAGTCAGGAGTCTCCGGAGTGGCAGGCGCTCCCCACGCCTGAATTTCACCGCCGCGCGCTCGCTGTCGCGGCACACGACGGAAAGCTGTACGCCATCGGCGGAATGCAGGAGGAAGGCGGTCCGACGCGCCGGGTCGACGTGTTCGATCCGGAGAGCGGAACGTGGTCGGAAGGTCCGGAACTGATCGGCGTCGACGGGATCACCGGGTTCGGGGCCTCGGCCTTCGCGACCGGCGGCCGGCTGTACGTCAGCACCATCAAAGGGACTCTTCAACGACTGAGCGAAGACGGCTCGAACTGGGAACTGGTCGGCAAGACTCCGACGGCCCGTTTCTTTCACCGTCTGCTCCCGCTGGACGACGAGCGACTGCTGGTCGTCGGCGGTGCGAATATGGGAATCGGCAAGTTTGAAGAGATTGAGGTGCTCCACGTCGCACCCCAGGAAGTCGGCGAGGAGTGATCCAACATTCCGCCGCGCTGAGAGCGAAACTCTGTAGCCCGGATCGCGATCTTTGAAGCTCAAAATGGGCGGACTTGCCTTCAGGAGAACTCATGGTGTCGGAGATACGTGCCCGCATACCGGGCAATCATCCCTCCGCAGGATCGAAAGCTTGCGAAACTCCATTGTGCGCATGTTGATCGTGAGCAGTTTTCCCGCCAGTGGTTCGCCGATTCCCGTTATCAGCTTGACCACTTCAACCGCAGCCAGCGAGGCAACGGCGCCCGATACCGCGCCCAGCACCGGAAACTCCCGCTTCCAGTGCGGCGGATGCTCCGGGTACAAGCAGGCCAGGCACGGCGTCGTCCCGGGGATGACGGTCGTGAGTTGAGCGTCAAAGTCGTACATGGCGCTTTCGACGAGCGGTTTGCCCTGCCGAACGGCCTCGCGGTTGAGTAGAAACCGTTCCTCAAACAGGGGAGCCGCGTCAACGACCACGTCGACGCGGCCAACCAGTTCGGCGGCGTTGTCTTCGTCGATATTCTCAGCAACCGCCTCGACCTCAACGCCTGGGTTGAGGTCACCCAGCCTTCTTTCCGCAGATTCGCTCCGCGACGTCCCAAGTCCGGCCGTCGTCATCAGCAGTTGCCGGTTGAGATCGCTTGGCTTGATATTGCCGGCGTGAGCGAGAACGAGCTTCCCGATCCCAGCGGCCGCCAGGTAGTACGCAACCGTGCCCCCCACTCCACCGACACGCGAGACGAGCGCGCTGGACGCTTTCAGCTTCCGCTGCCCTTCTTCCCCGAATCCGTCCGCCCACATCTGCCACTCATAGCGGGCCCGTTCGTCGTTCGTCAGTTTCGGAAAGTCAGGCATCGAAGTCCCAGGTTCTGCTCCTGTTCAACATGCAATAGAGCGAGCGAAGACCCATTATCCACCGGCAATCGGGGGCATCACCACAACGCGGTCGCCTTCTGAGAGATCGTACGCATCGGCGTCACTCGCCGCGACGGAGTCGTCACCGACAAAAATCAACAGGCTCGGCCTGATGCCGCTGTCGGTCATTAGGTGAGCGGCGAACGAGTCGGGGCCCGCGTCGGCGGCGGCCCGCAGCGCACCCGCAACGGTCGACCCGTCGGGCAGGTCCAGGTCGACGGCGGCCCGGCCGAACGACGTCCGCAATTGGGCTTCGAATTCGACCTGAATCCTCATGCGGTCTCCTGTTGCACGGACCTCGCCGGTGTACTCCCGGCTCGGCGGTCCGTTTCGGTAATTCGTCCATCATCGAGAATCAGAAGTTTGTCCGCCAGCGCGAGCGCCTCGCTGCGGCTGTGCGTGACGTGGAGCGTCGTCACGCCGGTGCGTTCACGGATCGACAGCAGCAGAGACTGGATGTCCTCGCGAGTCGATTCATCGAGCGCGCTCAGTGGCTCATCCAGCAGCAAGACCCGCGGGTGAAACGACAGAGCGCGGCCCAGCGCGACGCGTTGCGACTCGCCGCCGCTCAACCTTTGTACGCCGCGTCCGAGCAGGTGTGTGATCCCCAACAGTTCCGCCATCTCCCGCACTGCTTCGCGAATCGCCGGCTGCGCGGCGCCGCGGATGCGGAGCGCGAACTCAAGATGCTGGGCGACGGTCATCGTAGGAAACAGGGCCAGATCCTGCGGAACATATCCCACGGCGCGATCCGCGGGCGACCAGTCCGTCACGTCGTCACCATGCAGCAGAATGGCCCCCTCGCTGACCTGACGCAGGCCGCAGATCGCTTCAAGAACCGTGGTTTTCCCCCGTCCCGTGCGTCCCATCAGCACCGCGTATTCTCCGCTCGCGACGGAAAACGAAACGTTCTCGAGCGAGAATTGTCCCGCACGAAGCGTTACACGTCGCAGTTCGATCATGCCTGCAACCCCGTTCCCATCAATCGAAGAACGAGCAGCACGATCATCGCGAGGAAGATCATCAGCAGGGAGACCGCGACGGCCGCTTCGAGATTTCCGATGCTCAATTCGAGGAAGACCGTCGTCGACAGCACTTCGGTCCGCATCCGTGTCGCGCCGGCAAAGACCAGAATCGGCCCGAATTCTCCCAGCGATCGGGCCCAGGCAATCGTCGCGGCCGCGATCATTCCGCGTCCCGATTGTGGAAGCGCGACTCGCAGAAACGCCTGCGCCCGAGTGCAGCCGAGCGTCCGCGCCACGTCTTCGGCGCGAGGATCAATCTGGTCGAACGTCACCCGCATCGTTCTGACGGCGAATGCCGCCGCCACGCAGAATTGAGCCAGCACAACCGCAGATCGACGATACGTCACCGGGAACCCGACCGTGTCGCGGAGCCATTCCTCGAGAGACCAGTCGCCGATCTTGAAGTGAAACAGAATCAGCAGGCTCAGGCCAAGCACCAAAGGAGGCAGCACGATCGGGACGTCGACAATCGTGTCGACCAGAGTCCGCCCCGGAAACCGGTAACGCGAAAGGAGATATCCCAGCGGAGTGCCCACCCACAGGGAGAGAATCGATGCCACGGTGCACGAGACGAGAGTGAGTTCGATCGCGCTGCGGATTTCGGGTTTCTTGAGAGTCTCCGTGAAGTCCGCCGGCGTCGTATAGGCGGCGTCAACCAACAGCATCAGCAGAACCAACACCACGTAACTGCCGCCGATCGTCCCCATGATGACAAAAAAGGGAACGTCCGACCGACGCCGCACGCTCAGCGCGCCGCGGTCAGGTCGATTCGCCGGAGTCGTAGAGTTTTCTTCGGTCGTCATTGGTGAATAACGCAGTCGGCCCGTGACGCTGCGACTCTCAGTGGCGCGGCAGTTTCGCGCGCTTTGCGACCGGTTTGCCTGCCGGGATAACGCGATCCCGCATCATTCCGAATCGGTCGGCGGCGTGGGCTCTTCCCCCGCCGTCAATGCCTCCCAGCGAAATCCGACGCTTTCAAAGCGAGTCTGAGACTGCGCGGACATGATGGCCTCGTACAATCGCGCCGCCAACTGCGGATGTTGCGCCTCACGCGCCACGGCATAGGGCTGGGTCGCGATGGAACATTCGAGGTCGGTAATCGCCACCGCGTCAAGTTCGTCCGCCGATCCGGCCGCGTTGCTGAGATAGACGACCGCCGCGTCGAGCGACCCCGCCAGCATGTTGTTGACGAGCATGTCTCCGGTGGGAAGCTGGGTCGTGACGTTGGGCATGATTTCCTCCCTCACGCCTCCTTCTCGCAGGACGTTCTGCGTCAGCCACCCCATGGCGCACTGCTTCTCGTGACCAATTCCCACCCGCAGCCCGGGCTTCGCCAGGTCGCGCAGCCCGGCGATGCCGAGCGGATTCCCTTTCTGGACGATGATGACCAGTTCGTTTTGCGAAACGTCGGTGGAAGGAAGGAACTGGTCTTCGACCTGTTTCATGAATTCCGTGTCGCACGCGAAGTAGGCGTCCGGCATTTCGCCCGCCTTCATCTGCGCCACCAGAATCCCGCAACCATTGTACTTCGATTCGACCACGGCCCCCTCGCGGCGTTCAAATTCCTGAATTGTCCTCTCGATGGCCGGCCGCAGCATCGAGCCGGCGTAGAGGGTCACCCGAGGTTTATCGGCCCACACGTCTCCTTCAACCGGCGTAAAGCCGCGCCTCTCGTATTCGAGCAGTCCCCGGTCCCGCGCCGCCAGGTAACGGGCGAAGTGCAAAGCCCGTTGCGGATTCCGGCACGACTTGAGCACGCTTACCGCACAATTGGCCGCCGCTGGTTCCAGTTCGGGAATCTCGACGGCCTTTAATTCCGGATAGGTCGAAAGCACGGCGTCAAACACGATCCCCGCATCCGCCGAACCGACTTTGACGTCGTTCGCAACGTCCGTCACGGTGGTCCGATAGGCCATCGTGTGCTGGTCCAGCGTCTCCCACCGGCCCGATTCCGAGAGCACGCGCTTCGTCATCTTGCCGATCGCAGCCCCGTCGGGGCTCGCCTGGACGACTCGGACGTCCTCGCGCAGCAGATCCTCGAAAGACGAAACCCCTTTCGGATTCTCTTTCGTCACAACGATCACCGCCTGCATCCGCGCCAGCGGCAGGATTTCGTCGATCAGGTTTTTCTCTGCGGCGATTTCGAGATAGCTGTCGTCCGCCGGAAGATAGAGATCGCCGGTCGCCGCGACCTCGGCCGTCGTCAACAGCGTCTGTGAAGGCCCGTAATCAATCGCGACGCGCACTCCCTCCTCTGCGTACTCCTCCTCGTATTGTTTCGCCACGGCGTCAACGACGGCGCGATTGCTGGCCGCACAAAGCAGATGGACCGTCGGCGCGCCACTCTGATCACCCCCCGTGAGCGCGGAGCCGGAATCGGGTTCGCGGAGAAGCAGCAGCAATCCGGCCAAAACGGCCAGCGAGGCAACCATGATGATCCAGGGACGTGTCATTGATCCCCTCTTCGCCACTTGACTCGAACAAAAACTGACTCGAACAAAGGATCGTGATTCGCCGCCCGACTCGCGACAAACCCGTTGCTCAATACGGCCGTCATTCCACACCCGTCGCGAAGTCAGGGTGTCCGCTGGGCCCGGTTCGCCACACCACGACTCGACGGCGGGAACCCCGATCCTACCAGACCGGTCAGGCCGACGACCAGCAGGGCGATCAAAAGCGGAACTCCATTATTGATTGGCTCACGGCAGATTCAACCGGAGCAGAATGCCGTGCAACAACGTCATCGCGAATCGCGGCTCAAGATGGCCCGCCAACTCTCCCGACCTGCCGTTTCAAGCTGGAAGTGACCAAACCCCGCAGCAATCACCGGATGCCGCATAAGACGACGCGCGCAAGTCCCGTCCGAGACAGGAATTGACCACACCAGCCCACCTGCTAGAATGCGGCCCGCACCGGCAACGCCGGCCGCAACGGGGTGTAGCTCAGCTTGGCTAGAGCGCTACGTTCGGGACGTAGAGGTCGCAGGTTCAAATCCTGTCACCCCGACTTTCTTTCAAGACAAGCCCTTTGGCCAACGGGTCGAAGGGCTTTCGCTTTCTGGGGGGCAAGAGTTGCGACTCACGGATCGTGTTCAAGAGTTTCGGTTCGTGACTCCGGGCTTCCGGCAGATTCGTCACAACACTTTCGGCAGCAATATGATTAGAGGTTCAAATCTCGTCGACAGCTTCGCGGTTACGACAGAGTTTCTCCGATCGCCGGTCAGCAGGGGGAAGTGCCTTCTCTCGACAGCCAGCCGCCGTCAGTCAGGCTTATAGCGCTTTGCAAATCAGTATTGGCGATCTGTGTCGCGGATTCTCGTCCTCGACAGTCCAATCACTACTCGACGCGGACACATGGTAGAGCAATTTGCTCTAGTCGCCGTCGGGCTTGGGCCCGCCCGATGACGCGCGCAGGCGGTGCGACATCGCGCGGAGTATTGCGTCGAGCACCGCGTCAAGATGTTTGCCCACGTCTTCAGCCAGAAAGCGCAGCACGAACCAGCCGTGTTCCTGTAAGAGCATGTCTTTCCGGCGGTCGCGGCGGTAGGGCGCGGAGCCGTCGAGATGCTGCGGGCCGTCGAGTTCCACGGCGAGCCGCGCCTCGTCGCAGAGCAAGTCGATTTCCATGCCGCTGCAGCCGTCAAAGGGGATCGGCAGTCTCGCATTCAGGCGGAATCGCCCGGCAGTCTCGGGCAGCGTCTGCAAGCGCCGGTACAGAAACGCCTCGGTCGCGCTGCGGGCGCGGTTAACGCCTGTGTCGTCTGGAGACACCTCCTGTGCCACATGCGTGAACAGGTTGGCCAAGGGGGCGTCGACGCCGTCGCGAATCAGCCGCTGGATGCTGGCTGCATAGTCCCGCTTCCATGCGGGGTCGACGGGCAAAGGTATGTCCGCGGGCCAGCCCGGCACGGCGCTGGCTGGAAGGAGAAGCTTGTAGCCGACTGCTTCGTAGCCGCGGCAGCGCCGATCAAACATGCGGGCCAACATGGGGACGTTCAGGTCGGCGTAGTCGTACACGCGCACTTCGCGTTTGCGATCATGCAACCGGTGCAGTCGCCCCACGTATTGGGCGATCGTGCCCCGCCAGGAAACCGGCAGGGCGAGAAACAACGTGTCCAGCCGTGCGTCATCGAAGCCTTCGCCGATGTAGCGTCCCGTGGCGACCAGAACTCGAGACTCGTGTTCGGGAATCGCTGCCAGCTTCGCGGCAATCTTACCGATTGCCCTGTCGCCCAAGCCTCCGCGGAGCACGACCAAGTGCTGGACACTCTTCGACAGCCGCTCCATTAGCGCGTCGAGATGTTCGTTCCGTTCGGTCAATACCAACGGCGAGCGGCCCTCCCCGACGGCTTGGAGCACGTCATCACAGATCAGCCGGTTGCGAGCCTGATCGGCAATCAGTTCCGAATACAACTCCTGAAACTGGACGCGCCGGTCTTCGGCGGTTGGCAGCGAAAAAAAGCCGGTGGGACGGACGTGCACGCAATGCGAAAAAGGCCGGGCGGCCGCCTGCTTTCTCGGGTCGACCCGATGGCGAATCGGTCCGCACTGCATGAAGACAATCGGATGGTGTCCGTCTTTCCGAGTGACCGTGGCGGACAGGCCGGTGACGAATTTCGCCTTCGCCTGACGGACGACCTGCTCAAAGCTCGTCGCCGGCAGATGGTGGCATTCGTCGACGACGAGATGTCCGTAATCCGCAACCAAATCGTGTACGATCCCCTTTCGCGATAAGCTTTGAATGAGCGCCACGTCCAGCAAACCCGTCGGTTTCCTGCGCCCGCCGCCGATTCGTCCGATCTCCTTGGACGAAAGATTCAGAAACGTTGCCAGACGCTCGACCCACTGCTGCATCAATTGGCGGCGATGGACGACAACCAGCGTATTGACGCCGCGCTGCGCGATGAGCCACGCGGCCACGACGGTCTTTCCGAAAGCGGTGGTGGCGGAGAGCACTCCCGTGTCGTGGGCCAGCATCGCCTTCGCGGCAGACTCCTGATCGGAGTGGAGTTGCCCTTGAAACTCGACTTCCAGCGGCCTGCCCGAAAAACGTTCATCTCGAACGACAGCGCCGATCTTGAAATCCGAAAGCAGCGACAGCACGTCGTCCAGGCAACCGCGAGGCAGCCCGATATGCTGCGGATGGTCTTCGGCGCACGCGATGACCCGTGGCTTGCCGAAGGTCGGCAGACGCATCGCCTGGGCCTTGTAGAACTCGGAATTCTGAAACGCGGCCACTCGAACGAGGCGGTTTTTCAGACCGGGAGTCAGATGCTCCCTGGCGATGTAGAGCTGATTTCCCAGGATCAATTCGAGTCCGCTCGGCAGCAGTCCGTCGCAGGAGTGCTTCTTCTGGCGACAGGACGGTGGCGCCGCCCAGGGACGATCGCTGTCGTCGTACATCGGAGCCAACCGCACGCCGATGATTCGCCCCGTTCTTTCGGCACGCGAAACGATGGCCTCGGCCGTCGACCGATCGATTCGACGTGTTGCCGACAGCAACGCCCATTGGTCGGCGTGCGGCTTGAAGTCGTCGTCCAGGAACACGCTGTTGCCCCGTTCGCGCGGCGCTTTCTGCAATGGGAGCGCGATCAAGTTGCCGAAACCGCCTTGGGGGAGCGTGTCCTGATTGGGAAAGAAACGGTCGTAGGAATCGAGCCCGATGCCCGGCTGCTGATCCATCGCCAGGGTCAACAAGTGAGAGCCGAGCTTGCGGGCCAGGGTCGCGGGGACCGCTTCGTCGAAAAACAGCCAGAGATGGCCGCCGTTTCCACTGCGCGACCGCTCCAGCGCGGCCGGCAGGCCGAGGCGGCGGCACGTCTCCATGACCGCTCGCGCATCCTCCCGCCAGTTCTGTTTGTCCAGGTCGATTGCCAGGAAGAAACACGTCTCGTCGCGCAACAGCGGGTAGACGCCCATCACGAATTCGCGCCCTGTATCGTCCCAGCCGGACAGGTGCCAGCGGACCGCGTCGTCGGTCACTGGCAAAAACCGTTGGTGCGGGCAGGCGGCGCATTTGATCCGGGGCTTCTCACACACTCCGCGGACCCACTCATTGCTGCACGCGGGCGAGTATCCCGATTTTCCCGTGCGGAATCTCTCAAACCGGCGAGCGTAGACTTCTTCGCGCCCGCGAAAGAGCGAACGGAACAGGGCGATCTTGGCGTCAGGCGGAGAGAAGTGATCGACAAGCGGGAGTGGGCGGTTCATTGACAGTCACCGTTTCTCCTCGAGCCGAAGTGTGATCGCCACGGAATGCCGATAGCGATACCTGTATCAGGAGGCCGGCGGCAACGTTTTCAAGAGCCGATGGTCGGCCTCGAACCGTTTCACGGCCCGATCGAACGAGCCGGTGGTTTTTGTGAGCACCAGCGAGTACGGGCTTCCCTTGCGCTGCAGGGTGTGTTTGACGTCGCACTGATGCCGGACAATCATGCCGACCAGATGCTGCCGTGCGTCTTCGCGGGCCGGGATGCGTCCGACCTCGTTGGCCGGATCGGCCAGAAAGGCGTTGAGTTGGGCGCAGAACTGGCACTTGCAATCTACCTCTGCCGGGCGGGCCCAGTCGGTCGGCGGGGTCGGCGGCTTGGCGGTGGCCGATTCGAGTTGTTGGCGGACGGAGATCAGCCAAGTTTCCAGTTGCGGGTGGACTTGACCGAGCTGCTTCCCCGACCAGGGGATCAACTGTTTCAGGCTGGGAATCTGGCAGTCGTCAAGCCGGAATTCGTCCGGCGATTGCTGGACGACGCGAACCACCCGCGACAGTCCTTCTTCTCGCCCACCGGCCAGCAGCGCCTTGAGTAACAGTGGAAGCGATTTCTCGGAGACGGAAGATTCCCGGCGATGGTACGGTGAAAAGTAAGGCGATCTCGGTGGACGCGCTTCACAGAATCGTGCGACCGCCAATGCACACAACTCTTCGGCCAGCGCCGACTTGTCCGGGTCCGCCGTCTTGTCGCAACAGAAGGCGGAAAGCCATTCGATATCGCGGAACGGAACCTCCTGCCGGCCGCGGATGTTTTGCGTCGCAGAAAGCAGATGCTTCAGCTCGCGGGCGAACGCGTTCCATCCGAACTCGCGGCAGACGTCCACGACGAACGATTTCAGCGGCAGCGACTGGTCCTGTTCCGCCAGTTTCGATAGAAACATCGCGACCGTGTCCCGATCATGCAGCAGCAGAAGATGCTGCGGGAAGTCGTCGAGCGGTGATTTCTCTCCAGTCTGAAGAGGTCCGTATCCGAAGGTGCGGTGAGGCCACCTGGCAATGATGGCACGGGCGAATCGCAGACAGTCGCGGCGGGCTTCTTCGAGCCGTTTCTTGGGCGTCTTAACCAGCCTGGCCGCCATGGAACAAAACAACGGGACGCTCTCGGCCGCACCCGAACTGGCGATGACGTCGAAGTGGTGATCGCGATGCCAGACGACGATTGCCGAGCGGTGATACCAGCGGTCGAGCGTGTTGCCGGCGTTTCCCGTGTAGCCTTCGAACTCTTCCGACGTCGGCTTCCAGTCTTCCAGCGGCACTGACGAGACAATGGCCGAAAGATCGAACGCGATCGCCCCCCAAGGCTGCTTCCTGCCGCGAACGTCCGTCCAATGAGTTCCGCTCAATTCGTCCTCATAGGTTTCTCCGATCTCGATCTCGTTTCGCGGTGTTCTGTCGTAACGACCACGATAACTATGGGCGAAGCTGCCGTCGTCCGCCCACTGCTGCAAGTGGCGCTGGACCTGTGCCAGATGCACGAGGCAATCCGCCTTCTCGGCCGCGGAGGCGACCAGGTCGGCCAGCTTCCGGTCGTCCCCCTTCAGCAGCTCCAGCGACAATCCGCGCTGCGTGTAGTGATGTTCCAGGGCAAAGACCAGCGGCTGGGCGGGCTGCATGGCGACCCACGATTCAATCGACCCGGCCAGCGCGTCGATGGATGCCGTTGGTTTGGCCGTGGCTGACGACTTCCCCCGCTGCGGTTTGAGCACCAGATTGTATGCCAAAGCTATTCGAACACCGCGGGTCACACGTCGGATCTCGTGTTCGCAGTCGGCATAGAAAGCGGCGAAACAGGGAGACTTGCCGGCCGCGGCTTCGTCGAACGTCAACCTCTGCTCGACCGCGCCGTGCCGGACGATCAAGTTCCCTCCTTCGAACGAATTGGGAAGCACGACGATCAGACTTGCGACCATGCGGTTCTGCTTTTCGCTGTCGCGGTGCGGGAGGAAGAATCCTCCCTTCTTGTATATCAATAGCTTGTACAGCCGGGATTCCAACTGGTCGGCGGGGAGTCCAAGCTGCTGGGCGACCGTCGGCATTGCGTCGGCGATTGCCGAATTCCATGCCTCGCCAAGTTGGAACTTCTTCGGATCGAGTTCGAATGTGTTGCGGACCTTCTTGTTGACCAGTGTCCGCGTTCCCTTGCCGTAGGGCGCGACTCGGCAGGACGCGATCAACTGCTTCGCCATCCCGCGTTTCAGTGGAAGCGGCACGCGGCCCACTCCCGCGACTTCGAGATCCGGATCGATAGCGGGAAGGCAGCCGGCGACACAATACCTGGCCGATCGGGTTGCCTTAACAATCGCTTCCGCCAGCCATTCGACGGTGGATGAATCCTTCATAGTCACAGTCTTGCTTCTTATTGGAAGCCCCGGCGCCCCGCCGCCGCGATCCGACGATTGTCGACGTCCCGCTGAGCGGCCGACGTCTAATCGTCATCACCCATCGGCATCATCTCCCACAAGCCGTTTTCGTACAGCCGGATGGGGTCAGGATTGCGGGCCAGGAACTCCTCGACCGGGAAGCCGTCGATCGTAGCAGGACGCGGAACGCGCTTCTGTTTTCCCTGGATAAAGATCGGCATGAACTTTCTCTTTCGCTCGCGCCGCGCTCCATGCGGGGCGGCCGTGAATTTGCGTTCGGATTTCGCCATGGCCGTCATTCCTGGCAATACTGCGGCGGCGATTTGCCCACTCGCTTGATGACGCGCGGATACGTAACAGTCGGAATCGCCTGCTCGATCCGCTCCACCGAGATCTGATGATACCAGTCATCGCCGAAGTCGAACCAGTACCCGAAGGCGCGTTGCAGTTCCAGCTTGAGGGCGTCGAGCTTCGTGGTTCGCGCGTCTTCACCATCTGATTCACCGACGGCGGCGAGACGCACAGGGCCGCGGCGATCTCGGATTCGGCCGGCGGGCAGTCGTGCAGACTGGTGTAGGCGTGAACAAACGCCAGATATCGGCCCTGAGTGTCAGTGAACTCGGCCATGCCACCTTCCTTCATCATGCGTGCCAGGCGCAGCATACGAGATTCTCGACCCGGCAGGCGTCGCCTTGGAATCCTCGCAAGAGCCCGCAGAACCTTGGCGAAGCGCGCCCGGACTGGCTTACAATCGACACGAATGCAGTCTTCGCACCCTGTGTGCAGGTTCGGCTGCTGAAACGGGTTGAATTGACGCATCAGAAGCATGCAACAGGATCACCGAGAGATGCTCAATGCCCACGGCCTGGAAAGCTTAAGGCTGAATCCGGGTTGCAACGGCGGGGTGGCCCGGCGGCTGCCTTCGCAACACGCGCGCGGATTCACGATCATCGAATTGCTCGTCGTCATTGCGGTCACTTCGCTGCTGATTGCTCTGCTGCTCCCTGCCGTGCAGCAAGCTCGCGAATCCGCCAGAAGTACGAAATGCAAGAACCACCTGCACCAGATCGGCATCGCACTACACAGCTATCATGACGTGCACCGGACGCTTCCCCCCGGAAGCCTCGTGGTCGGTCCGGCGTTTCCCTTGCAGTCAGGTTGGGGGTGGGGCGCTTTCATCCTGCCTCACCTCGAGCAGTCCACGCTGTATAATCAGCTCAATTTCAACGCGCAAAATGCGATCGGAAGCAACAGATTGCTCATCTCCCAGGTCGTGCCCACCTTCGTCTGTCCCAGCGATACTGCTCCACCGACGATTACCGCATTGCTGCCGGGCGGTGGTTCGGCAGCGGTGGCCCACGGAAATTACCCGGGTGTGGAAGGAATGCTGTTCCCGATCTCGAGTGTTCGGTTCGCACACGTCAGCGACGGCCTGTCTCAAACGCTCATGGTGGGCGAACTCGTGCAGGGCCGGAATCCGCTGGCCGAGTTTACGTCGTCCTGGTGCGGCGTCGTGACCGATCACATGGACCACCAGTTCAACGCTTCCTTACCACACCTGCCGATCGGCCCCGGCGCCGTCGTAAACTCAAGCAGTTCGTTCAACAGCCGCCATCCCGGGGGAACCCACTTTCTGGCCGGCGATGCCTCGGTGCACTTTCTGAGCGCCTCGACTGACAGTGGCGTATATCTTGCGCTGGGCACGATCAACGGCGGTGAAGTTGTCGACAGCCCCTTTTAAGCTCTTCAGAAAACCCGCAAAAGGTGTGGCTGGGGTCGACCAGAGGGAGCCGCCCGACGCGAACGCTGGGGGCTTAGAGCGCTTCGCAGAACAGCGTTTGCTGTTCAGTCCGGTACGAGGTAGTTGCAATGTGCGATCCAGTTGTGGATGTCGGTATTGGTGATGGTCTTCAAAGACACCTGAAGGGCGGTGCGAAGTCGGTCGACGGTCGTGGCTTTGGCGGCGCGGAGAAACGCTTTCGTCTTGCTCCACATCCGCTCGATCGGATTCAGATCCGGCGAGTACGGTGGAAGCAGACGGATCTCCGCTTCCTGCTCCGCCAGGGCGTCGGCCACGCGGTTGGCTTTGTGAGCTCCGAGGCGGTCCGCCACCACGATGTCGCCGGGGTGCAGCACCTCGCGCAGGGGGCCGGTGACGTGCTCCACCATGCGATCCGTGGTGGTGCCCCCTTCGTAAACCATCGTGGGAAATTCTTCGCTGCCTTCCAGCCGCATGCCACCGAGAACTGTCAACGATTCGTAGTGACGATGCGGCACATCGGCATAAACCGGCTCATTGGCCGGTGCCCGGCCATAGAAGCGCGTCATGTTGGTCGCAATCCCAATTTCGTCCACTAAAACAAAGCGTTTGGCGTCGATGTCGCCGGTGTCCGCATGCCACTGGCGACGCTGTTCCTGCACCGCCTCTTCCGACTGCTCGCTCGCTCGGGGGAGAAAACCTCGTAGAAGGCTCCGATCGTGTGCGTATTCAAATTGTCGCACACCACAATCACTTTTTCGCAATCGGCGTAGCGGCCTTCCATCAGAGCTCCCATTTCCAAAGCCCAGTCCGCTTTTGTTTTTTGAGTGCGAACCGAAACCTGACGCCACGCAGCCAGAGGCTCGGCGAACATGAAAATATTGGCGACTCCCGCGCGACGATACTCATAGTCAACTCGCTTCGGATGCGAGCGTGTTGCCGCAATCGTCTGCCGAACTTCCTCCACGAGCTGGACGGGCTGCTCGTCCATGCACAACACGGGAACTTCGGGGTCATGGGGCCGGGAATAAACCTCCAGAACGTCTTCCATGTGGGCCGCAAACTCAGCATCGGCTTCGGGCGGAATGACCCAGTATTCGACGCTCCGTTTGGTGTTCATGTTGTTTTTTTTAGCGTGCGGCCGATGGTCTGGTGGCTGACCGTTTCCGCGATCTCCAGTTCGACCACTTTGCGAGCCAGCAAACGCAGTGTCCATTTGCCGAACCCTTTCGGCGGTTCCCCCAATCGCATGGCGATGATCCTTGCTTCCTGTTCTCCGTCGAGAAGTTTCGGCACGGGCGGATTTGCACGTTTCTTGCCGTTGAGGGTCTGTTCAAACCCG
>QQVO01000013.1 GCA_003388505.1 Planctomycetota bacterium
GGATTGTGGAACGAACCTTCGCCTGGATCGGCCGTTGCCGGCGACACAGCAAAGACTACGAACGCAATCCCGAAACAAGCGAGACCATGATCTACATCAGTATGGTCCACTTGATGACCAAACGCCTTGCACGTGCCAATTCATGAATTAGAAGACACGCTCTGAGAGACAACGTTCGGTGCGGTACATAGAACGGGCGCAACTGCGTCCCCTCAATGTGCCCGATGCGTGCTGCGCCTTCGCCGTGTCCACTCCAGTCGCGATCATCGGCCCCGCTCTTCAACACTTCGCGGGACTGGACGACCAGGGACTTCACGAACTGATCGACACCCGAATTCGCTGAGATGGGGCCTCATTGTACTTCAAGAGGCCCGGCCGGAATGTGAGATCGTCCACAAGGGTGATTGACCTCGGTGGGTCCCAATAGAGGCGAGACTCACTCCACCCAGAAGGCACTCAACTTCGCGCCATCAAGAATGAAGTGAATGCGGACTGGGTCTTCCGGAAGTTGATCTTGGCCGTTGAATGCGACGGTCGCGTCCAGACTAGAGGCGTCCGCGATCGGGCGGCAGTCTTTACGGCTGTAGCCGGGGAGCACGTCGCCGTCGATGGTGAGCAGTTCCACGCGGAGTTCGCCGCCGGTGGCGTCGGCGTTGATGTGCAAGGCTTTGCCGTCGAGTTGCAGCGGGACAGTCGTCAGCGCGGCCTCGTATGATGCATCAGCGGGAGCGAGCGACACGAACCGATCTTTGGAAAGAGCGGAGACGCCGATGCAACGCTGCTTGCCGGTGCGGTCGCCGCCACTGTGGTCGTAATCGGCTCCGTCGTAGAAGAACCAGAGTTTATCATCCAGCAGGACAGGGGGAGAATTGGCCATCATCTGGATGCCACTGTTCCATGATCCGTCGTCGCCATGGTCGATGAACGGTTCTGGTGCAGACATCTGATTCCAGGTTTTGAGGTCGCGGCTGCTGATCACGCGGAAGTGCATGCAGCTCGTAAGGTCGTCGAGGACTTCGAGCAAGCCGACATACTGGTTTCCATACGGGAAGGCGACCATGCCGTAGTAGTGCGTGCCCGGTGGATCGACCTGGCTGTCGGGGTCGTCCATCCACTGTGGTGTGAGTGAGCGGGTGGCTGGCGTCCATTCGAGGAGATCGTCCGACTCGGCGTACATACGGCTGCGGACCCCTTGGTAGCTCGATTTCCAGAATCCCATGTACTTGTCGCGACGGGAGTCGTAGGCGGCGCTGGAGCGGTCGGAACCCCAGACGGGGTCCGGGTCGTCCTGAATGTATTCCCAGTGGAGGCCGTCGACCGAGCGAAACGGGAAGTGGCCATGCTCCTTGATCTTGAACTCATACCCCTTGGCCTTGATCGCCGCGTCATCGTAGGGCCAGCGGCCCTGGTAGATGAGCATGCGGAACGGGTCTTCCTTCTGCGGATGATAGAAGACTGAAAAGCTGTCGAAGTGACTGCCGTCATGGCGGAGGACGATGTTGTTGCGTGTGGAGCCCTGGAACTCGACCAACCCGAGAACTGGCCGCTGCCAGTGAATGCCATCCGTGCTGGTGGCGTAACAGAGGAACGAACTGTCTCTGATAGGAACCTCACCATCGCGCGCGGCGTAATTCCAGCCCCAACTCAAGTACCACATGCGGAGTTGCCCGTCGATGCGATACACCGACGGAAAGGCCAGTTGGTTGTGCTCCCACTCGGCCGAACCGCGGAGCAGAGGGTTGTCCGGATGAGGCTCGGGCTTGTTCAGCCGGCGGCTGAGATTCTGGGTCTCGGCGATGAGGTAATCATCCAAGAACAGTTCGGCTTCGCTGGTCACCACAAACGGACCGTCGGGATGGGGATGGTCGGTCTGGCCGGGGTCGCGCCAGAGTTCAGCGGGGGACGGGCCGCTGAGGGCGGGGAGTTCTGCGGGGGTGAAGGAATCGTTCGGAGGAGTTTCTCCCGGTTTAAGGGCGACCACTTTGACGTTACGGAACTCGCTGGTGACGGGTTTGGTGACGAGGCCGTAGTCACGAAACTCCACGTAGTTCGCCGCCGGTTTCTCCGGATCAGGCTGCAGTCGCATGTCGCGGCCGGTTTCGCGGAAGAGCGGCTGGGACATCTCGTCGACGTAGAACGCCTGCAACTCTTCGTCGATGTCAACCAGGATGCGATACTTGTGCCATGTCGCGCTGCGGATTGCGACCGGCACCGTTTGCCAGCCGAAACCCAGTGCCTTGTTTGGCAGCACTTTCCAGAGGATCGTCTTCCCCGAGCCATAGAACGCGGTACCTGTCCGTCCGGACGCTGCCACCAGGCTGAACCCGGCGTGCTCGGGGAACCGGGCTTCAAAATCCATGTAGTACCGCTGCGGCAACTCCACGCTACGACGCAGCGTGTCCTGTGCATATGGCTTGACGGCATGCGTGACGCGGCACGTTGCGTCTTCCGTCACGACCCAGGTGCTGTTGCCGCGCGAGGTGTCGAGCGACCAACCGGCTGCTTCGGGAGATTCGCCGGGTTTGGCGTTTGAGAAGTGGTCCTCCAGCAGGGGAGACGGAGGGGTGGGATCATCATCGGATCTGATCGCACAAAGAGCGATCGTTGAGATGAGGATCGTTGGGCCGAGCGCTGATTGAAGTTGCATGATGAATGCGATCCTCTCAGGTCGCCTGCGGTACGACGGATTTACGGGACGTATCCACGCACGCTGCCAGTCACTGTGCCCATCAATGATAAGGCTTACCACGATTCAATCCACGAACCTTCGGAAGAGTCCGGGAAGTTCGCTGTGATCGTGAAGGCGTCCATGTCCCAGAACGGAAGTAGCACCGAACTGCGGCTTCGACAGCACACACGCCAGCGGGTGTCACTGACACCCGCAAGCAGGTATTTCAGGGTGTTTTCGGCGGTTTTGAGCAGGACGCCGAAAGTGCGTTTCAGCCGAGAAAACAAGCGGTTTTCGGGGATTCGGCCTGATTGGCAGGAACGATTAGCAATCCGGCGCTTTCGGCCACTCAGCCATCTCTCCGATTGCCTTGAAACAAGGCTACACTCTGCATTACACCATCGCAATTCCGCTCATCCCGGAGCGACCCACCGCGCCTCAGACACGCCTGCGAACGCCCCGGAAAGCCGAATTGGACGGGAGATTCTACCACGAAGCCCCGCTCTCGCAAATCGAACGCGAACGGCGCCACAACCCCCTGCGCAGACGTCGATCTTCAAGACCATCCGATGCTTCGTGACACGACGTCGTGCCAATCGGCTGCTGCCGCGTCGTCATCCCACGCAGAGAGAAATCCAGACATGCGCGTTCCCGGAATGCTGAAATCCTCGATCGCATTCGCGGCCCTCTGTCTGACGGCCGCGCTGCTTCCGGCCCAACCGCCCGCAGCAGGCGACATCTCGCCGGCGGAGCACGAAGTTCGCGCGGAACTCGATCAACAGGCGCCGATGCGGGACGGCGTCGAACTGATGGTCGATATCTACCGGCCTGACGCCGACGGAAAGTTCCCCGCCATCGTCTACCTCACCCCTTACAACAAATCGGGGAACAGGCCGCGAGCCGAACTGTTCGCATCCCGCGGCTACGTCGTCGTCAACGCCGACACACGAGGCCGTTTCGAATCGGGGGGAGAATGGGACCCGTTCTCACCTCTGCATAAATCCGACGGCTACGATCTCGTCGAATGGGCCGCACAGCAGCCCTGGTGCACCGGCCGCGTCGGGATGTTCGGACTGTCGTACATGGGCTGGACGCAGTGGTGGACCGCCACCCAAGCCCCGCCCTCGCTCAAGGCGATTGTTCCCGAAGTCGCCCCGCCCGATCACTTCCTGAACTGTCCCTATCAGAACGGCATCTTCGTCTGCTGGATGATGGACTGGGCCGGCACGATGTCCGGACGCACTCCGCACAGCGCCGGTCCCGGTCCCTACGGCGGATTTGCGGTCGATCGCGAGGCCGCCTACCGGAATCTGCCCTACATCGAATTCGACAAGTCGCGCAACTATCTGCCGGCCGAATGGTGGAGCAAATGGATTCTGCAGAACACGGCCGAAGGCGAATACTGGAAGTCAATCGCCTATCAAACGCCGGAGCACTTCGCCCGCGTCGAGGTTCCCTCGCTGGCGGCCACCGGATGGTTCGACGCCAATTTCCCCGGAACTCCGGCCAACTACCTGGGAGTGCAGAAGTATGCCGCCACGCCCGAGGCCCGGCGCCCCAGAATGGTGATCGGTCCCTGGGAACACATCATCAACCGGCACCGGGAAGCCGCCGGCGTCGACTTCGGTGAGCAGGCGCTGATCGACTGGGACGGCTACGTCTGTCGCTGGTTCGATCATCACCTCAAACAGATCGACAACGGCATCGAATCCGATCCGCCCGTGCATCTGTTTGTGATGGGATGCAATGAATGGAGAACCGCTCCCGATTGGCCGCTGCCTGAAACAGAGTGGACAACCTACTACCTCCACAGCGGCGGACACGCCAACTCTTCAGCAGGCGACGGCACATTGGACAACCAGCCCCCCGGAGAAGAACCCGCGGACCGCTACACCTACGATCCGGACGATCCGACGCCGTCAGCCGATTTTCAAAACGGCCACATCGACGGGCCGCGAGACATTCAGGAATCCGCGAAACGCGACGACGTTCTGGTCTACACAACGCCCGTCCTGGAATCGGACGTCGAGATCATCGGCCCGATCACCGCAGAGATCTACGCCGCCACCAGCGCCCGGGACACCGACTGGATGGTCCGTCTCTCGGATGTCCATCCCGACGGACGCGCGCTGTTTCTCGCCGAAGGCGTCATGCGCGCCAGACATCGGGACCCCGAACAAGATGGCGCCTTCAACGCCCGCCGGCTCAGCACGATCGAACCGGACCAGGTCTACCGTTACGCCATTGATTTCTGGAGACCGACCGGCAACCGCTTCCTTGCCGGGCATCGCATACGAATCGAAATCTCCAGCAGCTACTACCCCTACTATCTCAGAAATCTGAACACGGGCGAGGACAACCTCGGGCTGGCCACCAACCCCGTTGTGGCCAAGCAGACGATCCGCCACGATAGAGACCATCCCTCCTGCATCGTTCTCCCCGTCATTCCGATTCAATGAACACATCAAGGCAGAACCACAAACTGGCCTGTCTCGCGGATTATAGCGCTTTGCAAATCAGCGTCGGCGATCAGTCTCGCGGATTCTCGTCCTCGACAGTCCAAACACCGCTCGACGCGGACACATGGTCGGGCAATTTGCTCTAGCTCACGCTCTCGTGTCGACGCGGCGATCATGTTCCGCCCAGAAGGGGGAGCGCCCGGAGAGGAGTGGGGCGCCCTTCGACGAAGATGAGGCGAGCGCCCGTCGGCAAGTTGGAGAATGTCTCGCGCCGACCGCTGGGCCAGACGACTTCGAGGCGGCTGACGGAATCGGCGCTTCCGACCCCGATCGTAAAGACGCGTTCGTTCGACGCAAAGAATCCATCGCCGCCCGTCAACTGGAATGTCCGGGTGTCGTCGCCTGTTCGGACAGTCAGTCGCGCTCCGATGGCGTCGCGGTTGGACTCGACGCCGTACAGCGCCACGGTCAAGCAGTTGCCGGCCGGCGCCTCGACCTCCCATGAGCGAGTCTCTCCACTTTGAATCAACGGATCACCCTGTCTGCCAGCGTCGACTGATTTTCCCGCTCACGAATTCGCGAACACGGATCGACCATGCATCAGAGCGTGTCGGCCCAGCGCTCTCCGGGATTCCTCCGGGCGAATGTGGGGGATTCCCTGTCGGACGGCGACCGACGATCGTCGTACGTTGGCGACATGTGGCAGGTGATCGGCATAATCGTCGCCGCGGGGCTCGCAGGCTCGTTGCTGCTGCTGGCCGCGTTTCTCGTCAACCTGCCGCAGCGAGGCATCAACTACCGGTTCGACGAGGCGCCGGCTGCGGACGAGTCCGGCTTTCTCCGTTTTCTGCAAAGCCTGATTCCCTTGCGGTTCAGCGACGGGAACCACGTTCGCCTCCTGCTGAACGGAGAGGCTTTCGACGCCATGCTGCGGGCGGTTGAGCAGGCGCGGCACACGATTACGTTTGAGAACTACATCTACTGGTCCGGGGGGATCGGCCGCCGGTTTGCCGAGGCCTTCGCCGAGAAAGCACGGGCCGGCGTGCAGGTCCATCTGGTGCTCGACTGGGTCGGTTCCTGGAAGCTGGATGCGTCCTCTCTGGAGTTGATGCGGAAAGCGGGTGTGGAGATCCACCTCTACCACCGGCCGCGCTTCGGCGGCATGCACCGCCTCAATCATCGCACCCATCGCCGGGAACTCGTCATCGACGGACGCACCGCGTTCACAGGAGGGATCGGCCTCGGCGACAAATGGCTTGGCGACGGGCGGCAAGCCGGGAACTGGCGCGACAATCATTACCTCGTAGAAGGCCCGCTGGTCGGCGCGGTCCAGTCCGCCTTTCTGGACAACTGGCTCAAGACCTCCGGCGCAGTGCTCGCCAGCGAACTCTATTTCCCCGAACTGTCGTCTCGCGGGGATTGCCATGCCGGGTTTCTCCCGGGCTCGCCCGGCGAGCGCATCAGCACGGGCCGTCTCATGATCCACTCTTTCCTGAAGGCCGCGCGGCATTCCATCCGGATCGAGCAGGCCTATTTCGTCCCCGACCGCGCCCTCCGCGACGCCCTGGTCGAAGCCGTCGAGCGCGGCGTCTCCGTCGAAATTCTGCTCCCCGGGGAGCATATGGATTACCCGATCGTCCGCCGCGCCTCCCGTTCCCTCTGGGGTCCGCTGCTGCAAGCGGGCGTCAAACTCTACGAGTATCAGCCCTCCATGCTGCACGTCAAAACACTCGTGATTGACGATCATTGGGTCGTCACCGGCTCTGCCAACTTCGACTTCCGTTCCCTCTATCGCAACGACGAGGTCTATCTCATCGTCCGCGACAAGGAGTTCGCCCGGTTGCATCTCGACGTGTTCGGCTCCGACAAAGAGAAATCCCACGAAATCACGTGGGAGGCTTGGAACAACCGTTCCCCCGCCGAGAAGTTGCTGGACAACGCGGCGGCCCTCATGCGAACCCAACTGTGAGCAAGCGGAGGCCGCGAGCGGTCCGGCGCGCGGCCGAGGGGATGCGCGCCGTATTCGGGCCTACGTTCTCCATCAGGCGGCGGTCATCGCTGATCTCCGGCTCCACCTCTCCGCAGCGCTGCACGTAGAATGCGACGGTCCGGCCTCAGCCCACCTCCGGCGTCCAACCCGCCAGGACGTCACTCACCACTCACGGACAGCAGGCGGACGAAATCCCACGTCCGCTGACCCAGAACAGACCGACTTCCGCGATGGTTGCAATTTTCGACTGGCTGCCTTCGAATTCACGACCCTTGGAGTCACTCAACCCTCTGCGAAACATCTGGAATCGAGCAAAATGAGAAAACGAGCCGGAATCCTGCTGGCAATGGGGATCGCGTTGATCCTGCTGTATGTCTTGCTCGATCCAACGCAAGTCGTCGTCGGCCGGTTGATGGGGGACGCATTCTACGACGGCCGTCCCGCACGCTATTGGGCTGCGCAGTTGACCGGCGGGCCGGCCGAGCAGGCGGACGCCCGCGAGAAACTCTCGAACGGACAGGCCGACGCCTGGCCGGTCCTGCGAGACATGTCCGAGTCCACGGCAGATGCCGAGTTACAGATCGTGCTTCTCGAACTGATCGCCGACTGCGGCGCTCCCACCGCAGAAGTGGAAAGCACACTGCTGGCCGCGCTCCAGACGGATGACCCGCATGTCAAGGGCGTCGCCTTGGCGGCGATTCCCAAAGCCGGCGTCGCGCCCGATGTCGCCGTGCCCGCGATCGTCGAATTCCTTCCTACGGAGAATTCAGTCATCGCCTCCCGCGCGCTCAGTGAATATAAGGCCGCCGCCGCTCCCGCGTTGCCCGACCTGCTGGCCGTCATGCAGGATGAATCGATGGACACCGAAGCCCGCTGGAATGCCATTCGCACGATTGGAAAGATCGGTCCCGCTGCGATCAGCAGTCTGCCGCAGTTGATCGCCGCGCTCGACGACGAAGAAGACACCATCCGCGAGCATTCGGCCGAAGCGATCGGCGACATCGGGCCCACCACCGCGGAGCAAGGTGTGCCGGCCCTGATTCCGATGCTGGAAGACCCGGCCACTCGAGTCCGCCGGGACGCCGTCCGCTCCCTGGGTTACATCGGAGAACCGGCCCGCGTCGCAATTCCGCAGATCAAGGAGTTGCTCGACGATCCGGAAGAAATCGTCCGCGACGCCGCGCAGACGGCGCTCGAAACGATCGCGCCGGAGAAAGCGGCACAACTCGAAGCGGAAGCCGGCAGCGAAGCCGAGCCGGCGACCCAGACGCCCTAATCCCAGATGACGCTCTCAACCGCACGGCTCAGTTGTTGCTGCGCCTTTTCGTCGGTCGACCAGTACAGGCCGATGAACGAGTAGACACGCCCGTTCTTCCAGAAACAAAGGACATCCTTGCTCATCTCGTTCTTGTCCAGCGTCGCTTTGAAGAGCCCGCGGTGACCGGCCGTCTCGTTGATGATCACCTCTTCCATCGGGGAGACGACCTCCCAACTCGGAGCGCGAAACGACGCCTCGCTGTGATACTGCTCCAGATCCAGTGACGCATCGTCATTGAAACAGACGACGTAGAGCATCGCCCCCATTTCGGGTGAACGGACCCGGTATCGCGTCAGGAAGACCTCTTTGTCCAACTCCCCGGGCGGCAGGCTCGCGTTGGCGATTTGAGTCCACCCGTCGGGCACGAGGAATCGGAAACCCTCAGACGCGCTGCGGTACACCGGGGAGTCGCGCAGTTCCGGGGCACTGGGCCCGCCGCCGCACCCAACAAGGACGACCAGCATCGCCGGCCCGAAAAACCATCGAACATGCACGAAAGATTGCTCCCACGCCGCGCAGGATGCCGCGGCTCGTAGAGTTGCCTGTTTTCCGGAAGTTGTTGCCCTGGAGTCTCAGCGACCAACGGGAGCGGCTTCCCGCTTTCGAGCGGCAGCTCGCATAGTCTGAGGCACTGCCTCCTCGCTATTGAACTGAGACGACTTCCCCCTCGGCACGCGTTGCCATCGCGTGCAACAGCGAATGATCGGTCGATCCTGTCAACGACCGCACCGAGCCATCCGCAAACAGAAAATACACCACTTGCCCATGCCCCGAGAAATAGTCGTACGGTTCGCTGAACGGGCTGTTGAGACTGCGGTTGCCCATCCGCGAGAGCGCCATCGCCGGCGCCAGTTCGACCGTTGCAGTAAACACAGGCGCGCCCGGAGTCGTCCTCACCGTTCCCCCGGAAATCACACCGGCCCACGGCGCCTTCGCGAACAACGCGGCCCTTTCACCAACGGCTATCGTCATGCTCTGCCCGTCGACAATGTCCCGCATGCGGATGCGGCTGTTCCGCTGAAACAGCCCGTTGCCGAAATCGGGATCCGTGTTGATCAATCCGAACGAGCCGAAAGACGCCGCGTAACTGGTCGTGTGCGCCTGGCCCATGCTTTCGTTCACCTCATTCAGCACGGTAAACACTCCGCTTCCGTAATCGGACGGACAATTCGCAACGGGGATGCTCCGCGTGCGGATCGGGATGTGTGCATCGACGCCCACTGCCTGGTTGAAGTCGATCTGGTTGTGCAACGCGCCCTGGTCGATGTATGGCAGTGTCAGAGCCAGCCAACTCCAGCCCGGGTCGTTCGGGTCCATCTGAATGCCCGGCGGGGGCGCGTCAAAGATGTACATCTTGTCCACGCCAACGGCCGACGGTGCGGCCGACGGCGCTCCCGGAGGCGTCCCGGCCGTCCCGAAGAACAGGTAGCCCGGCGGCAAGGTCGCGTGCGTGTCATGGTAGATGTGCAGCGCCAGGCCGATCTGCTTCAAATTGTTGCGGCACTGCGTGCGACGCGCCGCCTCGCGCGCAGATTGCACGGCAGGCAGCAGGATCGCGATCAGCACGCCCATGATGGCAATCACCACCAGGACTTCGATCAAAGTAAACCCCCGGCGACGCATGGCGGCACCCTCCCCTCATTCTTCGTGCGCGATTGGTCAACGGTCGCTCCCGTATAGTAATCTAGGCCATAACCACTGAGAACGGGAAATCTGCACGGTCCGTTTCGCATCGATCCGGTCTGTGCCGGCACAAACTTCGCTCATTGTCCCGCAAGAACGTCCCCCTCTTCCAGCGGTTTCGTTCAGCTTGATCCCATTCGCCGCCCCGCGCCGGTCTGCCAGTGATGATGTGGCTCCACGAGTTCAGCGATCTTGCGGTGGTGCCCATTCTGCCGGTCGTCGGCAGTCTGCTGGTGTTCATCATCGGCGGCGTACTCACTCTGCTCGCCGGCCTGTTCACCATGCGCCGCGAAACACTGCGTCAGGTGCGGGCCTTCTTGTGGACCCAGAAGTGGGGACTGCTCGTGCTCATCCTCCTGGGGTTCGTCCTGATGCAGGGCGTCGCAGCCGTCTGGGAGTGGCGTCGAAACAAAGATGTGCCGCCGATTGCCGTGACGGGCGAGTGGCGTCTGTTTCGCGGCTCACTCGCACGCGCCGGCTGGGCCGATTCCCGCCCCGGCCCACACGGCGGAGGTGTCCAATGGACGGCGGAGAGGAGCACACAATGCTACTCCTCTCCCGCGATTGTTGGTGACTACGTCCTGGCCACGATTTCCGACGGCCGGGACGCCCGAATTGTCTCCGTCGACGCGCGCAGCGGCGAACGAATCTGGAGCGCGGCGCCGTCGGGTTACAGAACGACCTTCTCCTCGCCGGTTGTGGCAAGAGCCCGTCTTGTTTGCGGCGAAGGCCTGCATCACACTCCGAATTCGCGCGTTGTCTGTTTCGACTTGTCGCAGGGATTCCCGCGACTGGCGTGGGAATTCGCCACAGACAGTCACGTCGAATGCACGCCGGTCATCGATGGGGACCGCGTTTTCGTGAATGCGGGGGACGACGGCGTCTACTGCCTGAATCTCTTCGGCGACGGAGACCAGCGAATCGCATGGCATCTCTCCGGAACCGATTTTCCAGACGCAGAAACGGCCCTGGCGGTCGCACACGAACGCGTCTACGTGGGGCTCGGCCGCGGGGGCTCGGCGCTCTGTGTTCTCGATGCCGGGACAGGTCGCGAATTGCGCCGTTTGCCGATGCCGTTTTTGGTTTTCGCCCCCCCTGCGATTGATGGAGATCGCCTGCTGATCGGGATGGGCAACGGAAACTACCTCGAGCAGCCGACCGGTGCAGCGGGTGAAGTCCGCTGTCTCGATCGGCACACACTCGAAACGCTGTGGAGTGTTTCCACATCCTCACCCGTGCTCGCCTCCGTCGTCATCGATCGGGACCAGGTCATCTTCACCTGCACCGACGGCGCCCTGCACTGCGTGCAAATCGACGGCGCCCCCGTTGCGCAGTGGACCGCGCCGGCGACCGTGCTGGCGGCTCCGGCCGTCACAGACGTCATGGTCTATTGCATCTCCAGCGACGGCGTCCTGACCGGGCTCGATCGCGCGCGGCTCATGCCGGTCTGGCAGACAAGGCTCGGCGCTCCGGGTCACTATGTCAGTTCTCCGGTCATCGCGCACGGGCACATCTATGTCGGCACGCCTCACGACGGTCTGGTCTGCGTCGGCGATCCGTCCACATCCGCAGACAGCGATTCCACGCTGGGAGGCAACCAGATCGTTCCGGAAACGAAGCGCATCCACCTGCTCTGCTCCGCCGCGAAAAACCGCGACTGAAATGCCCGACGCACCTCGCTGGGTCTATCGATTCTCCGACAAGCTGCCGGTTCAGGGCGCCGCCGCGACGCTCGACCTGATCGGACAAAAAGGAGCCTCGCTGTGGTCGCTTGCAGAGGCCGGATTCGCGGTTGCGCCGGGATTCACGATCACAACCGACGCGTGCAACGCCTATCACCGGCACGGCCAGTGGCCCGCAGGACTCCAAGAACAGCTCGCCGCGTCAATTCGGATGCTGGAGTCGGAAACCGGCCGCAAGCTGGGAGACACCGCAAGCCCCCTCACGCTCGCAGTCCGCAGTGGAGCGGCCGCATCGATGCCCGGGATGCTGGCGACATGTCTCCATTGCGGTCTCACGATCGATCAGGTGGAGCGGATCGAAACGGAGGAAACCTGGGAAGCGTTCGAAACCTACCTGTCACATCTCGGTTGGCTTCCCCAACCACCAGCCGCGCACACCGACAACCGCGAGACGGCTCGCGATCGTTGCCGTGCTCTGGCCCGCCGGTTCGGGACGGAAGCCGGCCGAGCCTTCCCCGCCAGTCCACTCGATTCTGTTGCCTCGGCCGTCACGACTGTTTTCAATTCCTGGAACCGCCACTCCGCGATTCGCTATCGCAACTTGCACGGAATCACATCGGCCACCGGGACGGCCGTCACGGTCCAGGCCATGTTTCCCAGCCGCGTCGCGGGCGTTGTCTTCACGCGTGATCCGGCCGAACCGCACAGCAATCTGCTGCGCGTCGAGGCCCAGCGAGGACTGGGGACGAGCGTCGTTCTCGGCCGCGAAACTCCGTTCTGCTGGCAGGTCGATCGCGATTCCCTCGCTATCGTGAACTCTCCATCAGGCGACGCTCCACCCGAATTGCAGAAACTCGCAGAACACCAACTCGGCGTACTCGCCCGTGATTGCCTGAAGATCGAAGAGATCTTCCGGGCGCCGGTCGACGTTGAATGGGGTTTCGACCGCGACGCCCTGACGTTTTTCCAGGCCCGCCCCATCCCCGTGCCGATTTCCAGCGTGCAGATCGCTTCGCTTGAGCACCGGGAGCATGCCAGGCTGGCGGACTGGAGCCGTACCGGGCGTCGATACTGGGTCGCTCACAATCTCGGCGAAACACTCCCGTATCCCACTCCCATGACGTGGTCCCTGTGGCGTCAGTTTCTCACCGGGCGGGGAGGTCTGGGACGCCTCTACCGTCGACTCGGGTTCAGACCGTCGCGGCGGGCCGGCAAGGAAGGCGTCGCCGAGTTGATCTGCGGCCGGATCTACGCCGACGCCGACCGATACACCGAACTCTTCTGTGCAGGATATCCGTTTCGGTTCGATATCGAGTCGTTGCGTTCGGACCCGGCCGCGCTGGAACGACCCCCGCAGCGATTCGACGCGGCTCGGCTCGATCCCTGGTTCCTGCTTCGTTTGCCTGCGACAGTTGCCACGCTCCTCCGTTCCCGGCGACGAATTCGCAATCTGTCGCGAACGGCTGTGGAGTCGTTTCAACACGAGGTCCAGACCGATCTGGCAGCCGCCCTGGAGCGCGAGCAGCAACCGGTATTGGCCTCGTTGCACGATGAGGAATTGCTTGAACACTTCGAGCGCCGCTGCCGATTTGTGTTCGATCAACTCGCTGCTGCCGCGTTCCTCCCGGGAACGCTCGCAAGCGGCGCCTGGTCGTCACTGGAGCGGATTCTGGAAGAGTCTCTCGATCCGGATGTTGCGGCGTCGATGCGTCGCGAAATTCTGGCGGCCGTTCCCAATCCACTCGTCGATCGCCGGCAGCATCTTCTGCAAAGGTTGACGTGCGACGAGGACGCCCGTCACGCGTATCTCGCTGAGTTTGGTCACCGCGGACCTGATGAAATGGAACTCGCATCGCCGCGCTGGCGGGAACTGCCCGCCATGCTCAATGCTCATCATCAGATTCACCCGACTACGGAAGGTTCGAGTCCGCCATCGGCGGAAGACCTGCGCGATCGTCTCTGTCAGATGCTGGCCGGTGCCGGCGCGGATTACCTGGAGCCTCGCATCCGACCTCGGTGGGAAACCGTCCTCGCGCTGACACCGTATCGAGAACTTGGGAAACACGAATTCCTGCGAGGATACGCCCTGCTCCGGGAAACTCTTCAGGAATTCAGCGCACGCCTTGGAATCGGTGACGACGTCTATTTCCTCCACTGCGCAGAACTCGCGACATCCCGGCTGCATTCGATCCCGGTTGACGAAATCGCCCATCGCAAGGCGGAACGCCCTCTGCTGCTTCGCTCCAGGCCCCCCTCTCTGATCGACGCCGCGCGACCTCCGCATCTGTTCCGACGCTCCGAAGAGCCCACAGGCGCACCGGTTCACACGCCGGCTTCGACCTGCGCCTGCCGGATGCTGGCGCCCGGCCGCGCTGCCGGCGCCGCCCGGATCATCAGAGACGACGCACTGCCGGACCGGATCAGTCCGGAGACAATCCTCGTCGCCTCAACAGTCGACCCCGACGCCCTGCCCGGTCTCTGCGAAGCAGCCGCGCTTATCGTTGAACGCGGCGGAGCGCTCTCCCATCTTGCCCTGTTGGCGCGACAGTTCGGCATCCCCACCGTCGTCTGCCCCGAAGCCACCGATCGATTCACCAACGGACAGTCTCTCAGCGTAAACGCGGATTCCGGCAAGATTCAACTTCGCGACGGCGCCCTGGACTAGCCCGGATTATTCATCGAGTCTTGCGCCACTGAGGCACAGAGCGCCCAGCGAGGGCGTCGTCAGCAGAACTCTTGACGACCACGATCGTTGCCCAAGACCCGGAGCATGTCGTAGGAACCACCGAATACCCAGTGCGGGGACCGGCCACGACGCAACCGGAGCGAATGGAAACGGAGCGGCGAAGCTGCGCCATCATTTAACTGCGGGCGTCAGCCCGCAGTCTACCAGCGAGCCGAAAACCGAGCCGCGAATGCGGCGACAGCAACCTCTCTGCCGGAACAGTCCTGTCGAACGGCGACCCGTGGAGTCTTCGTTGTCCGGAACATAGCGCCCATCGGTGGTGAACCACGAAGACACAAAGGACACCAAGCCAAAGGTCCGGGTCAGTCCTCGAACCTCTCGGCCATTGGAATTCCCCTTCTCTGACTCTTCTTGGTGCTCTTCGTGCCTTTGTGGTCGTCCAATCGAGCACTCAAATGCGAAACAGGCTGGCAGAATTTCCGCACCATACGGATTGATACCGCGAGTCGCACGGAATCGAGTCAGGAAATCTCCGACCGTTTCTCAGGTGTGTTGCTCGCTCACGCGGTGCAGAACCGAAGGAACCTCTTGCCACTTCTCCCTTTCCGTGATTTCCGTGGTGAATAATCCGGGCCACCCCGACCGGATTCTGCCGTGCACTTCAAAACGCGCTGTTCGACTCCAGTTCCTGGCCGGCGCGCGTCCCGATGGCCCGCCAGACGTTCAGGTCGATGTTCTCCGAAATCCCCTGCACCGAACCGTCCATCATCAGCACGTGCACCATCCCCTCGTGGTAACTGCGTGCTGTGATCGCCGCGTACGTCGGTTGGGTGCCGCTCTTGCCTTCCTGCTGAGACGTGTAGTCGATGCTGTACGTCGTCCCACCCAGGTCATAAGGCACAACTGTTGATGGTGAGAAGAGCGTCGTAAAGCCCGCGTGGTGGACGCGCCCGTCAGGCCACACAGTGTGTCCGGTATTGAGCGTAAGATCCGGCCCCATCCGCGTATCCCCCGGCATCCCGTCAAATGTTGACGGGCTGGATGGCTGCAAGGCGCCGGGATCGGCCGTGTTCCGCAGATACGGTTGATAGGCTTTGACTTCTGCAGCGGCCATCGTGTGCGAGAGTCCATCGACGAAATCGGCCGGCCTGAATTTCGAATTGACTCCAAACGCCCCGTTGCCGATCGCCCCGCTCACCGGATCGTAAACCAGCCACGTTCCCATGTTGAAGCCGTAGGTAATCGGCCGCACATACGGCAATCCTCCCAGCGTGCGATAGTGATCGTTCGGATCGCTCGGGCAGAGATACAACGCCTGCTTCATGGCGGTCACCCCGCTGCTGACCTGCACGTGCCAGTCGACGCTCAGGTCAACCTGATTGAATGCGGCCGCCTGTTCAATGTAGGGCAACAACCTCCCATGAATCGACCACGATGCGCCGCCGCCGGCTGCGTTTTCTTCCGGCGTCGTGCAGAAACTCGGTGGAAAGACGGAATTCACGTCGAGATAGTTGTGCAGCGCAATCCCTATCTGGCGCATTCGGCTGCGGCACTGAGTGCGCCGCGCCGCTTCTCGCGCCGACTGCACGGCGGGCAGCAGAAGCGCGACGAGAATCCCGATGACGCCGATCACGACGAGCAGCTCGACCAGCGAAAACGCCGTTCGACCTCTCACGCGACCGTGCAAGTTCGCACCCATTGACATACCCGGGATCTTGGAAGCATTGCGCGGTTTGTTACGAAATGCAGGCTGCGGAGCCCGCCGGCGATCAAGCAGAATCCGCGTCGAGTTCGCCGTAGTCTAACCCACAGCCAGAGCCCAGGCGAAGAAAAAACGGGGGCAGGTCTCTCTGACGTCCGTCGCCGCCGAGGCAATGCCGAAGGCTGGTAAGCCGGCTCAGACCCAGGCGGAACTGGATGCCCTGCGTCACAGCCCGCGGCGGGGCACTCCGTTCGGCGACGACAAGTGGACGAGCCATCAGTCCGGGTCAGTCCTCGAACCTGTCGGTCATTGGAACTCCCCTTCTCTGACTCCTCTTGGTGCTCTTTGTGCCTTTGTGGTGGACTAATCGAGCACTCGGAGGCAAGAACGCTCTCAATTTAGTCTTAGCGATTTTGGCGGCGTAAAATGCCGCCAAGATCAGGTGCCGCTGGCGCCCGGCGGCCCGCTGCTGATCTCCGGTTCCACCTCTCCGCGGCGTTGCAGTTGCAATGCGACAAACCAGCACAAAACGGCCCAGCAAGCTCCCAGCGTCCAGCCCGCCAGCACGTCGGTCGGCCAGTGAACTCCGAGATAAACGCGGCTTGCCCCCACCATCAGCGAGAGCAACGCGGCGAGGACGAGAAAGTAAGCCTTCTGCTTCCACTGGGTGTGCATCCGCGCCAGCAGTGCGCCCAGAGAGAGGTAAGTGGCCGTCGACATCATCGCATGCCCGCTGGGAAAACTGGCGGTGTAAACGATCGATCCGTGCGGCACGAGGTCCGGTCGCGGACGATCAAAAACTCCTTTGAGCGTTTGGCTCACGACAAACCCTCCCGCGATCGCCGCCAGCACCAGCAGCGCTGCCCGGTATCTGGACTGCAACAGCAGATAGCCGATTACAGCGACGCTGATAAACGTCAGCACGCCCACCCCGCCCAGTGCAGTAAAGTCCCGGCCCAGTTCTTCCATCCAGCCCGGACCCAACGGATCCGAAACGTCGTCACGTGTTCGCATCGACAGCAGGATCATCTCGTCGATCGGCTGGCTCTCCCCTTCCAGAACCTCGTCGGTGATTTCCGCAAACAGCCATAATCCCGCCGGCAGCAGGATCAGCGCCGCGAGCGTCGAACGCTCATGCTTCCCGACCCACGCAGCAAATCGCGTGAAATTGCTGAGCACACCGGAATTCTTCACTCGTCTGCCTCTCTCTCACTCTTGCGATTCGAGTCGCCTTCTATTCCTCGTGGTCCGTCAATTCGGGCTATTGGGGTGAGGCGCTCTCACGGGAGCACGAAACCCGCAGGGTTTCGTGCGACGAACGTATGAAATCTTGTCTTCCTGCGCAGGTCTCTCGGCGATCAGCGGAGGGACATTCTAGTATGGAGCCACGGCCTTGGAAGGCCGTGGTACGGACATTGTAGAACGGCCTTCCAAGGCCGTCGTTTACGCGCAACTCGATCGCGCACTGGCGGTGTCCACGCGGTCCACGCGGGTGCAGCCGGTACGCTGAAGGCGTATGACAATCAGAGCCCAGGGTCAGCCTGTCGAACGCCTTCAGCGTTCTTGCAAATGCGCGGCCCGTCGACCGGGGGTGCGCTCCTGTCGTCGCGACCCCCGGCTTTGCTGTACGACGCCTTCAGCGTCGTCCCCGGTGGGCGTGCCCCATCCCCACCGCAGGGGGGTGTCGGAACGACTTGTGTGTCATGGACAGGCCCCCAAATCCGTGCTGCTCCGCCAAGTCCGCGAAAATCCGTGTCCTGTTCGAGGGTCCCCTGGGCCCGGTTCCTTGGGGCGAGCCCTCATGCGACAGGTTGAAGCCGAGTTGTTTGTAAGCGACAGCCTCAAAACCCTCTCTCGTTGCCCCCTCTGTGCTGAGCCCGTCGGACCGACGACAAGGAGCCCAGCGCAACCAATCAACCTTGTATGGAGAACCAGGCAAGCTCACCGTAAAGACGGCCCAGCCGGCGAAGCTCCCTCCTCAAACAGCCATCACCTCGATTCATGACGCGCATTTTTTTCAAAGACTTAAAGAGTTGCCTCAATCACCGGGAAAAACCGCAACCAACTCTTTAGTCGCACTCCTGAACCTCAAACAACTCCGCCCACCCCGTGTCTCTCAACCCTCAACCAACCCAACGCATTCCAAAACCCCACCCCCGCGCGATAGCATGCCGGAAGCATCCGCATCAACCGAGGTCGCCCCGATGAAATCGCTCACGCGCCGCAGCTTTGTTCAAACCGCCGCCGCAGGACTCGCCGCGCCGTGGGCGCTCCGCGCCGGGCTCGCCGAGATCTCGACTCCGCCCGATCTCTCCCTCGCGCCGTTTCGCTTCGACGTCTCCCCGCCGATCGGCCACGGCTGCTGCGGAGGCTGGATCAAGCCGATCGAAGCCTACGACGACCCGCAGGAAGCGATCGGGTTCGTGCTGCTCGGCGCCGGCCGGCCGATCGTCATCTGCACCGTCGACTGGACCGGAATCCTCAACAGCGCCCACGTCCAGTTCCGCTCGGCACTGGCGGACGCCGCCGGCACCACCCCCGAGCGCGTCGCCGTGCAGTGCGTCCATCAGCACAATGCGCCGTTCGTCTGTCTGGAGGCGCAACGGATCGTCGACGAGCAGGGCGACCTCCCGCACATCATGGACGTCGACTTCTTCAACCGCTGCCTCGATGCGGGCCGCCGGTCGATCAGGACCGCCCTGCCCCGCGCGCGTCCGGTGACGCACATCGCGACGGGACAGGCCCGGGTCGAAAAAGTCGCCGGCAACCGCCGGATGATCGGACCCGACGGCCGCGTGCAGGCGATGCGGGGCAGCAGTTCCACGGACCCCGTGCTCCGCGCGCTTCCCGAAGGCCTGATCGATCCGTTCCTCAAAACGGTCGCCTTCTACGACGGCGAGACGAAGCTCGCCGCCTGCCACTACTACGCCTGCCATCCCATGAGCTACTACGGCGACGGCCGCGCCAGCGCCGATTTCTGCGGACTCGCCCGCCGTCAGCGCGAGCAGGAAGAACCCGGTTGCACGCACATCTATTTCAACGGCTGCGGCGGCAACATCGGGGCCGGCAAGTACAACGACGGCTCGAAGGAGATGCGGCCGGTCCTCACCCAGCGAATGTACGACGCCATCGTCGCCTCCGAAAAAACCCTCGAGCGCGAACGGATCACGACAGCAAATTGGACGACACGAGAAATCCTGCCCCCGACCGATCCCCGCTGGGACGCGGAGGCCATCATGCGGCAGATCTCCGACAAGAGTCAGGCGGTCGTCAATCGCAACCGCCCCGCCTACACGGTCGCCTGGATTCGACGGCGGGAGGAAGGAATCCCGATCGTCCTCAACGGACTGCACCTCAACGAAACCTCGCTGCTGCACCTGCCGGCTGAATCGTTCGTCGAATATCAACTCGAAGCCCAAGCCTCGGCCCCGGACCGTTTCATCACCTGCGCGGCCTATGGCGACGGCGGACCGTGGTACATCCCTACGGAAGAGTCCTACCCGCAGGGCGGCTACGAAGTCAGCGTTGCCTGGTGCGCCCCGCAGGTCGACCCCATCCTCAGCGAGGGCGTGCAAACGCTTCTGGAAGCGAGCCGGCAGTCGTAGCCTTCCAAATTGCGGAATGGGCAAGTCGGCTGAAAAACGCGCCTGCGGTTGTGAAAAGGCCTTGCGGCGAAATGGGGCGGTTGATAGTGTCCCCGCCCCCTCACGTTCTCAAGCTTCCCCCCAGGACTTTGCGGTCCGCCCGGGCGACCACTCGCCTGTTGGCCGATCCCCTGTTGCCACAATACATTCCGTCAACCTGCCTCTTGCGTAGGGTCGCCGAAATGCGCGCCGTCACATACCGTCTCTCGCTCGGTCTGGCTTGTCTCGTCTGGATCTGCATTGCCTCCACGCTGTGCGGATGCAACCAGACGAGCGGATACATGAACAACCAGGCCGGCCGCGCCTACTACGAGCAGGGGAATTACACCGCCGCCCGACATTCGTTTGAACGGGCCATGATGGACAACCCGCAACGCGCCGATTACGCGTTCAACGTCGCCGCTTCCATGAAGAAGCAGGGCGATATCCTCGCCGCCGAGCGGATGTACAAACACGCCATGCTGCTCGATCCGAGCCACCAGCCCGCCTACCACGGGTTGGCGGAAATGCTCAAGGAGCAGGGCCGCACCGCCGAGGCCCAGGACCTTTTGACCGCCTGGAATCAGACGCAGCCGTACGACGCCGAGTCTTACGTGGAAATGGCCTGGTTGCAGCAGGAGCAGGGCGACCTGCAGGGGGCCGAGCAGTCGCTCACCCGCGCCCTCCGCATGAACCCGCGGCATCCGACCGCTCTGGCGCACCTGGGCAGGATCTACCATCAAACCGGTCGAACTGGAGAGGCGTCGGGGATGTACCGTCGTTCTCTGCAGATGAACCCGTATCAACCCGAGGTGCAGTCGAGTCTGGCCCAACTGGCCGAACCGAACATGCCCTCGGCCTCGATGCAGATGGCAACCGCCATGCCGCACGCCGACCCCACGCTCGCGCCGGCTCAGCATGTCGCTTACATGCCTTCGGCACAATCTGCCGGACCGCACCCGTCGGGCGTCATTCCGGCGCAGGCCGTCATGATGCACCCCGGACAGGAGTGGTCATCGCATCCGCAGATGCTCGGATCTCCTCACGTTTCGAGTCCGTACTACGGATCGATGCCGGCTCCGCAACCGGTTCAGATGGGCGCGCCGATGCCCGTCGGCAACGCCGATCCGGCCCACGCCCCGACAGTCGGCAGCGTTCCGGCCGTGCAACCGTTCTAGTGCCAGCGGCACTCAATCGTGGCGGCGTTTGGCCGCGTTTTCGCCTTTGATTGCGGCACTCTACGCCGCCAGAACCGCTACAGTTCAATGAAAGGCGCTCGAAAGCAAGCCGGACCTTGGACGCCGCTCAGTCCCCGCCGAACGAATCGTTCGTGATTCGGGATTCGACCAACGGTTGTGTGCCACTGGCTTTGCCAGTGCGCTGGTGGGTCGACGTCCACGCTGATTCAAACTGGCGGAGCCAGTGGCGCCCGTCAGCGCACCCCGCTCGCTATGAATGGACGCCGTTGACGAGTCGGACTGACGCATGATGGGCGCCCGAGACGATGGCGCAGGGCTCGTTGCCTTCGACGACGCGGGCCGCTTCGTCGGGCCCCGCCAGCGGAATCATGAACAGGTCCTCCACGAGCTGCGGATCGAGACGGCTCAGCAGATAGACGTTCATCCATTCGAGCGCCTTGGCGATCTGCGTGGCGGCGAGCAGGTCGGGAGGCGCCGCTTTGCGAAGCGGTTTGAGCGCCTCGTGGGGCGACCGGGTCTCGCGAATCATCCGCACCCCGTCGCCCGGATCGGTCGCCAGTTCTGTCAGAACGACGACCCTTCCGTCGCGGACGACCATCCGCCGCGCCGTGTCGAGCGCGGCCGCTAGTTGGTCCCAGTCGTGGCCGGCAGCGTCGGCGTCGATGCCCGCCACAACAAGTTCGGGGCGAGACGAGAGTTCGAACTTCCAGCAGTCGGAGAGAACCTGCTTGCCGCGTCGCAACACCGACTCCGCCTGCCCGGCGATCACGGCGGCCGCGCCTGCCCCGCACGCCGGGATGACCTGAATCGAGAATTGCGCGCCGAGCAGCCAGGCGATCTCGTCGACCATCTGCCGCAGCGGACGAGGATCGTCGGCGGTCAGTTCATCATGGCCCTGTCCATGGGCCTTACGCATCGCTTCGGTCGTGGACAGCCCCGGGTAAATCGCGCTGTGCGTCCCGCGATAACCGAGCAGCGAGTCGAATTGGATCGGACCGATCGAAATCATCATGTCGGCGTCGACGAGTTCCTTCGACAGGTACACCCGCTCGCCCGACGCCGTCGCGGCCAGATACCGGCAACCCCCTTTGACAGTCGGGTCGTGGATCTGCCGGGAGACCAACCGGGATACTTCGTCCGGCAGAAGTCCGCGCGGGTCCGGCGGCGTCATCCCGAGAAAGTGGGCCGGCTGCAGCACAATCACGTCGGACGGAGAAACTCCCCGCTGCGCCAGAACCGACCAGACCTCAGCCAGAATCTCCGGCGCACAGGGGGTATGCCGATCCACGACGATCGCAATGCGGTCGTCCGGAAACACACATTGGGCCAGCGGCGGGAACTCGAGCGGTTTCTTAAGGGCATCGGCGACGCGGGACCGGATGTCGGCCACTTCGGGAGGCGGCGCGTGCACACCGACGAGCCGCGCGTCGTCGACGTCGCACGAGAAGCGACCGCTCGCTCCGTAAGTGATG
The DNA here is from genome assembly GCA_003388505.1 of Planctomycetota bacterium. GTDB lineage: Bacteria > Planctomycetota > Planctomycetia > Planctomycetales > Planctomycetaceae > MB-PLM-1. The sequence continues at coordinate 22,483 of QQVO01000013.1, forward strand.
GGCCAACCGCGCATCGGATCCTGCTGGGTTGAAGGGCGCGCCGCGTTGTTCGTTCACGACTGTTCCAGCGGGCCTCCTGTCGCGGAGGACTCATGCACTGAGAGCGGTCGCAGAATCGACTCACGACTCGCCAGTCGTTGCAGGAATCGAATATATTGGCCGTTGCCGAAGAGGGTCAACCAGCCACCGAGTGCGCCCACGGCAATCGACCCGACCATGAATACGCGAATCAACCAGTGCCGGGGAGTTTCCGAGCGACGTGGACCAGGTCACCGACGATGATCTCATGATCCGCCTGCAGAGCGGCGACGGCGACGCGTTCACATTGCTCGTCGAACGCCATCAGGGCCCGCTGACCGGTTTCTTCGTCCGGAACACCCGAGACGTCCAACTGGCGGAGGATCTGACCCAGGAAACGCTGCTGAAGGTGTACAATCAGGCGTGGGATTATCTTCCACTTGGGCAGTTTCGTGCCTGGATGTATCGCATTGCCCGCAATCTTCTGATCGACGACTACCGCCGCAGATCCCACGATGCGCTGATCCGAGCGTCCAAAGGCCGCAAGGAGGAGGATGAAGACGCCATGGCTCGTCTGGCGGGCGATTTTGCAGCTCCCGGCGACCTCGTGCAGCGACGTGAACTGGCGGCGCTGGTCGATCGTCTGCTGGCAGAAATCCCGGAAGAGCAACGGATCACCTTTACGCTGCACCATTACGCCGACCTCCGGCTGGCCGAGGTCGCGCAGATCATGGAAATTCCCGTCGCAACCTGTAAGAGTCGGCTGCGATTGGCCCGTGAAAAACTGAGCGAGAAGCTGAGAGCACGCGGACTTCAGCCGGTTGGGCAAGATTGAGTGCATGTGCAGACCGACACATATTTCGAAGTCCCGGAAAGAGTCGCAAATCACTGTGATCCACCACGCGAATTCAACCGTTCACCAGTCGCAACCGGCGGACGACCATTGCTGACGTCGGATCATCCGCGGCGGAGCGTTGATTTCACGAGAGACAGAGCATGCCGTACTTCAACCGTTTGACTGACATTGTCACGTGCAGTCTGACCAACCTGCTCAACGACGCCGACGACCCCCAGGCGGCGCTGGCCGAGATCATTGCCGAGATCCGGGAGGGAGTGGCCGGGGCCGAACGAAGCAGCCGAACCGCCGCCAGAAACGTCGAACGGATGACGTCCGAGATCGAAGAGCAGGGCCGCGAGGTGACGCGGTGGGTTGAAGCGGCGCGCCAGCACCTCGAAGAAGGACAAGAGGATCAGGCGCGGCAGTCGCTGCTCAGAAAACGGGAGGTCGAGGATCTGATTGCGGCTCTGGAGGAACAGCGGCGTGCGGCCGAAGCGACTCACCTGCATCTCCAGACGACGTTGAGCGCCCTCCAGGCGCGTCTGGCGGACGCCGAGCGACGGCTCTCCGGGTTACAGGGAGAGGCCGAAGAGCCCGAGGCGGTCGTCACAACATCAAACAGAGAAAACACTTCCAGCGATCCACGGATGGCGGCCGTGGAAGCCGAACTCTCGGAACTGCGAAAGTCGCTCCGTAAGTCCTGATCGCGGAGCGGCGCTCGCGCTATTGAGCGTAAGTGTTTGGTTCAAAATCGGTTAAGAAGCCCTCGTGGCGCGGGATCACGCTGGAAAGACAACATTCGGGCGACAAATCGGCATACGGTGCGGCTTGATTTCGGCGGAACGCCCCTTGATAATCAGGGGTCTGCACAGACCTCGATGACCTTCAATCTGCCAGCGGGAGCCGCCGATGAAAAAGTCCGACCTCGACCAGTTTAAGGTGCTGTTGACGCAACTTCGGGCGCAAATTCGCGGAGATGTGCGGCAATTGACCAGCGAGGCACTTGAGGGCGGACACGACTCGAAGAGCCCCACGCATATGGCGGAATTGGGCACCGAGACGTTTGAGCAGGATTTCTCGCTCGGCGTCGTCGAGCGCGACCAGAGCGTGCTCGAAAAGATTAACGACGCCTTAAGCCGCATCGACGATGGGACTTACGGGCTCTGCAAGAGCTGCCTTGCGGACGGCAAACCGCCCTCCCGGTCGGGGATCCCGAAAATGCGCCTCAAAGCCGTCCCTTACGCCGACGAGTGCGTCGCCTGCGCGCGGAAGAAGGAGCAGATGGCGTATTGAGTGGTTGGTTCGAGAACTGACGCACCGGTTGTGTTGCAATTCGACGCAGAGCGCTCCCCTGTGGGTCGCGGCTAGAGCAAATTGCTCTACCATGTGTCCGCGTCGAGCGGTGTTTAGACTGTCGAGGGCGAGAATCCACGAGACAGACCGCCAACACTGATTACAAAGCGCTATAAACGGGACGATCGAATCCATGCGGCGTTCTTGAACCGGACCACTACGTGCGCGGCGCTCTTGCCTGGCCGGTCATGGCGCGGGGGGGAGTTCAAAGTAGCGGGGATCTCCGCCCGACTCCGCTGGTTCATCGGGGGGAGGAGGCAGGAGTTGGACGTAGCCGCGGCTTCCGTCGGGACCTGTCGTCGACTCCAGTTTCCCTGTGAACGTGGCCGGCCCGCTGCGATTTGAGGGTTGCGCAGCGATCGGCGCGTCTGATTCGTTGCTGGGAGGACGCTGCAACGAATCTGGGGCGATTCCGCCGTGAATTGCGGCCAGCAACAGACGCCCCCGTTCGCTGCTCGCGTTCGGCTCCTCGGCAGGAATGTCGATTGTGACCATGTCGGCTTTCAGGCGGGCGGTCGTAAACTCTTCCAGTGACCCGGCCTTGTAGACCCCTTGGAAACTGGTCAGATCGCAATTCGCGCTCTGACGCAGGTTCGCAAACTGGGAGATTGAGGCGTCGGTGGTCGTGATCAGGCAGCGGCGCTGGATTTTCGAGCGCACGTGAATGACGCGTTGAGGTCGTTCGTCGCCCAGAATCCGCAACAGCGCACGGGTTTCCGCTTCGCTCGCCGGACGCGGTCCGGTCCGGCTTGTCGGTGCGGCGGTGAAGCGGGCGGACGGGAAGTTGCGGTTGATGTCGACGCCGCGGGCATTGACCGAGAGATGTTCGGCGAGGGCGTCGGGATTGGGATTGCGGACAAGCGTGACTTTCAGACCGGAGGCATAAGCGGGGTCGCTCGCGAGCAGCCGCGCCAGGTAATCGATCGTCTCCACGCTGGGGGGATCGTCGCCAGCCAGGCTGGCGGTCACCAGTACGGAAACCGAGCCGTCGCCGATCTGCATCGTCTGAATCGGCCGCCCCTGAGTGCTCCGGAACGAATCTCTCCACTGCGGATCAACCGCGGTCTGGGCCACCACAGACTCGCTCTGCACAGCGCGGGGAGTATTCGTCGCCAGCGACGGTGGATCGAACGAGGGTGCGCCGAGGCTGATCCGCGGCGGAAGGTAGGCGTTGGGGTCGGGAATGACCGGCGCGCCCTTAAACTGCGAGTCGTCCCTGTCCGGTGCGAACTCGGGTGTGATGGGCCGCTCGGACTTGTGGGGCGCGGCGCTGCGGTCGAACTGACTGCGCGTCGACTGTGAGAACCAGGAGCAGCCGAACGAAGCCAGCGCCACTCCGGCGAGAAGCAGGGGGAGAGCTCTCATCGGGTGAAATTTCCAGCGAGATGTCTGGCACCGCGGAAACGTCGACTCTTCGCCCGGGGGCGACTGTTCCCGCGTTGCGGATTCTTCGTGCCGCGGGCACTTCGGTGTGGCGGCGTTTTGGATGCGTTTTCGCCTCTCGTGCCAGTGGCACTTGATTGTGGCGGCGTCTGGTCGCGTGTTCGCCATTGCGTGCCGCCAGAACCGCTACGGCTCAATGAAATGCGCTTTAGTGGTGCGCTAATTTCGCGTGCAGCAAGTTCCTTGTCTTGGACATCCGACTCGCGGAGCGAGTCGGCTACATTGTTTGCGGCCGGAGGCCGCGCTGGGCGACATTCAGTCCTGTTCCACGCCCAGTTGGTATTTCAGTTCTTCGAGTTGTCGAGCGTACTCTTCGCTCGATGAATGTACGTGTTCGCCTTCGGTGATGAAGCGTATGGTTTCGCTGGTGGGGACCCGGTGGTCGGCCAGGATCTCCTCAAACGGCGCGAGATCGTGTCCGTACATGATGAGCAGTTTGTGCTCGTCGAACTGGACCTCCATCGGGATGCGGGGGTTCAGCACGGCGATTCCGGTGCACCCGTCGTTCATCAACAGGTCTTCGTAGTCGTACAGGGTGCTCTTGAGGATCGGGAGATCGATGTGTTCCCGGTAGAGGTCGTCGTGCGTGCCGACGTCGACGTCATGGCTCGTTTCGAGGACGACGTCAACTTCCTCACCCAGCGGATCGAGCAGATCGATGAACAGCTCGAACAGCCTTTCGGAGGTCTGAGAGGCCATCAGAACGGGGACGTCGATCGACGTTTCCTGATCGCGATAGACGTCGCGTCTGACGCCGGCGCTGGGAACGACCTCGAGATTGAAGGAGGGGCGCACCGCGTCGGTCAGCAGAAAGCTGCCGTACCGCGCGACGGCGAGGTGCTCTTCCAACTGCGTCTCGGTAATGTCTTCGAAGCTGCTGTGGGGCTGAGCCTGAAACCCGTCCCGGAACTTCGTTTTGATGACGCGCTTGAGAAAACCCATACCTGTTCTTCCCGAGAGTTTCGTGACGTGTGCGATTGGTGGAGCGGGATTCCGCCGGCGACTGATCCAACTCTAGCACGCGAACGATGGGAGTCAGGAAGCGGGTCAATCGCGCGGCGCGAATTCCGGAACTCGCCCCGGAGATCGTCCGGGCGAGCACGATTCGGAGTTTCGGCAAGGGCGGGGAGAACTTCCGGTTGTACCGGTTGAACGGCGATGCGACCGGTGCAATCAGCGATCTCGTTTCGACTGCTCCGTCGATCAATCGATTCCGGGGTTGAGTTCAGGATCGGCTTCAGCAAGCCCGCCGGGGGACGAATGGGTATAATCGCTGACTCGTGCCAGTGGCACTTGACCGTGGCGGCGTTTGGGCGTGTTCTTGCCTTTGGATGCGGTGTCTTACGCCGCCAGAGTCGCTGCGGTTCAATGAAACGCCATCTAGAAACCGTGCCTGACCGAGGACACTTCAATGACGCCCATCGCCCGCAGCAGATTCGCACTGGTCCACCTCACCTCGCCGTGGCCGGCCGTATTACACGATCAACGAACGGTGATGCCGGGGTGGGTCCGCAGCAGCCTGACCGCTTTGCTGTGCCTGGCGGCCCTCGATTCGACTCTGATTGCCGAGGAGAAAGCTTCCAGAAAGGAGGGGCGCGACGAGTCGTGGCAGGTGATCTACATGCAGGGGGCCCGGATCGGATACGGCCATGTGGCGACCGAGACCCGAACGGACGGCGAAGGGAACACGATCATCGCCACCGACGTGCTGAATCACATGGTGATCAGCCGTTTCGGCCAGAAATTGACGATCACGGTGCGGCAGCACACGGAAGAGACCGAGGACGGCCGGTTGCTGGGCTTTCGCATGGTGATGGACAACCCGCCGCTGGCGAGCACAACGACGACCGGCCGCGTCGAGGGCGACGTGATTCACGTCACCACGAAGACTGGCGAGAAGACGACGGAATCGACCACGGAGTTCGACCCCGAGGTCAAGTCCCCGGCGTGGCAGGATCGGCAACTGGCCGAGAATCCGCTCGGCAAGGGGGATCAGAAGTCGTTCGACATGTATGACCCGAGCATGAACCGGACGGTGACGGTGACCCTGACCGGTCACGGCGTGGTTGAGACGGAACTGCTCGACGGGACGATCGTCGAGGCGGAGAAAGTGACGATCAAGAATTCCGTGGTTCCCGGCCTGGTGATTTCCAACTTCGTCGACGAAGACGGGGAGGTCTTGAAATCGGAAATGAACCTGCTGCAGACGGTGACCTATACCGTCGACAAGGAGACGGCGCTAGAGGAACTGGGGAGCGAGACGCTCGACCTGGCCATCGAAACGCTGGTGCGGGTCGACCCGATCCAGAACGCCGCTGAGGCGACCGAAATTGTCTATCGCATACAGGTGGCGGGGGGGGACGCGGCCTCGCATTTTGCGTCGGGCAACACGCAGAGCATTGAGGAGATCAGTGACGACGAGATTGAATTGACGGTGAAGTCGATCAAACCTGAAAGCGCGAAAGGCGACGAGGCAGCGCCGGACGCGGGGTATCTGGAATCGACCCGGTTTCTGGAATGCACCGACCCGCGGGTCGCGGAGCATGCGGCTCAGGCGGCCGGCGACCTGGAGGATCCGGTGAGGATCGCGGTTGCGATGGAGACGTACGTTTATTCGGAAATGCGAGAAAAGAATTACGAGACCGGACTCGCGACAGCGGCCGAAGTGGCGGAATCTATGGCGGGTGATTGCACCGAGCATTCCGTGTTGCTGGCGGCCATGCTGCGCGCCAAGGAGATTCCCTCCCGCGTTGCGGTCGGCCTGGTGTATTCGCCGAAGGTGTCGGCGTTCGCCGGGCACATGTGGACCGAAGCGTTCTTGAACGGTGAGTGGGTGCCGCTGGACGCGACTTTGGGCCGGGGCGGGATCGGGGCGACGCACATCAAGGTGACCGATTCCAGCCTTGATGAAGACGCTCCGACGCCGGTCACCGCGTTTCTGCCGATGATGCACCTGCTCGGGCAGATGACGATCGAGGTCGTCTCTGCCGAGTAGCGATGCACGGATTGGGAGACGACAGTCCGACGTTGCCGGACGAGGGCGATTCCATTATGAGACGGACCGTTGCTTTCGAGTTGCAGCAGGGAGCAGGCAGATGACTCGGTCGACGTCGCTGATGCCGGATCGGACGAAGTGGTGGTGGCGGTGGCGGTGGACCACCTGGTCGCCTGTGATTCTGGTTCTGCTGCTCACGATTGCGGCGGCACCGTGGCTGATTTCCCCGAAGGTTCCGTCTCGGGTGGTGATCGCGACCGGCCGGCCGGACGGCGCGTACTTCGCGTTCGCGACGCGGTATCAGGAGATTCTGGCACGGGACGGCATCGAACTCGTCATCCGCGAAACGGCGGGTTCGATCGAGAACCGGGCGTTGCTGGAGTCGGACGATTCCGGCGTCACGCTGGCGTTTATCCAGGGCGGAACGATTGCGGACGCCGCCGATGCGAACCTCGTCTCGCTGGCAAGCCTGTATCACGAACCGATCTGGGTGTTCTACCGGGGCGAGGAACCGGTGACCCGGCTGACGGAATTGAGCGGTGAACGGATCGCCGTGGGCCCCGAGGGAAGCGGGACGCGGGCGGTGGCCGAGACGCTGTTGTGGCAGAACGGCGTTGAGGACGAGAGCGAACAATCAGCGAAGTTGCTCAACCTCACCGGTCGAGAAGCGGCCGATGCGCTGCGGGCCGGGCGGATCGACGCGGCTTTTTTCGTCGTGTCGCCGGAATCACCTTTGATTCTCGAACTGCTCGAGGACGAGTCGGTGCGGTTGATGAACTTCTCGCGTGCTGCGGCGTACGAGCGTCGCTTTTCTTTTCTTGATCGAGTGGTTCTGCATCAGGGGATGGTCGATTTCGAGCGCGACCTGCCGGCGAGAGACGTATCGCTCATCGCTCCGACGGCGAACCTCGTCGCCCGCAGCGATATCCACCCGGCGCTGATTCCTCTGATGCTCAGTGCGGCGGAGAAAGTCCATGAAGGCGGGGGGTTGCTGGAGGAGCCGGGGGAGTTTCCCTCGGCGTTGCATGTGGACGCGCCGCTGCATGCCGATGCGGCCCGGTACCTCAAGTCGGGGCCGTCGATCCTGTTCAAGTATCTGCCGTTCTCGGTCGCCGCCACGCTGGACCGGATGAAACTGATGCTGTTGCCGTTCTGCACATTGCTGTTTCCCCTGATCAAGGCGGCGCCTCCCGTTTACCGCTGGCGGATCCGCTATCGCATTTACCGGTGGTATCACGTGCTGCGCGAGATCGACCAGAAGTTGAAGAACGCCGACCCGGCGGCCGATTTCAGCGACGACATCGAACGTTTGAAGACTCTGGAGTCGGAACTGACGGAGGTCTCGGTTCCGCTTTCTTACATGGAGGAGTTCTACAACCTCCATCTGCACATTGCGTTCGTGCGCGGCCGGCTGGAAGAGCGGCGAAAGCAGAGGCTCGAACGCCAGTCTCGCCGTTCGGCGTGATCGCCTCTGACGGCCAGAGAGCGTGCATGCTGTTTCTTTCGGCAGCGCTCCGGTTATCCTCCGGCGACCTCCTGCCGCGCGTCTGACGGAAACGGCCATGACCGACCCTTCGCCCTCCGATGCAGTTCCCGGGCCCGAGCTGCCTTACGCCCACACCTTGCCGCGGTTGCTGGGCCCCTTCGACGCCATTGCGCTGGTGGTGGGATCGATCATCGGCAGCGGCATCTTTCTGAAAGTCGACGCGATCGCGCGGGAGATGGTGAGCTTCGGGCCGATCATTGCGGTCTGGGCGGCGGGGGGGCTGGCGGCGATGTGCGGGTCGCTGGCGCTGGCGGAACTCTCGGCGATGCTGCCGCACGCTGGGGGGCCGTATGTCTATCTGCGGCAGGCTTACGGGCGATGTTGCGCGTTCCTGTGGGGGTGGACTGAGTTTTCGGTCATTCGCACCGGTTCGCTGGGGAGCCTGGCCTGCGGGACGGTGATCTATTTCGACCGGTTTCTGCAGGCGCTGGCGGAGCAGGGGGCGTTGCCGGAATGGTTGAGGGGCATGGTGCCGTTATCTCATTTCGGGCAGGCCGTTTTGACGCTGTTGGCGGTGCTGCTGCTGTCGACGATCAACATCGTCGGGACGCGGTGGGGAGCATGGATGCAGAACGTCACGACCGTGATCAAAGTGGCGTTTCTGGGCTTTTTGATCTGCGGCCCGTTTCTGCTGGGGAAAGCGGAGTCTGGAAACTTTCAGCCGGTCGGCGCTGCGGATTATGGCTTCGGCTTCTGGAAGCACTTCGGGCTGGCGATGGTCGCCGTCTTCTGGGCGTATGACGGCTGGATCAACATCGGGCCGGTGGCGGAGGAAATTCGCGATCCGCAACGGAACGTTCCGCTGGGGCTGGTTGTCGGGATGCTGGTCATCATCGCCGTCTACGTGCTGACGATCATCGGTTACCACTCGGTGCTGCCGATGCGGACGATTCAGGCGACGCAGACGGTGGCGGCGGATGCGATGGGGGTGTTGATCGGCGCATGGGGGCCGGCGATCGCGTCGCTGGGGGTGATGGTGTCGACCTTTGGAGCGCTCAACTCGAATCTGCTGAGCGGGCCGCGTGTCTACTTCGCGATGGCGCGCGACGGGCTGTTTCCCGCGAAGATCCGGCAGGTCCATGCGACGTTTCGGACGCCCGCCTATGCGATCGCGATCCAGAGCGGCTGGTCGCTGGTTCAGATCATGCTGGTGTTTCTGTTCACCCAGGATCCCGGAGACGCGTTCGGGACGCTGACCGACTTTGTCATTCTGGGAGGGACCGTGTTTTACGGGCTGACGGTGGGCGCCGTGATGCTGCTCCGATTCCAGCAACCCGATCTGGAGAGGCCGTACCGCACGCTCGGTTATCCGCTCACTCCGTTGATTTATCTCGTCTCGGTGGTGGTTGTTGTCGGGAGCATGATTGTCGAGACGCCGCTGCAGGTGGCTGCGGTGGGGGGGCTGATGGCGGTGGGCGTGGGCGCGTACTACTACTTCCGTCGCGGCGGACTCACCCGGTCATGAGCGGACGGTCGATGACGGTTCGGCCGGAGTGGCGTCCGGTTGAGCGGGACGCCGCTGTCATGACAGCCCGTACTTTTTGAGCTTGCTGTAGTAGGTGCTGCGAGGCATGTTCAGTCGGCGGGCGGCCTGGGCCTTGTTGCCCCCGCATTCGTTGAGGGCCGCCAGCAATCGTGCCGCTTCGTCGGCCTCATCAGATGCCTGCGGGGCGGCTGGGATCGGCTGCGGTTTCACAGCCGTTGCGCGGGGGGCGAGGATCGGGGAAGGGAGTCGCGGAGCCGTCGCCGTGGAGGATGCGACTTGCGTCTCCGGCCCTTTCAGAGAGAGGTCCTCCAGGGTGATTCGTTCCCCGTCGGCCAGGACGACGGCCCGCTCGATGCAGTTCTCCAGTTCCCGGACGTTGCCCGGCCAGGTGTGATGCAGCATGGCGTCCACGGCCGCTTCGTCGAATCCGACAAGCCGTTTTCCCATGCGATCCGCAGCGCGGCGGATGAAGAACAGCGCCAGTTCGAAGATGTCTTCGGGCCGTTCGCGGAGCGGAGGCAGCATGATGCTGACGACGTTGAGGCGGTAGTAGAGGTCTTCCCGGAAACGCCCTTCCGCGATCATCTGCTCCAGATTGCGGTGTGTGGCGGCGATCACACGGACGTCGACCTGGATGGGCTTTGTCGCTCCCACCGGCTCGATGGTCCGTTCCTGCAGGACGCGGAGGAGTTTGACCTGGATATCGAGCGGGATGTCTCCCACTTCGTCGAGGAACAGGGATCCGCCGTCGGCGAGTTCGAAACGGCCTTGGCGGTCTTCTCGGGCGTCGGTGAACGCGCCGCGCACGTGGCCGAACAATTCGCTTTCCAGCAGGCTGGGCGCGAGCGCGGCGCAGTGCACGGAGACGAGCGGTTGCTCGGCGCGGCGGCTGTTTTCGTGGATGGCGCGCGCGAGCAGTTCCTTTCCGGTTCCGCTTTCTCCGCGAACCAGCACGGTGGCGTCGCTGGGAGCGACTTTTCTGACCGTTTCCAGGACGTGGAGCACGGCGGGGCTGTTTCCCCGAATCAGGCCGCGCCGCACCTGCTGGGGGAGCACGTGTGGTTCGGCGACCCCGGTTTGCTGGGCGAGTTCGCTCTGCAGGACAGCGATTTGCCTGCGTTGCTCGGAAATCGTCTCGGCCTGATGGTTCAGGTTGGAGTTCAGCCGGGACAGGTCTTCGTGAACCTTCGCGGAATGCAGGGCGACACTGGTGATGCGACTGACGGCGGTGAGGAACGTGACGTCCTCCGCGGTGTAGGCGGCGCCGTTGGGCTTGGCGCCGAACACGACGACGCCTGTCATTTCGCCGTCCACGTCGAGGCCGTGAATCAGTTCGGCGTTGAGCCGCCGCAGTGTGAGTTGCGCGGGGGAGGCCCCACTGGGGACGCGCTGGAGTGAAACGCCCTGTTCCAGTTGGTCCGTCATCTCTTGGCCCGCTCGAAACTGCAATGGAAAGCGGGACTTCCCGACGGCCGTGGTCAGCCGGAAGCGGTCGGTGCCTTCGTCTCGCAAATAGAGAGCGGCCTGTTCGACGCGGAGCACTTCGCAGCAGGTGTAGAGCATGTTGTCGGCGACGTCGTCCCGCTCCAGCAGGCTGCTGACGGCCCGGTTCATTCGCTGCAGAGCGCGGTCGAGTGAATACTTTTCGCGGAAGAACCAGCGATCAATGGCGCGTTGCAGACGGTCGCGCAGCCATCCGAGCGCCATGACGCCGACCGCCACCAGCACGATAAACGGCACCGCGTAACCGTAGGCGGAGGTTCCCTCCTGCCAGGCGGCAATCCCCGCGCCGGCGATGAGGAACGCGAAGACAAGCGTCATTCCAAAACTCAGCACATAATAGAGCGTTCCCCGGCTGACGACCTCGTGAATCAACATCAGCTTGTAGCGGGCGATGCCGACTGCGTAGGCGAGGGTGAACAACAGGCTGGCGATGCACATCGGCAACCGCGCTTCGCCGAACGCGAATTCCACAGGGTCGATGTAGGCGAGAGCCAGCGTGTAGGTCACGGGGATCGCCGCCAGCAGTCCCGCCCAGAGAATCCACTTGACCTGATTCTCCTCCAACGGATTGCGGGCGTGGCGGTAACTCTGAATCAACACCGCCAATGACACCGCGAAATAGGCGGCCGCGATAACGAAGTAGGCGTAGATGGCATGTCGCAGCCACGGCATGACATCGGCTGCCCCGATGTGGTAGGCCTGCTGCACGGCCCCGACGAACTCTCCTCCGTGACTCAGCCAGCGCCCCAGGCCAAGCACGGCCAGCATCGTGCCAATCGCCACTGCCGGAGGGCCGTAGACGGCGGACAACACCACGCGCGGCCAGCGAGGCAGGATCGGCACCGGCATCGGGTAGACGAGGAAGAAGTGCAACAGCACGGCCGGCAGCACAATCGCGCAGGCTGCGAACGGAATCAGAAACCAGAGACTGCCCGCGAGCACCCACCAGTGATTGCCCCCCACGTAGGCCACGGCGGTGACCGCGCACAACGCGAAGTATGTGCGTAGCGGGCGGTCATACGGTCGTTGCCAGAACGCGAGCCCGCTGAGGATGAAGATCGCTGAGTGCAGGATGAACCACCCGAGAGAGAGCACGAGGCCCCCGAGCGGCTGCCGTCGCAAGAGAACCCACCCGCGTTGCGGCTCGGACACACCCGCCGGCAAATAGCGGACTTTGACCAGGCGGCCGAAGTCGGGATGGTCAATCAGTACGAACGTCGATTCCGGGTTGAACTCATCCGGATCGTCTCCGGAGAACTGTGTCCCGATATCTGACTTCGGCGGCGATCGCAGCCAGACCATCGCTGCCGCGAAGTCGGTAAAGGTTCTTGTGCGGCGGCCGGCGACTTCCACGAGACGGTCGCCGGTCTGCGGAGAGGTGAGTCCTGCCGGGGACTTGGGCATCTTGCGAATTGTGAGGACGCCCGCCTCGCGGGCTGCGACGTCGTCTTCAGCGATGAAGCAACGGATACCGAGGTCGGGTGTTGTGGCGAGAAATGCCAGTGCACAGAGGCAATACGCGGCCGCCCAGACAGCGAGACTGGTGAGTAGAATCTTCGCCGCACGAAACTCTCGCATCGAAATTGCCATAGGGGCCGGCCGGAAACAGCGCCGAAAACATGCCAGCAGAGCGCCGAAAACAGCGCCGAACCTAATGCATCAGCGCCGAAACCACAAGCGTACCGTCTCTTCAACAATCGCCACAAAGCCAATTTTCTAGAACAGTTACGGAAAACAGACTTGAACAGGAGGTGGTCAAAAAGCGCCGAATGGCACGATTGATGCAATTCCAAACACTGTTCAAAGCCGAATTCGGCATCTTGAACCAAAAGGTTACCCAGCCTGACCCCCGCATCTTGGAGTGTACGACCCCCCGTCAATACCATGCAGGTTCTGACTGCAGCCTGACCCACTCTGCCTTCAGATTTCTCGACTTTTGAGCCCCCTGCGTGTTGACGGCCACTCCGAGTTCGGGGGTTATTTCTGCGCGCTGCGGGCCTTGATGACTTGCTCCCCATCGCATGAAGCTCGATGCTGAGAGCTTCCAGGCCGGTTGTCACTCAATTGGTGGACGGTCGATTTCCTCACGCGATGGAGCGGACGCAGTAATGCCAATTGATCTTGATACGCTGCTGGGCAACGGAGTCGGCGCGGCGGCGGAAGTGAAGACGACCTCGGCGGGGCCGGCCGGGCAATTGCCGCTCGATGACGAAACTCTCCGAAACAGCCCGAGCGGCGACCTGTTCGGGATGACGCAGAGCGCTGGAATGGGGTGGAACCCTCAGCAGTTGCTCCGCGACCAGATCCTGATTCTCAGCACGCAGGGTGGGGTGCGGGCCGAGGACGGCCGACCGATCGCACTCGGCTACCATACCGGCCACTGGGAGGTCGGCCTGCTGGTGCAGGAGGCGGCGAGGGAACTCGATCAACTGGAGCAGTTGCCGTTCGCGGCGTTCGTTTCCGACCCGTGCGACGGTCGTTCACAGGGCACGACCGCGATGATGGACAGTCTGCCGTACCGGAATGATGCGGCGACGGTGCTGAAGCGGTTGATTCGGTCGCTCCCGTTGCGAAAGGGAGTGATCGGGGTGGCCACGTGTGATAAAGGTCTGCCCGCGATGATGATGGCGCTCGCCGCGTGTCGGCATCTACCGGCGGTCATCGTGCCGGGCGGCGTGACGCTGCCTCCGGCTGAGGGAGAAGACGCCGGGAAGGTGCAATCGATCGGCGCCCGCTACGCGCATGGTGAAATCGACCTGCAGTATGCGGCCGACATGGGTTGCCGGGCCTGCGCCACGCCGGGCGGGGGATGCCAGTTTCTCGGCACGGCGGCGACGTCACAAGTGGTGGCCGAGGCGCTGGGGATGGCATTGCCGCACAGTGCATTGGCGCCTTCGGGACAGCCGATCTGGCTGCAGACGGCCCAGGCCTCCGCCACAGCGATCGTCGAACAGAAGCGGGCCGGCCTGACGATCGGCGACGTGCTGTCGGACGACGCACTGCACAACGCGATGGTGGTCCACGCCGCCGTCGGGGGGTCGACGAACCTGCTGCTGCATATCCCTGCCATCGCGTTTTCCGCCGGCCTGACTCGGCCGACTGTCGACGACTGGAACCGCATCAATCGGCAAGTGCCGCGCCTGGTTGACGTGCTCCCGAACGGACCGATTGGCCATCCGACAGTGCGAATGTTTCTGGCGGGGGGAGTTCCCGAGGTGATGTTGCACCTGCGTGAGAGGGGATTGCTTCGTCTCGGAGCGCTGACGGCGACCGGAGCGCCGCTGGAAGACGTGTTGGATTGGTGGGAAGGTTCGTCGCGCAGGCGTGAGTTGAAGCAGGTTCTGCAGCAGCAGGACGGAATCGACGCGGATCAGGTCATCACGTCACCGGAACGGGCCCGCGCACGAAAGATGACGAGCACGGTCACCTTCCCGGTCGGCAACATCGCTCCGGAAGGATCGGTCATCAAGAGCACGGCGATCGATCCGGAGGTCGTCGGTGAAGACGGGGTTTATCGCAAGACCGGTCCGGCCCGCGTGTTCACTTCCGAGCGCGAGGCGATCGCGGCGATCAAAGGGCAGCATGAAGCGCCGATCCAGGCGGGCGACGTTCTGGTGCTGATCGGCCGGGGACCGCTGGGCGCGGGGATGGAAGAGACGTACCAGATCACATCGGCGCTGCGGTATCTGCCGTTCGGCAAGCATGTCGCCGTCGTGACCGACGCGCGGTTCTCCGGAGTCTCGACCGGCGCGTGCATCGGTCACGTGGGCCCGGAAGCACTCGCGGGCGGACCGGTCGGGAAGCTGCGGGACGGCGATCTGATCGAAATCGAGGTCGATCGGGTCAACTTGACGGGACGGCTGAACTTCGTCGGATCGAAAGACCATCCGGTTTCACCCGAAGAGGGCGCACAAATCCTTGCCGCGCGTGAGGAAAACCCGACGCTGACGCCGGACCCGGACTTGCCGGACGACACCCGCATCTGGGCGCTGCTCCAACAACTGGGAGGCGGCACGTGGGGCGGCTGTGTTTACGACGCCGACGCCATTGAGGCGGCCCTGCGGGATGTCGCCTTACGAGCAACTTCGACGGCAGTGCCGTGACGCGGACGCCTCGCGTGGAGCGGATGAATTGGCTGCCGATGAAGCTGATGTTGCAGGTAGTCGCGGATTCCGGTGATGAGATCGCGGGTGCTCGATCAGATCCGCAGCGATCCGCCGGATTCCCTGTACAGGCGGCCGATGTGAAACGGGAATCGCTCAGACACCGGCGGCGTCCGACGGGATAAACCGTTCGAAGTCGGCCAGTTCCATCCGGCTGCCGACGACGAGGGGCGTGCGCTGATGGATGCTGTCGGGCTCGATGTCGAGCACGCGGCGTTCGCCGTCGATCGCCATGCCGCCGGCCTGTTCGGCGAGAAAGGCGACGGGATTCGCTTCGTAGAGCAGTCGAAGTTTCCCTTGCGGGTTGTCGGTGGTGGGGGGATAGAGAAACACGCCCCCTTTGAGCAGGGTTCTGTGAACGTCGGCGACCATGGAACCGATATAGCGCGAAGCGTACCTTTGCCCCAGCGTGCCGGCCCGAAGCCGATCGATGAACTGGGCGTAACGCGGCGGAAAACTGTCCCGGTAGGACTCGTTGACCGAGTAGTATTTGCCCTGTTCCGGCATTCGGATATTCGGATGGCTCAGCATGTAGGCTCCGATGGACGGGTCGAGCGTGAAACCGTGCACGCCGTTGCCGACGCTGTAGACCAGGATCGTCGACGAACCGTAAACCACGTAACCGGCGGCAATCTGTTTGTTGCCCGGTTGCAGCACCCACTTTTCCGGCTCGTGGAGTTCAACTCCCTCCGGGCGGCGGAGGATTGAGAAGGTGGTTCCGACACTGACATTCACGTCGATGTTGGACGAGCCGTCGAGCGGGTCGAAGACCACGGCGTAATTGGCGTTCTCAGAGCCGCGGTGGACAAGGATTGGTTGCTCGTTCTCCTCGGAGGCCAGCACGCCGATGCTTTCCCGAACGCTCAAACACTGTGCGAGCACCTCGTTGGAGTAGATGTCGAGTTTCTGCTGCACCTCTCCCTGCACGTTGACGGCTCCGTCGGCACCGAGCAGATCCGTCAGACCGGCCCTGCGGACTTGCGCCTGGATCAGCTTCGTCGCCAGTGTGATCCCCGAGAGCAGCCAGGAGAACTCGCCCGAAGCGCCGGGAAAGCGCTTCTGTTCCTGGAGAATGTGTTGCTGGACGGTGATCCGGGTCGGAGTGCGCAGATGCGGTGAGCCGCCGGGGTGGGGAGCCGTCATTGAACTGTGGTCCAGTCGTGTGGGGACGCATCGCTGCGCCGTCGTTCCTCGAGCGGCGCTGATTCTAGTGTTGTCGACCCCACTGCACGACTGTGTGTTGCTCCCGTCCGGATTGCGACCTCAAAGCGGCGCGGATGCAGGGTCGCGCCCCTTTTCTCCCCGGCGACAGCCAATAGAATGCAAGCATTCTGCGCCGATGACGAATTCCCGGTGACAGTCGCCGACAGGCGGCATAACAGGAGTCGGACCACCTTGAACCACGCCAGCAGTTCCGGCGGCCGGAAGCAGATTGCGCGCTCGACGACCGTCCTCGCCGTGCGGCACGAGGGGACGATCGCTCTCGGGAGCGACGGGCAGGTGACCTACGGATCGAACGTGCTCAAGCACGATACGCGCAAGCTGCGGCGATTGCTGAATGACCAGGTGCTGGTCGGCTTCGCCGGGTCGACGGCGGACGCCTTCGCGCTGCTAGAGCGGTTCGAGGCCAAGGCGAAGGACTTTCCCGGCAACCTGCCCCGCGCTGCGACTGAGTTGGCGCGCGACTGGCGGACCGACCGCGTGCTGCGGCGGCTGGAAGCGATGATGATCGTCGCCTCGGCGGAGCACAGTCTGCTCATCACAGGGCAGGGGGACGTGGTCCAGCCGTCCGACGGTGTGCTGGGCATCGGGTCAGGCGGTCAATACGCCGTTTCGGCGGCGCGGGCGCTGCTGAAGCATTCGTCTCTTTCGGCCGGCGAGATTGTGCGCGAGTCGCTGCAGATCGCGGCCGGGATCGACGTGTACACCAATACCAACATCCTCATCGAGGAACTTCCGTGCAAGAACTGACTCCCCGTCAGATCGTCGAAAAGCTCGACGAACATATTGTCGGCCAGGACGATGCCAAGCGGGCCGTCGCGATCGCGCTGCGTAATCGCTGGCGGTGGAAGCAACTGCCCGACGACATCCGCCGTGAGGTGACGCCCAAGAACATCATCATGATCGGCCCGACCGGTGTCGGAAAGACCGAGATTACTCGGCGGCTGGCGTTTTTGACCGGTGCGCCGCTGGTCAAGGTCGAGGCGACGAAATTCACGGAGGTGGGCTACGTCGGGCGCGACGTGGAAAGCATGATCCGCGATCTGCTCGACGTCGCCATTCGTCTCGTGAAGACGAAACAGCGGGACGAAGTGGCGCCCCGCGCGCAGCACCGGGTCGAGGACCGGTTGCTCGATCTGCTGCTGCCGAAGCCCGATCGTCTCAATCGTGATGAGGATGCCAGGGAAGCGGAGGCCCGGCACGCCCGCACGCGTGAGAAGTTCCGCGAGATGCTCCGCTCGGGGCAGATGGAAGACCGCAAAGTCGAACTGAGCGTCGAGCAGCGGAATGTGCCGGTGCAGATTTTCTCCAACATGGGCATGGAACAGATGGACGTCGATTTCCAGAACATGTTCGAGAAGATCATGCCCAAGACGCAGCAGAAACGGGAACTGCCGGTCAGCGAAGCGCGAAAGCTGCTCATGGATCAGGAAATCGACGCCTTGATCGATCAGGACGCGGTGAATGCGGAAGCGATCGAACTGGCCGAACAACAGGGGATCGTCTTTGTCGACGAGATCGACAAGGTCTGCGGACCAGACGAAAGCTCGAAGTCGGTCGACGTCAGCCGGCAGGGCGTCCAGCGGGATCTGCTGCCGATTGTCGAAGGCACCACCGTGCAGACCCGGTACGGGAACGTCAAGACCGACCACATGCTGTTTATCGCGGCCGGGGCGTTTCATCGCGCGCGGCCGGCGGATCTGATGCCCGAGCTGCAGGGCCGCTTTCCGATCCGGGTGGAACTGCAGCCGCTCACACGCGACGACTTCCTGCGGATTCTGACCGAACCGACGGGTTCCATCACACGGCAGTACCAGGCGCTGCTGGAAACGGACGGCGTGAAGGTGGTCTTCGAGCAGGATGGTCTGGAAGCGATCGCCGACATCGGGTGGCAGGTCAATCAGACGACGCAGAACATCGGCGCGCGCCGGTTGCACACGATTCTCGAACGTCTGCTGGAAGACGCGAGCTTTGAGGGGCCGGAGATCAAGGGGCAGACCATCACGGTGAATGCGGAGTACGTGCACGAGAAGCTCGACGCCATCACGCAGGTTGAGGATCTGTCGAAGTTCATCCTGTAACCATCGGGACAGGTAACACAGAGGCGCTGAGGGGGCACGGAGGACGCACGGAGAGCAAACGAGGAAAGGGCCGCGCCACGAACGGCGCGGTCGCGTTACCGTGTCGAGCGCATCCGGTTGTCGAGGAGCACGGCGACAATCCACGGATGGCAGGAAAGATCGCTCGAGCTCGCGATCTTCGAGTACAATCGGTGTCGACGCAAACTCTGTGCTCCAGGAGTTTCCAATGTCCACTGCCGCTCCCCCGATCTGCGACATGACGGTGGTCGAGCTGGCCGCCCGCGTCGGACCTGTTCCGTTTTATCGGGTCCGCACCGACCCTTCGCCTGGGACGGCGACAGAGGAGGATGTGCTGCGAATCCAATGCGAAGAGGACCGGATTTGTGAATTGATCGACGGCGTCCTGGTGGAGAAAGCCGTGAGCGACCAAACTGCGGGACTGGCGTCTGAGATTGTTCGTATGCTGGGCAACGTTGTCGTCCCTGGTCGACTTGGTTGGATTCGCGGTCCGGACGGCTTCGTCCGTTTGTTCGGCACGCAGCTTCGCGCTCCGGACGTGTCCTTTGTGCGGCGTGACCAGCGGGCGGAACAGCCGTTACTCGACGAGGGTTTTTCCGACGTCGCTCCCGCGCTCGCCGTTGAGGTGTGCAGTTCGGGGAACAATGTTGAAGAGCTGGAGCAGAAGCGGACCGAGTTTTTCACCGCCGGCACGGAACTGTTCTGGATCGTCTACCCAGACCGCCAGGTGATCGAAGTTTCGACGTCCTCGGAGGGGCATACGATCCTCGGCCGCGACGACACGCTCGACGACGGAGCCGTGCTGCCCGGGTTCTCCGTCAGGGTGGGGGACGTTTTCGACGCGATCGATCTCCGCCCGGCTCAAAAATCGGGCGGCGAATCCGCGCCGCAGAATTGAGATGTCTCATACCCACCCGGAGGGGCTGCGCGCCAGTCGTTGGTTGGAATGCCTCTGCTTGCCTGCACCGATCACAACGCGGTAGCCTAACCCGGATTATTCATGACGAGGGCCCGGTTCACTATAAGTGTTTGCCAAACAGCAGGTTATCAAGAAGTTGCCCAAAGCGCCGCGCTTTTCGAACGCATTGCACGCCGACGCCAAGTCAACGGTGACGCACGCTGGCAGCGTGCGCTACGAATAATCCGGGCTAACGGTGTTCACTTTTCCATGACTGCCGAAAGGTTTGATCGATGCGCGTCTCCTTTGTTGCCGTCTCGTGGGTGATGTTGTGCGGCCTGAGTCCGGCCGCTCAACCGATGACGAGTGTGTCGCCGCCTGACGGAAATCCGCGCACGGTTTACCTGAGCACCGGGGACAACCAGGATGTGCTCGAGTTCTCTCCACTCGATTCCCCCGCTACCGTGCATGCCTTCTTCGACGCGCTCCAGCGGTACGGCGTGAACCGTATCTGGTGGCGCGGGGGTCAGGACGAGGTGTGGGGGAAGGAATTCGTCATTCGCGAAGAGAACCGGATTTTCGCGCGGGTCTGGGATTGGTGGAAAGACAACCAGTACCGCAAGCAGGATCTCAACCGCGTCGCCGTCGACGCCGCACACGAGCGCGGCATGGAGATCTGGTTGACGTACGGTCTGTTTGATAATGGATCGCAGGCCGACGTGGGGTATTCCGGCTTTCCGTACGCCGCTGAAGACAGGTTGCGGGTCGAGCATCCCGAATGGGCGCCGGTCAACCGGTGGGGGACGTGGCGACAGGGCGGACCGCTGGAGTTCGCCTACCCCGAAGCCCGCCGTGCCATGGCCGAGTATCTGACGAAGTATGTTGTTGAAGGCGGCTACGACGGACTCAGTTTTCTCACATACGCCGAGAATTTCTCCCAGCGCTATGAGACGGAATTCGGGTTTGGCGAACCGGTTGTTGCGGAGTACCGGCGACGACACGGCGTCGACATTCTGCGGGAGCCGTTCGATCGATCGGAGTGGTCGCGTCTCCGAGGCGAGTACGTCGAGGAATTCCTGCGGGAGTTGCGTTCTCGACTCGCCGAGCACGGCAAGAAGCTGGCAATCGTCGTCGACGGCGAAGACCCGACGCGGCCGGTGTTATGGAACGTCGACGGTGGCGTTCGCACGGCCGGGTCGATGCAGTGGTCGCCGCGCGAGTGGCTGACGACGGAGACGGTGGACGAACTCTGCCTGCACGCGAACGCCGAAGACGCCGAAATCCGGAAGTGGGAAGAGTTGCGGGAAGAAGCGGATTCCCCCATGACGATTTCGGCTTTCCGCACGCGCGGCGATCTGCCGCCCGGCATGCCCCGCGTCATGTGGCTGGGGAGGGACGTCGAAACCGGTTACGCATGGGAATCGTGGGTCGACTGGCCGGACGAGAATCTGGAAGTTGAGCCGGCGTCGAGTCTCTCCAGCGATGACGAGTTCGCTCGCCGCCGGGTGCTGACTTCCGCATTGAAAGGCGAACTTGAGCTGCCGCTGGAGGACGTCATGTCGTCGGTTCGGGATCCGGATGTGTTTGTGCGGCGGATGGCCTTACGAGTTCTGGCGGAGCGAGGAGATGCGGAAGCCGTTCCCGTCGTCGCGGCGGCATTGGAAGACCCGGAAAACTCGGTGCGCATCCGTGCGGTGCTGGCTCTGGGAGAACTCGACGATCCCCAGGCTGTCGAGAGGATTCTCGCTGCAATCTCCCGGGACGACAGCACGTTTCAATTCCACTTCCGCGCCGTACCGGAGGTTCTGAAAAAGCTGGCCGCCGAGGGCCGCTTGTCGAAGCGTGACAAGGATCTGATGATCGCACGCCTCACCGATCCTCAGCCGCGCGTGCGGGAACTGGTGCTGTACTACTTCACTCTGGTCGGCGCTCCGGCGACGCCGGAAGTCCTGTCCCGGCTGCTGGAGATCGTCGGAGACGATCCGAATCCGTACGCGCGCGAACTGGCGATGGTCAACCTGAGAAGCAGCTTCGGCGCGATCCCGGATGTCACCAACGCCTTCCGGGAGGCCATGGCGGGCGACCCGGACGACGCTGTCCAGGTTCGGGGGGCTGTGGCGCTGGCCACGATGTACGCCGGGACGGATCCGGGTTCGACGCGAAGCGCGATTCTGGACGACGTGGTTGAGTTCTTCCGCCGATACGGGGACGGCTGTGAACGGACAGACTGTGACTGGGGCTGGCGGCCGGTGGGCAACGCGATCCTTCTGTTTCAGGAGGCCGGCGAAGCGCAAATGGAGTCGTTGATGTCCGAAACCGATGATCGCACCCTGTCGGACCGGGCCTGGCGAATCTTGCACCTCAGGCAAGGCGACCGCTTCTTTTCCGTCACCGAAGAAGAGGATCTCGCCGCGCACCGATTGCACCCGTGGTTGTCGATTGAATAGGCGGGTCGATGCCTGCAGGGTCGCCGCCCTCGAGCGGCGACTCCTGCGGCATGGCCGGTGGGGAGGCATCGCCCGATGCGAGCACGGGCGCGGCATCGAGTTGGTCGGCGTCCATCATCGAGGCGATCCGCTGAAGGGCGGCGAGCATCTGCGTCTGCTCCCATTGCTGAAGCTGGAGCAATTCCCTGCGGAAGCGGTCCTGCAGCAGCGAGGGAGCCGACTGCAGGAGTGTCTTGCCGGCATCGGTGAGTTCGATGACGATCGCTCTGCGGTCCGTCTGGCTGCGGGAGCGCGAGACGAGGGCCCGCTTTTCCAGGCGGCTGAGGATGCCGGTGATGGTTGCCTGACTCAGGTGGATCGATCGGGCGAGTGCTCCTGCTGTGATGGGCTGCAGCGTCTCGACGGCGCGCAGCGCGGCCAGTTGGGGAGCCGTGAGTCCGAAGTCCTGCATCAGCCCGCGGGAGTGGAGGTCGATTGCGCGGGTGATGCGGCGGAGGGCGACGATCACCTGGTCTTCAAGGGAAAGTGCGGACATGTTGGGACCGAGACTCCGAATGCCGAGCGACATGACCACAGAGTACTTGGAGCACGAAGGATTTTGTACCGCGTTCGGGAGCGAATCCTCTGAATCGCCGCGCGACGGGTGGTTCGTGGCGAGACGTCTCCTTTGATCGCTAAGGGAAATCCTGCGGCGTGCTCAAGGAGAAACCGCACTCCGGCGTGGGCGAATGTCGTCCTTCTTGAGGTCAAGCGACCAGTTGATGGCTTTGCAGACGTCGAATGCATCGGAACGCGGAGCCCTTCTTGTCCAGATGTGGCCGGCGAGGCGCGGTTCGCTGCCGATCGAGTACGTTGTCCTGACGCCTCTCGCCGGCGGAACCTCGTTGCCGTTGGTCGTCGAAGCATGTCTCAGGTGCAACAACGTTGGGGGAAAAGGTAACCTGACCTGTCGACCGGCGGCGTTCGCGGGATTCGTTGTTCTGGTCTTTGAGGGGGCAAAGCCGGGGAGAAGACGCCGATGTCGGACATTGACGGTTCGGTGACGCGGGTGTTCCGTCAGATGGCGGGCGGCGATCGGGAGGCCGCTGCGTTGTTGTGGCGGCGTTTTTTTCCTCGTTTGAACCGGGTTGCGGCGGCGACCCTGGCGAAGTCCCCGATCCCTGCGGTCGGCGCAGAAGACGCCGTGCAGAGCGCCTTCGTCAGTTTCTGGCAGCGGGTCGAGTCAGGACAGATTGGCGACGATCTTTCGCGTGACGATCTGTGGTCGCTGCTGGCGGTTATCACAAAACGAAAGGCCCTCAGATCGATTGCGCGTGAACACGCCCAGAAGCGGGGAGGCGGGAAGGTCCGTGTTGCGGCGGATTTGAAAGGCGCGGAGGGACAATCGTTCCGCCTGAACGAGGTTGTCGCGGAGTTTCCGACGCAGGAGTTCGACCTCGTCTGCGAGGAACTTCTGCGCTTGCTCGACGAGGAGATCCGGGTAATTGTGCTGCTGAGGTTCATGGGACACACCAACAAGGAAGCCGCCCGGTTGCTGGAATCGACCGAACGGCGAATCGAGCGCAAGCTGGATCTGGCGCGGCAGATCTGGCGGAGAGAACTCGCCTGCGAGGAGTAGCGCCCCTCTGCGGCGGTTGCCGTTTGCCGGATTACGGCGTGACCGGCGAAAAGGCACGGATCCGACCGGACTTCAGATCAGCCAGATTGATCTCGCCGAATTGGACGCGACGAATTCGGTTGAAGTTCTGGTGCAGGTATGTGATTCGATCGCCGTTGCGCCCTGTCACAATCGCCGTGTGGTGGGGCGAGCCAAGCTGCATCCAGTATTGGCGGCCCTGAAACCGGGCGTTGTGGAAGTAAAGCAGGTCGCCCGGTTCGACGGACTCGATCGGAACCTCGCTGCCGAGGCGATATCCGCTTGCAGGCCGCGCTCCAGCCGCCTGCAGCGCTTCACGTGTCAGCGAGGCGCATTCCCCGTCGCCGACCTGCTGGTTGAGGTGTTCACAGGCGAACCGGAGTACGGCGTCGCGCAGGGACGACTCATTGCCGTTGGGGCTCGGCTTCGACTGGCCCGCAGCGGTTGATCGGCCAGCCGTCGTCGAAGCGGGAACGTAAACCGCCGCCTGCTGCGATTCTGAACAAGTGGAATGGACGCAATCGGCGATGTTGTAGACGCGGAAGGGAAGGTGCTTCCGGTCGGCATGTTGCGCGGGGAGCCGAGGAGCTGTGGAGGCGGCGTCGGAATCGGACTGCAAAACGACGCGCTCGGTCCAGACGGTGCGTCGCGTCGTCGAGAGCGCAAACAGGACGGTCGGGCGTCTGCGGTATTCGCGGTAGGAGATTGTCAGCATGAGGTCTGAATCACCGATCGCTGCGAGCTGCCTGGCTTCCGGCGGACCCGGGCGGCGGGTCTTGCAGTTGTCGGCGACGAAGCGGTCAATCTCCGCGTCATATCGAGTTTCGATCCCGGCAGACCGCAGGTCCGCGATGACCGAATCCCGGACCTGTTCCAGCGTCTCGGAGACTGCGTCCCGGTCGCGCGACCAGGGGTGAATCCACTTCGTGACCCAGACTGTTGCGCTGTTTGAGTGCCTTTCGAGATGAGTGCCGATGCGGTCGGCCAGCGTCGATTGCGCGTGCAGACTGGATTGGTGACAGGCAATCACGGCGATGATCACCGTAGCGAACGGGAGGAGTTTTCGGGCGATTCGGTTGATGGTCGACATGTTCGTCTCCTGATGCAGGGTGAATGACGGGACGACCGTTCGTCCCGTCCCTCCATGCAGAAAACGAAGAGGTTTCCACCGAAAAATTCGGATTTATTCTCGGTGTGCAGCAAGAAACCGGGGCGGCCCGAATCGATCAGCGGATTTCGTCGCCGTCTCGTTGCGACTCCGGATCAGCGCTCGTCCAGTCTTCGAGGCGGATGAGGTAGGCGGTCCCGTTGGAATTCGCGGTCAGCAGGTGCCGTTGGTCCGCGAGAAATCTGAGTTCGCGAACAGATGATCGCTGCGTGGGTGCGATCTGGATGGTGTCCGGCGGGCCGGTGAGTTCGCCGTCCCAGAGACGGATTGCACCGTTGGAGCCCGTGGACGCGATCCGCCGACCGTCGGGGCTGAATGTAAGGAAACCGCTTTTCCCGTGGTCCGCTTCGCGACGGACAACCGTCGCCTCGGCTTCGAAGTCAACGAGTTCGATGGCGCGTGCCTCTCGTCCGTAAATCGCGACGATCGGTCGATCGGGGGCGATCGCCAAAGCGGTGACGCGATTCGTTGTCGAGAAACCCCATTCAAGTTTCTTCGAGGCCGTGTCGAGAATGAGCACATCGGTGCGTTTGGAGTTCACCAGGCTTATCGCGGCGATCCACCGGCCGTCAGCGCTGACATCGAGGCAATCACATTCGCCGAGTGACGCATGTGGTTCGAGCCAATCGATCAATTGCTGTTCGTTGCCGGGAAAAGTCGCGTCGCAAAGCGCAACGAACTCCGTAGGCTGTGTCACCGCCAGCAACCGACCTGCCGGGTGGAACTCGATATCTCTGTGAGAGCCGGTCGTCGAGACTTCGAGACGCCAGAGGAACTGTTCAGACAGAGAGTTCGAATCGCGGACGACCAGGTTCCCCATTTCATCGATGGTCGCCAGCCGTTGGCCATCCGGGCTGAACCGCACGGCCTGTCCCCATGAGTTCTTGGCGGGGATCGAACGGCTTCTGTTCGGACCAACGAGCTGTCGGATTGTTACTCTGGTTTCCGCGCCCATCATCGCCAGCGCTTCGCCGTTCGGTGCGACATCAACAGATGTCGTAGCCGAGTGATGAGACTCGATCCCGGTGACGTCTTCGCCGGTCTGTGCGTTCCACAGTCGAATCGCACAGTCGCGGCTGGCTGTCGCAATCAGAGAGCCGTCCGGACTGAAGGCAACGTCATGGACGGTCAACCGATGACCGGTCAGTTGCAGCAGGCGTTCGCCGGAATCGATATGGACGACCGCAGCGGCCATATAGTCCGAAAAGACGACGAGTTCCCCGTCGGCATCTGCCGCAACGGCCATGGTCAACGGATTGCGTCTCCGTTGGTGCAGGACTCTCGCTTGAGTTCCGGTCGCCGTCGACCAGAGGCGGACCGCGCCGTCATCGCCGGCGGAAATGAGGCTGTTGCCGTCCTGTGCGAACGTCAAACTGTTGACCGCGCCTGAGTCACCGGCGAACTCTCGAATCAAATCGCCTGATTGAAGATCCCAGAGGCGGATCGCTGCATCGCGGTGGCCCGTCGCGAGGAAGCGATCGTTCGCATCGACCGCGATGGCGCTGACGGCGGCCGCGCCGGCGCGGAAGGATTTTTCCGGATCGGTCGAGTCGAGCTTCCAGTAGCAGATCGCGCCGCCGGTGTCGGAGGAGAGGAGAGTCTCGCCCTCATTGATCCAGCACAGGCCGCTGACCGATGAGTCCCGCTGGAATTCGATCAGTCGCTCCCGTTTCTGCAGGTTGTAGACGACGATTCGCCCTCCTCTGTCGCAGGAGGCGATGAGCGTGCCATCGGGGTGGAAGGCGACGCCTTCGACGGCATCTGCGTGAGCGATGAATTCGACCTGTTCTCTCGAAGGGACGTCCCAGATTCTGACGGCCCCGTCGTGTCCGCCGGAGGCGAGCAGGGCGCCGTCGGGGCTGAAGTCGAGGGAACTGACGGTGCCCCAGTGTTTCAGCCGGCTGTCGCCGAGAATGGCGACGATCCTGCTGTTTGCTTCTGCGGCCTCACCGTCGGCGGCGACTGTTCGTTCGTACTCGGGGATGTCTTCGCGGCGGAGTGCGTCGGCGGGCCAGGGGACGCGGGGCATGAGCCGGGCGGCTTCCACGGCTGCCGCGGAGGTGTCATGGCGGCTGTGGATATCGATCAGCTCGCGGCGCAGTCTGTCGTTCTGTTCGGCCTCAGGATCGGGATCGAGCCCGGTCTCGATCTGTTTCGCGACGGAGTCGAGCCGCTCTCGTAACTTCTGCGGGATTGCGTACGGGTCGCGGCTGTCCCTCGAGATGTCCGGATCGCCGGGTTCGCTCGGCGTGAAGCGGGCCTTCACGACGGTCGTTTCGTCATCCTCGATTTCAAATTCGTCGGTGTAACTGGTGAGGCCGCGGTGCTTGACTTCGAGAGTATGCCGGCCCTCGCGGACGACGAGACTGGCGAAGGTTCTGTCGTTGCGTGTGACGATCTCGAAGTCGGACCGCCGCTCCTCGTCGATGATAATCTCGACGTCGGGGCTCGCGACCTCGATCTCAACGGTTCCCGCGTCGGTCCGGATTCGCAGCAGGACCGCACACGCGATGAATGCGGCGACGCCGGTCAACAGCCACGGAATGAGATTCTTCGGCCGGCGTCGTGCCGGCAAGCGGCTGTCGGTCGGAAACAGGGGAGGCTGTTCCTCGGTGATTTCACCGCGCCGGCTGGCCGTTGATTCGTCGCTCCGGCTCGCAGAGCCACCGGATCGAGTGACACGCGTCACGAGCGCGGCGAGATTGCTGTCTGCACAGAACGGCTCCAGTTCTTCGATGAGTTCTGCTGGATGCGAGAATCGCTGGTCGGGGTGTTTCGCGAGCAGTTGGCCGAAGATCTGCGAAAGCCGGAATTGCTCGATCGGGTGGGGCAGGATGTCGGGAGGCAAGGCCGGCTGGGGTTCGGAGGCATGCGCCTGAATCACCTGGACCATGTTCCGACGGTCGGCGCCGCCGAAGGGGGGCGATCCGGTGAGCAGGAAGAAGAGCGTGCATCCGAGACTGTAGAGGTCGGCGCGAACGTCGGCGTGATGCGAGTCGCCGCTCTGTTCCGGCGCCATGTAATGGACGGTCCCGAGCATCTGGCCGGTCGCGGTCAATTCACCTTCCGGAAGTCTTTCGGAGCCGAGGCGACTCAGACCGAAATCGAGAATCTTGACCTGACCCTCGCGGGTGATCATGAGATTCGACGGTTTGACGTCGCGGTGGACAAAGTCGTGTTCGAAGGCGTGCTGGAGTCCGATCGCCGCTTGCCGGACGACCTCGCAAGCGTCCGCGACACGGAGCGGGCCGCAAGTTCGGACAAGTTCCGAGAGATCGACGCCGTCGAGGAGTTCCATCGCAAGATAGCACTGCCCGTCGTCTTCTCCGGCATCGTAGGCTTGAACGATGTTGGGGTGCTGGAGACGACCAACCGCCGCCATCTCCCGCCGAAACCGCAGAACTGCTTCCGGATTGTGCGCCAATTCATCCGGGAGCAACTTCAGGGCGACCATGCGCTTTAGCGAAGTGTGTTCGGCTCGATAGACCATTCCCATTCCGCCGCGCCCGATTGGCTCGATGATGCGATAGCCGCCGACTTTGGTCGGGACGCCGAGTTCGTTCGGCCCGGTTGCCACAGGTTCGGGACTCTCCGTGAGGATGGTCTTTCCGAATTCCTGCTGCAGATGAGCGACGAGGTCTTTGCACTCGCTCTCCAGAGTGAAGGGAGTCGCATGGTGATCGTCGCTCGCATCGTGGGACTGTTCTTCGACCGGCGCGGCGACGGCGGCGACTGCCAATTGATTGACGTGCTCTTCAAGTTGTTCGGCCCGCCCGAGAGCCGACTCATGACCGAGTTCACGAACGCCGGCGACATGAGCGCGAAGAGAACTTACGACACGGTCTCGTAGTTGAGTGGCCGCGTCTTCCGGGAGGATCGAATCCTGCGGGGCGCTGTCCGGCGACTTGAGGAATTCGCGGAGGACTGCGGACGCGATGTGATACGAGTCTTCCGTCGAGACGCCGCATTGGCGGCACCAGGCGTAAACGAGAGGGCCGGCTGTGCGGAGAAAACGACCGGGGTCGGTGCGCTTTGCCTGATCGAAGCGCTCCGGCTCAGGATCGGATCGTGGCTGTTCGTAGATCTCGCCGATCAGCTCTGCGTAGTCCGGCAGTCGCTGCTGGTAATGTTCCGGTTCGGGGATGCGGCCGGTCCCGCCGAGAAGTTCCAGTTCGACCGGGAGCAGGTAACGCAAGAATCGGGGACGGTCTGCCTCGTCCACCCGGAGCAGATAGTCTTCAATCCTTGGCGTCCGCCCGTCGCGGTACGCCTTCTCAAACTCATCGCACAACTCATCGAAACGACGAGCGCTGCGCAATGACTCGTTGACCGGCGGTTGATGCATTTCCGGATCCCGTCGGCTGGCAATGGCCGCCTCGCACCGACCTGCCGGGATACGACCCGGGGCGGTGACGGCTGAGCGCGACAGCGCTCATCCTTTCGGCCCATGACGCGCAGCCGTTAAGGCAGGCGCTGTTCTCTTCGCAGACTTGAGACGCCAGCCCTGTTTCCATGCACGAAAATACCGCACAGCCACCGGAAAAAACCACATCAGGCCAGAATTTCCGGGATTCGTGATCGGATTGCGAAACCGTGCATTGCCGCCGTGCCGGCGCTATCACGTCTCGATGCCGAGTTCTTCGATCTTGCGGTAGAGGCTGGAGAGGCCGAGGCGGAGGCGTTTGGCGGCTTCGCGTTTGTCGGGCCACTGGCGGAGGACGCGCGTGATGTGCAGACGCTCGTAATGCCTGAGCGCGGAGCGGAGGTCGTCGGTGTCCGGCAGTGGTTGTCCCAGACCGAGCAGGTCGGGAGGGAGGTCGGAGGGTTCGATGGCGGTGCCGTCGCACATCATGACGGCGCGTTCGACGGCGTTGTCGAGCTGGCGGACGTTGCCTTTCCACTGGGCCGACATGAGGAGGCGGATGGTTTCGCTGGTGGCGCCGGTGACGCGCTTGCCCATTGTGCGGGAGTGCCGGGCGATGAAGTAGTCGACGAGTTCGGGGATGTCGTCGAGGCGTTCTCTGAGGGGCGGGATGCGGATCTTGACGCCGTCGAGCCGGTAGAAGAGGTCTTCCTGGAATGTTCCCTCGCCGACGAGGCGCATGAGATCCTGGCTGGTGGAGGCGATGATGCGGCAGGCGACCGTGTAGGTTTCGGAACCGCCGGCCGGCATGCTTTCTCCGTACTCGATGGCGCGGAGCAGCTTGGTTTGCGTGCCGGAAGGAAGCTGCGCGATCTCATCGAGATAGACGGTGCCCTCGCCGGCGCTGCGAAGGATGCCGGGCTGGCTTCCGTTCGCCGCTTCGCTGCCGAAGAGTTCGTTCTCCAGCAGTTCGGCGGGACGGGTGCCGCAGTTGACGGCGAGGAACTTGCCGTCTTTGCGGGGGCCGGCGGCGTGGATGGCCCGTGCGAAGAGTTCCTTGCCGGTGCCGGTTTCGCCGACGAGCAGGACGTTGGAATGCGCCATGGCGACCTTGGCGATGGCGTCCTGCAGTTCCTGCAGCGGTTTGGAGGAGCCGATGATCTGGTCGAAGTTGCGCGGCTGGGAGAGTTCGCGGCGGAGTTGCTGGTTCTCGAGGTACAGGTCGCGGTAATCGAAGACGCGCTGCAGCTTGTGCTCCAGGTCCTCGAAAATGACCGGCTTGACCAGATAGTCGAACGCGCCGGCCTTGAAGGCCTCGACGGAGTTCTCGACGGTGGCGTAGGCGGTGATGATCAACACGAAGGTGGACGGGTTGATCTTGTGCAGGCTGCGGAGGAGGGCGATGCCGTCGCCGTCCGGGAGTTGGACGTCGCAGACGGCGACCTGAAAGTCCTCATCGCGGGCGAGGCTGAGCGCCTCGGCGACGGTGGCGGCTTCGGCGACGGTGTAATCTTCGCCGACGAGGAATTCGCGCAGGGTGCTGCGGATGACTTCTTCGTCTTCGACGATGAGGACGCGGCGCTGCGACACGTTTTTAGTGGGTAGGAGACAGGGGGTCGTGGGTAGGGAATTCTAGGGCGCGAGGGGGCGGGAACCAAGGACGAGAAGCCCGGCGAGCCGGGAGACGTCAGTCCCCGGATACGACCGATCGAAAACGGACGCACATTGTCGGACGACGCATCGGACGGCTGACGCCAGGCCGCTCGCCTGCGGGCGCGGTGCGTGCTACGCGGCGGGGCGGCGTTGCCAGGCGAAGGCGGCGGCGCCGAGGACGAAGAGGACGAACATCAGCCAGCGGAGGGGGCCGGGGACGAGGAAGAAGCCGATGAGGCCCAAGGCGATGAGCAGTCTGGGGATGGCGCGGGCGGCGTTGCCGGCGGAGCTTGCGCGGGAGACGGCGATCGCGGCCCAGATGCCGCCGACGATCCAGAGCAGGGTCCAGAGCACGCCGAAGCCGAGGGTGAGGGTGCGGCGGGGGCGGAGGGCGAGCGTGAGTTTTGGTTCTCCGCCGACCTTGCTGAAGGTGAGTTCCTGGTTGTGGCGGGGGATGTCGATCGGGAGAGAGAGTCCGCCGGCCGCGGTCCAGGTGGGCATGGCGCCGGGTCCGGGGCCGCTGGCGTCGATGCCGGCGGCAAATTCGTCGGGTTGGACGAGACCGGCAATGGTGTGACCGGGCCAATCGTCGCGACTGATGCGTCCAGTGGCACGGTCTGGAAAGAATTGCACGTCGTCGCGCATGTAGGTGGCCGCGGGGAGTCGGGAATCAGTTTGACCGGGGACAAAAGCTTCCGTGCTATTGTGTACTGTATTCGGGTCCATTCCTGCCCCTTGTCCGCCGCCGATGCCGGCTCCGCCCCAGAACCCACCACCGCCAGGGCTGCCCGGTTGCGGTTGCCCGAACAATCTATTCTGTGCTTCCTGCTGGGCCATCTCGGCGTCGAGTTCGCCCATTCGGTCCTGCAGTTGTCTCCGCGCTTCCTCCTCGGTGAGTGCTCGGTTCTGAAACTCTTCCTGGACGACGCTCTGTTCCATCAGTTGGCGTTTGAGGTCGGAGCGGCCGGCCGATTTTTCTTTGGCCGCGGCTTCGCCCCCTTCTGCTTGCGCGGCGGCTTCGGTCTGGGCGCCGTCGAGGAAGTTGAACTTTCCTTCGAGGGCTTCCTCATCACCGGCGCTGAGGACCGGGTTGTCTTCGATGATGGCGGTGTTGTTGCCGATGACGTAGCGGCGGCCGAGGGTCTGCTCGGACATCGATTGTGATTCGTCGACGATGATCGTGCCTGAGTCGCCGTCGGTTGCTTCGAACTCGGCGATTGCTTCATTGATCGTTTCGATTTGCTCGCTGGTTTTCGCCCGGTACATCTCCCGCTGCTGCTGCTCTCTCTGGAAAACCTGATCCGTCCCCCCCTGCAGTTCGACATTCAACTGCTTGAGACTGCTGAGCGCCTGCGCTTTCTGGCGGTAACTCGCGAAGGGATCCCGGAGTTTCTTGACGAACGCGTCGATGTCGGCGTCGCGTTGGCGCTGGAGCAGCAAGAACGCTTCGACGTCGAAGTTGACATTGGTGCGGCCGGTGTCGTCGACGGGGGAGGCGTCGAGGTCTTCGGGCAGCAGAACGCTCCAGACGGTCTGGACGACCGGCATGAAGAGGTCGGGCCGGCCGGCGGTTTCGGCTTCTTCGCGGGAGACGACGCGCGGCGCGGGGATGGAGAGTTCGCGGGCGGTGAGGTGGAAACTCTCGGGGAGGGTTTTTCCAAGCCGGCCGGCAAGGACCAGTTTGACGTCGAAAGAGAGATCGGCGGCGCTGGTCTGCGGGAGCGCGATGAGATGGACGGTCTGCTCGCCGAGCGTTGTTTTGACGGTGCGCGAGGGGACGCCCCGGACAAAGACCGACAGGACGCGGGAGTCTTCAGGAAGATGGAGGGCGAGGAACTGATGCCCGCGATTGCGGATGGTGTAGACGGCCTGCATGCGGTAGCTGCCGTCGTATTCGAGGACCGACGTGAGGTTCGCCCCGGTGACGGTGGCGGTGGCGGCGTCGGCCTGTTGCAACCGCTGCATGCTCCACATCGGCTGCTTTCCATCGCGGATGCGGACGATCTCGACGGCCTGGCGGAGGAGGTCGTCGCGGAGTGACAGAGGGAGTTCGTCGCGGGAGACGGGATCGATCTGGTCGGCGTCGACCGGTGTGAGTTGCGATCCGGAGAGATTGACGAGGACGGCGTATTCGGTTTGTGCTTCCAGCGGTGCAAAAGCGCCGCCGCTGGCCGGTTGTTCCAGAACCAAGTCGGGCGAGAGCACCTGGTCGTCTTCGGGGGGCGGGAGCGAGGCGACGGCGGTGACGAGGTATTCGCCACGAACTGGGTCGAGCAGGGAGAGGGTCCAGCGGACCCGGCCGTCTTCGGTCTCTTCGGTGGTGACGCGGCGGATGCCTTCGCCGGTGAACTCCATGAGGCCGCTGAGCCAGTCGGGGCCGGTGACGACGAAGGTGTCGGCGGCGGCGCGGGTGATCTTCCAGCGGAAGGTGAAGCCGTAGTCGATCGAAGTGTCGCTGACGACGATGAGCGAGATCGAATCGGCGGCGAGTTGGGCGACGGCGCGGGTGAGACCGAAGACGACCGGGCCGGGACTGGTTGCGTCTGATGTGAAGGCGAACTGGGCGGCCCGCGGTTCGAGGGACTTCATCCGGTCGGAGAGGCGGGAGGGATCGGTGGTCTTCCAGCCGTCGAAGTTCTGCAATGCGGGTTCGTACGACGAATCGATCCAGACGGCGAGCGTGGTATTGAGCCGTTCGAGGTCGAGAGGCTGCGGGAGATTGACTTGCGCGGCGGCGTCGCCCGGTTCGCGGGAAATCTGACCCTGCAGTAAGACCTCGACCCGTCCGGTGCGGGGTTGGTCGAGTTCGATCGTGAGGATGCGGGGGCCTTCGGCGGGGTCGGTGATGTACCAGTCCGAGAGAAACGCCGCGGCGACGTCGGTGGCGAGATAGCCCTCGGGCAGAGCGAGCGAGACGGCCGGTCTCGGAGCGCCGCTGAGGTTGAACTCAATGCGGCTGGCGAGGATCTGTTTTCTGAGGCCGATCCGCGCGCCGTGCTCGGCTGTGGCTCTGGTTTCGGGTTCGCGGCGGGTGACGGTGATCTTCGCGGTCGCGGGCCGGGAGATGTAACGGTAAGCGGAGTGCGCCAGTTCGGGGACGTAGGCCGGGGCGTGCGGCATCACCTGGGCCGTGAACTGGGTGAGGTTGGTTTGTGAGAGGCCGGTCGTCGAGTCGACGCGGAGCGAGAGGTAGTCGGCTGTGTAGAGTGCGATGCGGCCGGTCTCGTGTGTGGCGTCCTGCGGGACGATCTGGGGGAGTTCGAAGCTGACGGGATCGTCCGCGACCGGGGCGGCGCGGTAGAGGTTGAGGACGAGGCTGGTCTGGTCGCCGTCTTCGATGGCCCGGCGAAGAAAGACGCGGAGGATGCGGGACTGCCCCTCTTCGTTGAGTTCCCAGCCCCCGACGTCGGGACCGACGATCTTCTGGATGTTGAGTCCGACGGGGAGCGTGAAGGAGACGTCGTTGAGGACGCCCTGCCGCACGCGGTAGAGAAGTCCCGTGCTGACGTGCAGGCCGGCGTCGTCGATATTGAAGGCGGTGGCCGCTTCGACCTCGACGACGTTGGTCACGTCGCCGCGCATGGTGCGCGGCTGCCAGGCGAGCGTGACGTCGCCGCCGCGGGCGATGGGGGTTTCGACGACGGACGCGCCGTCTTCGTCCCGCAAACGGTAAGTACCTGCGCCGCCGTTGACCCGGACGGTGAGGTTTTCGGCGGCGGGCAGCGTGAAGGAGAGGCGACCCGCCGGGACGGGCCGGAGCGGGAGGGTGAACTGGCCGGCGGGGCCGGTCATCCGTGCGGGAACCTGGAATTCGACATCGAGGACGTGCGGGCCGGGATCGCTGAGGACGATTTTGAGTGATCCGTCGGCGTAACTGAGCGGCGCCGGCTGGCCGTCGAGCGTGGATGAGGTGACGGCCACCTGGCCGAGGGGCAACGGCAGGGCCACCTGGCCGTCGCGGAGGTTGTGGACGACGTAGCGGGCGGTGACGTTGACGGTCGGCTCGTCCTCTTCGGTGCTGAGCGAGGCGGCGTAGAGGGCTTCGGAGACCATGCCGTCGATCGGAGCGGACTCGATGCGGCGGTCTTCGGGATGGGCCTTGTTCCAGAGTCTCAAGAACTGCTGGAAGGGGAGGTAGACGCGGTCTGCCGTCGATGGGTCGGTGCCCGCTTCGTAGGGGATGACGACGTATGGCCGGTCGTCGAGCGAGGGTTCAACCGGGACGAGCGGGGGCGCCTCCGCTGCGGGTCGAGACTCAGCTTCCGCTGGTTGTTGTTCCTCCGCGTGGGCGGCAGCGGCTGTCAAGGAGACGGCGAACAGGATGAGGCTGGCTTTGGCGGCTGATTTGGGTGCCTGTTTCGGCAGGCAACATTTGCAGTTGGCGGCGCACCAGTGGCAGCAGCCGCGGCCGGCCCAGAGGATGGCTCCGGCGACGCCGCCGAGGAACAGACCGTCGAGCAGCGGCAGCCAGGAGACGGGGGCGATCGTCATGAGGGCGAGCGGCCCGGCCAGCAGGAGGATTGCCAGCCGGATGCGCGAGGCGAGGGTACGGCCCCGCATCAGCCAGCAGAGAAACAGCACGGCGGCCGCGACGACGAGGGAGAACATCTGCCCGGTGGTGCGGTCGGCATAGGTAAGATCGAGCGCGGCCCCGCTTTCGCCATCGCCTGCGCCGAGGTAGCGAAAGACGCGCTCAACGGAACCCTGCGGCGGATGGACGGCGATGGAGAGGGAGAGGAGCGCGCCGCGCGCGGTGGGACGGCCGAACAACTGTTGCTGAGCTGCCAGGTCATCCACGTGCGTCTCCAGCGTCGTGCTTTCCGTCGGCTGTCGAGAATCGGCGGTGGGCGTCTGGGTTCCGTCTTGCCCGGGAGCGGAATCTTCTCCTGCGGCAGCCGGTTCTCCTTCAGGCGTTGCGGCGGTTGTCGGCGGCGGAGGCTCTGCCGGCGGCGGCGCATCCCCCGGCTTGGCTATTTCGTCGACGCGATTCTGTGCTCCGGTGTTCTGACGCAGCAGTTCATCCCTCTGTTCGTTCGACATCGGGGCGTCGCCGAAGGGGTCGGGTGCTGCGCCGTCGACTTTGTCACCCATGTCACCGGAGATTTGCCCTTCCGCGAAATCAGTTTCCAGGTCAGCGATTGACCCTTCCGTAACGGACAGCGTCTGCGAGACCGTCGAATCAAGCTCAACGCTCTCCGCTGCAGGCATTCCGGCGCCACCAACCATCGGCGATGTCGCATCCGTATCATAGTCGTGCGTCGCAGTTCCCCTTTGCCAGTAATCGTTTTCAACCTGCGTACGTTGTGCGGCTTCGCGGGCTTGTTGCGTGGCTGGCAAGAGAAGCACGAAGAGGACGCAGCCGAGAATGAGAACCCCCACCACAACACCCAAGATGCGGTAGTTCCGGAAACCGAGCGAGAGAACCCAGAGGACAACGATGGTAATCGCCACCGCGATGACGCCGGACCAGATGTCGCGGGGGGAGGGGGCGGAGAAGGTCTGTTCGAGGCGGCCGAGGAGGCTGCCCCGGTCGAGTTCGCCCGTCGGGTGGAAACGGCCGTCGCTTTCGACGATGAGGGTTTCGCCGGAGTGGTAGAGCGTCCACTGCTGGTCGAGAATGACCAGCGGTTGTTCCTTGCCGTTTCCGCTGATGGCCGAGAGTTGCGGCGGCGATTGGCGGAGGTGGCCGGACGACTCATCGAGGGGCGCGACTTTGGTGTGGTAGGAGAGGGTGACGGTGCGCTGCTGTTCCGGGTCGCTGACCGGGGGGAGGGTGATCAGCACCCCGTCTGCGGCGCGGCGGACTTCGACCGGGTTGCCGTCGACGAGGGTGGCCCAGAGTTCGGCTGGCGCGCCGTCATCGCTGCCGGGGAGCCGGAGTTTGAGGTTCTGCACGCCGACGGCGGTGAGGGTGAGGTCGGCCTGATGCTGGAAGTCGCCCGTCTTTCCGAGGACGCTCTTGATCTCGGCCCGGTGGACCACGGCGGTGGGGACGGGTTCGCGGTCGTCGCGGTAGGAGGTGGGGGCGATCGACATCTGCCAGCCCGCGTGAACGTACTGGTAACCGGCGACGACCCGCTCGGCGGGAATGTAGTAGGAGGGGGGAAAGTCGACGGGGTCCACGGTCTGGAGCGGTCGGCCGTCGGCGGTCGTGGCGGTGATTTCCAGGTATTGCTCGTTGCCGGCTTCGATGGCGACGTGTCCGGTTTGCCGGTCGGCGGTGAGGACGTTGAGCCGGAAGGGGCTGTAGGTTTCGGCTGCCGCATCGCGCGGGGTTTGCACGTCAACGAGGAGGACGAGGTCGCCCCGCGCACGGCGATCGAGGGCGAGAGTCCAGGTGCGCATGCCGTCGGCCGGGTCGGCGGGCCGCTGCTCGACAATGCGGACGGCATCGACGGGCGGATAGATGGACGATTGGACTTGCCCTGCCTGGATCACAAATGGTCGGATCAACTGGAAGCGGAGATCGGTCCCGGCCGATTCGGAGACGGCGACCTGAAGCTCGCGGACGCCGCCCCCTTCGATGGTCAGGTGCGCTTCGAGATGTGAGAAGAGGGTTTCGGGATCGATGCGGAAGAACGTGACCGTTCCCGCCGAGATGCGGGACGGCTTGCGGGAGGCTTCGAGTTGCCCGGTGAAGACGGTGTCCTGATAGGTGAACCCGAGCCGGACCTGTTTACCGAGCGGGGCGAGTTTGGAGTTGAGGAGCGCGACGTCTTCGGAGCCGGCGGGGTCGAGGCCGTTGATTTCGATGGGAGCGATTTCGAGGTCGCCGTCGGCGGTGACGCCGTACAGCGCTTCGATGACGCCGGCCTGCGGGAGGCGGACTTCCGGCAGCGCGAAGCGAACCGGTTCCTGCTCGACGGGCCAGTTGTCGAGGTCGCGGTGTGCGGCGATGGTGATCTGCCGTGTCTCGTTGATGCCGAGGGGAGTCGTGAGCGGGATGCGGATGTCGTGCACCCCGGCCTCGAGAGGGACGGTGCGCCAGTCGGCCTGCTGGCCGGCGATTGCGGCCGAGGTGACGATCCAATCGGCCGGGATTCGCAGGCGGACGTCAAAGAGCGGGGCGAAGAGGGTGCGGACATCGAGCGTGACATAGAGATCGAGGCCTTCCGCATTGACGTCGAGCAGGGTCGTCATCGCCGCGTGGACTTCGCGTTCTTTGGAGGCGGTGATGAAGCTGAGGAGAAAGTCCTGCTCCCACACTTCGTATTCCAGCGAGGGGGCAGCCGGGTCCATGGCGGTTTCCGGCAGGACGGGCCGGACGCCGCTCGACTGCGTCAACTGGACGCGGGTTCCCGGGTTGTAGTTGACGACCGCGCGGCCGACGTGGGAGGCGACGCTGCCGATGATGAGGTTGGGAACGGTCCAGGGCTGGCCGGGGGAGGTGGTGACGACGCCGCTGAAGGTGACGGAGCGGTTCTCGCTGAACGGCTGGCGGTAGGTGAGGGTGATCTCGATCCGCTCACCGTCCTCCGAGTCGGCCAGTTCCCACGATTCGAGACCGTTCGATTGGACGTCGGTGATTTCGAGCGTATTCGGCACCGAGCACACGAGACGATCGATCGTCCGGCCGAAGACCTGCAGTGAGGTCAGCGCCCGCCAGGTGACTTCGCCCGGTGCGACGTAGACGCCGAACGCGGTGTTGGCGAGTACGAAGGCATCTCCGGAGGCGGTTGACTGCCGATCGGAGAGGCGGAGTTCGATGCGGCGGTCGCCGCTGACCGAACCGCCGATGGGGACTTCGTAGACGGCTTCTTCTTCGACGGGGGCGGGCCGTTCGATTTCGAGGCCGCCGATGGAGAGATAGCTGCCGGCGGGCACGGTCATGCGGAGTTGCCCGGTGGGGGTGGCGAAGGTGGCGAAGCCGGCGACCTTGTCGCTGCCGATCGAATTGAGGACTGCGGCCGCTTCGATCGTGACCGAGTGCGGGCCGGGTTCACTGATGTAGAGGAGGAGGTTATCGCCGTTTTCGGGAGGGCGGGCGATGCGGGCCGGTTCTCCGTCGAGCGCGACGCTTTCGACGCCCAGCCCCGCGGCGGGGATGGTGAGCCGCATCCAGCCGTCGGCGAAGTTCGTGAACCGGGCAGTGATGGTGACGAGCAGTTGTTCGCCGTCGACGCGGGCTTCGTAATCAGCGGCGGAGAGGACGAGTCCTTCCGGCGTATTGGGGGAATCGCCGGCATTTTCGGCGGCGAGGGTTTCGAGTTCCTCCAGTTCGTCGAGCGGCAGGAGGACGCCCTTGTTGTCGCGGTTGAGGACGGCGTCGAGGTCTTCGACCGGGACGTAGATGCGTCGCACCGTCGGTTGCCCGGCGTTGTCCTGCGCGTGGACGGCTGTGCCCAGGAGGAGCAGAGTTGCCAGGAGTGGTTTGAGGAATCGATCGAGCATTTCAAGACGCCGCGAAGTCGGAAATCGGAATAGGGAAGTCGGAAGTCAGCCAGCAGATCGCGCCGTCAAGTCTGATCTTTGTCGTCTGGCTTCTGACCTCCGGATTCCGGTGGTTTATTGTCGGGGTCGGGGGAAGTGGTCGGTTTCGATTCGGCGGGGGCCCGGGCGGACTCGGTGACAACGGGTTCTGTGGTTTTGCCGGTGGGGGTTCCTGCGCCGGCGAAGGCCGGCAGTGAGGCGAGGCCGCCTCGTCCGAAGATGCCCGCCACCAGCCAGAGCCCGACGAGGAACGCCAGCCCGAACCGCGCGGCGGAGACGATGTGGGCGGCGCGATCGGCGTCGTCGAGTGCAGCGAACGCCGCAGCGAGGGCCACGAGCAACAGGATGCCGAGCTTGTTCTCCCAGGTTGTATGTCGCAGGATCCAAGCGATAACCACGAGGGCCAGGCTGACGATGAGGGTCATCTTGAGCCGGTTCCACCAGACGACGTGAATCCTGCGTTCGCCGCCGAGGTTGCTGTAGACGTAGCCCACGAGTCCCTTCTTCTCGAGCGGGAGTCCTGCGTCGCCGCCGCCGATCCAGTTGTTCAGATCGCTCTCGTCGACTTGCGAGGCGGTGTTGGTGAGCGATGAGAAGAGGCGGGGCTGGCGTTCGATGACGAAGTCGGACGGTTCGCCGACCAGCGCGAACTCCTGAGGAATCCAGACGGCGACGCGCTGCTCCTGGACGGCGACGGTGGTCTCGCCTCCCGGCCGCACGTTGCCGATGCCGCCCAGAATCGGGAGCGGGAGTTCCATCGAACCCCTTGGGTATTCACTTTCTCCGGGGGGCGGGGCGACGTTCCAGCGGAACTGAAACGCGATGAGAAATTCCTCATCGACCGACATCGTGCGGGAGACGGGGATGTAATAGCTCTCGAAGTTCTCGGTATCGCTCTGCTCGGTCGCTTTCTCGAGTTTGACGTCGCGGCCGGCGACGGTGACTCCCAAGAGTTCGAGATTGACCGGGAGATCGACGAGCAGCCGCTGCCGCTCGGTCGTCTTGACGCGCATTCGCACGCGATAGTTGGCCATGCCGTCTTTGCCGTTGACGATTTCGATCAGAGCCCGGCGGACGACGGTCGCAACGACTTCTTCGATGGCGTTGCGGGTGCGCGTCAGCGTGAGTTGAACGGCCGCGTCGTCAGGCTGCTCGAAATAGCGGAACGCGAGAGTTCCGCTTTGCGGGAGCAGGACGAGTTCGCGGATGTCGATGGCTTCGACGTCGCCGCCTTCAGCGGATGCCGCGACGGAGAGCGTTTCATCGCGCGTGACGACGGCTTCTCCGCGCAGACGGGAGAGTTGGACTTCTTCCCGGCCTTCCGCGGCGGGGGTCGGCAGCGGTTTGAAGAGGGAGATGACGATTTCATCGGAGGCGGACGATTCGGTTTCGTCCTCTTCACCGTCGGCTGCGTCCGCTTCCGCATCGTCAGCACCGGATTCTTCCAATTTGAGATCGTAAGTGACGGAGAGCCTGAGTGTGCCGAGCACCTCGCGCTGCATCACGACGGTCCAGGTCACCCACCCGTCTTCCGGGTCGGACGGGGTCTTCTGCATGATGTCGGGCGCGGTGGGGTCGGGGCGGACTGCTTCGATCTGGATCAGCGGCGAGACGGCCTCGGGCACTTGGAACTGGAACGTATCGAGCCCGGAGAACTGGACGCGGTAATCGAGCAGCGTGACGACCTCGGCGGATTGCGGCAGCACATTGACCGAGGTGGCGACGTCCGCGCTGAGGCGGGCCGCCTTGCGTTTGGTGGTGACGGGAATCGTCACCGGCCGGCGGGTGAAACTCCAGGCGGCCGTGAGCGGCGCGTTTTCCATTTTCCAGTCGGGCGGCGCAGGTAGGGGCTGCGCGGCGACGACGGCCTCTTCGTTGGTGACGACTTCAATCGATTCGCGGGAGTAGAGGTAGACGCGTCCCGTTTCGCGTTCGGTGTTCTGCGGTTCGAGCAGCGGCAGGACGACTTCGGACTGGTCGACGCCGGCCTGGAAGTCGCGCTGGGCGGTGACCGAGACGGCGATCTGTCCCTGCCGTTTCTCCGCGAGCGAGATGAGGAGTGTGCGGGAGGCTTCGTCGAAGTTGAATTCCTTCATGCCGTCGCACTGGACGTCGTCGATCGCGAGTTCTTCCGGGACCGTGAGACTGAGCTGGAAGACGCCGGCCCGTTCGACCGTGTAGTTCAGCGATGCGGTGAGCCTGATTTCGTCCTCCATGAAGACGACCTGGGCCGTGTGGTCGATGGTGATCCTCGGTTCGACCGGCCTGGCGGTCGCCTGAAGAGTGAAAACCGGCGTGAAGAACTTGAACCCGAGCGCGCCGTCACTGCGGACCTGTTCATTGAGTTGCGAGGTGGCGATCCGCACGACCCCCTGCTGTTCGGCAATCACCAACGAGAGTTCTTCGGAATGTGTGACCGCGATCTCGCCGCTTTCGCGGACTACGTCGAGGGCGTGGACGCCGTTGACGGCGCCGTCGGCGTCGGTACCGGCGACGTGAAAGGCGTCTTCGGGGAGATCGCGGACGGTGTGGACTTCGACGGTCACGCGGCCTTCGACTTCGCTGAGGAATTCAACGGTGAGCACCTGTCGCCCGTCGGCTTCCGCCAGTGTGTAGGGTTTCTCGTTAGCGCTGGTGGAAACGCCGATGACCTGATGGCCGGCCGGGACGGCGACCCGCAATTGACTGAGAGTGCCGCGCAGGATCTCGTAGTGCAGGGCGGTGGTGGTGTGGATCTGTCCGTCGCGCACGTCGACGCGGGTGAGGTTGTTCACGCTCGTGAGCAGTTCCATCTCGGGTTTCTGACTGACGCGCGGATGCCAGCGGGCCGAGATGCGGCCGGTCGATCCCAAGCTGGCTTTGACACGTGTGCCGGCCGGTTGCTCCGCCTCGTCCCCGCCGTCATCGGCGGGCAGGCTCACAAGGCGAGGGGTGATGGAGACCGTCTGGTCGTCTTCGGGGATGACGACTTCGAGCGTGGTGATGCCTACGGTGGGCGTGTCGAAAGTGAACTCGCGCCCGTCTGGCGAAGTGTGGACGCGGGCCACCAGTTCGAGCGTGACTGTCTGTTCGCCCGATTTTCCCAGCAGCAGTGAGTAGGTTCCGTCTCCCGTGCCGCGGAGCAGGACGTTCTCGTCGTCACTGTTGAGGCTGCCGACGGCGGCTTCGCCGAAGCGGACCGGGATTTCGACCCAGGGATCACCCAGCACATTGACGGTGAGTACGGCCTGGATGCGGGCCAGGTCTTTCTCGATGGTGGCGGTGTAATCGGCGCGGGTGATGACCGCCTGGACTGGATGCTCGTCGTCGCCGGC
The DNA here is from genome assembly GCA_003388505.1 of Planctomycetota bacterium. Lineage (GTDB taxonomy): Bacteria > Planctomycetota > Planctomycetia > Planctomycetales > Planctomycetaceae > MB-PLM-1. The sequence continues at coordinate 65,057 of QQVO01000013.1, forward strand.
TCCGCCGCGATGGGCCTGCCACATCTGCAGCCATTCGGAGTAGGGAACGATGGCTGAGGCGCCGAGCCTGTTGAAGACCGAATCGAGGTTCCGATACGGAACGTAGATGGTCGGTTCGCCTTCCGGGGCCGGGGGCGCGTCTTCCTCTTCTTGAGCGAGCAGGGAAGCCGCGGAAAACATCGTGAGCGTCCAGACGGTCAGGAGCGCGTGAAGGCTGTTTCGCATACACGAATTTCGGAGCATTGAGGTAACCCTGGGGGTCGAATTCCGTCGCGATTGAAGTTCGGGGTGGAATGAGAAATCTGGCGTGGGTGGTCATAACTGGCCCACTGCAAAAGCCGCGCGATCCGGTACGAATTTACCGATTGCAACGTTTACAGGGAATGCGCAACTTCTGTGTTCTCCGGTACTCTAGAGTATGACGCTCGGGGTCCGCGAGGCATTGCGATTTTTTGGGGCGGGCGTGTGGGATTTTGCGATTCCGTTCGTCGGGCGGAGACTTGACCGGACGTGCTGCGGCTGATGTTCTGGAGCGCGGGTTTCGAGGTGGGCACGTGTCTGCAAGGAGAGTTGCCGCGTGGAAACGATGGGCTTCCGTGATCCGAACGAGCTGCCGGAGGAAGTGCGCAGCGTGCTATCAAAATGGCGCGAGACGAGCAGCGGTTGCGAGGTTGTCTCTCCTCGCACTCAGGGATTCAGCGGAGCGACGATCTATCGAATCGCGACAGCAGCAGGAATGTTCTGTCTGCGGAAATGGCCGGAGGGCGGACTGCCGCAAGCGCGGCTGCGGGAGTTGCACCGTTTTTTGAGGTTTCTGGCAGATCGAGACATCAATGAGTTGGCCGTTCCCGTGCCTGCGGCGGACGGACCAACGCTGGTTCGACTGAACGGGCGGTTGTGGCAGCTTGAACCGTGGAAACCGGGAGAGGCCGACTTCAAACAGAATCCCTCAGGTGCGCGGCTGAGGAATGCGATGCACGCCCTGGCTCGACTGCACGTGACCGCGGCGGAGTACGAGCCCACGGCGCAGGGTGCAAAGTGGTTCTTTCAATCGGCGGCTGCACCATCACCTGCAGTCGAATCGCGGCTGAAGATGATTCAAGAGTGGGACTCGAACCGCATCCGGGTGGCTCAGGCTGACCTGGATCGGCTGCACGAGGCCGGCGCCGTTGCGGATGAGATGCTGCGGGTATTCGTACTCTGTGCACCGAAGATTGAAGCGGAGCTTTCGTCGGTACGGGAATCGATGTTTTGTCTGCAGCCCTGCCTGCGCGACGTGTGGCACGATCATGTGCTCTTCACGGGAGACGAAGTGACAGGGTTGATCGATGCCTCTGCGGCGCGGAGTGAGAACGTCGCCTCCGACCTCTCACGGCTGCTGGGCAGCCTGCTGGAGGACGACCACCCGCGGTGGGAGTTGGCGCTCGACGCGTATTCGACCGTCCGCCCATTGAGTGACCGCGAACGGGGGCTGGTCCGCCTCCTCGACCGCAGTGGCGTGCTGCTCAGTCCGTTGCACTGGGTGGAGGCCTGTCGCTCGCCGCACACCCAGCGCAATGCAGGCGTCATGTCACATGTGATCGGGCGAATGACTGAGCTGAACGCCAGACTCAGAAGCCTTGCCGAGAGCATCGGCGGGATATAGAGGCCGGCATGCTGCGCAACCTGCAGGATTTCTGCAGCCGCTCGCCGCAGTCATGCAGCCCGGTGGTCCGTCTCCTGACGGATGACGTGCGCGATGATGTGGCAGGCTGAGGCGAACAGCAACTGTTTGAGCCAGTGGTCTTTGATTGCAGCGGCGCAACTCTCGATGCCGTCCAGCGCCTGAAGAGCGGTTTCGCGTCGATCGTTCTCGGTGGCTTTGGCCGTCATCTGTCTTCCCCTTGCGGGAGTATCGGCCAGATTGGGCGATCGTGATGACTCGGATTCCCGCGCGTCAAATTGCACCCAAGTGTCGCCTGCGGCTAGAGTAGAGTGAAACATTACGTCAGCCGCCGGACTTTCTCGCTGAGGACGCTCATGCTTCGATCCGCTCACTTTGCCGCCGTGATTTTGAGCTGTGTGATTGCCGGTTCGTCTGCCGCCGCTGATGAGCAGTGGGTCGTTTACTCCGGCGGCGATGGGCCGGGGGCGGGGAAGCACGTTGTGCTGGTGTCGGGAGACGAGGAGTACCGCTCGGAGGAGGCGCTGCCGCAACTCGGCAAGATTCTCGCGGTGCGACACGGCTTCAAGTGCACCGTCCTGTTCCCGATCGATCCGGAGACGGGCGCGATTCACCCGGACACGAACAACAACATTCCGGGCCTCGAAGCGCTCGACTCGGCCGATCTGATGATCATTGCCACCCGGTTCCGCAATCTGCCTGACGAGCAGATGCAGCACATCGTGGACTATGTGGAATCGGGGCGGCCGATCATCGGTATGCGAACAGCGACACACGCCTTCAATCTCTCCGGCGAGAGCAGCTTCCAGCGCTACCACTGGCAGAGCAAGGAGTGGGACGGCGGATTCGGTCGGCAGGTGCTGGGGGAAACCTGGATCAGCCACCACGGTCATCACAAGCACGAAAGCACGCGGGGCATTGTGGCGGACGGGATGGAAGATCACCCGATCGTTCGCGGGTGTGACGACATCTGGGGTCCGACAGACGTTTACGGCGTGCGGCTGCCGCTACCGGGCGACTCGCAACCGCTGATTCTGGGGCAGGTGCTGGAGGGGATGAGCCCGGAAGACAAGCCGGTCGAAAACGAAAAGAACGACCCGATGATGCCGGTGGCGTGGATCAAGTCCTGGGAAGCGCCGAACGGCGAGACGGCGCGGATCTTCACGACCACGATGGGAGCGGCGACTGATCTCAAGAGCGAGGGGCTGCGACGATTGCTGGTGAACGCCGCCTACTGGTGCGTCGGACTGGAGGATGAGATCCCCGAAGAGGCCGACGTGGACTTCGTCGGAGAGTACGACCCGACGGAGTACGGCTTCGGCGGTGCGAAGGAAGGCGTGATGCCGGCCGCACACGCGTTGTAATGGGGGATGGCTTATGGCTGATAGCCAATGGCCAATAGCTATCAGCCAATAGCCATTTGCTATCCGCCATCACACAAGGAATGATTCGACGGTGGCGTAGGCGAGCATGACTCCGCCGACGATGAGTTTGCCGACCGTGCCGAGGACGCGGCCGATCATGGCGCCTTTGCTGATCGAGAGCCGTTCGTGGTTGGCGCGGCCTTTCCAGTACTCGCCCAGGTAAGCGCCGCCGAACGCACCGAGCGCACCGCCGCCGATGGCGGCGATGACCGGTCCGACGACCGGGATCGGCACGCCGACGATCGCTCCGGTGACGCTGCCGACGGCTGCCCCAGCGAGTGAGAGGGCCATGGCTCTGCGGCTGGCGCCCTGTTTCGCAGCACCGGCGGCGCTGGCAAGAAATTCGATCAGTTCACCGAGGCTGGCCAGCACGAGGAGCACGATCACGGCAGTCCAGGTGAAGCCCAGGGCTGTTCCCTCGGCTTCCGGGAGAAAGACCGCACACAGGGCGGCCAGCGCGAGCATCGCCCAGTTGCCGGGGAGCGTAAAGATCGTCGCCAACCAGCAGACGACGTTGGCGATGAAGAGCAGCCCCACGCCGAACGTCCAGTAGACCCAATCCGGCGGGTAATCCATTGCTGTGTTTTCAGTTCAGGGTCGGGACAACTTCCACCAGGCGCGTACGAACGCAGTCTCTGCCCTTGTGGTTCGTACGGCAGAACGGTTTCTTGACGAAAACTGACAGAAAGTCAACGGCCGGGGTGTATGGGCGATTCCCCGGTATTCGCTAGCCTCTCGAACCCAACTCGCGTCACGCGGCGCGTGGTTTTCGGTCCTCACCGGTTGGCGATGCCTGCAGAAGACGGACAAACTCCGGCTGCCAGGACTTCGTGAACATGCTCCGGCCGATTCGCACCAGATCGACAAGATTGTCCGAGTGACCCGCGATGTTCTGGCAGATGGAGACGGACTGGCTGCCGGTGGCGATGCGGATGTAGTTGCCTTGCGACCATTTGCAGCCGGTTTCGACGCCGAGAATGTCTTCGCGCCGGAGAAAGAGCGAATTGGAATTCATGACGGCGCGGGCGAAGAGGTCTTCATCCTTGAACCGGCGAACCAGCCATTTGGCCGCATCGAGCAGCAGGGATCCGGGGTCGGCGGCTGCCTTGTAGGCGAGATGGAGTTGCTTGAGCTGGTCGCGCATTTCCGAGGCGAACTGCTTCCAGAGCAGCCCGGCGCCGGGCGCGGACTCGGTGAGCGTGAGGAATACGACGTGATCGGGAAAGAGGTGGACGTCTCCGTCGGGAAGCGTATTGAACCAGCGCGGCAGGTCGTCTCCGGGGGCGACGCGCGCCGGGAAAGAGAGTTCGGGCGCCTGGTCATCGTGCGCGTGCAGCGATTCGAGAAATGCAGCGAGTCCTTCCGGTGCGTCCATGCGAGACCCGTCCTGTTTTTTGAGTTGTCAGTGACTTGCGCCAAGAGGGCGGGGAACGTAGCAGATTCCTGCGGATGGCCTCCAGACCGGATCGGCGCTCGCGAGTGAAGGAGTGAATAGTGACATCCTCGTGCTGCGCCGGTGCAGACTCTTGTTGTCCTGTGCAGATTCTTGCGCTCGTCTGTAGCGCACGCTGCCAGCGCGCAGCGGCCTGTGCGCTCACCGGGGCGCACGCAAGGCTGCGTGCGCTACGGTTTCGGGTGGCGGACGACGCCCGCGCTGGGTTCGCTCGCCGACGAGGGTCGACTGCGATAGGCTGAGTGCAGGAATTCCGGTCTCAAGGGGAATCGACATGTTACGCCGTCACTGCCTCTGGTTTTGTCTGTTACTGTCGAATGTCCTGCACGCAGACGAACCGCCGGCCTACCCGGATCATCAGGATCTCGGTTACTTTCTCACCGAGAAAGGGGGACAAGGATGGCTGATCACCATCACAAACCCCGAGGAGTGGGAAATCCGGCGCGACCACGTGCTCTCGCATATGCAGAGCGTGATGGGACCGCTGCCCAGGCCGGAGAAACCGGTCCCCCTCGAAATGGAGGAAGTGGTAGCCGTCAAACTGGAGGGTGACGACGCGGGGATTGTGCGGCACAAGATCCGGTATCACACCGACAATCCCACCGCGGTCGTAAACGCCTACCTCTTCATTCCCCCGCGGAAAGAGGACGCCAAACTGCCGGCGATGCTGTGCCTGCACCAGACCACCGGCATCGGCAAGGAGGAACCGGCCGGCCTGGGGGGGAATCCGAACCTGCATTACGCGCTGCATCTTGCGCGGCGGGGATACGTGACGCTCGCGCCGGATTACCCGTCCTTCGGCGAATACGAGTACGACTTTGAGGCCGACGACTACATCAGCGGCACGATGAAGGCGATCTACGACAACATTCGTGCAGTTGACCTGCTGCAGTCGCTGCCGGAGGTGGACGGCGAGCGGATCGGCGTGATCGGACACTCGCTGGGCGGGCACAACGCAATGTTCACGGCGGCGTTCGAGCCGCGGATCAAGGTGATCGTTTCCAATTGCGGATTCACGCGGTTCCACAAGTACTATGAGGGGAAGCTGGCGGGTTGGACCAGCCCGCGGTACATGCCACGGATCGCGTCTGAGTATCACAACAACCCCGACGAAGTGCCGTTCGACTTCACCGAGATCGTCGCGTCATTTGCGCCGCGGCCGTTTCTGGCGAGTTCGCCGCGACACGACAGCAACTTCGAGGTCTCGGGGGTGCGCGATGTCATCAAGGCGGCGCGGCCGATTTACGAGTTGTATGGAGCGGAGGAAAACCTGCAGGCGAACTACCCGGACTGCCAGCATGATTTTCCGGAGGATGTTCGCGAAGTGGCCTACGAGTTTCTGGACCGGCATTTGAAGGGGGCGGAGTGAATTCGGGCGTCGAGGACAGGACGAATAGAACGCGGGTTGACGCGGGTGGAACGGATTGACGCGGAGAAACGACAGGAGATCGGCGGTGTGCCTTTCGCCCTTGTGCCCAAACTTCTGTTTGGGCACGCCGGAGGGTGGAGGCATTCTCAAACGGAAGTTTGGGAACGAGGAGTGAATTGCGGACGGGTCGTGAACCACAAAGGACACGATGGCAGGCCGCGTGGTGAGGGCGTCCCCTTGGGGACTCTTTGACTTCAATCTCCAGGTTTGGTCTTCGTGATCTTTGTGCCGTTGTGGTTTTTTCACCCAGCGGAGAGTGAGATGATTCGCTGGACGAACAAGCCGTATACGCCGGAGCGGGCGTATCGATGGAGCGTCTGTCCGCTGGCCGCATTATTCGCTTTCGGCGGTCCGGTGTTCGCAATCGCGATTCACTTCGTTGCTGAGCCCGCGATCAACAGGGTTCTGTTCGTCGATAGCTATGTCGCCAATCGAGCAATCTTCAGTGCGATTGGAATTCTCGTATGTGCGATCGGGATCGGCCTCTTCTTGAAATCCAGAATCGCCTGGTACGCGCTGTTTGGGTATCTCCTCTCCGGAACGGTGTGGGGAGTTGCCAAAGAAATGGTCGATCCCGATTTCGGCGAAGCGCCCAACATCGCGATGGCCGTGACGCTCTGGCTATTTAACACTGCTCTCGGAGTGGGCATCTTTTTCGCCACAAGACCTGTGTTTCAGCCAGGTAGTCGAGACGGCGAAACGAACAGCGACCCGACGACCCACAATTGATGCGTTGTCGTCCATTGTTGATCCACGAACACCAGCTCAATCCGCTGCATCCGCGGCCCATTCGGTGATTGAGGGGCTACGCGCGAATGAGCGCGTCGGCGCCCTGTTCAAGCAGCGAGCCGGCAAGGTCGCGGCCGAGTTGTTCAGCGTCATTGAGCGAACCGGAGGTGTCGCTGCTGACGGTGGTCTGACCGTCAGGCGAGAGGACAACGGCGTCGATGAGCAGTTGGTCGTCGTCGCGACGCGCCCAGACGCCGACGGGGGCGTGGCAGCCGGCGCGGAGTTCGGCGAGGCAGGCGCGTTCGGCGGTCGTTTCGGCTCGGGCGACCGGGTCGGTGATCTGCTGCAGGAGTTCGATGACCGGCTCGTCGTCGGCGCGGCATTCGATGCCGATCGCGGCTTGCCCGACGGCCGGGAGCATCAGCGGCGGTTCGAGACGGATGCTGATGCGGCCCTTGAGTCCAAGCCGAGTCAGGCCGGCTTCGGCAAGCACGATCGCATCGTACTCACCGTCGTCGAGTTTTCGGAGCCGCGTTTCGACATTGCCGCGAATGTCCTGCATCAGCAGATCGCTGCGGTGATGCAACAACTGGGCGCGGCGACGGAGGCTGCCTGTTCCAATGCGGGCGGAGGCGGGCAGGTCATCGATCGATTCCGCGTGTTGGCCAGACGGCAGCACGAGGACGTCAAATCGGGGGGCGCGTTCCGGGATTCCCGCCAGGGCGAGGCCGTCGACGGTGTCGGTGGGAAGGTCCTTGAGGCTGTGGACGGCGATGTCGGCGCGGCCGTCGAGCACGGCGCGTTGGACTTCGCGGGTGAAGACGCCCACGCCGCCCATCTCGGCCAGCGGACGGGTGCGATCCTGGTCGCCGCTGGTGGAAACATGGACGAGTTCGACCTGAGTGGCGGTCTGGTTTCTGAGCAGCGCGGCGACGTGCTCGGCCTGCCAGAGCGCGAGACTGCTGGCGCGGGTGGCGATGCGAATGGCCGCAGGTGGCGGGGAGGGCGTCATGGTTGGGGCGTCTCCCGCGACGCGGAGACCGCGGATTGCGCATTCGCTTGTTGTGCGAGGCGTTCCCGCAGAAGTTCGGGCGTGATTTTCTGTTCGGGCGGAACGAGGACGCCGCAGGAAATGACAAACTGCATCGCCTGGTCGACGGAGATGTTCAGGTCGAGGACCGCGCTGCGGGGGACGCACATCGTGTAGCCTGTGACCGGCATGGGGGAGCTGGGGACGATGACAGACAGCGTCGGTTCTTCCAGCGCCGTTGCAACGTCGAGCATGCCGTCTCCCGTGACGAGTGCGAGCGACCAGATGCCGCGGCGGGGGTACTCGATCGCGACCACGCGGCGATATTCGACCTTGCTCTCGGTGAACAGGAAGTCGGTCACCTGCTTGACCGAGCCGTACACGTTGCGGATGACGGGCAGGCGGCCGAGGATGTTGCGCTCCAGTTGGGCCACGGTCCACGCGCCGAGCCGGGCGCTGACGATCCGTCCCAGGAAATAGAGCGCCACGATCACCAGAATGACGGCGAAGGCGCTGAGCAGAAACGCGCTCTTAAAGTACTTCTCTGCCGCGAAATCCATGTAGAAGGTGATCGCCGTATGCGGCATCTCGTCTGCGGGCGTCACCCTGGCAAGTCGTGCATAATGGTCGTAGGGCACCGCGCGATAGACGAAAGGGACGTAGACGTCCTCGCTACGGCCCAGGAGCGCGTCGGCCGTCTGTTCGGCCGGAGGAAGCGATCGGAACGCGGACGCCGTCTCCGGAGTGACGGAGTAGTTCCGCCCGCAGTATTCAAGTTCCGGCCGGTTGCGGAGGACGACGAGCGAATCAGCCGCGACTGATTCGTCCACAACGGCGGCGAAGACGTACTTCACGGCGGCGGCCGTCGGCTGGATGATGTACCGGTTGACTCCGGTCACGAGCCACAGCACGATCACGATCGTCAGAATGGTCGGCAGGCTGATCGCCAGCCCGCGCAGGAAGAAGCGGAGAGCCGGACGTTGCGGTTTCGGTGCGGGGTCGGTTTCAGGGGGCATATTCACGCCGCGAAAAGTGCGTTGCGGAGTGTGTGGTCGGGTTGTTCGCCGATGATGGTAGATGTAGAAGGTGCGGTCAACGCGGTGAGCCGGGGGTTGGTGTTGTGCGTGCCTTCTGAGCGTCACAGTTCCAAGGGGGCAAGCCCCGTGGTGACTGCGTGAATCGCACCGGTCCGTACCTTGTGCCCAAACTTATGTTTGGGCACAGACACGGTCACTCCAAAGGGGCGTCCCCAAACGGAAGTTCGGGAACGAGGAGTGAATCCCAGTGGTGAGTTGCGTGCCCGACGCTCCGCTCTTGGAACGGGGCGCTACGCGTTGCGGCCGATGCCGCGGGCGGCGACAGCGACGAAGACCCGTTTCGCGCCGGCGCTTTTCAACTCGCGAGTGGCGCGGTGGGCGGTCGTTCCGGTGGTCAGCACGTCGTCGACGAGAAGCACGGTGCGATCGCGCAACAGGTTCTCTTGACGGACGCGAAACGCCCCGCGGAGGTTGTTGCGGCGTTCGGTGGGAAGCAGGCTTGATTGTTGAGGCGTTCGTTTGACCTTGGCGAGGGTGTGCACGTCGCAGTTCGTCCTGAGTGACCGCGCGAGTCGACGCGCCATGACGTCGGGCGGCAGATGAGGCCGGGCGAGCCGTTCGAACCAATGGTGTGGAACGGGAATCACGACGTCGATGTTGTGTTCACGAAGTCCGTCCGCTTCGCGGGCGGCGAGCAGATCGCCCAGGGCGGCTGCGACGGCGTGGCCTCCCGCATGCTTGGCCGCGATGCAAAGTTCCCGGAGTGCGGCCTCGTAGACGCCGAGCGAGACGACGCGTTCAAATGCGAACGGGTCCGTCCGGCAGTGAATGCATCCCGAGGTTGTGTCGAGGTGCGGTCCCACGGGGGCGCTGCATCGCACGCATCGATCGGGCTGATGCGGGGCAATCAGGTCGGTGCAGGCGGGGCAGAAGCCGTTGGCGGACGGCGAGAGATCGTGCCCGCAGTGCACGCAGGCCGGGGGATAGACGAACGCCGAACCGGCCTGGATCAGGTCGGCGGCGACGCGGCGTGTCCGTTGGAAGAGGGCCTGCACGGGGTCGCTTCTCCTTGTCGGAATGATATAACGCGACGACTGACGGCACGACTGCGGCGTCAACCGGAACCTGATGGCACGGCAAGCAAGGGGGGCGCCAATCCCGCACGGTTTCGTGCGGTGGCCCGCACTTTGAGCATCCCAGAATAAAGCCCTGACAGGGCACGACCGCATCGCGGACGAAACGGCCTATGCAGCGACGCACCGTGATCGTGGGAGGGGGATTGGCGGGCCTGGCGGCGGCCGTCGCGCTGGCGGAGCGCGGACTCCCGGTGACGCTGCTGGAAGCCCGCAAGCAATTGGGCGGCCGGGCGGGCTCGTTCGTCGATCCGGAAACGGGCGAGACGATCGATAACTGTCAACACGTCGGTCTGGGATGCTGTACGAACCTGACGCACTTCTGCCGGAGCGTGGGGATCGCCGATCAGTTTCGAGAGGAACGGGAACTCACGTTTGTCGGGCCGAGTGGAGAGACGTGCCGCTTTCGTGAGTCGCTGTGGCCTGCGCCGCTGCATCTGTTGCCGGCGTTTCGTTCGCTTTCGTACATCTCGGGAGCGGATCGTCGACGGCTCGCGCGGGCGCTGCGAGACTTGGCGAGATTCGATGAGGAAGTGGCTTCGACGGAGTCGTTCGAGGACTGGCTGATTGCTCACAACCAGTCTGCGGAACTGCGTGAATACTTCTGGAATGTGGTGCTGGTGAGCGCCCTGAGTGAAACGCTTGACCGCGTGGATGTCTCCTATGCACGCAAAGTCTTTGTTGACACGTTCTTCGCAAACCGCAGCGGGTGGCGGATGCAGGTTCCAACGGCGCCGTTGGACGAGCTGTTTAACGGCGCCGTGAGAAGCTGGCTGGAAGATCGCGGTGTCGATGTGCAGACATCCGCCCCGGTGGAGCACCTGGAATTCATCGACGGCCGGGTAGATTCGGTTGTGATTCGGAACGGCGAGCGGGTGACGGGCGGAGAGTTCATCGTCGCGGCGCCGCATTGGCGAGTCGGCGAGTTGCTGCCGGAGCGGCTGACGTCGCATCCGAATCTGGCGGGAATCGGCCGGATTGAGACGGCGCCGATTTCGAGTGTGCATCTCTGGTACGACCGCCCGGTGATGACTCTGCCTCACGCCGTGCTTGTCGGTCGATTGAGCCAGTGGATGTTCAATCGCAGTCTGCTGTGGAGCGGGGAGGTGCAACCGGAAGAATACTGCTATCAGATTGTGATCAGCGCCAGCCGGGGCGTGCGAGAGCAGGGGCGAGACGAGGTTGTGGCGGGAGTCGTGTCCGAGTTGGCCGGGGTCTGGCCGGAGTTCGGGCGCGCCCGTTTGCTGCGGTCGCGGCTGGTGACGGAGCGTCGGGCGGTGTTTTCGGTTTTGCCTGGGGTTGATCATCTGCGGCCTGCGCAACAGTCGCCGGTCGAGAATCTGCAGCTTGCGGGGGACTGGACTCGAACGGGATGGCCCTCCACGATGGAGGGGGCGGTGCGGAGCGGTTATCTTGCGGCGGAGAATGTGCTGGGTCGCCTGGGCCGCGATGAGTCGTTGGTCCGTCCCGATCTGCCGGTGGCCAGGCTGTCTGCAATCTTGCTGGGGCTGCCCGCTCACGATGCGAGAGCCTGGGACAAACAATCCCGTTCGGACGAGTGACAGAGCACGGATGCAAGCCGCTAGATGAGACGACTGCTGTTTATCGTTGGATTGTTGTTCGCGCTGACGGCGACAGGGACGATCGGCATCCATCTCCTGACCGGGAAACCTTTGCTGGAGTCGGCGTATCTGTCGATCATCACGCTGACGACGGTCGGTTCCCAGGACGTGGCCGGCAACGATCCTAAGCTGATGGCTTTCGTGATGATCTATCTGGTGTGCGGACTGGGGACGTTCACTTATGCGGGCTTTCAAATCGGCGAGGTGATCGTCGATTCGCAATTTCGGAAAATCCTGGAGAAGCGACGCATGGAAAAGGCGATAGCCGCGCTGGACGATCACTTCGTCGTCTGCGGGGTGGGCCGGATGGGCACGACGATCTGTGAGCATTTGACAGCCCGCGGGCAGCCGTTCGTCGTCATCGATCACTCCGCGGAACGCTTGAACGAGATCGCGCGGCCGCGGGAGTGGTTGTTCGTCCACGGCGACGCGACCGACGACGACGTGCTGATATCGGCCGGAATCAAGCGGGCTCGCGCGCTGGCGACGGCGCTGCCGACCGACGCGGACAACATCTACGTCGTACTCTCGGCGCGGATGCTCTCGTCAAAGATTCAGATTATCGCCCGGTCGAGCGACGATGAGGCGATGAAAAAACTGCAGCGGGCCGGCGCGTCGCGGGTGGTGAGTCCCTTCAGCAGCGGCGCGGTGAAGATGGCGCGGTTCATGCTGAACCCCAGCATCGAGGATTTCCTGGAAGTCGCCGACGACAGCGACCGCGACCTCGAACTGGCCGAGGTGCAAGTGACCCCCGGCAGTCCGTACATCGGCAAGGAACTGTCGCAGACCGACTTGCGGGAGTTGGGGGTAATGGTGATCGGCATCCGGCGTTCCAGTGGCGAACGGCTGCTCCCTCCGCCGGGGACGGCGGTGATTCAGGAGGAGGACAGCCTGTTCGTGTTCGGGAATGCACGGGCGGTCAGCCGCATGACTTCCCGGCAGGAGTAGCATGCGCATCGGCGGGCTGACGCCGCGCCGCTCGCCGGCGTATCAGTCGGCTGCTTCAATCCAGGTGCGGTGGTTGACGATCGCGTCGCCAATCCGGTCGGGTGAGGTCTTGAGAAGCAAGCTGCCGCGCCGCTGGGCGTCGTTCATTTCTTCGCCCGTGCCGTGCCGCCACATTCCCGATTCGAAACGACGACTCCAGCCCAGGCTGAGTCGGCCCATCGTCCAGCGGGCGTTGACGTCCTGGAGTGGACGCACTCGGAGGTTTCCCTCGGCGTTGCGATACCGGAGGGCGTCGACTCCGAGCGGACCGAAGTAACCGAGTTGCTGCAGTTCGAGCGCGAGCCGGCCGCCGACATCAAGCGCTTCCGACCATTCTTCGATTGACGGGGCGGCATTCCCGAAACTGCTGCCGAGGTAGCGGCCGAGGTGATCGGTCAGAAGACCGGTGATACCGTCGAAACGCGGGGCTGTCTCGGGAGGAATCGTCCAGTGGAGGCTGGCTTCTTCGAGGCGTTCGACCCACGGTTCCCAGATGAGACGTCCCTTCCGGGAAAACCGCTTGCTGAGCCAGCCGAGTTGTGAGGGCGTCAGGTCCGGTCCGGTCCCCAGCAGCCGGTTTCGAGCCGCACCGCTGTGGTCGGTCCGGATGACCCAGTCCGTCCGCTCGTCGATTTCATCGAGCCGCTGCGACAGTTCTGACATGGACGAGACGACCGTGGAAAAATCGAGACCGCAGTCCCAGCGCGATTCGAGTTCCCTTGTAAAGCAACGTGAATTGGCCGTGAGAACCGCTTCGGGCGAGGGCGCCGAGACAGTCGCCCGCACACTGCATCCCCAGGAGCGGATGCGGTCGGTCCAACCCCAGGGGACCAGCTCGAGTCCGTGGGGGATGTCGCTTTCTCTCGAGACGGTCTGCGCCGGGGATGCGAGTGGCTGATCCGGCGGAGACGGACACCAGATGAGGTCGTTTTCGCCGGCGACGGCGGCCCAACAGGGAGCGAGTTCCGCTTCGAGTCGCCGAAGACCCTCCGGCAGATGCTGCCGGTGTCCCGACAATTCTTCTTCAAACGTGAAGTTTCCGACGAAGAGTTGCGGCACGTTTTGTGGATCAATCGCGAAGGGGAAGGCGCTGTTGTCCGGAAGGCCCTGCCAGAGCGGCAGCGCCTCAATCGCGGCGCCGGTAAGCTGTAACGATTGGAGCGGTCTTGACGGAGGTTTTTTGCCGCCGAGCCGATTTCGCGGGGTCTGGTTATGCCGACTGTGGGTCAGGTGACGATCGTATCAGGTGTGCCGGGTCGGTCGTACTTCGGGCCCGGCGCCGACCGTCCCGCAAAACGTGCGTGTCCGGACTGCCGATCAGCGCCGACTGATCTCCGGCGTCCGAGTCGCTGCCGGGAGCACGTCCGACCTTCAGTCCCTGGACGATCCGCCGAGACGATTGACGATCGAGATGCACTTGAAAGCGGCACTCCGAAGCGACCGACCTTGCGCGTCATGCCGGGCGATCCTGCTCACGGCGGCTCTGGTCTATTCGCTGAGCGGATGTGTCGGCGATCCGAGCGGCCCTGCGAAAGCGGTGGTCCGGGGCGCTGCACCGGAGGCAAGTGAGGAGGCTCCCGCGACGATTGTTTCGGCCGAGCAGGTCTGGACGCGGACCGGTGTGTCACTCAAGGCGGGCCAGCGCGTCACGGTGACGGCGACCGGCCGTGTGGTCGCCTATGACCCGCGATCAGGCGAACGGGACGTCGTCGCCGACGTGGGGCCCGAAGGAACGTATCTGTTCAGCCATCGAGTGGCGGACCGGGTGTTTCCCCTGCCCGCAGCGGGTGGCGGGCCGGCGCCCTGTTACGGGCTGATCGGCCGGATCGGGCAGGGAGAACCGTTCTTCGTCGGATCGTCACGAAGCTGGGCGGCCGATCGGGACGGGGAACTCTGGCTGGGCGTCAACGACTTCGACGTCAGTGACAACAGCGGAGCCTTTCACGCCAAGATCGAACGTTCCGGTTCGCCGCGTCCGGTCTTCAGCGAACGGGTGATCAGCCGAAACGAGATTGGGGGCGTGCCGGCCGAGAACTGCTCGGTCGTGGTGTTTTACATCGACGGTTTGCGCCCCGACGTGGTGCGGGAGATGGCGGCGCTGGGGCATCTGCCGAACATTGAGCGGCAATTTCTGCGGGGAGGCACCTGGCTGTCGAACGCTTTCACGGCGTTTCCGTCGGATACGATCACGTCGAACGGGACAATGTGGACCGGGTGCTTCTCCGACCGTCACGGTATGAAGGGACAGGTGGGCTTCAGCCGGCGACGGCAGAAGTCGATCTCTTATCTCGATCCATTCGGACCTCAACGAAGCGCACAATGGTTGTCTCCGCAGGGAATCGACGGGGCGGTCCAGCAGTCTCAGGCCGGTCTGGTGGGGATGATCGGGGGGGACGACGCCCGTGAGGCGTGGCTCGACGCCCGCCGCAGCAGCGTTGCGCCGCTGTACGAGCATTTGCAGGACCACGGGATGGACTGGGCGGCCGGCGTGCTGCCGGTGATGACCGAGGTTCCCCCGCCGCTCTGGAGCCGCAGCCTGGCCCGACACATGCCGTACCTGCAGACGAACCGGGCGTGGGAGTCGATGGACGAAGCGAACGCAGAATACGCCGTCAAGCACCTGCTGGGACGACGGGAGGCGGTGACGGTGATCTGGCTGCCGGAGACCGACACGTGCAGTCACAAGTGCAGCCGCGGTCAGTTCGGAATGACGCGGCGGACGATCGCCAAGGCGGACCGGTTGCTGGGCTCCGTGGTGGAGGAGTTGCGAGCCCAAGGACGGTTGCAGTCGACCTATCTAATGCTGGTGAGCGATCACGGCCATCTGGGAGGCCGCGAAACGCATCTGTCGCACTTTGACATCGCAACCGACTTCTTTTTTCGGCCGCGGGAAGTCAATGCGGAGGGGGAATGGACGGGAGGCGGATTGGGCCTCTCGGTGCGGATGCATCGCTACGAGAATCGGCATCCGGGAGATTCCGCGAAAGAGTTTGTGTTCATCGACGGGGACTCCGACGGCGCGGCCCGCCTCTATCTGCCGCGCGGCGGATATCGGTCCGGGGACTGGAGCGGACCGAACGAGCCGGCGGACCTGCTGCGATACCGGATCGACGAGCATCGCGATGCGATTGATCTGCCGCGATCGATCGCCAGCATTCGTGCTGTGGCGGGGAACGAGGAGGTCGGGCTGCCGATCGACCTGGTGCTGATGAAACTGAGCGACACCCGCGTGTTGATTACGACGGTGGACCGGGGGCAGGCTGTCATCGAAAGGCGGCGCGGCCGGGATGGGAGCTGGGAGTATCGCTACTACGTTGCGGCCGATGTCGTCCCAACCGAGGAGGGCGACGTCGCGTTCGCTCCGCTTGCCGCGCCGGGAACCGATCCCCTGCTGTTGGTCGATCGATACTCACCCGATTTTCTGGCTGAGTTTCACGACGAGCGACGATGGCTTGATCTGACGGCAGACACGGAATACCCCGATTCGGTTGTCTCGCTGGCGCGCCACATGCTGTGGGACGAGCGGATGTCGCAGCGGGAGCAGGAATACGCGCCGGACCTCGTGGTGACGGCGCGGGCCGGTTGGTACTTCGGCACGGATGCCTCGCCGGGGACGATGCATGGGTATCCCCTGGCGGAGGCGACGCGGGCAAGTTGGTTCGTGAGCGGGCCGCGCGTGCGGCGGGGAGCGCGGATCGAGACCCCGTGCCGGCTCGCCGATCTGACGCCGACGATCCTCGATATGGTCGGGCTGTGGACGAATCTGTCGGTTGAGGGGGGTGAAACGGACACGTCTCGGATCGGGTTCGACGGACGGCCGTTGCGGGACTTGTACAAAGGCGAGATCGAGTACGTCGCAGCCGGCCGAGCGGTCTTCTGGGAGGAGGTCGACCTGGGCGCGTGGAACGCGATCGACTATTCGCCGCTCGATCGTTCCCGGCTGCTGCCTCGCTCGATTCATGACCCGGACAGCATGTTGGACGTTAATAACCTGGCTTACAGCGCCGCTTCGCTCGCCGACCTGAACGTTGTGCGGCTGCTGGACGACGTTGTGGCGCCGCTTGCAGGCGGCCGGCAACCGGTCACCGGCGTCGTGGACGGCACCGAGGCCTATGTGAGACGACGTCCCAATCAGCGGGTTTCGCAGGCGGCGCATGTGCCGAATGTTTCCGGCCTGTCGCTGGCGGATTACAGCTTCACCTCGCAGGGCAACCTGCAACGGGTGGATGACGCGATTGATTGGGTGCAGTTGTGGGGCGACTCGCTGGATCGGTCGTTGGCACGTCCGCTGCAGCGGGAAACGGTGCCGGTGGCGAGACCTGTGAACCGCTCGATCGACGCGGCCCAAACCGGATTCTGGGAGCTGTACCGTTTCGGTCAGCGGGTGGTCATCAAACTGGTTGATGAGCAGATGCTGACCGGACTGGAGAAGGGGACGGACCGGGTTTTGAATTCTTTTCGCCGCGTTCCTGCTGAGATCCCGGCCGAATCGACGAGCAATCGGTAACTCGTGGTGGTTTTTGGCGCGAAACGGGAAATAATCTGGAAACGCGCGGACCGCGCCCGGATTTCCCTGCAATGATCGACGTCATGTCCGACCAGTACGATGCAATTCTGTTTGTCTCCTTCGGCGGACCCGAGGGGCCCGATGATGTCATTCCGTTCCTGGAGAACGTTCTGCGGGGACGCAATGTTCCGCGGGAACGAATGCTCGAAGTGGCGGAACACTACCAGCAGTTCGGCGGCGTGAGTCCGCTCAACGCGCAGGTGCGGGAATTGATTGCGGCGGTCAAGCCGGAATTGACCCAACACGGGATCTCACTTCCCGTCTATTGGGGCAACCGCAACTGGCACCCGATGCTGGCCGATACGATGCGGCAGATGCGGGACGACGGCGTGCAGCGGGCGGTGGCGTTCGTGGTTTCGGCCTACAGTTCGTACTCGGGCTGCCGGCAGTACCGGGAAGACATCGAGCGGGCCCGCGAGGCGGTCGGCGATGGGGCGCCGGCGGTCGACAAGCTGCGCGTGTTCTTCAATCATCCCGACTTCATCGCGGCTTCCGTGAGCGGCGTGGAGGCGGCGCTGGTGCAGATCCCGGAGTCACGTCGGTCCTCGGCTCGGATCGCGTTCACGGCGCACAGCATTCCGGCGTCGATGTCGGAAGGCTGTGACTACGTCGAGCAGCTTACGGAGACCAGCCGGTTGGTCGCGGACGCGGTCGGCGTCGATGACGATCGCTGGGATCTCGTGTATCAGAGCCGCAGCGGGCGTCCGCAAGATCCGTGGCTCGAGCCGGACATTGTCGATCACATCGGTGAGCTTGCCGAGCGGGGCGTCTCCGACGTGGTCGTCGCGCCGATCGGGTTTCTCTCGGATCACATGGAAGTGATATTCGATCTCGACCACGAAGCAGCCGATGCGGCGCGGGAGGCGGGCGTGAACATGATCCGCGCGGCCACGGTCGGAACCCATCCCCGATTCGTCAGCATGATTCGGAAGCTGATTCAGGAACGGCTCGATGCCGCGACGCCCCGCGAAGCGATCGGCCGCTTCGGTCCGCGCCGCGACGTCTGCCCGGTCGATTGCTGTCCCGCGCCGCGAAGGCGCGGGTAACGCGGCTACTGCAGTGCGTCTTGTGCCGATTCCATGCTTGTGTCGAGGATGTCGGCTCCGCCGCCCTGGAAGAAGTCGGACATTTCGATCACGGCCGGTCCCAGCAGGATCATGAAGACGGCCGGCATCAGACAGAGCACTGTCGGGAACAACAGCTTGAACGAGGCGGTGTTGGCCTGTTGGTCGGCCTGCTGCCGCAGCGTTTCCCGCATGTTATCGCTGTACTCGGTGAGCGCTTCCGACATGCTGGTGCCCATCCGCTCGGTCTGGATGAGCAGCGAAGTGAATGAATGCACCTCGGGCAGGTCGACCCGCCGCCCGAAGTTGACCAACGCCTGTTCGAGAGACCCGACGCGCGTTTGATCCACGACGATTTGCAATTCTTTGGCCAGGGCGGGCGAGACCTCTTGCATGTCGCCGCAGATTCTTCGCAGCGCGGCGGAAACGGTCATGCCCTGGCTGACGCACATGTTGAGCATGTCGAGCACGTCGGGCATTGCGCGCTCGATCTCTGCCAGACGCTCCGCAGCCCGGCTGCGGACGTAGAGCGTCGGCAGCGACCAGCCGAGCATCGGCAGCGCGACGAGCGAACCGATCACCCACGGCTCGGCACTCGGGGGGACGATCAGCAACAGCGCCAGTCCGGCCAGAATCGGCAGCACGATGGCGAGATACCGGGCGGCTGCGAGATTATGCCAGGCGTGCGGTTCAAAGTATCCGGCGTTTTGCAACGACCGTTTGATCTGGCGCTTGCGTTCATCCGATTCCGGCAGGAGTGAGGCGAGGAGCAACGTGAGCCGCCCGAAGGCCAAGTCGCTGCGATCCGCCAGCGGCGTGTCTTCAAATTCGATGGCCGGGAATGGATCGGTACGGGAAGCGTTCTGCGGTGCGGCGTTGGCATACGCGGCCGCCGGTTGCTGCGGGCGGGGTGCGGACGACTGTTGAGCGGCTCGAGTTTCGCCGTCGACGTCGGACGCCTCGTTGGGAGTCGGGACGAGTTGCGCCGCTTTCCGCTTCATCCTGGAGAGGATCGGTTTATTCCCTGATCGCTTGCGGGTGAGAATACGGATCAGCGCCAGCAGGCCGATTACCGCGGCGACGCCGATCAGAATCATCTGGTTCAGTGGACTGAGCATGGGTCGTGTCCTTCAATTCACCTTTCGCCTGGCGCCCCGAACTTCTGTCCGGGCCCACCCGAATCGACTTCTGCTGCGTTTCGCAGTCGCAATCCTCAGTCGGGTTCCCAAACGGAAGTTTGGGAACGAGGGATTTCTCTTGTTCCATGTTTTCCGTGCCTTCCGTGGTTCCCCTTCCCTGGCGCTCCATCGACACCCGAGTCATCCGCGACTGCTCCGTTTGAGGATGCGGAAGACCCAGATCGTGCCGATCATCTGCAGGAGGACGGCCGTGATCGTCGCGGTCCGCCCCCACTCGGAATTCATCAGGTTCGACAGATAGTCCGCTTCGCGGAAGGAGAAATAAACGAGCACGGCGGGCGGCACGATGACCATCAACAGGGCCGTGGCGCGGCTGGCGGCCGTGGCGGCCCGCAGTCTGCCCTGGAACTGAATCCGGTCGCGGAGCGTCTGGGCCAGACGCTCCAGAACCTTGACCAGATCGCCTCCCGATTCACGATGAACGCGGAGCGCCGTCACGAGCACGTTGGCGTTGGTCAGCCCGGTGCGCAGCGGCAGTTCGCTCATCGCGTCGCCGATCGACATGCCGAGTTGCAGCCGCTTTGTGCAGCGGCGGAGTTCGCCACCCAGCGGTTGGGGTGTGTCTTCGGCGACAAGTTCGAGGCAGTTTTCCAGACTGCGGCCGGTTTTCGCCGCGCGGGCCAGCTCGTCCATCATGGCCGGCATCTGCTGCAGAAACAGCTTCTGGCGCCGCGCCCGGACGATGATCGTCACGACGATGGGAATCGCCGCGCCGAGACAGGCCGCGAGTGCGGTGGTGAGCAGGTTTTCGTGGATCACGAACAGCAGGCCGCCGACCGCAATCGCGCAGCAGACGCACAGCATCAGCACCATGGCGGGCGAAAGTTGGGCGCCCGCCTGGATCATTAACCGGTCGAACCCGGAATTGATCCGGTTCGAGAAGCTGTCGGAATCATCGACGGCGAACGTCTCCTGCTGCCGCAGGATGCCGGCGAATTCGGGTCTGGCTTGAAGGGTGGGAGCAGCCATAGCGCGTTTTCTCAAGGGTGACAGTTTCGTAGGCGAAGTCGTCAGACTTCGGATGTCTCCCGGGCATTCGTCAGAAGTCTCACGACTTCTGCTACGTTGTGAAGGAGATCTCTGAAACGGGTACTATTCGTCCTGTTGATTCGGCGAGTAGTGCATGCCGGATTGAAGTTCGCGGGCCTCGAACAGCGACGAATCGACGTCGAACCCGATCGCCGACATGCGACGGAGGCAGAACGGTTCGTATCCGGTCGCGTAGTGGGCACCCTGGGCCTTGCCGTCTGCGATTCCCGCGAGTCGATAGACGAAGATGTCTTCCACGACGTACTCGCCGTCTTTCACGCCGGTCACCTCGGAGATGCGCATCACTTTGCGTTCGCCCGTGGTGAGGCGGGCGATATGTACGAAGACCTGGATGGCGGAGGCGATGTACTGCCGCATCACCTGGGTGGGCAGTTCGGCTCCGGACAGGGCGATCATCATTTCGAGCCGCTGCAGCGCGTCGCGGGTGTCGTTGGCGTGCACGGTGCTCATCGATCCGTCGTGGCCGGTGTTCATCGCCTGGAGCATGTCGAGCACTTCACCGCCGCGGGCTTCACCGACGATGATGCGGTCGGGCCGCATGCGCAGGCTGTTCCGCAGCAGGTCGCGGATCGAGACAAGGCCTTTGCCTTCGACGTTCGGCACGCGCGTTTCGAGGCTCACGACGTCCGGTTGCTGGAGCTGGAGTTCGGCCGTCTCTTCGATGGTGACCACCCGCTCGCTGTGCGGGATGAACCGGCTGAGGTTGTTGAGCATCGTCGTCTTACCGGCGCCGGTTCCACCCGAGAGCAGCACGTTCATCCGTCCGCGGACGGTCTGGATCAAGAAGTCCGCCATTTCGGGAGCAAGCGACCCCATCTTGACCATGTCTTCAAACTGGACGATGTTCGTCTTGAACCGGCGAATCGAGAGCGTCGGTCCGCGCAGCGCCAGCGGCGGAATCACGGCGTGGAGCCGGGATCCGTCGGCCAGCTTGGCGTCGACCATCGGCGAGACTTCGTCGATGCGGCGGCCTGCGCGACCCACCAGCCGCTGAATGAAGTGCAGCAGATGGGCGTCGTCGGCGAACGTGACGTCGGTCTTTTCCAGTTTGCCGTTCCGCTCGATGATGACCGTGTCAGCTGCGTTCACGAGCACGTCGCTGACGTCGGGGTCTTCCATCAGATGCTGGAGCGGACCGAATCCGTAGATTTCGTCCATGAGTTCGCGGACCATGGCGGAGCGATCGGCGTCGGGCAGGCCGACTTCCGGGCGTTCGCACAGATGGTTCGCGAGCGCTCCCAGCTGCTTGCGGAATTCGTCCTCGCCGATTTCCCCGGCTTTTGCCATGTCGATCGAATCGACCATCTGCTTATGCAGCCGGGTCTTCAACTGCTGGAACTTTCGGCGGGAATCGTTCTGGGGGGGCGTTGTGGAAATCATGGTCGTCCGACCTCACTGAGTCAGGTGGAGTTTGTAGACATAGATGTCGGGAGAGACGATCGGGCCTTCGGACAGGTCTTCCCGCAGAATAGCGGCGCGCGTGGTCACACACGTCGGCTGGAAAACGATCTGGAAACCGCCGTCTTCATCCGTGGAGACGTCCAGGATGCGGCCGGCCGCGAGACGAGTCGCCCAGACGCGAGTTTGTTTCCAGGACGAGGAGGGTTCAATCGAGTCGTAAAGCAGGCAGATGCGCGGCTGGCCGATGATCGCCCGGAGGGCATGGGCAGCGCTGGAGTTGGCCTGCGAGTCGCAGCGAAACGGCACGGCGCCGTCGTCGAATCGAAGCTGTCCGCCGAAGCCCCCGAGGTGGCCTTCGAGGAAGCCGCTCCGGCATTGCTCGGCGATGCGGGAGGCAACGAGACCGGTGCCGACGTCGATAACGTGGCAGTTGGCCTCGGTTTCTTCGTCGGCTGTCGCGTTTCTCGGAGCGCTGTGCAGGACGATCTCCGGGATGCCGTCGGGTTGTTCCCTGACGACGCCTGCGGCTGCGTCGAACGAGTAACGGTCGCCGCCGGAGCGTTCCTCGATCTGCCGCCTCCAGGTGTCGGTGCGTTCCCCCAGCGGATCGTTGTTCAGAATCGCCAGCGGCACGGCGGGAACGGCGCCTCCGGGCAGGCTTGCCACACCCACCACGCGGCCGTCGATGGTCGCTTCGGCCGGCGACACGACGTCCGCCGTGAACTGACCCGTCAGACCTTTGAAAAACAGCGCCACGGGGTTTGATCGCCCGCGGGTCCGTCCGGCGAAGACCAGCACCGTGGTCGGAGACGATTCCGTTTCGAGGAAGACTTCACGTCCGGTATCGTCCAGCGCGATCCGGCCGACGAGAACATCACCGCCGAGGCTCGCATCGAGCGTGACGGGATTGCCGGCGGCGAAGTTCCGGCCGGCCACGGCGGCTGCGGTGTCGCGGGCGATTTGGGCGCGGCCGGACGCATCGAAGGTTTCCGTGAGAATTCCGTCGTCTACGAGTTTCGAGGCGCCCGCCAGAGCGGCCGCTTCGGCAGCGGTCCGCAATTCCAGTTGAGCGGCGTCGATCCAGAGGCGATCGAGCACGAGTGCAACCGCCAGCCCCACCACCAGCAGCGCAACGGCGATCGCCGGGAGGAGATATCCCGGTCGAGGGCCTTGCCGGTTGTGAATGATGGCCGGATGCATGCTGGATGGGTAACGGGACTCGGTTCGGAAGGGCGGCTTCCGCTGAGGAAACTGGCGGCGGCCCGCCGGCGTAAGACCAGCGGGCCTGCCTCGATTCGCCGTGCTTGACCTTTCAGTGCGTTGCGGACGGGCGCTCAGTCTCAGGCGCTCGGGCCGCCGGCGGGAAGCTCCGAGTCGAGAGCGCCGGTTTCGCCGTCAATGGTTTGCGGCGGTTCACGACCCGATTCGGAATCCCGAGACCCGTTGTCGATCCGGCGTCGGTTCTGAAACTCCAGCACGGTCCGTCCGGAGCCGTAGAAGATCTCACTGGCGAACGGCCGTTCCGCTGCCGGGATCGGATCGAGTCCGAGGATTTCATCGAGCGTGGCGCGATCGGAACGACTGACGGCAACGCCTCCGTCCCCTTTGCCTTCGGGGGTGTAGGTGAGCGTCAGGTCGCCCTTGTCACGGGCCAGGATGATGATGTTCGCCTGCTCTTCGGAAAGTTCGAGGGTGACTGTGTTCCCGCCGCGGGCCGCCGGGCTGGCGCCGGACGTGCTGCGGTTGACCGCCAGCACCTTGACGCCTTTGAAGAGCGTCATCGTCATGCCGCCGGTCCGTTCCTGGTCGCGGTAGCTGGCCGGCGTGAAGTGCACGTCGACGAACTCTTGCGGCCGGATCAGCCCGTCGACGGCGGAGGATCCGTCGCCGAGTGCGATCGACACAGCCCGCATGTTTTCGCCGAGTTCGAGCGGCGGAAACTCTCCGGGCGGATAGAGGTCGGTTGTCAGAATGGCGCGGGCGGCGGTGATGGGCTGCTTGACGACGCGGCCGACGACGACCCGGTCGCTGCGAATCGTTTCGGGCGTCATGTGCGACTCGCGCATCCGCCCCAGGGCGATGTGCGCGTCGGTGATGACGGTCCCCGGTTCCAGGTCGGACAGCGCCATGGGGATGGTGAGGATTGGATCCTCCGGCGGGGCTTCGTCGCGGGCCAGGAGGGTCTTGGCGACGTAGCCGGCCACCAGCAGGCCGACGACGACGAGCATGAGCATTGTCAGTGCGGCGGGAGTCAGGCGTTTCACGGTATTCTTCTCCAGACGGTCGGTTGGGGCGCCGGGCGGGTGGTTGAGCCGGGCTTACTCTTTGGCCATTCGTGTTTCGCAGTACAGGTTTCGTCCCTTGAGGCTGAAGCCGACCGGCCACAGCAGGTCGGGAGACGCGGTCGACATCGGCACGCGGACGGCGACGACGACCAGCTCTCCGGGAACGACATCGGTTCGGGCGTCGACCTCCGCATTGTTCAACAGATGCGGCGGGAGCGTGCGCCAGACCTCGTTTTCGACGTCCGCGATCGTTGCATTGTGCAGGGTGGCTTTTCTGGCCCCGGCCCGGCAGGCTTCGACCACGTCGGCGCGGGCGAAGAACAACAGGGAAAACTCGAACAGCCCCATCAGCAGAATGCCGAGAATCGGCAGCGTGAGCACCAGTTCCATGGTGAGCACGCCGCGACGACGGTGTCTGCGCTGTCCGGACTGACGAATCATTGGAATCTCGCGTCGCAAACGTTGTCCGGTGGGCCCGGCCCACCAGTGGTGTTTATTCTCGAGTGGTAGATCAGCCTGATGGGCCCGGCCCGGTTTCTCGTGCGGTCCTCGGTTTTGGACCGGGTGTTCGTTGTTCGATTTTCCTGCAACCGGCCGCAGCGCTACGGCAGTGTCGGGAGTTTCCAGATCAGGACCATCCAGGTGGCCAGAGCCACGGGGACGGCGTACGCCATGACGCGGCGGCCCTGTTTTTCCTCTGAGGTTTCTCGCTTCTTGCCATCTCGCTTCGTTCGGTCCTTGCCGGTCGCGAGATGTTTCTGAGCGGTCTTGCGGAAGCTGCCGGAAAAGACGCTGACCACGATGAATCCGAAAGTCGACAGCAGCACGATGACCGTGCTGGCGATCACCACGAGCAGCGTCATGTGGAATCCCAGCCAGACGCTGAGTGCGCCCATCAGTTTGACGTCGCCTCCGCCCCCTCCGCCGATGACCCACAGGACGAACAGGATGCCGAAGCCGAGCAGAAAGCCGAGTCCGGCGTCTGCCAGTCCGTCCCATCCGTGGAACACGCCCTGGTAAATCCAGCCTAGGGCGAAGACCGGCAGCGTGAGCTTGTTCGGAATCCTTCGCTGGCGCACGTCCCACACCGCCGCGGCCGCTGTGAACAGCGAAGCGGCAATCACGAGGACGATCGAGGCGGCGTTCAGTTCGGGCATGGTCACGCGCGGAGGAAACAATGCGGGTACGGTTGTAGAAAACCTACCACACGTTTCAGAAACCAACCGTGCGTGTTGCCGAAGCGTTACAGATTCCTCACACCTCGCGTGCTTCGTAACGGTTAAACGTCTCGTGGAGCCTCGAAACGCCACAAACCGCTGTCGCCGGCGCGGCCGGTGATCTCCCTGCAACCGGCATCACCGGTGCGATCGCGCGTCCGGAGCCCTGTCTGGACTCACGCCAGGCCGCAGAGTTGCCAGTGAATGTCGACGTGCCCCATGCCACGGGCGGCTTGTCCGCCCGTGCGGTTCGTCCGCAGATTGCCCAGCGCGGGCGTTTCCAGCAGGACTCTTCTCGACCACAGCCTTGGAAGGCTGTCAGTGACGCACAACTCTCCCGAAACCCTCAAGCGACGTTGACCAGAAACGCCGACTGCGAGCGACGCTGAAGGCGTTGCACAGCAAAGCCGGGGGTCGCGACGACAGGAGCGCACCCCCGATCTGCTTCAGAGTTCATGCGACAACGTCGACCACGACAACCCAGGGTGGCGCGGCTACGCCGCTGACCCTGGGCTCTGATTGTCGTACGCCTTCAGCGTACTGACTGCACCTGCGTGGACCGCGTTGACGCCGCCAGTGTGGGATCGAGTCGTGTGTAAGTGACCGCGCTGAACACCTGTCAGTGACACACAACTCGGCTGGGGCCCGCGGCGAGGAACCGGGCCCAAGGGATTCTCGAACAGGACACAGATTTTGGGGTATTCCTTGAAAGGCGGCGGTGACGAGACCGCATCGATCCAGGCGTAAATACTCAGCACTCCACTGAAAGCAATCAGCGAAAATCGGTCCAATCCGTGGTCATCCGCGTTCCATTCGAATCTCTCAGAGAGTCACTCCATCGGGGATCGAGAGATGTGTGTAAACGGCAGCCTTGGGAGGCTGTGCTACAGACTCCGTACCACGGCCTTCCGAGGCCGTGGCGCCAAAATCGTATTCCCCTCCGCTGATCGCTCAGAAATACTCGCCAGAAGATAAGCACACGTTGGCAGCCCGGCACTCCGTTGCCAACCGGTGAATCTGTCCGCCCGGTCAGTATGCTTCCGAAGCGTCGAGTCCATCGCGGGTGTTGTCGAGGAGATTGCGGTATGAGTCGGAATTCATCCTCTGGAACTCGCTATTGGCGTCGATCAGGTTCTTGCGCAGTTCGGATTGCCGCGCCGGTTGGCCGTCGTCCTGCTCGGCTTTTTTGGCCGCGGCTTCTGCCTCCGCTTGCGGCTTGTCCTGCTGCGACGGCTGCAACGGCTGGCGACCGCGGTAAAACGCGTATCGGTTCGCGTCGAGCCTTGCGATGACGGTGCTCGTGCCGCGTACGTCGTCGGCGATGAACAGGCCGCGCAGATCGGTCTCTCCGGCGATGAACTCGTCGTTTGCGGAGCCGATGACGCGGACGTCGACGTCGTCAGCGTACTCATCCTCGGCGACGTCCTTGACCGTAACCCGCACGCGGCCGGAGGCCGGGTCTTCCTGGACTTCGAGTTCCAGCGGGCTCACCAGCACGAGTCCACTGGAATAATGGTTCTCGCCGCGACAGACGACGAGATACGCTCCGTCTTCTTCCAACGGGAGGTTCACGATCTGCTCGCGATCGCGGTAGTCGTTGCCGTCGCCGAGATCGATCGTCTCCTCGAAGTGCGGCTTGATCCCGGCGAGGTTGATCGCGGTGATACGATCGAGGTTTCTCTGCATGAGTCCGAACTTCATCAGGTCGATGCGGTAGACCTTGATCGACACTTCCGGAATGTTGCGGAACCTGAGTTCCAACTGCCGGGCGTCGCCGGGGTGCAGCGTTGTCACTTCGTCGAGTGCGACGTCCTTTTCGGTGAAGAACTCGATCGCTTCCGCGGCGTCGGCAAAGCGATCCTTCACGCGCTGGTATTCTTCGATCGCTTCGCCCGGCTGCCCGAGGCTGTGGTAGATCTGCCCCATGATGTAGATCGCTTCCCACTTGTTCACGGCGTCGCGCTCCCGGCCGTCGTTCCCGGCGGGGAACTTCGCCTCGGCCACCTTGCGGCAGGTTTCCAGGGCCGCTTCGTGCCGGCCGAGAGCGAACTGGCTGTAGCCGGTGATGTACCAGTAGGCGTCGATCAGCCGGCTGTCGGGATAGCGCTCGGCATACTGATCACACCGCGCGATCACCGGTTCATACTGCTCGAGATCGAGCAGCGCATTGGCCAGGGCGAAGCTCGCCTGGTCGGCCGCCGGATCCTGGGGCCACACGGCCAAAAAGTGATCGAGCATGTCGATCACGCCGTCGATGAGGTTCACCCGGGTCAGGCCCGCCGCAACCAGCTTGGGGTCGCCGGCGGCTTCCGGCGCTTTGCGGTAAACCTCCTGCGCCAGGCCGTAGGTGGCGGCCGCGATGTACGGTTCGGCCGGATAGTCCCGCAGCAGATCTTCCATCACCTGTACGCTGTGCTGGAACTCGCCCCGTGCGTTCAGGAATCCGGCGACCTGCGACTCCCGCTCGAAGCTTCCCTGCACGGTCGACCGGTAAACGAGATAGCTGCGTTCGTATTCGCCGATCTCGCGATAGGCGTTGGCGACCTGCAGGATTTCCTCGAATTGCACCGAAACGTCAGGGAACTTCTCTTTGATGATCTCGAAGTAGCGGACAATCTCGCCGTGAGACTGCGCGGACAGCGACGTGCGGAAGAGCATCGTAACCGTTTGCTTGTAGGCTTCGTCGCGCAGCCGCCAGTCGGTGAACAGACGGCTCAGATGCTCGTGCGCGCCGGCATGATCGCCTTCGTTAAACAACCAAGTTCCCAGGTTGTACAACTCATCGGGACTCCACCGGTACTCGTCGTCCGACTCTTCGCCGCGCTCCAGCACGGTCAGCGAACCGACGGCCGCCGCGGCCATCTGTTGCGGGTCGTAAAAGTTCCGCAGAACCGACGGCGCTACGCGATATTCGCCCGGCACATAACCCACCAGCGTGTACCGAATCCAGCCCAGATCCCGTTTGTCGCCGAGATAGAAGGTGATTGACCCGGAATCCATCTCATACCGTTCAAAATCGCCTTCAATCGATTCGGTCAGGACCGTGCAACCGGCGGGAAGCGGTTCGGTGAGGACCAGGTACGGATACTCGACGTCGCTCCGGTTGCTGACGTTGCGCCGGCGTGGAAAGAGCGACACTTCCCCGCGCTGACCGACGGGAATCTGCGTGAGCGGATTCGTGAACGCGGAATACGGGAACGCCGCCACATTGAAACCGCGAGGAATGACCCGCCCATCGTGCAACCGGGCGGTCGGCTCGTAGCGGCGCTCGATCGTCCAGTCGTTCGTGCTCGACTTGAGGTTCTCGGCCGCCACGAACCCGGTCAGCACGGCCGAGTAGCTGAACTCGCCGCGCCCCTGCATGTCGAAGTTAATGCGTTGCGGCTTGTCGGCGACCAGCAGGTCAGCTGGCACGCTGATCCGCCGGCTGCCGTCCTGGGCGGGGTCGATTGTGAGCGTCTCGATTTCGCGGTCGTTGACGAAGACCTTGAGCGTGTACTTCTCCGCCACGTGCTCGGTTCGTGCGAACCACTCGGCCAGCGCCATGACGGCCGGACCGTTCGCCTTTTCCACAGGCCACCGCGAGCCGACCCGCGATCCAAGCAGTTCGTCCGCCAGTTCCGGAATCTTCACGCTCGCCGGATCAACCGCCTGGAGTGCGAGCAAATGCAGCGCTTTGATCTCCGCATGGTCGGACATCCAGGGGAGCGTTTTGCGATGCGGCTCCTCCGTAGCCGGCTCGTTGCCCACCAGTTGCAGCAGGTCGTTCGCCATTTCCTTGCGGTCCATCTCGATCAAGACCAGCGCTGAGTGCAGCAGCCCGGAAACCGACAGGCTGTTCCTCTCGCGATGCAACTGGTTGGCGGCCGAAAAGTCGGCCTGGCCGGCCGCAGCCAGTCCGTGCAGGAGGATGGCCCGGCCGTTGTGATCGGTTTGCGGGCTCGCCGCCAGCGCGGTTTTCAGGTATTGCACCGCGTTGTTGAATGTGTTGGCTTCGACGGCGAACCCCGCATCGCGGGCCGTGGAAAGCGCCCACACGACGCGGCTGGTGAGATAACGGTCCGGCTCGGCGGCAGGCTGCCCGCTCCAGCTCCAGGCGCCGTCGTCGCGCTGGCTCGAAATGAGCTGCGCAATCGCTGCGGCAATACGACCGGATAGCGCTTCCGTTTCGGGCGTTCCCGCATCCCTCGTGTCGCCGATCATGTTCAGCAGCGCGACGCCGCCCAGAATGTCGGAGACCGACCGTTCAATGCCGCTCACCGGGATCGCGCAGCGTTCGACCGGGTAATAGCCCCCGCCGAGAACGGCGTCGAGCAACGCTCGGTTCAGGCCCGGCCCGATCAGCAGTTCGAGCGACGGCGACTCGGCGGCAATCTCGTCATCGAACGATATAAACGCAATCGTGCTCTGCGCCGCTTTCCCGCTGGTGGTGGCATACACCGGCAGACCGAACGGACGGATGGCGATGCTGCGGGTGCTCTCGTCGGACTCCGCATCCGCCGTGGCGACCGTGAGACCAAAGCGGATCGATTCTCCTTCGGTGATCTCGATCGGGAACGAGAGTTCGCTCACGCCCGGTCCGGTCACCTCCAGTGTGCGGCTGACTTCGGTCGTCCTCTCGCCGATGGTCGCCGAGAACGTGACTTGGATGCTCCGCTCACCTGCGAGCGAATTGTGCACCTCCGCCAGGACGCTGGCGGAATCACCCTCGGTGAAGGCGAGCGGGAGCTTGAGTTCGCCGAACAGGTCCTTTTTGGTCACGACTTCGATTTCCGTCTGACCGGCCAGCGACTCGCCATTGATGCCTTTCGAGCGCAGCGTCCACGCCGTCGACCGTTCGGGCAGCTTGATCGTCACGCTGGCCTGGCCGGCGCCGTCAGTGACGATCACCGGATTCCAGTACGCCGTCTCGGCGTTCGCCATGCCCGGCAGCAGCCGCAGGCCCTCTTCGGCCAACCGCTTCAGTTCATCTTCGTCCCGCCCATTGAGGGCAAAGTAGTTCCCGAAGCGGTCGACCCCGTTCAGGTTTCCATTCGTCGACTGCACAAAATCCGAAAACTCCTGCGGCGATTCAAAGAGAGCTTCAACCTGAATCTCCCCGTCGCTGAGAACGATCACGTCGTCGTCGTCGACTACGGATTGGTGCTGTCGAATAATCAGACTCAACGTCGGCTCGTACTCTTCCGCAGTTTGATCGCTTGCCGGCAGCGCAAGGTTAACGCCGCCCTCATCCGCACGCCGCTTTCGATCGAGCCCGCCCACTGAAGTTCCCGCCGGAGCATCCATCGGCGCGTTCCCATTCGCATCTCCCAGAAATCCGCTCGCCGCATTCTGCCCCTCCCCGCCGAGTCGTCCAAGGGTGGGGTCGGTTGAGTTAATAACTCTGTGCTCTTCGAGGTCATCGAGTTGCATCCAGAATGAATTCTCTTCGTCGCTACGTAGGCCCCAATCGGTATCGTTTCGGGATGCAAGCTTTGACTGGAGTTGCATTGATTGAACGATCGGGCTCTCCGGGGCGATTTGCCGCGCCTGTTCAGCGACTGCACGGGCTTCGCTGAAGCGCCGCTGATCCATCAGCGCGTTGAATTGCTCAACCAGTACGCGATCGACACCACCGCGTCCCCGTTCTGTATACTCGACTTCCTGGACCGGCTGAGGCAGTGCGATTCCGCTCCGTGTCTGAATCCTTTGCTCCATCTCCACGACATCCAGAAGATCCTCCGCTGCAGCAGCCTCGCGCTGCAGAATCTCTCTCCGCTCCGCCTCCGCCAGCAGGTACCGGCTGATGTCGCGCGTGCTCGGACTGTAGGAAAACGTGCAGCTTGTCGACTGACGGATCGACGGCACCCGCTCGCCGGCGCCGAAGAAAGCGTCGATCAGACCCTGCATGTCATCGAACCGCTGCAGCAGGTTGGACTGGATCAGCGCCAGCGAGAGTTCCGCACTCACCGGCCTCCCCTGCGGATCGGTGACTTCGATGTCGACGATCAGGTCATCGCCCGGCTTGAGTTCGTCCGCGTTCGCCGTGAGCTTCACGCTCAGCTTCTGCGCGACCCGAAACTCGCTCGATGCCGAATGGAACCGGTTCCGCTCCATCACGGCGGCAGAGAGATTGAAATTCGGGGCGAGCGAGGAATCGACCGGAACGTCAATCACGTTCTCGCCGGTCTCCAGGTTGACCAGTTGGTAGCCGAGGATCGACGCCCCTTCGTAGGTAATGAGCGCCAGCGCCGGCGCCTCGCGCCAGTGCAGGCGGACCTGCGCGTCGTCTCCCACCTTGTAGTTGTGCTGCTCGGCAAGAATCCGCAGCCGAACGGCGTCCTTTTCGCCCGAAATAAAGACTCGCGACTGCCCGCTGATCGTATTCCCGAACCGGTCTTCGCCCGTCGCCCGGATGATGTAGCGGCCCCCCTCCTCAAACTGCAGCGTCTGACGCGCTTCGCCGTTCTCTTCGTCGGTCGCGGCATCCAGCGTGTCGACCAGCCGTTCGCCCCGCTGTCCCCGCACGAATGTTTCTTCGAACACCTCGATCTCGAGCGGGGTCGCGACCGGCTCTCCGGCGGCGTCGGCCGCCTTGAACGTGGCGTCGAACGTCTCCCCGTCGATATAGACGTCGCGCAACGTGGAAACGGCGATTTCAAAGCCGCGCGTCGAGAGATACACGGTCTGCGACGTCGTCAACCCGCGGTCCGGGTACTGAACCTGCAGCGTGAGCGTCTGCGACTCGGCGTACTGCTGGGTCTCGAACGAGACGGGAACTTCGCCGTTCTCATCGGTGGTCGCCGTCTGCCAGCCGTCGTTGCCGAACTGGTAGCGGATCTCCTGCTCGGCCAGTGGAGCGCCGTAGTAGTACTTGAGCGAGATCATACCTTCGACGGTCTCGCCGCGGTAGCAGACGTTCTGTTCGAGTTCGGCCGTCAAACGGACCGGCTCCAGTCGGTATTCGAGGACGCTGAAACTCGTCTCGTACGACTGGTTCCCCGCCGGCTGATGCAGGTGCACGCGATAGTCCCCCAGCGCAGCAGCTTCGGGCAGGACGAGGTTGTCGGAAATCGTGCCGAAATCGTTCAGCGCTACATCCCGCGTGTGGATCAACCGACTGCGGGCGTCGTAGACATCGAGCTTGAACTTCTCACCCGCCTGAAACGTGAACCGGTCCTGGTCGACCCAGCGGACGATCGCCTTGATGTTGACCAGTTGTCCCGCCCGATAGGCGGGACGGTCGGTGTACAAATATCCCCGCGGCGTGAGTCCGACGGCGAAGTCGAGACCGTTGAGGTTGTTGACGGTCGAAGCCGCGTTCCCTTCCAGGACGGCGAACACGCGCAGGTCGCCGGCCGATTCGAGTTTCTTGTGGGTCAACTGCATCACGCCGTCGCCGCCGGTCACTTCTTCCGCGAAGATCTCGGAGCCGTCGCTGACCAGCACGCTGGCGCCGGCGGCCGGTTGGCCGGTCAGCATGTTCTGGGCGAAGAGGAACAGTTCGTTCCGCGACGCCTTGACGATGACGTCGAGATCGCTGACGACGACCATCGTCGTCGCTTCCAGCTTCTCGCTGGAGACAGTGACGGCCGTAACGCCGGGGCCGTCCATTGGAATGTCGACGTCGTCTTCGATCCGCAGAAACTCCTCGTAATCGCCGACCGTGTGTTCGAACTGTTCGTCGGGATCAATGAGCGCGATGTCGAGTGTTTCCACGCCGCCCGCCAGATGCATCTTGCGGAAATAGTCGTTCATGTCGATGCGGTAGACCTTGACCGTCACCGTTTCGACATTGCGGGTTGCGAGTTTGATCCGCGGCTGCTCGTCGGAACGGAACTTGCGCTCCGTCGCGACCTCCAGTTGCGGAGTGGTGAGCGCACTGATTCGCTCCTGGGCGTGCGACTGGAAATTCCCGGCGACCTGCTTGTAAGCATCCAGCGCTTCGGGAAGCTGCTCGAGTCGGGTCTCGAGGGTAAATCCAATCATGTAGGCTGCATGCGACGACTCCGCCGACCCCGGATACTTGGAAACCAGTCTCCGCCAATCGGCAATCGCCTGTTCAAAGAGCTGCCGGCCTTCGTCGTTCAATTCGACTGACTGAGGCGACTCGCCCGCATCAATCGCTTCCTTGATTCGCTCGACGTGCTGCTCCGACGCAGCCGTGAACTTCATGCGGCCGAAGTTGAACAGAATCTGCGGTGCGCGGCTGTCGAGGGGATACTTGTTGAGGAAGGTCTCCCACAACGCGCGTGCTGCGTCGTAGTTGCCGGCCTCGCGTTGCTCCTCGGCCATGGCATATTCGGTGTCGACGATCGTCTGCTGGACCTCGGCCCACTTCGGATCGGTTGGATGTTGCGCGAGGAACTCCCGCCACGCGGCGATTGCGGCGTCGTAATCTTTCTGGAGCAGCAGCGCCATCCCGAGCAGGTAACGAGCCTGGGGGACGACCTTTGATTCCGCGTACTCCGCGTTGCCGATGACCGACTGCAACTGGTCCACCGCCTGCGGTGTGCGGTCGCGGGCGATATAGCTTTGTGCGATCTCCAGTTCCGCCTGCGGGGCGAGTTCGTGGTCCGGATATTCCGCGATGAACTTTTCCGCGGCGGTGGCGCCCAGTTCCAGGTCGACGTCGTTCGACGGAGACGGAATGCCGTAGGTGTGGGAAAGCTCGTAGGCCGCCTTGGCCAGAAACTCCTGCACGTCCTCCGGCTGTTCTCCTTCGATCCCGGTCAACTCGCCGGGAAAGTCCTGCCACGTCTTGCGGGCCGCTGCCGACTGACCGGCGGCGAGTTGCGCCTGACCCAGCCGGAAGTGCGCCTCGGCGACGACTTCAATCGGCGCGGTTTCCCCCGACTCCGGTTCGTCGAGTCCGTGTTGCCCAAGAAACTGCTGATAGTCGGCGATCGCTTCGCCGACGTTGCCCAGTTCGTGCTGGCAGCGGGCAATCCGGAACTCGATGGTCTGTTGCACCGGGAGAGTTGGCCCCAGCTTGAGCGCCTCCTGGTAATATGTCAGCGCCTGCTGGTAGTCCGGCTGCTTCGCTTGGGACGGATCCTCCGCCAGCACTCCCTCGTAATACAGATTCGCAAACTCCAGATAGATTTCCGCCAGTTCGTCCTTTCTCTGCCGGGAGAGAAGTCGTTCGGCCTCGGCGCGGTAGATGTCCCCGGCCGCCTGGTACTTCCGCGCCCGGACGAAGATGTCCGCCCGCCCGAAGCGCGCCCGGCTGACCCAATCGCCTTCGGCAAACTCTTCTTCAATCCGCGTGAACGCTTCAACCGCCTCGTCGTAACGGGTCAGTTCGGTCAGAGCACGGCCTTTGAGGTAGAGCAGGAAGTCGGCGCTGGCCACGTTTGGTTCCGCGAGAGCTTCGTCGATCGCCGCAACGGCTCGGTCGTACTCGCGGGATTGGAGGGCGTCCCGGATGGCGGACTTCAGTTCGGGGGACGACGTGATCTCCGGCGCTGGCTTCTCCTCCGCCGGCTCATTCTGGGCGAGAATCTGGTGAACAGAAAACAGCGCAACAACACCCGCCAGCAGCCAGCATGTGGAGAAACGCATCGAGTTGCCTCCGAAGTCGGTTGAACCGATCAAATGTTCAGAATTCGTGCGGCACGGCAAGAACAGCACGCGACGCTCTCAGAGATGACGCACCAGCCGCCACTTCCTTAGTGCAAAAAGGCATTCTGTTGTGGCGGCGTCCGGCCGAGCTTGCTCCCGGTTTGCGATCCGCGAGGCCGCTGCCCCCGATCAAGACTGGGGAGTGCGACGTAGAACTATAGAAACGATTCAGGCTCGGAAAGTTCCAGGGAAATCCGTGTCACGCCGATTTCGCGGAGCCGGTTGCCAAACCGATCGATCCGCGTGTCAATAGTTGCGACCGTTCTTCCGGATGTGAACCCAAGGCTTCTCGGTTTCCAGTGCCGGTCCGGCGCCGGCCGACTCAATGTGAATGATATAGACGGTATGGTCCCCGGCGTCGGCCTGAGCGGCGACCTGGCCTTCCATCCAGCCCAATGCGTCGGCGAGGATCGGCAACCCCCCCGGACTGCGCTGCACCTCGACTCCCTCAAACGCAAGCTGATCCGGCTCGAAACCGCGGCCGAAATGGCCCAGATACTGCTTCTGGGATTCTCCCACGAGGTTCAGGACCACTCGCGGCGACTTGGCAAGCCAGTCGTTGAGATAGCGCTTGTTGTTCACGGCGACGCTCACGGCCGGAGGATCAAACCCGGCCTGCTGCACCCAACTCGCCAGCATGCCGGTCTCGGCGTCTGCGCCGTCGCCTGCCGTCAGAATAAAGATGCCGCTCGGCGTGCGGCCGAGGACTGAGGCGATGGCGTCGAGACTGGTGGCCGCGTCGTTGTTGGGCATGAGGTATTTCGTCCGGTGTCGGAATTTTTGACAGTCGAAGTGCTTCGCATTCGCAGCGACGATCGGATGTTCGTGCATCGTCAGTATCGAGAGTCGCGAATGGTCCGTCAAATCTCACATCGCCCGTGCCCTGTCGCTACCTGGCGAATTGCGATTCGCGAAAAACGACGCATCTGGTATGAGATCGCACTCATTCGGTGCGCGGCCATGATGAATCGTCCAGTCACGCGTAACAGCGCGCGTTCATGATGCAGAGCATCCTGCCCCAACAGTTGCAGATTGCACGCTGGACGGCGCAAGCGCAGGCAGTGCTCGGAAGCGCGGAGCGCCTGGAGGAGATATCGGACGAAGAATTGCGACGCCGCGCGCGCGAACTGGTGTGGACGGTCCGAACTGAGGGGAATTGCACCGCCGCGCTGCACGCCGTGTATGCGTTGGCGATCGAGTCGACGCGGCGAACGCTCGGTTTTCGTCAGCATCCCGTGCAGGTCGCCGGCGCGTTCGCGATGGCGGGGGGACGAATCGTCGAGATGCAGACCGGGGAAGGCAAGACGGTGACGGCTGTGTTGCCGGCGGTGCTGCGCGGGATGGTGGGTTGCGGCGTGCACGTCGTGACCTCGAACGAGTACCTCGCCGGTCGCGACGCCGAACAACTGGCCCCGATCTATGCTCGATTGGGATTGACGGTCGGGCTCGTCACTTCGGGACTGTCCGACGATGAACGCCGCACGGCATACGACTGCGACGTCACCTACGGAACGGCGTCTGAGTTCGGATTCGACCTGTTGCGCGACCGGCTGAAGTCCGGGCCGAGCGCGGATTCGGGAGCTTGCGGAGCGACTGCCGCCTGTTCGGAACGCAGACCCGGCGTGCAACGGGGACATTACTTTGCGCTGATCGACGAGGCGGACAGCATTCTCATCGACGAAGCGCGAACGCCGCTGATGATCGGCGCCGAGCGGGCTCAGGAAGCGGGGACGGTGGGGTTGTACCGCTGGGCCGATCGCACGGCGGAACGGATGAGGCCGAACATTGATTATGTGTTCGACGATCGCAGGCGGCAGGCGCATCTGACGGACGACGGCTGCCGTCGCGTGGCGCTGTTGCCGAAACCGGAGTTGATCGGGACGTTCAACTCCGAGCGGCTGTTCGAGCATCTGGAGAAGTCGCTGACGGCGCATGCTGCGTTCTCGCGGGATCGGGATTACGTCGTGCTGGATGAAGAAGTCTCAATCGTCAACGAGGGGACGGGACGCATCATGGCAGGCCGGAAATGGCAGGAGGGCTTGCACCAGGCCGTCGAGGCGAAAGAGGGCGTCCCGATTACCGCTGAGACGGGATCGGCCGCAAGGATCACTATTCAGTCGCTCTTCCGGACGTATGAACATCTGGCGGGAATGACGGGCACCGCCGTCCAGGCGGCTGGAGAACTGCGGAAGGTTTACCGGGCGAGAGTTTCCGTGATTCCAACGCATCGGCCCTGTCTGCGGCGTCGTTTTCCGCCCCGCGTTTTTTCATCGCTTGCTGCCAAGCGGCGAGCGGTGGCGGCGGAGGTCAGCCGGTTGATTGGTCTCGGACGCGCCGTGCTCGTCGGCACGCCTTCGGTGACGGCGTCGGAGGGTCTCCGGCGTGTGTTCGAAGAGCAGGGAATTCCGCATGTCGTGTTGAATGCGGTGCATCATGCGCGGGAGGCGGAGATCGTGGCGGAGGCCGGTCAGCCGGGACGTGTGACGATTGCCACCAACATGGCGGGGCGCGGGACCGATATTCTTCTGCACGCCGACGTGCGGGCGGCGGGCGGCCTGCACGTGATCGCAACCGAGATGCACACCTCGAGCCGGGTCGATCGTCAGTTGGTGGGACGCTGCGCGCGGCAGGGCGATCCGGGCAGTTTTCAGTTCTTTCTCTCTCTGGAAGACGAACTGCTATCGACGCTGCCGCCCCGCGATCGGGAGGCGCTGTTACGGACGGCTGCCGCCGCGCCGGAGCGGGAACTCCCTTCGTCGCAGGCATCGATTTTCGTCCGGGCGCAGCGCCGGTTGGAGCGAATGCACGCCAAACAGAGAAAGAACCTGCTGAAGCAGGAACAGCTTCAACGAAAGCGGTGCCGGGAGATGGGACTCGATCCGTTTCTGGAAATTACGGAGCGGTGAGGGCGATCTCCGCAGAATCAAAATTGCCTGAAATCGAAGATTGCGGCTACGATACCCCGCCGCCGCTCATCGGAGTGACGCCGAGGCTAGGGGCCGTTGCGATACGAATTCAGCGAGGAGTTCCATGCACAGCCTGGCACGCGGCCCCTGGAAGGACATCTGTTTCAGCAGCGCGCGTGGGCGTCTGCCGATCTGGCCGTTGGTGATCGTCGGAATGCTGTGCCTGGGCTGGCTCGCTGTGGCGGCCTGGGCGGAACCGTCCGGATCGAGCGCAGCGGCCGACTCTCTCATCGTTCCGGACTGCCGCGTCCTGTTCACCGAGCGGCGGACACTGGCCAGTGAGAGGTCGGGGGTCGTCTCGCTCGTCGTCGATGAGGGACAGTCCGTCGAGTCGGGTGACATCGTCTTTCAGTTGGACGATCGCGCTCCGCGCGCCGCATTGGCGGTCGCCGAGGCGCGGGCTGCGAGCGATGTGTCGGTGCGTTCGGCGGAGAAAGCGGCCGAGTTGGCGCGTGCGGAGTACGACATTCGCGTGCTGGCAAACCGGAATTCCCCGGCGGGAAGTTCCGTGTTCCCTGCGAGCGAGATTCTGCGGAGACAGCTTGCCGCCGAAGCGGCGGAACTCGAGGTCGAATCGGCGCGCCAGAAGCTCAACGTTCTGGAACGAGAGCGGGATCAGGCGCAGGCGGAACTGGCCGGCTATACGCGGAAGTCGCCGATGGCGGGCCAGGTCGCTCGGGTGTACCGCGATGCCGGAGAAACCGTCCAGCAGTCCGAACCGTTGCTGGAAGTCGTCAACACAGGGGAGGTTCGCATCGAGGGATTCGTTCCGGTGGAACAGGTGTTTCACCTGCGGGTCGGGCAGCGAGTCACCATCCGGCTCGACTTCCCGAACGCCGACCTCCCGGTCGAGCACGAGACGTTTACAGGGACGCTCGGTTTCGTCGATTCGTCGGTGCAGCCGATCTCGCGGTCCGTTCGCGTCTGGGCGGAAGTCGAAAACCGGGATGACATCCTGCGGGACGGACTGACGGCCGTGATGACGATCGACACGGGAAACTCTCCAGCCGGTGGTCCGGTCCGATTCGAGTCGCAGGCCGGAGAATCTCGCGACCGATGAGCAGCGGCGCGGAGATGCGAGAGCCGGAACAACGATGGACCAGCCTGCCGCGAATCACGAATCACGATCGTCCGCAGATCGGCCGGTTCCCTTGCAACGGCGCAGCGATCTGGTCGTGGAGTTCGTGACGTACCGGGGTGTTCCTTGGCCGGTCGTCAAGGATCCGTGCGGCCTGAAGTACTACCGGCTCCAGCCGGAGCAGTACCGGTTGCTGCAGCTCCTTGACGGACGACGAAGCCTCGCAGAACTGCGCCGGCAGTTGCAGCAGACCGATCCCCATCTGCATGTCACGCTGGCGGAGGTCCAGGCGCTGCTGGCGGACCTGCACGCGAAAGGCCTGGCCTTCAGTCTCCGGCCGGGACAAGCCGCGCCGCTGATTCAACGGCGACGGCGCGAGTTCTGGAAACAGGTCAGGCGGACGGTCAGCAATCCACTCTACCTCAAGATTCGGGGATGGGATCCCGACCGGTTTCTGACCAGGACGCTGCCTTTGGTTCAATGGGCGTTTCAGGGTTGGGCCGTGGCCGGCATGGCGGTGCTGGTGCTCTCATCCTGGCTGTTTCTCGCAATGCGGTTCGACGACGTCCGCCAGCGACTGCCGGAGTTTCAGCAGTTTTTCGGCTGGCCCAACCTGCTGTTCCTGTGGGTGACGCTCGGGGCCGCCAAGGTGCTTCACGAATTCGGGCACGGATACGCTTGCAAGTATTTCGGGCGGGAGTGCCATTCGATGGGGGTGATGCTGCTCGTCTTCAGCCCCACGCTGTATTGCGACGTAACGGACGCCTGGATGTTGAAGAGCAAGTGGAAGCGGATCGCGATCGCCGCCGCCGGGATGTGGGTCGAAGTCGTGCTGGCGGCGGTCGCGATCTTCGTGTGGTGGAACACGCGGCCGGGGCTGTTGCATCACCTCTGTCTGAACGTCTTTTTCGTCTCGACGGCGACGACGGTCATCTTCAACGCCAACCCTCTGTTGCGGTTTGACGGCTACTACATGCTGGCGGACCTGCTGGAGATTCCGAACCTCCGTCCGAAGGCGAGCCGGTTGTTTCAGCAGACCTGGGCATGGTACTGCCTGGGCGTCGAACTGCCGGATGATCCCTTCATGCCGGTCTCGGGAAGATTCTGGTTCGTGCTCTACACGATCGCGTCAAAGGTTTACATGGCGATCATTCTGGCCGGCATTACGGTCTTTCTGTATACCGTGTTGAAGCCGTACCGGCTGCAGAGCATCGGCATCGCACTGGCGGCCGTTTCACTGACGACGATGCTGATGGGCGCGATCGTCGGCGTCGTTCACGTGCTGCGGATGCCGCGCGAGGAACCGATGAGCCGTCCGAAACTTGCGGTCACAGGCGTCCTGGCCGTCTGCCTGATCGCGGGCGTGCTGTTCGTCCCCATTCCGTGGTATGTCTCGGCGCCGTTCACGCTCGAGCCGGTCGGCGTGCAGCATGTCTACGCGACGAACTCTGGCACCCTGAATGAAATCGGAACGACGGGTGGCGACTCAGTCGCTCCGGGACAACTCCTGGCTGTTCTCGAAAGTCCGGAACTGGCGGATGAGCTGCGGAAACTCGAAACCGAGCAGTCGGCGCGACGCATCGCCCGCGACATGGCCATTGCGCAGGCCGATCCCGACGCGCGAGCGCTGATCGAAAGCGAACTGGCCTCTCTCGCCGAACGCAAACAGAACCTCGACCGGCAGGCGGGACAACTCGAGATTCGCGCCCCGGTCGGCGGCCGGCTGATCGATCCGCCCCGCCTAGTCGATCCGGTGAGCGGCGGTGTGCGAGAGCGACTCGCAACCTGGACCGGCCGCCCGCTGGAGCCGGGCAACCGCGGTTGCCTGATCGAGGAGGGGACTCTCCTCTGCAGCATCGCGCCGGACGACCGATACCACGCCGTGCTGCTGGTCGACCAGGAGAGCCGGGACGAACTGGCGGTCGGGCAACCTGTGCGTCTGAAGATCGAAGACCTCGCGGATCTCACACTGGAACGGAATCTGAAAGAAATCTCCCCGCGATCGCGGAGCACGGTGCCGCCGGCGCTCTCCAACAAGTTCGGCGGTCCGCTTGCGACCGTGACCGACGCGGACGGCTCAGAACGGCTCACCGGGCGGGCGTTCGAAGCCACCGTGCCGGTCGACGTCGATCCGCGACTCGTACGCACCGGGTTCCGCGGGGAGGCGCGAATCAGGGTCCGGCATCGCTCACTGGGCGGGTGGATCTACCGCTGGCTGCGTTCGACCTTCAAGTTCCGCATGTAGGTTGCCCCGCGCCGGTCCCGCGCGCTCTCTGATCTGCCGCACCGTAACTTCGGCGGCGAATCGCAACCGGGCAGTCTGCAGAAACTGCGCTCACATTGCCGATTATGCGGATTCTGCTGATTCCGCGCATTGGAGAAGGCCGATACAGAAACAGCGGCTTCCCGGGCCGAGCGGTGGAAGCTGCGCGCATTGTCGCGTTCTCCGTCTGCAGACAGGGCTCTCTGCTTCGCCAACAGGATTGCCGTCGTTGCGAACCCGGTATGGTCCGAATGAGACACAATCCGGTCATTCGACAATCGGGCGGGTCGCCGCATTCGGAGAGGTCTTCTCGCCGAAACCGACGGCTGAATGCGTCTCTCATCCCATTGGCGGTCGCCCTGTCGCTGACCGCCGGCTGCGCGTGGTTCACCGAGGACCACTATCTCGCACATCGCGAACCGGGAGCGGAGCACTACCTCACGCAGGCAACGCAGATCGAGTACCCGGACGTCTCCACCTCGACGCCGCACGAAGCCTATGCGGTCGACCCGCGACGGCTTCGCAATCCGACGGAAGACGAAATCTGGGATCTGCCGCTTGAGCAGGCGATCCAGCTTGCGCTCGCCAACAGCCAGATCATCAAATCGTCCGGCGCGTTTCTCTCGCCGGGCAACCCGCTCCTGATGAATCCCGAGGCGGTCGCGTCAGTTTACGACCCGGCCATTCAGGAGACCGGCGTGCTCTTCGGAAATCGAGGCGTCGAAGCCGCGCTGTCCGAGTTCGACGCCCAGTTCACCACCAACATGATCTGGGGTCGCAATGAGGCGATTGCCAACAACCAGTTCAACTCTGGCGGACTCGCGCCGGGATCGACGCTGGTGGAGGATTCGGCCCTGTTCTCGACCTCGATCAGCAAACGGTTCGCCACCGGCGGGCAGCTCGCCCTCATCCACGACTGGGACTACTCCTGGAACAACTCGCCGGGGAGGTTGTTCAGTTCGGTCTACGAAGGATCGGTCCGCGCGGAATTGAGGCAGCCGCTGTTGGCCGGCGGCGGGGTGGAATATACGCGCGTCGCCGGACCGATCTCGCAAAGCATCCAGGGGGTCACGGGCGTGGGGCAGGGCGTGCTGATTGCACGCATCGACGGCGACATCGCGCTGGCCGACTTCGAGCTGGCCGTCAGCCGGCTGCTGCGCGACGTCGAACAGACCTACTGGCGGCTGTCCCAGGCGTATCAGACGTATCACAGCGAAGTCGTCGCGCGAAACGAAGCCGAGCAGGTGTGGGACAACGTGACGCTGCGGGCGGAGGTCCAGGCGCCTGGCGGCGGGGCCGCCGACGTGGCGCGGGCCGCCGAGCACTACTACCAGTCGAGGATCCGCACGGAAACAGCGCTCGATACGCTCTACGCCCTCGAAGCCGAACTGCGGAGGCTGTTAGGCCTTGCGGTGAACGACGGGCTCGTGATCCGGCCTGCGAACGTTCCGTTGACCGCCGAGATTGTTCACGACTGGAACATCGCACTGGCCGACGCCTTCTCAAGACGGCCCGAGTTGCGACGCCAGAAGTGGGCCATCAAGTCGCTCGATCTGCAACTCAAAGCGGCTGAAAGCCTCACCCGGCCGCGGCTCGACTTCGTCTCAGGCTATCGCGTCAACGGATTCGGAGACGACCTGTACGGCGATCCCGACGAAGGACTGGGACTGGGAAATCTCGGCAGCGCGTATCATCGGCTGACCGCGGGCGACCAGACCGGCTGGAATCTCGGTTTTGAGTTCTCCGTTCCAATCGGCCAACGGTTTGCGCACGCCCAGGTCCGTAACTTTGAACTGCGCCTCATCAAGGCGCAGGCCGCTTTGAGAGCGCAGGAGATCGAAATCAGTCACGAACTGGCGGCCGCGTTCCGCGACCTCGACCGCACGTATCTCGCGATGGAGAACCAGCGGCGGCGAAAGATAGCGGCTGAGCGGCGCTATCTCGCGCTCAGAGCAGAGTACGAGGCCGAACCGGAGCGCGTCTCGCTCGACGACGTGCTCCGCGCCCGGGACATCCTCTCGCAGACGGAGATCGCACTCCACACCAGCGTGAGCGACTACAACATCGCACAGAGTGACATGTACTACCGCACGGGACGACTGCTCGACTACGACAACGTCTGGCTGCACGAGGGCCCGTGGGATGCGGAAGCCTCGAAGGACGTGGAACGTCACGCGCGGGCCCGCGCGAACGCTCTGCCGGGAATCGGGCTCCGTAACGACTTGGAACCGCTTACCGAGTGACGATGCGGAGTCCCTTCGGGTGCGTCACGCTTCTTACGACACGACCTGCACGATATCGAGGCCGTTGAGGACGGCTTGGGCATTGCTGCCGCCGAGGTCGGCGATGCGGAGCGTCAACTGTCCGTCCGAGACCGTAACACGATACGTACGGGTCTCGTACTGCCGCGGCAGACTGTCGACACTGTCGACTTGGACGCCCTCAATGAAGACGCCCATCTGGTCATGCGTCGTATTCAGGCTGCCCATGGTGAGCGTGACGTCGTAAGTTCCGTTCGCGAGGTCGACGGCGAACGTCGCGTCGTTGGTTCTGACGAAGTCCCTGGTCAGCGCATCGGTCCCCTTCTGGCTCACGTTCTTGCGAGAGCCGCTGAGCCAGCCGTATCCGGTTGAACTGTCATAGTTCGTGTTGGCGGTGACTTTCTCGTAGCCGTCGGCGAGGGG
The DNA here is from genome assembly GCA_003388505.1 of Planctomycetota bacterium. Lineage (GTDB taxonomy): Bacteria > Planctomycetota > Planctomycetia > Planctomycetales > Planctomycetaceae > MB-PLM-1. Next base: position 108,941 of record QQVO01000013.1, read on the forward strand.
CGATTTGCCCTTTCCGAAGTCGAAGTGGTATTCGTCGCCGGTGATGACCAGGTCGACGCTGGTTGTGAAGACGTCGTCGCTACCCTCACCGGCCGTGCCGTCCTGGTCCTGATCCATGGCGTTGTCGGAAGCATCCGTGATCTGCGGTCCGACCGAGAGTGAATACGTGCCGGGCGTTGACTGCGACGCAAACGTCACTTCGTACTGCGTGCTGCTGATCCTCGTGACGGTCAGACCGCTGATCGACCCGTTCGGTCCGGTGAGCGTCGCGTCGGCGGCGGTGAACGTTCCGTCGGCGATCGGCTCGCTGAACGTCAGTCTGAACGTGTCGAGCGTGTTCGGCTGGCTGCCGCCGGAGGTGGACGAAACGACGCGCGGGCCGGTCGTGTCGTCTTCTCCACCGCCGTCGCCGCCATCCACCTGGACGATATCCAGCCCGTTGAGAACCGCGTGTGCATTGCTGCCACCGAGGTCGGCGATGCGGAGCGTCAACTGTCCGTCGGTGACGGTCACCCGGTAGGTGCGCGTTTCATACTGGTTGGGGTCGCTGTCGACGCTGCCGACTTGAGCCCCCTCGATGAAGACGCCCATTTGGTCATGCGCCGTATTCAGGCTGCCCATGGTGACAGTGACGTCGTACGTTCCGTTCGCCAGGTCCACCGCGAACGTGGCGTCGGTTGTCCGGACGAAGTCCCTCGTCAGCGCATCGGCCCCCTTCTGGCTCACGTTCTTGCGCGTTCCACTCAGCCAGCCGTAACCGAGTGAGCTGTTGTAACTGAGGTTCGCTGTGACCTTTTCGTAGCCCTCGGCGACCGGAGATTTCCCCTTGCCGAAGTCGAAGTGATACTCGGCGCCCGTGCTGATCAGTACGGCGTCCGTGGTGTAGACATCGTCGCTGCCTTCACCGGTCGTTCCGTCCTCGTCCTGGTCCATCGCGTTGCCGGCCAGATCGGCGATCTGCGGTCCGACCGAGAGCGAGTACGTGCCGGGCGTCGACTGCGAGACGAAGGTCACTTCGTATTGTGTGCTGCTGATCTTCGTGACGGTCAGGCCGTTGATCGACCCGTGCGGGCCGGTGAGCGTCACGTCAGACGCCGTGAACGTGCCCTCGGCAATGGCCTCACTGAAGGTGAGCGTAAACTTGTTGAGCGTGTTGGCCTGATTGCCGCTGGGCGTGGAAGAGACGACGCGCGGTCCGGTGGTGTCGCCGGAACCCGCGGCGTTGATTGTCCCGCTCAACAGGTAGGCGCCGAGGCTGGCGTAGTCGGAGTAGCCGTTGGAGCCCGCCTTGCCAACGCCGCTGACGTGCAGATAGTACGTGCCGGCAGCGACGGACGTGGTCAGGCCGGCGTCCAGTTGATTCGTCGGATTGGACGAGGCGACGAGCCCGCCGCTCGAATCATACAGTTGCAGCAGAATGTCGAGGTTCGCCCCCAATGCGGCCTGAGAAGCGTTGAGAGTGATCGATCCGGCGCCGGTGCTGAAGGAAAAGACGTCGACGTCGGTGTTCCGCTCGATCAATCCGCCGTCGTCGACTGTCAGGTTCGTGACGGCGAGTTGCGATGCCGACGAGGCGTTGTTTCCGACGTCGTCCGCCCGATAGCCGAAACCGTTCCAGGTGGTGATGATCTGCAGGTCATCCTGGGTGTTGTTCGCGCCGGAGTATTCGCCCCGGCTCCATTGGGTCACTTCCTTGTAATAGCCGACGCCCATGATCGGAGCCCAACCCGTCTCGCCGCTGCCGTGTCCGGAGTAGTAGCTCGTCCCGGATCCGCCGTCGTGTGAGAGGCCGAGTGTGTGCCCAACCTCGTGGCTGATGGCCTCTGCCGTGAACTTCTCATTGCCGTTGCCAAGCATATTGCTGAACACGAAAGTCGGCGTGTCCGAATTCCAGTTGAAGGAATTCAGATAGGCCACTCCGCCCGCAGTCCCGTACCAGGAACTTGTGGGGCTGATGACGACGCGGATGCCCCATTCGGCGTCTCCCGCTCCGCTCCTGGTCAGGGCCGCCGTTCCCGGGTCTTGCGTCGTCACGTTCACGTCGAAGGGCAGAAAGTCTTCCGCCACGCGCTGCCAGATCCGCTGGATGCGAGCCAGTTCGTTGTCACTGAAGGAGGAGCCGCCCTCGAAGCTGTAGGCGGCGGAGTTGATGTCGTTTCCGCCGTTCCAATAGGTGCCGCTTGTCAGATGTCCATCGAAGTCGAGGTAGATGGTGTGGCTCGCGCCGGGGTTGCTGTGCAGTTTAAACGTGTCGGAAAGAGGAACGAGCGCCCCCGTGCCGTCGAAGTCGCCGGTGGCGCCCCCGGTCTCGTCGAGCAGACTGAGATCAGGAAGATTCGTGACCGCGCTGTACTGATTGCCGAATTCGTCGTAGCGAGTGCAGCACATTTCGCAAGTGCAGGAGTCGCCATGACCTTGCTCGTGCTGATTGTGGTGTTCACGCTGCTGGTGGTGTTCCAGGTGGTGCTTGTGATGGCCGCCGTCTTCGCTTTCCTGCAGATCGACCTCGGCCGGCGGGAGGTCCGGCGCGACGGCGGCGCAAAGCAGAATTCGCGACTCAAGCGTTTCGGCAGATTTGGCAAGGCCCTGCGCGCGACGACGTCGCGTTCGTCGAGAGCCGGGGAAACCAAGCTTTTCCCCCAGCGCACTGAGAATTGCGGGCATGGAACGGCCTCTCGCTCTCAAGATGTGCGTCGAACGCGGCGAATCATGCGAATGGCATCGGCCGGAGCGGCCGAGATTCAAGCATAGAACACACATCTCCCGTTGCCGGAACGATCCGCAAAATTTTACAACCGACCCGCAATCCGCACGGTCGGCCCGACTCGCCGGACGGTCCCTTCACACACAATCGGTCTTCGGCATCCTCCCTGGTGCGCTGCACGGCATCGAGCGGCGGCGTGCCAGACGCGCCAAGCGGTGCAATCGGTACGATCGCGACCGGTTCCGGCGCCGGCGGGCGAGCGGCGCGGTGTCAGCCCGCCGATTCATCCTCAGCAGCGGCGACCGGCGAGTTGGTTTCCGGCTTCCACGCGGTCGGTTACATTGGCCGCCGGTTCGGCGGCGGGTCTGCCTTGTTCCCGCAAGTCGTTGCAGTTGCGTCAAGTCATCGGCGTCGGGCCAGCGGCGCGGCGTCAGCCCGCCGATTCGTCCTCCAGCCACACGAGGAGACGGCATGGGAATCTCACTCGATCAGATGCGGGAGTCACTCTACTCCGCGGTCGTCTGCGACGCGCTCGATGGGCTCGGGTACCGCAATCAATCGCCGCGCGTGCCGCTCCCGCCCATGACGACCGACCGGCTGCTGGTCGGGCGCTGCAAGACGACACTGTGGGTCACCATGTATCACGAAGACCCCAGCCCTTACGAACTGGAACTGAAAGCGGTCGACAGTTGCCGCCCGGACGATGTGATGATCGCCGCCGCGGAGGGATCAATGCACTCCGGCGTGTGGGGCGAACTGCTCTCGACGGCTGCGAGCAACAGCGGGTGCGTGGGAACCATCGTCGACGGCGCCGTTCGCGACGTTGCCAAAATGCGACAGATGGGCTTCCCCGTGTTCGCCCGCGGCAAGTGCTTGTACGACAGCCAGAACCGGCAGCGGGTTGTGGACATCGACGTAACAGTCGAGATCGACGGCGTGCAGTTTTCACCGGGCGACCTCGTCTTCGCCGATGAGGACGGAGTGGTGGTGGTCCCGCAGGAGATCGAACAGCAGGCCGTTGCAGCCGCCTGGAAGAAAGTGAACGACGAAAACGTCACACGCGATGCCATCAAGGCCGGAATGAAAGCCACCGAGGCCTACGAAAAGTACGGAGTCCTGTAACGCCCACGGTCCAACGCCCACCGGTTGCAACCGGTGGGCTTTCGCGTAGAAGAAAACCAACCACAATGAGCATCTGGCGATACGCAGACCTGTTGCACAAGGTGCCGCAGGAGCATCGCATCTCACTGGGGGAAGGCGACACGCCGTTGATCCGTTCGCGGCGGATCGGTCCCGCGGCGGGGCTGAGGAACCTGTTCTTCAAGCTGGAGGGGGGAAACCCGGCCGGCTCCTTCAAGGACCGCTTCGCCTGCGCTGCGGTTTCCGGAATGCTGGCCGACGGCAAGCAACGCTGCATCGCGACGTCGAGCGGAAACACCGGCGCGGCCCTGGCCGCCTACACGGCTGCCGCCGGAATCGAATGCCACATCGCCATCGTCGAAACCGCGCCGCTCAGCAAGCTCAAACAGATGCTCGTCTACGGAGCGAATATCTTCCGCATCAAGGGTTTCGGACTTGACCCGGTCGTTTCCGAAGCGGCGTTTGGGGAACTGCAGCGGATGGGGAGCCGCGACGACTCGGCGGTGCAAATCAGCGCGTATCACTTCAGCCCTGCCGGGATGACCGGCGTGCAGACGATCGCCCACGAACTGGCCGAACAGGCCGAGGCGCCGGTCGATCATGTCTTTGCGCCGGCCGGGGGAGGCGGTCTCTGCGTCGCGCTCGCCCGCGGGTTCATGCAGAAAGCAGATCAGGGCCGGTTGGACAATGTTCCCGCCGTTGAGATCGTCCAGCCTGAGGGGAACGACACCATCGCGTCGCCGCTGCGTCGCGGCGATGAGGGGGCCCAGACCGTCACAGCGACCACGAAGATCAGCGGGCTGCAGGTGCCCAATGTGATCGACGGCCACGATGCGGTGCAGGAGTGCCGGGCCACCGGCGGGTCGGGCCATGCGGTTCCGGATGATCTCATCTGGGAAACACAGGCCCGCCTGGCCCGCGAGGAGGGAATCTTCTGTGAACCGGCCGCCGCAACGGCGCTGGCGGGGGCCTTGCGGGCCGCGGAGGAAGATCGCATCGCGCGCGACGCCAACATCGTCTGTCTCGTGACGGGAATCGGATTCAAGGACGAGGCGTCCATCGACCGGATGCTGGCGGGAGTCGAATGCCCGATGATCGACCTCGACCAGTTGCGCGAGATAGAGTGACCGCGAGTTCTCCTGCTCCTGAACCCTCCGACTCCCCGAATCCTCGACAACCTCGAAAACCTCGTTTCCAAACTTCTGTTTGGGAACGTTCAACTGCCATCGTCCATGTCCAAACAGAAGTCTGGGCACGAGGGGACTGTGAAAACTGATTCGGAAAGCTCGACATTGCCACCTGATACCCCCACGTCCCGAGCCTCCGGCCCCACCCAGGAACACGCCTACGCGCGCGGACCGAAGATCACGGCGATCGAAACGGTCGTCCCCGATGACGTGATGCCGGGCCTGCTGCTCCTGCGAATCCACACCGATGCGGGAACCGCGGGCGGCGAACCCTTGATCGGTCACGGCGAGACCTACTACATCCCGCAGGCCGCCGCCGCGGCGATTCACGACTGGATGGCCCGTCGTCTGCTCGGCGCCGATGCCTGCGCTATCGAGAGCCACTGGCGGTTTCTCTACGAACGCTGCACCGCATTCGGAGGGACCGGCGCAGAACTCCGAGCCCTCTCAGCCATCGACCTGGCGCTGTGGGACATTCTCGGCCAGTTGACCGGGCAGCCGGTCTGGCGTCTGCTCGGTGGACCGGTGCGATCCCGAGTCCCGGTCTACAACAGTTGCGGCGGACCGTTCTATGGAGGACATGAAGCGGAACGCAGCCAGATTTCCGGCAGCATCGGTTGGCCCGGGCACGGCGATCCCGGCGCGCCCGGTCCGCTGGAAGACAATTGGATGAGCATCCATCAGCCGGGCGACCTCGCCGAGGAATTGCTCGCCGCCGGCTACCGGGCGATGAAGCTCTGGTCGTTCGACCGAATCTATCGTGAAAAAGGAGGCCGGCGAATCGACTGGGAGGATGTGGCCGAAGGCGTCGCGCCGTTTCGAGCGATTCGCGAGCGCGTCGGCGATCGAATCGAGGTGATGCTCGACGGTCACGGCTTCTTCGCGCTCCCCGCCGCCCTGCGGATTGCCCGTGCGATGCAGGACGTTCGACCACTCTGGATGGAGGACGTGATCCGTCCCGACTGCCCCAGGACGATCGCCGCATTCCGGCAGCAGGCCGGGGTGCCAATCGCCGTCAGCGAAATGCTCGTCACCCGCGACGCCTACCGCACTGTGCTCGATCTCAACGGGGCCGACTACGTAATGATCGATCCCACTTGGGTCGGCGGAATCAGCGAGTCGCGCCGCATCGCCGAACTGTCCGACGTCTACAACATCCCCGTGTTGATGCACGACTGCACCGGACCGCTGACGTTGTTTGCAGGGCTCAACGTGACAGCGTCCGTGCCGGGCGTCTGCTATCAGGAAACGGTCCGCGCCCACATCGCCACGCTCTACCCGAGGCTGATCGACGACGAAGTCACAATCGACGACGGCCACATCGATCTGCCGGCCCGCCCCGGTCTCGGCGTCCGCCTGCTCGACGAACTCTTCACCGCCGACCGCCCGAACTATCGCATCAGTCGAGCTGAGTAGTGGTCCTTTTCCAAACGTCACACGATTATTCATATCCTGCTTAGCCGCGACACGCAGGGGATCGCTTCGTTTCGACTCGCAACGATCGACGGATAACGTCGCAAAAGAACGTCAGGCACTCTCCTTCCGAACAATCGCCACCGCCGTCACGTCATCCGCCAGCGTCCGCGTGCCGGTGAACTGGATCACCTCTTCGAAAAGCCCGTCAACGAGATCCTCCGCGCTCCCGTTTCTGCTGCCCAGAATCACTTCCCGCACGCGCTTGAGCCCGAACTGTTCGTGCTCCGCATTGCACGCTTCGCTGACTCCGTCTGTCGCGAGCAACAACACGCTCCCGACCGGGACGGAATCGATTTCCGCAATATCCGGTCCGGATTCTGCCGACACGCCGAGCGGCACTCCGGTCGCGTCCAGCATCGACGATTCACCATCTGCATTGACCCAGAACGCGGAGTGCCCGGCGCCCAGGTAACGAACGGTTTCCTGGCCGGGCGAGATCTGGCAGAGGAACATCGTCACGAAACGCCGCCCCTGCGCGTCTTCGCAGAGCAGACTGTTGACGCGCGCCACCGCGTCCTCCAGATCATCCGATGTGCGCGACAGAGCGCGCAGCGTCGACCGGACGTTCGCCATCAGCAGCGACGCCCCGGCGTCGTGCCCACTCACGTCCGCCACGACGATTCTCACCCCGCCGTCGTCCAGCGTGATGTAGTCGAAGTAATCACCGCCCACAGACTCGGCGAAGTCACAGCGTCCCGCGACGTCCCAGCCTGCGACGGACGGGGCCGCACTGGGGAGCAATCGCTGCTGAATGTCACGCGCCAGTCTCAGTTCCTCCTGCGCCACACGGAGCGCCGCCTGCGCCCGGTAAGACCGTGAATAGTCGACCATCAGGCCCATCAGCGGCGTCAGATATCCCAGCACCTTCATGGCGCTCGCCATGTTGAACGCATTGTCGTAGAGCGTTTCGGAACTCATCGCGTAAAGCTGAGCGACGACGTGCGGGAGGATGCTCACCTGCAAGCCGCGGGCGAAAAGGCTGCGATTGCGTCGATAAACGCGCGGCAGCAGAATGCCGGCCGCCAGGAGATACATCGCCAGGGGAATCAGGTCGAGCGGGCGGTGAATGAACTCCGGCCAGACGGAAGCAATCTCCGGATAGTCTTCCAGTTCCGCAAAGAAATGGACGACCGCGTAGGACGTCAATGCGAACAGCAGACCCATCAGCAGCATGTACCGCAGGCCTCGCGCGGGCAGTTTCCTGTCTCGCCAGACGAACGGCGCCGTCCCGGCAACGACGATCGCTGCATTGAGACAACGCGACACCGTCCACACGAACGGAACGAACTGCTCAAGTTCGCGCGGTTCCTCCGTCAGCATGTCCTCGGCCAGCACCAGGAATCCGTCGAGGCACCCGGAGAAGAACAGCGCCGTGCCGACGATCGGCGTGATGATGTCCCGCGCCAGAAAATAATGCACGAACGAAAACCACACCGTCACCAGCGCAATGCAGAAAGCCGTCCACTCCAGCAGCGAAAACACGAACGCGCCGCGCAACGTCTGGTAGAACATCGCCTTCCGTCCGGCCTCGTCCAGCAGCGTGTAGTCCGTCGGGTCGAACGGACGCACTTCTGTCCCGAAATCGGCGCCGAAGAGATTCAGCGCCACCGGCGCAACGGTCAGCGCCGCCACGGTCCAGACAACGCTTCTCGGGAAACGTGCATCGCGGGAATCGGCAGGCATCAATACGGACCGCGAAGGGCGATGTTCACGTGGGGACGCCGAGCGGAGCCAACGCGACCGTCAGCAGGCGTCGTGAACGGGGCGAGGGCGTCTCAGCATAGTCGCGCTGGCTGCCGGGAGCAATCGGCGCAGCGATCGACTGCGGATAGCGAGTCTCACGCAAGGAGTTGCCAGATGATCGTCGCAATTCCCACCGCTCCGCAGTACCACGCGAACCAGTGGAGTTTCCGGCCGACGACGAGTTTCAACAGCCCATGAAGCGCAACAACGCCCACACCGAACGCCGTCACCGTTCCAGTCAGCAGCGGGCCCCAGCCGAGGTCGCTCTCTCCCGCGTGCAGCAGATCCCCCAGATGCAACACCATCGCGCCAGTCAGCGCGGGAATCGCGATAAAGAACGAAAAGTCGGCGGCCGCATCCCGCCTGAGTCCGCTCACCAGCCCGCCGAAAATCGTGCTCCCCGAGCGCGAGATGCCCGGCACGGGGGCAATCGCCTGAAACAGCCCGACGACCAGCGCGTCCCGCCAACTGATTTTTTCCAGGCGCCGCTCGCCGTGCTCCACGCGCCTCGTCAGCGCCATCAGCAGCGCGGTCACGCACAGAGCGCATCCGGCGACGACCGGCGTATCGAAGAAACGGTCGATCTGGTCCTTGAGCAGCAGACCGACCACAACCACCGGCAGCGTCGCCACCACGATCGCCACACACAGCCGCGGCGACTTGAGAATCGGAAAAAGCCGGTTGCGATACACGACCAGAATCGACAGCAGCGTGCCGAAATGAAGCGCCACGTTGATGCGGACGTTCTCATACTCGCCGCCCAACAGGGCTTCACCGATCACCAGGTGACCGGACGAGCTGATCGGCAGAAACTCCGCCACCCCCTGGATCGCGCCGAGCAGAATGGCAGTGAAGTAATCCATCTTCGGGCCAACGCCGACCGGGTCGAGAAAAAGTACGGCCGGCTGTGCCGGCCGGATCCTGTTACGCGCCGTCTACGACGACTGCGGCCGGAAAAGCCAACCCAACTACGGCTGAAGCTTGCGGACACGCTGAAGCAGACGGCTTGTTCAGGAGACGCGGACCGTCTCGCAAGTGGTCCATTTCAAGAGCGTCACATGGTTTCACGCGTTCCGTTCCGGGTCGGAACTCAACGATAGGAACAACGCGTGCGTCAACTCTCAAACGGACCAGTTACCAATACAGCCCAGCGAGAGCACTAGCCGCACCCCACGCACCACTTTCCGTGAATTCCGTGCCTTCCGTGGTTCCAAACCGCTACGAAGTCTCCAATCCGCACAACCGCACAAACTCCTCCACCCGCTGCTCAACGACGTCCAGCCCGCGATTCCAGAAGTCGGGCTGCGAGAGATCGAAGCCGAACGACGACGAGACCGCGTCCTCGGTCTGCATCGCGCCCGTTGCCGTCAGGAACTGCCGGTACTGCTCGGGAAACTCGCCGCCTCCCTCCCCGGCGAGCGAATAGACCCCCTGCGAGAGCAGATAGCCGAACGTGTACGGGAAGTTATAGAACGGCCAGCCGCTGATGTAGAAATGCAGCTTCGAGATCCAGAAGCCGGGATACCAGCCCTCGGCGTCGAGGCCGTCGCAGTACGCCTCCTGCTGTGCCGCCCGCATCAGTTCCGAGAACTGCTCAGACGACAGTTCCCCCTCCGCCCGTTGCACGTGGAAGTTGTTCTCGAAGATGAACCGGGCGTGGATGTTCATTAGAAAGGCGATCGCGTCGCTGAGCATGTTGTCGAGGATCGACAGCTTCTCGGCATTGCCGCCCGCATCGGCCAGGCGGCGGTCGCCGAGCACCGCCTCGGCGAAGGTCGAAGCCGTCTCCGCCAGATTCATCGGATAGTCCTGCAGGAAGTACGGCTGTGTGCGGAGCACATAAGAGTGGTAAGCGTGTCCCAACTCGTGCGCCAGCGTCGACATGCTGTCCGGCGAGTTGGTGAACGTCATGAAAATCCGCGACTCCTGCCTGGACGGGAACCCGGTGCAGAATCCCCCCTGACGTTTCCCCGCACGGTTCTCCACTTCCACCCACCCATCACGCAGCGCCCGTTCCGCGAACTCGCCGAAATCGTCGCTGAACTCCGTAAACGTCTTGATGATCAGTCCGCAGGCGTCGTCGTATTCCAGTTTGGCCGCTCCTGTCCCGGACGCCCCCACGGGGGCCAGCAGGTCGTACCAGCACAGTTTGTCGAGACCCAGCAGTTTCGCTTTCGCTTCAAAATACCGCAGCAGCATCGGCTTGCGGTCGGAGATCGTCGACCACATCGTCTCCAGCGTCTCACGACGCAGCCGGTTCAATCGCAGCGGAAGATCGAGGTGGTCCTGCACGCCGAGCCGCCGGTACTTGCTCAATCGAAACCCGGAGATGTGATTGAGCGCCTCGGCACACGTGTCGGCGATGCTCTGCCAGGCTTTGTCCGCGGCGAAAAAGTTGTTCTCGCGCACCGTCCGCTCGCTCGAATCGAAGTGCACCTGCCCCGGCGATTTACGGACGATTTCCCCTTTTTCCATCACCTCAATCCGCAGTTCTCCCGAGAGCCGGTCATACAGCCGGCCCCAGGCGTGAATCCCGTCGACCGCCAGATCGGCCGCCAGCAGTTCCTGCTCTTTCGGCAGACGGTACGCCGCGTTGCGGCGGCACTCCTGCAGAAAGAACTCCACTCTCTGAGTCCGTTCGTCAGCCGCCGCGGCCTTCGAGAGGGAGTCGTCATCGGTCTCCCGCAGGGCCAGTTCGAGATTCGTGAGCACCTGTTGATACAGCGGTTCCAACCCGCTCAACACGCCTTCCAGCCGCTGAAATGTCTTGTTCTCCGCTTCCGCCGCAGCGTGGCAGCCGACGTGCGATCTCAGATCCGACGCCAGCTTGAAGACGCCCTCCGTCCGCTCCAGAAACTCACCCCACCCCGCCGCGTTCCCCGCATCAATCGGAGCAAACTCCTCCGAATCAGCGGCAAGCTGTTCCAGATCGGTCCGAAATGATCGGAGCACCGACTGAAACTCATCCGTCTCCGGATGCGGCAGAATCGAGTCGAGGTCCCAGACGACGGGAAATAAAGCTTCTGGCATGCCTGAGTCTCAAGATTCTAGAAAACAACGTTCATTGCGAGCGGCGCGGCGTCAGCCCGCCGATGCGAATTACTTTGTGCGGCGGTTCGGTGTTGATCGGTACCATCCGGGGGCTGACGCCTCCCGGCTCGCCCGCGCTTGGCCGGACTTTACCATCGCCGGATGCGGCATTCCACCAGTGAAGTTTCGGGATAGAATTCGGACATGCCGTTCCCGCGTCCCACCATCCTGATGTGTCCGCCCGACTTCTACGGGATCGAATACGAGATCAACCCCTGGATGAGCCGCAGCCGCGCCAGCGACTCATCGGAAGCCCGCAGGCAATGGCGCGCACTGCACGAACTCCTCGTCTCCCTCGGCGTCGACGTGCGGCTGATGGCCCCGGTCAAAGGGCTGCCCGACCTGGTCTTCACCGCCAATGCCGGCCTGATCTGGCATGACAAGGTCTTCCTGTCGCGTTTCCGCCACGAAGCCCGCCAGGGCGAGACGCCGCACGACGCGGAATGGTTCGCAGACGCCGGTTTCCATACGATCGAACTCCCGCCCGGCATGGACTTCGAAGGAGCAGGAGACGCGCTCTTTTGCAGCAAGACGCTCTACGCCGGCTACCTCATCCGCAGCGACGCCCGCTCCATGCAATGGGTCGCCTCCGAAATCGGCTGCCGCGTGCTGCCGCTGCAACTGGTCGACGATCGCTACTACCATCTCGACACCTGCTTCTGTCCGCTCGCTCCCGGCGAAGCCATCTACTATCCCCCCGCCTTCGACCGCTACGCGCGAAGCTCCCTGCGCCGGTACGTGGACAACCTGCTGCCCGTCTCCGAAGAGGAAGCGGCTCGCTTCGCCTGCAACGCCGTCGTCGTCGGCAAGGACGTCGTGCTCAACACCGGCTGCCCGCAACTCGAAGCCGAACTCACCCAGCGCGGCTACACAACACACGCCACCCCGCTCGATGAGTTCATCAAAGCCGGCGGCAGCGCCAAATGCCTAACCCTCAGACTGGACGGCGAAGACGCCGCCCTCTGGGAATAACCACCTGCGGCGAGCGGCGCGGCGTCAGCCCGCCGATGCGTCCTTCCATTCACCGCATCCGACGTTCCCAAGTGCCCAAGCCGCCTCAATCGCTTTCGTCCATCAGATCCTCCCCCGGTTCCGGCAGGAAGAAGCTGAGAATGAAGCCGGCGAGATAGACGGCCGTTCCAATAATCGCCGCCGTGTAGGCCCACTGTTCCGTACCGGTTTCTCCCGGCATGAACGGCTTCGAAGCGAGATTGCTCGTCACCCACGCCATGCTGGTTCCAATCAGCCTGCCGCCGATATTCGCCGCGAAACTCTCGCCCGTCCCGCGCAGGTGCAGCGGGTACACACGCGGCAGGTAATTCCCCCAGAAACTGAACTGCCCCACCGTGAACAACCCGGCGAAGAAGATGCCGATGTAGAGCCAGTCCAGATTGTGAATGGCGGCGACCGCGAACGTGAACGGAATCACAATCAAACCCGGAATCTGGAAGATGCGAATCAGTTTTCGCTGGCTGAGAATGCGGACGACGAGCAGCGCGAGCAGAAACCGCCCGAACAGGCCGCCAATCTCCTGAGTCTTGGTCACGAGGTGCAATTCTTCCTCAGCGGCCCGCCGCGTCGCTCCGCCGATGATTTTGGCCCGTTCCTCCTCGCTCTTGCCCTCCAGTTCGCCCTCGACCTCAGCGATCGCCTTCTGCTTCACTTCCGGCAGGCCGGACAGCATGTGCCGCGTCTGCTGCAGCGCCCCGAAGGCGGCTCCGTAACTGCACGCGAACATCAGCATCGTGATGATCGATGTCCTGCGATACTGCGGCGCAAACAATTCCCGAATGCTCGGACGATGCAGCGTCCCGGCGTCCTTCTTCCGTTTCCACGCGGGCGATTCGGGGAGGAAAGGACGGATGAAAATCAACGGGATCGCGGGAATCAGTCCCGACATCAAGGTGTATCGCCACGGCGCATAGTGGTTGAATTCCCGGCCGGCCTCCCCGAACGCCGTCAACCACTCCGGCAACGGGATCGCGGGAAGTTGCAGGGCCGGCAGCGAAATCCCGAAGAACAGGACGGCCGGTTCCCCTTTGGCCCAGCCCACCGCCAGCCCGTACGCGATCGCCACGAGCAGGCCGCCGATCGATGAAAACGCCTGCGTGTAACCCAGCACGCGTTCGCGTTGTTCCCGTTCCGGGAAGAGTTCCGCCAGCCAGGCGACCGCCGCCACGAATTCCACGCAGACGCCGATGAACGTCGTGCAGCGGAAGAACAGCAGCATCCAGATGTTCGTCGAGAAACCGGCGGCGAAGGCTGAGAAGGCATACAGCAGGATGCTCCACGTCAGCACCCGCCGGCGGCCGAGAATGTCGGTCAGATATCCCCCGAACAATCCGAACACGCCGCCCACGATTGCCGGAATGTAGAACAGCCTGCCGACCCACATGCCGTAATCGCTGCCCGGCCCTTTGACCACGCCGCCAAGTTCCAGCAGCGCCGGTTCCACAATCAACGGCAGCATCAGGAGTTCATAGATGTCGAACGCGAAGCCGATCGAGGCGATCGTGCAGATCAGCCACGCGACCGTGTTCATCGGCGTCTTTTGAGGGCGGGCGTCGCTCATGGAAGGGTATCTCGAGGAGGGTCGGCGATCAGGCGGGCGGTCACGAAGCCCGTACAGAATGAGCGGCACGGCAAGAACTTGCAACCGACCGGCCCTGTGGCGCGCTCGTAAAGCCTGATTCGATTGTTACACGCAAAGTCGCGAAGCCGCCAAGGGGCGAGCGATGGCGACCTTGAGGGAAACTGAAGACCTGACCTTCCCCGATTTCCGTGCGTTGACGTGCCCGAGTCGGAACGACTCAAGCTATTTTCTCCGCAGCTCAGCGGCTCTGCGTGAGCCCATCGTTCAGCGAGATCGCGGGTTGGACGGTGAATCCCGGGATTTCCGAGATTCCTGTGGATTCTCTGTCACATCGCTGACTCGTCTCCGCTGAGGAAGGGAGCCGTTGGATCATCAGATTCAGCCCCCCAGAGCAATTGACCTTCTGAACCGGAGAGAACCATGAAACGCGTGTTCACGATGCTCACGATCCTCAGCATGTTGTCCGTCGGGCTGATGGCAGCCGCCGACGCTGAGGCGGGATGCAACCGCTACAAGAAAAGCTGCAAGAGGCGTCCCGCGCCGCGGCCGGCGCCCGTTGCGCCGTTTCGCCGGGGTAATCCCCCTCCGCCGTCGCGACCCGCCGTGCCTCCGCCCCGCGGTCCCGTTGGACCGAGCAATCCCGTCGGCCCCAATGGCCCGAACGGACCGCTGGCCAACGATCCGGTCAATCCAGCGAATCCGGCGAATCCGGCGATCAATATTCCCGCCGGCTCGACGATCCTGCTCCCCGGCAACCGTGGTGAAAAAGCCGGCGCGGTCTACCTGCTGTTCGACGGCGTGCGACTGCCGCTGATCGTCGAAGAGTGGGCGGCCGAGGGGATTACCGTGACTCTCCCCTCGATGCAGCTCAACTCGGCCAAACAGGTCAAGATCGAGATCGTCCGCAGCGGCGCCGCTGCCGAAACGATTGACGTCGTCCTCAATCCCCCGCCGAAGGTGATCGTCAAGGACCAGCCGGTCGTTGTGACAGCGCCTCCGGCTCCCGTGGCCGCTCGGTAGTTGATCGGTCCGCACCGAAGAGTTCGCGCGCAAGAAAAGGGTGCGCGGACTCATTTTTCTCCGCGGTGTCGCAGAAGTCGTAAGACGTCTGATCGCTGAATTCACGATACGTCCGCAGTCTCACGACTTCGGTGACACTTTCCAGCGTGGATCAAATCCAGATATCCGAAGTCGAGTCGCCGCCGGGAAAGCGCATTTCGTGAGCCCGGGCGGGGCCGTCCGGCTCTTTTCCGAAATCGACGAAGAAGTCTTCGTTGAGCGTGAGGCCGCCGTTCGCCGTGTCACAGTCAAGCTGCAACAGCCACGAGCCGCGTTCGGCCATGTCGGGGTAGAACTGGTTGTCCCAGGGGCTGTAGAGCGAATTGGTTACGTAGAGCCGCTTGCCGTCCAGACTGAGCTGCAGCATCTGCGGACCGCCGCCGAGCGTTTCCCCGGCCAGTTCCCGCGCCTTGCCGAGCACGCCTCCCAGCCAGACCTGGCCGGTCAGCGTGGGATGCGAAGGATCACTGACGTCGTACTGGCGAATGTCGCCATGCAGCCAGTTGGAGAAGTACAGCCAGCGATCATCAAGGGATAGCACCAGATCGGTGATCAAACCGGGCACGGCGAACGGCCAGCCGTCGACCTCCACCGGATCGACCTGCACGACCTTTTCGGCGGCCCACTGATCGCCCGGCTTGTCCCAATGCCAGATCGCGCTGGAGAGCGCCGCCCCGACAAAGCCGTGCGTGCTGTCCGGATTGTGATGAAACCGGACTTCCAGAGGAATCAGGCCTTCTTCCCCAAGGTCGATGCTTTGGGTGATGACGCGCTGTTCCCAATCCCAGAAGTGCAGATGCCGGCCGTATTTCCCGGCCGCAACGTCGTCCAGTGAAAAGCCGCGTGAGACGGTATTCGGCGCCCCCCATTCACTGGAGATCATCACGTTGTGGCGCGGCTGGTACCAGAAGTCGTAATTGAAGTTCATCCCCTCGCGCGAGTCGGCCCAGCTTCCGACGATCTCGAAATCCTGATCGAACAGTAGAAACCCGCCCGGCCCGTTCCCGACCGCGTCGCCGAGCATCGAGATCATGATGGTGCCGTCCCCCCGGCAGTGGACCGTGTGCGGGGCGGAGAGGCCGGTGTTGCGGCGAATCGCATCTCCGTCGATCACCTTGTGCAGCCGGGGCTTCGCCGGATCAATCGCGTCCAGAATGTGGATGTTGCTGGAGGCGATGCCCGGAACCACCAGGTAACGCCGCATCTTGTCCTCGTCGGCGTGGCAACTGCTGCACGCGTTCCAGCCGAAGTGGTGGAGTTCGTCCCCCAGGCCCGGCATCGCAGCGCGGTGGATCACCTGCCCATAGGCGGGCGACTCCGGGTCGACGTCGACCGTCGCCAGGTAGTCCGGCTTCGCGGTGTTCGTCCCGGTGTAGATGCACGGGAGATAGAGCAGAGTTTCCCGGGGCGACTTCATCGCCTCGGCAGGGGAAGCGTATGTCGGGCCGCAACACCTTGCGGCGGAGTCATCGGCCTGCAGATGTTGGCTGACGAGTGTCGCGTGATAACTCGCCAGAGAACCGGCTGCGACCGAGCCGAGAAATTTTCGTCGATCCATGGGCTGGCAATCTCCTGCAGATCGCTGAATGCGTCGTGTCACGAGGATTATTGAGCTGATTCTTCGCGTTCTGCGCGGCGAATCTCATAACGCCGCGCCGGCGGCTGGTTGATCTCGAAGATTCTGTCTTCGATTTCGCGGGCGGCCGCCACCTGCTCCGCCACGCGTTCTTCCATGCCCTCGATCTGCTGCTCCCGTTCCGCGAGTTGTTCCGCGGCCTGCTTGTCATCGGGATTGGCGTCAGCCTGACGCCTGGCCCGCGCGTAGCTCTGAAACTTCAACCATTCGCCGCGTAGTGCGACGATGGGACCGGCGTTTCGTTCGGCGTTCAGTTGCGCGACTTCGAGCGCCTGCTGGAACTGCGGCGTGGTTTCGTTCGCCTGCAACTCGATGTGCCGCTCCAACGCGGTGTGCGGGTAGGTGCCGACGACGACGTCGTCGATGGCCACGGTGTACCGGCCGGGCTTGAGGCCGTGGATTTCCAGTGCTTCGCGGCTGAAGCGATGGCCCAGTCTCGTGAGTTCCACGCCGCGTTCTGCGGGTTCCGGCAGCACCCACGGCAGGCTGTCAGCCTGCCAGGTGAACGAGAGGCCGTCTTCGGTGGCTTCAAGATCGGTGAGTTCTCCGCCCGTGGCGCGAACCTGCGGCTCTTTCCTTCCCAGGACGACGCGAATATTCGAAACCTGTCGCGGGAGTCCCAAGTCGTCGATTATCGCCACCGCCATAACAACCTGCCCCGGAGGATCGGGATGCACGGCGTCGGCAATCATTGTGAATGAGGGTTCCGCCTTGCGCACTTCCAGGGTGAGGTTGTTGAGCGGTCCCCACATGTCGACGAAGCCATATCCCTGGTCGACGGCGACTTCGCGCAACCAGGCGCCGTAGTAGGCGAGCACGGAGTTGTAGAGCAGCGTCGATTCCGGATCGCGGTTCGGATTGCGGGCGCGGGCGGCACGCGCGTCAAACATCGTCGGCGTCATCAAAACCGGCTCCGCTCCAATGGAATCAATCTGGGTGAGCAGTTCGGTCATGTCCTGCCGGTAGGTGTCAAACGTCTCCTGGTCGAACGGGCGGTAGGCGCCGTCGTTCATGCCGAGCAGGATCGTGACGTATTTCGGCTCGTAGCTGGCGACGTCGTCGTCGAATCGGGCCAGTGCATCCCACGCCCGTGCGCCGCCCACGCCGGCATTGTGCAGCTTCAGTCGCATGTCGGGGAAACGGGTGTAGAAGTAGTCCTCGACATACTGCGTGTAGAGGCATTGGTGGGTGATGCTGTCTCCCAGGAAGACAATGGAGTCGCCGTCCTGCAGTTCGAGCTTCGAAAGCGGGCTGTTGAGATCGTCGGCGCAGGCAACGGCCGGGACGAGCGTGAGGGCGATGAGCAAGAGTGTGAAGCGGCGGAGTGGTCGAATCATGGGAGGTTCCTGAAGTGAAGTGGCGTTGCAACGTCAGCATACCGGCGGGTTCGGCGGGGCTGCAAGGAGCGGACGCGCTGGTGCGTCACAAGTGTGAACGCGCGGCCTGAATGCAAGCGGAAAGTCCGTTGTGGAGAAATCATGGTTCGACCGGGACAGGCCCCGTGGTGGGGTCTTTTCACAAGGCTGCCGAGCGCCGGAATGCGCGCTGTTGGTGCGATCGCGCATCGGCTATCGTGTATGTGGGCCGCGCCTGGATCGTCGGCGCACAATGAAATCAGACCGCGAATCGAAGCCGGGGTGAGAAACGATGAATCGACGCAAGTTCCTCAAGTCTGCGGCTGCGACCGTCGCGGCGCCGTACGTGATTCCGAGTTCCGTGTTCGGGGCCAACGAGCGGGTTGCGGTGGGCTGTATCGGCGTGCGCAATCAGGGAAAGGGCAACCTGCAGCGTTTTCAAAACGCGGGGTGTGACATCGTCGCGATCTGCGACGTGGATGCGAACGTCCGCGCCGAGGCCGCTCAAGTGGTCGACAAGGCGGGGGGAAAGCCGGAGCTGTACGAGGACTATCGCAAACTACTCGATCGAGAGGACATCGATGCGGTCGTCGTCACCACGCCCGATCACTGGCATGCGCTGCTGACGATTCACGCGTGTCAGGCGGGCAAGGACGTTTACTGCGAAAAGCCGCTCTCACTGACGATCGCCGAAGGTCGCCGCATGGTGCAGGCAGCGCGGGATAACAACCGGATCGTGCAGACCGGGTCTCAACAGCGGTCGAGCAGCGAGTTCTGGAAGGCGTGCACTCTGGTGCGCAACGGCGCAATCGGGGAGATCGAGCAGGTTCTGGTGGGGATTCCCGGCTGCAATCATCCCGGGAAACTGGGGCCGAATACCGAGCCGCCGAGCGAACTGAACTATGACATGTGGCTCGGTCCGGCGCCCGAACGTCCCTACAACGAGAAGCGCGTCCACTACAACTTCCGCTTCTGGTGGGACTACTCGGGCGGGCAGATGACGAATTTCGGGGCGCATCACCTGGACATCGCCCAATGGGGTCTCGGCCGGGACGACTCCGGGCCGGTCGCCGTCGAAGGAACGGCCACCTATCACCCGGAGCAGTTCCACGAGGTCACGGAGACCTGCCGCATCGCTTACACCTACGACGACGGAGTGAAAGTCATCGTCGGCCAAGGGCAGGATGACATCCCTGGCGGTGCGACGTTCATCGGGACCGAAGGAAGGATCTTCGTCAACCGGGGCAAACTGACAAGCGATCCGGCGGATGTGATCGAACAGGACGTTTCCAGCCTGCCGACGCAGCTTTATCAAAGCACGAATCACGTCGGCAACTTTCTCGACTGCATCCGCTCGCGGGAACTGCCGATCTGCGACGTCGAAATCGGGCATCGGTCGGCGACGGTGTGCCACCTGGGCAACATCGTGGCCCGTCTCGGCCGATCGATTGAGTGGGATCCGGCGAGCGAGCAGATCGTCGGGGACTCCGAAGCTCAGGCCATGACCGACAAGGAATATCGCCGTCCGTGGCGCAGGGACATGAAATTCGTCGCCTCGTGAATCATGTCCGGCGATCGTTCAGGTTACTTTTTGCCAGACGTTGTTGTCCCTGAGTCAATTTTCAGCGACCATCGGGAGCGGGTTCCCGCTTTCGAGCGGTAGCTCGCATGGTCCGAGGCTCCGCCTCGTTAGAATCCGGAAAGATCCTCCGCGCTTAACCCGTACCAATCATGGCAGCGCCTGTTGCGGAAAAACTCGTTACGGCTGAGCAATACGCCGAGATGACGATCGACGCTCCGGTCGAGCTGGTTCGCGGAGAGGTTGTGGAGATGACTCGACCTGGAATGCGGCACGGAGTGGTCTGCGGGCGCGTGTACTACCGCATCGAAGCATGGGCTGCCATCGGAGGACGAGGTTTCGCAGCGACCAACGACACCGGGGTCATTACCGGCCGTGATCCGGATACTGTTCGCGGGCCGGATGTGCTGTATGTCAGCAAGCAGCGGCTTCCGGGCGGGGAAATTCCGAGCGGACTCCTCCAGGTCGTTCCCGATCTGGCCGTGGAAGTGCTGTCCCCGACGGATGTGTGGAAGGAAGTGATCGAGAAGGTGAGCGAGTACCTTGCCGCCGGTGTCCGCGAGGTCTGGGTGGTCGATCCGGAACTGCGCAACGTCCAGATTTTTCGCCCCGACACAGCCCCGCGCACGCTGAAAGAATCGAACGAGATCGATTCGCCCGACGTTTTGCTGGAGTTCAAATGTGTGGTTTCGGACTTCTTCACCGGTCTGTAGTGCCCTGTCAGAACTTCATTCCGGGGTTGGATGAACCGCGACTCCGTACGAACCGAAGTCCTTGATCGACAAACCAATAGCCGTTGTGTTGGCCGCCTTGAATTGCATGTATCCAGCCCGCCAGAGGTATCAATCGTGAGCCGCTACTTCCAAGTTTCTCTCAAGACGCTGAATGCGTTCACTGTCGTTTCGATTCTCGCCATTGCAAACGGCATTGGTCTCGCCGACGAACCGGACGTCGCCGAGGGAGAGGCGAGGCATCTGTCCAATATCCGGCAGGTGACGTTCGGCCTGCCGCGGGCGGGAGAGGGTTACTTTTCGCCGGACGGAACCTACATCGTCTATCAGGCGTATCCGGTCGGTTATCCGTTCTATCAGATCTACGTGCAGCCGCTCGATGAGCGGGTGCCGCGCCGCATCAGTCCGGGGCGGGGGCGGACGACGTGCGCGTACTTTACGCGCGACGGGGAGCGGATTCTGTTCGCCTCGGCGCATACGCATCCGGATCTCGACGTGGAAGAGAAGAAGGCGCACGATCTGGCAGCGGCGGGCGGCCGCAGGCGATATGAGTGGGACTTCGACCCCTACATGGAGATTTACGTTGCGAACTTCGACGGGACCGGGCTGACGCAACTGACCGACTCGCCGGGCTACGACGCGGAGGGGAGCTACTCGTTCGACGGCGAACAGATCGTGTTCACGTCGTCGCGCGACGGCGACCCGGACCTCTACATCATGGACGCCGACGGCCAAAACGTCCGGCAACTTACCGACGTCGACGGATATGACGGCGGCCCGTTCTTCTCCCCGGACGACAACTGGGTGATTTTCCGCAGCGACCGCGAGGAAGAGCACATGCTGCAGGTGTACGCGATCTCCGTGGATGGGAAAACGGAAGTCCAGCTCACCGACGATCTGAACACCGTCAACTGGGCGCCGTACTTCCATCCCAGCGGAAAGCTGATTATCTGGGCTCGGGCCGATTACTCGCGCGGACCGCAGTTCGCGAATTTTGATCTCTACGCGATGGAGATCGATTACGACGATGAGAACTTCACCGGCGGCGAGATGACGCGAATCACCTATCACGAGAAGGCGGACGTCCTGCCGGTCTTCAGCCCGGACGGCACCAAGCTAATGTGGACCAGCAGCCGGACGGAAGACGAGTCGAGCCAGCTCTGGATTGCGGACTGGAACTGGGAGTGAGAATTGTCGGCAAGGTTGGACGGGTTGAGTGGTCGCCTGCCCTCCATTCCGGCAGGCTCACCCGCCCAGTTCGCCTTCGTCCTTGTAGAGCTTGTATTCGACGGCGTCGACGAGCGCGAGCCAACTGGCTTCGATGATGTTCTCGCTGACGCCGACGGTGCTCCAGACGTCGTGCTGGTCGGCGCTCTCGATGACGACGCGCACACGGGCCGCCGTGCCTTCGGTGGAGTTGATGACGCGGACCTTGTAGTCGACGAGGTGCATTGAGGCGAGGTTCGGGTGGCTGGGAATCAGCGCTTTGCGGAGGGCGTTGTCGAGCGCGTTGACCGGTCCGTCCCCTTCGGCCACCACGTGCTCCACGTGGCCGTTGCCGTTGACCCGCAGTTTGACGGTCGCCTCGGTGAGCGGTTCGGCCTGACCGGCGGTTTCGACGTTGACGCGATACTGCAGGCGCTGGAACTTGGGTTCGTAGGTTCCGGCGCACTTCTTGACGAGCAGATCGAACGACGCCTCTGACGCCTCGAACTGGTAACCCTCGTTCTCGAGTTCGACGACCCGGTCGAGGATCTGCCGCATCAGATCCTGATCGTGGTCGAGTTTGTACTGCGTCGTCTTTGCGACGATGTTGGAGCGGCCGGAGAGTTCGCTGACCAGCACGCGCCGCTCGTTGCCGACCGCTTCGGGGTCGATGTGTTCGTAGCTCTTTGAGACCCGATTGACGGCATGGACGTGCATGCCGCCCTTGTGCGCGAATGCGCTGCGTCCTACGAACGCCTGGTTCCCCCGGAAATTCATGTTGGCCAGCTCGTAGACATAGCGGGAGAGTTCGGTGAGATGTCCCGGCCCGACGCCGTGCTGCAGCACCTCACAGTTCTTCTTCAGAGCGAGATTCGCGGCGATGCTGATGAGGTCGGCGTTTCCGCACCGTTCGCCGATTCCGTTGATCGTCCCCTGCACCTGCACCGCGCCGTGGTCGACGGCGGCCAGCGAGTTGGCGACGCCGACGTCGCAGTCATTATGGCAGTGGATGCCCAGCGGGATGGTGAGCTGCGGGGCGACAGCGTCGATGGTGGCGGTGATCCGCTCCGGCAGCGAGCCGCCGTTCGTGTCGCAGCAGACGATGATCTCGGCTCCCGCATTCTGGGCAGCCTGGACCGTCTGCAGGGCGTATTCGGGGTTGTTGGCGAACCCGTCGAAGAAGTGCTCCGCGTCGTAGACGACGCGCCGGCCGGACTTCACCAGGAACTCGACGGAGTCGGCGATCATCGCCAGATTCTCCTCGAGTGAAACTCGCAGCACTTCGGTGACGTGCAGATCCCAGGTTTTGCCGACGACCGTGCAGACCGGCGCGCGGGTTGCAAGCAGGGCCTGCATGCCGGGATCTTCGGCTGCGGAGACTCCGCGGCGGCGAGTCATCCCGAACGCGCAGATCTGGGCGTGTTTGAGTTCGACTTCCGCGATCCGCTGGAAGTACTCGGAATCTTTCTCGTTCGATCCGGCGAAACCGCCCTCAATGAAGTCGAAGCCCACTTCGTCGAGCATCTTCGTGATCAGCAGCTTGTCCTGCACGGAGAAGTTGACTCCTTCTCCCTGAGAGCCGTCGCGGAGCGTGGTGTCGTAGAGTTGAACTTGCATTGGTCGTCGGTTCTCGGTGGTCAGTGTTCGGTGATGTTTATCGATTCAGTCGGCCGTGAACCGATCACCGACAACTGAATACGATTATCAAACAAAAAACCCCTCAGGCCGGTGCGACCTGAGGGGTTCGGGGTTACATGTCTGTATGCCGAGCCTCAGCGCCGCTCCCCCTGGGGAATGGCGATGCCGATAATGGCGATGTTGATGAGGCGGCAGGGAGTCATTGGACGGTCGAACTCTTCATTCCGAAGTTGCTGAATCAAGCAAGCTTAGCCGCCTGCAGAACGCCGGTCAAACTGGTTCCGTGTGAAAATTCCGGAAGGCTGCGATAGACTTCGCCGATCGAGCGAAACGGAACCGTCCCGAACTGTCGCCGAAACTTCCCATTCACCGACGACCGACCATGCAAATTATCCCGGCGATCGACATCCGCGGCGGACAATGCGTGCGGCTGCGACAAGGCGACTACAACCAGGAAACCGTGTTCAGCAACGATCCGGCCGAGATGGCGGTCCGCTGGATGGAGGCGGGTGCGGAGCGGCTGCATCTGGTCGATCTCGACGCCGCGAAAGCCGGCCGGCCGGTCAACATCGACGCCATCCGGAAGATCGTGAAAAGCGTGCAGATCCCGTGTCAACTCGGGGGAGGAGTGCGCGACGAGGCGGCGATCCGGCTGCTGGTGGACGATCTTGGGATCGAACGGGCGATTATCGGGACCGCCGCGCTCAAACAGCCCGACTGGTTCCGGTCGATGATCGGTGAATTCCCCGGCCGGCTTTGTCTGGGGCTGGATGCGAAAGACTCGATGATCGCCACGGAGGGCTGGCTCGATGTTTCCCGGACTTCCGCACTGGAGTTGGCCCGCCAGTATGAGGGGCTCGATCTGGCCGCGGTGATCTATACGAACATCGCCAACGACGGCATGCTGCAGGGCATCGACCGGGCCACGATCGTCGATCTGTGCGCACTGGCCGATCTCGGGTTTCCGGTGATTGCCTCGGGTGGAGTGACCACTGTTGATGACGTCCGCAGACTGAGAGAGGCCTCCCGGGCGCATCCCCAACTCGTCGGCGCGATCGTCGGTCGGGCGCTTTACGAACGTACGCTCGACCTTCCGGATGCAATCCGGGCAGCCTCGAGTTAGAGCAGATTGCTCTACCATGTGTCCGCGTCGAGCGGTGTCTGGACTGTCGAGGTCGGGAATCCGCGAGACAGATTGCCAACACTGATTTGAATAGCGCGATAAACGGCGCCGCCCAATGCGTCTTGCCGGAGCCTGTCCGCCGGCGTCAGCCCGGAAGCGGCCGGCCCGCCAGAATCTGCGCGATGTGCATGACGCGCAGATTTCTCTTTTGACGGCGAATGAGCCCGTCGAGATGCATCAGGCACGACATGTCCCCGGCCGTGATCACCTCCGCGCCCGCCTGAAGATGGTCTGCGATGCGGTCGTCGCCCATCATGCAGGAGACCGCTTCTTCGGTGACGGCAAACGTCCCGCCGAATCCGCAGCACTCGTCGACGCGGTTCAATTCCACAAGCTCGATTCCGTCCACCATCTGCAGCAGGCGGCGGGCGTGGCTGAACTCGGGCGTCATCCGCTCGGAACTGCTGCCCAACCGCAATTCCCTCAGTCCGTGGCAACTGTTGTGCAATCCGACGCGGTGAGGAAAGCAAACCGTCAAACGGTCGAGGTGGACGACGTCGTTGAGGAACTGGCTCAACTCAAACGTCTTCTGCTTCAAGGCGGCGAGCCCGTCATGCGCGGACAGGAGTTTGTCGTAATGGTGCGTGACCATCGCGGTGCAACTTCCGGACGGGCAAACGACGTACTCGTAGTCGCGAAAGATGTCGACGAAGCGGGCCGCCAGCGGACGGGCGTCGTCCCAGCAGCCGGTGTTGGCCATCGGCTGCCCGCAGCAGGTCTGCGCCTCCGGGAAGTGAACGACGCAGCCGCACTGCTCAAGCAGTTCGACCGTCGCCAGGCCGACGTCGGGATAGAACTGGTCGACGTAGCAGGGAAGGAACAGAGCAACGTGCATGGGAGGGACGATGGCGGATGGTCAATCGGGAATGGCAGATGGAGTGCTCTGCCGGCAGCCGAGACTTGACGTCGATGTCTGCAAGTCGCCCGGAATCTTTCAGCTCTCAGCACTTAAATCTTTACTCATTCGTGCCGCAGGGCTTCGATCGGATCCATCAGGGCAGCGCGATAAGCAGGGTACATGCCGAATCCGACGCCGACCACCAACGACGTCACAAACGCGGCAGAGACGGCGATCGGCGAGATGATTGGAGTCAGGTTTTGAATCGTTGAGGGCAGCACCTTCCAGACATCCGGCAGGCTGGTTTCGATCACTCCCAGGACGAATCCGGTGGCGGGTAGACAGCCGAATCCGCAGACCACGCCGATCGCCCCGCCCAGTCCCGTCAACGCGATGCTCTCCGCCAGGAACTGAAACACGATATCGGAACGCCGTGCGCCCAAGGCGCGGCGAATCCCGATCTCGCGGGTCCGTTCCGTCACGGTGGCCAGCATGATGTTCATGATGCCGATCCCGCCCACCAGCAGCGAAATCCCCGCAATCAGCACAAGCAGCACGTTGAACAACATCCGCAGCATCTCCGCCTGTCGCAGCAGTTCTTTGGGGATCGTCACGGAGACGTCGCCGGCCGTGTGGGTGCGATCGAGCAGGGATTCGATCAGGCCGGCCGCGGACTCGACGTCTTCGATATCGGCGACTGTGGCGGTGATCTGGCTCAACTCGACTTCTTCCCCTTCCCGGGTGCCCGATCCGAGCAGGATCACGCGGTCGCCGATGCGCTGGCGGAACGTGTCCAGCGGGATGTACATGTCCCGGTTGAATTCGCGGCCTTCCAGGCTGCCGCCGATGGACGCCGACGGCAAACGCGACTTTGTGACGCCGACCACGGTGAACAGGCCCGAGGTCATGTTGAAGTGCACCTGCACGGCATGACCGAGAGGGTCTTCGT
This sequence comes from Planctomycetota bacterium, assembly GCA_003388505.1. Lineage (GTDB taxonomy): Bacteria > Planctomycetota > Planctomycetia > Planctomycetales > Planctomycetaceae > MB-PLM-1. The sequence continues at coordinate 135,048 of QQVO01000013.1, forward strand.
GACCGAACAGCGCCGACGCCGCCTCCGGTCCGAGAACGCAGACATTCTCGGCCCGCTCCATGTCGGCTTCTTCCAGGAAACGTCCGCGGGCGATTTCGAGGTGGTTGATTTCCTGGTAATCCGGCGTCACTCCCAGCAGTTGGATTGCTGATTCGCGGCCTCTGTACCAGGCCGACGTCTTGATCTCCCTCATCGGGACGGCCCGCTTGACCTCACTCACCAACTCCAAAATGTTGGCGTAATCGCGACGCGTCAATCCGTAGGCGACGACGAAGTCGCTGTCGGACGCGGACATCTGTCGCGGTTTGACGCTCTTGATGATGATGTTCGTAGCGCCCAGATCTTTAATCTGCTGCTGTGCCTGATAGCTCACCCCTTCGCCCAGCGCCACGAGCCAGATCACAGCCGTCACGCCGATGAGAATGCCCAGCATCGCCAGAGCGGTCCGCAGCTTGTGCAGCAGCAGACTTTTCACGCCCAGCCTGAGAGTGCGCAGCAGATAGGCGATCACGGCTCGGTTCCGGACCCTGCTGCGTTGTCTGGCCGGTCTCCTCCGCTCGCGGGGGGCGGTGAGTTTGCCGCGTCCCCCTCCGCCGCCGGATCTTGCGAGTCAGTGCTCGCCGCCGGATCGGCGGATGATTCCTCGGTCGGCGAGGAGGCGAGCGCCTCGGGCACTGCGGCGCGGGGGTTGCGAATCACGACGTCCCCTTCTTTCACGCCGTCCTTGATCTCGATGTAGGTATCGTTCGTTCGGCCGAGGATCAGCGGCCGCTCCTGCGGTCCATCGTCCGTCGCGACATAACAGACGAATCCCGAGCGTTTTTCCACAACCGCTGTGACCGGCAATGTCACGACGTCTTTGAGTTCACAGATCAGCAACTCCACTTCGGCCGTCATTCCAGGACGCAAATCCGAGAACACCCCCTCGATTGAGACAATGGTCGGATACTCCTTCACGTTGGCGGAGAACCAACTGTTCGGTTCGGGCTGATTCGCAATGCTGACAACCGACCCGTCGAACTCCTGCCCCAGCACGATGACGCGCGCCGGCAGGCCCGGCTGAATCTGGTTCACTTTCGACTCGTGAACGGTGGTCTTCACCTGCATTCGCGAGAGGTCGGGAAGCCGCAGAATGGTCTGCCGCTCCCGCACGAGCGCTCCCTCCTCGATCGCCGGCTCGCTCGATCGCCCGCGGCCGCTCAGGTCATTCGCGTAGACGACCATTCCCGGCTGTGGGGCGTAGATCACGGCGCGCTCGATCTGCTTCTCCAGCGAATTGAGATGGGACAGCTCATTTTCGTAGGTTGCGACGTCGGCGACGACTTGCGCCTTAGCCGCCTCGACCGCCGCTTCCAGTTCTCCCACCATCTTGTCGTAAGTGAACTCCTCAAGCACCTGCAGCGCCAGTTCGGCCGTCTTGAGATCAAGTTCGGACCGCTTGACCGCGAACTCGTCCGCTTCGAGTTGTTTGGGCGTGGCGAATCCCTTCCGCACCATCCGGCGCGTGAACTCCACCGTGCTCTGGGCGGAACTGAGATTCTGCTGGGCGATCTGAATCTGAGCTTCCGCCGTCTGCTTCTCCTGGATGAACGTGCCCATTTTGTATTCCAGAACCGCCTTCTCGGCGGCTGACTGGTTCTGTTCGGCCTGGATTTTGGCCGCCAGCGCTTTGGCCGTCACGCTCTTCTGCAGGTTGTACTGGTCGGTGAGCGCCGAGGTGTCGAGTTCGACCAGCTTTTCGCCTTCTTTGACGACCTTCCCGTCCTCGACCAGCCACAGAATCGTGCCGCCCCCTTCCAGTTCGCACTTGATGTCGACGTTGGCGGCGCTTTCGAGAGTTCCGTCGTCGGTGACGGTGATCTGCAGGTCGTTCCGCGAGACAGTATGGTACAGCACTCCCTGATCCGCTGCAGAATCGGACCCCATCGCCCGCACGATCCACCATGTCGCTAACGCCGCGGTCCCGACGACGAACGCCGTAATCAGGAGGCCGGCCGACGACCTTCCAGAACGGGTGGGCGGCGGTGCAGCGAGAGCGGATTGTGGCGCGTTTGTGAATGGCATGTTTTCTCCCTTTCGGTCCCTTGGACCGTGTGGTGCGGAGCGAACCCTGTCGGCGGCTGAGCGACAGACACGCACGCAAACCGTCCTCTCAACTCTCTTCGGACGCCGTGCGGAGTGCTCAGGAAGAATGCCCCCGCTTCCCATTCTAACCGCGTCAATCCGCACGGGCAGCGTGAAAACCCGGCGAATCTGCGAAAGCGGGCAATCGCTGGGCGCGGCTTGAAGCTCAAACGGCGCGGGCCGACGGGCGGGGAACGCGGCTCAGTTGGTCCGCGCCCGCGAACGCAGGGCGCCGCCGATGCGGTCGAGCGGCAGAGAGTCGTCCACGTCTGTGCGGCCCTCGAGCCGAGAGTCCTGCCGGGGCAACGGCTCTGCGGACGCCGGAACCTGGACCTTCCCGGGCGGTCTGTGGGGCTCTTCGATGATCCCGGTCCGGCTCTCTGCGGGGAATCCGTTCAGGAAGACGCGAGATTCCCCGTCTGCCGAATCCGAGGTTCGAGCGTTCGCCATCGGCGTCAGGGTCGGCCCGTCCTCTTCCAGCCACGCCGGCGGAACGGGCGGTGGCAAGGGGGTGCCTTCAACCGGGACGGGGTCAGAAATCAACAGGGGAACGTCAATCCACAGACCGTGATCGTCCAGTTGCATCATTCCGAGTTCACGATACAGCAACATCCGGGTGCTGTAGTGGTTGAGCCACACGCTCATCAGGTTGTTCTGAGCGCTCCGCAGGTCGGACAGAGCGAACAGGAGATTCTGAGCGGCCGTGGGCCCCAGAACGTTCGGCGGCTCTCCCGGTTGCGGCGGCGCGACCGGTCGATTGAGCGCCTCGCGCGTCTGATCCACGCGCCGGATCGCAATCGCGACAGCGCGTCGCTGAATCTCCAGATTGATGCTCAGTTGGTCGAGATTCCGCAGCAGATTGCGAAGGGTCTGATGAACGCTGTCCTCGAACTGAATGAGTTGCCGCCGCGACTGCTGATAGTCGATCAACTGCTGACGAAAGTTGTTTCGCTCGACGAGCCGCGTGAGAGGCGGGTCGAACTCCACCGCAGCCCTGAGAGAGTTGCCGTTTTCGTCGAAACCGAACGGCCGGTTGACCGTTGTGACCGAATCGCCGTCAACGCGAATCGTGAGGTTCGACTTGAGCGCGTTGGCGTTGAACTCAATCAGCCGCCAGGTGTCGACAAGCGACGCCCGGTTGTTCATCCAATCCAGGCGGTTGGCCCGCGCGATCTCGAGTGCGAATTGCGGCGAGAGGTCGATTGGTTCCACGACGATCCGTTCGACCCGCGCACGGGCCTGTACAAGTCCCACGTCGTTCGCGATCCCCTGCAACTCGGCGATCAGTTCCACAATCTGGTTTGCGGCCGTCTCGTCCGGTTCGGCCTCGCGCAATGCTTCCACGTCCGGCTTGGTCAGCAGGAAGCGGTTCTCAAGATCCGCCAGCGACTCCCGCAATCGTTCGCGGTCTCGATCAAACAGCGATTGTTCTTCCGGTTCCATCGTCCGCTTTCGCTGATCGCTCACAGCGTCCAGCGCGTCGAGTTCGGGCGGCGTGGCGTCCAGAAGCCCTCCGATCTCCTCGCGAACTGCGATGATTGCGTCGAGAGTGGTTGAGAGATCCTCACTCGACAGTTCCTCCGGCAGGTCGCCGAATTCGCTGAGAATGGCCGCGAGTTCCGACTGAATGTCGCTCACGTCCTGTCCCAGCAGCCGAAACGGCTGGATGAAGGAGTCATCCAGTTCGACGGGCAAGTCCGGCGGCAGCCCGAGCGTGCCGCTCTTGAAGGAATCCAGCGACGACTGCAGGCTGTTTCGCGCCTGGAGCAATGTGGCGCGTTCGGTTTCGATGTTCTGGCGAAACTGGTCGACCTGCGCGATGTCGATCAGGCCGGCGTCCAGATTGGCTTCCAGCAGCGCGAGCGTGCGCAGTTGCGCCGTCAGGCTTTCTTCGGAGTTGCGAATCTGCTGCAACTGTTGCAGCAGTCCGATGAATCCACCGACCGTGCCCGCCCCTCCGCCGGCAAACCCCGCGCCTCCTCCTCCTCCGCCGCCACCGCCGAAGAATCCACGGCCGAATCCGGCCGCCGAACCGACACCGGCGAATCCGCCGCTTCCCAATCCGGTGAAACCGGTGAAGCCGGCGCCGAAGAAGCCGCCGCGCCGCTGCGGTCCGCCGACATTGCCCTCCCCGATCGCGACATCGGTGTAAAAGCCGTGCCGGTATCTTTCAAACGCGCGGAGGTTGGCCAGCAGCACACGCTCGCTGAGCGTCAGTTGCTCGAGTCCGACGGCTCGTCCGCCGGCGCGAAGCAGCGGCTGCACAAAACTGAAATTCAGAATCGACGTGGTGATGTGGCTGTCCGTCCCGGTGAACTCCCAAATCGTGGTGTTCGCGAACCCGACCAGCAGTTCTGCCGCGCTCGCCAGGCTTCGTCCGGCCGCCGCCGTCGCGCTCGCTGGAGGCGAACCGGCGGTGGCCAACCGGTCGTCCAGATTCGCAGACGTGTCCCAGACGAGTCGATTCTGCTCACCTCCCGGCCGCTTGCGCCCCAGGTGCTCATACGCCAGAGTGGTGCCGGCGAAAAACTGTGTGTCGAAGCGAAAACGTTCCGTGCTCACGTCCAGCGCGGAGAGATAAATCGTCTCGAGTTGTTCCTGGTAGTCCGGCGAATTGATTCGCGCAATGCGGACGGAGTCTTCGAGGCGCAGCACGAGCTTGCCGTCGGGAGTCACCTCGGCGTAGCGCCCCAGACACTGCCGCCAGAAGGGGCTCTCCAAGTCGTGTACGTGGCCGTAGTCGTCCCAGCCGGAGTACCCCTTCTTGCCGTCGACCCATCTCATCAACTGGTGCGACGCCGGATCGTCGGGAGGCATCGGCGGGAAGTCCGGATCGTGGACGTTGGCGTATCGGCTGCGGGGGTCGACCTCGATCGTGAAGTCCCTGAGATCCCAACGCGGGTCGTTCGATTTCTCAAGGACCAGAACGGCGACTTCTTCATCCGCGCGGCGTCGATAGAACGTGCGGTTGCAGCCGCTGGTTGCCGTCAGCAGAATTGCCGCGACAAGGGGCGCTCCAATCAGGCAGCGCATCGCGGCAGGTGTCATGGAATCGCCCCTCTCGCGGAAACAGAACGCCCCTCCAGGTGCCGGAGAGTTTCACCTCGCGCAGCGTCTCGATCGCGCGTACGGCCGGCGCGGGGTTCCGACCTCTCTCATTTCGTCGAAACGGGCTGTCAAACTTTAGCGATTGCACCGGTTATGCCGACCAAGTGAAAGACTGCCGGCGTCGAACGCGATCCCGGTTTCGACGCCCTGGCGCACATTGACAGCGCAAAGACGACGCCGGTAGACTCGATCTGCCGGCAACGCCCGCTCCTTTGCTGCCCGGAGACTCGTGCGGAAAACCACACCGCCGGCCCGCCATCGTGCATTTCTCGACCGACAATCATCGCGATCGGCCGATTTTCCGATGCCCACCATTCGTCACTCGCTGCCTACGGAACTCACTGAGGATCTGCTCTCTGCCTGCGAGCAGGCCCTTCAGTACGAGTTCACGAACCGGCAGCTTCTGCGGCGGGCCCTCACCCACGCCTCGGCCGCCCGCACCCGATTGGAGTCCAACGAGCGGCTCGAGTTTCTGGGCGACTCGCTCCTCGGCGCAATCGTCTGTAACGAACTGTTCGAGAAATACCCCGGCAGCCCGGAAGGGGAGTTGACGCGGGTCAAGTCGGTCGTCGTCAGCAGAGCGACATGCTGTCGGCTGGCGGATCGTCTTGGACTGCAGAACTATCTGCTGGCGGGGCGCGGCATCACGATTCAGAACCACGTTCCCGATTCGGTCCTGGCGGCGCAGTTCGAGGCGCTCGTCGCGGCGATTTTTCTCGATGGCGGTTTCTCCGCAGCGACGGAGTTCGTGTTGCGCGAAGTGCAGGGTGAGATCGAACGCGCTTCGGAGTCGGCGACCGGCGTGAATTACAAGAGTCTGCTCCAGCACTTCGGACAGCGCGACTCAGGCGAAGCGCCCCGCTACGTCGTGCTCGATGAACAGGGCCCCGACCACTCCAAGTGCTTCAAGATTTCCGCAGTCGTTGCGGGACGACGGTACTCCGCCGCTTGGGGGCCGAGCAAGAAAGAAGCGGAACAGCGGGCTGCGGAGAATGCACTCGCAGAACTTCAAGGGGAATCGGCGCCGCACGAAACCGAGTAGTGGTCCGTCGATTCAGATGGTCGGGGTTGAGGGGTTCTCACGGGAGCACGAATCCCGCACGGTTTCGTGCGGATCTGCGATCCAGCCAACCCCAGGAAACAGCCCTGACAGGGGGTCGCGGCCGCGTTCCTGTCTGTCAAAACGAAGAAGCGGCCGCTGGGAGGCGACCGCTTCTACGCGTTGTTGCAAACCTCTTTGACGAGGTTCAGACCGCTACTTCTTCTTCGCGGCCTTCTTCTTGGTGGCTTTCTTTTTGGTTGCCTTCTTTTTGGTTGCCTTCTTCTTCGCCATTTCCATTCTCCTTCCAAGTTGCCCTGTGGTGTCGCGCCGCGGCTACCGGGCTCAAAACGGCATCAGCACCACGAACCTCGATTCCATTCCGGCTCGCCAACCTTGACGTGCCGCGTGTTGAACCGCGACTTCGTTGATGAGCGGTCTGATTGAAAGCGAACACTCACCTTCAAGGACATCTCATTCAACTCACTTCGAGAGTCAACACTCAATTGTGCAACATGTTAGACAAATGGATGACACATGCAAGCGCATTTCGTTCTCTGCAACGCATTTCAGAAAAGAAGAAATCACGCCCCGAAGTGCCGCGCGCGACGATCAACCGGCAGTCACGGCGAACATCAGAGGCATCGCATCCCAACCGCACCGGCTGGCGGACGCGCCGATGATTGACGACGTCGCACCACGTCACGACTCGGTGATCTCGGCCAGCGTTGCATTGAGATACTGCAGGCTCTCGCGCGCGATGAGTTCGCATCCCGGTTTGTAGTCGAAGACTTCGACCGAGACCCAACCGTCGTAGTTGACATCGAGCAGCGCTTGGAGGATTGGCTTGTAGTCGGTCTCTCCCATTCCCGGCCCGAGAAGATTGCTGTCGTTGACGTGGAAGTGCTTCGTCAACGATGCGTACTCGTGAATGAGTTCCGGGATCGATACCGACTCCGTCAGCATCGCCTTCACGTCCTGGTGCAACGCGAAGTTCGGATGATCCACCCGCTCGATCAACTGCTTCGCTTCCGCACAGGACGTGATGAAGTTCGTCTCGGCAGTCGTCAGCGGCTCCATGCAGATCGTCGCGCCGCGCTCCGCAATGCGAGGCAGCGCAGCGCGGAAGATTTCGGAAGCGAAATCCAGTCCCTGCTCGAAAGTCACTCCTTCGCCCAGATTCCGCTGGAACGGCGACCCGAACACCAGCACCGTTCCGCCGAGGTCTCCGCACAGTTCGCCCAGTTCGACGAGATATTCCGCCGTCGCCTTTCGCACGGCAGGATCGACCGAAGTCAGGTGCAGGCCTTCGGTTTTGGCGAGCAGCCAGTGCAACCCGATGACCTCCAGACCGCTTTCCTCGGCGGTGCGGCGCATCGATTTTCGTTGCTCTGCGGAGATTTCCCGCGGATGACTCGCGAAGGCAAACGGCGCGAGTTCGACGCCGGTGTAGCCGGTCTCGTGAATGAAACGGCACTGACGTTCCCAGTCCCAGTCTTCAAAGAGTTCCTGACAGATCGCGAATTTCATGGATGGCCATTCGGTTAGCGGTGAAAGGTTGCACTCATGGCTTTGCGGGTGCGGATCTCGTGGCTCTCACAGCGGAAACTTGAACAAAAATCGACAAAGCCGATCAGCTTGCCCAATTTGGCTGCGGAGAGGGGGGTGGTGATGACGAAACTTTGAGGGATGTTCCAAGGATACCAACCGCGCCCGTCGGGTGGGAGCGCAGCGGTCGCCGCGCGTCCGTTCGGTTGGATGTCGTCCGCATGCTGGTCCGATGCTGAATGTCAGGCGCATGACAAACGTGCACAACCTGCGAGCGCTGCGAACTGATCCGGTTGTACCGGGGCCTCCCCCTTGAACGGGAAGATAAGCCAGTGGGCCGCGCGAGCTTGGTTGAAGTAGGCAGACTTTGACGGCCGACCAAATGATCAACGGGTCATTGAATGCCCCGTCACAGTTTGAGCCGTTGATCTCAGAGGACCGAAGCCATGAAACGCAAGATGTGGATGCCGATTCTGGCCGCCATTTTATGGTGGTCGACGCCGGACGCCGCCGACGCCGGCGCGTTCTGCGGAGTCGGGGGATACGATGACTGTCCCCCCGGTTGTTGTGCGCCCAGCGGCGACTACTGCCAGGCGCGCGTGACCCATTGCCCCAGCTACAAGACGGTGCATGAAACCGTCTGGGAAACCGAAGAGTACTGCTGCCCACAGACTGTCTATGACACCTGTGTGGAGAAGGTGCCGGTCACCTGCACCCGCACGGTCTACGACACCTGCTACCGCGACGAGTGCTACACCGTCTGCAAGCCGTGCTACAAGACCTGCTACCGCACGGAATGCTACACGGTCAAGAAGCCCTGCTACAAGACGTGCTACCGCACTGTGTGCTGCAAGGTCCGCAAGCCCTGCTACAAGACGTGCTACCGCGACGTCTGCTTCACGGTCTGCCGGCCGTGCTACAAGACGTGCTACCGAGACGTCTGCTGCACAGTCCGCAAGCCCTGCTACAAGACCTGCTACCGCGACGTCTGCTGCACCACGTACCGTACCGAGTACGACACCTGCTACCGGGACGTCTGCTACACAGTGTGCCGGCCTGTGACCGAAACGCGGTGCGTTGACGTCTGCTGCGGCGAGTGGAAGACCGTTTCCCAGTACATCCCCGGACCGGTCGTCGAGCGCTGCGTGCAGGATCCCGGACACCTGGTGTGGGACCCCAACGGTTGCTGCTGCACCTATGATCCCGGCTGCTGCCGCACGGTCAAAGTGCAATGCCCCGGCCGCACGGTCTGCCGCAAGGTGTGGTGTCCGAAGATCGTCAAGAAAGAGGTCTGCTGCACGCGTTACGTGCAGGAAGTGAAGCACTGCCGCGTGCCGTACACCGTCTGCCGGCAGGTTCCCTGCACAACGACCAAGCGGGTGCCCTACACCACCTGCACCTGGACCTGTGAAACCCGCGTCAAGCGCGTCCCCTACACCACCTGCCACATGGTCCGCGAGACCTGCACCAAGAAGGTTCCCTACACAACCTGCACCTGGCATGAGGAGTGCGTGAGCAAGCGGGTGCCCTACACGACCTGCACCTGGACCTGCGAAACCCGCACGAAGTGTGTGCCCTACACGACGTGTGAAATGCGGACCGAAACCCGGACCCGCAAGGTTCCCTACTGCGTGCCGCGCCAGGTCTGCGAAACGCGATACGTGTCCCGCACCAAATGCGTGCCGCGCACCGTGATGGTCAAGAAGACCCGCTGCGTGCCGCGAGTCGTCTGCCGGCAGGTTCCCGTCGACCCCGGCTGTGCGGCTCCCACGTGCTGTGCACCGACGTGCGTGGCTCCCGCACAGTGCGCTGCACCGACCTGTGAGGCGCCTCACTAGAGCGCTTTGCAAATCAGTATTGGCAATCTGTCTCGCGGATTCTCGTCCTCGACAGTTCAAATGCCGCTCGACGCGGACACATGGTAGAGCAATTTGCTCTAAAGACACTCACGACGAGGCATCGCGGTAAGACGCCGTGATGCAACGGGACTCAGCCGGTCGCTGAGTCAACATTCTGGCTTCGGCTCTGAGAGAGGCCGGTCCACGACGGACCGGCCTCTTTTTTTTGATGCGCCCCATCAACCCAAGACCCATTGGTGACAGCTTCTCGCTCAAGCCGTATGATCGATCGCTCGGCGCTCCCAGGTTGCGTCTTCTCGATCAAACCGACTCCCCGGCGGCGTTCACGATGATCCCGCTCCGTGACAACATTCCGTCACGCACCACTCCGCTGGTCAATTACGCGCTCATCGGGATCACGGCGTTCGCCTTCGTCGTTCAACTCCTGGAACCGGAATCGGAGGGCGGCCTCGTTGAACGACTGGGCATGATCCCCGCCCGCGTGGTCGATCCCGATGCCGAGATCGTGATTCCGACGGCGGTCGGGAAACGGATCGTCTACGAAGAGCGATGGACGCGCGACGGCATCGTGCGAGTTCCGCGGGTGGCCTACGAAGTCGAGGACCGGCCGGCCGAACCGTCCGCGGTGCCGCCCGTCCTCACGCCGCTCACCTGCATCTTCCTGCACGGAGGCTGGATGCATTTTCTGGGCAACATGTGGTTTCTGTTTATCTTCGGCGACAACGTCGAAGATCGGTTCGGTCGCGGGGGGTATCTGGCCTTTTATCTCGCCAGCGGCGTTGCAGCGAGCCTTTCGCACCTCGTCACCGACCCGCAGTCGACCGTCCCGACGATCGGGGCCAGCGGCGCGATCGCCGGCGTGATGGGGGCATACCTCGTGTCTTACCCGCACGCTCGTGTGATGACGCTCATCCCGATCTTCTACATCATTCGCATCGAGGTACTGCCGGCGCCGATCTTCCTGGGCATCTGGTTCGTGATCCAGCTCTTTCAGGGCGTGGCGGCGGTGACCTCGGTGCAGACGACCGGCGTGGCCTGGTGGGCGCATATCGGCGGTTTCGCGGTCGGCGCAGGGATCGCGTGGATGCTCGACAAATGGCACTGGTTGCGGCCCCGTCGGGACAGCGTGCCCCTCAGCAGTCAGAGGCTCCGCCCTGTGCGACGGCGCCACCCGCGCTCCTTCTGAAAGAGAGTGAGGACGAAGCGGAGTCGGCTCGGCTGGAGCCTCGCCCTCCCGAGATGAGCCGTTCCTTGGGAGTCGCGAATCACCGCCAATGCAGGCGACTCGCTGTAATGGCAGGACCAGTCAAGTCGCGGGTGGCGAGTTTTTTTGGATTACTTGTTCATCGGTAGTTTGAAGGAAGCGGGGGTTCACGGCGGGCTGATGGTTCGACGATGGATCATGCTGTAATTCGCGGGTTGGATACCGCAGGACCGGATCCGTCGCGGGGCTGTCTCAGTCTCCGGACGGGAGTGCCGGCCGGACCATCGCCGCAAGCGGCCCTGGTCTGACCGGTCCCAAGCGAGTTGCGAGGATGCCCCTCATCCCCGGCCCGCCGTGTCACCCCAATCTTCCTTTCCTTGTGTGTGTGGTTGGTGGATTGTGTGGAGTGCAGATCGTCGTTGGTGTCCCGTGGTTGTCGCCGTCGAGGGGGGCCTTCGTCGGAGCCGGTCGTCGGTTGCTCACCCTTGGCTGCGAACGACGGCCGGATTTGACGAAGGCCCCACCGGCCTTTGTGGGTGAGGTTCGAGGTCGGCGATCCGCACTCGGCGGACGCTTCATCAGGTTAACACCTCAACGGGTCAGGGGGTCTTGTTGTCCAATGGCCCAGACGAAGCCGGCCAGTTCCCGCGCCACCGCGATCACGGCGATCTGAGACGAGCGACCCCGGTGCTCGGTCAGGTGGCGGAACTTCCGGTGCAGCCGCTTCTGCGCCTTCCAGGCGATCTGCCGCACCGGCTCGGCGACCGCCTGCTGACGGGCCCGCAGCGCCTTGCCGACCGCCGGACGATGACGGTAATGCCAGGCCGCCTCGACCAGAATCCACCGCAGCCGTCCGTTGCCGGCGCAGGTAATCGAACCGCGCCGGGTCCGCTCGCCCGAGGAGTTCTCGCTGGGCGTCAGGCCGACGTAGCTCATGAATTGTTTGGCCATACGGAACCGCCGCAGATCGCCCACTTCGGCGGCAATCACGGCCGCCGAGAGTTCGGCCACGCCCCGCAGCGCTCCCAGCGCCGTGGCCAGGGGCGAGAGGTCCGTCTGGGCAATCACCTCCGCCAGATCCACAGTCAACCGCTCGACCCGTTCGGTGGCGTCCTCGACGGTCTTGATCGCGTCGGCCATCAGCCGCCGATGGCCGTCCTGCTCGAAACGCAACGTGTGGATCCACTGCAGGTGCGCCTGCGTCCACTTCCGGCCTCCTTCGTAGCGGTCGCCGTGCCGCAGCAGAAACTTGTCGAGCTGCTGACGGGCGACCCGTTCGGCCCGCTTGGCCGCGTCGCGGGCCCGTTCCAGATCGCGGACCGCCTCGGTCGGCACGTCCGGAACATGGACCGCCGTCAGCGTGTCGGCCCGCAGCGCCACCGCCAGACCGGCCGCGTCGCGGCGATCGGTCTTCACGCGGTCTCCCGAACGCGTCGGCGTCAGCGACGGCGCGATGACCAGACAGTGATGCCCTCGGGCCTCAAGCCAGCGGTGCAACTCGTAACCGGTCGGCCCGGCCTCGTAACAGACGCACAGCGTCGCCGCCCCGTCCTGGTCCGGCCGCTGCAGCCGAGCCAGCTTCCGCTCGAGGCTCGCGTAGTCGTGGGGAATGCGGCCCAGTTCGATCACACGGGCCTCGGGATCGGGTCCGCTGAAGGCCGGCGCCGCGGCGATCGTGATGCTGTCTTTGTGCACATCCAGACCGACATAGTACGCCGCCCGCGGACGGGTCGAAGCGGTTGTCTGCTTCGAGGCCGCGTGCTTCGATGTTGTGTGCTGGGCAGTCGTGTGCATCGTCGAGTTCTGTGTTACGCTGGTCATGGCAGGATCAGTCCTTCGCGTTGTGGCTCTGGCGAGCCGGGTGAGAAAAACACCCCCGATACTAGCCAACCCACGCCCCCGCGACCCGACTGGTCCTGCCATTCTGTCTCCGCGAGTCGCATGTGCGTTCGATCCTCGCAGAGTCGAGCGCCTGCGGCCGGCCCGCCATTTCCGACGCTGTGTGGTTTCGATGCGGCATGACGCGCGGACGTGAAATGCTGGCCGACTCGGCGGAGCGAGTCGGCTACATTGTCATTGTCGGTCGCCAATTCGCGGCGGCGCGGCGAATCGACGTCTCGCGCAGCGAGAATTGCCGGAATCCGGCCTCTGCGGCACAATGACCGGTCCGGATCGACAAGACGCCTTGATTGCCATGGACGAAACGACTATCACGCCCGTCCCTCCTCTCGAAACCCCCGATGACATTCTGTGGGACGGTTATCCTCTCAGCCGCAGCGGCCGGGTGCTGCTGGCGGTGTGGGGCCTGTTCCTGGTGGCCGGTTTCTGCGTCGCGTTGTCGCTCGAACCGGATCCGCGAGGATACGGGACTCATCAGAGACTTGGACTCCCCCCCTGCAGTTTCCACGTTTTGTTCGGAATCGGCTGTCCCAGTTGCGGCAGCACGACCTGTTTCGCCCACTTCGTCCGCGGCCATTGGACCGCCGCGATGAGGTCCAACCCGGGAGCGTTCTGCCTCGCCCTCGCCTGCGCTCTGATGGTGCCCTGGAGCGCGGTGAGCGTCTGGCGCGGCCGGCTCTGGAAAGTCAATCAACCGGCGACGGTTTGCATGTGGTTGCTGCTCGGTTTATGCGGCATCTCGCTCGTGCAATGGTTGGTCCGAATGCCATGGAACTAGGTGACGCGACAGGATCACGCGAAACATGAACCACAGTCACTGACTGCGAAAACGGGTGTCGGACGCGCCTCTCTCCGCATCAGGTCTCCCGGCCCCTCAGCTTCAGTCATTGAAATCTGCAACTGAGCCAGGACGGCTCATTGCTCTGGACGGCAAAGGACTGCCGAATGGCATTTCCAGAAACTTCTCCGATTCGACGGCCGGTCCCCAACCGGGCCGCCGCAATTCTTCCATTGGCGCTGGGACTGTTGATCGTGCCGTCGGGATGCGTCAACTTCGGCGCGATGATGGGCAAGATGCTCTTCGGCGATCCGCAGGTCACGTCCCACTTTCAAGACAAGACAGGAGTCGCTCTGGAGGAAGGCGAGCATCGAGTCGCCTTTGTCTGTACCGCCCCGGCATCCACGAACGACCGGTTCGACACGCTCCAACTCGAACTCCAGGAGGAGGTCAGTCGCAGGCTGCGACGGCGCAACCTCGACGTCGTCCGGACTGACGACGTCCTCAACGCGATGGATTCCGTCGGCGGCAAGTTCGATCGCAAAGCCATCGCGGACGAATTGGGCGACGTTGACTACATTCTGCACCTCGATATCGAACAGTTCTCCGTTACGGAACCGGCCAGTCCCGATCTGTATCGCGGCCGCGCCTCGGGAATGATCTACGCCTACGAAGTCGACAATTCCGGGACCGGCGACGGCATGGTGGTGCAGATCTTCTTCCGGCAGTTGGAGTCGGAATTTCCGAAGTCGCATCCCGTAACCTCGGACCAGATGTCGGCGCGAGTGTTCCAGAGACAGTTCATCGACCAACTGGCCGACACCGTAGGCCAGACGTTCTACAGCGTCCGGACGAGTGAACTGTTCCAGTAAGCGCGACTCTCCGAGATCCCGTACCGCGCCCGTCGGACTTTGAATCCTCCCCTTCGCCAACAGCAACGTGACTGCAATGATGCCAGGACAAAATCGGTTGCCAACTCGTCGCCGGGTCATTGGAGGCTGCTTGAGTGCGCTGGCCGCGACCACGCTCCTGACCGGCTGCAATCAAGTCATGCTGCTGGGATACCTCATCGGCGGCCCGCCGTCGATTGAGCCCGATTTCGACGCTGAGACCGGTCTTTCGCTCGATCTGCCCGACGTCACCGTCGCCGTTGTCTGTTACGCTCCCTCCGACTTGAAGATGGAGCAACCCAAGCTCGACACGGAGGTCGCCACCCACGTCGCCTACCGCCTCGCACAAAACAACATCCAGGTCGTCAATCCGGATCGGATTCACGCCTGGATCGATGAACACCCCGACTGGGACCACCCCGAAGAGATCGGAGAGGCGTTCAATGCCGACTACGTGATCGAAATCGAATTGGCCACCTTCGGTCTCTACGAACACAACAGTACGGAGTTGCTCCGGGGCCGGACCGAGACGCACGTCAATGTCTTTGAAATGGACGAATTCGGTCGCGGAGACCGGATTTACACCAATGTCATCGACAACGAATACCCGACGGAGGTTCCGAGGTCGATTTACGAACAGTCGGTCACGGCCTTCCGCGCCGAGTATCTCTCTCAACTCAGCCAGGCCATCGGCTGGATGTTCTACCCCCGCTACAGCGGCGACAAAGTCGGCTGGGCCACCTGATTAGCCCGTGCAGAACAGGTTTCGAACCCTGTCGTCTGCACACAACTCGAAATCATGCTAGCTCCTTCAACGCCGCGCGGTCGCCAATCGTACGCTGAAGGCGTACGACAGCGGAGCCCAGGGTGAGCGGCGCAGCCGCGTCACCCTGGGTTGTCGTGGGCAAGGATTCCGTGAACTCTGAAAGAGTTCCACAGTGACGCGCCGCAGCCTGTCGAACGCCTTCAGCGTTCCTGCACGCGCGCCAACCTCAAACCGGGGGTGCGCTCCTGTCGTCGCGACCCCCGGCTTTGCTGTGCGACGTCTTCAACGTCGCTCGCCGTCAGCGTTTCTGGCCAACGTAATGCGACGGTTTCGGGAAGAGTTGTGTGTCACTGGCAGGCTGCGAGCGCCCTCCTGTACGAATGTCATGACTTTCCAAACTGGCCCCCGACGCGCTGATCTGGTAACCGTGTGAGCGGTCAGCAGGCATTCCAGGGGACGGGCATGACGGCACCCGGCAGTCGATCCAGGTCCGGATACGGGTTGCTGCTGCTGGCCGCATTCCTGTGGAGCCTGAGCGGCCTCTTCACTAAGAACGAGTGGATCGCATCGATCCCCCTCGAATCGCGCGGACCGGTCCTGGCCTGCTGCCGCGCATTCTTCGCCGCCGCCTTTGTGGCGCCGTTCGTCCGCCGGCGCTCGCTGCGGTTTCGCACGGCCATGATTCCGATGGCGGTGAGCTACGCCTCCATGAACGTTCTGTTCGTCACCGCACTGACGCACACCACAGCCGCAGCCGCCATCTTCCTGCAATACACCGCGGCGGCCTGGGCGGCGGTGCTCGGTTGGCTGCTGCTCCGGGAACGGGCCGGGCGCGCCGACCTGTTCGCGCTGGCGTTCGCGCTCGCAGGCATTGCCGTCATCGTCGGCAGCGAATCCGGGCGCGAGGATCTGTTCGGCAACCTGCTGGGTCTGGGCAGCGGAGTGACCTACGCCGGCGTGATTATCGGTCTTCGATCTCTGCGCGACGAAAACCCATTCTGGCTGGTGACGATCAACAATGTGACGGCGGGCGTGGTGCTGCTCCCCTGGGTGGCGGGCGCCGATGTCTCGCTGAGTGCCGCGCAGTGGACCATCGCTGCCGGATTCGGCGTCCTGCAACTTGGCGTGCCCTACCTCCTCTTCGCCAGGGCGGTCCGCGAAGTGCCCGCGCATGAGGCAACCCTTCTGGCGATTCTCGAAGCGGTCCTGAATCCGATCTGGGTCTGGATCTTCATCGGCGAACGCGCGCCGGTCGCCACCTGGCTCGGCGGAGGACTGATCGTCGCGGGACTTGTGCTCCGTTACACGATCTTCCGTCGCCGTCGAACAGACTCTCAACCGCAGGTTGCAGCGGAGCAACCGGAAGAGAGTCGGACCGTGGCGCCGAAAATGCGCAGGAACCGCCTCTGCAGAACCGTCGGATGGAGCCTGCTCTCCGTGGCGGTCGTCCTGCTGCTTTGCCAGGCGGCGCTCAAGACCTGGCAATGGGCGGCCGTTCCCTCCACCGCCCCTCGGATCGGAGTTTCCTACGACACGGCCTGGCACGCGCGGGCCGGCATCAGCACCAAAAACTATGAAGTCTGTCTGACCCGTGCCGGCGCGGCCATCGTCGAACTTCGCCCGGAGGTTGACGATCCCGAAACGGTTCTGGACCGTATCGACGCACTCCTGCTCACGGGCGGCGGCGACGTGGATCCGCAACTCTACGGAGGCGACGCCGAGGACGGACTGCTCGTCGACCGATCCCGCGACGACTTTGAACTGGCTCTCATCGCAGGCGCTCTGCAGCGCGACATGCCGATTCTCGGCGTGTGCCGCGGCATTCAGATTCTGAACGTGGCCCACGGCGGGACACTACAGAATCTCAGAAGCGACCCCGAGAGCAATGAACGACACGGAATCTCCTCATCCAGCTTTGCCGCGCACATGATCACGATCGAGCCTGATTCGCTACTCGCCGACTTGCTTGGTGTGAAAGAGACGGAAGTGAATTCGTTTCACGGGCAGGCAGTCGACGCACCGGGTGCGGGGCTGCGTGTCGTCGCGGTCGCCGACGACGGAGTCATCGAAGGCATGGAACGCCCGGACAAGACGTTCGTGCTCGTCACACAGTGGCATCCCGAAATCCCTCCGGCCGACATGCGATATTTTCAGCGACTTGTCGCTGAAGCGATTCGGTTCCGTGAACGAACCGAAGCTGTCAATCACTGACGCCGCGAGCGGTCGACGCCCCGTCCGTCACGTCCCGGGCGACGTCGACGCGGCTTTCCTGGGCGCTTCGCGCCGAATCATCGCCGCGATCACATACAGCCACGCCAGATTGAGCAGGTGGTAGCCCGTGTAACGCAGCGCACCGCTGATGCTGCCCTTTTCGGCTGGTTGGACTGAACCGAAAATCAGTTCGGCCAGCTTCATCGGCAGCCCGATGATCCAGCCGATGTTGTTGCGGGTCACGTCGGCGTTGACCGCAAAGACGCATACCGCATACAGCGCGGCGGTCAGCCAGACGGTCCGCCAACTCGGATGACGCAGAAGATCGCGGAAACGGCGTCGCGGTCGGTCGCTTCCAAGGTCCGCTTCGCCGGCGAAAGCGGCGACAGAGAACTCTCCCTTCTTCAGCGCCTGCACGACCGGAAACAGGGCCCCCAGCGCCGGTCGTGGATCGTCGGTCGTGAAGACGTCGTTGATCGTGTCTTCGTGCACCTCGAACATCTTCTGAAGATAGGCTTTGAGATCGCGCGGATTGGCCGCTTTCCGCAGTGCGTCGAACAGCGGCCGCAGTTTTCGGGCAGCCTGTTCACTCTCGACATTGTCTTTCTGCTCAGCCCGCGCCTGTTGAAACCGGGCCCACAATCGCTCGTCGTGGGCGATTTCATCCAGAGTCGCCAGCAGACCGACGACCGGCGCTTCGGTCCGCGTTGAGTAGTCAACCGTCGGCGGCTCGACTTCCTCACCGGCTGCGATGCGAAAGAGCAGATGCGGGTAATCGACGTTCGCCGCCACAGCCTGCGACAGTCCCCCGAAGAACCGCGGATTCAACTCGATCAGGTAAACCTGCCCGTCGTCTCCGACGCGAAAATCGAGTTGCGCGATCCCATGCCAGTTGAGATGCGTCAGCAGTTTCCCGGCCGCCTCATCCGCTTCCGGCAGATCGACCGTCTCCCTTACCGCCCCGGCGCCCGTTCCGCGCGGAAAGGAACGAATGTTGTGGTAGGTCATGCTGGCGATCGGGCGTCCCTGGTTGTAGAGGGCGGAGTAGCAGTAATCCTCTCCCGGCACGAAATCCTGCACCAGCGGATACTGGTCCGATTCCAGTCCGTAGCCCTCGACGAATCGCTGAAAGTGCGTCGTCAGTTCTTCCGGAGTATTGCACTTCTTGAGCCCGATCCCCGCCGCGGCGGCCCGCATCTTGAGAAACACCGGGAACGTCATGTCCGGGACGGCTCGATAGACTTCATCGAGACTCCGAAACTGTCGCGTGCCGGGAATCCGAATGCCCAGTTCCTGAGCCAGATCGGCCAGCCGTCCCTTGTCGTGCGTTCGCTCCATGTTCTCCAGCGAGGTCAGCGCGAGGCTGATATGCGGCTCGAACTTCTCACGGTGCTTCGCGATCAGCCAGGTCTCTTTGTGAACGGGGAGGAGGACGTATGGTTCGTCGCCCGGCGGTTTGAGTTCCTTGACCTTCTCGACCAGGAAGTCGATGAAGCCCTCCGGGTCGTCGGAGACGGAGGGATATTGAAAGCTGCCGCTGCAGTACCGGGAAAAGAAGCAGGCCGCGAACGGAGCCTCTTCGCCGCAATACACTTCGATGCCCTGCCGGCCGAGGCTGCGGCAGATCGCCAGTGAATGCCAGGCGCGGCTGTAGGTCAGAATGGCGCGGGCCATGTGCGGCGTCTCCAGGAAAGGATGACTATCATGGACGCGCTGCGTTTGAGTTTCCACCCGACAGGCGAGCGGCCGGCGACAGCCGGCCGTGGCGACCGAACTATCCCCCACAGACCCCATGCTCCAGAAATTCGACCAGCGCAACAAAGACCTCGTCATCAACGTCAACGGCGCTCTCGTGCATCGCGACCAGGCCGGGGTCAGTCCGTTCGATTCCGTCGTGCAGGGAGGCGACGCCGTCTGGGAGGGTCTGCGTCTCTACGACGGGCGGATCTTCAAGCTGGACGAACATCTCGATCGGCTGCGGCATTCCGCCCTGGCGCTGGCCTTCAAGGAGATCCCCTCTCACGCGGAGATCATCGAGCAGATCAAACGCACGCTCGCCGCCAACGACATGCACGACGGCGTCCACATTCGGCTGACCCTCACGCGGGGCGTCAAGATCACCTCCGGTATGGATCCCCGGCTGAACCAGTCGGGGCCGACTCTGATCGTGCTGGCGGAGTTCAAACCGCCGGTCTACGACCAATCCGGGCTGACCTTGATCACCTCCAGCGTGCGCCGGTTTCCGCCCGACTGCCTTGATCCGAAGATCCACCACAACAATCTCATTCAGTCGATCCTGGCGAAGATCGAGGCCAACGCAGCCGGCGCCGACGACGCCGTCATGCTCGACCAGCGCGGCTTCATCGCCGAGACGAACGCCACGCATCTGTTCATCGTGGAGAACGGCCGCGTCAGCACCAGCCGGCTCCTCGCCTGTCCGGAGGGAATCACCCGGCAGACCGTGCTCGACCTCTGCCGCGTAAACGGTATCGAGTCGGCGGAGCGCGATATCTCTCTGGCCGAACTCTACCGGGCCGATGAGGCGTTCTGCACAGGCACGATGGGCGAGTTGGCCGCCGTCACCCAGGTCGATGGAAGGACAATCGGCAACGGAGAGCCGGGATCGACCACGGGCCGTCTGTCGCAAGAATTTCGCGCGCTGACAGAAGAGCAGGGAGTGCGGGTGGTTGACAGTTGATTTCGACGCGCATCGCGCCAACGAAAAAGGCGCTTGTGAGATGAAGCGTCAAAAAAACGGCGCTGCCGGAGGGCAGCGCCGTTCGAAGATTGTCTTACGTCGACAAGCGAAATTACTCCTCGTCGTCCTTCGACACCTCGAAGCCCTTCTCGAAGGCTTTGTCGTTGAAGAGGAACTCGACCTGCTCGTCGCCTTCCTTCGCCTTCGCTTTGCCCTTGCAGTTATTGCAGCAGAAGTTGACGTCGACGCCCGCCACGTCGATCGTGGTGTCCTCGTTCAGCTTGCCGCCGGTCAGCGGGCACTTCTTCTGCTCGGCCTGTTCGGTGAACACCAACTGATGATTGGCCTTCGCGGCGTACTTGGCAGTGTTGTCCTTGAAGGCGCCGGGGCAGCCGGGGCAGCAGAAGTAGACCTTGGCGTCCTTGTACTCAACGAACGCCTCTTCGTTAATGTCCTTACCGGAGACAGGGCACTTCGCGACGGCCTTCTCGTCCTTCTTCTCCTCAGCGGCGATCACGCCGACGGCCAACAGGGCGACGGCACACAATCCGAGACAAGCGTTTTTCATTGGGGTTGCTCCTGACGATTCTGGTCGGATTCGGGAGGGTATCCTCACGGGCGGCGATCTGGGGAAGACCATCCGCCGACGCGACGCATCAATGTTCACACACCTGATGAGTTTACCCGGTTTTCCCCATCACTGCAATCGGACTCTTGCTTTTCCCCGTGATATCGGCCGACTACCATGCAACCCGCACCAATTGACCACCTTGATCCTGTCTTCCCGGAGCCGCGACCGCATGCAACCACGACGATTCCCCGAACAGATCGCCCTGTGCACAATCTGCATGGTGCTCTCAGGCACCCTGACCGCCGAGGAGCCGAAACTCTCGCCCGCCGAGAAACGGGCCGGCTGGCAATTGCTCTTCGACGGGGAATCAACCGCAGGCTGGCGGAACTTCAAACAGGAGGGAATCAGCGACGGCTGGGAAGTTCAGGACGGCGCGCTGGTTCGCGCCTCCGATGGCGCAGGCGACATTATCACCACCGAACAGTTCGACAACTTCGAACTCTCCATCGAGTACAGGATCTCTCCCGAAAGCAACAGCGGCATCATGTTTCATGTGTCGGAAGAGGGAGACGCCCCGTGGCACACCGGACCCGAAATCCAGATCCAGGACAACCTCAATGGGCACGACCCCCAATTGTCCGGTTGGCTCTACCAGCTCTACAAGCCGCCCGTCGATCCCGGCACCGGGGAAATCGCCGACGCCACCCGGCCCCCCGGTGAATGGAACCACATCCACTTGCGAGTCACCGAGACGGAGTGCGAGATCAACCTCAACGGCTACCGCTACGCCCGCTTCCAACTCGGCAGCGACGACTGGAAACAGCGCGTGGCCCAGAGCAAGTTCGCCGACATGCCCCTCTTCGGAAAGACCGGCAAGGGCCACATCTGCCTGCAGGACCACGGCGATGAGGTCGCCTATCGCAACATCAAGATCCGTGAACTGCCGGCCGACGGCAGCGTCCCCAACCCGGTCGACGGAGAACTCGCGCTCCAGCCGGAACTCGCATTCCCGAATCTCGAATGGGACGGCTGGGAACCGATCACCGAGCGCGGCCTGCCGCGCCCGTTCCGTCCGATCGTACTCACGCACGCCGGCGACGGGTCGAACCGCATCTTCGTCGCAGACCAGTGGGGCGCGATCTATGTCTTCGACAACGACCCGGAGGTCACCGAATCGACCCTCTTCCTCGATATCCGCGACCGCGTGCAGTACAGCGACAACCAGAACGAGGAAGGTCTGCTCGGGCTCGCGCTGCATCCCGACTACAAGAACAACGGCGAGTTCTTCGTGTACTACACCACGCGCGACGCCGAGCACACCTCAGTCGTTTCCCGCTTCCACGTCTCAGAGGACGACCCGAACCGCGCCGATCCCTCTTCAGAAGAAGAGTTGATGCGCATTCCGCAGCCGTTCTGGAATCATAACGGCGGCACCGTCTGCTTCGGTCCCGACGGCTATCTGTACATCGGACTCGGCGACGGCGGCGCGGCGAACGATCCGCTCGAAAACGCGCAGAACCTCAATACCTGGCTCGGGTCGATCCTGCGGATCGACGTCGACCGGCAGGAAGACGGCAAAGCGTACGCGATTCCCGACGACAACCCGTTCGTCAACCAGACCGACGCGCAACCTGAGATCTATGCCTACGGCTTGAGAAACGTCTGGCGGATTTCATTCGACCGCGAGACCGGAGCACTCTGGTGCGGCGACGTCGGACAGAACCTCTGGGAGGAGATCGACCTGATCGTCAGTGGCGGCAACTACGGATGGGCATTGCGGGAAGGATCGCATCCCTTCGGCCCGGAGGGCGTCGGACCCCGCGACGACCTGATCGAGCCGATCTGGGAATACGATCACCAGGTCGGCAAGTCGATCACCGGCGGCGTGGTCTACCGGGGCAAACGCCTGCCCGAACTCCAGGGCAAGTACGTCTACGCCGACTACGTCACCGGCCGCATCTGGGCCCTCGACTACGACGAAGACGCCGGGGAAGTCGTCTCCAACGAGGCCATCCCCTCGCCGGGCGGAACGGCCATCATCTCCTTCGGCGAAGACGAACAGGGCGAAGTCTACTACACGATCGTCGCCGCCGACGGACGGGGCATCTATCGTTTCGTTCCGACCGGCGAGTAATCGACGCGATGCCGTTACCGGTCATTGGCGGAAGCAGCGGACTCATTCGGCGCGTCAGGCGCCGTTTCCGAAGGTCGGACGGCGCCCGCGTTCCCTCGCGCCGCAGCATCGGTCGAACCGCGAACGCGACTTGCACCCGAACCTGCGGGAAGCTGTGTGTTCGATTGCGTCTGCGTCGCACCCCGCAGTCGTCCCTGGGCCGAGGCGTCCGGGACGCCTCCCACTGACGGAAGATTCGTCCTCGCCCCGGCGGCACCGCGGGCTCTCCCAGACGCGTCGAACGCGCCTTCCGGAGCAGAAAACTCGCCGCGGCCTTGCACAGCCCCTTCTCCATAGGCGCCCACACCGATCGGCTGCCCGGAGGGGTCGAACTCCTGCGGAACATCAGGCGCAAACCGACCCGTGCCGTAACCGCCGGTCTCCGTCTGTCCCTGAATGTCTCGGAGATACGTCGACGCGTTCCCCCGCGCGCGGGCGGCGGCCTGGTCAGCGGCGCCTGGTCCGGTCGTCTCCGACTGATAACGCGTCATCGACCTGAAGCGGCCTTCTGCGCGGTACGCCTGCCGGGCCGCGCTATCCGCCGCGACGTCTCCCCGCTGAAAGGTGCCGGCGGCCGCATCGGTTGCGAACTCCCCGGAGGTCTGTTGAATCGCGTCAACCCGGCCGCGCGCGGACTGAGCCGCCTCCGCTGCCAGTTGCTGCCGGTAGCGCACCCAGGCCGCGGCGTCTCCGGTGAACTCACTGTTTGCAGACGGACGTTGCGGCACGTCGGCCGAAGTCTCTCCCTGTGGGCCCGTCGACTCAGCCGCGAAGGCGCCCGCCGCGTCCGCATCGGCCCAGACTCCGGTTCGGTTGCGCGGTCCCCATTCGTCGTCGGCCTGCGAGGCCTCGCCGTCGGTCAACGCCGTCACTTGCTGCTGGTGCAGCGCACGGGCTTCAGACTCCAGCGAATCAGCCCGGATCAACAACGAGACGTCATTGTGGGCGATGGCATAGTCGCGCAACCTGTCGATCTGTGAGAGCCGGTTCGCCAGATACAGGTCGAGTTGCAGCAACGCCCGGTTCTCGGGACTCGCACTTTGAGGGTCAGAGGCCGTCGGTCGGTTTTGCGGCGACTCCTCCCCCGGCGTCCTCTCGTCCGGACGGGACGTGCGACGGAATCGAGCCCGCATCTCGGCGGAGCTTCGAACCGACCCGGAGGCGTTCAGCAATCGAGGATTCGTTGAGAGGTTCGCATCAACGCCCGCATTCGCGCCCACATCGAGGCTGGGCCCGATGTCAACGCCCCGGACGCCCGGAAGACCCGGCAGGCCGAGGCCGGCGCCGCCTTGTGCTCCTCCTCCTCCACCCACAGGTCCGCCGAGAGGATTCAGCCCCCCCAGAGGATCGTCGCCATGGGCCGTCGCAGCCAGGGCCACTGTGAGCGTGATGACAGCGGGTCGAATCAGATTTCGCATCGAAAACTCCTCTGCGGCGTCAACCGGGAACTGATGGAACGGCAAGCAAGTGGGAACACGAATCCGGCACGGTTTCGTGCGGCGTACCACGGTTCACGCATCCCTCGACAGAGCCCGACACAGGGCGCTTCGGATGCGCGGCGCGCCGGTCTGCTTAAAAGGCAGACGCGGCGACGTGCTTTGATTGGGGAAAGGGAGGTTAGGTGGTTCTCAGGGGAGCGCGAATTCCGCAGGGTCTCGTGCGAATGAGCCGTCCGGCCTTCCTGAAAACAAAGCCCTGACTGGGCATTGAGTGACTTCCGTGAATGGGCCGCGAAGGATAACCAGAAAGGATTGCCGGTCAAGATCAATCCGCACCGATGTTCACGTTTCCCGTCCACATCCTGATTGACACGTTCAGCGCCTTCGGATAACAGCACGCTCCCACTTCCCCATTTCTCCTCCAGACAGGTCGCTTCACCACCCGGACCTGTGCGGTCCCGCCCTGAAGCATCCACAACAGGGCCCGCAAAGACACTCGGAGATCGCGTGAGTCGCCGCCCAACCCGCTCGTTCCCCGCTCGAATTGCCGCCACAGCCCTGCTCCTGGCGGTTGCGCTGGTGCGCCACGTTTACGGCGAACCGGGGGACGAGGCCGGTCCCGAATCCGCAGTGATGATCGCCTACCTTGAGTCGCGGGTCGCGGCGAATCCAGAAGACGCCGCCACATGGCGCATGCTGGGTCGCGCCGCTTTAGGCGTCGGAGACGACCGGCGGGCGCTGGACGCACTCAGTCGCGCACTTGAGCTCGATGCACAAAGCGCCGCCGTGCAGTACGACATGGCGTTCCTCCTGCAGAAGCTCGACCGGCCCGCAGAAGCAGCGGACCATTTCGCCCGTGTGGTCAGGCTGGCGCCGGACAGCGAGTATGCCGCCGAAGCCGCCCGCCGCCTCGAATCACTGCCGGCGCCGGAAGGCGGGTCTGAAATCGTGCAGGCCGGTTACGAGATCAGGCAGTTCGACGGAACCCAAATCCTCGAGCAGCAGAATCTGCCGCCGTTCGCCGACGTTGTGAAGCGCCCGCCTCCGCTCCTCCTTCGACTGGAGTTCGGGGCGCTCTATAACTCCAATGTCGCCCTCACACCCACCAGTCGCAACCTGGCGCTCAACCAGGCGGGCAGCGCCCAGTTCTATTTCGGGCCGCAGATCGAGTACTGGCTCGTGGAGCACGACGCCTGGCGGGCCGGTGCGTTGTTCAATGGACAGTTCACGGTCAACGAGTCCGATTTCACCGGCCTCAATCTGCAAAGCTATCAGCCGGGGGCGTTCATCGAACGCTCTGTCTTTCTCGAACACACCGTCCTCGTGCCGCGAATTCAGTTCGTTTACACGCTCGACCAGTTCGACGGGACGACCCTGGCGAATCGCGCCGCAGGGAGCGCGCTGCTCACCAGTTACTGGGACTCCGGGAGTACGAGCAACATCTACTGGTCGATTGACAACACAGACTTTTCTGCAAACACCGCCGCACCCGCATTCAACTCACGGGACGGAGTCACCAATGCGATCGGCGCCAGCCACACGCACTACATGGGCGTCCGTTATCTGCAATCGGTGACGGCCGGAGTCGATCTTCAGCATGTCGAGACCGACGGCGTCAACTTTTCGTTCAACGGCGTGTCGCTCTTCGCCGCCGCCAATATCCCGATCCTGGAACGGCTGTCACTGCTGCTCACCGGGGGCTGGGGTTACCGTGACTATTTCGACGCCGTCGCCGCTCCCTCCCCCAACCAGAACGTCTGGCAGGGGGGAGCCCGCTTGCAGTACCGCATCAACGAATTCTGGTCCCTCGCGGGTGTCTTCAACTACAACCGCTTCTCCTCCAGGAATGCGATCTTCGACACCGAACGATCCGTCGGCGGCGGTCTTCTGGTCTTCGAGTATTGAAACTCATTGAGCGAATCTGCGAATGTCTCTGGCTTTAATCCACATCCGCAAGAATTTTCTCGATCAACCGCTCGATGTAATCCCCCATCCGCCGGGGCACCGCATCCGACTCCCGCGGCAGCGCCGACATCTCATCGGCGAGCGGCGCGGCCTTCTCGTTGAGGCGGTCGAGCGCATTGAGCGCGTACATCGCCGCGTACAGGCCGTGCTCCTGGACGTTGGCGTACTCCATCAGCACCGGCAAGGCGGCCTCGAGGTCCTCGTCATCGCCGTGCGTCGCCAAGGCTTCGGCGGCGACGATCCTGGTCGAGGCGAACGCCGGATTGCAGGCCTCGTCCGCGATTGAGTCCTTGATGATGTTGTGCAGCGCCCGATGATTCTCGGTGAAGTGGTGGCCGCCCTGCCCCAGAATTCCCGTCACTGCCCAGTACATGGCCAAGTCCTCGTAGGGGCCGAACCGGGCGCATTCGTTGAGATACGCCTTGATGCGGTCCTGCGGTGAGTCGGGATCGGTGCTGTAGACCGCAACGAAGTGAAACGTGCGCGGATTGTAGAGGTCGTATTCGCGCACCGCTTCGTACCGCGTGAGCGGCGGTTCCCGGTCGCCTCCGCTGTAGGCGTGCAGGTGGTATTCGGAGAAGAAACCGAGATCACGAATCCTCACGAGATGCTCGATGAGTGCTTCGATCAACCGCTCTTTGACCTCGCTGTGTTCCGGCGAGTCGGCCAGGTTCACGACCTCGTCGGGATCGCTCTCCAGATCGTACAGTTCCTCCGGCGGCTTCCTCTGCCAGAACTGTGATTGAGCCTCGTTCAACTCTCCGTCATCGAACAGCTCCTTCCAGACCCGTGTCGTCGGCGTCTGGAACATGTAGCTGACGTACTGTCCATACTCGAGGTGCGGCATGTAGTTGCGGATGTAGACATAGCGGCCATCGGTCACACTGCGGACCATGTCGTACCGCTCGTCCATCCGACCGCGAAAGCCGTGAATGTACGGCTGCGGCTGGACGGCATGCTCACCGAGAAAAGCGTGCCCCTGCATGTGATCCGGGGGTTCGATTCCGCACAGACTCAACACGGTCGGCGCGAGGTCGACGAAGCTCACCAACCGATCCGACGCGCCGCCAGTCTCGAAATCGTCGGTCGCGAGGTCGCGCCACTTGTCCGGGATGTGCACCAGCAGCGGCACGTGCAGGCCGGAGTTGTAAGGCCACCGTTTGTTGCGCGGCATCCCCGAGCCATGATCGCCGTAGTAGAAGACGATCGTCTCCTCCGCGAGTCCCGCCTCTTCCAGCTCTCTCAGGGTTTCACCGACCTGGGCGTCCATCATCGTCAGCCGGTCGTAGTATTGAGCCCAATCCTTGCGGACCTCCGGCGTGTCCGGGTGATACGCCGGCACGCGGACTTTCGCGGGGTCGTGAATCCGATCCTTCTCGTCGATCTCGTTGCGAATCTGGCTCTCGTGGCTGATGGTGTGATTGAAGATTGCAAAGAACGGCTGACCCTCAGCCCGGTTCTTCCAGTGAGCGTTCTTGCTCGACTCGTCCCACACCTGGCCCGGCTTCACGACGTTGTAGTCTTCCTTGGAGTTGTTCGTGCAGTAGTGGCCGGCTTCACGCAGGTATTGTGGATACAGCAGGAACCCTTCCGGCATGCGGACCATCGACCGCATGTGCTCCGCACCGAGCGACGTGGAATACATTCCGGTGATGATCGCGGTTCGCGCCGGCGCACACACAGGCGCATTCGACCAGCAGCGCAGATAGCGGCAACTCCTCTCTGCCAGAGCATCCAGATTAGGAGTTGTCGCATACTCATCGCCGTAACAACCGAGGTGCGGTCCGTTGTCCTCCGAAGTGATCCAGAGAATATTCGGACGATCAGCCGCCGCGACATGTGAACAGCACGCGACGATCAAGAGAAGCAGAAGTGCTGAGGTGCGCTCGCTCATCGGGTCTTAATGCTCCGTGTTGGTTTCTCGTTTCATCGCATTGATTGGCACGCCAAGACGCAAAGACGCGAAGTCATCAACGAGCGTCTCCGGGTTTTTTCGGCGGTTGTCAGGTTGCGGGCGGTGTCTCGACTGAACCGGATTCCGGAACGACGTCGATCGGTTTCGTCGCGTCCACCAGCATGCTACAGAACCCGGAGATCATGAAGGCGATCGCGCAGGTAATGAACGCCGCGTTCCAGTCGCCGCCGTAGTAGTCGTCAACGATCGTCACCAGCAGAATCGGTGAGACGGTGGCGCCGAGGTTGCCCCACATGTTTCCCCATCCCAGTACTGAGGCGATGTAACGCCCGCCGACGTCCTGGTTGAAGGCCCAGGTCGCCGGCGAACCGAGATCGGTCCCGAACGCGACCAGCGCGAACAGCGCCGTCGCCATCCAGGGGGAAGGATCGAACAGAACGAGGATAAACGCTGCCATCGCGATGAAGCGCGTCGCGCTCAAGGGCAGCGCACGACCCCAACGCACGCCCAGGCGCGTCGCCAGCGCATCGGTCACCCAGCCGCCCAGAAACATCCCCGCCCAGCCGACATACAGCGGAATCGAAGCCATCATGTTGCGTTCGACAAACGGCAATCGGTGAACTTCCCACAAGTAGGCCGGCAGCCAGCTGACGAGGAAAACCCACCCGATGTTCGTGCCGAACTGCGAGATGCTCAGCAGCCACAAGCTCGGACTCTTCACAATCGCCAACAACGGCACCGCTCCGACCGGGGGCTGTGTCGCCGTCGAGTGCACCGTCTGCCCGGGCCCGGCGATCAATCGCGCCTCGGCCGGATTGGAGAGCGGGTGGTCGCTCGGCCTGTCCCGCACACACACGAAATACATCGCTGCGACCAGCAACCCCGCTGCACCGAACACGAACATCGCCGGCCGCCAGCCGCCGCCGTACACCTTGCGAATCGCATCGGGAAACACCGCCTCGATCACCAGCCGGTTGAGAAGTGCCTGAGACCGGCTGTTGAGTTGAACCTGGTCCGCCATGTCTTGCGCAGAGCGGTCCAGCGGCAGCAGTTTGAGTTGCTCGGGCTCTGCGAGCGGCGGACCGTTCACAACCTGGTTGAGAGCGCCGACCAGCGTCTCCGCTTGTTCAGCAGCGATTGTCGGATCTGTGTATTGAACCTCGGCCCGGTCTTCGCCGAAGTCACGGTCCGGCGGGACGGTTTCGCGGCCGCCGCTTTCTGAGTCTTCCTCAGCGGCTGACAACCGGTCCAGAGCCGCGCGATAATCGTCTGCCAGCGGTGCAAGGAGCGATGCGTCAGCAGCGGCAACGACGTCGTGTACGTTGCGGGCGACCGTCAATCGGGCGCGGGCATCATCGGTCATTTCGAGCGAGTTCATGTCGGCGGACTCCGCCAGTTGCAGTTGGTCCGCCAGAAATCGCGCATCAAGCAGATCCCGCTGCTCCAGTGTCACCGTGGCCTCATTTCCCACGAAGAACAGCACGAGCGCGGCGGCAATCATCGGTACGGTCGCGCCGCCGATTCGGCCTCCCAACGCGATGAGACCGCTGGCGAAGCCGCGCCGCTGCAACGGCATCCACCTCGCGACGACCGACGCCGCCGTGGGATAAGCGCCCGCCTGGCCAAGCCCCATCGCAAACCGGGCCACAAACAGCATCACAAAGCCGCCCGCCAGGCCGAGCATCGCGGTGAAACCGGACCAGATCGCGACGTACAAGGCCAGCATCAGCCGCGGCCCGTACCGGTCCGACAACCATCCCGACGGCACCTGTCCCAGCGAATATGACAGAAAGAACGCCGAGAGGCACCAGCCGAACTGTTGCTTGCTCAGCCCCAGGTCTTCGCGCACGAACTGCTGCACGTAGACCAGGCAGAACCGGTCGGCGTAGAGCACGATCGACGTCAGAAACGTCACGAAGATGACCACATACCGCACCGACGTCGGACGCCCGGAGGACTCGTATTCCGCGTCGGACGTCAAGTCGTGCGCCATGAGTTGCTTTCGGACGGAATTCGCGCCGGCAGTTGAAGACCCCAGCCTACACCCGCCTCGTTGACAGAGCAAATCGGGTCGGCGACGATGGCTGAACCGAGACGTCAGGTCGCCCGATATGTGGCTCTCAACATGAGGAAACATCCATGTTCACTGGCACCAACGGCCGACGCCTCCGGCTGCTGCGATTCGTTTCGATGGCCCTGCTGGCCTGTGGGATCGATTCAACGGGACACGCCCAGGTCCGGCGCGGGACGACCGACGCGACAAGCGACACGGAGGAAGAGTCGACGCCCGCCGAGCAAACCAAGGCGGCCCTCCAGCGGTTGCGAACCGTGATGGAGGAAAAAGACTACGTCGAGTTCGTCGAGTGGTTCGCACCGGTGGACGATCTCCGGCAGATCCGCGAACAGAACGCCGTCCAGGAAGTGGCTGCGTCTCTCAACGAGTGGCCGCACCGCGCAAAGATGATCGCCATGCTCAAGCACCTCGAAGAGCAGTCGCCGGCCTTCGACCCGAGCGGCGGTGTCGCCGCCTATGAGGTCGACCTCCTGCTCGGAGCAGAGCCCGACGAAGGCAGTGACACCCCCGTTGTGGAACCGGAAGAACTCGACGTCAGCGACGTGCCCGGCATCGACGGCGACCTGCCGGTCGTTCTGGCCGAAGCGGCCGCGCTCCTGGAAGACGAGAAGATCGAGGAATTCGTCGAGCACATGTTCCCCGTCGAGGAAGTCGCCCGCATGCGAAAGGACGACCGTTTCGCTGGGCTGCGCGAACGGCTGGAAGAGCATCCTGAAATGGTCGAAACGATGATCGACGATCTTCTCGCGGCGGCCGAACTGGAACCGAAGTTCGACGAGTCGGGCAACGTGGGACAGATTACACTTCCGAGTTCCCGCCCTCTCGGCGAAGAACGGAACCTTTACTTCGAAAAGCAGAACGGCCACTGGCGACTCGACAATCAGGCCGGGAAGATCCGCGACAACATCGCCCGGCAACTCACCAACGATCCGGTCGGCCCGGGAGCAGGTTATGCACTCCGCCTGGAGCGAATCGGCGATCACTGGCGATTGCTCGAATTCCCCGAGTTCGTCTCGAAGATCGTGCTTCCCGAATAGACGCCTCCGGCATCACGCGCACGAGGAACGCCCGATATGACCCCGCACAACCGAGCAAGACGCGGCTTCACATTGATCGAAGCGACCGTCGTTCTGGCGATCATCACCCTCCTGGCGGCCCTGGCCGCTCCCGCGCTGCAGGGTTCCCGCGAAGAAGCGAGGCTGACGCAGTGCAAGAATAACCTCAAGCAGTTGGGTCTGGCCCTTCATAACTATCACGATGTCTGGGTGACTTTCCCTCCCGGATGGGTTCAGCACGACTGGGACGCTCCCTCACCGGCGGGATATTGCTGGAGCGCACAAATTCTCCCGTACGTGGGTCATGCTCAACTCTATAATCAATTCGACTTTCGAAGGCCGCCGTCGACACAGGAC
Source organism: Planctomycetota bacterium (assembly GCA_003388505.1). Classification (GTDB taxonomy): domain Bacteria; phylum Planctomycetota; class Planctomycetia; order Planctomycetales; family Planctomycetaceae; genus MB-PLM-1. The sequence goes on from QQVO01000013.1 coordinate 166,721, forward strand.
GACTGGCTGCTCGAACCGCTGGACGTGTTTCGCTGTCCGTCCGACACGCTCGAACCGATCAATGAACTCCGGGGCGGGTTCGCGACTTCAAACTACTCCGGGAACTTCGGTTCAAAGCCGCTCCCACGCTGGTTGCCGTCCGAAATGAGCCAGTTCTGGCCCGGGACGATGCCGACTCCGGACGAGTCGGACGGGATCCTCTGGTGCAACAGCAGTGTGCGCATCCGCGATATTACCGATGGGACATCGAACACCATCATGGTGGGCGAACGCTGCGTCACCAGCGGCGGCGGCATCTGGCCGGCGGTCACCTCAAACCACCACGAAAACGACGCCGTCACCGACGGCAGCCACCAGTCCCGGTTGAATGACAACTACGCTTCCTTCTCCAGCCGGCACGCCGACGGCGCCCACTTTCTCAAGTGCGACGGTGCAGTCACTTTCGTCAGCGACGACATCGACAGCCGCCCGGCATCGGCCCGCGAGATGGGGACGTACCAGCGCATCGCCGGCCGCAACGACGGCAACGTCGTCCGTGACTTCTAGCCCGTGCGACGAAATTTCTGCCGCTCACGATTTTTACCTTCAGTTGACTGTCCAGGATTCCCAATGACCATTGGTTTGAAACGTCGCGTTATTCTGACTCTCTTCGCACTTCTGCCGGCGTCTGTTCTCGCAACCGCTTGCCATGCCGACGACTGGCAGGCCGGTGCCGCGAAGGTCAATATCACGCCCGAAGAATCGATGTGGATGTCGGGATATGGAGGCCGTGACCATCCCTCCGAGGGCAAACTGACCGACCTGTGGGCCAAAACGCTCGTGCTGCAGGACGGCGCAGGCGAGAAGATCGCTATCGTCACCCTCGATCTGGTCGGACTCGACCGGGGAACCGAATTGAGCATCCGCGAGCGAATCGCGGACGAGTACGAGATTCCCGTCGCCAACTCGGCGCTCTTCAGTTCTCACACCCACACCGGCCCGGTTGTCGGGGAGAATCTGAAGGCGATGTTCTCCATCAGCGACCAGCAGTGGGAGCAGATCGACGCCTACACCAGCAAACTGATCGACGACGTCGTTGCCAGCGTCGGCGAGGCGATCGGCGATCTCGAACCGGCTTCGATCACCTGGGGCAATGGTTTCGCCGCGTTCGCCGTCAATCGCCGCAACAATCGCGAGCCGGACGTCCCCATGCTCCGCGAACAGGGCCTGCTGCAGGGACCGGTCGATCATTCAGTCCCGGTGCTGGCGGTCCGCTGCGGGGAGGAACTCAAGGCGGTCGTCTTCGGTTACGCCTGTCATGCCACGGTCCTCAGCTTTTACCAGTGGTCGGGCGACTACCCGGGTTTCGCTCAGATCGCGCTGGAAGAGGCGCATCCCGGCACGCAGGCAATGTTCTGGGCCGGCTGCGGCGCGGACCAGAATCCGCTGCCTCGCCGGACCGTCGAACTGGCGCAGGAGTACGGCAACCGGCTGGCGGCGGCCGTCGAAGAAGTGCTCGAAGGGCGGATGTTCAAAATCTCCGGCGACTTGCGGACGGCCTACGACGAGATCGAACTCGAATTCGCCGATCTGCCCACCCGCGAGCAGCTTGAGGCGACGACGAAGTCCGACAGCCACTACGAGCGCGGACGCGCCAATCTCCTGCTCGAGCGCTGGGATGCGAATGGCGGCCTGAGCCGGACCTACCCTTATCCCGTTCAGACCTGGCGCCTCGGCGATGGCCCCACCTGGGTCACGCTCGGCGGAGAGGTGGTGGTCGACTTCTCGATTCGCATCAAGTCGGAACTCGGAGTCGACGACACCTGGGTCGCCGGATACGCCAACGACGTCATGGCCTACATCCCCTCGCTCCGGGTGCTCCAGGAAGGAGGATACGAAGGAGGCGGATCGATGCTCTACTACGGCCAACCCGCCCACTGGGCCGAAAACGTCGAGGATCTCGTCATGGAGGAAGTTTACCGGCAGGCGGAGTCGCTGGAGTGAGCTGCCGAGAGCGGGTTTCGTCCGCGGAGGCGTCTCCCCGCTTGCGGGTTCGCCGCGGCATTCCTCGAGCGGACGCGGTTCCGACGACGACAGTCCGACCCACGCGCTGAAGACCTTCCCCGAACGATCTCCCGAACGCCTCCACGATGCCCCGCGCCTGTTTCGTCTCCGACCTGCACCTGTTTGCGAACCGCTCTCGCGGGGACCGCCATCTGGAAGCGATCCGCAGGGCCGCCGAAGAGGCCCAGCACTGCATCCTCGGGGGAGACATTTTCGACTTCAAATGGTCCACACTGCCGTCGGAGCGGGACACCGTGGAGGCGGCGCTTCACTGGCTGCACGACCTCTCCGTACGCGTGCCGGAATGCCGCGTCGAATTCCTCCTCGGCAACCACGACTACCATCCGGAACTCATCGAGCAACTGCCCGCGCTCGCCGCCGACGTGCCCAATTTTGAGTGGGAGCGATTCTTCCTTCGCCGCGGCAACGCGTTCTTTCTGCACGGCGACGTCGCCGACCGCAAGATGACCGCCGCCCGGCTCGAACGCCGCCGTCACAAGTTCCGGCATCGCAAGCGCAGCAACCTGCACCACCGCGCCTACGATCTTCTCGTCCATTCCAACGTCCACGATGTATTGCCGCGGGCCGTCTACCCCAAACGCGTCGTCGCCCGCCGGATCCTCTCCTACCTCCGCGACGTCGGCCACGGACCGGAAACCGGCGTCGAACACGTCTACTTCGGCCACACCCATCGCGCGGTCAATGGCTACGCCTACGGCGGCATCCAGTTTCATAACGGCGGCGCGCCGATCGGTCGCTCCCGCTACCGGATTCTCGAACTGGAAATCTGCGAATAGCCGGACCGGAGGGAACTGTGCCGGTCGCGACTCCATCCGTCGTCTCGTCTGCTTGACCTGACGCTCCGCATCGATCAAGTTGGGCCGATTCTCTCGAATCGCCGGCTCATTCTGGAACTGATTCCCGCCCTGGAGCGCGCCCTGTGAATCAACCTGTCGCACCCTTGCCCCCCGAACCGGACGGCCGCCCCTGGTACAAGCTGCTGAACCGCTACCACTGGTTCGTCCTCACCGTCGCCGCCCTCGGCTGGCTCTTCGATTGCCTCGATCAGCAACTCTTCATCATGGCGCGTCAGCCCGCGATGAAAGAATTGCTCGCCGAATCTCCCGAGGCGCCCCCGTCGCAATCGGTCGTCGATGCCTACTCCGGATACGCCACGGCGATTTTCCTCATCGGCTGGGCCAGCGGCGGATTGGTCTTCGGCGTGCTGGGAGACCGCATCGGCCGGGCCAAAACGATGTTGATCACGATTCTGATGTACTCGCTCTTTACCGGTCTCAGTTCTTTGAGTGTGAGCTTCTGGGACTTTGCGGCGTATCGATTCCTGACCGGCCTCGGCGTGGGGGGGGAGTTCGCCGTCGGCGTCGCCCTCGTCGCCGAAGTCATGCCGCATCGGGCGCGGCCCTACGCTTTGAGTCTGCTGCAAGCCCTTTCCGCCATCGGCAACGTCAGCGCGGCTCTGGTCAACATCGTCGTCGGCGGCCTGTATGAGCAGGGCCTGCTCCCCAGCGTGTGGCGGCCGCTGTTCATCGTGGGCGCCGTGCCGGCGCTGCTGTGCCTTGTCATTCGCAGACACTTGAAGGAACCGGAACGATGGCAGCAGGTTTCGCATGAGGGCGCGGTGGAAAAGCAGTTGGGTTCCTACCAGGCCCTGTTCGGAGATCCGGAACTTCGTCGCCGCGCGCTCATCGGACTGACGTTGGCTTTTTCCGGCGTGGTCGGGCTGTGGGGCATCGTCTTCTTCACGATGGATCTGGTCGGCAACTTTGTTTCCACCAAACTCGCCGCCGAGGGCGTTGCGCCGGAAGCCATCGCCGGTCAGGCTGCCAAGTGGAAAGGCACCACCGGATTGATGCTCAACATCGGCGCGTTTCTGGGGATGTACTCGTTCGGCGTCGTCACGCAAAGGATCGGCCGCAAGCCGACGTTTGCCATGGCATTCGTTGCTTCCGCCATCAGCACGGCCGCCGTCTTCATGTACCTCGACCAGACGTCCGAAATCTACTGGATGGTTCCCGTCATGGGCTTCTGCATCCTGTCGCTCTTCGCCGGGTACGCGATCTACTTCCCGGAACTGTTCCCCACCTATCTGCGCAGCACGGGAACCAGCTTCTGCTACAACATCGGACGGTTCCTCGCAGCGGCGGGCCCCGCCGTCCTGGGAGTTCTCACGAGCCAGGTTTACGCCGACACGGCAGAACCGCTCCGCAACGCCGGACTGACGATGTGCGTCATTTTCGTCATCGGCCTGATCGCGTTGCCCTTCGCTCCCGAAACCAAAGACCAACCGCTGCCGGACTGACAGACCCGGCGTTACCGGCCGCTCGGCTGCAACTGCGCAATCCAGTCGGCGATCCGCTGCAGGGCGCGTGTGTCGGCGACGGTCGACGCCAGCACCGGCATCTGTCCCGGTCCGCGCAGTTCCATTCGCAACAGCAATTCCGAGTCGCGGGGCCGTCCCGGCGAGACCAGAAACGAAGCCGGCTCTCTGGACGAACGCGTGCCGCGCGGTGGCACGCCGATCAACGCCATCCGCTCAAGTGGAGTGTGATACCGCAGGTCGATCGGTGAATTCCCCGGACCTCCCGGCGCGTGGCAGAACGCGCAGTTCACGTCGAGATAGGCCCGCACCAGGCGTTCGTTCTCATCCGGCGAAGACGCGTCAGCGCTCCACTCCGGGTAAGCCTCCCAGGTCGCGGCATCTTCCGGCAGCGGTGCGGAGAAGACACCCATCGCCGCGAGTGCGGCGATCTGGTTGACCGGTCCCTCGCCGTAATCGTGATCGCGATTGAGTTGCCGGGTATTCAGACTCAGTACAAACCCGCCGGCCGCCGTGTGGCACGCCTTGCAGTCCGAGCGGCCGGGGTAATACCAGTGCTGCGTCGTCGCGCCGTCGCCGGTTTCGATCTCGAACGACTCGGTCGTCGCCACGTCGCTCAGGAACGCGTCGGTCTGTTCGTCGTTCCACAGGTAGGTGTAACCTTCCCAGCCGTAGGGACTGTTCACCAGCAGCCGAGTTTCCAGGCGCCTCTGCGTCGAAGGGTCGTCGCGCTTCATGTCCAGCGAAAACGTCTTCACGATGACGCTCCCCTGCGGAAACTCCCACTGCCCCGTCTCGGAGAACTGCACCTGACCACCGGCCGGGAGCGCCACATAACGCTCCTTGCTCGCATGGTCCGACCACAGCGGCACGTTCACCGAGTACGGAATCATTCCGGGAACCGGTCGCAGCTCGGCCGTCGATTCGAACAGCCCCGTCTCCGAAAGCCGTGCTGGGAACCGGATCTCACCGCCGAGCAGATAGTCGGCGTTCTCCCGCAGGCGGTAGATGTTCCCGTCGAAGGCGCACAGATAAACCTCTCCGTCCCGGTCTTCGCCGAAACCGGCGATCTGCGCCTTGCTGCTGCAGATTTGCGTGTCGCTCGTCACCTGCCTTTCATCGGAGTCGTAACGGAGCGCCCACACGTTCCCCGTCACAAAGTCGGCATAGAGATACGCGCCATGCAGTTCCGGCAAACGGGAACCGCGGTAGACGCGGCCGCCGACCACGGCCCGCCCCTCGCTGTGAAAATACTCCGTGACCGGCGGATGCGTTCCGTCGTTCTCGGTCGGCGCGGTCGGAAAGAACCCCCAGTTGTCCGCCTCCTCCAGGGGATGGCGGCCTTCACGCTGGTTCCAGCCGTAATTGCCTCCCTTCACGATCAGGTTGACCTCTTCGTAGCGATCCTGTCCGACGTCGCCGCCCCAGAGTTGGCCGGTTTCACGATCGAACGCCAGCCGCCACACATTCCGGAAGCCGTATGCCCAGATTTCGCCCCGCGCTTCGTCCCCTCGACCCACGAACGGATTGTCGCTCGGGATTGCATACGGCAGGTCTCCGTCGACCGAATCGACGTCGATTCGCAAGACCGACCCGAGCAGCGTAGTCAGATCCTGGCCGTGCCCTTGCGGATCATTGGCCGAACCCCCGTCCCCCAGGCCGATGTACAGATATCCGTCTGGCCCGAACTCCAGCGATCCGCCGTTCTGCGTGCGAAACGGCTGGTCGATCGTCAGCAGCACTTCTTCGGAGTCTGCGTCGCCGCGAGCGGGGTCGTCGGCCGATACACGAAACCGCGAAACCACGGTCTTCGGTCCCTCGGTCGAATAGCAGACGAAGAACTCGCCGTTCTCGGCGTACTCCGGATGAAACGCCAGCCCCAGCAGCCCCTCTTCGTTTCCGGACCGGGAGACCACGGTGGAGAGATCAAGAAACACATCGGTCGCATGCTCGTCCTCGCGATTCTCGAATGCGTGGACCTTCCCGTTTTGGCACAACACAAACACGCGACTCGTCCCGTCCGGTGCATACAGCAGTTGCAGCGGCCGCTGATTCCCGAAGTTGAGTTGCGGAAACGCATTCTCGAGTTGATAGGCATAAGGCAGAGCCGTCAGCCGCGATGTATCGACCGGAATGAACCGGCTCCGCCCGGCTGCCGGTGCGACATCATCGCGGTCCCTCTCCCGACTGCGATCGGAACCGCATGCAGAGGCGACCGTCAGCAGAGCGCAACACGCCAGAAGTCGAAGCCTCCTCACATCAGCACTCATGAGTTTTGACCTTGTCCATATACCGGTCCTCGCAGGATCGACAGATCACCCGGACGCCTCGGCGTTTGAATCTTCAACAGTCTCCAAGCGGCGCTTCTGAGGGAAACGGAATCGGGGCGCGCTGGATGCAATCACGGCCTATCGCCGCCCCTGAATCGACGAGACATAGCTCCGCGCCAGCGGTTCGAGGTCGACCCGGTAAACTCTGCGGATCGCGTTTCCGATTTCACCCTCGTCCCGCAGCAGAGCAACCAACTCCGCCAGGCGGCGCTGCCGGCCCCGCTTCCAGAGATAATCGATCAGTGTGAAACCAACCGCTCGCGCCTGGTCGGTCGATACGAAAGTCCCGTCTCGAAATACATCCACAGGCTCATCGATTTCCTCGAGTGCATCCCGCGCCGCGTTGCGCATCGTAAGGACGTACTCATCGCGATCATCCGCGTCCAGACTCGCCAGCGCCGGACCCAGCCCGAGAGAGACCCACTCGGGGTACTTGTTCGCCTGAAGCGCAAGCCAGGCTGCGGTCAATTGTTCCGTCAGACTGAACCTGAGCGTCGGCGACTTGTCCGAAGCTTCGTCTCCCACATCGAGCAGCACGATCAGCGCGTCCCGATGTCCTTCGTCGACCAGCACGTTGCCGACAATATCAGGCACAATCCGCTGCCGCGTGACCGCGTCATTGAACTGTTCGTAGCCGTCTCGCTCCGCAACGACGAAGACCGCCAGACGCCCCTTCCACAGCGGCTCGTCATCCGCCACGTCAAACAGCGACCGCAGCCTGCTCAAATGATCGGTCGACCACTCAACCAACGTTTCAAGCCGCTCCTCCGCGACGTTGCCGTAGACGAGAAGGTCGTTGCTCTCGATCGTGTTCGGAGCGGCGTCGGCGAATGCCGTGTGCCACTGGTCAGCCGTCCGTTCATTCCGCAGTTCGATGAACTCGTCCGGGCTCAGAGCGGCCAGATCGGCGGCGAGCAGGTCGGAATCCGAAGAGACCAGAGCCCGCAGACTGAGCCGCGGGTCGCCGCCGTCATACGTCGCCCCCTCCCAGATCCACACGCCAAGATCCTTGTAATTCTCCTCCGTGACGTTTCCCTCCAGCGGCATCCGCATCGCCTCATCACCCCCAACCAACTGGTGGACGAGGCTCTCATTCGGCTTGCCCGGCACGACCGCCGGACCGCTGTCGCCCCCGCGCAGCAACGACTCGAAGTCGACCAGCGAGAGTCCGCCTCCCGGATCCTGCCCTTGATGACATCGCAGGCAATTCTCAACCAGAAACGGCGCGATGTCCTCCTTGAAAGAAACCGTCTCATCCCCGGTCGGCAGGGCCACTTCGATCGGCGGCAACTCCTCTTGCGGCTGTGTCAGTTCCGCCAGTTCGAGGTCTTCGTCGTCGCCGTCGAACCGCGCCCCCTGTTTGATCCACAGCGAAATCGCCGCCAGTTCCGCGTGCGTCAGCGGCTCGCCGCCTTTCGGCATCCGATTCTTGTCCGGCGCCATCAATCGGTACATGAGCAGGCTGCGATCCGGACGGCCTTTCGTGAGCAAAGGGCCCGATTCTCCGCCGCGCTTGATTCCGGCAAATGTGTTCAGTTGCAGCTTGCCGCGCGGATTCTCCCCGTGGCACCTCATACAGTGAGCCTCCAGGATCGGGGCCACGTGTCGCACAAAGCTGACGCTGTTTTCGGCCGGACGACCGCTGAGCCGGGCCTCCCGCACCGCGAGAGCGTGACGTTTGTGGGCGATAGCCGTCCTCACGCCCCGCACTGCGTTGTGCGATTCTTCCAGGCTGGATTCGGCGACCAATTCATCGAGTTGCGCCTCGGCGGCGTCGACCGCCTGCCGCGCTCCGTCCATGTCGTTTCTCCTCAGCAGCAGCGACACCCCGCTCAGTGACTCGCGAATCTCCATCAGCTTCCGGGCGTCTGCAGAATCCAGACGCCGCTGCGCTGCAAGCGGGAATGACGCCGTCAGGCAGGCAGCCAGCAGCGCACTCATGCCGATGACGCGTCGACGGGTCACTCTTTGGAATACGATTTCACCCATGAAGATGCTCTTGGTCTTCCAATCGTCTGGCCCGTCAAGGCAGCCTGTTCACTCCGCCATGATTGTTCGATTGGTCTTCCTCGTTCCGATTTCGACCGGAAAGGCGGGGAGCAATCCGTAATCGGTGCGGACGGGAGTCGGCGCCGGATCGGACTCTGTCGGCGCAGGCAAAGTCTCCCGATACGCTCGGAGCAGCAGATTCCCGCGCCAACCGCCGGGCGATCCCACTGGGTCCGTCGTAATCTGAACCGCGAACCGTTCCATGTCGTCGGTCACGATTTCTGCCGATGTTCCCGCGGGAGGTTCGATCAACTCGACCCGCAATTCCTTCGGTGGAACGTTGCTGTCGAGCAGACGCGCCGGCACGAGCAGACGCCCTCCCAGCGGAACCTGCTGTGGTTTGTCGAAGTTCGCCGTCTCGAAAGGAGACTGAACCGCCTTTCGTGAATTGACAATGATGTTCCAGTCGTCGACGGGAACCAGGTGATGCCAGATGAACGCCTGCATCATGTTTTCGGCGGGAATCGCCGGGCGGACGAGCGGTTGAGCGCTGCGCGGGCCGCGGGCCTGCCCTTCCATGGCGAGCGTGAGCGGACCGTCGCCGGATGTCTCCGGCAGCTTGAGCGTCATCTGCATGCTTTCGGCGTCGCCGGGGATCAACCCGCCGTGCAACTCGAACCCGTCAGCGGCATCGACCAGGTTGAGACCGATATCTCCTTCGAAACCATCCTTTCGTAATGCGAACACCGTCACCGGCACAGTCGCTCCAGCCGAGGCGATGATCGTGGAGGGGACCACGCGGAGTTCGTAATCGGGCTCGCGCGCACGGAGGTAGAGCCGGTACACAAAGTCCGTTCCCCCGTTGTTCTGTGCGTCGGTCAAGAACAGGTAATGCGGAACACCACTCGGAATCACTGCGGTCAGATGCGAGTCCGCATGGTGAGTCGAGAGCGCCTGCGACCGGTCGACGTGGTCGTCGTTGAATGCAACTTCATTCCCTTCGTCGTCCACCAGCGTCAGCATCGAGTCGAGCGGCGAACCGTGCCGCCGCGCCTGCACTTCCAACACCAGCGGTCCCGAGGTTTCAATCCGGAACACATCCATGTCGCCGGGGTGATCAATGCGTCCATTGATGACCTGGTGCGCGTCGACGACCTGTGCTGAGGACCGATCATCGTTCGGTTCCTGGTCGAATGCTTCCGTCAAGCGGTCGACCTGCAACGGGAACCGAAGTGCGGGCCCAACCTCCTGCGGCAACGAAACCCAATGGACGGGCCGGTAACGGCGTCCCGACGGAGCACGCAGCTCAACGGATCGCCGGGACAGATTCCAGCCTTCCAGTTCGACCGTAACATCCGAGCCGATCCGCGCCCCCAACGGAAAGTAACTCGTGATGAACGGAGTTTCCCCGATCGTCATGCGGTAAACGAAGTCTTCCCGGCCGCGAAACAGCGAATCGCGGATTGCGACCGTATACCGGTCGTCGCGAGGCGCCTCGAACAGGATCACCGGGTCCTGATGGAACTGGAACGAATCAGCGCGGGCTACCACGTTTCCATCCGAATCGAAAAGTGTCAGCACCGCCTGAAACCATCCCGGAACGGCGTCCGCGAGAAACGGTGTGACGGCCCGCGCGCCCGCATTGATCACCAGTCTCGTTCCCTCGGTTGCATGAAACGTAAAACGGTCGACGTCCCCCGGCATGATCTGCCCGTTCACCAGCACCGGCAGTTCACCTTCAATTTCATCCGGTTCGCCGTCCTCGGGTTCTGTCTCCCGGAATTCCGGATAAGTCCCCACATGGATCCAGATCGGGTTCGACATCGACCGGTCGGTGAGCAAACGGAACTCGCGCTTGCCCGGCTCCGCGTCCCGCGCAACCGTCAAATTCAAGGTGAGTTCCTCCTCGAGTTGCTCGTTCGGCTGCCGCCGGGGGTCGCGATCCCGCTTGAGGAAAACCTCCATTTCCTTGATCTGTTCCGCGGTGACGCCGGCGGCGATCGCCACCTCCACCTGGCTCGGCTGTTTACCCTCCTCGATCAGTGCTTCCCGCGTGTCATTCAGCCGCATCCGAAGATTGGTGTACATCCCGCGCGACATCGGCCGGTACCAGCCGACGACCTCTGCCGCGACGCCGTCGCCGGCGATGTGGACTCCATTGACGTTCTCCAGGTATTGGCCGCCGATGACGACCTGAATCGACGCCCCCTGCTCGCACCCGGCGGGATAGGAGTAGGCCACGTGGGGATCGTTCGTACCGCTTTGCGCCGGCGCCCCAGCCGCGCCGAACGAGACGATGATCAGAGCGTGAAGCAGACTCCAGTGCGCGCGCTTGCAGCTCATCGCGATCTCCTCCTCAGATAATCTCTGTCAGCCGCCCGCCCGATTCCATCCCTTCATCCGCTCCCGGAGTGGCGCGAATGAAGTCTCCCCGGGGGTGTGGCAGGCTCGCTTCGGGGTTGATGCCGATCAGTTCGTACATCGTCCCGATCAAGTCGCCCGGATAAACCGGACGATCCCGCACGGACTCAGCCCGCGCGTCAGACTCGCCGACAATCTGTCCGCCCTGGAATCCTCCGCCCGCCACCAGCGTCGAGAAGACCTGCCCGAAGTGGTGACGTCCTCCATTCCACGGAGATTCGGTCGCGACCTTCGGCGTCCGGCCGAACTCGCCGATGCACCACACAATCGTGCTCTCCAGCAGTCCCCGGTCTGCCAGATCGGACAGCAGGGCCGCGATTCCACGATCGAGATCGGGCAGCAAACGCCGCATCGCAGTGAAGTGGTCCTTATGCGTGTCCCAACCGCCGTGGTTGATCGTGACGAATTTCGTCCCCGCTTCAACCAGTCGGCGGGCCGCCAGACACGACTGCCCGAATGTGGTCCGCCCGTACTTCTGCCGCAACCCATCCGGTTCCTCAGAGAGTTTGAACACGTTGCCGGCGTCTCCCAGCATCAGGTCATAGGCGTGCTCACGCGAGGCCGCAGCGACGGCCAGACCCGCGTCGCCGGCAAGGGATTGACCGAGCGTGTTGAACTGCTCCAGCAGCCGGCGACGGGCCCGCTGCTGTTCGTCGGTCAGGTCCGCCGCGACGATCCCCTCCACGGCAAACCGCGCAGCGTTCGGATTGCCCCCGGTCGCAAACGGCTTGTAACGGACCCCCATGAACCCGGCTTCGGAAAACCGTCCCTGTGGATTCGTCAGAACGACGTAGGGCGGAATCAGGCTTTCCTCCGGATTGAACTCCGATTTCTCGCCCACTCCTTTGAACGCGTTCACGACCGCCCCGACGGCGGGATAGACGATTCGCCCCGGCATGCGGCCGGTCTGCGTCAGGTACGAAGCCGTCTCGTGACCGTTCTGACCGTGGGTGAAACTGCGAATCAGCGAGAACTTGTCGGCCACCGTTGCGAGTTCCGGCATCAGTTCGCCGATCTCGATGCCGGACACGTTCGTCGAATTCGTGCTCGAAAGCGGACCCGTGTATTCCACCCCCGCAGCCGGCTTGGGGTCAAACGTGTCAATGTGCGTCGGACCTCCGGCCAGCCAGATCTGAATCACCGCTTGCGCCTTCGCCTCCGGCAAGCCGCCCGGAGTTGTCTCGGCTCTCTCCGCCGACTGGTCGTCGGCCAGCAATCGCGAGGCGAGCAGCATGCCGGCCGCATTCATCATGCCGCCCTGCATCAGCCGTCGCCGCGAGATCGTCCGTTCAAAGTCGATCTGGAATTCGGGAAGTCTCATGACGCCTCTCCCTCATCAAGTGCTCTTCACCCGTTCAATGCTGGAACAGAAACTCATCGCTGTTGATCAGCGCCCAGGCCAACTCTTTCGTCGCGCCGTACTTGCCCATCGTCATGGTCCGCGAATACTCCTCTGCCGTGGGTCGACGCGAAAGAATGGCCAGGTACATGCTTTCCGTGCGGTCGTCCCACCGGAATTCTTCGAGTCCCGGCCCCTCCTGGATCTTCTGGCGGATGTGGTTGGAATTCAGCAAATGCAAAGCCTGTGCCGCAGTCAACTGGTCATTGCGTTCAGACGCCAATCCCGTATCGCGCGCCGGACGGCCGAACATCTCGAGAAAGCTGCTCGTGATGCTCCCGTCGGGTAGTGCAACCGCCCGTTGATCTTCCGGCAAGAACGTGAACGGCTCCGGAATAATGCTCGAGTACACCTCGGTCGTTCCGGTGATCTTGCAGATCGCGTCGATCAGCACTTCCGCTTCAAGCCGGCGTGCCGGAAAGTACGCGAAATACCGGCCGGCGTGCGGATTGTCACTCTTTGGAAGACACGAGAGCTGGAACGTCTCCGAATTGAGAATCAGCCGGTACAGATGTCGCAGGTCGTATCCGGAATCCACCAGTTCCTGCGACAGCAAGTCGAGCAACTCCGGATGAACCGGCAGATTGTCCGGCCGCATGTCGTCCGGTTCCTCGACAATTCCTCGCCCGTAGACCCAGTACCACACGCGGTTGGCGATCGCCCGCGAAAACGCGTCGTTCTCGGGACGGGTCAACCAGTCGGCAAACACCACGCGCGGGTCTTCTCCGGGGGGAATCGTCACCGTTTCACCGCCGGGGAACGTCGCTTGGAGCGGACCGCCTTCCCCGGCCGCTTCCAGGCTCTTGCGGCGATCGAAAAAGACAATCTCCTCTTTCCATTCTCCCGTCGGCTTGAATCCCACCTGAGAAAAAAACGCACTCATTCCATCGAGTTGAGTCTCCGGCCAGGCGTCCGTCCGCTGGCCGAGAAACGTCAACGCGACCGCCTGGGCCAGAGTCACCGGCTCTTTCCCCTGCACAGCCCGATAGAAATTGACTTGCGGCGTGCGGAAGTTGCTGCCCGAGGAGGTCAGCAATTCGCGGGCGAACTGGTCGTAAGGCATGTTCTGGTCGATCGCCGTCCGAATCCAGTGGTGATACGCCTGTGCGGCGTTCGGCCACAGGTTGATCGGAAACTCCGCTTTGACCCGCAGCGTGTCGCACCATTTCATCGCCGCGTAGTCCGCAAACTCCGCCCGCTCGAGCAATTCGTCGATCAGCCTGGCCCGCTTGTCGGCGTCTGTGTCGTCCAGGAACTGTTTCGCTTCCTCGACGGTCGGAATCGTCCCCAGCGTGGTGATGTAGGCGCGCCTCAGAAACACTCCGTCGGAGCAGACTTCCGCAGGCGCAATTTCGAGTTCCGCCAGCCTTGAGAAGACGATCTCGTCCACAGCAGTGGCCGCCTCGGGCGGGAGACCGCTTGAGTAGGGATTCTCCGGAACACTCGGAGCCTGCTCACCGGCCGGCGTCTCCGAATCTGCCGCATCAGCGAGATCCGGTTCCTCGGCCTCGTCGCCTCGGGCGGCATCGAACTGCTCCTGGAGTACGTTCGCCGACTCATTGGCGGCGTTTTGCTGCTGATATTCGTACAGCCAGTAGACCGCGCCTCCGGACAGGCCGATCGTAAGCGCGAGGATCAACAGGTTCGCCACCGAGAAGCGATGTGGACGGCGAATCTCATCGTTCCCGTGAACATCGACTTCGGGGTTGACCGACTCCGCATGCCGATGCCGTTTGCGTCGGGAATGACCGTGATTGAAGTCCATTCGAAGGCCTCCGATCATGACTCAACAACGCATGTCGCTCAATCGCTTCCATACTGCCCAGTCGACCGTCCGTGTGACAAGTAGCCGCTCCGCTATTGTTCGTTCGCTCTCGCTTCGTTCGGGTTGACTCTGGAAAAGGCGACCCCCTCGATTTCAACCAGCAAGTCGGACCGGCAAACATCAGCGACGGCATAGATCGCCGGAATCGGCCCGAAGCGGCGTTCACACACCGCGCGACACGTTTCGTAGTCTTCTGCCCGTTTGACGTAGACTCGAACCTTCGCAAGATCTTCGAGCCGGGCGCCCGCATCGGCGACGCCATGCCCCGCGAAGTTCTCCCGGCTGATCAGTCGCTCGATGTTGTCGATCGTTTGTTCCGTTTGACGCTCCGCGTCCCCCACATGCACGGTTTCCGAATTCACAATGCTCGCCGTGCCGGAAACCCAGGTGGTGATGTAGTCCCCGATGATCACCGCCATCGCCCGCGAAAACTTGGGACTCTTGGCGGAAAACGCCTTTGAATAATTGAACGCCGAAGTCTGATTCGGATTCTCCAGCGGCAGCAGCCTCACGTCTTCGCGATCCGTCTGCAGAGCCATACAACTGACCGTCAAGCCTGGTCCGCGCATGCCAATGCCCGTGCTCGCCGGATAGTAGTCCCGGCCGTCGCGATGAATCTGCAGCAAACCCTGCGCGGACTGGTCGGCAAAGAAGTCCGTCCTGGCGCGATTCAGTTCGCGGTACCGTTCGACGCCGCTTGCCTCGTCGATCGTCGTGATACTCCCCAGATACAGCCAGACGCGAACCACGTCCTGGAACGTCGCACCCACCGCCTTCAGCCGCCGTGCCACTTCGTCAAACTCGTGCGCCCCCTGGTCATAGGCGGCTGTATCCGCCGGCGCCTCGGTGATGCCTCCCGTATGGACCCAGCGCAGACCGTCGTACTCGATCGTGACGACATCCGGTCGCGGAAAGCGAATCTCGACTCCCGGTCCTCCCAGCGCCCACGCCTCAATCGCCAGCGCCTGTCCCCCGCAGGGAGGCTGCACCACGAAGTTGGTCACAGGCGACCGATCGCCATAGTAGGCCGCAAACAGCCGGCGGCACGCCTCCGCATCATCCGCCCGCCGCAGAAACACCGTCTGGGCCGTCACCGTCATGGCCACCGGTTGCTGCTTCAACACGGCCCGAATCGTGGAAACGGCCTCCCACACCTGATCGATCACACTCTCGCTTGCATCCGGCGTGACCATCAGGGCGACCCGGTGTGCGCTCTCCACGTCCACAATGGTATGCGACTGTTCACACAGCACGCAGGACGCTGCGTCCCCCTGCACCTGATGAGCTGTGCACTGAGTGTGCCCTTGCATCCGGTCGGCGGAGTCAGAAGACAACTGCCTCGTCGGGTCCATGTGGTAGTGGGAGACTGCCCCCGATTCTCCTGCCGGTTGTTGGCGAGTCGATTCCGGGTTGCCGGAACCCGCCGTCTCGCTTGCTGCGTTCTTCGCTTCCATCATGTCGTTCCAACTGCTCGGAGTTTCCGGAACGGATCGTGCCTCCACCGCTAAGTGGGACTGAGTTGAATCTCATGCGTAGGTAAACAATCGTTCGCCAACAGCTTTTCGCATCCCGGTTCCGGAGACGCTGCCTGACGCAGCACGTCCGCGATCATCAGTTGCCGGAATCCCTCCTCGAGTTGCGCGACCGCAAGGTCGATATGCCGGTGAACGGGGCACAAACTCGTCGTGTGGTCGGCGAGTGACAACGGGCACTTCCCGATCCGTTCGAAACCATCAATCGCGTTGATGACCTCCAGGGCTGACAGTTCCGAAGGCTCCGCCTGCAGTGTGAATCCTCCCTGGCTCCCGCGCCTTGCCGACAGAATCCCGCTCTTTGCCAGACTTTGCAGAACCTTGATCAGATAACCCGGCGCGGCATCGATGTGAGCCGCCAACTCCTTCACCTTCAACGACTCGCCGGGATGCTGCGCCAGCCAGATGACCGCCCGAAGTCCGTATTCGTTCGCGTCCGACAGAAGTTTCATTCGAGCACTCCTCCCTCTTCGTTCAGGCCATCAACAACGCGCATTTTAGCAGATCGAAACTATTCGTGCAATAATGCACGAATAGTTTGTTACATCTTGCCGGTTTCTTTTTCTTCATTCTCAGAAACAACTTGCGGCGCAAATGATGTCAGCAGCCACCCGAATTCTGTTCCGGTTTTCGGCAACGACGACTGTTGTATTGCGGACCGGAAACTGTGCCAGCAAGCGCAGCGGCAGTGAGAGTTCGGAGTACGGTCACGTCGCCCTCCGTGCTGCCAACAGAGACGGCGGCGATGCCAGCAAGCTGGTCCGCTCCACGCTGGCGTCGCTCAAGCAATCGCAGACGCTCGACGCCTGGTCGCGACGTTTGAAAGCTGTCAGTTACACACAACGACTTCCGCCAAGAAATCCGCCCCAGAAATCTCCAGATTTCTCCGATCGGCAGATCGACTTGCGAACATGGGTTCGTGGCACGGAAAAAATCCGCAAGAAACGCAAAAAGACGCGAAAAAGGGATGACGTCGCGGCTTCCTCTTTTCTTGTGCTTCTCGTGGCAATCCTGTTGCATCGTTCGATGAGCACACATCGGCGGGCTGACGCTGCGCCGCTCGCCTATTGGGGTTTTGGCCAGTCGAGATGTCTGTGCAGAAAACCGTACGTACCGACGCCGTTGATCGTGTGCGGGCCGTCGAAGAACTCGATTTCGGTCCGTTCGGAGATGCCGAGCTTGGTGTAATGCCGGCGGACCTTGGCGTACTCCCAGGCGACCCACTCGTCCGGCGCGACACCGTCGTCATGGCCGCGCTCGACCATGAAGGGCCGCGGCGTCATGAGATACGACAACTCTGCATAGTTGGCGACGTGGCCCATGTTCCACTCGAAGATCTCGTACTCGCCGGTGAAGACATACGAATACCGGTCTTCGCTGGAGGCGTTCTTGCGAACCCATTCGTTGTAGTCGGCCGAGCAGATTGAGAGGCAGTAGCCGGCCTTGTCTTCGCTGGGGACGAGCATCGGCGGGACGCGGACGGCCGTCTTGCCGCCGTAGGAGAGGCCGTAGAAGCCGATCCGATCGCGATCGACGTAGGGCAGCGAGGCGAGCCATTCGAGCGTGCGGCCGTGCTGCGGGATGATGTAGCTGAACAGCGACCGCCCCATCGGATTGCTCTTGCGCTGGATGACGCGGAAGGCATCGTGTCCGCGATAGGGGTTCTGCGGTGCATAGACGATGAAGCCCCGCTCCACGAGCGCCGTGCTGAATCCCTTGTACGGCCCCCACGCCCGATCGGATTGATCGGTCGTGATCGTGTCGATCGGCCGCCCCTCCAACCCGTGCTGGCAGACGACGACCGGCCGTTGTTCGCCTTCCTTGAGATCCTTCGGCAACAGCAGAATGCCTCCGGCGATCACGCCCCAGTCCTCACCGACGGCCCAGCCGATCTCGTCGACCGACCCGGTGTCCGGGATACTTGTGTCAGCTCCTTCGGGAATCGGCCGCTCGGTGTCGCCGGCCGGGTAGCAGTCGAGCACCACTTCGTAACCAACATGCGTCGGCTCATCGATCACCTTCCGCGTCCGCGGATTGAGCGGCATCTCCGGCTCGGGCAGCCGGCCGATCATGTTGTCGTAAACGTAGTCCCGATAGAACTCGAGCGACTCGACGCACGCCTCGACGCTGGAGAGATCGACGTTGGCCCAGAACTTGTACCGCTCCTTGTCGCTGCGGTGCATGAGGGCCTGTGTGAAGCGGTCGAGTTCGGCGACTTGGCGCTTTTGGCGGAGTGCAGAACGCTCGGCGATCTCTTGGAGATGTTCCTCTAGCCACTCATTGTCCTCAGTCTCGTCTTCGAAGATGTTTTCAGGCCCTTCGCATGGAACAAATCCGTCGATCCCGAGCGTCTTGATGAAGGTGGAAAGTGCTTCGAAGGAGCCAGGTGGTCCGACACCGTCATCGCTCAACACCAATTGGATGTTGTCAGCTCTATCAAGCTGTTCGTAGTGAGACTTGGCTTCATCGTATTCCGCTCGGACTGACTCAATGGATGGCGTGGTGATGCGACCTGGCGCAGCACCACTACTTCGACCGGCCGCAGCGGCCGGAGGACCATCGACGAGCGGAGGCGACGCCGCTTCGATGACCAATGGTGTCGGAGCGATCAAACTGGCAAGATCGGCATCTCCAAACTCCGTCATGCTGTTCCAGACGTTTCGGTAGATCGGCTCCAGCCAGACGTTTTCGCGTTGCTGGAAGTACCCGCTGACCATGACAGCATCGACCCGTTGATCTAATGCCGCGACATGCATTGCGAGAAGTGCACCTTCTCCAACCCCGACAATCGCAATCGGGATCTTCTCTCTGCGAACCTCCTCTTCAAACAGATCACGTATTTCCTCAAGTTGATCGAGGAGTGCGATAATCTTCTGCACTTCGTACCCGATCACGTGGCGGCCCATTTCGAAGGCCATTCGATAAATGAACTCCCGATGCGGTTGATTTGTAAATCGAATGTCCGGTTTCCCCGAGAAAGTGTCGTCGCGATTGATAAGATACGGGACGTAAACAGCACATTTATTCTTTGCGAGATGTCGCACGAACTGCTGATTCAGAGGTAGGCGGCTTGTGTTCCCGTAAAGGTCATCGGGAGTCCAGTCGGCGTCCGGGAGGAGTACGACAATCGCACGGTGCCTCGCGTCATGCCAAGATTCATGTTCGAACGCGACGGCTTCGCCTGTGATTCCTTCGTTCGACAGCCACGATGTCGTCATGGAAAAAAATCCGTCGTCTACGAACCAATCGATGGGACCGGGGATTGTGCTATCACCAAACGTGTAGTTCTTCTCCAGCGGATCCACCGCCCCAATAATCTCCCGCAACCGCTCCCGATTCGGCTCCACGCTCTGCTCATACGCCTCCACGCTGCTGTAGTCGCGGTTCCACTTGGCCGGGCGGCGGTTGGGCGAATCGGCGATCTCCCGCTCGGCGAAGTAATTGATCCCACGAACCATCACCACATCGAGCGGCTCGTTCATCACCAGCGGCTCGGTCCCGGCCAGGTGGTCGGCCGAGAGGTCCGGCTGTGCACGAGCCGGGAGTGTGAGAATGAGGCAGAGCAGGGCGGCGGGGGCGAGCGGAGAGCGCATGGCGGGGTCCTTCAAAGCGGTGGGAATCAAGCATCCGGCAGCATACACCCACGCCCCCCACATCGCGAGCGGCGGGCGTGAGCCGCTCTTCGTACGACAGGTTTTCAACCTGTCGAGTGGGCAAGATGAACCTCTCTCGGCGACACCCAACTCGCATTCAGTTCACCACAGCAGCCCCCGCCGGGGCGGTTTGTACGCTGAAGGCGTACCACAGCAGAGCCCAGCGTCAGCGGCGGAGCCGCGCCACGCTGGGTCAAGAGACGAGATGACCCCGGCACGAACTCTGAAGGAGTTCCACAGCCCCCTGTCGAACGCCTTCAGTGGACCGGGGGTGCGCTCCTGATGTCGCGACCCCCGGCTTTGCTGTGCGACGCTTACAGCGTCACCCGTAACGAGAGTTCCGCGTTTTCGCCGCAGGACGAATTCGGGATGACCTGTGTGAATCGGACAGGATGGAATCTTGTCCTGCGCCAGGCGCGACCGCGCTCGCCTCGTCAGCGCGTCTGGCTCTCAACTTCCACAATGTGCCCATGCAGGGTGACGTTGTCGAAGTTCCCCGTGTCGTCGAACGATCCGACTCCCACTTCACCCCACGTGAACGTCTTGTCGGTCGCCGTCATCGCCGGCTCGTCCATGTCGTCGAAGAAAACGGCAATCTCGCCCGTTTCGACGTTGCGGGTGATCCGCACGTGATGCCACTCGTCGTCCCACGGCGTGCCGTCGGTGGTCTTCGTCGAGATCTTCGTCCGGGGCGCTTCGTTGACGATGAAGATCTGGTTGGCGTGGTCGTCGGTCTCCTTGCCGAGGTGCACGTAGTAGAAGTGCGACGGATCCTGGTAGCCGAAGAACAGACACAGATCGCGGTGGCCGTAGTCTCGAATGGTCGACTGCAGATCCACGTCTAACTGGAAGTCGCTCACAATCACGCCCCGCCGCACGGCCCGGTTGAACGGCGAACGGACCGGCGTCTGCACCTTGCTCTGTGCATGCTGGCTGAGAACGTGATTGTCGTCCTGGCGGTCGATCCGCCAGGCGTCGGGATCGGTGGCCGCCCACTTCGAGAGATCGCCCGATTCAAAGTCTTCGGAGAAAATCAGTGGCAGGTCGGACTCAGGTTCCTCGGCAGCGAGGGCGGACACGCCGACGGAAACAAACAGCAACAGTCCGGCAGTCGCGATGGAATTCGTAGTGAGCGACATGAGACGCGTCCTTTCAGCGTTGAAAACTCGATCGGTGCGAAGGGGCAGCGTAAGGTGAATCCGTGGTCCGGTTCAACGGTCGTGAAAGATGTTTCAGCAACTTCCCTCCGCCGGAGCGTCTCGAAATTCAATCCACGAATCAGCGTAGAGCAGGTGAACCTCCAGGAGGCCCACGGAGTCCTTGCTATCGTCCATTGGAGTTGTCCGTCCAGCGGCGTGCAGGTCACCCGGCAGGGTTCGGCACTGCATGTTCCGCGAATGGGTTCTGACCGGACGACGCCAATTTCGGTTAGCTCAGTGGATAGAGCACCAGATTCGAGATCTGGAAGTCACGGGTTCAAATCCCGTACCGACCACCAACACCGTCGGCTGGTAACCGACACCGACTCCCATGTCGGAGGACGCTGACTTGCAGCGTCACACAGAGCCCAAAGGAGGCAGACATCCGTTCGATCCGCCAGGATTCGCGATCGAGTGGCGAGCCGGGAGGCGTCAGCCCCCGGATCACTCGCGATTTCGGCGCGATCCCGGCAGCACCTGGCGACGCCTTGCAGTGCGTGGATACCGCGCTTGTCGTTCATCGATCAAAGGCAGCCGACGCCGCGAGCCTGACCAACGCCGCTTCCCCCGGGAAGCCGCCGCGGAAACCTCAACGCCGACGCTGCCCGGCCCCGCTGAAGACGCTCACTCAAGCGCACTCCGCGTTCGACCGGTGTGATCAACGCATGCTCTGCTTCCGGAGGGTTTACTCTTCCTCAACCTCTCGGCGAACCACACCAACAAACACCGGCAGCACCCCCTCCTCGCGCAGCGACTTGGTCGGAATCGACTGGTAACGCAGCGGGACGGCGACTCTTACGTGGTCATCGGACGAGACCAGAATCCAGAACAGAGACGCGTGTGCGCATGACTCGGGGTTCTTGTGAGAAGATCCGGTCGGAATCTCGCACTCGACTGTGGCGAATCCGTCTGCTTGAGTTGTCTCTCCGAACCAACCCTCCTTCATCGCCCTCCAGCCCGAGTCGAAGTGGTCCTGATATTCTACGAATCCGAGACGGTCTCCCGGGATTGGTCCACGAATCAACGCGACGTGCGCACCTTCTACTGGCTCAATCGTCTCCGCATCGAAGACGTACACTCGAACCGGTACCTCGATCGATCCACTCGCCGCCCACTTGGGTTCCGGCAGCAGGAGCGCGACGAGAATCGCCGCAATCACCACAACGACGAGCCATTCGATCCAGGTCTTCGGAATCAGGTGATTGCGGATGAGACGCATCGAATCGCGACCCAAAGGAGCTAAGTGAGAACCGCTACTCGGTCTTCTATTCTACGCGAGTAGATCACCGTTGGGCGACTCCCGTCTTCAATTGTTCGAACAGACCTGTTGTGACGATCCGCGTGCGGTCATGCGAACTGCATCACGCATCAATCTCATCCGGCTCGGCCAGCACGTCTTCCAGCAGGTCCGTTAGGCCGAGTTGATCGACGCACGCTCGCGCAACAGCCTCGTCATCTTCATTCGCGCCGCGCATCAGCAGTTTCACGTCGCGACGGCTCTTGTGGCTCCCCTTGCTGATCCAGACCAGTTTGGAAGCGATCAGATCAGGTCGGGACACGATCGGAAATTGGAGGTCCGCTGTGAGATCAATCACGATCGAGCGGTCAAGCTCCCCGGGCACGAGTTCGCGTGGATAGAAGTCGATCTTGAGCGCTTCCTGCGGATCGACCACCTGAAACATCCGCTTGCGACTCACCGCCTCTCGAATCGTCGCTGCGTCCGCCAGGCAACCGAGTTGGTGAATCGCTTCAAGGAACCGGTCCAGATGGGCCTGCAGCTGAACCGGATCGACAACCAGATCGGCGTCCTGGGTCAGCCGCGGCTCGGCGTAGTGAACGGCGACCAGACCTCCCGTGAGGTGATAACGAACGCCGCAGTCGTCCAGAATCCGGGCGAACCGTTCGAGCAACGGGAAAAACACGTCAGGAGTCAACATCCTGCAGCTTCCTTTGAATCAGCTCTCGCGTCCTGCGATCGGAACCGTACTGCCGCAGGGCGACTTCCCACTTGAGCCGCTCGGCGGAAACGTCCCCCAACTCGTCCCGCAACTGCCGCGCGTACATGTCGCGCACCCAATGCAGCATCGCATGCATCCGCGCAAACTTCTCAGCGGACGTCATGGAATCGACGGCCTGGCGATAGGCTTCTTCAACAAGCGACATGCGGGGCTCCTCTCGCTGGATCGTACCAGCCAACAATCGCAGCCAAAATGTAAGGGCGAGAGGCGAACTCAGCGAGACGGAATGGTGTCTTTCTTGGGGGTGTCGCAACGTCTTGGTTGTCCTCCGCGGGCCCTCGCAGAGGCAGTGTCACAATCTGCCCGGCTGAAGGCTATCCTTGTACCCCGCTCGCGTTTGACCAGCGCGATCAGCAATAGACTTGATTCCGGCGGGTCTTCACGCGACCGCGACTCGATCCAAATCTGAGAAAGGATAGTGTCCATTCTGCTTGAGCAATTGCAGCAGTTGCTCTCCCCCGTTTTCCCGCGCGTACTCCATTTCCGACCGAAAGATCTCGACCAGCGCCAACAGACCAAAGGTGTCGCCGTCGTGCAACTTGTGTCTTGCATAATCGGCGAAAACCAGACACCGACCCCCCAGCTTCTCCATGTTGGCTGGAAACTCACATGTTTCACGAGGGTTCAACGTTGCCTGCGCACTGTAAGGCGCCATGCAATTCAAAATGGCGTTGATCGATCCGTGTGCGCGACCGAACGCGGTTGATGCATCATGCACCGAATCGAGGTCGAGAGCGTGGCGGGTAAACATTACGAGTTCGTACCGGTCGTACACGTCGTTCCGCGAGCACTCGTCGAGGTCTTCACTCAATTCCTTCGTGGCGATCGCTGTCCCTGAAAGTCCGTTCGGAAAGTAATACAGATCAAGGCCGCCGCCGATCGCATAAGGGATGATCGCGTGCATAACAACGTCATGCTCGGGTCCGAGCGACTTTTCCATGAGCGATGACTTGAGATCGTACCACTGATCGGACAGTCGTTCATCATCATTTGTGGATGCCATAAGAGTCCTCACTTTCCCAGCTTCGAACGATGTACGAATCACGGTACGCGCGAACATCCTACTACGAATCGTGTCTCCGATTGAATCAAGTGCGGCGTCGATGCCACGTCGATTCGCATTCTCAAGTCGCAAACGTCGTCGGTCCGGGGCCGGGCCCCGGGAGAGGTCAAAGATGTTCATCCTCAAGCGTTACAAGATCCGCAGCTACGAAATGGGTCTGTCCTTCCGCGACGGCGAGTTCCGCGGTCTGCTCGGAACGGGTACGCACTGGTTCCTCGACCCGTTGGGCAAGGTCCGCGTGGACGTTGTCAGCCAGCGTGATCCGTGGCTGGTCCACGAAAAGCTCGACCTGATTGTGAAGTCAGGTGCACTGGCTGAGCGCGCAGTGGTCCTGGACCTCAAGGACCACGAGCGGGCTTTGGTCTGGATCGAGAACCGGTTCAGCCACATCCTGCCGGCCGGTCTGTACGCCTATTGGACCGGCCAAAAGGACGTCCGCGTCGAGGTGATCGATGCGCGCAACGTGCGGTTCGAGCACGAGGACCTGAAGGTCATCGCCCGCTCGACGATGGCGCAGCGCGTGCTCGACGTCTGCACGATTGGCCGTGATCACGTCGGCGTACTGTTCATCGACGGCCGATACGTCGACACGCTGGCGCCGGGTCTATACGCCTTCTGGAAGGGTCAGTCCGAAGCCCGTGTGGTCGAAGTCGACCAGCGCGAGACGATGGTCGATATCGGCGGTCAGGACATCATGACGTCGGACAAGGTCTCGCTGCGGCTCAACGCCGTTGTGACCTACCAGGTTGCCGACGCCCGTCGGGCCGTCACGCAGACCGACGACGTTCGTCAGGCGCTCTACCGCGAAACGCAGCTCGTGCTGCGGGCCGTGGTCGGGGCCCGCGATCTCGACACGTTCCTCACGGAGAAGGACGCCGTGGCCAAGGAAGTCGAAGAGGACGTTCGGCGTCGGGCCGGCGGATTGGGTCTGGAAATTGCCTCGGTTGGCATCCGCGACGTGATCCTGCCGGGCGACATGAAGGACTTGATGAACAAGGTCACGGAGGCCAAGAAGGCAGCCGAGGCCAACCTGATCTCGCGGCGTGAGGAAACGGCCGCCATCCGCAGCCAGGCCAACACGGCCAAGCTGCTGGCGGACAACCCGGTCCTCATGCGACTGCGAGAACTGGAAGTCCTCGAGAAGATCGCCGCCAACGGCAAGCTCAACATCGTCACCGGCGAGAACGGGCTGGCCGACAAGATCGTCAACCTGCTGTGACGATCGCGGTGACGCAAGTTCGCGCCCCCGATTCGACCGTTCGAATCTGGGGCGTTTTGCTATTTCGGGTGGCCGGGGCTGGACTGAGCGAAGCGAAGGAAGCCCCGGTCGACCGGCAACTCACGGACACCGGGGCTTCACTCCCCTTGGTCACTCCAGCCCCGGCCACCCCGTGGAGTCTCGGCGACGTCGCCCGCGGACTCATTCGTCAGCGAGAGCACGCAGCAACCCCGCGGCCTTATGCAAGGTCTCTGCGTACTCGGCAACCGGATCGGACTGCGCCACAATGCCGCCGCCGACGCCGCAGGAGACCCAGCCGCCGCGCTGGACGAGGGTGCGGATCAGGATGTTGCTGTCGGCCTGACCGTCGAAGCCGGCGTAAAACAGGCTTCCGCAATACGGCCCGCGGGCCAGCCGCTCCATTTCGGTGATGATCTCCATCGCCCGAATCTTCGGCGCCCCAGTGATCGATCCCCCGGGAAACGCCGCCGCCAGCAGGTCGAAGAAATCACGGCCGTCCCGCAATTCGCCGCGCACTTCGGAGACGAGATGCTGCACCGTTTCGTAGGTCTCGACGGCGCACAGTTGCGGGACGCGAATCGATCCCGGCTTGCAGACGCGCGAGAGATCGTTGCGGAGCAAGTCGACGATCATCACGTTCTCGGCCCGGTCCTTGTCGCTCTCCCGCAGTTCGTCGCGGGTGAAGAGGTCGGCCTCGGGGGCCGGTCGCCGCTGGCGCGTCCCTTTGATGGGGCGCGTCTCGACCACGCCGTCGTCTAGGCGCATGAACCGCTCGGGAGAAGAACTGAGTACGGTCCAGTCCTCATGCGCGAAGAATCCGGCGAAGGGGGCCGGGTTGCAGGTTCGCAACCTGCGATAGAGTTCCAGCGGTTCATGTCGCGCACGGGTCGCCAGCCGCTGGGCGAGATTCGCCTGAAAAACATCCCCCGCCTCGATGTAGCCGATCACGGTCTCAACCGCGTCCAGGTAGCTTTCCCGCGAAAAATTGCTGAACAGACCCGGATGGCCGTCGAGTGCATGCACAGTTCCACGCGGCGTGAGCCTCTCGCTCATCGCGTCGCGGTTTGGTTTGTGCGAACGATCGCCCAGCATTCGTTTCACCGAAGCGATGCGCTTTCGCGGATCTCCGTCGAAGTCATGAGCAATCAGCCACGCCCTCCCTTCGGAGTGATCCCAGGCGAGAACCCAGTCGTAGATGCCGACGACCAGCGCGGGGATCCCGAAGTCGTCCAGTTCCGGCTGCGGAAGTCGCTCCCAGCAGCGGCCGAGTTCATACGAAAGCAGCCCCGCCGCTCCTCCCTGAAACGGCGGCAGACCGGGAATCGTCGCAGCGTGAAACTCCGCCAGCGCCTCCCGCACGGGCGCGAACGGATCGACCCCGCACTCCGCCTTCTCCAGCACGAACTGCCGCCGCGGCTCGGCGGTCAGGAACGAAGACCGTCCCAATTCGCCGACTCGCCGCGCGCTTTCCAGCAACACAACTCCCGGACGATCCGCCAGGGCCGAAAGTGACGCGAAGACATCCGGAGCGGGCGAGACTTCTTCGACAACGGGCGACGAAGTGCCGGGCATCGCTGGAGAATCGCTCTCTACCGGAATCTGCGGCCCATCGATCTGTGTCGTCACAGACGATTCGCGGCCATCTCAGAACGCCCCCACTTCCTCACCAGCGTCGTACGTGGACAGCGCCTTCAGCACATCCGGATCGATGTCGCCGGAGAGGAACTGCACACTGCCGTCCATGAACAGCATGTTCGCGCCCGGTTCCCCGTAATCTCGCCCGAACGTGTCCGGTCCGACCCGGATGCCGCCCGCCGGATCCCGCACATTGGTCGGATCTCCCCACGCCTTGTATCCCGCTCCCACTTCGCCGGCCAGCAAGGTGTAAGAAGTCCCGTCCAGGACATCCCGAATTCGAATGTTGCTGTTCGGGAAGAGGACATTTGAATTTCCCGCATAGTGGCTCGCGGCAAAGCCGTCGGCCGCGTACTGCTGCGATTCGTCCGTCGGATGCAAATACTGCGGAACGACGGTCCGAAATGCATCCGCATTCACCGGATCGGTCCACGGATAATCGGAATCGATCCGATTGTAGAGCGGAGCCGCGTCGACATAGGGAAGGATCTGGAACTGCCAACTGTGATATGCGGTTTCGTCTTCACCGTAGATGCCTCCCGGAGGAAACGTCAGATGGGCGTCGTGATAGTTGTGCAGCGCAAGACCGATGATCTTGAGGTTGTTCTTAGACTGCGTGCGTCGCGCCGCTTCGCGCGCCTGCTGCACCGCTGGCAGCAGTAGCAGAATGAGGCCACCACAGCCCAGCAGCAGCGTTCCGCCGACCACCGCCAGGATGATAATCACAACCGTCTTCGTGTCGGTCTCGCCAGACCGCCACTGGGCAAGCGTCCGGCGGATCGCACGCGGATGACTCAAGGCAAGACGAAACGGCTTCATGGCCCCTCTCCCAACTGTTGTTCTATTCTCGCCGATACAACGAGCCCTTCAAAACGCTCCCACCATCTCCCCGCCGTCCGGCGTGGAGAGCGCTTCGAGCGTGGCGGCGTCGATGTTCTCTGACACGAATCGCACGCTGCCGTCCATCAGCAACATGTTGCATCCGCCCGGCGACTGGCTGCCGAAACCGGCCGGTCCGGCGTTGATGCCGTTGGCCGGGTCGCGCACGTTGGACGGATCGCCCCAGGGAACATAACCGGACGCCACCTCTCCGGCCACGATCGTATTCGACGTGCCGTCGGTGACGTCGCGAATCGACAGTTCACTGTCCGGCAACAAGACCTTTTCATTCCCCGCGTAGTGGCTGAGCGCATAACCCTGTCCGTCGAACTGCTGCGGCTCGGAGGGATGCGTGTACGTTGGAATCAGAGTCTTGAACTGGCCGGAGTTCTCCGCGCTGTCCCACGGACTTTCCATGTCGATTGAGTTGTACAGCGGACCGTATTCGAGGTACGGCAACAGATGCGTCTGCCAGCTATGCAGCGGAGTGCCGTCGGCGGCGTGCGTGCTACCCGAGACCCACATCCCTTCCACATCGTGGAAGTTGTGCATCGCCAGCCCGATCTGCTTCATGTGATTCATCGACTGCGACCGCCGCGCCGCCTCCCGTGCCTGCTGGACCGCGGGTAATGTCAGTCCGCCTCCCACGAACAATCCCATTACCACGAAAAGTCCGCATCCTAACAACACAAGCCCGCCAACGACTGCCACGATAATGATGATCACCGTCTTGCTGTCCGTCTCACCTCGACGGATGTGCGAGACCGATCGTCCGATCGCCTCGGAGAGCTGGAACGAATTGCGATGCGGCCTCATGGCAGTTACTCCTGGGATCGCGGTGCGAGCCTCTCGTTGCGGCAATGTTGATCTGTGCAAGGAAACAAAGCCCGCCGGCTGCGACCGGCGGGAACAAGTGACACAGCAGTCACCTCTCTACTGTCCTGCTATTCGCCCGCCTCTTCACCGGCCGCTTCCGCCGGTGCAAAATCGCCCGCCACAGCCAGTGTAAACTGTTCGGGAACGATCCATTCGCCGAACGCCGCGTTGACATCCTTCGCCGACAGGCCCAGAATCTCGTCCCGCAACACGGCGTAATAGGTCATGTCGCGGTCCGCCTGCAGCAATCCCGCGAGCGCCAGGGCCAAGTGTGCGTCGTTTGACCAGTTGACTTTCTGCCGTTCGAGATAACCCGTCTGGGCGGCGGCCAGTTCCTCCGCCGTCACGCCCTGCTCCAGCAGCAGGGCCAGTTCCTCGCTGATGACCGCCTCGACCTTCCCCATGTTGGCGGGGTTGGTAATCGCATAGATCGCGAAGGTGGTCCGCTCGTCGAGCGACTGCGCCGTCAGGAACGCCCCCACGCCGTACGAGAGGCCCTCGTTCTGCCTCACCCGGTTGCCCAATCGGGACGAAAGGCCGCTGCCGCCGAAAATGTCGGCCGCGATCACGAGCGCCCCGTAGTCGGGATTCTGATCGTCCATTGGAAAGACGGTCGCCGCAAAGTAAGTGGCGTTCTCCTTGTCGGGCGTCAGGATCTCGATCCGCTCGCCGTCCTGTTCCACGCGGCCGGTCCGCTCGATCCAGGCGTACTCGTGCGGCGACGTCCAGTCGGCCAGCATCTCTTCGACGATGGGACGCACTTCGGCCGTGTCAAAGTCCCCCACCACCGCCAGTTCGCCGTGTGTCCCTCCCAGAAACTGCTCGTACAACTCGACGACCTCGCTCAACTCGAGCGCCTCGAACCGTGCCACGTTCTCCGGGATCGAATGGACGTACCGCGGATGTTCCGGCGGATACGGATTGATGGCGCGGGAAATCGCGTTCTGAGCGAGTGCTGTGGGATCGGTCAACTGCTTCGCGTAGGCTGCCGACAACTGCGTCCGCACGATGTCCAGTTCTTCGGCGGGCAGCGTCGGCTCGCGGAGAATCTGCCTCAAAATGTCGAGCACCGCCGGCAGCGTGTCGCGTCGCGCCTCGACCGTGAAGGTCAACTCCCCGGCGGCGCCGGTCGGGAGAATCGTCCCCCGGTTGCGGTTGAGCGCGTCCTGAATTTCCGCCCGCGACATCTCTTTCGTCCCGCGCATCATCAGTCCCGGCAGAACCTCACACGCCGTCAGCCGCCCGCTCAGACTCTCTTCATCCCCGAAGCGGAGCGTCAGCCGCAGCTTCACGGAATCTCCCCGCGTCTCTTTTGGGAGAAAGGCCGCCTTCACGCCGCTGGGCAACGTAGCCGATTCCGTCCGCGCCTGGATGTTCTCCGCCGAGACGTCAAACGCTTCGCCGGTCGCCAGGCCCTCGCGTCCCTGGTAATCGCCGATCATCTCGGCCAGATCGGGCGTGGGCGGAACGACCGACCGTTGCGGCTTCTCCGTCGGCAGAAACAACCCGACCGTGCGGTTGTTCCGCTCCAGGTATTTCTCGGCGACGGCCTGAACGCTCTCCGGCGTCACCTCCTCCAGCCGGTCCCGGTACAGAAACATCAGCCGCCAGTCTCCCTGGGCGGCCCATTCACTGAGCTGAATCGCCACCCGGGCTGAGTCATTCAGGGCCTGCTCCCACTGTTTCATCCAGTGCAGCTTCGAGCGTTCGACCTCCTCTTCCGTCACTCCCTCCTCGGCGACCGTCTCAACCACCTCGGTCATCGTCGAGAGCACGTCGTGCGGATCGTTTCCCGGCGCGACCTCCGCCATCAACCGGAGAATCCCCGGATCGTGCAGCGCGAACGCCGCACCGGTCACGCTGGACGCCCGCTGCGTCTCAACCAGCGCTTTGTACAGTCGTCCCGACGGCGATCCGGTGAGGATATGTTCCAGCACGTCGATCGAGACGTAGTCCGGATGCGGTCCGGACGGGATGTGATACATCAGCCCGGCCATCGCCACGTCCCCCACCCGGCGGAGCGTGACCAGGCGCTCTCCATCCTGCGGCGGTTCTTCGGTGTAGGTGTCCCGCAGCGGTTCTTCCGGCGCCGGGATCGCCCCGAAATGCTCCTGCACCAACGCCAGCGCCTGCTCCGGATCGAACTGACCGGCGATGATCAGCATCGCGTTGTCGGGACGGTAATACTTCCGGTAAAACGCCCGCAGGTTCTCGATCGGAACCCGCTCGATGTCGGCCCGGTTGCCGATCGTCGACTTGCCGTAGTTGTGCCATTCAAAAGCCGCCGCCATCATCCGCTGGGCGAGAATGCTGCTTGGCGAATCCTCGCCCCGTTCGAACTCGTTGCGGACGACCGTCATCTCCGACTCCAGGTCTTCCGCCTTGATGAAGCTGTTCACCAGCCGGTCCGCTTCCAGGCGGATGGCGAATTCAAGGTTCTCCTCACTCGCCGGCAGCGTCTCGTAGTAGTTCGTGCGGTCCAGCCAGGTGGTGCCGTTGAACACGGCGCCGTGGTCTTTGAGCGCCTTGGGAATCGAATTCGGCTCGGGGAACTCGGGCGTTCCCTTGAACAGCATGTGCTCAAGCAGGTGCGCCATGCCGGCTTCGCCGTAGCCTTCATGCCGGGATCCGACAAACACGGTCAGGTTGACGGTGACCTGCGGCTTCGACGGATCGACGAAGAGCAGCACCTTCAGCCCGTTATCGAGCCGGAATTCCGCGATCCCCTCCACGGCGGTCACAAACTGGGGCGGGTCCGCCCGGCCGGTCGACGCGGTCGAAAGCATAGCAATCCCTGCAAGGAGGATGGTCCGAGTCAGGCGCGAAGTGCACATACAGAACAGCCTTGTTCAAAGGTCCAAAGGAAACCCGGCGAAACGCCCCTCCAGGCTCGATGGTCGCGCGAAGCGGCTTCTCAATACGGAAGCTTATGGAGCGCACGTCCCGCTGCAAAGGGGACCAACGGTGATTTGCGACCGAAAGACACCCCGGTTCCACTCGAAACCGGGTTTCTCAAACGCGGTCAGCGCTGCCTAACGTGCCCGGCTTTGCAAGACGGGAACCATCCCCAGCAGCAGCCCGACGACCAACCCGGCCGAGTGCGCGTGGTTCGCCACGCCCCCCACGATCCCCAATGAACAGATAATCATCCAGATCAGAAAGAACACCGCCGTCTGCGGCGGGATGAAGTAAGGCGACCCGACTTCGTACTTGCTACGAATCCAGGTGTACCCAAACAGTCCGAATCCCACGCCTGACATTCCGCCGAACGCTGCGTCTTTTACGAAGTACTGAATGAGATTTGAGATGACGGCGATCATCAATACAAGCAGCAGCAGTCTCAAACTCCCTTGTGTCCGCTCAATCATGCCCCCAAGGACTGCTGTCCAGTACATATTGAAGACCAGATGCCAGACGCCGAGGTGAAGAAAGATCGGAGTGACCAACCTCCAGATCTCTCCGGACCTCACCCGATGCAGCGAATTCTCCACGTTCCAGCTATCGTCGCCCGCATTGGATGCGTCGGTAATTGTGAGCCAGCGACCCACAGGATCCAGTTGCATTCCATAACCGGACAGGAGCGTCACGGCGACACTGATCGCAACTAGCGATATGGTCAGCCGCAACTGCAGAATCGGCGGACGCTCCCAGCGGTCCCGCAGCCGGATCTGCCGCTTCTTCGCGGCAATTTCCGCCTGAATCTTCGCCTCGCGCCGTCGTTCGGCCTGCTTCGCC
>QQVO01000018.1 GCA_003388505.1 Planctomycetota bacterium
GGCACGGCGCCCGCTACTCGATGCCGCGCGCGGAGCGGACGAGTTCCCGAAGTTCCGGGTCGTCTTCGGCGTTGACGTAGGATTCCCACGCCTGTGCGGCTGACGTCAGATCTTCGCGGGATTCGTACAACAGCGCCAGGTTGAACCACGCCGGAGCGAAACCGGGGGCAAGTTCAGCGGCCCGCCGCAGATGGTCTTCCGCGTCGGCCAGTGAGCGTTCTGCCTCTTCGCCCGTCTGCTGGTCCGCCTGTGCGATGAGGAACGCTCCTTCGAGGTTCAACAGTTCGGGGGTCTCGTCGGGAACAGCGGACCTTGCGCGTTCGAGGTAGTTCTGCGCCTCATCGAGTTCGTTCGCGGCCAGATAGATCGCGGCAAGATCGAGCATGGCTCTGGCGTTGGTCTCATCCGGGACTTGCCCGTATCTGGAAACGGCGCCGGCGACGAGTGTCGCGATCTGGCGCTCACGCAGTTCTTTCAATTCGGGGGAGAGGTCCTCCGCTCCGCGGGAGGCATGATCGGCGAGCGCCATCCGGACGAGCGCGCGATTGTGAGTGGTGTGCATCAGCGGCCGGCTCTCGCTGCTGAGCGTGTAGGCGTGTTCGAGTTCGACGCTGAGGAGTTCGTCGGTTCGTTCGTCGAGATCGGACCGGAGTTCGTGCACTGTTCCGCGCAGATCGGCGATCTCGGCGGACTGCCGTTGCGAGTTCTGAAAACTGACGCCGACGGCCATCAGGATCGCCGCGGCAGCCAGGAGCGGAGAGAGCGCTGTTTTCCAACGGGACGGTGCACGGCTCTGCGCGTCCGTGACCGTTGCGAACGGAACCGCCGCTGCATCACGGCGACCGGTCTCCCCGAGGTCGGAGCGGATTCCGTCGAGGAGTTCCATCGCGCGGGGGCTGCGGCTGATCTGCCCGCGGAGCTGCGCACGATGGTCATCGTCGAGTCGGCCTTCGGCATACGCCGCGAGTACGCCCGGATCGATCTCTTCGTCGTCTTCGGCGATCAACTGATCCCAGATGGTCATGACAGCGTCCTC
The DNA here is from genome assembly GCA_003388505.1 of Planctomycetota bacterium. Taxonomy (GTDB): domain Bacteria; phylum Planctomycetota; class Planctomycetia; order Planctomycetales; family Planctomycetaceae; genus MB-PLM-1. The sequence continues at coordinate 1,037 of QQVO01000018.1, forward strand.
TCCGTGCAATGCGGCTTGCCACCGCGCACGATGGTTGGGGGCCCGGATCGCTTCATCGGCGCGCGGATGAACTTATGCATCGAGACTCCGAAAACTCTTGTCGCAATCTGTCTGCCGGCCATCGTTCACTCCTCCTCCACGATGCGGAACGGGGCCGTCGGATCCCGGCCACTGAACGATTCGTCGACCGCCAAATCGATTCTGCGCTCGAGAAGTTCGGACGGAACGGTTGATTCCTCGCAGAGTTCGTCGGCCAGGCGGGACTGCAGTTCGCGCCGCCAGGCGTCCAGTTCTGCGATCAGCCTGGCGACCCGGGCGCCGGACTCGCCAAGCTGTTCGGCGATCTCGGCCGGCGGATGCCCCTGCCTCCACATCAGGAAGGCGACGTGGAGCAAACGGGGGTTTTCGTCGCGCAAGCTGCGAAAGCTGTCGAGCAGTTTCTCGCTCAGCACCGGCATGAAGAAGCTGGGCAGACTGCTCTTCAGCGCCTCCTGGATTTGCTCGAGGGAAATCCCCGACTCGGCGGCGAGTTCGCGGCAGGTCGGTTCCGTCCGGGCGATCAGGTAGTCCGTGATCTCTTTCGCCTGCTGGCTGACGCGGGCTTTGGTGACACCGAAAAGTTCCGAGATAAAAACCTGCTGGGTGCGATAGGGCAGCCACAGGTAGGCGACATGCGCCAGCCTCGGATTTTTCCGTTCTTTCAAGGAATCGAGTGCGCGATTGAGTTCGGTCTGCAGCTTCGGTTTGAAACGGTCGATCAACTCGCGTTCGCTCAGTTCTTCGTCGGGCGGCCGGTCGGCGGCGCGGGTCGGCTCCGGTGCATGTTCGGCGTCCATGGAGACGTTCCCCGAATTCGGCCGACGGATTTCATCGATGCAGAGCCGCGAGGCCATTGTGTAGAGCCAGGTCTTGAGGCGGGAGAGTCCGTGGTATTTTTCCAGCCGGAGCCGCGGCGTCGGTTCGTCGTCCTCCCCGGCAAATGAGGCGGGCTGCCCCAGACTGGAGTTGGTGACGGACCACGTCTGGCTGAGGACGTCGTCGACGATTTCCTGCGCGCGGCCGGGGGAGAGGCGATGGCGATAACGGCGCACGATCGACGGCCCGATCTCGTTGTCGACGATGTCGACCAGCCTCAGACAGGCCGACTGATCGTGCTTGAGACATGCAGAGGCATGGAACAGGTCGTCCAGGAGAACCTCGCCGAGATGTCGCTCGATCGTCGTCCGTTTGGCGCCGCTGCGACTGGCGCCGGCCCGACTCCCGTGTTCCCCGCCTTGTCCACTCTTTTCACAGCGGATCAGATACCCTTCTCCGACAGCGCCTACGACGTGCGGGCAGAGTTCGTCTTCGGTCTGGGCGCAGCCGGGAGGCCGCGCTTGTTCGAGCGTCTGCGACATCAATTGAAAGCCGTCGTCGAGCCGCTGGTCGTATTCGAGTCGGAACTCAGTGACGGCCTGCGGTTCGCGACGCGCCATGCGAAGGGCGAACTCTCGATCGCTCGTGGCAGGCGTTGGCGCCATGATCTCTCGACACAGGGCGAAAGCGGCAAATCGGTCAGTGGTGGCGAGTTGTGCAGTTCCCATACCGCTGAGACGGCCGAGGGACGGCCGAGGTAAGGGGGAATTCGCACAAATCTGTCGCGTCCGCCGCAGAACTTCGCACGACGGCCCGGTTTCCGCAAGTCTCCGGCGCGGGCGGCGTCGCCGTCAACTGTCGCCGGACGGCGAGCATCCGGGTTTCGCATCGCGAATATTCGGCGGTGATGAGCGGCCAGTGGATGTTTCTCGTTGCGAACGTGTTGTTTCGCACTTAAAATACTGTGGGCCCAGGTCACACGTCCTCACTCCGCACGACCAGGAAACGGATCATTCGCATGCGAGTTCAATGGCGCCCCAAGAGTCCAGCCGTACTTTACGGAGTCCTGTCGGTGATCGCTGCTACGGTGATGATGGTCGGTGGCGATGCTCTCGCGCAACAGACGGCGAAGCAGCAGCAGGCGGAAGCGCTTGCGAGTCAGGCTCGGACGAGCGCGGAGCAGTCCCAATGGGATGCCGCGATCACCAGCGCCCGCAAGGCGCTTGACCTTGATTCCGAGAACGCATCGGCCCGGATCGCTCTGGGAATGGGGCTTAGCGGCAAGGGGGACGTTGACAGCGCGATCGAAGAGTTTGACAAAGTGACGGAACTGACGGGCCGCGACGCGGAGACCGTGGAACTTCGCGCCGATGCGTTCGCGCAGCGTTCGCTGGCGTTGTACCGGAAGGGGGAATTCCTCGAGGCGATCAACAGCGCCTACTTCGCGATCCTGGAGCGGAACACGCACCACGAGGCGCACAATTACCGGGCGATGGCGTACCTTGAACGCGAAGAGTACGACAAAGCCATCACGAGCTGTAACCGAGCGCTCCAGCACAAAGAGGACTTCGCGGAGGCGTACAGCAATCGCGGGTACGCCTACGCCGCAAAAGGGAACTTCAAGCGGGCCATCGACGATCTGACGAAGGCGATCGAACTCGACCCGAATCTCGCGATCGCTTACCAGCGGCGCGGCGCAGCGAAAGCCGCGAAGGGCGATTTGGACGCCGGGTCGGCCGACATCGACAAGTCGCTGCAGATTGATCCGAACCTGGTCGAGGGACTGTGCGACCGCGCCTTGCTGAAAGGCATGCGGGGCGACCTCTCCGGGGCGATGACCGATCTCGACCGGGCGATCGAGATCAATCCCCGTTTCGCCAAGGCGCATTTGAGGCGGGGCCAGGCGTTGCTCGCGCAGGGCGACTACGGCGCCGCGATCACCAGTTTCAACAAAGCGATCGAACTGCGAGGCGACTACGCCGATGCGTATTGTTACCGCGGTTTCGCGCTGCACGGCAGCCGAGATTACGAGCGAGCGGCCGACGACTTTACCACTGCGATCGAGCTGAAACCGGACTTCGTGAAAGCGTACGAGGGTCGCAGTGAAGCCTACAAGAAACTGGGCGAAGGACGTTTGGCGCGGGCGGATCAGAAGACCGTGCGTGAATTGAATGCGCCCGCCGAAGAAAAGAAAGAGGACGATGAGGAAACGCCTCGCTTCGTTGTGGAATCCGAACAGGTCGATCCGAAACGAAGGCAGGAAGCGCTGGTCGGGGCGAAAGAGATCGACCGGTTGGTCGCCGCGAATTACAAGAAGCATGACGTGACGCCCAACCCTCGCACGACCGACGAGCAGTTCGTCCGTCGCATCTATCTGGACATCGCAGGCCGGATCCCGACCTTTCCGGAAGCCAGGCGGTTCCTGAATACGCCCAATCCCGACAAGCGGAGCGATCTGATCGACGAACTGCTGGGCAGCGAGGACTACGCCAGCCATTCGTTCAATTACTGGGCGGACGTGCTCCGCTATACGGACAACCTGAACAACAGCGTCCGAGGCGAACATTATCGGCAATGGATCAAGCAATCGCTCGCGGAGAACAAACCGTGGGACGAGATGGTCCACGAGATGCTGACTGCGGAAGGGCTGGTCTGGGAAGACCCGGCGACAGGCTACCTGCAGCGGGACGCCAACATGCCGCTGGACAACATGAACAACACGGTGCGCATCTTCCTCGGGACGCGGATCGGCTGCGCCCAGTGCCACGACCACCCCTTCGACCGTTGGACGCAGAAAGAATTCTACCAGGTGGCGGCGTTCACGTTCGGGACGCTCACGCGCACCGGCGGCGGGGACAAACGATACTGGGAGGAGAACCCCAACTCGCGACTGTCGGAGGAATACGATGCGATTGAGCAGGAAGAAGAGGACCGGCGGAGGAATTCGTACCGGTTCAACCGTCTGATCGCGTACAACCAGCAGATCGTCAACGACCAGCCCGGCCGGAAGATCAAGCTGCCGCACGACTACGCCTACTCGGACGCCAAACCGGGCGACGTGATCGAACCCGCGACTCTCTTCGGCGATCCGGCGAAAGTGGTCGGCGATGAGCCGCCACGGCATGCCTTCGCGCGATGGCTGACCTCCAAGGACAATCCCCGTTTCGCCCTCACGATCGCGAACCGGCTGTGGAAGCGGGCGTTTGGCGTGGGGCAGATCGAACCGGTCGACAACATGATGGACGAGACGGTCGCCGAGAATCCGGAGTTGATGGCGTTTCTGGAATCGGAGATGAAGCGTCTCGACTTCGACATGAAGCAGTACCTGCGGATGATCTACAACTCCGAGACGTATCAGCGGGAGGCGAGCAGCCACGAGGTCCATCTGGGCGAGCCGTATCACTTCCCCGGCCCGGTTCTTCGCCGCATGACCGCGGAGCAGTTGTGGGATTCCTTCCTGACGCTGGCGATCGGCGATCGAAACAATTTCCGGGAACTTCCGGCCGAAGTGCGAACGAGCATCACCGGGGTTGATCTGAGTTCGATTTCGGCGCCGGAACTGCTGGTGGCGATGAACGAAGGTCAGGAGGTTGATCGCGGTCGCTATCAGCGGGAGAAAGGCTACCGCTACAAGGGAGTGCTGCTGGCGCGGGCGTCCGAGTTGCCCTCGCCTGTTCCCGCCGACCACTTTCTGCGGATCTTTGGACAGTCCGATCGGGAACTGATTTCCGCTTCGTCGGATTCCGGTTCGGTGCCGCAGGTGCTGTTCATGTTCAACGGCCCGATTTCTCACATGATGCTCGAAGAGAATTCGACGATGTACAACAACGTCATGAAGACGAAGTCGGTCGGCGCCGGGATCAAAGCGGCCTTCCTGACAATCCTCAGCCGTGAACCGACTACGGAAGAGCTGCAGCTCGCCATGAGGGAGGTTGAAGAGAAAGGCCCGGCGGGCTACGGAAACGTCATCTGGTCCCTGGTCAACACCCGCGAGTTCCTGTTCGTTCAGTAGCGCTCCGTTCGGCGCTTGATTTTCCGTTTGGCTGGACGGCAGATTCGCACGACACCCTGCGTGATTCGTGCTCCCGTGAGCCCCCAACCCCAAGAATCTGACTTGACGGACCACCAGTACAAGTCAGCCGCAATCGCAAATCAGAAAGCCAAGCTGTGAAAGAATTCGTATCGACACTAGACGAAATCGGCCGACGGCAGTTCATGGAGGTTGCGGCCAAATCGGCGCTGGGGGTGAGCATGCTGCCGGCTTTGAGCCGTGCGGTCGAAGCCGCTCCGCAGGGGGGTCGCGCGAAGCGTCTGATCTACCTCTACATGGGCGGCGGAATGACCCACCTGGACACGTTCGACCTCAAACCGGGGCACGAGAACCAGGGCGAAACGGAGGCGATCAGCACCTCCGTTCCGGGCGTGCAGATCAGCGAGTTCCTGCCGACCGTCGCAAGCCAGTTCAAACACATTGCTGCGATCCGCTCGATGTTCACGCAGACCGGCGACCATGCCGGCGGCGAGTATCTGATGCGGACCAGCTATGAGGAAATTGCGACCACGCGGCACCCGTCGATGGGCCCGTGGATCCAGAAGTTCAAAGGACGGCAGAACAAGTCCCTCCCGGACACCGTGCTGATCAGTGCGCCGGCGCGGCATCCGGGTCCGGGGTTTTTCGATCCCACCTTCAGCCCGCTGCCGATCGGGGATCCCAATCGCGGGCTCGAAAACACCGATCCCCCGGCTTACCTCACCGATTCGTCGTTTGAGAAGCGCGTCGAGTTGATCGACGCCTTCGACAAGAACTTCCGGGAGAAGTTCAACGTCCGCAAGGTGCGGACTTACACCGATCTGTACACCGAGGCCACCAGTCTGCTTTCCAGCGAGGAACTCAAGGCTTTCGACCTGAACGAAGTGGAAGACGCCGAGCGGGATCGTTACGGCCGGGATCGCTTCGGGCAGGGCTGCCTGTTGGCACGGCGGCTGATTGAGAACAACGTCCGCTGCGTGGAAGTCACGTTCGGCGGATGGGACATGCACAACAGCATTTACAGTCCGGGCGCACTTCCGGCGCGGACCGGAGTTCTTGACCGGGCTCTCGGGAATCTGCTGAAAGATCTCTCCGAAAGCGGTCTGCTGAGTGACACGCTCATCGCGCTGACGACCGAATTCGGCCGTTCCCCGGTCATCAATTACAACGCGGGGCGCGATCACCATCCCGCCGTGTTCTCGGCGCTGCTGGCGGGCGGAGGAGTCCAGGGAGGCCAGTTGTACGGGAAATCGGACGAAGAGGGGCACGGCGTCGAAGAGGACGGCGTGAGCCCGTCTGACTTCAATGCGACGATCGCCACCGCGCTCGGGTTGCCGCTCGAGGAGGAAGTTTTCTCGCCGACGGGCCGTCCGTTTACCGTCGCCCACGACGGAACCTGCGTTGAGGCGCTGTTGTAATCGGCGCGACGGCGGTGCGCGGACCCGGAAACCCCATCCATCGCGGGAGTCGTCTCGGAACGCCGACTCACGCCCTGTTCACGAACCGCGCTTCGTGCCGCGCGGGGAAGCCCGGCCGCCTTTGCCGTTCGATCCGCGGGCAGGAACGACCGAGTCGTCCCGCTCGACGACCAGTACGTTGGAGGCGAGTTCGTCGACAACGCGTTCTTCGAGGCCTTTGGCGCGGGACCGCAGACGGCGCAGCTTGGCGACTGAAGAGCCGGGGGGCAGGCGGCCCAGATGACAGACCGGTTCTCCGGGGCTGACCGCCGGGAGAGTGGTCATGCCGAGGACGACGGCGTCGAAGGGGGCATGCAACGAACTTCGCTCGTGCCCCAGCAGGTCGGCGTTCGTCGCCAGTGGTTGCTCGGCCTCGATGAACTCACCCGGCTTGACGTGAAATCTGAGAAATCCGCCCCGATCGGCGCGAATCCACTTCGTTTTCTGAATCACGACCTGGTCGTCGGGGCGGTCGATCGGACCGTCGAGCATCTCCAGGTATTTGAGAACGTTCTTGATTCCCCGGGCGGCGGTCTCGACGATCGTCGGCTCGACCTTCCAGACTTCTCCGGCCTCCAGGATGATCGTCGGACATCCGCTTCGGCACGCTTCCCGCCGGAACGCGCCTTTCGGTCCTTTGCCGTTGATGATGATCTCGCTGCCGAACGCCCTGGCCAGCTTGTTGACATCGGACCGGGCCATATCGCCCCGGACCGTGGGATAGTTGGTCCGGCGAACGGCCGCCGTATGCAGGTCGATTCCATAGTCGCAGCGCGAGACGATTTCGGTGAAGATGGTGCGGGCCATGCGGCTGGCGAGGCTGCCTCCCACCGACCCCGGGAAACAGCGATTGAGATCGCGGCGATCAGGCAGATAACGCGAGTGGCGTTCGAACGCGGGGAGATTCAACACGGGGACGAAGATGACGGCGCCGCGTTTGAGTCGCAGCGACTCATCGTGAATCAACTGGCGAATCGCCCCGGTCCCGTTGATCTCGTCACCGTGCAGCGCCGCGGTGACGAAGAGAACCGGCCCGTCCACGGCGGCGCGTCGAATCTGGATGGGAATCTGCACCGTCATGCTGCTGTAGCTTTCGCTGACGGCCAGCGCGACGTCGCGCGACTCTCCAGCCGGGATCTTCTCTTTCTGCCACCGATCGATGGGCATTCGTTCGCGGGGCACGGGCATCAGGAACTCCGCTGCTGTGCAGTGCGCTGCGCGGCCGATTCACTGTGCACTTCGTCGGCGACGGGGAGATCGGGCAGCTTGAGCACCTTGGGCCGGCGTTTCTTGCGAGCCTTCGGTGGAACGAGATCGCGCATCAACTCCAGTTTTCCGAAACAGAGCAGCCGGTCTCCCGGTTCAAGGCGGCGTTCCGATTTCGGATTCGGTATGACCGTCGTGCCGCGATAGAGAGTCAGCACGTTGATGTCTTTCTCTCGCAGCCCCGATTCGCTGATGGTCTTGCTGACGTACTCCGATCCGTCCGGAATGTGAATTTCGCTGACACCGTAGCCGCGGCTGACGGTCAGTCGCTGCCGCAGGTCGATCTCGGGGAAATCGACCTGCGCGGCGATGTAATCGACGACGGCGCCGGCGATGTCGAGTTGGGTGCAGCGTTCAATCCCTTCCAGCCCCGGCGAGGAGTTGACCTCCATGATCTGCGGGCCGCTCTTGCCTTCGAGCATGTCGACGCCGGCCACCCGCAGGCCCATGATCTGCGCCGCACGCACGGCGGTTTCGCGATAGGTTTCGTCCAGGTCGACCGATTCGGTCTGTCCGCCGCGATGGACGTTGCTGCGAAACTCCTGTCCTTGCGCGACGCGGCGCATCGCGGCGACGACGCGGTCGCCGACGACGAACGCGCGGATGTCCCGGCCTTTGCTCTCGGCGACGAATTTCTGGATCAGCACATTCTGCCGCTGGCTCTGCAGCAACTCGATGATCGCCTCGGCCGATTTCACCGATTCCGCCAGCAGCACGCCGATGCCCTGGGTGCCCTCGAGCAGTTTGATGACGACCGGGGCGCCGCCGACGCGTTCGATGGCCGGCAGGACGTCTTTCCGGTCGCGGACGAAGGTCGTTTGCGGAATGCCGATGCGGTGGCGGCTCAGAATCTGGAGACTGCGGAGCTTGTCCCGCGAGTTGGCGATGCCGCTCGATGAGTTCGCCGCGAACACGTCCATCTGCTCGAATTGACGCACGACGGCGGTGCCGAAATAGGTGATTGAGGCGCCGATGCGCGGCAGAACGGCGTCGTAGTGGGTCAGTTGCTTCTGTCGGAAGAACAGATCGGGTTCGCCCTCCTCGAGGTCGATCGCGAACTTGATCGTGTTGAGCACCTTGACCTTATGGCCGCGCTGCACGGCGGCTTCGCGGAGTCGCCGCGTGCTGTAGCATTTTCGATTGCAGGAGAGGATCCCGAGTTTCATTCGATCGTTCCGGTTCGTTTGCGCGGGGGTCGCCGCGCTGGTTTGGGGGGTCTGCCGCCGTAATAGGAGCGTCCCGCGTCGACGAGCATCCGTCCGCGCACGGCCTCGCGCCCGAGCAACATACGAAAACCCATCTCGTCGCGGTTTGCGAGAGTGACTTCGATGGGCCAGGACTGCCCGAGGACTTCGACGGTCGTCACGATCACGGGTCTTTGCGCCGCATGTCCGCTTGAACTCTTCACCTTGCGGAATTCGAGCACGGGCGCGACGGCTTCAACCGTCTCGCGCGTGCTCCGCTGCAGCGGATGCACCTTGAACCGGACGAACTGCGAACCGTCCTGCTCAAACACTTTCACGTCAAAGGCGTGCAGACTGGATGAACGGGCACCGGTGTCGACCTTCGCCTTGATTCCGGCAACGGCCAGATCGGGCAGGGAAACCCACTCTCGCCAGCCGACGACTAACGACGGTCGCTTGTGAGTCTTGTTCATCGGTCGCGATTGTTGCAGGAATTGAGACGGGATTCCATTCGCAAGCGCCCCGGCACAACAGGATGATTGCGAAGTGACCGACGTCGGCATGAGGCAGGACCGGGATTCGAGCGTGATCGTCAGTCCGCAGCGGTCTCTGTTTCGGCTTCTACCTGTTCTTCAACCACTTCTTCGTGTTCCATCACGGCTTCGCGATGCGCCTCGTCGCCGCGCCGGCCGGCGCGGCGCTGGTCCAGTTCTTCAATGCGGTCGATCGGTCCGTACAGGACCAGGACATCATCGGAGCGGAGGACTGTTTCTCCGACCGGCGCGCCGACATATTTTCCGTCGCCGCGAATGATGCCCAGGACTAGCACGCCCTCGTCAGGCAGTCGCAGTTCCTGCAACGACTTCTCCGCCAGCCAATCGGTCGGTTCAATCTGCATCTCGGTCACGGCGTAGCCGCTCTGCAGGTGCAGGACGGCGACGTAGTCGCGAACTTCCATGCGGGCCCAGCGACGGAGCGCGTACGAGATCATCCTGTTCATCCGTCGTTCGATCCAGCGACTGCGGGCAACGTACCAGAGCACTGCAAAACCGCCGGCCAGCATCAGCACGCCGGGGAGGGACTCTTCCGCCTGCGCTGTTGCGACGAAGGACACCATGAGCGTGGCGACGACGGTGGCAATTCCGGCGTTGCCAAGCAGCATCAGCACCATGACGATCCTTCGCCGGACCGGATGATTGACGATCGACTCCGATTCCCCCGTGGTAAAGCCGACTCCGGAAAAGGCGGATCGGGCCTGGAACCGCGCCGCCTCGCGGGAGAGCCCGGTCAGCATCAGCGACATGGCCGCCACGCGCGTGATCAGGAGCGAGAGGCTGACGGCGATCAGCGGCGAGAGGATGGCGATCAGTGATGTCATACGCTTGTGCGCGGCGTGCTTCGAATCGTGAGCGAACGTGAAGCTTTAGAGCAATTTGCTCTTGGTCAGCATTGTGACAGGTCGGAATCGAGGCTGCTATCGGCGGAAATCTGACGGAATTTGACAACCTTGCTGGGCGAGGTAGTGTTCCGCGGGGCTCCCTCTTGTGTGGGGGCCGCGTATGCGCTGCGCGAATCCGTCGGTGATCTGTTGTCCGAACGCTCCGCCAGGCCGATCCACGACTCTGCAATCCGGGTTCCCGAACTGGACGGGCTCCGCGGAATCGCGATCGCGCTGGTGATGCTCGTCCACTTCGGGATGAGAATCGAGCCCGATTCCGGGGCGAGCGAATGGGTCTGGGCTCTCTGCCGTACGGGATGGTGCGGCGTCGATCTGTTCTTCGTTCTCAGCGGATTTCTGATCACAGGGATTCTGCTCGACACGCGAAGCGACGAGGGATACTACCGGAAATTCTTCGCTCGCAGAGTGCTGCGGATCTTTCCCCTGTATTACGGGGTGCTGCTGACTGTGTTCGTCGGGCTGCCGGTGCTGGCGCCCGGAATGATCGACGCCGGCCTGCAGTCGAAACAGGGCTTTCTCTGGGCCTATGTTTCGAATTTCATCTCAATCCGGGAGGGGGCCGAACCCTGGCGGGGGACGACGCTCAACTTCGCCCACTTCTGGTCGCTGGCGATCGAAGAGCAGTTCTACCTGTTCTGGCCGCTGGTGGTCTACCGGGCGGGCCGACTGCGGTTGAAGCGACTCTGCGTGGCGCTGATTGTTGTTGCGCTGCCGCTACGCATGCTGGCCCATGAGTGGATCGGCCCGTTCGCGCCTTATTACCTCACGCCCTGCCGGATTGACACACTCGCCTGGGGCGCGCTGGCGGCCGTCTGGATGAGGTTGCACTCGCGCGACGAGATGATCGCCTGTGGAAAACGGCTCATCGCTTGCACGGCGCCGTGCCTGGCCGGTCTGTTCTTTTGGAGGGGGGGACTGATTCACTTCGATCCGGTCGTCACCGGATTCGGCTTCTCGCTGCTGGCGGCCTGCTTCACAGGGGTTCTGGTGCTCGTTTATTGCGTTCCGCAGTCGCGCTGGTGCGCACCGCTTCGGGGCCGGTTTCTCCAGAGCCTGGGGCGGTACAGTTATGCGACCTATGTGTTTCACGGCCTGCTGCAAGTCTGGCTGTGGGGGTTCGCAGAGGGGTTTCGGGCAACTGCCGGAAACTATTTCGCAGCACTGTTGCTGTATGTGCTGTTCTGCGGCGGCGTCTCTTACGCGTGCGCCCGACTGACCTGGCCGCTGGAAGTCGCCTGCCTGCGGCTGAAGCGGCACTTCGAGTACGACTCGCGTCAGAAGTCGAATGCTCCGTCGAAGTCTCTTTCCGACGGCCTGATCGGAGAACCGGCTCCGGCCTCCTGACGCGGCCTGTTTGCGGACCTCCGCACGCTTTCTGCGCATCGCCGCGGCCGAGCGGGATTCTCTCGACGCGATTGTCGGGGAATTCCCGGTCACTTGAGTTTGCAGCCCCCTGATCCCGCTGGAAATCAGGGCTCGTATCATGAGTCTCCGAACGGCGAACCTGAGCGAGTGAATCACGCGTCGGTTGCGATCGGCGACGAAGCGAAATCGCCGGCGGCACAAGCAACGGAAAAGCAGGCGCGCTTCTCCGCTTCAGGCGCCGCGCGGGGTGGTCCCGCGAACTGAAATTCGGAACTCAAGGTGAAGGACACGACAATGAAGTTTGCATCACTGAGCGCACTGGCAGCGTTGGCGCTGTTCAGTGCCGGACACGTGCGGGCTCAAGAGATTGAGGTGGAAGCGTCGGCCCCGGACGCCCCGAATGTTGAAGACGCAGTCGACGAAGCGGCGGAAGCCGGGCCGGAACTGGAGGCAGAAGGCGACATCGAGGCGGACGCGGACAACGACGCCGATGCCCCCCGGACGAACGCGCGGGACGCAGACGAAAACGCAGAGGCGGACCTTGATTCGGAGGAGGTGATCGACGAGCGGACCGATCTCAATCTGGGCGCTCGCCTCGAGGCGGACGATGACGGGCATTTGCGGGTTGGCACTCTGGAGGATTCCGGTCTGGCGGCCGAGGCCGGATTGCGCGAGGGGGACGTGATCACTTCGATTGACGGCGAGGACATCCGCACTCAACGCGAATTGAACACCTATCTGCAGACGCATCAGGGTCGGCGGGTGCCGATTACCGTGCTGCGGGACGGCGAAGAACAGCAGCTGTTCTTCGACACCCGAACCCAGGCTCAAGCGGGAACGGAGTCGGATCCTGCCAACCGCGCCGCACTCGGCGTTTCGCTGCGTGCGATGGACGACGGCATCGGGATCGGGAGCGTCACGCCGGGGAGTCCGGCCGCCCGCGCGGGACTCCGCTCAGGAGACCGCATAGTCTCCCTGAACGGCCAAACCTTCACTTCGGTCGATCCGTTCATCGACGCGGTGGGCCGGGTCGCTCTCGATGATGATTCGGAAATCGTCTACGTTCGCGATGGCGAGGAAATGACGACAACCTTCCGGCCGGTGCGCTGGAATGACGTGTACGTCGCGGATTCCGGCGACCGGAACGACGCGCGGCAGACGCTTCGGCCGGACCTGGACGATGCGACGCCTGCCCCGCGGACGTATCACGACGACTACTACTACAACCCGAATCGCCGGTCCGGGACGAACGGCCGCTACTATCAGCCGCGGCGTTTCTCCTATGAGTATGACGACGATTTCGAATGTGAGGACTATCTGGAAGACCGTTTCGACGACTGACCCGGATTCTTCACCACGGTCAATACAAAGCGTCGCCACAGGCCCGCGCACTACGCGGGCCTGTGGTGTTTCCAGGCGAGTCGCTTGTTCGCGGCAATGGCCATGCGAAAGCCCCCGGTGCGATCGAGCAACCGGGGGCTGTTCTGTTGCCGGGACGTTCCCTGTCGTTCTCTCAATTCGAGAGAGCCTTGAAGCGCGCCTGCAGCCTGGTCTGCTCAAAGTGAGTCGGATCGACCGCTTCTTCCTGAATCTTGCTGATTTCCCAGACGCCGTCGATCAGGGTGAGTTGCGTTTCGGGGATTTCATCGTGGTCCTCGTCGCTGAAGACCAGATCGACGTTCCCGTCGTTGTCGGTGTCGTAGGAAATCCGGGTTTTCGGATAAGCGCTGCTGGCGAACTCGAAGTCGAACCCGGTCTCGTCGAAATACTTGCCGGACCGCTCGATTTCCCGCACGCTCATGCCGTTATAGCTGTCGCCGTCGAGATCGAGGAGTACTCCGACCGGCGGCTTGTTCATTTCGACGCCGATCAGCATTGTGTCGTAATAGCCGTCCTTGTCGGAGTCGACGACCTGGTAGTACATACCCGCCGGCAGCGGGTTCGGAGCGATGAGCATCGGCTCGTCCGGCCAGAGGGAGAGGAACTCCTCCACTTCGTCGACGTGAATGTGGAACGAGAACTTGCCGTGATCGACGCCGGTGTCGAGGTCGATCGTCGGCACTGCATAGGAGACGGCGACGAGTTCTCCGTCTTCGTTGACGAGCGGTCCGCCGGAGTCGCCGGGATTCAGGCCGCAGGTCGAGAGCAGCACGCGTTTGCGTTCCGGATCGTTCTTGAGCGCCTGTTCGACCTGGCTGCGATCGGGACCGGAGGAGATGCTCAACAGGTAGAGAATCTGGTCCATCTGGTCGCGGGGAAAGATGCCGGCGCCCGCGAGTTCGCCGCTGCGCAGCGTCCACAGGGTGCCCGTCGCGGGATGTCCGATCGCGACGCAATCGATTCCAGGCATCGGCGATTTTTCTGCGAAGGGGATAATCGGCACTTCGTCCATGCCGGGCGGCATTTCCAGCAGTTTGAGCAGCGCCAAATCCCGACGGGGATCGGTCTTGTAGACGAGCGCCCGGACGGGGCGGTCGACGACCTGCATCCAGCCTTCGTCATCCAGACGCCCGATGGTGATCTGTGTGATCTGCCCGCCGAGGTCGGTGTCGTAATCACTGTCGACGACGACGTGATTGTTGGTCAGGAGCCAGCCGTCTTCGCGAATGAAGAAACCTGTCCCGTGACCGTAGTAGGTTTGAATGACCACGACAGCGGGGGCGACGTCAGGGTAGACGAACTGTCCGACGCCCCTGGCTGCTTCGTCGGTCGCTTGCAGATCGGTCGGAGTTCCCATGCGGGCCACGTCCGTCCGGGCAAGTTGCAGCAGATCGACAAACGGCAGGGCGTCGTCGGTGAGTTCGATTTCAGGAATCAGAGTTCGCGCGGCGGAGGGTTCGTCGGCTGCGGCTGCTGCGCACAGCGCGAGAGGCGTCAAGAGTGCGATCAGCGAATTGAGTTTCATGGTGGTCCCGCTCCTGGATCTCAATGGGTGATTGAAGTTTTCGAGAAACGACCGGTCTCTCACGATTATGACGCGACTCCCCGGCCGGGTTAAAGCGCTTTGCAAATCAGTGTTGGCGATCTGTCTCGCGGATTCTCGTCCTCGACAGTCCAAACACCGCTCGACGCGGACACATGGTCGAGCCATTTGCTCTAATCATCGGTTACGTTCCAGGTGATGCGGTGGACGGAGTAACTTCCCAGCGGCGGCGCCGCTTCGGGATCGCCCCGCGTTCCGGCGACGGTGTTGTCGATCAGCCGGGCGAGCGGCGACGTCAGCGCGTTTTCCGGCGACCGGGTTGCCGCTCCCTGCAACTGTTCCTGCTGAAGCTGGACGAGTTCGTTGACCGCGTCCTCCTGACTGGCAGGAACGGCGACGATCACGACGTGCTCCCAGCCGAGCGTCTCGGCGTTGATGTTGAACGCGATCTCCCGGTAGAGTTCTTCGCGGCGGCCGATCTTGTTGTTGATGAAGTCATCGGGCCTTCGCGGGAAGAACGACGAGATCTGGTAGGCGTTGTCGACGTAGAAGACGACGATCGAAACCGGTTCGTAACCGTCGTTCTTCAGCTTGAGCACCAGACGATCGCGGTCGTGAACTTCCGGAGACGCCGACTCGAAATCGCCGAGCGGATCCCCTTCGCGCGTCACTTCGATGCTGAGCTTGACGTTGGGGTTTTCCAAAGCGGCCGTTTCCTCGGCGAGCTTGAGCAGATTGACGGCGCGGGCGATGCGTCCCAGATCGCTTTGGAGATCGACCTTCAGGCGGTCGTTCATGTCGTACGGCCCGAACACCTCTCCCCGTTTCCGCGCCGCGTTCAGTGCCTGCTCGTCGGAGAAGTTGAACTTCTCGCTGTTTGCTTTCTGAAGGAAGACGCCCTGCGGTGTCCCGACGGCGATCCAGGCGGCTTCGGCCGGATCCTCAGACACGCGCACCAGAGATTGATCGTTCGCCGCAATGGCTTGCAGCGCCTCCGTCAGAGCGGTCCGGGCGGTCGCTTCCGCCTCGCCGTCGAACCCTTCGACGTGGAGACCGACCGGCAACTGCAGACTGCCCATCTCGCGATAGACGAGGCGGCATCCGCTGAATTCCGGCAGATCCTCGGCCCGTGGAACGTCTCCCCATGCAATCGGCTCGACCACGGCGGACAGCGGCAGCACCTGTGTGACCAGCACGTGTCCCAGCACGAGGTGGTCCGGGTCTTCCACGGCCAGGACGCTGCCGACCGTCAGGTCGTGCAATGACCCTCCGGAGACCAGGAATCGGCCTTCGTCGATCAGAAGTTGCACGGGCGGGCGTTCGATGTCGTTCTTTTCGAGCACGACGCGGTTGAGCGCGGTCACGGCGCCCTCGATGCCGGGCGTGCTCTTGCTGATCCAGTCCCGCTGGGCGAAGCGCCAGAGGATCCTGCGGTTGAGTTCCCGGTACGAAATCGGACGCTCGCAACTGTTGAGAATGTCGTAGATTGCGTAGGAAAGCCGACCGTGCTTGGGACCGCCCGGCGACACGCGGGACTCAATCGCTTCCTGATGCGACATCACGGCATAGAGGGCGACGAGTCCGGCGGAACCGCCCGATGCTGAGGCCGCGTCAAACCAGTTCGATTCTTCTTCGTCCGACGAGTCGGTCTCACCGGCCTCGCGGGCCTCGGCAATGGCTTCGGCCGGCACGCCGAGTTCGCTGACCGGATCGACTTCGCGGGTGGCGATGTCTTCATCGTCTTCGCCTCGGGTCACTGTGCCCGAATGGCATGAGTCCGCGACGAAGAACACGAACGCGCCCTCGCCCACCATGTCGGACAGCAGGCTCTCCAGTTCGTCGTCGACGATGGCGTTCTCGATCGCCTGAATGCGACGGTTCCACCTTCCGATGTCACAGGGCAGGAAGAGTTCGTCGAGTCCGTCTTTCTCGACGTCGAGAGCGGAGGCCGAGTCGATCGCGGGCTGGCGGCAGCCGTGCCCGGACAGGAGGATGAAAATCGTATCGCCCTCTTCCGCCTCGTCGGCCAGCTTCTGCAGCGCGGTCATGATGGCATTCCGCGTCGGGCGCTCGCAGGTGAGCGCGTCGTCGATCTCCAGGTTGTCGAACGCCGTATCGATGTCGTCCTGTTCGGCCAGTACGGTCACGTCCTCCGGCTGGAAGCCGTATCGCGTCAGCAGCAGGTGGCGCAGGAGAATCACATCGTTGGCGGGCCCATTCAGGTCTCTCCTGCTGCTTAACGCGTCGTATTCGGTGCATCCGACGAGCAGCGCCAGCCGACGGCCGGTGAACTCCGGGGCGGCCGATTCCTCCTCGGGAAATCCCCGCGATTGATCGTCCACTTCAGGGACGTTCGCTGTTTGCGGCTCGGCGACTTGCGGTTCAGCGACTTCCTCGGAAACCGGAGAGACAGTCGTCGCGGCTTCAACCGGTTCGGTGGACGACGTGACCGGCGAGGTTTCCGGCGTTGACTCGCCGGAGCAACCGACAATCGATGCGACCAGGAGCAGGTTGGCTGTATGGATTATCTTCATCGTGAAGCCCTCCGGATAGGCGGCCCGCATGTGACTCGGCCTCGACGAGCGAGCGCCGCGGTGACTGTTCAGGGAAGGGAATTGCCGAAGGAGTCCGAAACTGGACAGCAAGACCGTCCCATCGATGACATCTCAGCGGCCGGCCGGGCTGCATCCGGCGGATGGAACCCGGCCCGCCACACGATGCCTTACCAGTTTGCAAGCACGTAAAACCGCTCCCAGACGCTGCCGACGTTCTTGACCACGATCGTGAACGGCCCCTCGTATTTTGTGGTCCATTCCGCGATGCAGACACTGGTGGCGTCGGTGTCGGAATCGATCAGGACGCCGTTGTTGCCGTCGTAGACCCAGAGGTCGAGATCGCCGTCACCATCGCCGACGACGATGATCTCGGCAGGTTTGCGACCCTCAAAGACGACGTTTTCCAGCGTGAGTTCATCGCCGGGATCGAGACGGTCATGCTGCGTGTTGATGACCTTGTAAACGGTGTCGGCAAAAGTGATCGATTCGAGATCCTTGCCCTGACGGTAGACCAGACCGCGCGTGTCGCTCTCGATGGTATCGATCATCGTTTCGACGGCGGCCTGCAGCTCCTCATTCCCCTCGGCGAGTTCGCGGGCCCTTTCGATCAAGGCGTCCATTTCGAGCGGGGGAAGCCGGCCGTCGGTGTCGTCTCCGCTGGCTGCTGATTCAATGTCGGCGTCCCGATTGCTGGTCTTGAGGTCCGCCAGAATCTCGGCGGCGGCCAGCAGCAACAGCGGCGACTGTCGGTTCTCTCCCTCCAGCGCGAGCCGGGCGGCCGTTGTCGCCGGAGTGAGATCGTTCTCCGACTTCTGCTCGGAATCGCGGTCGACGTTGGAATCGGCCTCCTTGTCCTTGGCCGCAGCCATGCCCATCCCGGAGAGCAAGAGCGCGCCCGCCACAGAGGTTACGGCCACGCCAACGCTGATGCGTCGCATTCGAAGACTCTTCATGGTGTGTTTCCTTTTTGTGTTTGAGAATCGGTCGGTCAGTTTCTTGGGAGAGCATCCGACAGGCAGCGGTTGCATCGGAAGACGCTTTGAACCGCATCGTAACCGGGCGAACGGGCCAAAGCACGTCCGTCTTGCGCCGGCCGGTCACTCAGTTTCCAACCAGTTGACGCCCCCCGCCGACCGTGGTTAAGCGTTACCTCCGCCCGCCCGCCAGAGAAAATTGCTCTACCATGTGTCCGCGTCGAGCGGTGTTCGAACTGTCGAGGACGAGAATCCGCGAGACGAATCGCCAACACTGATTTGCGAAGCGCTATAAGTATGGAAGATCGCACTGTTTCAGGGAGAATACGGCTTAACCAACCAGACCGGGGGACGTCTCAACCAGTAGCAGCCAAACTGCGGCAGATTGCAATTTGTCCCGCTGAGCATTGAAATAACGGCAGCACCACCTGCGGAACAGGGTGGGATTTCCTCGCAGAGAGACACAGCGTTCGATGCAGTTCTCGTACCGCAGAATCGAGCGGCATACGCAGCCGGACGTCGCCGACCATGAGTTGTGGGTCGTGCCGGCCGAGGAGGCGCTGCGCGAACGGCGGGATCTGGCGTGCCTCGCGGTGGAGCAGGGGCCTGACGCGTTTCTGCAGGGATGCGGACCGATTACCGAAATCGTCCTGCAGCACGACCCGACGCCCGACGACATGCTCGCGGCCGCCATTATCGAGCGGCGTTTGCGCGGCGAGGAAATCCCGGCGGGCATCTCAGATTTTGCCCGGTACGTTCAGGTGGCTCGGGAGGGTCTTCGTCCGGGGACGGTTCCGGTCGAGGTTTCGCTGGAAGGAATTCACTCCGCGCTGCGCAACCTGGCCGGCAGCGATTTGACCGACGCCGCGACCGCCTCGAAGTTCACCCGCGAGTGGCGACATCTGGCGGATTGCATCTTTCGCGCGGCTGCTGACGACGTTGATCCGTTTCAGACGTCGATCATCGCCGACAACGTCGACTTCGCGCGGCCGCGGGCGTTTCTGCAGCAGGACCAGAAGGTCTACCGGCAGGACGTCGCTCGCGGTGAACGGTGGATCGTGTCGATTCCCGACGGCCCGCCGAAGGCTTCGGGATTGCTGCTGAAGCAGCCGAAGAGCCTGTTGTGGAAATACTGGGCCCGTGCCGACGAAGACGCCCCCATCGGCGGGTCGTATCTGTTCACGGCCCTGTACGCCGGCGAGGGCAACTGGATTTTCTCGACCGATCCGGTTCAGCGGCAGTCGATCCAGGGTTTGTCGCAGGTGTTGCAGGAAGCGGAGCGAAGTGCCGTCGGCCCGGATGCCGACCAGGACCCCTGGTTCGACGGCAAACCGTTCGGCTACACGCTGGTCGCCGCTCCGCGCCGGAAAACGCAGCTTTCCGAACGGCAGGTGCTGCAGATCACGAAGCGGTGGGCGGGAGCGAAGAGAGCGCCGCGACCGAAGTCCCAGCAGCAATCGAGTTGGGCGATGACGGCTGTCGCGCTGGCGGCGGTCGCTGCCGTCGTGATCCTGCTGCTGAAGCGAGATCCCCTCCCCGAAGAACCCGGCCCACCGGAGATTCCACGCGTCGTCGATACGGAAGTCGCCTACGATCCGGGGAACGGGCAGTTGTTCGTGCTCAGCATTGGAATCTCCGATTATGCCGATCCTCCAGACACACAGAATTCCGGTCAGCCAGGACCGATGGACCTGAACTTCGCCGACGATGACGCCCGTGCCCTGCACTCGGCTTTCCGACGTCACACCGGCCGCATCTTCAAGAATGAACCGAGAACGCGCCTGATCTGCGATCCATACGATGCGGGCAGCGCCACGGATTCCGACCATACCGGCGAAGTTGTCCCCAGCATTCCTCCGACACGGGAACAGGTGCTCAAAGGCCTGCTCTGGCTCGAAGGAAAGGATCCTGAGGACCGCGAAAAACCGCCGGGGCGGGACGATCTCGTCATCATCACCATCTCCGGACACGGCGTGCATCACACAGAAACCGACGACTACTACCTCCTCTGCAGCGATCACGCTCCGGGCGACGACCCGCGGCTGCATGGCCTCTCGTGGACCAACGACATTGCACCGACTCTCAATCGTTTGAGTTGCACCGTGCTGGTCATCCTGGACACCTGCCATGCCGGAGCGGCTCTGTCGGCGGGGGACCGCGGCGCCAGTCCCGACAGTGAGTTCGACGTGATGACCGACCGCGCCCTCGCGAGTTTCAAGGACAATGCGAAGACCGTGCTCGTGCTGCCCGCCTGCCTCGGCGACCAGAAGGCGAAGGAAAAGCCGGAGTGGGGACACGGCGCATTGACGCTGTCGATCCTGGAGGCGATCGAGGGGGAAACCGTGGTTTCCCCGACCCAGAAGCTGCCGCCGACGGAACGTGGGGAGTTCGTAGTCGGCTATCACCATCTCGAATGGTACGCCCAGAACCGCGTCTGGGACCTTACGAGCGTCGACGGGCGAAATGCGCAACTCATTGAGGCCAGCAGCAGCAACGAGCGGGCGTTCAAACGCAACATCCCGCTGGCCCAACGCGACGCCTCCTGGCCCCACTAGAGCAAATTGCTCTACCATGTGTCCGCGTCGAGCGGTGTTTGGACTGTCGAGGACGAGAATCCGCGAGACAGATCGCCAACACTGATTTGCAAAGCGATATAAAAAGACCCACCGACGATCGTCGGTGGGTCTCGTACAGCAGACGCGAGGCAGGCCAATCGCCTCTCCCGCTCAGGCCGACTCTTCGAGCAGAACCTGTTCTTCAGTGGTGTCTTGGCTCGTGCGGTCCCGATCGCGACGACGCGCGCCGCGGTCTTCGTCGTCATCGTTGTCGCGATCGCGGTCTCGATTCCGACGTCGCGGCCGATCGTCATCGTTGTCGCGCCGCATCCTCCGCCGACGCCGAGGCCGTTCATCGTCATCGTCCGCATCGTCCGTCCTGCGTTCGGCCTCCTCAATCATCCCCTGCAATTCGGCCCGCGATTCCTCGACGTCGGGTTGTTGATAACAGGATCCGGCCGTCCAGGCGCGGCAACCCTGCCGGCCCTCGATGCAGTAGCTCTGGTCGAGGCTGCGGATTGCAAAGGCGAATTCTTTCAGTTCCTCGTTGACGGAGTGGCTCGCGGCCGCAAGCCCGACCGTTCCGCCGATCACGCCCAGCGCGCCGACCATCACCAGTTCGGCCGAAAGCACGGCTCCGCACTCGTCGGCCCATAGACTTCGCAGAATGCTCATCACATCGCTCCTCAATTCGGTTGGTCATCGACAGGCAGGCGACGATGACGCGCGCCCGCAGGGGGACGCGTTGCCAGTCGGACCTGCCAACCATGAGTGAGAGCGTGTGCGACGGTGAGGGTCGGTCCGATTCATCCGACTGTATCGGTTGTAAGACGGCCCGGTGACCAGAGTCAACAACGAACTGACAAGAGAACTGAACAAAACGACAAGTTTGCGATGCATGCGGGGACATCGCACACCGGGGGCGTCGTCGGAGGGAGGCTCTGCGAAGCGACGAGTCCTCTGCAATCTCTGAAAAATGCAGGAGTTGCAGCGACACGCCAGCCCCGCGCAGGCTATCTTCCCGGTAGGCAGCATGTTGCAAAAACGCATCACCGGGACGACTCAGAGAACACCATGTCCGCGACGCGACTCCAAGGCATTTTCACCCCCAACCTGGTCCCTTACACTGCTTCGGGCGACATCAACGAACCTGAACTCCGCAGGTACGTCGACTGGCTGATCGATCGCGGCGTGCACGGCCTCTATCCCAACGGGTCGACCGGGGAATTCACCCGATTCACTCCGGAAGAGCGGCGGCGGATCACCACGATCATCGCCGACCAGACGCGCGGCCGCGTTCCCATCCTCGCCGGGGCCGCGGAAGCGAACGTCCGGGAGACGATCAAGGCGTGTGAGTACTACGCCGAACTCGGCGTGCGGGCCGTCGCCATCGTGGCGCCGTTCTACTACAAGCTCAGCCCGGCTTCGGTCTACGCTTACTTCCACGAGATCGGCCGCAACACGCCGATCGACGTCACGCTCTACAACATCCCGCTCTTCGCCAGCCCGATCGACGTTCCGACGGTGCAACGGCTCAGCGAGGAGTGTGAACGGATCGTCGCGATCAAGGATTCCTCGGGAGAAATCCCGCACATGATCCGCATGATCCAGGCGGTGCGGCCGAATCGTCCGGAGTTCGCGTTTCTCACCGGCTGGGACGCGGCGCTGATGCCGATGCTGCTCGTCGGCTGCGACGGCGGAACCAACGCTTCCAGCGGCGTCGTCCCCGAACTGACGCGCAAGCTCTACGACCTCACGCTCGCCGGCGACCTCGACGAAGCCCGCCGCCTGCAATACGACCTGGTGACTCTCTTCGATACGATGATCTACCAGGCCGAGTTCCCGGAAGGCTTCCGTACCGCCGTGAGACTGCGCGGCTTTGAGATGGGCCGCGGCCGCCAGCCACTTTCCCAGCAACAGCAGAGCGACCTCTCGGCGCTCAGCAATACGCTGCAATGTCTGCTGTCGGCCCACGGATTCACCGATCAGCCCATTGCCGGCTGCCCGGTGGAAACGCTACAGACAGCCGCCGGCAGCATCGCTTCCCCGAGCGACGACGTCGCACAGATTACGCGGGCCGTGGTCGCCGAGTTGAAGCAGCGCGGGTTGATGTAACGGTCGGTTGCGGGAGACCATTGTCATGGTTGCCATCGGTCGGCCGCGGCTGGAGCGCTTAGCGTTACCCACAACTTCAGATCAGTGAACAACCACGGAATGCACGGAAGCCACGAAAAACACAAAGAGACCCAGCGCGGCCTCCGCCCGCAACCCAACTGGAG
This sequence comes from Planctomycetota bacterium, assembly GCA_003388505.1. GTDB lineage: Bacteria > Planctomycetota > Planctomycetia > Planctomycetales > Planctomycetaceae > MB-PLM-1. The sequence goes on from QQVO01000018.1 coordinate 23,939, forward strand.
ACGAATCGACAGCGAGCGGCGAAGCCGCGAAAGCATGTAGCCGTGAGCGCAAGCTCATGGAAAACATCCCGCTCACAAATGAAGTGAGCCGCGAACGCGGCGGCAGCAACCTCTCTACCGGACCAGTCCTTTCGAACGACGACTCGCGCAGTCCTCACTGGACGCGACACACCGCACATCGTTGGTGAACCACGACGACACAAAGGACACGAAGCCAACCATCCAGGTAAGTCAGTCCTGCAACCTGTCGGACCTTCAAATTCCCCGTCCAGGGCGCCTCTTGGTGTTCTTTGTGCCTTTGTGGTCGTCCAATTGGGCACTCGAATGCTAAACGGGCTGGCAGAATTCGCGCACCACGCGAAGATTCTCACCGTGAGTGGCACGAAAAAGAGACGATCTCGCAGCTTTACTTTTTGTGGCTTTTTGTGTTTCTCGTGGCAATCCTGTCGCATGGTTCCAAGACCACGGGTGACAGGTTCACTTCATTGCGGCGATAAGCCGCCGGGATTTCCGAATGATCCGGTGGTTCGCTGCTCTCAAGTGCCAGGCAAATTGTGGGTAACGACAAGGGCTGGACTGAGCGCAGCGAAGGAAGCCCCGGTCGATTTCGAACTGACCGCCACCGGGGCTTCACTCCTGGCGGTCGCTCCGGCCCCAACCACCCCGTCGGCGAGCGACATCGGGAGGACTTGTGTGTAAAGAACCGTTGTCGGAGGTTGCAATATTCCCACGCGGCGCTAACGTATACGCATCTCGCAGCAGGGGCTGCGACATCGGGCTCTCGGAACAAGGAGGGTTGACGTGTCCGTAGACTCAATCGCTGAACCGACGACTGACCTGGATGAGATCATCGCCGAACTCGATTCGGCAGACAGCCGGTTTCCGGAGCAGGCGCTGCGGGCCGCGCAGCGCAACCGCGACCGGATCATACCGCGACTGATCCAGTGTCTTGTTGATGCTGCGGATCAGGCCGAGCGCGACGAACCACCGCGAGGCGACGCGCACTTCTTCGCCTTCTTTCTGGTGGGCGAGTTCCGGGCCCGCGAAGCGTTGCCCGCGATTCTGCGGATGGTCTCCCTGCCGCGCGAAGTGCTGCATAAACTGCTGGGAGACGCGGTGACCGAATGTTTGGCGTCGGTCCTGGCAGCGCTGACCGACGATCCGGACGTCCTCGACCGCCTGATTGACGACGAGGAGATCGACCACTCCGTGCGATGGGCGGCGGCGGCGACCTACTTGCTCTTTGTTCGCGACGGCCGGTTGACGCGTGAGCAGGCGGTGGGCGCGTTGCAGCGGCATCTCCGGAAGGCGATCGAGCGGAACGACGCGGAGGCCGCCGGTTTCCTGGTCTCTGAACTCATCGATTACGCAGACGCCGAAACGCTGCCGGAAATGCGCGAGGCGTTCGACTCGGACCTCGTCGACCCCTTTCTCATCGACCGGGACTACGTGGAGGAGAAGATTCAAAAAGGGGAAGCCGAGTTTCAAAGGAAAATCAAGGCTTGTCAGCCCACGGGGATCGACGACACCGTTGAAGAGTTGCGGGATTGGCACAGTTTCGCTGAGCCCGAACAGCACGAAGAAATTGCAGAGGACCGCGAAACCGCAGACCAGTTTCGCGCGATCTTGCAGCAACTCGCTCGCGGCAACGAACTTGACGTGAACGTCGACGCCGCTGCGGACGATGAGGACTCCCCCAAACCGGCTGCCACCATCCACCGAGAACGAAAACGCGTCAGCCGCAACGAGCCTTGTCCCTGTGGGAGCGGCAAGAAGTACAAGCGCTGTTGCGGCGCGTCCGGCTGACGCCAACCATCACCGCCAGGATTCGACACCGATGCATCGCCGTCTTGCACTCGTCAGCCTTGTCAGTTGGCTGGTCTTCGCCGCCTGCATCGACGCTGCGTCCGCTCAGACACAACAACGGAATGCGCTCCGGCGAACCGAGAACGCCGTCGCCCGGGAGAATGAACAAGACGGCGCCCGCGACTGGCAACTCACTCGGGTCCGCGTCGACTCGGGACAATTCCGCTCCCCCTGGATCGAGGGTTACTGCTCCCGGCAGAGCGTGTCGGCCGGCGAAACGATCGACATCATGGTCTCGACCGATCCGCCCCGGCCGTTCCGGATTGAGTTGTTCCGCATGGGTTACTACGGCGGTCGCGGTGCGCGGCTGGTGAAGACGATCGACCGGCTGGAGGGGATCACGCAGCCCACGCCCGAGCCGGGAGAGAAGAACCTCCATGAGTGCCGTTGGGAGCCGAGTACTTCGCTCACGATTCCGGAGGATTGGTTGAGCGGTGTCTACCTTGGCCGACTCACGACGCATCCCGAGCCGGGCGAACCGTACTGGCAGAGCTACGTGATCTTCATCGTCACCGACGACCGGCCGGCCGACATTCTGTTCCAGTGTTCGGACAACACCTGGCAGGCCTACAACACTTGGCCCGACAACTACTCGGTCTATACGCACCCGAAGGGCAACCAGGGACCGTGGGCCGACGTGAGTTTCGATCGGCCCTACGGCCGCGAGGCGCAGTTCACCGGCGTTGTCAACGACCCGCTCACCGTCGGCTCGGGAGAATTCCTGCCGCTCGAGTTCCCGCTCGCGTACTGGCTGGAACAGCGCGGGTACGACGTGGCCTATTGCTCCAACAGCGACATGCTCACGCCTGAGCGAGGCCTCAAATGCAAGGTGTTCATCAGCGTCGGGCACGATGAGTACTGGGACATCCGCCAGTTCGAGAGCGTCAGCAGCATGCGCGATGAGGGGGTCAACCTGCTGTTCCTCTCGGGCAACAGCGTCTGCTGGGTAACGCCTTTCCGGGAAAGTTCGTCGGGCGTCCCCAACCGCATCATCTTCCGGGGCGGTCCGTATGGGGCGGAGAATGAGTACGCGGTGAATCGCGAACGGGACCACGGCCCGTTTCCACATCGCGGCCCGGATGAAGGCCTGCTGATGGGAGCCCGCAACGTCGAACCGGTCAACGGCGGTGGCGACTGGGTCATCACCAAACCGGACCACTGGATCTTCGAAGGCACCGGAGTCGAGGAGGGGGACAGCATTCCGGGACTGATCGGGTGGGAATACCACGGCCAGCCGGCCGACATCCCCGGACTGGAAGTCGTCGCCGCCGGCACCGCCTGGCAGGGGGGCGTCAATCCGCAGCAGTGGACCGCCACGATCTTTCCCGGTCCCAAGGACAACTTCGTCTTCAACGCCGCATCGATCTTCTGGGTGCAGGGGCTGAGCAATCCGCCCGGCCACACTCTCCCCTGGTCCCACTGGAGCCGCCCCCACGGCCCGGATGAGCGGGTCCAGCGCATGATGCAGAACCTCTTGAGCGAGGCGCTGGAGTAGGATGGGCGTGTCGACCCCTTCAGCGACCCACATCTCTCGATCCCCGTTCGAGTGACTCTCCGAGAGAGTCGAGTGGGACACGGATGACCACGGATGGGACCGATTTTCACTGTTTGATGTTTTGCGTGTCGATGCCATGCGCGCCTGAATTGATGCGGTCTCGGCGCTGCCGCCTCTTGAGGAATACCCCCAAAATCCGTGCTGATCCGCCGAATCCGTGAAAATCTGTGTCCTATTCGAGAATTCGCAGTGCCCGGTACCTCGGAGCGAGCCCGCATTCGACAGGTTGAAGCCGAGTTGCGTGTAAGCGGCCGCGTGGCACGCCCTAAGTGGAGCGCAGCGGAACGGTGGGCGTGGTTCGTCGGGGTCGGTTGTCAGCGTGTTGTCTGGTCGCGATCCGCGTTCATGCTGCCTTGAGCCACGCCCATCACTGCGTTCTGGGCATGCCACCCAGAGAGATCGACTGGTGCTTTGTGACTCTGCGTTTCAGATCGAGCCCAGCGACATCAGCGAATCCGCGTCCATTCGGACGTCCCCGAGAGCCGGCGTTTTGCGATTTGACCACGACGTGTGTGTAACTGACAGGATGAAATCCTGTCCTACGAAACTGCGTTCAGTGCACTTCGCCCTCTTCAAGGCGGGTCAGGACGAGAGCAGCGACACCCGCCAGTGCCGCCACGCCGCCGAGGGTTGAGTAGACGGCGCGTTCGGTCGGCAAGATTCCTGCCAGCAGGGGCCCCATGGCGCCGATGCCGAAGCAGACCATGTTGCTGAAGCCGTAGCCGACGCTCCGGCGGGCGGCGGGGGTCATCTGGGCGATGAGGCTGTTGTAGACCGGTTGATTCATGAAGTGGATCAACGCCAACAGACAGGCCGCGACGAACCGCCAGACGCCGTCGGCGACGGCCATCCACAGCAGCGGCGGGACGTTGGCGAACAGGATCACCGCCAATTGCCACTTCAGTTTCTCCGGCCGCGCCAGTCGCCCGGCGATGGCCTGGCCGAAGATCGCGCACGAGAGCGCGACCGTCGTGAGGGCGTTGCGAAAGCTCTCTTCGCTCCAGCCGGAAGGCCGCAGGCCGGTGTCGTTCAAATAACGCGGCAGGAAATGCAGAAACGCGGCATAGACCAGCCCGGAAAGTGCTCCCGCCGAAACGAGCAGCAGGTAGCCGGACCAGACGAAACCCGATCCAGGCGGGACTGCTTCGTCAGTCGTGCTGCGATTCGGTTGCGCGACAGACTGCTCGCCGTGTCCGTCGGCCAGTTGCGTGATCATTACGGCGATCAGCAAGGCCGGTCCACTGATGACCAGATAGAAACCTCGCCAGCCGACCAGTCCGGTCGAAAAGACAATCGATGCCAGGCAAGGGGCGGCGGCAATTCCGACAGCGCCGAAGATTCCGTGCCAACCGAGCGCCCGTCCACGATCCGCCGGAGTGGTTGCACGCGAAATTAACGAGAGCCCGGCCGGATGGTAAATGCTGGCGAAGCAGCCCATCAGGAACATCGCGGCGAACAGGACCGCCAGCGACGGGGACCAGGCCGCCATGATTGATGCGGCGACGCATCCCAGCAGATAGACCAGCAGCAGGCGTTTCGCGCCGTAGCGATCGGCGAGCCAGCCGGCCAGCATCGCCGCCAGGCCGAACGGCAACCGCCAGACGGTGCCCAGCGCACCGGTCTGTTCGCGGCCGACGTCGAACTCTTCCCCGATCATCTGCTCAACGGCCGGCAATGCATGCTCGAACGTGTGCACCATCGCATGGGCGCAGGAAACGAGCAGTACGAGTCGGAACGTCGTGCGATTCATCGGGGCGGCATGTCAGTCGGTGAAGAACGGGATTACAGCGAATCCTCTTGCTGATAACAAACGGCATCATGCGGGATGGACCTGGTGCGTCTTGACGCAGAAACGCAACAACGCAGGGGAACGAAGCGCGGGCGTCGCCCGCAACCCAACAACGTAGCGCACGCAGCCTTGCGTGCGTCCCGCTGATTGAAAAAACCGCTGACGCACGCTGGCAGCGTGCGCTACGGACAAACGCCACAATTTGCGCAGGACGACAAATTTTCTGTGGTGAGTAGCACAGAGTTGAAATCGCGACAATGTGCGGCAGAAATGGTGAGCGATCGGACTTTGCATGCTGCTTGCCCCGGCGTAGTACGCTATACTGCTGCTGGTGTTCGCTGTGGACGCGACTGGATGACGAGAATGAACGTTCGCATTCCAGGTTTGGCCGACAATCCTGCGATTTCATGCAACCGGCGCGAGTTCCTGCGCCGCTCGTCCAGCGGGTTCGGCTGGCTGGCTGCTTCCGCGATGCTGGCGGAGCAGGGGAGAGGGGCGGCGCGAGAGCCCGCCCTCGCGCAGTTCGCCCAGCGCGCCAAGCACGTCATCTTCTGCTTCATGGACGGCGGCCCCAGCCACGTCGATACGTTCGACTACAAGCCGATGCTGACCGAGCGGCAGGGGGAACCGATCGGCGAGGGGAACGTTTCGAAGCTCTCCCAGAGCGCGGCTGGCCGCGTCTGGCTCGGCAGTCCGTGGACGTTTCGGCAGCGGGGCGAGAGCGGCCTGTGGGTCAGCGATCTGTTGCCGTACGCTGCACAACTGGCGGACGAACTGTGTGTCGTGCGGTCACTCGTTGGGAAGCAGCCGTTGCACGGCCAGCAGGCGCTGTTGATGCACACCGGCCGCGAGACCGGCCGCGCGCCCAGCCTCGGCTCGTGGGTCTCGTACGGACTTGGCACCGAGAACAGCGATCTGCCGAGCTACGTGCTGCTCAATAACGACTGGATTCCCAACGGCGGCGTCGAGAATTTCTCCAGCGCGTTCCTGCCTGCGATCCATGCCGCGACGATGCTCCGGCCCACCGGGACTCCCGTCGACAACATCGAGCCGGCCGACGATCCGCTGGTCCAGCGCCGCAAGCTTGACCTGCTCGCCGCCCAGGACCGCAGCTTTGCCGAGGGCGACCCGAACGCGGCGGAAATTGAAGCCGCCATTCGCAATTACGAAACCGCCTTCCGCATGCAGTCCGCCCTGCCGGAACTGGCCCGCATCGACGACGAGCCGGAATACATCCGGACGATGTACGGGGTCGATGCCGAGCACGAACACAAACGGTATTACTCGCTGCAGTGTCTCCGGGCGCGGCGGCTGATCGAGGCGGGCGTGCGATTCATCGAGATCACCTGCCCGCTCACACACGCCAACAACTCCCCCTGGGACCAGCACGGAAATCTCAAGAAATACCACGAAGAGAACGCCCACATCACCGATCAGGCGGTCGCCGCGCTGATTGTCGACCTCAAGCAGCGCGGTCTGCTGGACCAAACGATCGTCGTCTGGGCGGGAGAGATGGGGCGTACCCCGCACACGCCCGCCATTTCGGACACGTGTGGCCGCGACCATCATGTCAACGGGTACAGCATCTTCTTCGCCGGCGGCGGTTTCCGCGGCGGCATCGCCTTCGGCGAGACGGACGAGTTCGGCAACTCGGTTACAGCGAATCCGCTTACCATCCACGACATCCACGCCACTCTGCTGCACCAACTCGGGCTCGATCACGAGCGGCTCATCTTCCGCTTCGGCGGCCGCGACGTCAGCCTCACCGACGTGCATGGGCATGTCGTGCGGGACATTCTCGTCTGAGACTTGGGCGAGCGGCCGGCGTCAACCGGCCGACGCCTTTCGCCGTTTTCAGACGGAAGCCCTCACAGCACGATGGTGTACGCCCCGGTCCACCGCTCCCAGCTTCGCCTCAGCAGATAGTATTCGTTGTAGGGACGGTCGTCGGTGACGACCGCGTCCCGGTCGCCGGAGAGCAGATCCTGCACGTTGATCTCCGAGTCCAGGACGGGGCGAAGCAAATCGCCGGCCGTGGTGTTCGCGCTCCACTCCAGCAGGTCAGCGCGGGCCGATTCGGGCAACCGCGCCACCAAATCGTCGACCGATCGATTCGGAATCGGATGTTCGGAGGCGAGGATGTGGTATCCCCAGCCGTCGAAGGCGCGGAAGACGCGGACGTGCTGGAATTCCAGCGCGACCGACCGCACCACGGCGAGAAAAATTCCCAGGTCGCCCCCCGGGTACCAGTGATGCAGGATCCCCTGGTCGGTAAGCCGCGACTTTGCGAGACGGCAAAACTCTCTGGAGTAGAGCAGACTCGAACCGGCCGCTTCGGGCGGAGGAGGCGGGTCGAGTGTGATGACGTCGAACTGCTCTTCGGTGCGCTCGAGGAACCGGCGGCCGTCGTCGATCACGATCTGTCCGAGCGAGTTGTTCCGGACCTGCTCCGCGTCTTCAAAGTAGAACTCGAAGGCGTCCCGCACGCTGGGCACGAGTTCAACAGCCGTGGTCTCGATCTCCCAACTCAGCAGTGACCGGTACGTGGTCCCCATCCCGAAACAGATCACCAGTGCGTTGCGAGGCTCTTCGGACACGAACGTCAGCGGCAGGTGGGCCATGATCTTGGTCGTCGGTGTAATCGAAGTAATCAGTTTGCCGTTGACCAGCAACTGTTTGCCGCCGTCTTCATCGACCGCGATCACCGTGGCGGTGTGGTCGCGCATCACGGTCGCACCCCGATCGGCGTACTGGTCCTCATAGCTCGTCCCGACAGTCGCCGCCAGGACACCGCATACCGATGCACCGCCCCAGCAGATCCGGGCGGCCGTCAGCGACCGGCCCGCGGCGCCGTGCGGCCGTGAGCGCAAGGCGAATCCCGCCAGCATCCACAGCGGGATCGCCAGGGAAATCCCCGACCACTGGACGCCCATCCACGGCAGCAGAACATACGACGCCAGCAGCGGCCCGACGATGCAACCGACGACGTTGATCGCATAGGCGTGGCCGGCGGGCGCCGGACGGCCGCGCGAGTATTCGTCGATCAACTTCGGCGTGAGGTAACCGAGCACGCCGCAGTACGGCACAATGCCGAGCAGCAGCCAGGCCGATTGCAGCCAGTTTCCCGGGAGATTGACGCGCGGGTCCGCCAGCAGCAACTGGCCGGTCGCCGCCAGCGCGAGCAGGCTCAGCAGAACAACCGTCGAAAGAGGCCCGCTCCGCTTGAGGTGTCGTCGATAGAGCGCCGAGCCGCACCAGGTGGCCAGCAGATACGTGAACAGCAGCCCTGCGAACGAATAGACCTGCGTCTGGAGCACGGGGGTGAAGGCCCGCGTCCAGACGACTTCCATTCCCAGCGACGTCAGACCTGTCGCGAAGAGAACGAGCAGTGCGAATCTCGACGCAGAGAGTCGTTCCGTTTCCGGGACGGGACTTTCCGATTCGGCTGCGGAAATCTCTTGGCCGGCCGACAAAGTCGCGGGCTGCACGCTCTTCCGGAAACTCACCAGCGCTGCGAGCCAGTTCGCGCCAATGGCGACCGCCAGCGTGCCGCGAAAACCGAACAGCTCCACGAGGGCGAGCGGCGTCGCCGCAGTGCCCAGCATAGCGCCCAGAACATTGGCCAGATAGAGGTAGCTGAAGCTGTCTTCGCGTCCCTGTTCTTCGCGAATCGCCTGCAGCATGAATGGGAACGTGACGCCCATGCAAAGGCAGAACGGCGCGAGCGTCAGGAAGATCACAACGGCCGACGACGCGAGGTACGTTGTCGAGTTGGACTCGCCGGCCGGCAGCAGCGCTTCCTGACCCCACGCGAACAACAGCGGAACGGCGAACCCGCCGACTCCGATCAGCGCTTCCGCGATGGCATACGCCCGCAGAGCGGCATTCCGGGAAAGCGGCCACCGCCGAACCGCGGAGCCGGCAAGCCACGAACCGACCCCCAGCCCGAACATGAAGACCGACAGCACCAGCGAAATCACCGGCGTCACCACGCCGAACGCCGCAAACGCCAGACGCAGCCACACGATCTGGTAGACCAGACCGCTGAATCCCGAGAGAAAGAACAGGGCGAACTGCCACCGCGTCGACCGGTTGTGCATCATCGCGATAGGTTACGAGCCGGATGGGCTTCGCGGCAACGCTGCCCCCCTCGCCGCTTGAATCGCCCGCGCGGAGCCATCAGCCAACGCGACATCGCAGAACTCGGACGGTATGATCTACCCAAGGTGTGTCGTCGTCACTCACCCCCCCCTTCACTCTGAAGGTCCAGCTCGCTCAACACAATTCGCAGGAGTCTCCGTCATGACGTCGCGCAATCGCAGACAGTTTATGGGGGATGTGGGTCGTGGCATGCTGACGGTCGGACTCGGGGCATCGACCGCGAGCATGATGGGGTTCTCAACGGCGTTCGCCGAGGAGGGGGCCGAGTCGCTTTCGTTTGGAGAACTCGATGCGCTCGTCGATCTGATGCAGTCGACCCCGCCGGACAGACTGCAACCGCTGCTGGTCAACAAACTTCAGGCGGGTGAGGCGGACCTGCCGAGACTGATCTCGGCCGCGGCGCTTGCGAATGCGGAGACGTTCGGGGGGCAGGACTACGTCGGATTCCACACGGCGATGGCCATGCTGCCGGCGCTGGAACTTGCCCGTGTCGTGCCGAAAGAGCGGCAGCCGCTCCCGGTGCTGAAGGTGCTCTACCGCAACAGCGGGCAGATTCAGGAACAGGGGGGCGCCGCGACAAAAATGCTGCACCCGCTGGCGGCGGAGAAGAACGCAGGCCGGCAGACCGGCGGGCAACTTCGAGACGCCGTCCGCGACGTGAACATGGACGGAGCCGAGCAGATTTTCGCCGGCATGATGCAGGGCCCGACCGAAGACGCCTACAACGACCTGCAGCCGATCGTGCAGGATGACATCAACGTGCATCGCTTTGTGCTGGCGCATCGTGCTTATCAGCTTGTGAGTCTGCTGGGCGCCGAGCACGCCCATACCATTCTGCGACAGTGCGTGCGCTTCTGCGTGGATCACGAGGAGAAGCGCGTCTCGCGGAACAATCCGCCGTCGGCGATCCGCACGGTGCTGCCGGCCCTGTTTGACCAGTACAAGCTCGAAGGAATTGCGCTGGGCGAGGAGGATCCGGGGGATGAGTGGGTCGATGAATTGGCGCAGACGATCTACGGTTCGCCGCCGGAACAAGCGGCTGAGGCGGCGGCCGCCGCTCTGGCGGAGGGCGTGGACCCGGAGGTCGTCGGCGAAGCGATTTCGCTCGCTTCGAACCTGCTGGTGCTGAGGCAGGGGACGGAGAACTGGCGGACGCACGGCGATTCGGCCGGCGTGCACACGTCGGACGCAGCGAACGCCTGGCGCAACATGGCCCGCTGCATCAACGACCGGAATGCCATCGCCGGTCTGATCGTCGGCGCGTTCCACACCGCGCGATACCAGGAGTTCTCCGGCGCGGCGTATCCGACGGAGGAACATCTTGCCGAGATCAGTTCGCTCGACCCCGACAAGCTGCTGGCCGAAGCCGCCGACGCGGTCGAAAACAACGACCAGGGGCGGGCCGCCGCGGCGATTCATCTGTATGGCGAACACGGCCGGTCGGCGGAACCGGTGTTCAACCTGATGGCCAGGTACACGGTCAGCGAAGACGGTCGGTTGCACGGGGAGAAGTACTTCCAGACCGTCCGCGAGGAATACGCCACAACGCGAGAAGCGTTTCGTTGGCGGCAGATGGTTGGACTCGCCCGTGTGACTGCCAGTGCTTACGGCTACGACCGCGAGGACCAACATGGCCACCGCGCCCCGGGCTACGAAGACGCCTGCCGGCTGCTGGGAGTTGAGGTGTAAGCAGACCGGGGGTGCGCTCCTTTCGTCGCGACCCCCGGCTTTGCTGTGCGACGCTTTCAGCGTCGCTCGCGGCGGAGGTTCCGAGGTTTTCCCGGACGAGGGTTTCGGGAAGACTTGTGTGTAAACGACAGGGTTGAAAACCTGTCAGTTACACACAACTTCTTCCCGGGTTGGGCTCGATCAGTCCGATTTTCGAGCAACTCGAATGGAACGCGGATCGGCGCAGATTGAACGGGTTTTCGCTGATTGTTGTCTTCGTGGCTTTGGGGCACGCGAAACTGCATCCAAACAGTGCCCAAACGTCCGCGACAGGGAATGATCCCCTCTGAACCCGCGCCAATCCGCTGAATCCGCGTTCATCTGCGGTCTATTCGGCTGTCCCCAAGGCCCGATCTTTGGCGAAGCGACCACGACTTGTGTGTAACTGACAGGGTTGAAAACCTGTCCTACTTACACGCGGGCCGGTTCGTCCGTCATGCGGTAGACGCGCAGCAGGCCGTCGAACTGCGGGACGGCGAACAGCCGAGCGTCGGGGTTGAGATCGAGGCCGCGCCCGCAATGCGAGAGCTGCAGCGTGTGGAAGGCGGCTTCTTCTCCGGGCCGGAAGAACCAGACTTTCCCCTGGTTCCCCCCCTGCGGCGCGCCGACGCCCATCACGAAGCCGTCCGGGTGGAAACGCACGCCCCACGCCATGCCGTTATACTTCTCGTCCTTAAACTGCTGCCGGAACTCGCCCGTCTCCCAGTCGACCAGCAGGATCATCGGCTTGTGGACACCGGCGAAGGCGTTGGTGACCTCGGTCAGTCCGGCGACGGCAAGTGTGGCGCCGTTGGGACTGAACACCATGTCCCGCGCGCCCCCCATGTCCGCGCGGAACTTCTGGTCGAACCCCCACATGAACTCCGCCCGGAAGGATCGCAACTCCGCGCCCGAGTTGAGATCCCATTCCTTGATCACGCCCATCAAATCGAAGGATGCGAGTCGCCTGCCGTCAGGATGGAAGTCTGCGGCATAGGGATATCTCTCATGCCCGGCCAGTTCGTGGACCAGTTGGAAGTCGGGCAGCCGCCAGATCCTGATCAGGTTGTCGTTGCCGCAGGACGCCAGCAGGTCGCCGCCGGGGCTGACCCGCACCCAGCGGACCCAGCCTTTGTGCGCTTTTACCATGCGTTCCGGCGCGACGTCGCTGCCCGAGGCAGCCGTCCGCCAGACGCCGATGTGGTCGTCGTATCCGCCGGTGTAGAGCCACTGGCCATCGAGCGAAAAATCAAGCGACCGCACCCACGATTCGTGACCCGCGAACACGGTCTTCGCTTCAGACGTTCCGCCGATTTCCCAGCGATAGACGCCGAAGTCCTCGGCGCCGGCAAACACGTACCTTCCGGTCGGGTCGATCCGGCAGGTCGTCAGCGGCCTCTCATGCTTGAATTCCGCAAAAAGGTGCGTCTTGGGAACGTCGACGGGACGCCGCGCTGCAGGCGGCGGAGGCGGGAGGTCGGGAATTTGTTGGCTCATGCCAGGATCTCCTCAATCGGCGCGGCGACTGGGTCTCCGATCGGAATTGACTTGCCGGCGATCTCGTGGTCGGCGGATGAATCGATCCCCACGGCCTGGAAATAGGTATGGAACAGGTGTCCCGCGTCGACCTCGCGGTCGGCGACTTCCGTGCCTTCGTCGTTCGTCGCGCCGACGACGACTCCCGGCTGAATCCCGGCCCCGCCGACGGCCACCGAAACCGAAGCGCCCCAGTGGTCGCGACCGTAGCGCTGGTTGATCTTCGGCGTCCGGCCGAATTCCGAATAAATCATCACCAGCGTGCTGTCCAGCATGCCGGCGTGGTGCAGGTCGTCGAGCAGCATGCAGAACGTCTTGTCGAACTCGCCGAGTTGTTCGAGATGGAAGTTGAAGTTCTCGGCGTGCGTGTCATACCCGTGATGCGTCACCTTCACACAGGTTCCGCCATTCATGAGCAGGTTGCGGGCCAGGATGCAGTTCCGCGCGAAGGGGTGCGAGCCGTACCGCTCCAGTTCCGCGGGTGACGGTTCCGCCTTGAACATGGCCTTCTGAGCGAGCAGCCGCTCTGCCATTTCGTACGACGACTCGTAAGCCTCGGTCTCGGCCGGCTGGCCGCGTCCGCCGGCGAACCGCTGACTGAGCCGCTGCCGCAACTCCTCGCGGCGGACCGCTCCCTCGTCGGTCAGTTGTTTCGGACGCTCCAGGTTCTCCGGAGCATCGGCCCCCGGCAGCTTGAGTTGCGCGTACTTCGCGCCCAGGAAGGCGGCGGTGTTGTCGTTGAGGCCCCGCGTTGTGATGTGCAGGTAACCGGGCAGCGGTGGATTCGCCGGCGCAAGGTACTTGGCCGCGACCGAGCCGATGTAGGGAAACGCGCCGTTCTTTCGGCCCTTCTCCATAAAGACCCGGCCCACTCCGTGATCGTTCGTCTTGAGGTTGATGCTGCGGACGATCGAGAGCAGGTGCATCCGCTGGGCGGTGTGCGGCAGAAGTTCACAGATGCGGACTCCCGGCACGGACGTTTCGATCGACCGGAACGGCCCGCCGAACTTCGTTCCGGGCTTCGGATCCCAGCTTTCAAACTGGCTCACGCCCCCTTGCAGATAAACCTGCAGAACGCGCTTCTGGCCGCTGCGCAGTTGTTCCGCCTGAACCGGCGTCAGCCCGGCTGTGAGGCTCGTGCCTGCCGCCGCTCCCGCCAGAAGACTCCGGCGGGACAGCCAATGATCGACTTTCGCACAGCCAATGTCGCGTCGCATAGGTCGCCTCCACAAAGACTCGCGTCGTGCGCGTCGTGGTCCACCGCGTCATACCGCTTTGCAAATCAGTGTTGGCGATCTGTCTCGCGGAATCTCGTCCTCGACAGTCCAAACACCGCTCGACGCGGACACATGGTAGAGCAATTTGCTCTAGTGATTGAATCGAAACTCCGCCGAGGAGAGCAGCGCCCAGGCGATTTCCTGGACCGCCGCCGTCCGGTCGTGGACAAGGTTGAGGTACGCCTCGATCTCGACCGTCTCCTCACCCGTCGGCGGACGGCTGAGGATGTTCATGTACAGTTCGTCGGCGATGGCGGGCGCGTCTTCCAACGCGATCACCCGCGCCGTCAGGTTTTCGCCCTGCGGAACCAGCCAACCCTGCATCTGTGATCCGTTTTCCAGAAACAGCGCTTGCGCGGCGGTTGCGTCGAAGGCGGTCCGCTGTCCTCCGAGCCCTGCAAACCGGGCGGCAAACTGGTCCAGCATCGGCTGGGCCGCTGCGTTGAACGCCGCTTCGCGCCATGCGGCGTCCTCGACACGTTGCGGTCCGTTCTCAGCATCGCTTTTGATCTCTTCAGCCACCCTTGCAGCGAGCAAGCGGTCGGCCGTTCCGGTCGCGCGCAGCATCGATCTCGCCAGTTGTTCGGCCGAAAGCGGCTTCAATCGGGAGACCGCCAGCGCATCACGCGCGGCCTCCGCCGTTTCATCGGCCACGCGGCTTGTCCGCTGGTATGTCTGCGAGAGGGCAATCTCGCGCAGCAGGAACCGGATGTCATAGCCGTGCCCCGTGAATTCCTCGCCGAGGAATGCCAGCAATTCCGGATGCGAAGGGGGATTCTCGGCGTGTCGCATGTCGAGCGGCTCAACAAGGCCCCGCCCCATCATCACGGCCCACAACCGGTTCACGATGTTTCGCCGGAACGCCGTGTTCTCCGTGGAGATCATCACCTCCGCCAGTCGTTTCCGGCGGCTGTACTTCGGCACGCCGCGCACGGTCTTCTCCGGCGCGACGATGTACGCCTCTTCCATCCCTTCCGGATCGGGAACTTCGGGCATCTCCAGCAGGCGCGGGTCGGTTTGCCCCTCTTCGCCGGTGAAGACGGACGTAAACTTCACTTCTCCTTCCGCCTTCTCGCCGAGCATTTTCTGTTTCGACTTCGGATCGGTGAACAGATAGCTCCGCCGCAGAAACGCCGAGAGGCCGTAGTAGTGCGCCTGCAGATAGTCGTCGATCACCGGATGATCGTGGCACTGTGCGCACTCCAGGTCGACACCGAGAAAGACCCGGCCGATGTCCCGCGTCACCACGTCAATTTCGAAGTTCCGATCGAGATAGAACTTGGCTGCGGCTCGCAACTCCTCATCGGCGCCGTCGGCAGCGAGGATTTCCGAGACCAACTGGTCCCACGGCTTGTTCGCGCGGAACGACTGGAACAGGTAGTCTTTCCAGGCCGCATCCGGCACGTTGTTCCCGCCGCGGCGCTCCATCAGCATTTCGTCGAAGACATATTGCAGTCGCCGGGCATGTTCGGGCGTGTCCAGCAACCGGTCGACGAGTGCCGTTCGCTTCTCAGTCGATGGCGTTTCGTCGGCCAGGAACTCCCGGACCACATCCGCCGGTGGGATACAACCGGTGAGGTCGAGATAGACGCGGCGGATGAATTCCGCATCGGTGCACAACTCGCCGGCAAGCTCCGCGAACGCCGGTTGCGCGGTCGCCACGAGTTCGTCGATCCGGGTGTGCAACTCCGCCGTGGGGCGTGGTTTCTCTTCAGCCGTGGGGTGTAACCGCTCCGCACTCGGCGGGGCAGGAGGCAAGTCGGCCGCCTCGCCAGACGCAAAGAGCGTGGGAGTCGCGAAGACAGCGCACGTCAGGAAGTACGCCGCGGCCCCTGAAAACTTCAAGCCGGTCATGGGCATGCTTACTGGAATGAGGCGCCGCAGGAGGGCACCCGGTAGGTCGGTAACACGTCTCAAGTATAACGAAACTTTGATGCGTTTCGAGAGCAATGCTCTCAGTGACAGCCGCTTTTCGCAGTGCGGCGACCTGTCGCCGCACTCCCAAAGACATTGCCCTGGGAAACCTTGCGTCTGCAGCGGTCGCCCCCGTCATCTCTTGTTTGGAAAGCGCCACGGCCTCGGCTGGTGGCGTTCACTGCGCCCCCTGGGAGATCGAATACAGGTGGTGTTCCCCACGCAGAATGATCTCCTTTCCAACCAGCGCCGGCGTCGCGCTGATCGGCTCCTCCAGCCGATTGAGTGCCAGCGCCTGCGGTTGCTCGCCGGCTGTCATCACCAGCGTCGCCCCGTCCCGATCGGTGATGTAGATTCTTCCCGCCGCCGCGACGGGCGAAGCGTAGACGTCGGTGATGCCCGGAAGACGGAAGGGACCGGACGGCTCCTCGCCCGTCTCTGCCTCCAGCCGCGTTAAGACGCCCTGGTAGTGATAAAGGTAATACAGCGCGTCGTCGAACAGCAGTGGAGACGGCACATACGGCGTCCGTTCGTTGCGAGTCCAGACGACATGGTCACTGCCGGTGATATCGCCTTTCGCGCCGGCCAGGCGGATTGCCAGCATGGCCCGCGTATCGTAACTGCTGCCGGCGTAGAGCATGCCGTCCGCCGCAACCGGTGAAGCCACGACATTGTTTGAAAGTCCGCCGCACTCCCAGATGACGTCGCCCGTGTCCAGATCATACCCCCGCACGCGACCGGTCCCGCTGACGATGACCTGCGCACGGCCGTCCTGCTCCACGACGATCGGAGTCGCCCAGGAAGTCACCTCATCGCGGGGAACGCGCCATCGTTCCTCGCCGGTCCGCTTATCGAAGGCAACGAGGAACGAATCGCCTTCGTGGTCCCAGTTGACCACCAGCGTTTCATCGTGAAGCGCAGGCGAGGCTCCCTCGCCATGCCCATGCTTGACGAGCATGTCTCCCAGGTCTTTCTGCCAGACGACCGTTCCCTCCAGGTCGAGACACGACAGGCCGTACGATCCGAAAAAGGCGAAAACGTGCTCTCCATCGGTCACGGGCGACGCAGACGCCGCACTGCCGCTGACGTGCCAGGTTTCGTGCGGCAGCAGTTCCCCGACAGATCGCTGCCAGACGATCGCGCCGTTCTCTCGATCGGCCGCCAACACGACGAACTGCTGCTGATGCGTCACCGGCAGATTGTCGTGAGCGCCGGGCGCCTTGCTGGGGCGCGGGGGGAGGGCGTCTCCCACAGGGACTGCCGTTGTGACGAAGATCCGGTCGTCCCACACCACCGGCGACGAGTGTCCCAGCCCCGGCAGCGCGGTCTTCCAGCGGATGTTCTTCGATTCGTTCCACTCGGTCGGCGGATCGGCCTGCGGCGCTTCACCGGTGCTCAGCGGCCCGCGCCAGTTGGGCCATTGCGCCAGCGGCTCCGCGGCGTCGGCCACTCGAACCAACGACATGGTGGCTCCGAGCAGCACCGCGACGGCGACCGAACACGTGCAACACAACTGACGGCGTATCTCCACGTCGACTCCAATTCTCATTCGATGAGCGAGGACTCGATTATCGAACGCGCGGCCCGGTCACACAACGCGGTCGCTGATTTCTCAACATCAAAGGCCGGCCGACCAGCAGCCGCCAACACGCATTGACGACCAAACAGACAACGCATTAACGTGTACTTATGGGACTTCGGCCGTATTCGGTGAACTGAGCACAGGAGGGGGAACGATGAGCGGAATGAATTCGCGATTCTGTGACGGCATCTCACGTCGTGGCGTCGTTCAGGCCGGAATGACGGGACTATTCTCGATTCCGCTCTCGCAAATTCTCGCGCAGCGCAGCGCCACAGCCGATGCGGGAACGCCGCCTGATACGGCCGTGATCTTCCTCGAACTGGCCGGCGGACCGACGCAGCATGAGACTTACGATCCCAAACCGCTGGCCCCTGCGGAGTACCGCGGTCCGCTGGGGACCGTGCCGACGGGCGTCACGGGCGTCCACTTCAGTGAGATGATGCAGCAGCAGGCGCGGATCATGGACAAGCTCGTGATCCTCCGCGCGATGCACCACAACTCGGGCAGCCACGGCACGAGTTCGCACCTGGCGCAAACCGGCTACTACCTGCGCGACCGCCAGAATCGCGACAACGAAATGCCCTGCATCGGGTCAATCACGGCCCGTGTGCGCGGCGCCAACCGTCCCGGACTCCCGGCGTTCGCCGCACTCCCGAGTTCGATGCGATACGGACGCAGCGCCTGGCTCGGCAAGGGCTTTAACCCCTTCAGCCCCGGCAAAAGCGCGAACGCGAAGAACTTCCAGGTTCCCAATCTCACACTGCTCGACGGCGTCTCACATGCCCGACTCGCCGACAGGCGAGCCCTGCTCGCAGGATTCGATGATGCCAGGCGGATTGCCGACCGTCACGGGATCGCAGAGTCGACGGATGAGTTCGCCCGCCAGGCGTTCGACATGGTGACCGGCGACGCCGCCCGAGACGCCTTCGACATCACGGCGGAGTCCGACGCTGTCCGCGACAACTACGGCCGCAACTCGCTGGGACAGGACGTCTTGCTGGCCCGCCGTCTGGTTGAAGCCGGCGTGACCTTCGTCTCCGTTCGCTGCAGCACTCTCGGAAGCTGGGACGATCACGGGAAGATCGAGAAGCAGATGAAGCGGAAAGGCCCCGGTTACGATCAGGCCGTTGCGGCCCTCATCAATGATCTCCACGATCGCGGACTCGCGGAGAAGGTGATGGTGATTGCGATGGGTGAGTTCGGCCGGACCCCGCGCATCAACAGAAACGCCGGTCGCGACCACTGGGGCCGCGTGATGAGCGTCCTCATGGCCGGGGGCGGACTTCCGGCGGGACAGGTCATCGGTTCCAGCGATCCCACAGGGTCCCACCCGCTTGAACGCCCCTATCGCCCCGAGCATGTGCTGGCCATGGCCTACCGTCACCTCGGCATTGACGCCGAACTGACCTTCACCGATCCGGCCGGCCGCCCCCGCTACGTGCTCGAACGCCGCGAGTTGATTGAAGAACTGGCGTAAAGCAGCGGCGGCCGAGACGCTCTTGTCGTGACTGCTTGACTTTTCCGGTGAGCCCTTGCGTCCTCCGGCGCTGCGCTTCGCGCCGGCCGATCCGCGCGCGATTCTCGCGATGTTACAGAGAATTTCCGGATTCTCCGGATTTTTCTGTCCGCGGCCGGTCCCGGCGGACCATTCCCCGGCATCGAGGGTCGTCAACAACGCGACGACGACCACTGCCTGCCACCAAGTAACCATTCAAGACAAATGGGGGAATGACAATGAACGCAATGACCAAGATCCTGACTGCCGGCGTCGTGGGCCTGATTCTGACAAGCAGCGGCGCGGATGCGGCCCGAGCCGACTATGCCGTGACCGTCATCGAGAATCCGACACCTGATCCGGTCATCTACAACTATCGTTGGGGCGATTACGGTCCGTGGCAGACGATGGTGCTCCAGCCCTACTCCAGCATGAGCCACTGGTACGTGATGGACAACTTCTCACCCGTGCCCTACCTCAACGTCAGCTTCGACTTCGACCGGGCCTCGCTTTCGCCGAATACGGTGCGGAACTACTCGCTCTCGAGCTACCGGTCATTCAACACGACGACAGGCAAGGTCTACCAGTTCTCCGCGTACGCCGGCGGCAACCTGCTCGATCTCGTCGCGGTCAACTAGGGGCAGCCGGTCACCATCCCGGAACGCCGTGTGAAGCGGCAAAACGCCAGGCCGCCGGAGAAAACTCCGGCGGCCTGTTCATTCTTTGGGGCAGCCTGATCGCTCCCCTATTCTGCCGTAATCGATTCGATCATCTGCACAACAGCGTCCTCATCCCAATTGTCTTCCTGCTCCAGGACCATCAGGAAGGCCGCTCCACCGCGACCGGGGAACACTCCGGTCACCTGACGCACCTGATTGCCCGACTGATCGGTTCCGGACACGAACTCGAAGTCGCACTCCTCGCCGTCAATCACAAACGTCCTGGTCTCGCTCGACTCGACGTTGATCTCCTGGTTCTGCCCTGACTGCTGCATCTGTTGCCGGAACTGCGCCTTCATCTGCTCGTCATTCTGCTGACCTGGAGCAGCCATTTGCATCAACACCACAGCTCCCTGCTGATTGCCTCCATTGCGGCTGAACAGCGCCATCTGCATCGAGACACCGAGGTCGAACTTCATTCCCCGATACGGTTGGTAAGGGGCAGGAATCTCAATAGTCGCAATGGAGTCCGCCATTGCCTGCACATCATCCGGATTCTCGATCACGTCGAAAGACTGGCTGAAAAACCAAATCGCAACGCCGCAGCAGACCAGCAGCGCGACGCCGCCGATCCCGACAACCGCCAGGATGACTTTTGTCGAGGTCGCCATTCCGGATTTTTCACGCTCCGACATCTCATTCCTTTCCATTGACTGGCGCGACAACGGCCGAGGCGAGGTGCATTACGACCTGCCGGCCGACATGCTAGGAGAATCCGGCCTGCAAGGGGAGGAACGGGAAGACGCTGTCTCTCCCCGCGACGGAATCGACCGGCAATGGGCCGGCAGGCGCACTGCAAGGTACAGAGCAGCGACGTCATCGCTCTGCAATTACCGTGGACGAGCGACGCAACGGCATCAGCGGTATCGCAGCGTACTCGGACTGCTAATCCGCCAGACGGACCGCGACGTGCGAACCGATCGGGAGGTCCGGCCAGACCTTGCCCGACTGCTCAACCCGCACGGAAACAGTCGCTTCCGAGCCGTCCCGGCAAGTAAAGGCCTGCGGCGCGATGCTGTGCACGCGGCCTGTGCGTTCCTCATCGCCGGGAAACACCAGTTCCACCGCGCGATCCGGCGTGAACTCGGTGATCCGGCTCGACGGGACGTCGACAATCAGCCAGCGACGCGCCGGGTCCAGAAGTTCAACAATCGGATCGCCGGGCCGGACGTGATCCCCCGGCCGCGTCTGAAAAACGCCCACCTGCCCGATGGCCGTCGAGGCAATCGTCAGGCTCGTCTGCCGGGACTCCAGACGCGCCAGTTCGGCACGGGCCCGGCTGAGGTTCTTTTCCGCCACGTCGACTCCCGCCTGTTCGCTGACGTAGGCCGGCAACCGCTGCTTCAGTTCCTCGAGCCGCCGCAGTTGTTCATCGCAAATCTCGACCTGCGCTGCGGAGACGTCGATCGCGTTCGACGCCAGTTCCATCCTCAACATCGCGTGCATCCGCTGGCTGTTGGGAATCCGCGCGCCGGCGACGAGCGACTTGAAAGCCGAGTCTCCCTGATCGAACAACACCGTTTCAAACCCCGAGAGCGCGTCCGACCACATGCTCTGTTCGAGTTCGTGGTCGAAACGCTCCTTCAGGTAATCCGCCGAACGCAACTGCGTCTCGACGATGTCCGCATCGATCTCTTTCATCCGCCAGGCCAGTTCCACCTCGGCATGCGCCTGGGCCTGGCTCAACTGCGTTTCGAGCGCGGCGATCTGCTCCTGCTTCCGTTCGATCTGCAGTTTCAGTTGCTCGTCGGCGAGCGTGAGCAGAGACTGCCCGCTGACCACGGAGTCCCCCTCCTCGACAAGATGATCGATCACGATGCCGGACTGATGGGCCGTCACATAAGTCGTCCGCGCCGCGATCCGCCCGGTCCAGCCGTCGCCGCGGTGACGGGAGACCGCGATCGTCAGAGCCAGGCCGGAACTGAACGCCAATCCCAGGATCAACGCGGTCCGCAGAGGGGGAGCCGCCGGATCACATCGCTCGTCCCGCGTTCGAGCGGCTGTTGCAGAGTTCGATTCCATGCCACATCCTGTGCTCGGTCCATGCGGAAACGCTGCCGGGCCGGTTGAACGACGCGCATCAGGCAACGCTTCAAGAGCCTGTCTATGGCATCGGCCTGCGAGCGGCCGCGCGATGGACCGAAATCACTCAGCAGATCGGTCTGGCGCACGTCGCGCCCGTTCACACGGTATGATGGAAACGTACGGCTTGAGAATCAAATGTGGAACAAGTCCCCCAGTTTGCCCGACCGGGACGACCGCCACAGGCGACTTGCACAGGTGTTCACGAACAGGCCGCCGGAACCGTTGACGCGCCGCGCTCCCTCACACTGCGGAGGAGTCGCCGCCTTCCGGAACCGGATCCTTTTCGTCTTCAATCTCTCCCACAAGTTCTTCAAGCACGTCCTCCAGCGACACAACTCCGACGGTGCGCCCGCCCTCCCGGACTGTCGCCAGGTGCGTGCGGCGGTCCCGGAACAGCAGCAGCAGTTCGTCGGATCGTTGCCCGGCGTCAACGGTCAGCCCCGGTTGAACAAGAGCCGTAATCGGCTCGTCCCCGCGTCCGTCGGCCTGCGCCTCCAGCACCGTCCGGGTGATGAGCATTCCGCGGACGTCGTCTGACCCCTCGCCGATCACCGGATGACGCGAGTAACCGCTCTTGCGCACGATCTGCACCGCATCGCTCACGGTTGCCTCAGCGCTGACGACGGCGACGTCCGCCAGCGGCGTCATGATGTCCGCAGCCCTGCGGTCGTTCAACACGAAAACGCGATGGATCAGTTGCCCTTCATCGCTTTCGATGTATCCCGCGCGCCGTCCAATCGCGGCCAGTGAGCGAATCTGCTGCTCCGTTCCGATCGGTCGCTCACCCGGCGTCAGTTTTTTCGACAGCCATTCCAGCGACACCACCAGAGGGTAGAGCAGCCATTGCAGGATCAGTACCACCGGGGCTGCGAAACGGCTGATGCGCGGCGCAAAGTGGGCGCCCAGCGCCTTCGGAATGATTTCCGAACAGATGATCGTTCCCAGCGTCAGACTCAAGGACACCATAAAGAACGCGCCCTCGCCGAAAATCTGGAACGCCTGGTGACTGACCAGGATCGGCCCCAGAACGTTGATCAGGTTCGTCAGCACGACGATCACCACAACAGCCCGCATCAACTGCTGCTTGACTCGCTTGAGTTCCGGTGCGCCCCATCGCCCGCGCCCGATCAACTCTTCGATCTCCGGCCGGGTCACACTGAGAACAGCCGCATCGACCGCCGCCATCAACCCGGACAGCGCAAGAAAACCGAGAAACGTCAACACAAGCAGCGTCATGGCGGCGTCACGTCAAGCAGGAATCGGGCGATGAGTCCGCGCAGGGAGGTCCAACGGACATCTTCAATGCGGCGGAACCTGTCGCGACATCCTGCACCGCAGAGAGCCGGTTTGCAAACCGGGAGCGTCCCAGCACGGCTGGTTTGCCACAACCAGACAGAGTCGAATGACATTCGTGCAGCGTGCGCGCACGTTGCGCGGATATCCATTCGGAAGACTCGAACGAGGCAGGGCCTCGGACCATGCGAGCTGCCGCTCGAAAGCGGGAACCCGCTCCCGTTGGTCGCTGAAACCTGACTCAAGTGCAACAACTTCCAGGAAGAACGTAACCTAACCGCTCTGCAACGACCAGGCGGGCCGTTCAGGATTCCTGCAGTTCGCGGCCCCGCTGCGGCGTTTCCTTAAGCAGGCCCAGGCCTTCCAGCAGCGAAAGGGACTCCGCTTCAAACGCATCCGGGTGCGTTTTCACAGCCGAGAGCTTCTCCTCGAAGGGCCCTTCGGGGACGATCTCCTCGCCGACATGGAAGCACGTGACATACTCTTTGTTCGCCAGAAGAATCGGCGAGTCGAACGGTTCCCCGCCGATCGTGCTGATCGACGCCTGGGTCACGGGAAAGAATCGATCGATCTGGTGAGCCAGCGTATGGACAGGGTCTTTGGGCGGCGACGGCAGGCTGATCGCTCCTTCGACGCAATACTCACCGACCACAACGAACGCCCGGTACGACCGCTTCTGCGTGTACTTGTAGAGCCGTCGCATCGGGGCTTCGTGCTGGGACGAAGGAATCAGCAGCAGTTCAATCTTCTTTTTCGGAACGACGGCGTGCGGCGCCGTCTTCAGACATTCGACCCCCGCATAACCACAGATCTTCACGTCGGTGAGGCGCGCGGCGTCCGTGTTGGGATCCATCAACACATCCTGAATCCGCATCCCGTGGCACAGAATGTTCCCCACGAGCCAATGCGAAGACGTGGCCACGACGGCCGGATGCTGCTGGGTCGACATCGGAGTGTCTTGTTTTCTTCGGAGTCGATGGAAACGGTTGGCGGGATCATCGGCCGCCCCCGGCGGGCGCAATGCCCTTGTCATGCCGCCTTGCGAATCAGTGTTGCCGATCTGTCTCGCGTCATCTCGGCCTCAATAGTCCATGCACCGCACGACGCGGACACAGGGAGAGCAATTTGCTCTGGCAAACATACGTCCCGGACGACTGCGGTCAAACCGCCTGCTGCTTCAGACCGGCAGTCCGAATCCGGCAGGCCGCAGAATTGTGACGACTGGTCCGTCAATTCAGATTTTCGGGGTCGAGGGGTTCTCACCCGAGCACGAATCCCGCAGGATTTCGTGCGCACCTCCAGTCCCGCCGACCTCCAACAGCAGCCCTAAGAGGGCACTACTCGCTCAGCCGTCCGTGGCGGCTTTCTGCAATCTCCCGGTAGAACGCGAGCATCTGCGCGTTGTATTCGGCGATGTTGTAATCCGCCGGCACGCTGTAATGCCGCCCCCCCGTCATGCCGGCGATCTCCGTCAGCAGCACGCGATCCGCGTTCCTCCCCAGGCTCACGCACATGATAGTGATCCCTGAGTCGGCGCAGTGGTCCGCCTCGTCGATTGCGAACTGACGCGCCGTGCTTGTCGAATCCGGCCGATTCGCCCGCCCATCGGTCATCAATACGATGATCTTCTCCGCCGCCGGGCGGGCGTTCGCTGCCAATTCCAACCGGGCTTCGCGAATGCCCGCGCCGATGTTCGTGTACGGATCGTAATGGCCGGCTCTCCGCTGCCACATGATGGCGGCGATCGAAGGCACGTCGAAGGTCAACCCGCTTTCCAGGACCGCGCCGCTCGAGTCGGGGTAGGTGTAAGCCGCCATCCCGACCCGGTCGTCCGCGGCGTTCGCGCTCACCACGTCGCAGTACAGCTGCACGGCGCTCTTGAGCGCGCCGATCGGTTGTTCGGAGGTCTGCCAGAGATTCGTCGGAGAACCTCCGTCCCCCGCCTGCCGCAGCCAGAATTCCACCAGCGTCAGCATTCCGTACTCATGATCGTAGCCGTAGATCGCAAGAATCGGATCATTCCGCACGTACTCGATGTACTCTTCCCAAGTCGCTCCTGGATGAGGATAAGAGACGCCGTCGAGGTTCAGTGCCGTCTTGATTTCCGCGACCGGATCGAACGGAGGCGAATCGTCGTCATCATCGTCATCGTCGGGCGGCGACGGCTCAATGTGAACCGTGCTGAATCCCATCGCACCGTAAGCCGGAGCGCCGAGGTCGTTCCAGATTTGCTCCAACTGCTGCTCGACGTCGTCCTGCCCCAGATAGGGAATCGAAGCCACCTTGCCGTCGTCATTCATTGAACCCGAGAGATCGACGACAAGCATCACGTCGCGCGGCCGAAGAGTGGCGATCGCTGACTCGGCCACATCGGCGTGTGTACTCCCGATGATCGGTGCGAAGAACAACTGCAGCGGATTGCCACGGGCCGCGCTTCGACGACAGGTGACGCGAACCGCTGTTCCGGCGTGTTCCTGGTCGGCCGGCAGTGCCGTAAACTCCTGCGTCACGGGATCCAAGTGCCCGATTTCGACGTCTTCCGCCAGAATCTCAACCGGCGTTCCGGCAGCGTCGTTCTTGGACGTCAGCAGCGTCGCTTCGTCGCGGACGGCGCCCGGACCGTTTCCCAGCATCTGGACACCCGCCAGAGCGCCTGCATCAGCGGCGTTCTGCAGCTCCGCCTTCGCCAGGCAGATCAGCCCGACATCGAGTGCAAACGCCACAAAACCGAACATCGCCGTCAGAAGGACGGCCGCCAGCACCAGAATCGCGCCCTTGCGCCGATCCGCAGCGAGTCGATTGTTCAAGAGTTGATCGAATCTTCGCAGTTGCATGCGAAACTCCCAACGGTGAAATCGCCAAACCGTCGGCGAGAGCGCACCGGTCTTGGAGAGGCACGGTAGCCGATCACTTCACCAGCTTCGGCTTGCGCGTGTAGTTGCCAATTTCCTCAAACGTCCGCAGCAGTTCCAGGTAGTCGTCCGGGCCGTTGGAGACGTGGTAGAAAAAGGTGTCCTGGCCTTCTTCCGGAGGCGAAGCCGCCTGTTGCATGACGTGGCTGTAGGCCTCATCGCTCACGGTGATCACGAACAGTTTGATGCCGCGCGCCTTGATCGTATTGGCCCACCGCCTGATTGACTCATACTCGTCGTAGAACCATCTCATTTCCCACAGGCGCGGCACCATCCCGTTTGGGCCGTCATCGGGAACCGGATATGGCTCAGCCCGGTTGGGTTGGCCGTCGCTCAGCAGGATCATGATCTGTTCCAGTTCCTCCGCTTCGCGACCGGTGCGGGGGTCCATGTCGTCCAGAAACACCTCCAGTCCGGCTCGCAGCCCACCGCCGATGTTCGTGTATATTTCATACTCGCCCGGCTTGAGTTCCCGGATGCGATTCGTCGTCGGCTGATGATTGAAGTGCAGTTTCTGCTCCGTCACGCCCGTCAACTCATGACGCCAGCGGTTCCGATCCTTCCACGAGAAAATGGAGAGACCGACCCGGTCGCGGCTCCCGAGAGCGTCCACCAGGCGCGCGGCCGCCGCCTGAGTATTCTCCATGCGCGTCAACCCGTTGGACATCCGGGCCTGCATCGAGAGGGATGCGTCGAGAACGAGGACCACGTCGCGGGGCACGCCGCCGCCGCGGCTGGCGATGGCTTCCGCCCTCGTCGTGTAATGCTGGCGTCCCATCACCGTTCCGAACTGTGCGGGAATAGACGTATTGGTCACCTGCACCCGCAAGGCGTTCGACGCATCGAACGACGACGGCACAAACTCCATCAGCGAGTCGTCCCAGTTGCCGAACTGGGGCGTGACCTGAAGCTCCGGGTTCCCGGCCGGATCAAATCCATTGAGCCGAAGCATTTCATCAACCGACGCTAGGACGGCGGCCTCTCCGTCCGGAAAGTCCATCGATGCACCGAGTGTCGCGGAATCGACGGCCACCTGCAGCCGCGTTTGATCGAGCGTGATCAGGCCGACGTCTGTCGTAAACGCCGTGAAGATAAAGATCAGCACGAGCAGCGCGGCCGCCAGTACGAGGATCGCTCCGCGGCGCTCCTCACCATTCTGCTGACAGTGTTGAATCAGTTTCCAGCTTTTCACGGTGGTCCCTTCATAGACCGCGGGCGCGGATGGAACGCTCTCTCTGACAGACTGTGCCGTGTTTCGATGCGGTCAAACGAATCCCGCCCGGAATCTGTGAAGAGGGACAGATTCGTTGCAGATGTGCGAACTGACGTCACCGATGTTTCCGGAAATCACCGTCTCGGATCACCCGACGATGCTCGAGAGCAACTGTCTGAACAGGGCATCAACCGCTTTGTGCGAAGCGGCGGTGGAAAAACGAGGGCCGCGATGCCTCGACCGCCGCGAGTTGACAAGTATACACATGACCACTATTGTCGCCTGCGCAGGGGAACATCCAACTCGGACCACGACAGGACGTGCGATGGCCGGCTCCACCGATCGCAACCAGACCATTCAGCACCTCGCGCAGCAGTTGCGCCAATGGGAACGGGCCGCGGGAGGCCGGCCACTGCAGAACACACTTCAGACGACCGGCATCGCTCCGCTGGACGATCTGCTGCCCGGCGGCGGCCTGCCCCCCGGTTCTCTGGTGGAATGCCTGAGCAGCAACACCGGCAGCGGCACGCAGACACTGGCCTGCATTGTGGCCGCTCATCTCCTGCAGGATCACGGCGCCTGCATCGTCATCGACCGGGAACGGTCCTTCTTCCCTCCGGGCGCATG
This sequence comes from Planctomycetota bacterium, assembly GCA_003388505.1. Lineage (GTDB taxonomy): Bacteria > Planctomycetota > Planctomycetia > Planctomycetales > Planctomycetaceae > MB-PLM-1. The sequence continues at coordinate 51,670 of QQVO01000018.1, forward strand.
GCCGTTGGCCAAGCGACTTGATCGTCTGGTCGTCGTGCATCCCGCGAGTGACCGCGACCTGCTCTGGACGTTGGAACAGTCGCTGCGCTGTCGCGCTGCGGCGGTCGTCATGGGCCGGATCAATCGTCTCGATCCCCGTGACTACCGGCGATTGAAGCTGGCCACAGAGACCGGCGGAGGAATGGGACTGTTGCTGCGCTCCGGCCGTCATCGCTCTCAGCCCTCCTGGGCGGACGTTCGGCTGCTCATCGAGGCGCTCCCCTGGAATTCCCGCTGCGAACGCACCTGCCCGTCAGGGACCGACGCCTTCTCGACCGGAAGGTTGGTCAGGATGGAAATGATTTATTGTCGCGGCCGCGCCGGCGGCGGGGCTGTGGAATTGGAACTCGTCGATGAAACGGGTGATGTGCGCCTGGTTTCCCAACTGGCCGCTGCAGAGAATCCGCTACGCGCAACCGGAGCATAAGCGCCGCACGATTGTCCTGTTTGCCGACACCGGGCGCACCGGCCTGCAGGTTGTCGCGTGCTGCCCGTCGGCGGCGGAGAGGGGAATCGTTCCGGGCATGCCGCTGGCCGAAGCCGAGGGCATTGCTCAAGCAGCCCGGCGGCCGCCATCAAAAGCGCCCCTGTTTCTCCCTCATCAGCCGGAAGACGACCTGAGCGGCCTGCAAGGTCTGGCCGGGTGGTGCGGACGATTCAGTCCGGTCGTCGGCATCGAAGAGCCCGACAGCCTGCTGCTTGACCTCTCGGGCTGCGGTCCACTCTTCGGGGGAGAGCGGCGGCTTTCGATGCGGCTGGCCCACGCGCTGGCTCGGTGGGGGTTTTCCGCGAGAACGGCGATCACCGAAACGATCGGGGCGGCCTGGGCTCTGGCCCACTTCGCAGAAGACCGCCTCACGGTCATTCCCCCGCGAGAGCACGAGGCCGCTCTTCGGCCGCTCCCGACTCAAGCACTGCGACTCCCCGCGACCGCCACCGAGATTCTGGAAGAACTCGACATCCGCCGGATTGAGCAACTGCTAGCGCTCCCCCGCAGCAGCTTGATCTCGCGCGTCGGCCCGGAAGTTCTCCAGCGACTCGACCAGGCGCTGGGAATCACCGACGAACGGATCACCCCCGTGCGCACCCCAGAGCCGGTGCAGGCGAGTGAACAGTTCGAGCATCCTCTCCGCGATCGAAAGGCGCTCGAAATCGTACTGCGGCGACTCGTGGAACGAATCACAGAAACGACCGGCAGGAACCAGCAGGGAATCCAACGGCTGGAAATCCACATCGCCCATCCCGCCGGACCACCGACAAACTTCACCATCGGCACACTTCGTCCCAGCCGATCGGCCGCCCACCTGATGGAACTGATCGAAACCCGATTGGAACAGACACCGATTCCGGAAGAAATCTGCGGCGTGCGGGTGGAAGCAGCCGCGATCGCAGTCCTGGAGGCGCACCAGAACCAACTGTTCGACACCGGCGGAAACCCCGCTGCCGCGCGCGAACTGGCCCGGCTGATCGATCGCATCAGCAATCGTCTCGGCAAGCAGCAGGTGGTCCGCGCTCAACTCTGCCCCGAGGCGCAACCCGAACTGAGCGTCCGCTGGGAACCGGTGCTCGATTCTTTCGGCGATCCGGCAGACCGGCCGCCGGCCCCGCCACACTCATGGCTTGCTTCGTGCCGGCCGCTCCGGCTGAGGACCACGCCACTCGCGGTCCAGGTCATCTCTGTGGTCCCCCAGGGCCCGCCGATCCGCTTCTTCTCCGAAGGCGCCGTACACACCGTGGCCCGCTGCTGGGGACCGGAGCGGATCGAAACCGGGTGGTGGCGAGGAAAGCCCATCCGCCGGGACTACTACCGCGTCGAAACGCGCAGCGGCCGACATTGCTGGTTGTTCCGCACCCCGTCGGGAGGCTGGTTTCTGCACGGCGAATTTGAGTGAGCCGGCCTGATGCCTGATCCCCCTCCCTCCAAACGGCGGCCCCATCATCCCTTGGCGGCTGAACCGCGGAATCAGCAAGACCGCCGTGCCGTCCCCTACGCCGAGCTGCGCTGCCGGACCAATTTCTCGTTTCTCGAGGGGGCTTCTCATCCGGATGAACTCGTGGTCCGCGCCGCGGAACTCGGCTACGCAGCGCTGGCGATCACCGACCGGAACAGCCTGGCGGGAGTCGTCCGGGCGCACGCGGCGGCCCGAAACGCCGATCTCAAACTCCTGATCGGAGCCGAGATCACGCCGAGCGACGCCCCGCCGGTCGTCCTGCTCTCCACCGACCGCGAAGCCTATGGCCGGTTGTGCCGACTCCTCACAACCGGCCGCCGCCGCGCTCCCAAAGGGGAATGCGAACTCACGTTCGACGACCTGGCCCGGCACGCCCCCGGTTTGCTGGCCTGCATCCCTCTAATGCCATTGATCGACGGCGGAAATTCCGAAAGCCTCGCCCGCTACCGGGAAGTGTTCACAGACCGTTGCTACGCGCTGGCGGAGCTGCACCGCGGCCCCAACGACCGGCGACTGCTGCAGCGCATGATCGCTCTGGCCCGAGAGGCAAAAACGCCGATCGCTGCCGCCAACGACGTCCACTACCACGTCGCGCAGCGCAGTTTTCTGCAGGACGTACTGACGGCTATCCGCCACGGCCGGCAGGTCTCGGAACTGGGACAACACCTCTTCCCCAACGCCGAGCGGTACTTGAAAACCCCGGATCAGATGGCGGAACTGTTCGCCGATTGCCCCGCCGCAATCCACCACACACTCGAAATCGCCGAACGGTGCACGTTCGCCCTCGATGAACTCCGTTATGAATACCCCACCGAACTCTGCCCGCCCCGAACGACTCAAAACGAGTACCTCAGACAGTTGACCTGGAAGGGCGCTCATCGCCGCTATCCTCACGGCGTCCCCGAAAAAGTCCGCAACCTGATCGAATACGAACTCAAGCTGATCCGGGAACTCCGTTACGAAGCCTATTTCCTCACGGTATGGGACCTGGTCCGCTTCGCACGCAGCCGGGGGATTCTCTGCCAGGGACGGGGGTCGGCCGCGAACTCCGTCGTCTGTTTCTGCCTGGAAGTCACCTCCGTCGACCCGGACCGCATCGATGTTCTGTTCGAGCGGTTCGTCAGCAAGGAGCGCGACGAAGCTCCGGACATCGACGTCGACTTTGAACACGAGCGCCGGGAAGAGGTGATTCAGTACGTCTATGAAAAGTACGGGCGCGAGCGGGCGGGAATGGCGGCCACCGTCATCACCTATCGGCCGCGCTCGGCCGTCCGCGACGTCGGCAAGGCGCTCGGTCTGTCGCTGGACCGCGTCGACGTCATCGCCAAGGCGCTGGAGCGCGCCAGCGACGAACAGACGCTGCCCGCCAGAATGCGCAGCGCGGGACTCGATCCCACGTCGGACGTCGGCCGGCGGCTCGTCGCGCTGGTGGGGGAGATTCTCGGGTTTCCGCGCCATCTCTCCCAGCACGTCGGCGGACTGGTCCTCACACACAGGCCGCTCTGCGAGATGGTCCCCATCGAAAACGCCGCCATGCCGGGCCGCACCGTCATTGAGTGGGACAAGGACGACCTCGACGCGCTCGGCATCCTCAAGGTCGACTGCCTCGCGCTCGGCATGCTCACGGCGATCCGCAAGGGCTTTTCCCTTATCGAACAGCACTACGGAGAAACCTTCTCGCTGGCCACCGTCCCTCCGGAGGATCCCAGGGTCTACGAGATGGTCAGCCGGGCCGACACGATCGGCGTGTTCCAGATCGAGTCCCGCGCGCAGATGTCGATGCTCCCCCGGCTGCGCCCGGCCTGTTACTACGACCTGGTGATTGAAGTCGCCATCGTTCGCCCCGGACCGATCCAGGGCGACATGGTGCACCCCTACCTGCGGCGACGGGCCGGAGAGGAGCCGGTCGACTATCCCGACGACCGCATCCGTGCCGTGCTGCAGAAAACGCTCGGCGTCCCCATCTTTCAGGAACAGGCGATGCGACTGGCGGTCGTCGCCGCCGGCTTCACGCCGGGAGAAGCCGATCAGCTTCGCCGCGCGATGGGCGCCTGGCGGCGGAGGGGCGTGATCGACCAGTTCCGCCGCAAACTCATCGACGGCATGCACGCCGGCGGCTACTCCACCGAGTTCGCCGAACGGCTCTTCAAGCAGATTCGCGGCTTCGGAGAATACGGCTTTCCCGAAAGCCACGCCGCCAGTTTCGCGCTGCTGGTCTACGTCTCCGCCTGGATGAAATGCGACTTCCCGGCGGCCTTCACGGCCGCGCTGCTCAACTCACAGCCCATGGGCTTCTACGCCCCGGCTCAGCTCATTGCCGACGCGCGCAAGCACGGCGTTGATGTCCGCCCCGTCGACGTCAACCACAGCGACTGGGACTGTACGCTGGAATCCGAAGGCGGAATGGGGACTGCGGAGGGTCGAAGTTTCGCGCTTCGCCTGGGGTTTCGGCTCGTCAGCGGTTTGTCGCAGCCCCATGCGGAGAAGATCTGCGAACACCGCAGGCGCGATGGACGGTTTCTCTCGTTCGACGATTTCACTCGCCGCACCAGGCTGTCCGGCGCGGTTATGAAACAGCTCTCGAAGGCCGATGCGTTCGGGACGCTCGGCATGAACCGCCGCACGGCGCTCTGGCGCTCTTTGCCTGAGCGAAAGCAGCTCCCGCTCTTCGATAACCTGCCCGACGACGAACCCGAGGTCGATCTGCCCGAGATGCCCCTCAAGGAACAGGTCGTCGCCGACTACCAGACCTCCGGCGTCTCACTGCGCGGGCATCCGCTGCAGTTCGTGCGGAGCGCTCTCGAAGAGTGGAGCGTCGTTCCGACCCGCGACCTGGCTCACCTGCCGGTGAATCGCCGTTACAAGGTGGCGGGGCTCGTGCTCCTGCGACAGAGACCGAGCACGGCCAAGGGGATCACCTTCGTCACCCTCGAAGACGAATTCGGAACCGCCAATCTCATCGTCCGGCAGGAAATCTGGGAGCGGTATCATTCCGTCGCCTCCCGCGCCGGAGCAATGATTGCTCACGGCAGCCTGCAAAGACTCAACAGCGTGATCCACCTGCTTGTCGACCGCATGGAGAATCTCTCGCATCTGCTGGCAGGCGTCCAGACCCGTTCGCGCGACTTCCAATGAAATCCACGGGACGCGTCAATCAAACAGCCGACCGTCCGATCGCCCCTCATCAATCGGCTTCACGCACTCCGCCACGTCGTTCCTCGGACTGTTCACCAGCCTACTTACCGGATAGGCCCGCAGCGCGGACGATTCATACGGAACCAGCAGCCCAAGCAACCGATCCTTCTCCGCCTCCTGCGGATCGAGCCACTGGTCGTAGTCCTGCTCGTGCAGAATCACCGGCATCCGATCGTGCAGCTCCGCCAGCAACTCATTGGCTTCGGTGGTGATGATCGTACACGACTCAACCTCTTTGCCGCCCGGATCGGTCCAATGCTCCCAGAGCCCCGCAAAGGCAAACGGCTCGTCCCCCGCCATCCCGATGAAATACGGCTGCTTCGACCTGTCGTCCAGCTTCTTCCATTCGTAAAAACCGTCCGCAGGCACCAGGCAGCGTCTGCGTTTGAACGCGCTGCGGAACGACGGCTTCTCGGCGACCGTCTCCCCCCGCGCGTTGATGAGCCGCGATCCGATCTTCTCATCCTTCGCCCACGACGGAATCAGCCCCCATCGCACCTGGCTGAGTTCCCGACCGGCTTCGCCCGCGCGAACGACCGCCACCGATTGAGTGGGAGCGATGTTGAAGCGCGGAATCGCCACCGGCTCACGCAGGAGTTCGAACACCTCGGCCAGTTCCAGCGGCGAGGCCCTCAGCGTGAATCGACCGCACATGCCGTCACCGTCTCCGGATCCGAGATCGATCGCTCGCGCTTCACGAATGGGCCTGCGTCTGCCACCAGAGCTGCCAGTCTCGCTGGTTATAGCCGAAGTCCTGGCCGGTGATCCGCTTGAGAGCCGCCAGCACCTTCGAATTCTTGACGTCGCCCTTGATCGTCACGGTGCGGGTCGATCGCGGTTGAAACTTTGGCGGAAGCACGATCGCGCCGTACGGGAGCTGGCCCGTGCGGGCGAGCAGTTCCACTTCCGGCGGCAGAAATCCAGACTGCGAGCCGAGCATCGTCGGCTGGCCGTTGGGGCCGATTCCGAACGACGTGGTGTTGTTCGCCGGAACCTGGATCTTCCACTTGTGCGACGTCACGAGTGCGTCGATCAGGTACGGCACCACGTCGAGGTCGCCCATCTCACCGATCGCGGTCGCCGCGCGTTGCACGATTGTGTTCGAGTCGTGCTTCAGTTCCGGGACCAGGTAATCCAGCGCAAGTTCCTCCTGGTCTTCGCTGATGGCGTTGCGGGCCGCCTTGCGCACTTCGACGGCGCCGTCGAACAGCGACTTCGCGGCAAGCGCCCGCACAGGCTTCGGACCCTGCATCCGTCCCAGGCACTCCACGCAGAACAGCCGCACGCCGTCGCTCTCATGATCGCCGAGGAAGTTCACAAGCGCCGCAGCGGCGTCAGGGTCGTCGATCGCCTCCAGGTTGGCCCGCCCTTCCAACGCCCGCTGACGGCTGCGGCCGCTCATCCAAGTGAACCACAGGCGAACCTTGGGATACCAAGCCGTTTCCGCTTCCCGCTCCGCCTGCGACTTCTCCAGCAGATCCAGTTCCTGCTGCGTCACATACTTGCCCTGATGCAGAATGTAACCGCGCGACTCCATCCATTCCGCGCGAGTCATCCACGTCCCGGTCTGCGTGTGCCGCACATGCCCCAGAATCCGCCGCGCCTCGGCGTGGTCGGGGTCAATATCGAGCAGCAGTTCCAACTGCTCCTCACGCTGCGGCATCAACCGGCGTTTCTTGCACCATTCCGCCAGTTCCCACCGCGCCTCGACGCTGTCCGCAACCAGACGCGCACGAGTCTCATACTCCTCGACCTTCAGCGAACGGCGGGTGATGTACTCGACGTCTGACTTCTCGATCGCGACTCGTCCGCCCGTCAGTGTGTCGACGCGCAGCACATCGGAGTCGTCGGATTCAGAAGCCGGATCGATCTCTCCTCGCACTTCGCCGCCGTTCTTCAAACGCACCAGGTCCGCATCGACTGCCGCAGGGCGCAGCGCGACCGCAACCACGAGTCCGACTGTGCAGAGAAATAACCGGAGCGACATGACCACAAACCTCCGGGGCGACGCGTACTCCAATATTATCGACGCTTCCGAAAAATCCGCAACCGCCGTTTTCGGATGAGCCTCCAGAATGCACCACGCACGTTGTACGACAGCGAAGCAGGGTCCGCTCGGCGGACCACGAACAACACTCGACCAGTGGTCCGCAGACCCGACCCGACTGCTCCGATTGAAGCAGCCAATTGCAACCGGTACTCTCTCCCGCAGTTCTCCCAGATTTCCGGTTCAGGCGATTTTCGATGGCGTCCACTCGCTCCGACTGTTTCCTGCTGCTGCATCCGGATGACGACGTCGCCATTTGCCGGTCGCCGGCGGAAGCCGGAACAGCCTGGCGCGTTCCCGGCGGAGGCGAACTCGCCACGCGGATGGCGATCGACCTGGGCCACAAACTCGCCGTCAAATCAATCCCGGCCGGCGCTCCGGTCCGGAAATACGGTCAGATCATCGGCTGCGCCACCGAGCCGATTGAACCGGGCGAACTGGTGCACACACACAATCTCGGCGTCGGTGAGTTCACGCGTGATTATCAGTTTGCCACGGAAACGCCGCCCACTCCCACACCCGATCACCCCCGCTCGTTTCTCGGTTACCGCCGCAGCGACGGCCGCGCCGCAACCCGGAACTACATCGGAATCATCAGCACGGTCAACTGCTCGGCCACGTCGTCGAAGTACATCGCCCGGCGCTTCGACGACTCCGTGCTGGCCGACTATCCCAACATCGACGGCGTCGTGGCGCTGGCGCACAAAGGCGGCTGCGCCATGGAATACGGCGGCGTCGATCATCGTCAACTCGCACGCGTGCTTGCGGGCTTTGCGAGGCATCCCAATATCGCCGCTTACCTCATCGTCGGCCTGGGATGCGAAACAGCGCAGGCCTCATTCCTTGAGGAAACGCACGGTCTGGTGCAGCTTGCGCTGCCCGGCCGGGCCGAAGCGCCGCTCCCGCTGATCATGAACATCCAGGACGAAGGGGGCGTCCAGAGAACCGTAGACCGCGGCGTCGGCGTGCTCCGCGAGATGCTTCCCGAGGTCAACAACGTCCAGCGGGAACCGGTCCCCGTTTCCGAACTGATCCTCGGCAACGAGTGCGGCGGCAGCGACGGCGCCAGCGGCGTCACGGCAAATCCCGCGCTGGGGTACGCCAGCGACCTGCTGGTCGCACAGGGGGGAACCGCCATCCTCGCAGAGATGCCCGAAATCTACGGCGGAGAGCACCTCCTGACCCGACGGGCGGTCTCCCGGGAAGTCGGAGAGAAACTGATCGAGAGAATCCGCTGGTGGGAAGATTACGCCTCCAGGTTCGACGCCCACATCGACAACAACCCCTCCGTCGGCAACAAGCGCGGCGGGTTGACGACGATCTTTGAAAAGTCCCTCGGCGCCATCGCGAAAGGGGGCACAACCGCCCTTCGCGCGGTATACGAATATGCGGAACCGGTCCGGGAAAAAGGTCTGGTTGTGATGGACACGCCGGGATACGACCCGGCTTCGGTCACCGGGATGATCGCCGGCGGCGCAAATATCGTCGTCTTCACCACCGGTCGCGGCAGTTGCTTCGGCTGCAAGCCGGTCCCCTCCATCAAAGTGGCCACGAACACCCCGATGTTCGAACGGATGCGAGACGACATGGACGTCAACGCCGGCCGCGTTCTCGAGGGCGACTCGACCGAGGACGTCGGTCGGGAGATTTTCGAGAAGATCATCGCCGTCGCGAGCGGCGAGAAAACGAAGAGCGAAGCGCAGGGCATCGGTGACGAAGAGTTCTGTCCCTGGACGTCAGGCCCGGTCTTCTGACCCCCCTTCCTCTCCGCGTCCGCTTCCACGTCACGGGCGAGCGGCCGGCCTCAACCGGCCAATGCCCGTCTTGTCCCTCCACCTCCGATCTGACCAACTCTCCCCATCTCGCCACTTCGCCCCCGGTCTCTCGCAGCGCAACGCTCTGACATCACACCCGGCGTTCGCCGTCTGCCCACAAAGGGCACACGCGTAATACGTTACGACTCGCGCCCGTCTCCGGCCCGATCGAGTGCAGCAGCGTCCCGGAGGGCCCAGAGCCCCCCTCCGTGCTGCGGAAAAACCGGCATCATCGGAACAATCGGTACAGATTGCCAACTTGCCTAACCGATACTAACCGCAGGTCCGTCCCTTGCGCTCCTGCTCCCGTTGGAGCTGCGCAGGTTGTGTGGCCCTTTGATGCAGTCTGAATGAACTGCCCGGCTGGAAAGACGGCGGCCCCTGTGGATGGCCGTCGACTGCCGACCGGCACCGACAGTCAAGGACGTACTGATGCGGATCCAGCACTGGTTGACGGCATTCATGAGCCTGCTGGCCCCGATGGTGGTCACCGTGACCGCTTTCGCCCAGTCCACTCCGTCCCCCCAGGGCTATCCGCCCGGGTCGGCGACGCCCGGCCGCGCGCAGGTCAGGCAGACGGCAGCTCAACTGCCCGACTCGACAACCGCGCGAACGCCGATGGTCCCGCCGGTCTTCCAGCCCGCCTTTGCCACGAACAACCCGGCCGTTCTCTATCCGCCGGGAACGCCCAACACAATGGCGCCCTGGCCCGCCATCACGCCGCACCTGCCGGCCAACGTGCTCCAGGATCGAACCTATCAGCGCGACGGGCAGTGGCTCAACGAGATCATCTATCGCGACCCCAAGTTCTACGGGTCGATTGAATACCTCCGCATTCATTTCGACGGCCCCGGCGGCGCCTACATCGGCTCCAAGCCGGCCAACATCAACCGCATCACCGAGGACTTTCCCGACGTCATCACCTGGCCCTTCGGCGCTCCCCCCGAGGACGGTTTCAATCCGCCGCTCGGTCCCGGCGCCTATCCCTTCGTCTTTCTCCAGGAAGAGCCGGAGGACTTCGTCGGCACGGCAACGATCGACCCCAACCTCTTCCCCATCCGCAAGATGAGCATCTTCGACGACGACCTCAAGTCGAACGGCACGCGGCTCCGGTTTGGATACATGGACAACGACGGAACCGGCCTCGGCGCCGAAATCTGGTGGGGTATGCAGGCCGACGAGCGGTTCCAGATGGGCCAATCCCACATCAACGGAATTCCCATCACCCAGGATCTGATCGCCGGCGTCGACCTCAGCGCCATTCCGCTCGATGAACTGCCGGACGAATTCGACAATCCGGGCGGCGGCTTCATTCCCTTCACCCGCGTCGGCGCCGTCCCCTACGAGGAGTCCTCCGGCGTCATCGATACGCTCTTCCCCGGATCCGGATTCACCGGTTCCACGATGAAGTATGACATCCTCTACCAGGTCGACATCGCCACCCAGGCCGGCGGCGGAAACGTCAATCTTTACCTCGGAGACATCTACAAGCGGCGCTCGGTCCAGATCAAGTCCTACGTCAGCGCACGCTACCTGTACGTCGACGAGTATTTCCGCTTCCGCGGCATCGACAGCGGCTTCGGTTACGAAATCGAAGAAGAAGACGACGATGAGGCCCCCACCTTCCGGCCTGAAGACGGCACCGTCTCCGGACCGTACTACCCCCTCTTTGAAACCATCGTCCAGTCCGAAAACACCAGCCATCTCGCCGGTCCTGAAATCGGACTCCGCGGCGACCTCGGACGCGGAAAAGGATTCCACGTCTGGTGGCAGGGCAGCGTCGGACTCCTCGTCAATCACGAAAACCTCAGAGTCCACGGCGTCAACGCCGGCAACGCCCACTTCTTCAACACCAACATCGGCGACCCCACAGACCCCTCCGACGACACTGGCTTCGGATCACTCTTCGGCCCCGCCTTCGACATGTTCTCGAACGACACCACGTTCGACGACGAAGAGTCCCACACGCACGTCTCACCCATGCTCCAACTCGGGATCAACGCCGAAGTCGACATTCTGGGCAACCTCCCCCTCATCCGTAGAATTCCCCTCGTCGAGGCCGCCAACCTCACCTTCGGATACAACCTGCTCGTAGTCGGAGAACTCGCCCGGCCGGCCGATACGATCCGCTGGCGGGGCTTCCCCGACTTTCCCTCCGTCCGCACCCGGCGCGACACCTGGGAGATGCATCAGGGCAGCATCGGTCTGATCTTCGAGAGGTAGCTTACTCTGTTCCCGGAAGTCGTTGCAGTTGAGTCAAGTTTCAACGACCAACGGAAGCGGTCCAGGCGAGCGGCGCGGCGTCAACCCGCCGATCCGTCCTGGCCCCAGAACGCGAACAAAGCGCCCAGGCGGCCCGGCACACGATCCGCATCAGCCCGCAGCGTCCGAGTGAACGGAGGATCTCACTCGCTCGCGCTGCGGGTTTTCTCCTTTCAACGCTCGTCGGACCGGGAAGGCCGATTCGCCCCCTCATCGTCAGGCCGGTCCGGTCGGCGATCTCCGCCGGGAGGGCGGTCTCGGTCCCTCAGTCGATCGCGAGGGCGCGGCCCATCCCGGTCATCGCGTCGATCGCGATCGCCGTTGCGAAACTGTCCATCCCGTCGCGAACCTCGACGCGGCGGCGGAGGCCACATGTCCGGCGGCAGGGCCTCCATAATGACCCGAAAATCGAGCGCCTGTTGAGATGCGGCATAAAGACGTTCAACGCGCCTGCGGAAATCTTCCGGTTCCAATTGCATCAGTTCATCGAACTGAGTTGGATCATTCCCTTTCAGTTCGTCGACAAACTGCTCCAGTTCGATGTCGGTCGGCCGCCGCTCTCGCCGCTCTCGTTCAAGTTCCATCCGCAGATTGGCCACCAGGTAGAACAGCAGCATTCGCAGTTTTTGACTGCTCTGCGAAGGCGTATTCAGCCAGTTCCGGATCCGCTCATGCGGGACAGCTTCAATGATCCGTTCGACGTCCGCCGCGTCAATCACGCGCACGATCGCCTGATCCCCCTGTTCCTTGACGATCTCGAACAACTCGAGATAGCGCTCGATTCCCGACAGCGGTTCCCCTTCCGCCGGGTCCAGACGAGCCTTCTGCGCCTGCGTCATCGTCACGCTCGCCTCGACTTCCTGCATCACCAGCGCCAGTTCCTCGCTCTTGAGATAAAACTGGCCGAACCGGGAACTCGGAAAAAACCGGCGAAAATTCTCGTCCCGCATGATCGCCTGCATCTCCGCCTCGGAGTCGCGGTCACGCTGCTGTTCCAGAAACTGTTCCGCGAGCGCCGCCCGCTGCTCCGGATCGGTCGTCTGCCGCAGTTCCTCGCGCTGATTCTGCGGAAGCGTCGCCAGCCAGGCGTAGTAATCCTCCAGCGCGCGGCTCAGCCGGCCCCGGCCCTCAGCCGCATCGGCCGTAAGCCGCGCGTGCATGGCCCGATACTTCTCCCGCTCGCTCTCCGGGAGCGCCAGAAAGTCCCGGTACCGCCGCTCCAAACCGTTGCGTTCCGCCTGCGTCATCAAATTGACGTCCCGCAGGTGCTCATCAAACCCCTCGGGCTGCGCGCGCAGTAACAGCGGCGGGACGGCCAGCGCCACGGCGATCGAGCCGATCACCCACAACCAGGTCTTAGTCGACTGTTTCACGGCCCCTCCGAGTCCGGATGTCGTCCAGCACCGCCCCCTTCGGTCCGCTGAGGACTTCGAGAAACTCGACGCTGTCAACCTCCCGGTAGACGTCGAGCCGGTCGATCACCTCGAAGTCGCGCACGAAGACGTCGGCGTCGTTATGGACGAATTTCCGCGTCACCAGAAAACTGACCGACGAAGCAGCCGCCATCACCAGCGTCCACAACAGCAACACCGATCCCCGCCGCGCCCGCCGATACCATTCCGACTGCGTAATGTCCGGACGCACGTCCGACATCCGCACCGTCGCCATCGTCCGCTCCGTAAAGTCCTCCGAGGCCTTCGCGCGCGGCAGCAGGTCCAGCAGGTCGTACGTTCGCGCCAGGTGTTCGACGTCGTTTCGCGCCACCGCGCTGTGCGCCAGCACCGACTCGATCTCGGACGTCTCCGACTCCCCCAACTCGCCGTCGAGGTAAGCCACGAGGTTCGCCCGCTGCTCGGCCGTTAATCGCGATAACTGGTCCATAATCAACTCTCGGCAACTCGACTTCGCTACGGCGGATTGCTACCGGATCATGTTCTCCAGCCGGGTGCGCAGACTTTCCCTCGCGCGCGACAGCAACGACTTCACCGCTTGCGGCGACAGTTCCATCGCCTCGCCGATGTCGGCGTAACTCATCCCCTCGAACTTGTGCAGCAGCAGCGCCATCCGCTGCCGCTCGTTCAGCGACTCCAGAGCCTCGCGGACCAGCTTCTGCATCTCCTGCCGGTCGAACTGCCGCGACGGCATCAGCGACGACTTGTCGGCGAGCAGCTTTTCCGCGGGCCGCACGCCCAGCGGTCCCGACTCACTCGATTTCAGTTGAACTTCCTTCCGCCGCCCCTTCGATCGCCGCGAGTTGCTCGCCAGGTTCGCGGCGATACGGAACACCCACGTCGAAAGCTTGGCGTTCGGCTCATAGCCGTGGCGGGCCCGGTAAATCCTGAGAAACAGATCCTGCGTCAGGTCTTCCGCCGCCTCCTGGTCACCCACCAGGTTGCGAAAAATGCTGATCAGCCGGTCCTGATACGTGGTCACGAGCTTGGCGAACGCCGCTTCGTCCCCCTCCTTCACGCGCAGCATCAACTGCACGTCCGGATCACGGAGATAAGGCGATGAGCCGGTGGTTGTCGCCACGTTCGAAACGACCGCTTGCTGGAGAGTCAGAGGGAGGAGGATCGACGGGCGTTTTCGCGCCCCCCGGCATTCGTCTTGAACACCGATCCCCGCAAGATGTTTCCCCGAATTTGAAGACAGTTCAATGCACTGATTCAAACCCCAGTATAGTGGCCGTCTGCCGTGAACTGTAGAGAGCCGCGCCGCCTCACGCGGCCGATTCCACCGGGTTGGTAAATCCAGCCCATCGAAATCTCTCGGGTTGCGCCGTCCTCACGCAAGCGCGAATCCCGCACGGTTCCAGGCTGAATTGCGGTCCATGCAACGCGAAAACAAAACACTTACAACTTACGACTGGTTGTTCAATCGTGAATGGACGGGTTGGGTGCCACTGGCTCCGCCAGTGCATCGCGGAGCAGACGCCCTTTTTCGTTCGCACTGGCGGAGCCAGTGGCACCCGTCAAACCAACTTTAAGCATCACACTACGGCTGCACAAACCGCCAGCACAGCCAGCACAACAACGGCAGCAGCACGAAAATCATCGCGAGTGCGATGAGGGTCGAACGTGTGTTGTCCGGCCAGCGCGCCATGCCCAGTCGATCCTCAGCCGGGAGATTCGCGAAACGCCGCCTGCTGGTTAACCATCGACGATCGAGTCGAACACGCGAACCTGAGACCACGTGTCGCGGTTCTGTTCGATGAACTGCTGATGAGAGTCCGACGGCTGGTAGCGATCGTGCGCAGCCCGGTCCTCGAACACAACGTGCAAAGCCACGTGGAAATCGCGATCGTTCACCGGCCGCGCCAGATCCTCAGCCAGTGTCCCGGCGGCGAAAAACACGACACCCGGATGATCCTTGAGATGCTTGTGACACGATGCGACGAGCCGGTCAATCGCATCTCCGCTGGGATCATTCAGCGAGAAGAAGACATTGTGAGCCAACATTCGGCAACTCTCCATCGCGGTTCGTCTCGGAGCCCGTCACACGTCGCCGGAGACATCGCGTCGACCGGTCAGAAACTGGGCGTTGACCCGGTCGGCGCGCTCGGTGTCGGAGGCGGCGCGCCCCCGCCTCCCGGCGGCGGAGCGGCGGAACTGCTGCTCGCACTTCCCGCCATGAACATCTCCCGCCGCGTCGCATAGCGAATGGGAAACGACGAGAGCGTCATCATCTCCGGTTTCCCCTCGATTCTGGGCAGCGTCACCGCGTCAAAGGTTCTGCCCGGTCTACTGAGCGACGTCTCGGAAACGTACTGCGTCAACGCCAGCCATTGCCGGTCCGGAGCTGCAATGTCGAACAGATTCTGCCGTTCCGGCCGGAAGCCGGCGAACTCCCTCGGCAACGGGGCCGTATGCAACGCCGTCAGGCAGAACGCCATCACGACGTATCCTGTCGCCAGCCCCAGGATCCAGCGGCCGATGTTGTACGTGAATCCGTCAACGCTCACGTACGTCGGCATCAGATGATCGGTCAGCGCGCGGAATCCGAACACCAGGCCGGCGAACAGTCCCACGAGCGCGATGATGTCCCAGTAAACAGGCGCGGCCCCGTCGGCGTACATTCCCTGCAAGGTGTTGGCCAGCGGCTCAAACCAGTTCATCGCCAGCAGACCCGCAAACAGGACCGACAGAAACGTCAGCCCGGCCCCCCACGCGCCCTCGTTGGCCACGAAAAAAGTGACGATGATCAGAATCGCCAGAAGAGCAAAGTCAATCATGGGTATCAGACTGCGACCGAATCGCGTTGAGTTCTTCCATCAAGGCGGGGCCGCCATGACCGCCCCACCCTTCCGGATTTCAATTCATGCCCGTCCACCGACCGCGAACCAACCACCCCGATGAACAACAGACCCGACTCACCTCACTGACAACTGAAAACTGAAAACTAAAGCTGACAACTACTTCACCACACGCATCAGTTCATCCACCGACGTCACGCCGCGCACAACCAGCCGCAGCCCCTCTTCCTTCATATACAGCATTCCGTTCTTGCGGGCCTCCGCGCGGAGCGTCGACATCGGCGCTTTGTCCCGCACCAGATCCCGCATGCGGTCGTTGACAACCAGCAGCTCAAAACATCCGATCCGCCCCCGGAAGCCGAGTCCGCCGCAGTGCGTGCAGACTTCCTCGCGTTTCTTCGGCGGGCGGAAGAACTGCTTCACCTTCTCGGGCGGGAGACCCGCCTGCTTCAGCAACTCCGGCTTGGGACGATACCCCTCCTTGCAGTGCGGACACAGCCGCCGCGCCAGCCGTTGCCCGAGGATCGCCGACACCGAACTCGACAGCATGAACGGCTCGACGTTGAGATCGAGCAACCGGTACAGCGCCGTGATCGTGTCGTTGGCGTGCACCGTCGAAAACACCATGTGTCCCGTACTGGCCGCCTGGCAGGCGATCTTGGCCGTTTCCTCGTCTCGAATCTCGCCGATCATCACGACATCGGGGTCTTGACGCAGCACGCTCCGCAGCGATCCGGCGAATGTCTGGTTCGCCTTCGTGTTGATCTCGATCTGCGTCACGCCCGACATCTTGTACTCAATCGGGTCTTCGATCGTGATGATGTTCGACTGGTCGGCGTCGAGACTGTTGAGGCAGGCGTACAGTGTGGTCGACTTGCCGGCGCCCGTCGGTCCGCAGCAGAGAAACATGCCGTGCGGCTGGTGCGCCACGGCGCGGATCGACTCCTGCATCTGCTTTCGCATCCCGAGCTGCTCGAGCGAACTGACCGCATTGGCCTGGTCCAGGATGCGGATGCTCAGCTTTTCGCCGAACCGCGTTCCCTGCGAGGCCACGCGGAAATCGACCTCGCGACCCTCGACGATCGCCCCGAAGCTGCCGTCCTGAGGGCGGCGGCGCTCCGTGATGTCCATCGCGCTGAGGACTTTGAAAATATTGACGATCGCGTCGCCGATCGGCTTGTCGAAAGGCTCCGTCGGGTACATCACGCCGTCGATCCGGATCCGCGCGCCGGTCTCTTCGTCCTTCGGCTCCAGATGGATGTCGGTCGCTCTCCGCAGAATGCTGTCGTACACCAGTTCCCGCGCCGCCATGTACCCCTTGGAATTCTCGACCTGCCGCGTCCGCGCCTCGTCACGCTGACCCGTGCGCGTCTTCCCGATGAACTGGATCGGCGGACCCAGCGTCGACTCCACCACCGACCCGCCGCCGATGTGAATGCCGACCTTCGCCAGCATCCGGATCGCCCAGCCCTTGATGTGCCGCGGCGTCAGCACCTTCCCCGACTCGGGCACGTGCTGGTTGCGCTCATACACATACAGTCCCGCCACCGTGCCGTACACGCCCAGCATCACGATCAGACCGATCAGGTACAGCGGAATCAGCAGCACCGCCAGAAACGCGGCGATCCCGCCGACCAACTGGATCGAGTTCCAGAACTCCGGCCGCAGCTTGAGCGAATGGCTGTCCTCCGCCACCCAGTAGGACGTGTAGGTCCAGTAGACGAACAGCAACAGCACGGGAAACAGCTTCAGCAGACTGAGATACCAGCCGCTGATCACGATCGTCGTGGTGCCCTGCCCGAAACGGTTGCCGCGGTCAAACCCGCTCGGATAGGCCGACCAGCGGCCGGAACTGCCGGAGCCGGCCGGCGTCATGGCCGGTGCGGGAGTTCCTGACGGCGGAGCCGCCCCCGTCGTCGGCGCTTCACCCGGTGCGGGAGGAGTCGGCGGTTGGGCGGCGGCCGGAACAGACAACAGACCGATCAGGCCGACCAGCAACGGCGTCCACCACCATGCGCCCCCCCGGGCGGCCCGACCGAAACAGGTTTGCGATGGCTGCATGGACTGTCTGTCTTTCTCGCTTCCGTCAAACGCACCAGGCGGAATCCTGCCGCCAAACGCCGTCACTTCTCCCGGTCACTAATCATCGACCGATCCCGCTACAGGATCGCCGGGCCCTTCACATCGATGCCCTTGATCATCATCTTCAGCTCTTCCACGTTGGGCGACACCTCAAACGCCACCGCCCGGCTCACGTATTCCTTCATCACGAAGTAATACAGCGAATCATTAAAGAGCTGCATCCCTTCCTCTTTTCCAATCCGAATCGCCGACGAGAGCTTTTCGTCGTGTTCTTCGAGCACGAGCTTACGGACCACCGCGTTAAAGCGCATGATCTCGACAATCGGCACGCGCTTCGGATTGTCAACGATCGTCGGCAGCAGTTTCTGCGCGATGATCGCCCGCATGTTGAAGCCGAGCGAACTGCGGATCGCCGTGTGCATGTCCTGCGGAAACAGGTCCAGGATACGGCCGATCGTCGACGGCGCCGTCGAAGCGTGAATTGTTCCGAACACCAGGTGGCCCGTCTCCGCGGCGTGGATGGCCGTCTCGAACGTATCCCGGTCACGCATCTCGCCTACCAGCATGATGTCGGGATCTTCACGAACGGCGTGCTTCATCGCGATGTGAAAGTCCCGCACGTCCATGCCGAGTTCGCGCTGGTTGATCAGGCACTTGTCCTGCGTGAACACGAATTCGATCGGATCTTCGATCGTCAGGATGTGCTTGCGGACCTGATGGTTGACCCAGTTGAGCATGGAGGCGATCGTCGTGCTCTTACCGGAACCGGTGACGCCCGCCAGCAGAATCATTCCCTGGTCGAACTTGCACAGGTCTTCCATCACCGGCGGCAGGTGCAACCCCTCGAAGTTGGGAATGCTCTGCTCAATCTTTCGAGCCACCATGCCCGGCATGCCGAGTTGCTTGAACAGATTCACGCGAAACCGCCACTTGTGGCCGTCCGAGTCGGGAACCACGTGCGCCAGGTCGGTCCCGCCGTTCTCCTCGAAGATCTGCGTGTTGCGGGGGTCCATGATCTCATAGAACATCCGGTACATCACTTCTTCGGTGATCGGCGGCATGTTCAGTTCGCGCAGCGTGCCCCGAATTCGCAGAATCGCCGGCTTCCCCACCTGCAGATGCAGGTCGGAGCCGTTGTGCTTGATCTGTTCCCGGAACAGCTTGTTGATCTCCGGGTCGGCCGGCTTGTCGCCGCCGAGCGGCGGCGCCGTCGATTTGGTCTGGGGAGCGGGAGGTGCTGAGGCGGACATTCAGTCGGCTCCTCAAAAACGGGCGAGGTGCGGAATGGATCAGAGATGCGATGGTACGCGACAAGCATTCATCATATCAGGCAGACCAGACGATCGGAAACGATTTTGCGTTCGCTTCTCGGTTGTCGCCTCGCAGCCGACGCGCCGACAGTCAACTCCCCGCATCTACCGCAAATCGAGCGGATCGACGTCGATCACCAGTTCGACTCCCTGCGACGGCCGCATCTGATCCGAAACGCGCCGCCACAGTTCCTGAATCTCTTCCGGCTGCTCCGCCTGCAGGCGAAAGTGGTGGCGGTAGAGCCCTTTCAGCTTGAGCAACGGCGCGGGCGCCGGACCGGCGATGCGGACCGACGCGCCGCTCGATTCCGCTGCGTCGCGCACGAGTCCCGCCAGCCGCCGCGCGTCCGCCTGCACGACATCCTCCGCGCGGCCTCGCAGAATCACGCGGGCCAGCGACCAGAACGGGGGCAGCAGCAGTTCCCGCCGCTGGTCCAGTTCCCGCTGCGCGAAGCCCAGGTAGTCGTGCTTCGCCGCCGAACGGATCACCGGTTCATCCGGGCACATCGTCTGCACCAGAACGCGGCCCCCTTTCGGGCCCCGCCCCGTGCGGCCCGCCACCTGCGCGATCAACTGGAACGTCCGCTCCGCAGCCCGCAGGTCGGGCTGATGGAGCACCGTGTCCGCATCGACAACGCCGACCAGCGTCACGTTAGGAAAGTCGAGTCCCTTGGCGATCATCTGCGTGCCCAGCAAAATGTCGATCGCGCCGTTCCGAAACGCATTGAGCACCGTATCATGGCTGCCGCGTTTTCGCATCGCGTCGCTGTCCATGCGCGCGATGCGATGTTCGGGAAACTTCGCCTGCACTTCCTGTTCGAGCCGCTGAGTCCCCGCTCCCAGATACTTCAGCGCCGGGGCGCCGCAATGCAGGCAGCCGCTCGGGCGGGGGGCGGTGAAGTCACAACTGTGGCAGACGACGCGGTTCCGGTCGCGGTGCCACGTCAGCGTGACGTCGCACTCGGGACACATCACTCCCGCGCCGCACGAGTAGCACCACAGCACGGTCGAGTACCCGCGCAGATTCAAGAACAGGATGACCTGTCCGCCGTCGTCAAGGGCCCGCTTCATCGCCGCCTGCAGCGCGCGGCCGATCGATTGCCCCTTGGTGATATACGGATCGTTTCGCGTGTCGACGATGACCACCGGAGGCATCGGCCGCCGTTCCACGCGCTCCGGCAGAGACAACAGGAGATCGCCGCCGCGCGTGGCGCGGACCAGTGATTCCAGCGTCGGAGTCGCCGATCCAAGGATCAGCGGAACTCCCTCCCGCCGCGCCCGTTCTCGCGCAACCTCCCGTGTGTGATACCGGGGCGTCGAGTTCTGCTTGAAAGACGTCTCGTGTTCTTCGTCGATGACGATCAGCCCCAGGTGCGGCGTCGGAGCAAATACGGCACTTCGCGCTCCGACGACGACATCGACTTTGCCTTTCGCGATCCGCTCCCATTGCGCATGCCGTTCCGCATCACTCAGGTGACTGTGCAGCACGGCGACCGAGGGAAACCGGCGGCGGAACCGGCGAATCGTCTGCGGCGTCAGGCTGATTTCCGGGACGAGGACGATCGCCTGCCGCCCGTAACTGACCACCTCGCGAATCGCCTGGATATAGACCTCCGTCTTGCCGCTGCCGGTCACGCCGTGCAGCAGCACGCAAGCGTGTTTCGACGCGCGCAACAGTCCCTGAATCTGCTCGACCGCCCGAAGTTGATCCGGATTGAGCGTCAGGTCCGGCTGCTGCTCGGCTAGCGCCGTGGTGTCCTGTTCTACGGCGGACGTCCGCACACGAACCGGGACGATCAATCCTTTATCGCGCAAGGTGCGGATCGGAGACACGCCGCAACCGGCCGCTTTAGACAATTCATCCACCGGCAGCGGCGCACTTGACTGGCAGAGGGTTTCGAGAATAACTCGCTGTTTGGTGGAAAGCCGCTTCTTCTCCAGAGCGGAACTCGCGCCATCGGCCGCGCGGTAACAGGTGATCTCGCGCGTGCCGGCCCGTTTTCGGACGCCGGCCGGCACGACGGCCGTCAACACTTGGCCCCATCCGCAGAGATACCGTTCCGCCATCCACCGCGTCAGTTCGAGCATGTCGGCAGTGAGCAGCGGCGCATCGTCCAGAACCAGGTCGATCTCCTTCAGCCGTCTGCCCGGGGGCAGGTGGTGCCCGAGTCCGACGCAAAAACCGGTCTCCGTTTGATTGCCTCGTCCGAACGGCGCCCGAATCCGGGCCCCGACAGAAATGAGATCCGCCAGGCCGTCCGGCACGAGATATTGAAAAACTGTCTGGAGCGGACGATCGAAGACGATGTCCGCCACCAGACGGTCGGATTCCGCCGCCTGCTCCCACGGCGTCGGCTCGGGGTCCACCTCGAATAACTGTTGTTGCCTGGAACCGTTCAAACCCGTCGCTTCCTCTACCGATCTTGTTCCGCTTAGCGCAACCGTTTACCGGCGTTAGATTGACATCCCAGACAATAGAACAATGAAGAGTCGATTGCCCGATTCTCGTCACTCCCCGATCGAAACGCCACGCACCGGAGCATGATGATGAGCGCCAACAGCGGCTGGAGACTCGGAGGCATCCACCATGTCGGACTCACCGTGAGCGACATTGAAGCGTCCGTCCGTTTCTATCGCGACCTCCTGGGACTCGAACTGATCGGCCGGCGGCCGCGCGTCACTGCGCCCTACATCGCGCAACAGACCGGGTATAAGGGGGTCGAAATGAGCGTCGCATCGTTCAACGTTTCACGTGAAACGCACATCGGCCTGGAAGTCGTCCAGTACCTCACGCAATCCGGCGAGACGGCTGATCAATCGACTAACCGGCCCGGCAATTCCCATCTCTGCCTGACGGTCGACAACCTGGTGGAATGCCATCGTGATCTGCGGGCCAAAGGAGTGCAGTTCAAATCGGAACCGGTCCCGATCACCGCCGGCCCCAACGAGGGGGGGCTCGTGGTCTACTTCTACGATCCCGACGGCCACGTGCTGGAGTTGTTCCAACCGCCGGCGCGACAAGGCGACTGACAGGCGATTGGGCGGCAGGGGTATGGCGGGCACACCGCGCCTGCCCTCTTCACGCCAGCGGCTGTGCGCCGCGCATGTCTCCGTAGCCGCCGCCTTTGGAGCCTCTGGGGTCGTCGCCGAAGTAACGCGGGTCGTCGCACGGATCGTCCGCCGGCTGGAAGCGGACGTCGCACGACAGACGCACGCGGCCGACGGCCGAGTTGTTGTCGAGCGAACCGTGCAGCGTGAAGCCGCCGAAAATAAACACGTCTCCCGCCCGAAAATCGGTCGAGAGCAGTCGGACGCCCCGTTCACGACAAAAAGTGACAGGGTCCGTGACGTTGACCGCGTCGTAGGCCGCCGTCTGAACCTCATCGTTGCTGTGGCTCGAGGCGAAATCGTGGTTGCGCATCGGCTCAATCAGATCGTCGAAGTTCTGCGAGTTTTCGACCACGACCAGCGGCCCGTCGGAGATCGGCACGTCCCCCAGCGGAACCCATGCCGTATGAATCCGCCGGGAGCGGCCTGCGAAAAACGGAAAGTCGTAATGCAGCCGCGTCACCCGGCCGGGCGCGGTGGGTCGCAGGTAGATCAGGTCGTGCGGCCGGGCTGCGGTCCCGAGGACGGCGCTCATGAGTTTCCTGATCGGCGGACCGTGAGTGACCCGGCGCAACTGTTCTCCCTCGCTGACCGACTTCCAGAACTGGTGGAGGTCCGCGTGAGCCTCCGTGCGGCGACTGGTTCCGGTCGCGATCCCGTCAATCGCCGGCTGGCCGATCTCACCGACTTCGGACAGTCGCTGAAACACCTCGTCCCGCGCCTGGAGCACGTCGTCGCGGTCCAGCGCGGCACGGAGCAGCACATAACCGTGCCCCGCAAGATGCGATTGCAACGAGGCGGAGTCGTCGTGGTCGCCGTGATACTCGACCATCGATCCCCGTAGCTCATCGGGCAGGGCGTGTTCCTGAATCGTGATTCGGCTCATACCGGCTCCTCGGAGATGGCGATGACATTGGCGGCTCCGCCGTCGATCGGAATCGTGTGTCCGGTGATGTACCGCGAGGCATCGCTCGCCAGAAAGACTGCCGCTCCGGCGATGTCCTCGCATTCTCCCCAGCGCCGCAACGGCACCCGTTCGAGGACTCGCGCGGATCGCCCGGGATCGTTCTGCAGCGCGGTTGTCATGGGCGTGCGGATCCATCCCGGGGCGAGGGCGTTCACGCGGATCGAGTAGCGCCCCCATTCGGCCGCGAGATCCCGTGTGAGAGAGACGATCCCGCCTTTGGTCATCCCGTAGATTGAACCACCCCGCCCCAGCCCCACGACGCCGCCTCCCAGCGCAGAAAGATTGATGATGCTGCCTGACCGCTGCGAGATCATCACGTTGCCCACCGCGGAACACATCTGAAAGCTCCCGGTGAGGTTCACGGCGTACAGGTCTTCGAGGTCGCGCGGATTGAAGTCGGTCGGAGGAACCCGGCGGTGAATTCCGGCATTGTTCACGAGGACGTCGATGCGGCCTTTCGCGGCATGCAGCTCCGAAACTGTCCTCAAGACCTGGTCGTTGTCGCGGACGTCGCACGCCGTCACGAGTGCGATACGATCGGCCGCCGTTTCAGCGATCCGGCCGGCCGTGTCCTCCGCGGCCGCCTGCTCCATGTCGGTCACTGCGACGTCCGCTCCCGACGCCGCAAGCGCCTCGGCGATCGCGGCGCCGATGCCCCGTCCCGCGCCGGTCACAATGGCCACCTTCCCTGCGAGATCAAACAATCCGTTCGCCGTTTCTGTCATACGTCTCACGATCGCATTCTTGCGGTGCTGCGAAAACTCTGAACGTGCAGAATCTTGTTGTCCTGTGCAACTCTCTTGCTTTTCCGTAGCGCCCGCTGCCGGCGTGCGTCAACCGCTCTGCGATCAGCGGGACGCACGCAAGGCTGCGTGCGCTACGGGGACGCACACAAGGCTTCGTGCGCGACGCTGTTGATCCGGGCATGGAACGAGTCGGCCACTCTCTCCTGG
The DNA here is from genome assembly GCA_003388505.1 of Planctomycetota bacterium. Lineage (GTDB taxonomy): Bacteria > Planctomycetota > Planctomycetia > Planctomycetales > Planctomycetaceae > MB-PLM-1. Next base: position 75,651 of record QQVO01000018.1, read on the forward strand.
TGCTGAATCGTGTTGCGAGAGGCGCTGGAATTGGTGAAGATTGAAACGTCCTATCAGAAGTTATCGAGGGGCGGTGACCCCCCGCCTCCCGGAATGATCGATCTTCCAGCCGCGAAAGTGACAATTCGATGAAACTGCACTTCCTCGGAACCGGAGGATATCACCCGACCGAGCGCAGGCACACCGCGTGCCTGATGCTGCCGGAAATCGGGGTCATCTTCGACGCGGGCACCAGCTTCTATCGCGTCGAAAAGCTGCGGCAGACCGACCGCGTGCAGATTTTTCTCTCGCACGCGCATCTCGATCACATCGTCGGGCTCACGTATATCCTCGTCCCGCTGCTGCGAGGGGGGCTGAACCATGCCGACGTGTACGGCTCTGCGGCGACGATCGACGCCGTCCGCCGCCATCTCTTTTCGCCGCCGATGTTTCCGGTCCTGCCCGACTACCGGTTTCACCTGCTTGAAGAGCATGCGGACATTCCGGTTCCCGGCGACGGCGTTGTGACGCATCAGCCGCTGCCCAGCCACCCGGGAGGATCGACGGCGTTCCGTCTCGATTTTCCGTCCGTCGGCGACGTGCCGGCGCGATCGCTGGCCTATGTGACCGACACCACCGTCGACGGCACGTACACCGAGTTCATCCGGAGGGCGGACCTGCTGATTCACGAATGCAATTTTTCCGACGACGAGGCGGAGTGGTGCGACCGGACGGGACACAGCCACACCAGCCAGACGGCGGCCCTGGCCCGCGCAGCCGGCGTGGGGCGGATGATTCTCCTGCATGTGGACCCGCAACTCGACGGCGACGACCCGCTCGACCTGGCCGTCGCGCGGAGCGTCTTTCCGGAAACGGAACTTGCCGAAGACGGGGACGTGCGCGAGTTCTGACTCTTTCGTCGGAGGCGGTTCTAAAGATCGTCTTGAATGCAGCCCTTTTGTACTTGTGCTTCTCACCAGCGAAAGTTTGTCGTCCGCAAATTGTCGCGTTCGTCCATAGCGCACGCTGCCAGTGTGCGCCAGCGGCCTTTACGATCAGCGGGACGCACGCAAGGCTGCGTGCGCTACGTTGTTGGGTTGCGGGCGACGCCGGCGCTGGGAATCCTCGTGCCCAAACTTCCGTTTGGGCACACCTGACGCAGATTCTCAATCGTTTGCGTTCCCGAACGGAAGTTTGGGAACGAGGGGAACAACGCAACGGGCTCTCCTGGGGCCGATTTGTCTTGCCGGGACGGTTGGGCAGGCGTAGGATGAGGGCGTCGCAGCTGTGAGGCTGCGACCTGCCTCTGCGGTGTTCGAGCCCGGTCTGTACAAATTTGTGGACCCTACATCAGTTCCGCAGGGAGCCGCTGACACCCCGGCCGCGTGTATATCCGGACGGCTATGCCGGTACCGGCTCACACAACCCGGGGGCGCGGCGCCCACCTGAGATTGCGGGTCTGAACAAAACAGCCCGAACGGCATTTGCGGAGGTTTTGAGTTTCCGAACGAACAGAGCCCGCGAACACAGGTTCGCGGGCTCTGTTGTTTGATGCTGTAGCCGGCCTCATTGAGGTCGGCCGGTCCGGGCTTGGTGAGCCCGGCTCCAGTGCCTTTTCGCGGCGAATCGCCACGTCGCAGAAGTTGTGAAACTTCCGTCCCGTTCGTGCCAATTCGTCCGAAGTCTGACGACTTCGGCTACGAATGTGGTTACCGGGGAACTCCCTTGTTGGCGAGGAAGTCGGCGGCCAGGTCGCGGCGGAGACCGCCGGACTGCTGCAGTCGCCACACCCAGTAGTCGAGTTCATCCTGCGTCAATTGCCGACCGGTGATCGACTCGCTCATCAACTGGATGAACCGCGCCTCGTCGTGTTCACAACGATGCCACACCTGGGGATTTGAGAGCAGGTCGGCCTGGACGTCGGCCAGCGTTCGCCCGCGCTCCAGAACCTGCGCAGTCCAGACCGGCATTTCATCCGGCCTGGGTTCGCGGCCCATGTAGTCGCGGAAGTATTGCACGATCTGCGCCTCGATTTCGGCACGCTGGTCCTCAGCGGTCTGAGCCGGGTTCTGCGGCGCCTGGACCACCGTGACGGCGGCCGTTTGCCCACGGTTGTTCGTGATGACCGCGTACTGATCGGTCGTCGTGTACAGCGTGCGGCCGTTGGCGGAGATCGTGGCGTGCACCACGTAAGTCCGCCGCGGATTGATGTCGAGCGGGTCGTATTCGATTTCGTAAGGAATCGGAATCTGACGAATCTCTTCGACCCGCTGGTCTCCCAGCACGATGCCGGGACCGGTCGTGCGGTGTTCGCGCAACTCAATCAGGGCGACGGCGTTTTGCGGGAGAAAGATGCGGTTGCGGTAGGAGATCGTGCCGCTCACCTTCTCCAGCCGCGAATCGAGCTTCACCGGCAGGTTCACCAGTTGCTTGTTGCGGTGGTCCTGGACAAGCAGCTTGACGTTGCCCTGTGCGTCGGCCCGGTTCTCGAATTCGTAGCCGCAGTCGTAGTGCACGCCGTTGACAATGCCGACCTGATAGCCGGCGACCGCCACGATCAGGTCGTCCTTTTCGAGTCCGGCCCGCTCGGCCGGGGAACCGGCCACGACGCGGAGGATCTTGACGCCGATGTCGGTGTCCTGCGAGTAAACGCCGAGCCGCCAGCGGGGCGGCCGGTCGGGAGACGTTCCGCTGCTGGGGGGCGCGATCAGCGCGGCCACATCACCCGGCGTGGGGGCCGGCGCGAGTCGATCGCGGGTCGCACCCGGAGGCGTTGTGGTCGCCGGTTGCGCCGGCGTGGTTGTCGTCGTGGACGTACTCGTGCCGGGGAGAACGGCCGGTGCGAACGGGTCGTTCGAGGCCGTCGTCGTTCCACGCGGCGCCTTGCGGGGGTCGACGCCGCGGGCCGTTTCGGGGGCAAGCGTCAGCGCGAGCATCGAGAGCATCGCGCCACTGATCAGCATTTTCTTCATGATTGGGTCCTTCCGGGATTACAGGCGTCCGGCGTCGTCTCGGAGAATGCCGCCTGAGGCCGTTCCTGGCCGGCGGCAGCCCGCCACGCCGGGTGGCTGCCAATCCACCCGCACGACAACACGGCGGGAGGCGAGATTGTGGAAAACCGCTTCAATGCACAAATCGATGAAACGCGGGTCGGATGCTACTTCGCGGTCCCCAGTCCGACCGTGTCGAGGGCGGTTTGGGCCGGCCGCGAGGTGACGGGCCGCATCCCGGCTCGGACGACGTCCTGCTGGCCGAATTTGCTGAAGACGTACTTGAGAAACTCCGCCTCAATCGCCGGCAGTTTTCCGTCGGCCGGCTGGTTGATCACCAGTTGCAGCGGACGAATCAGCGGATACTGGGCCTGCGCCGGCTCGGGGGACGTCGGCGAGACGAACGGGCGGCCTTCTTCCAAGGAGAGCGGAATCATCCGCACGCCGGGGAGTTGGTACGAGGTACCGGCGAAGCCGATGGCGCCGGGCTCGTCGGACACAGCCTGCACGAGGTCCAGATTCTCGCCGTGACTGGTCATGTCGGAGCGAAACGTTCCGCTGCGGAGAGCCATTTCCTGAAAGTAGACCTGTGAGCCAGTGGCGTCGTTGCGCCCGTGGCAGACAATCGGCACCTTGGCCCAACGGCCGACGACGCCGACATCGCCCCAGGTCATCGCGGTTTTCTTCGCTCCGCGATGCAAGGTCGTCGAGTAGATGGCGTCGAGGTCGGCCAGGGTCAGCCCCTGGACCGGGTTGTCCTCATGCACGTAGACGGCGATGGTCTCGTAGGTCGGCGTGAGCACGGTCGGGGGATAACCGAACTTCTTGACGAACGCGTCGACCTCCTGCTGAGTAATGCTGCGGCTGAGCAGGCCGATTTCGGCTTCGCCGTCGATGACGGAGTTGACCGAGGCCACCGCCCCTTTGACGTGGATGTCGATCTTCGCGTCCGGGTGGAACTGCTTGAAGCCGCTCGCCCAGATCGTCGCGACCTGTGCGAGGGTGTTCGATCCGTTGAGGGTCAGCTTGCCGGAGACTTCCTTATTCGGCCGGTACGGCGGAAGCCCGTCGTCAATAGCCGATTGTGCACAGGCGGGCCGGCCTGCGGCGGACAGCACGACGGCCGCCGATAGAACAACGATCGCAAATCCCATTCTCTTCATGTCACGAATCCTTTTGGGTCCTGCGCCCTGTCCGGGCTTTGTTTTCGGATCGGCTGAACGGTGAAGTCGCACAGAGCCTTGCGGGATCCCTGCTCCTGCCACCGCCGCACAACCCGAAACATGTGAATTGACGCCCCACAGTGCTGCACGGGCGTCACGACGCTGCGACGTTCCCTCGTGTTGCGTCCACGCTTATTCCTGCGGGGCCTGACTGAATCGGCCGGCGCGACTCCTGCGGGATGGTGCGCCTGCTCCGCACTGAAGCGGTCCGATGGAGAGACCTGAAGCAGGCCCCCCTCGCTCCCCAGCGGCCGGACAAACCCCGAACCGGCCCCGTTGCGGGGCGGGAGTATAGGGGCATTCTTCAAATCGAGGAAATAGCGATTTTTCGGCGGGCTCAGGACGCGGTTTCAGGCACTCGAATTCGACGCAAAGGCGCGAAGACGCAGAGGGGCGCAAAGGCTCTGGAAGTGACAGGGAACACAAGACGACAGCGCGGTTCGGAAACAATCTTGAGACAATGCGAACGCGAGTGAGATGCTGGTCCCCGCCGCGTGGAATTGGAGTCTCCGCTGCGGTGCGGTACAGTCTCTCGCGACGTGCGGCCGGGCCCGTTCCGCTCGACGCGGAGATCCCGTGCGAGCGGCGAACAACTGGCGCAGCTCTCCCGGAAGTGGTCCGGCATGGGCCAGGAGTTGTTTACGAGCGCCGACAATGACAGCCGATCATGATTCGCCGTGACGCCGATCGAGACTGGTTGTTGATCGCCCAGGCCGATCACGCGCGGATCGCCGCCGCGATCGCCGGTGCGTGGCGCTTTCCGCCGGGAGTCCTGGAGTCTCATCGGTCGGAACTGATTGAGGCTGTTCGCGGGCATGATGACGGTTGGCCGGCCTGGGAGGCGTCGCCGACGATCGATCCGGAGTCCGGCAAGCCCCGGGAATTCACCGAAATGCCGATGAACGAGGCGACGCGGATCTGGACGGAGAGCATTCGCCAGTGCGGCGAGAGATCCCCCTGGGGAGGTTTGTGGGTCAGCCGTCACTTCTGCCGGCTGGCGCATCGCGCGTTGGAGAACCGGGAGTCAGCCAGTGACGTTGACGCGCTGCATGCGTTTCTCGATCAACAAGCGCGGCTGCGTGAGACGCACCGTTCGCGACTCCCGGAAGGGCCGAACGTCACCGACCTCGAAGAGAAGGAAGACGCAGGATTTCTGTGGGTGCAGTTCTTCGATTTCGTCAGCCTGTGGATCTGTTGTGCTGAACGAACCCAACCCCATTCGTTTTCGGTTCCCGGCGGCGACTCGGCCACGGCAATTCCGGAGCCGGGGGGCGCCATTCGCCTCGACGGCGATCGATTGTCGTGGAGTCCCGTGACGCTGGAGACCAAGGCGATCCGGATTCCCGCACAGAGTTTCGACAGCGACGAGGACTTTCGATCCGCATTGCGGAATGCGGACCGCGCCTCTCTGACCTGGAATCTGGTCTGCGAACACGATTGACTCTTCGCAACGGAACAGTTTGACTTCCAAGATGCTGCGAGGGCTGAGGGAAGCGTGCAGACGCCTGTCGTTTACACACATCGCTCGATCCTCGATTGAGTGACTCTCCGAGAGTTGCGAATGGAACGCGGATGGCCACGGATGGGACCGATTTTCGCTGGTTGCTTTCTGTGGAGCGTAGAGTGTTCACGCCTGGGTCGATGCGGTCTCGCCGCTGCCGCGTCTAGAAGGAATTCCCCGTAAGATCCGTGCTGATCCGCCAAATCCGCGAAAATCTGTGTCCTGTTCGAGAATCCCGAGAATCCCTTGCGCCCGGTTGGTCGCGGCTGGGCCCAATCCGAGTTGTGTATAATTGACAGTCCCAGACGCCTCATGACCCGAATCGCGATGAGGTCCGTTGAACCAAACTTGCGGGAGGAGCGGTCCCAGTGATGACACCCAACGATCTCTCCGGACGAACGGCCGTCGTCACCGGCGGCGCAAGCGGCATCGGGCGCGCGACGGCGGTGGCGCTGGCCGAGGCGGGCGCCCGGGTGTTCATCGGGGACGTCCAGTTGCGGACCGAGAATGAGGAACGGTTTCAGACTCTCTCGATTGAACAGTCGGTCTGCGACGTGACCGATCTCGGGCAACTCCGGTCGCTGATTGACGGCGCAGCCGAGTCGACCGGACGGCTTGACATTCTGGTCAACAACGCGGGGGTGGTGCTGGTGGGTCAGGCGGATGAAATCGGCGAGTCCGAATGGGACCGGTGCCTCGACACGAACCTCAAGGCCGTTTTCTTCGGAGTCAAATTCGCGCTGCCGCACATGCGGCGGAGCGGGGGAGGCGCGATCGTGAACACGGCGAGTAACGCGGGATTGCTGCCGCGGGCTCACGATCCGGTCTATTCGATCAGCAAGCAGGCGGTGGTCGGCCTGACACGGAGTCTCGCGCTGTGTCATTCGAAGGATCGGATTCGCATCAACTGCGTCTGCCCCGGCCCGGTCAGCGAGACAGAGATCATGGACAGCGATTTGCGATCGCAGGCCGACCCCTCCGCCGCCGCGGAGCGGGTGATCGCCGCCAGCCCGCTGGCTGCGGCGCTTGGCCGCATGGTGTCGCCCGAGGAGGTCGCCGCGGCGGTGGTGTACCTGGCCGGAGACGCGGCGATGATGGTCACGGGGACTGCGATTGCAATCGACGGCGGGAAATCGCTCGGCGTCCCGCCGGCGATGACGTGAAATCCATTGGCCGGAATTCGTGAGACTCCGGTCAGAGCCAATCGCTCTACCATGTGTCCGCGTCGAGCGGTGTTCGGACTATCGAGGACGAGAATCCGCGAGACAGATCGCCAACACTGATTCGCAAAGCGCTATCAATCTGCTTTTGCCGTGCGCTGCGTTGAGAAGCATTGTGCGACCGCCGGCTGAATGTGAACCTCCGGACGCGAGTTGAGCGCGGATTGCAAGACATGTGACGGATGTGACTGCGGGGCGGTTGCCTGCGGCGCGCGATTGACGAGATGTGTTTGACACGCCACGCCCGCCTGCCTACATTCAAGCATCGCGATTCTGCTAAATTCATTCGTCCCATCCGATTCATTTTGCGGTATTTCTACGACGGCCGGCTGAGGCCGATCGCCACGAGACCGCCGATTCCAGAAGCAACTGATGCCGATCACGGACCAGTATTCCATGCTGGGAGAGTTGGTTCCCTGCGGAGGCGGGGATCCGATTCCGCTGCTGAAACCGAAACTCCTGATTGGACGCCGCAGCAACTGCGACATCGTTCTCGAGTTCCCGAACATCTCAGGCAATCACTGCCTGCTCGAACTGCTCAACGGGTACTGGTTCGTGCGGGATTTGCGGAGCCGGAACGGGATCAAGGTGAACTCCCAACGCTGCGAGTCGAAATGGCTGCTGCCCGGCGATCAGTTGTCGATCGCCAAACACCGCTACGACGTCAGTTACGAGCCGGCTCACGACGCGCCTCCGCCCGAGGAGGAGGATCCGTTCGCGGTCAGCCTGCTGGAGAAAGCCGGGCTGGCGCGTCGCGACCAGCAGGACCGCGAGCCGCGTCTGCCGCCGCCCGCCCGCCCTCTCCAACGCGACTCCGATGCCCAGTCGTTCTCTCCCGAAGAGGAGCAGGCGATGGAGTGGCTGAACGGCGACGACCACTGACGTGAGCGGCAAACGCAAGAGAAAAGTTCGCGTCGCATTCTCGAAGAACCGTACCAAGCGGACTCGATCTCAGGATCTGACGCGACGGGCGCTCCGCGACATAGAGTCGGTGGAGGATCTGACCACAGAAGAGCGCGTCTCCGGCAAAGGGGATCTGACGCGGCGGCGGACGGTGATCGCCTCGGGCGATTCGACCGCAGACACCGACCAACCGGTGATCGACGTCGACGAAACGGAATGCCGTCGCGGGCGGGTGCTGTACGTCATCGGGGCGAACCGCTGCCGGGTGCGGATGGACGAGACAGGAGAAATCGATTGCACCGTCCGCCGGCGAGTGCGGACGATGGCTCGCGACGCGCGGAACGCCGTGGTCGCGGGAGACCGGGTGACGCTGCGGATCGTCGACGACGGATCGGGCGTCATCGAACGGGTGGAGTCCCGCACAACGGCGCTGTCTCGCGTCAGCGGCCGCCGGGAACACGTCATCGCCGCCAACGTCGATCTGGCGGTCATTGTCGTCTCGGCGGCCGACCCACCGTTGAAACCTGGTTTGATCGACCGTTTCATCGTCAGCGCGGAGCAGGGCGATCTGAAACCGGTGGTCTGCATCAACAAGGTGGATCTCGACGACCCGGTCCGCTTGCAGCCGATCGTCGGCACGTACGCCCGGCTCGGCTACCACGTCGTGCTCGCGAGCGCGGCGACGCGGCGGGGACTTTCCCGCCTCAAGCAGATTCTCTGCGGGCGCCAGGCTGTTCTGACAGGGCAGAGCGGGGTCGGCAAGACATCGTTGCTGAACGCGCTGCAGCCGGAGCTTCGCCGCCGCACGCGGGAAGTGAGCGCGGACTCCGGGAAGGGGCGACACACAACGCGCGTGGCGGAGATGATTCCACTTGCAACGGGAGGGGCGGTCGTCGACACGCCGGGCATTCGCCAGCTTGAACTGTGGGACGTCGAGGCGGGCGAAGTGGAAGCGTATTTTCGCGAGTTTCGCCCGTTTGTCGCGCGGTGCCGATACCCGAGTTGTCTGCATCTGCACGAAACGGAGTGCGCCGTTCGGGATGCCGTGAGGGATGGTTCTATCAGCGTCTCGCGTTACACAAGTTACGTGAGAATCATCGGCGACGAAGACGGGGCGACCGGCGAGTGATGGGGCCGGTTTGGCGTTCCTTGCGTCGCCGGCGGCGGGAACTCGTGCGGTGACGCGGGTTTGGGTTGGCACTCGACAATTCAATCGGTTAACGTGAGTGTTGATGCGTCTGTACTGCGTCGCGCCGGCGCGAAATCGGGGCCATCCGCCGGTTGTCGTGCCGGCAGATGGTGTTTCAGACAAACAGACCATTTCGCAGCGCAATGCGTCGCTGATCTCAAGACGCCCGCACATTCGCTCGTTTGGAGGGGAACCATGCTCGTCGATCGCTTTCCACGCCGGAGTCGATTCTCCCACGGCCTGCTGGCCGGCCTGTTGTGCCTGCTGACGGCCGGTTGTGGGATCTCGTTGCCCACTGCGACGTCCGACGCCGATTCGTCCGATGAGGAGGGATCGATCGCCTCCACGACCGATCCGGCAGCGATGCCGGGCACTCCGGCAGGTATGCCTGGCATGCCGGCGGCCACTCCCGGCGCGCCGGCGGGGATGCCGGCCGCGACTCCCGGCGCGATGCCGGCCGGCACTCCCGGCGCCCCCGCGGCCATGCCGGCTGTGACTCCGGGCGCGACGCCCGGCGCCCCCGCGTTGACCCCCGGCGCGACGCCCGGCCCTGCGATGGAACAACCGCCGCTTGCGGCCGACCCCGCGTTGAATCTGGCGAATCCGGCGGCAACTCCTGGTGCACCGGCCGGTCTTCCCGGAGCGGCGCCTGCCGCAGCAGCGAATCCGGCAGCGGTTGCTAATCCCGCAGCGGGCGCCAATCCGGCAGCGGCTGCCAATCCCGCCGCCGTGAATCCGGGGGCGCGTCCGGCTGGCGCGGCTGATCCGGCGCGGGGGGCTCTGCCGGGCGGCGCCAACCCGGACGGCGAATCGGAGGGATCGAACCGAGCCGCTGAGTTCGAGGCCGGTTCCGCGGAGTACGCGATCATGACGTTCGTCGACGGCATCGAGATCGGCGACCTCGAGATGGCCGCCGAAGTCATCAGCGATCGCGCGTCCGGCGGCACTCTGTTGGCCGTCAAGAACCAAACGCTGAGCGAGAATGAACTGGATAAGCTGCGGGCCTACACCGAAACCCTCGAGATCGTGGGCAAACCCCGGAACTCAGGCCGGACGTTGACCTACTCCTTTAACGGAGGGTCCAATCAGGTTCTTCGGTTCGAGGTGGAAAAGACCGGGACCGAATTCCAGATCAAGAATCTCACAATTCGCAGCGCCGGCAGAAACCGCGGACGCTAGACCGATCACTGCTCCGACTGAACGTCGATTTCGCAGGCCCGTGGACTCTGGCCCACGGGCCTGCTTCACGCGCCGTCCGGTGGGCGAACATCCGCGGCCGGGAGCATTGTCTCAGCCCCGCGTTCCCGGAGCGTAACCGGTTTGAGTTGCAGTAAGGATGCTGCGACGCAGACATCACGCCAACCGATCGATGGCATCAACATGGAAAACGCTGCAGATCGTGTCGCGAGGCAGTTGGCGAGCGCCCTGACCGCTTCCAGGCGGCGCATCGTCTTCGCCGAGAGTTGCACGGCGGGGTTGGCGGCCTCGCTGATGGCCGACATCCCGGGCGTCTCGGAGTGCTTCTGCGGATCGGCCGTCGTCTATCGCAACGCGACGAAACAGGCCTGGCTGGGAATTCGTCCCGACTGGCTGGCCGACCCGGACATCGGTCCGGTCAGCCGCGAGGTCGCCGATGCAATGGCCGTGGGGGCGCTGGAATCGACGCCGGAAGCCGATGTTTCGGCGGCCGTCACCGGACACTTGGGTCCGGACGCGCCGCCTGCGCTGGACGGCGTGGTGTGTCTCGCAGTTGCGGTGAGGAATCGAGCGGGGGGCGAGGGGCCGGCGGTCGTTGCTTCCCGAAGAATCCAACTCCAGTCAAGGGACGACGATCGATTGAAGCTGCGCGCTCTGCGGCGCGGCGACGCGACGCGGCTGCTGCTCGAGGCGGCGTTGCACGTCGTTCAGGCGGATTGACGAGCCGCAGCCAGAGTCGAGCGGCGGGTATTTCGAACGGGTTCCACGCCGATGTCACGTCAACGGTGACGCACGCTGGCAGCGTACGCTACGAAGAATCCGGGCCAGCGCCTCGTTCCGTCAGCGACCGGTTGGTCGCGCGTTGCCGTTCGTTCCCGACCGCCACTGGTCGAAATGACGGCGGCCCTGGCCGGAGGCCTGGCCGGGCCACTGCTCGCGCCGCCACCGGCCGAACGCGGGATCGGCGTTCTCGCCGGCCAGGTAGTGGTTCTGATCGGCGCCGGTCCACTCCATGATGAACTCCTGGGGAGACTCCCGCAGGCCGAACAGGCGTTTCACGATCTGTACGAGCATGAGGGTGACCACGAAGAGCACGAGCATCACGCCGAAGACGAGGGGCAGCATCGGCCCCAGCGCAAAGACGCGGGACGCTCCGGCCCAGGGCCCCGCACCGTTCCAGATCGGCTGCCAGGCGAGCATCACCAGCAGGGCCGCCCCGCTCAAATACGGTCCGTAGGGGATGTAGCGACCTCGATCGAAGAACATCTGAACCGGCAACAGAACCAGGGCCAGGGCCGGCGCGACGAAGAACGCCAGCACCGAGGCCTGCCAGCCGAGGAAACTGCCGATCAGCGCCATCAGAATCACGTCGCCGAAGCCCATCGCCTCCCGTCTGAGCACCCAGAATCCGATCAGCCGCACCAGCCAGGTGAGTCCGCCGGCGACCACCAGTCCGGCCGCGCTCACCAGCAGCCCGTGCAGATGGGGATACGTGCTGAACCAGGCCGGGACGTCGTTGAACTGGTCGATCCGCACGTCGGGCCGGATCAACCGCGTGAACGAAAAGACCAGGTTGGAATTCTGCGACCAGGCGGGCACGATGTGCACGCGGCCGACCAACAGCGCGGCGAGCAGTCCGACCGCCATGGCGGGCAGGGTGGATGCATCCGGGATTTCGCGGCGATCGAGATCGATGAAGGAGGCGACCAGCAAAGCTTCGATCAGCACGAGGTGATAGAAGTACCTCACATGCAGGAACGTCACCGCCGACATGCCGCCCAGGCCGGGAACGGCCTGTGGTCCGTCGGCCGCATACAGACAACTGGATGCGACCGACGGCGGCCAATCGGGCGGAACCTCCATCCAGTAGATGAGGACGAACAGCAGGGCGTTCAGCAGTTCCACTGCCGGATAACGCGCCGAAATCCACATGCGACAGTGGCGGCACCGGCCGCGCAGGAAGATCCAACTGATCAGGGGGATATTGTCATGCCAGGCGATGTCGGTTCTGCAGCGCGGGCAGCGGGACGGCGGATGCCACAGGCCCTTGAGCGCAGCCACCAGCCCCGGCGGCTGCTGAATGCGGTGGATGCAGACGTTCAGAAAGCTGCCGACAATCGCGCCGAGTACGAACAGAAAGGAAACCGCCAGCCAGTAGGGCAGGTCGAAGAGACTCATCGGCCCTGCTCCCCGGCCGCGCCGAGTTGCGCTCGGATCTCCTCAGCGATTTCCGCCGGCGAGCGATCGTCGGTCGCGACAGTGATCGTCGCCGCTGCCTGATAGCGGGGCGTCCGGGCGGTGAGGACTTGCTCGACTTCTGCGCGCTGATCGTGATCGGTGAGGGCGGGCCGGCGGGAGCGGGTCGCCGCGTCCGATTCCAGCCGCCGGAGGATCGTGTCGACCGACGCGGTCAGCCAGACGATTTCACCGGCCCGAACGGCATCGGCCAGGGTTTCGTCGTTGAGAATCGCTCCTCCTCCGGCGGCGACGACCGTCGATTCGCGGGTGAGCAATTCGCGCATCACGTCCCGTTCCAGCCGGCGGAATTCGGATTCTCCGTCGATATCGAAGATTTCACGAATCGTGCGGCCCACCCGGCGCTCGATCTCGTCGTCGGCATCGACGACGCTCCAACCGAGCATCGCCGCGAGTTCCTGCGCCACGACGCTTTTTCCGGTGCCTCGGTATCCGATGAGCGTCACGACCATTGCACAGATTGCGGCAGACGACGGACAGGGAGCGTTCGAAATCAGACCTGAACAGCGGCCGGCGACATCTCCGGCCCCAGGGAACGTTAACTTGCCGACTCGGACCTGGCGTCGGGGCCGGGAACGGGGAGATTGCGGATGGGCGAGATCGCGCGGCGCAGGGCGTCGCGCATGACTTCGACGTCGGCCGGCCGGCCGGTGAAGCATTCATATTGGGCGGCCGCCTGCCGGATGAACATGTCGAGACCGCTCACCGTCGTACAATTCCGCTCGCGGGCCTCTTTGAGCAGCAGGGTGTTTTCCGGATTGTAGATGGTGTCGAACACGAGCATACCTTCCCGCAGCCAGTGGGCGGGGAAGGGAGTCTCGTCCATTTCGGGGAACATTCCGACCGGCGTGCAGTTGACCAGGACGTCGGCGAATGAACTCCCACGGTTCTCCCAGTTGATAAACTTGCAGTTGAGTTGTTCGGCCAGCGCCTTCGCGCGGGGTTTGCTGCGGTTGCAGACCGTGACCTCCGCGTCGGCGCGCACGGCCGCCAGTCCGACCGCTTTGGCCACGCCACCGGCGCCGAGAATCAGCACCTTGAGCCCTGCCAGCCGCTCGTCTCCCCGCTCCTGCAGACCGGCCCGCAGCGATCCGAGCGCCGCTTCGTAGTCTGTATTCGCGGCGTACCAGCGGCCGCGGTCGTCCCGGTAGAGCGTATTGGCCGCGCCGATGTTCTTGACGGCGTCGTCGGGATACGTGGCCAGTCCCACGACCTGCTCCTTGTGAGGAATCGTCACGCTGTAGCCCTGGACATCGACCGCCGCCAGCGCCTGGAGCGAGTCCTGCAGGTCGTCGGCGGGAACGCGAATCGGCAGGTAGACTGCGTTCTCTCCCTCCTTCCGGAACACCGCATTGTGAATTCGCGGGCTGTAACTGTGCGCGATCGGATCGCCGATCACCCCGTAGACGCGCGTGTCAGCGTCGATTTCGTTGTAGCGATAGAGATCCCGCATCTCGCCGAACTCGATCTGACCGGGGGCCATTTCCCGGTCGCGGCTGAACGTCGTGTAGGTGAACGGCGACCCGTATTTGCCGCACAGGACCCGGCTCACGAGGCCCAGATCGCCCATGCAGAACCCGATCATCGGCACATCGGACTCGGCCACCAGTTTCAACAGCTTCACATTGTCGGCCGGCGACTCGGCCATTGTGACCAGCTTGATGTAATCGGGGTCGAGTTCTCTCAGGCGCGCGTAAGTCTCTTCGAGGTCGTCCGGCGTGGTCTCGAAATTGTGATAGCTGACGATCCGCTTCGTGGTCCCGTAGCGGGGAATCTTGCCGGCGACGTCCTCCTCGAGGTCGACGTACTCCACACCGTCGACGATCGCCTGGCGGAGCAGCATCTGTCGCTGCTCTTCGGTTCCCCTCCAACGGCCGCCGTCATCGGGCCGCCGGCAAGTGATGATCGTCGGCCCCGGCCGGTCGTGGACGAGCCGCCCGAGATCGGGCAGGTTGCGGAGCCAGTCGAGCCGCAACTCCACCACGTCGGCCCCGCGCTCGACGAGCGCGCGGTGATCGGCGACCATCATCTTGTGTCGGGTGCGACCGAGAGTGACGCAAATCATCGTATCTGTTCGTTGAGAGTCCGCGCCGGAGGGAAGTTTCGATCCTGCGCGATGCGGCCCGATTGCGGCGTGTTCGCCCACCCACTGTATCCGCCCCGTGAACCGGTCTCAATGAGCGCACGCCCGAGAGTGCGGCGGCGCAACAGCCTGTGGAGTGCGACGACCTGTCGCCGCTTGGGGACGATCACGGCGTCGTGCCCCGCAGTGGTCAGGCGCGACGATTCCGAACACAACACCCCACTTTCTCGACGCGACTGATAACGCGGACATCCGAAAAGCGGATTATTCATGACAAGCGCGCGGCTCACCGTAAGTGGTTGCCAAACATCCGGATATCGAAAAGCTGTGCAAAGCGCAGCGCTTTTCGAACGGATTGCACCCCGATGTCACGTCAACGGTGACGCGCGCTGGCAGCGCGCGCTCCGAAGAATCCGTCCGAAAGCGGCGACAGGTCGCCGCACTCCGAAAGAGCCGGTTGGTCGCGTTAGCCGAGGCGTCCGAACTGGCGGTCGAGTTCGGCGCGGGAGAGGGTGAGGGCGGTGGGGCGGCCGTGCGGACAGTGATGGTGATCGTCGACCAGATGCCGCTGGGCCAGCAGGCTCTCGATCTCTTCGGCGCTCAGCCGCTGTCCGGCCTTGATGGCGGCTTTGCAGGACATCATGTGCAGCAGGCTGTCGAGCAGATCCCGGCGATCGACGCGGCGGCCGGTCGATTCCAACTGTTCGATCACGGCGCGAATCAACTCCGTCGGATCGGCCCGGCGGAGCATGACCGGATAGCCGGTGATCGCCAGCGTCTGTCCGCCGAAGTCTTCGACGAGCAGCCCGAGTTCGGCCAGCACCTCGACCTGGTCGAGCACGAGCGACGCTTCTTTCGCGGTCAGTTCGATCGTGACCGGCATCAGCAACCGCTGCACTTCGACGTTGCCGGCGAGGACTCTGCGGCGGAGGTGTTCGTACAGAATCCGCTCGTGCAGGGCGTGCTGGTCGATGACGGTCAGACCCTCGCCCGACTCCGCCACGAGATAGCAGTCGAGAATCTGCATGGCCCGCAATCCGCCGGCTGTCGAGGCCGGGCGCGGCGGGGCGTCCGAACCGGGCCCCGGGGCGTCTGCCGGCGCTCGTTCCGCAGTGTCGTCGGCAGCGGCGTCGAACGGTGCAGATTCCTCATTGACGAATCGATCCGGTCCGCCGGCGTTGGTTGGCGTCTGATCGGCCAACGCCTCGCGCCGTTCCAACTCCTCCGCGGCCGCCTCCAGATCCGAGAGATCGGTGTTGGGCTGCCAGTTCGAAAGCTGCTCCCGGGCCCAGACCGCGAGTTCCTGCTGCGACCGGGCGATCTGCTCGGCCGAGACGGCCGACGACCGGCCGGCCGGGGGGGAAGCGGGCTTCCGGTCGACGTCGAGCGGTGCGCCGAACTCCATGCTGAGGAATTTTGAGCGAAGCGTGGAGAGCAGTTGCCGATAGAGCTGCTGGCCGTCCTGAAAGCGAACTTCACTCTTCGTTGGATGGACATTGACGTCGACCAGTTCGGGTGGGACTTCCAGAAACAGCACCGCGACCGGATACCGCCCCACCATCAACAGACCGCGGTAGGCCTCCCCCAGGGCGTGCTGCAGCGAACGGTCCTGAATCCACCGACCGTTCAGATAGAGATACTGCCCTTTGCGGGAGCCCTTGCTGTGCGACGGCTCGGCGACGTACCCCCACAGCCGGACGCCGTGATGTTCGGAGTCGACCGGGATCATCGCGTCCGCCAGTTCGCTTCCAAAGAAGAGCGAGAGTCTGTCGGTGAGAGACTCTGTGGCCGGGAGTTCGTAAACGGTCTTCCCGTTATGCCGCAGTACAAGATGCAGCCGCGGGTGGGCGAGCGCAATGCGGGTGAACTGCTCCGCGACGTGCCCGAACTCGGTGGCCTGCGTTTTGAGGAATTTCCGCCGGACCGGCGTATTGAGGAACAACTGCCGCACTTCCACCAGCGTCCCCGGCGGACAACCGCACGGCCGCGGCGCCTTGGCGATGCCGCCTTCGACGTCGAGTTCCATCCCCTGCGGCTCATCGTGCGGACGGCTGCGCAGCCGGAACCGCGAGACCTCGGCGATCGAGGCCAGCGCCTCGCCGCGAAAGCCCATCGTCGCCACGCGGAAGAGATCGTCCGCATCGGCGATCTTGCTGGTGGCGTGGCTGGCGACCGCCAGTTCGAGATCGTCGCCGCGGATCCCTTCGCCGTCGTCGACGACGCGGATCAGTTCCGCGCCCCCCTGTTCCACGTCGACCTCGATCCGCGTCGCCAGGGCGTCGACGCAGTTTTCGAGCAGTTCCTTGACCACGCTCGCCGGCCGCTCGATCACCTCGCCGGCCGCGATCTTGTTCACGACCGCCGGCGAGAGCTGCTGAATGCGGGCTGCAACATCCGTGTGCATAAGGGGGAGTTGTTGGTTGTCGGTTATCAGTTGTCAGTCAACGACCGTGTCAACTCGCGCCGTCGCCGGATGAGAGATTGACCGTCGCTCAGGCAGGCGCCTCATCAGGAACTGTAAGCTCAAGACCGGCAACTGAAAACTCAAGGCCGGATTATTCACCACGGAGACACGGAGAGACGGAGGAGGTTGATCGCGCTCCTTACAGTCACGGCGTCGTATGACGCACGCATGTCCTGCGATGATGAAGAAATCGTGGCGATTCGTCACCGAGCGGCCGCGCCGAATTGCGAGATTAACTTCACCAGGATTCCAGCGCAGGCAGCGCCCAGTGTCGAACTTGCTGCGCCTGAAACTTCTCCGTAAGTCCTTTTTTCTGTGCTACGCACTGGCGAGAGTTTGTCGTCCCGCGGAAATTGCGGCGTTTGTCCGCAGCGCACGCTGCCAGCGTGCGCCCGTGGTTTTTGCGATCAGCGGGACGCACGCAAGGCTGCGTGCGCTACGTGGTTGGGTTGCGGGCGACGCCCGCGCTGGGTCCTCCGCGTCTGTGGTGAAATCTCTGGTGAATAATCCGGGCCACCACGTCTGAGCGTTGCCCCGTGGCGTCCTGAAATCCATTCGTGGGGAGACCTCCAACGAACTGTAAACTTGAACCTGACCACTGAAAACTCTCCCGCCTCTTCACCCACTGCCGCACGCCGTTGTCCCACTTCAACTCCGCTCGTCTCTGCCTTCCCTTGCGACTTTGCGTTGAAACAAGAACGCGGCTCAGCAGTTCACGCTCGACCCTCCCCGGAAGATTCCACCGCCTCGCCTTTCGTCTCTTCCAACTGAAACTCGTCAATCAACTCCTTCCTCCGCTCCGCGACTTCTTCGTCGAAGCGGGCCAGGACGTCTTTGGCGCGGTCCCGTGACGTGACGAGGCCGATGATGAGGTACTGCAATACGGCCATTCCGTAACAGACCCAGCCGACAGTCCCCCCGAGGATGACGGCGATGATCGCGAACACCGGCGACGAACGGTTGAGATGCTGGCACAGCAGCCCGCGGACGAGCGGGCGGACGTATTTCTTCAGGCTCGGCCACAGGCCCTGCTCGCGGTCGTATTCGAATTTCGGCGGGCCGGGGTGGATCAGGCTGAACAGTTCCTGGTCGGGCATCGCCTCGATCACGGCGATCGCCAGCAACAGCCGGCCCGCAAAGAGAATCCAGTTCTGCTCCGAAATGGCGTAGTCGAACCGGATGGCCAAAAGGCTGCCGATCCATAGCTCGAAGTTCTTCGTCGCGGTCAGCAACAGCAGCGATCCGCGAAACCACTCCTCGATGTCCTTTTCCAGTTCCCGGTCGTGATCCTGGGGAACGAGGTAGGGCACCCGCCGCCTGAGAAAGCGATAACCGGGCACGGCAACGGTCCGCACGGTGTACCGCGTCAGCGGACGTACGATCGGCGAGAGGATCGGATCCAGAATTGCACGTTTGAACACGCCGCCCGGCACGCCTGGTCCCTTTCCCGTCCGTATGCCAGGTTTCCAACCCTGACGTTTACACACGTCTCTCGATCCCCGTTCGAGCGACTCTCCGAGAGATTCGAATGGAACGCGGATGACCACGGATTGGACCGATTTTCGCTGATTGCTGTCTTGCGTGTCGACGCCATGCGAGCCGGACCGATGCGGTCTCGCCGGTGCCGCCTTTTGAAGGAATTCCCTGAAAAACCGTGCTGATCCGCCGAATCCGTGAAAATCTGTGTCCTGTTCGGGAACCCCCTGGGCCCGGTGTCTCGGCACCGGGCACGAGACGAGTCTTGCGTTACTGACAGGTTTTCAACCGGTCCAAACCAGCTCCGTTTGGTGTTTCCACTCTCGAAGACTCCATCGCTCAATCTTCATCGAGCGCCGCACGATGGGCGGACGTCACTTCTATCAGCCTGGCTTGATCCTCGAACGGCACGTACGTGGCGCGCATTACGAAGCCGTAGGATTCGCCGACCTGGCCGTCCGGGATGAACCACTGAAAGTCCCACGCCGGGTTGCCCTGGCCGCCGCCGCTGGGCGATTGCGCCAGCCAGATCGAGTCTCGTGGACGGAACATCAGAGCCAACGCCATCTTGTGACTCACTCCGTAGTACCACGGCTGTGTGTATACGTACGGGGAGCGGCCCCGGACCAGTGTTAACGGAAAATCGGCGTCGATTTCCGGAAACAGGAGTGGCTCGGCCGGAGGATGCGTGGCGTTCGTTCCGTGCTGGGGGGAGACGCAGTGAATCCAGTCTCCCCGTTCGTGCTCGGCGGTTGTGGGATGCCCCACAAAGTGAATTCCGCCATCCTCCGGTTGCTGGATATAGCTGGCCCAGAACAGGCCGATGAAGCCTTGCGAAAACGTGTCGCCGCGCGGGATGCATTCGAACGTGTACTCGATTGTGCCGTCGTCCAGCAGTTGATACCGGCCGCAGCTTTCCAGGCGGAAGTGAGGCGTGGGCGGCTGGTAGAGTTCGACGGTCGCTTCATCGACGACCCGCAGTTCCATCGGGCTCGTCCGCGGCTCGAACTTCTCGACCAGCCCCTGCGTCGTGCCGTCGTGGATGTGCTCGAAGTTCAATCCGGCGTACGTGGGCACGAACAGGTTCTCACTCCGTTCTGTGTGCGTGAGTGACGCCACCCCGTTGTAGCCGGCCCTGTGACCGGGCAACTCGGGCACATCGACCGCCGCGTTATCGACAATCACGGCGGTCACATCGCCCCGTCGCAGCGCGACGAAATGCTCTTCGGGGACGCGGTATTCGACCGAGTTGTCAGTCAGACTCGTCACGCCGGGCGCGGAGAGCGGATGTTCCGCCAGCAGCGACCCTTCCATTGTCGTAACCGCCGCTGCGCCGGCGATCCAGAGCAGCAGCAGTCGCGCCCGCCGGGAAGCGGGTGTGCTCGACCGTAGACGAAATTGTTGCCACTGACTCTTCATCGTTCAATCTCCCGTTTCACGTCTGCGCCCAACGTCATGTGATTGCCTGATTGGTCGCCATGATGGCACTGCAGACGGGACACATCTCAAAGACGATTTCAATGTCGCTGCAAGGAAGATCACATCGCTCTCCCCAGGGCGAAAACACATCCAGTGTGTCGTGCTCAACACAGTCTCCGAATGGATAGGCCGGCACAATCGCAATGATCTGCATCGACCTGGGCACTGTATGATTCGAACACTCAGGGTTGGGGCAGACGCTCGCCGGGTGGCCCTGGCACGATGGACCTGATGCAGTCAACTGCAACTCTTCATCTGTTGCGCGCGAAATTCCGCCGACCGAAGGATCACGTTCGTTTCGGAGATCCCTGATCAACGCCCTCTGATCCTGCGGACTGAGTGATTCAATTCCGAACACATCGATGTATTCGCGAACGTGTTCGCGATTGAGCGGGTCGAACGGAGATCGCTCGGCAACCACTGCGCGAAATTCGAACTGATCGGGAAACCTGTCATACGGATATTCCGGGTTTTCGCCAACCGAGTTCTCCTGATGCAGATCGAGTCGGAATGTCTCAATCCGGCTCTCTGAGTCGATTCGGTAACCTACCCGCATTCGCGAGCGGAGATCGAAGCAATAGTAGAGCGGCAAGTACCGGATGCCGGGGATCGTAATCGGGATCTCCGGATCCTGCGTGTTGATCAGGTACAGCAAGTGCAACGGGCTGCGGGTTCTTTCGAGCAGTGCGCCATGATGTTGCACAGGGCCTCCAAATGAGTGCCCGTAACGGCTCTCCTCGGCCTCGAAGAGTTCCGCAACAAACCACCGGCCGTACAGTTCCGTTCTACGGAGATGCATCTCACGGACTTTGAAACGATGGAATTGTATCGACCGCGGCTGATATGATACGCGTTGGAGTCTATCCATCCATCGTCCCCCGCCACAGCCCCCACCTGCGGAGGAATTCATGCTGCATCGTCTGCTTCCTCTGGTCGCGCTGGCTCTCGCACCAGCGACGTGCGTGGCCGACGCCAACTATGAGAGCGACATCAAGCCGCTTTTCGCCAAGAAGTGCGGCGCGTGCCACTCCGCGCTGGAGCAGGAGGCGGACCTGCGGCTGGATGCGGGAACGCTGATCCATCAGGGGGGCGGCTCCGGAGCGGTCATCATCCCCGGTGACGCGGACGGCAGTCTGCTGTTCGAGCGCATCACGGCCGAAGACCCGGCTGATCGCATGCCTCCCGAAGGGGAGGGGGAGCCGCTCACGCCGGAACAGATCGATCTGGTGCGATCGTGGATCAACGGCGGCGCGGAATACCCGGCCGATGAGACAATCCCGGCCGACCCCCGCGAACACTGGGCCTATCAGGTTCCGCAGCGACCGGCTGTCCCGCAGGTTGACGCGGCAGAGTGGTCGGCCCATCCGATTGATGCGTTTCTCGCCGCGAAGCATCAGGAGGCCGGCGTGACGCCGGTGGGCCTTGCCGATCGTCGCACGCTTCTGCGGCGGCTCTATCTCGACCTCGTCGGACTGCCGCCGTCGCGCGAGGAGCAGCAGGCATTTCTGGCGGACGACTCCGAGGACGCCTGGGAACGGACGGTCGAGCGGTTGCTGGCATCCCCCGAGCACGCGGAGCGCTGGGCGCGGCACTGGATGGACGTGTGGCGCTACAGCGACTGGGACGGGTATCGCGAGGAAGTCCGCGGCAGCCACAAGCACATCTGGCGGTGGCGGGAATGGATCATCGAGTCGCTGCTGGCCGACAAGCCGTACGACCGGATGATTCTTGAGATGCTGGCGGCTGATGAACTTGCACCCGGCGATGAAGACGCCGTTCGCGCCACCGGTTTTCTGGTGCGGAACTATCACGTTTACAACCGCGACCTGTGGATGGACCGCACCGTCGAGCACACGGCGAAGGCGTTCCTCGGCGTCACGATGAACTGCTCGAAATGCCACGCCCACAAGTACGATCCGCTGCCGCAGTTGGACTACTATGCGATGCGGGCGATCTTTGAGCCGTACAAGGTCCGCATCGACCGGCTGCCGGGTGAGCCGGACCTTAACCAGGACGGTCTCGTGCGGGCCTATGACGCTGAACTTGAGACACCCACATACGTCTACCTCCGCGGCAACGAGAAGCATCCCGACAAGGAGCACCCGGTCACCCCGGCTCTCCCCGAGATCTTCGCAGACAGTCTCGAAGTCGCTGCCGTGGATTTGCCGGTCTCGGCCTGGTATCCCGATCTGGCGGAGGAGCGGTCCTCTCAGATCCTCGCGGCGGCGGCGGGCCGGATTACGGAGGCGAAAGCAGCTCTGGCCAAAGCAGAGAGCGAGCATGAACAGGCGTCGCTGCAGGTCGCGCGACTGGAAGCCGCAGAGGAGACGGAACCCGGAGTCGTGACGTCGGGAGACGCCGCTGCCGTTCTTGACGACCGTTTCACCGAAGAGCGACCTGATCTCTGGAAGCGAGCCAGCGGGGAGTGGGAGTATGCCGACGGCCGGTTGCGACAGACTGAGGTTTCGCAGCAGAAGAGTGAGCTGGTCGCCCTGGTTGAACAGCCGCAGGACTTCCGGGCGGAGTTTCAGTTCCGGATCCTGGGGGGCGGCACCTATCACTCCGTCGGACTCAGCTTCGACCGCACCGAATCCGGCGACAGCGAGGGGGTCTACCTCAGCGCGCACGGGCCCAGGCCGAAGGTGCAGATCGTCCACACGCGCGGCGGGCAGGCGAGCTATCCCGCGAACGGTGCAAAGCCGCTGCCGATCGAACTGAACCGGGACTACCGGCTGGCCGTCGCGGTGAGGGACCAACTGGTCAACGTCTTCGTCGATGACGTGCTGGTGCTGGCCTACACGCTGCCGGAAGAGCGCCGCGAAGGGGGGTTTTCGCTGTGGGCGTTCGACGCGCAGGCGGAGTTCGTCTCCGCCCGGCTGGCGGAATTGGCGGAAGAGGCGGTATTGGCGGAAAGCGTCGACAGTCAGCAGCCAATGACGGTCGAGCAGGCCCGGCAGACTGTTGAGGCACAGTCCGTCCGGGTCGAACTGGCTCGTCAGAAACTGGCGGCTGAGCAGGCCGCACTGCACTCGCTCGAAGCGCGTCTCGCCGCCGACCGGGCGAAATACTCCGATCCGCCGACAGACGATTCGTCGGAACTGGCAGCAGCAGCAGCGAAGGCGGAACGGCAGCATCGCTACGAGCAGGCACAACTCGCCGTCACAGAGGCGAAGCTGAATCTCCTGCTGGAGCAACACAAGCAGAACGGTGCAGAGAACGCCGAGGCGACGCTCGAACCGCTGCAGAAGAAACTCACCGAAGCGGAGGAGAAACTCGCGGAGGCGACAGCAGCCCTGGACGGAGACGGGGCCGAGTACCGCCCGTTTTCAACGCAGTTTCCGAAGACCAGCACGGGCCGCCGGCTGGCGTTCGCTCGCTGGGTCGCTTCGCCCGACAATCCGCTGACGGCGCGGGTGGCGGTCAACCACATCTGGCTGCGGCACTTCGGGACGCCGCTGGTCGACAACGTCTTCGACTTCGGCCTCCGGTCGCCGCAGCCGCTGCACCACGACCTGCTCGACTGGCTCGCGGTCGAACTGATCGAGAACAACTGGAGCATGCGGCACGTGCACCGGTTGATTGTGACGTCGCGGGCCTATCGGCTGGCGTCGTCGACCAACGCGCCTGACGCCCACGGGTTGCAACCCGTGGGCTTTGAAATCGATCCCGAGAACGCCTATTACTGGCGGGCCAACGTCCGCCGGCTGGATGCGGAGGCGGTCCGCGACAGCGTCCTCGCCGTCGCCGGGTCGCTCGACCTCTCCCGCGGCGGGCCGGACATCGACTACAGCGCAGGCGAGACTGTTTTCCGCCGCAGCCTCTACTTCCGGCACGCCTACGAGAAGCAGATGCGGTTTCTGGTGCTGTTCGACGCGGCCAGTCCCAATGAGTGCTATCGACGCAGCGCGAGCATCGTCCCACAGCAGGCGCTGGCGCTCGTCAACAGTTCGCTGTCGATTTCGCAGTCGCGGGTGCTGGCCCGTTCGCTGACGGACGAGGTCGGCGCGGGACAAGAGTTCGATGACGCCTTTCTGACCGCCGCCTTCGAGCAGATCCTCTGCCGCCCGCCCAGTGATGACGAACGGGCCGCCTGCCGGGAGTTTCTCGCGTCGCAGGCGGAGCAACTGGCCGCGCCCGACACGCTGACGGCAGCCGTGAACGGGGCCGACGTCCCGGTGGCGGCCTCGGCGGACGCCGGCCAGCGGGCGCGGGAAAACCTGGTCCACGTGCTGATGAATCACAACGATTTTGTCACCGTGCGGTAGAATCTGGTTTCGGGCGAATCACCAGTGTAGAAGACCGTTCCCGGACGATTCGATGACGACGCCAAATAGAACTCTCGAAACCCGATTGAGCGCTGTTGAACAGGCGGTCGCTGACTTACGGCAGCGACTCGACGCAATGCGAGAAGCACCGTCCTGGCTGGATCGCATGACGGGCGCATTCGCGGAGTTTCCCGAATTCGAGGATGTGATTCGGTACGGGAGGCAGACTCGCGAATCCGAACGCTCGGACAACGGGGATGAGGAGAATTGGTGACGTACTTGCTCGATGCAGGACTCAGGTATGGCAGACCGGAAAACAGATGAATTGATGCGGCAGGTTGTGATTTACCCCGACCGGGAGGACGGCGGCTGGGTGGCCGAAGTCCCCAGCCTGCCGGGCTGCATCACGCAGGGCGACACACGGGCCGATGTGCTGAGGAATGCGCGAGATGCCATCGAGACCTCGATCGACGGGGCCCGCAAGAGTGGACTTCGTCCACTTGGACACGATGATGGGAATTAATGTTCGATGACGGACGGCGAATTCCTCTGTGTCTCCGTGCCTCCGTGGTAAACAATCGCGGCGGACATTTTTTCAGAAAAGCCGGCAGTTCCATGACCAACGACTCCCGACGCACGTTCCTCTCCAACACCGGCCTCGGCTGTGGATCGCTGGCCCTCTCGGCGATGCTGCACGCCGACGGGCTGCTGGCGGCCGGTCCGGAGGACGCCGACGGCAGGCCGCACCATGCGCCGAAAGCCAAGAGCGTGATCTGGCTCTTCATGGTGGGCGGAACATCGCACATGGAGAGCTTCGACCCCAAGCCGGCCCTCAACGAGTACGCCGGGAAGACGATCGAAGAGACCCCCTACAAGGACGTGCTCGAGTCGCCGTTCCTGGAGAACGAGCGGATCGTCGTCCCCGACGCCAACGGGCTGATTCGTACCGAGGTCTATCCCCTGCAGGTCGGCTACAAGCAGCACGGGGAGAGCGGGCTGGAAATCTCCGACTGGTTCCCGCACGTCGCCCGGCAAGCCGACGACCTCTGTCTCATCCGGTCGATGTGGACCGAGGACAGCAATCACGGCGCGCAACTGCAGTTCCACACCGGGCGGCATCTGCTGGACGGGTTTCACCCCACGATCGGCGCGTGGGCGAGTTACGGACTCGGTTCGCTCAACGAGAACCTGCCGGAGTTCGTCGTCCTCGGCACTCCGCTGGCCGACTGCTGCGGCGGCATGGAAGGGCACCGCGCCTCCTATCTGGGACCGCAGTACGACGGCGTCCCGCTCAACGTCGACCCGGCCGATCCGCTTCCCTACGCCCGTCCGCCGGCCGGCACCTACCGGGAAGAGCAGGCCGCGCAGTTCGAACTGATGCGCCAGCTCAACGGTCTCACAGCCGAGCAGCACCCGCATGACGAGAAGATCCGGGCCCGCATCAAGTCGTACGAACTCGCCTACCGGATGCAGACGGCCGTTCCCGAAGCGGTCCGGTTTGACGACGAGACGGCCGGGACGCAGGAGCAGTACGGGCTCAACGAGGACGCCACCCGCGACTTCGGCCGTCAGATGCTCGCCGCCCGCCGGCTGGTCGAACGGGGCGTCCGTTTCGTGCAGGTCTTCCACGGCTCCAACGGCGGGGCCGGAAGCTGGGACGCGCACAGCAACCTGCAGAGCGGACACTCCAACCTCTGCAAGCAGACCGATCAGCCGATCGGCGCGCTGCTGGCCGACCTCAAGCAACGCGGACTGCTCGACGAGACAATCGTCGTGTGGGCCACCGAATTCGGCCGCACGCCGGGCAACCAGAACGCCAATGGCCGCGATCACCACCCCTACGGCTTCACCGTCTGGATGGCGGGCGGGGGCATCCGGGGAGGCATGGCGCACGGCAAGACCGACGAACTCGGCTTTCACGCCGTCGAGCACCGGCACTACGTCAGCGACATCCACGCCACCGTGCTGCACCAGCTCGGCCTCGACTCGCGGCGGCTGTCGCTGCCGGGCCGCGTGCGGCTGGAGAAGGAATACGGGCACGTGATCCGGGAAGTGATCGCGTGATTCTCCATCGCCGCTCGCGGATTCGCCTCTCATACCCCCAGCGAAGGTGTGCCCAAACAGAAGTTTGGGCACGAGGTCATGCTGACGACGACGGCGGGACGACGAAAACGAAAAAAGCCCGCAAGCGAATTGCCTGCGGGCTTATGGTTTTCGGAATCGCGGGCACTACCTCCGCATCCGGTATTTCCGGTTGCCGGCGTCGAAGTCGGGGTCGGCCAGTTCGATGCCCGTTTCGATGTCCGAGTAGCTGTAGAATTCGATCAGCGTCTGCTCGTCGAGCTTTTCCGGGTCGGCATCGACCGCCCAGGTGTAGTTCCGCACGCAGACCGGCAGCGAGAGTTCCTTGTCGACGTAGAGCATCGACTTGCGGTAGGTCTCGCTGTAGTCGGGCGAATCGTAGGTCGTCACGAACAGGTAGCAGGGACGATCGTTGAGCATCTGGTCGTCGTGCACCTCGCAGTGGACGCCTTCGCAGTTGTTCGCAAGATCGCGCTCGCGGTGCTGGAGAATCTTGCGGGCCATGTTCAAGAGGCCCGCTCCCGTGATGGGATACCGCGACTCTTTTTTCGACTGCGCGCCGTTGGGGTCGATCTGCAGCACGCCGAGCAGCCGCCCTTTCACGCCGCCGAGCTGAATCAGCATGTTGCCGTCGTTCTGACCGTCGACGTAGATCAACTGCCGGCCGCGATCGCCGGTCAGCCATTTCATGTAAACGCTGAACGGCTCGTGACGCACCTTGAGTTGCGTCGTCTGGCCTTCGCCCAGTTCGCCGCCGATTCGTTCCTGCTTGTAGAGCGTCGCGCGGTAATCATTGACCTTCTCGAATCGCTCGCAGCCGTTCTTGAGCAGCATCACGTTGAACAGCATCGCCCAGCGGCCGGTGAGCACGTTGGGATCGATGGGCGCAGCCGCCGTGACAGCCTCCGCATCTCCCTCTGCCGCTTCCTTCGACGCCGGGAGCGAAACGGGGGAGACCGGGACCGGCGGGAGCGAGAGTTCCGGCGGTCCGATCACCGCCTGGGCGTCGGCGGCCGGCTCCGTTCCGGAAATCACCGGATCGGTGTTCAGATAGACATACCCGACGACCGCCGTCGAAACGATCAGCGCCATCAGGTTGGGGCCTCGGGAAGTTCGCCTGGCAGTGCGATCAGCGCGCGTCATGCGTCGGTCCTCAGCGAATTGCGGGGTCAGGAACGGCCCGGGCGGACAGTGGAGGGAGCGCGATTCCGGAAAGCTTTCCCGTCGCCGCGACCTGCAGATTCCGCAGGTTGGTAGAATTGGGATCGGAGGAGCGGCGGGGCGGTTGTGAAAGTTTCGAGTGGGGCACGCACATCCGGTGCGGTGCATGCATCACGGTTTCACGGCATTCGCCGACGATGCCCCAATCTCAGCGCAGATTGCCCAGGCTTCCGCGGGCGATCGCTGCGAGCCGTATCTGTCGCCCGGAGAGAGACTTTCAGCTCCGGGAGATCTGCGGACTGTGGAGGCGCGTCCGCCGGTCGCATCAGCCGGCTCCAAGGCGTCAGACCGGAAACGCCGGAGGGCTTGCGCAACCGGTCGACTCTGCCGCATCGCTCGTGGGGAGCAAGGCGCGTGGACTCAATCCCGCAGCGCCGCCACATAGCCGCGGGCGAGGGCGTTCAGATCCGCGTTGTAGACGTTGCGGACGGCGGCCGCTGTGTCCTGTCCGTCCTGCAGCAGTCGCATGAAGCGGGCAAACTTTGCCGACCCCCCGGCGTCGATCATGTAGTCCACCAGCGTCAGCCCGACCGGTCCGATCGTCGCGGGGGAGAAGGTGCCGTCGGCGAAGACGTCCTGCGGATTGTTCAACGTCAGCACGTTCTGCTGCGCGACCTGCGGCAGTGTTCTCAGATACGGGTCGCCCGGCAGCGCCTGGGCCGCCAGGGCCAGGCCTGTGCCGCGGAGCACCCAGTCCGGCAACTCGGCCCCGTCCCGTTCGAGATATGCTCCGGTCAGATGGTCGATCAGGTTGACGCGCAGCGCCGGCGCCTCCTCGCCACCTTCATCGCCGACATCCTGCAAGACGATGTAGGCGTCTTCATAAGTCGGCGTGACGACCGAATGGGCGGTCATCTCCCGCGGCGCCTCCCGCCGGTTGACGACCAGGTTGAACTCGTCATAGCCGAACCGGTCTTTGAAGACGAAAATCGCCAATCGGCCTTTCCACGCCTGGTCTTCGCTGCCGCCGAACAGCTTCTTCAGATTCCCCAGGTGGTTTTGCGACCATTCGTCGACCTGCCGCAGACGCTCTGCATTCACATTGCCGATGAGGTAAAACTCCTCGCTCTGCAGCGTGTTGAAGGCGTCGTTCGGCAGCGCCCGCTTGAACTGGTCCTCGGTCCGATCGATCCGCAGCTTGTTGAATTCTTCTGCGGAGAGATTGGCGAACTTCTCCGCCTCCATTTCGGCTTCCGTCCGCACGAACTCGCGCAGCGGCGTCTTCGGATCGTCGCCGTCGTAGGTGTTGCCTTCGATGAACCACTGCTTGAGGTCTTCGTAATTCTTGCGGGTGATGCGGGCCTGCCCCTGCGGCATCCGCGGGTTCTCGAGTCCCCCCACGAGGCGGAACAGACGGCTCCCCTCGAGGTTTCCGGGCAGAATCACGCGGCCGCTGTCGCCCCCCTTCATGATGTCATAGAAACTGACGACCGACAGGCCGCCCGAGCGGCGGTTGTTGTTGTGACAGCCGGTGCAGAGATTGGCCATAAAGGGCGCGATGTCCTTCGTGAACGAGACTGTCTCGTCGCCGGTCGGTTCGGGAATGACGACGGTGGGGTCGTCCTCCATCTCGGCCGCTTCCGCCAGATCGGCCAGCGCCGTATCGTCCGATGCGCCGTCAAACTTTGCGCCCTGGTTGATCCAGGCGGTGATTGCCCGCAACTGGTCGTTGGAGAGCGGATCCCCGTTTCGCGGCATGCGCTGGTTGGCATTGGGCGCGGTCAACCGCGCCATCAGCAGGCTGTTACGCGCATTGCCCGCCGCGAGCAGCGGTCCGGACCGCCCGCCGCGTTTCCAGCCGGCGAAGGTGTCCAGCCGCAGATTGGCTCTCGGGTTGTTTTCGCCGTGACATCGCAGGCAGGCGTCAGCAATGATCGGCGCCACATGTTTGGAGAAGCTGACGCCGTCGTCGTTTCCTCCGCGATTCATCTGCTTGTCGAGCGCTTCGCGCTGCCGCTCGATCAACCGCGCGACGCCTTGCAGCGACCGGTCGGTCAGTTCGACGCCCGCATCAGCAGCAATCGATTGCAACGTCGACGCGGCGGTGTTGAGCAATTCGTCCGCTTCGTCCAGCTTCTTCTGACGAATCAATGCCGGGACGGTCGCCACTTCGCGGCGAAGCTTCGTCAATTCCCGCCGTTGCTCCGTGGTGACCTGCCCGATCCCGCTGCGGGAGCCCGCTGACAGTAGGAGGAGAGCGACCACAAAACAGAGAAGTTGTCGAACTGAATGCATTTTCCAACCTCGATCGGCGACAGCGAATGCAGCGCAACACAATGCCACGGAGAATTTTGCAACCAATTGGCGGACGGCGAACTCGCCGGACGAAGAGCGTTCCGCACTATCGTTCAACCCCGCGCCGCTGCAATATGTTCGGCGGAAATTGAGTATACCGCCGGGCCTGCGAAGCGCGAAGGCCTTTGCGCAAAACATGTTACGGCCGTCGCTCATCGCCCCGAGGGTGAATAATATCGCGGAGAACTCCACGCCGTCGGCTCTCGTGGCCCGAACACACCCTATAATCCCGCATCTCCGCTCCCGTTGAACCAGCGTTTGAACTTTGCGAATGAACCGCGCCCTCCGACCCAGCCGACAGCTTTTCGACGAGTACCGTGAGGCCGCTGCGCACCGCGCCCGGTCTCCAGCTCACCCCGATCTGCACGAGTCCCGCAAGCGGCAGGGGCGAAGCTCAACCCGCCTGCGTCCCGCATCGGAACTGCTTCGAGAATTCTGGGCCATGCTCGGTCCCGAGCGTCCCGCCGTGCTCCTTGCGCTGGGGACGCTCACCGTCGCCACGCTGCTGGCGCTGATCCCGCCCGCCGCGACGAAGTTCGTCGTTGACTACGTGCTGGACGACAAACCGTTCCCCCGCTGGATGCAGGAACACCTGCCGATCGTTGAGTCGCGGTGGGAACTGCTGGTCGCGATTGTGGCCGTCGTCATCGCGGTCTCACTGGCCAAGATCGCCCTGCACATCTGGGGGCGGTGGTACGCCACCCGCGCCACCAAGCGGCTGCAATTGCGGATGCGCCGCCGGGTGTTCCAGCACGCCGCCCGCCTGCCTCTGCAGCGCGTGTATGAACTGCGTTCCGGCGGCGTGGCCAGCCTTTTGCGTGAAGACGCCGGCAGCGTCGGCGAACTCATCTTCGGACTCCTCTACAACCCTTGGCGGGCCGTGATCCAGCTTCTGGGAAGCCTCTGTATCCTGGCCTGGGTCGACTGGCGACTGCTGCTGGGGGCACTGATCGTTGTTCCCGCCGTCTTTGTGACGCATCGCACGTGGATCAGCCGCATCCGCCCCCGATATCGCGATATCCGCGCGAAGCGGCAGGAGATCGACGCCCACGCGACCGAGGCGTTCGGCGGCATGCGGGTGGTGCGGGCCTTCAGCCGCCAGCGGACGGAAACGCGGCGGTTCATGACCAGCAACGACCTGATGGCGCGGCAGGAACTTTCGGTCTGGTGGTGGGCGCGGACGGTGGAAATGATCTGGGAGGCGGCGATCCCGCTCGCATCAGCCGCACTGTTGCTCTACGGAGGGTCCGCCGTCCTCGACGGGAGACTGACCGTCGGCGACCTGATGATGTTTCTGGCCTACCTGCTGATGCTGCTCGGCCCGCTGGCCACCCTCGCGGAGAGCGCGACCGCTCTGCAGAACAATCTCTCCGCTCTGGATCGCGTACTCGATCTTCTGGGCGAGCCTCGCGAAATGCCCTCCGGCCCGGATTCGCGCCG
Organism: Planctomycetota bacterium; assembly: GCA_003388505.1. GTDB lineage: Bacteria > Planctomycetota > Planctomycetia > Planctomycetales > Planctomycetaceae > MB-PLM-1. The sequence continues at coordinate 106,914 of QQVO01000018.1, forward strand.
ACTCAGCAAGAGCGACGTTCACGGCCGCATCGCGCTGGAGGACGTCACGTTTCGCTATTCGAGCGACGCCTCATTCGCACTCGACGACATCAGCATCGAAGTCCGGCCGGGCGAGACGCTTGCTCTGGTCGGCCCCAGCGGCGCGGGCAAGACGACGCTCTGCAACCTGGTGGCCCGTTTTTACGACCCGGTCTCCGGCCGCGTCCTGCTCGACGGCATCGACCTGCGTGAGATCGACGTCGAGAGCTACCGTTCGCTGCTGGGAGTGGTCGAGCAGGATGTCTTCCTGTTTGACGGCACGATCGTGGAGAACATCGCGTATGCCAACCGGGACGCCGACGATGAGCAGATTCTTCACGCCGCACGCGTGGCCAACGCCGACCGCTTTATCCGGGACCTTTCCGACGGTTACGACTCGCTGATCGGCGAGCGGGGCGTTAAACTCAGCGGTGGCCAGCGGCAGCGGATCGCCATCGCCCGCGCGATCCTGGCCGACCCGAAGATCCTCATTCTCGACGAAGCGACCAGCAACCTCGACAGCGAGAGCGAGCGACTGATCCAGCAGAGCCTCGGAACACTCATGGCGGGCCGCACCTGCTTTGTGATCGCTCACCGCCTCAGCACCATCCGCCACGCCGACCAGATCGCCGTCCTTGAAGCCGGCCGCATCATCGAACGGGGCACGCACGAGGAACTCCTCGATCGAGGCCAACGCTACGCCGAAATGGTCCAGGCGCAACTGATCGGCGCCGACGTACTGGCATCAGATTCAGCAATCACCGATCCGCTCGGAGTCAATCGGCTGTAGCCGGATTCTTCCGTTCCTCGTAATTCACCCGCACCAGGTACAACCCGCGAGCCGGCGCGGTTTCGCCGGCGTGGGCGCGGTCCTGTGAGGCGATGATTGTCTGCATCCGATCGGCCGGCCAGCGGCCGCGGCCGATGTCGTACAGCGTCCCCACGATCGCCCGGACCATGTTGTACAGAAACCCGTCCGCCTCGATCTCGAAACAGAGGAACTCTCCGTTCGCCGTTTCGTTCGGACCGTCAACGTCGAGCGGCTCAGCCGACCAGGCAGGCCAGCGATCGCAGCGGGTCCATCGTGCCTCCAGAACGGTCCGCACGCTGGTCGCCTTGTTGGGCCACTGCGACTCAAAACAGCGAAAGTCGTGCGTCCCGAGCAAGGCCTGCGAAGCCGACTGCATTTGTGCAAAATCGAGCGACACACCGACGCGCCAGGCGAATCGCGCGAAAAACGGGTCGTCGACCTCCGCGCAGCGGATGACGTAACGATACCGCTTCGAGACCGCCGAGTAGGTCGCATGGAAGTCGCCCGCCGCCTCGGCGCTCTCCAGCACGACGACGTCGCCCGGCAGGCGCGGCTGCAGGGCCGCCGCAAACTTCCTAGCCGGAATCGTGGAACTCGTCGGAAAACTGACGACCTGCCCCAACGCATGGACGCCGGCGTCCGTCCGCCCGGCGCACATTGCGCGGACATCCTCACCGGTCAGCGAACGAATCGCCTTTTCCAGCACTTCCTGCACCGTGCGAGTCCCCGGTTGGACCTGCCAACCGAAATACCCGGAACCGTCGTAAGCCAGTCGCAGCCGGATATTGCGGGTCGACATGATCTCTTGCTCGCAGGCGTGCATTGCCCGGCAAAATGACGCCGCTCACTCGTCGAGTTGACGCGCCGACATCGGCGGCGCCAGCACGATCGCGACCATGCCGACGGCATAGATGAATCCCGTGACCTGACCCACCGTCGCGTATTGGCCGGCGAACGCTTCCCGCAAGGCCGCTGCTGACGCCAACACACCGATTCCTGTCACAATGCGCCCCCAGTTGAAACTCACGCCCGCCCCGGTCGAACGAACGCGTGTGGGAAACAGTTCCGGCAGACAGAGCGGCAGCCATCCGAAAAAGAAGCCGCTGAAAAATCCCAGAGCGCCGGTCCAGAACAGAAATCCGTCGCTGCGGGGGTTGTCCAGCCGGAACAGCATCTGTGCCGACACAAACGCGCAGACGCACAGCAGAAAATACATCCGCTTACGACCCAGGTAGAACGCGAGTGCGCCGCCCAGCAGGCTGCTGATCGAACCTGGCAACGACCGGGAGATGACGAACTTCGACTTGAGAGTCGGGTCGGGCGTTTCATCCGGCTGCTCGTCCTCACCGCTGTCGGTTTCCGGAGTCTCAGCGGAAGACGCCGTCGCTGTATCACCCGCCTCGCTCGACCAGGCGGCCGCCCAATTGCTCACACCCCAGCCGCCGAAAAGGGGAATCGTCCCCAGCAGGATTCCGAACAGCGTCGTCTTGAGAATGGGGGGCCGGAAGATCTCGCCCAAGCCGACCTTGTTCGCTGCAAGAACTGCTTCATCCGACGAGTCGGACTTTTGCGCCGCCAGCCAGCGCGGCGATTCCGGCACGAAGGCAAACGAGATCAACCCCAGCAGGATCGGGCACGCTCCAACCAACATCGTCCATCTCCAGTCGCCGGGAGTGACGAACCAGAACAGGGTGAGCGATGCAAAGCAGAGAATTCCGATGTTGGCCGCCGTCCCCATGATCCCTGCCAGGATCGGCCGCGCCACTCCGGACCAGGCTTCGGACAGCAGAGCGATCCCGGTCGGCCACATCCCGCCGATCCCCATGCAGGTCAGGAACCTGAGCGCGAGAAGCTGCCACGTGTCCCCGGCAAAGTACGACAGACCGGAAAAAATCGAATAACAGCAGATGCTCGTCGCCATCGCCCGCGACCGGCCGATGCGGTCGCCGATCAGTCCGAACAGATACCCGCCTGCCGCCGCTCCGAACAGGAACGCGCACACGTACCAGCCAAACCACTCTCCAATCGCTCCCTCCGACGCTCCGGCGGGTAACAGGTCAGCCGCCGCCACGCGCATCACCAGGCTCGTGATCGACATGTGCACACCGGCGAAGAACCAGCCGAAGAAGGCGACGAACAGAATCAGGTACTTCGCTGTCGGCGAGAGGGGCGGGGGGGCGTTCGGTTCGCTCACAAAATCATTCCGTGGCGAGAAAGGGCAGGGCAGGACGGCCTACCTTGACGCGCCGACGGGGCGGATGTCAATCGTCGCAGGAAACGAACCAAGGCTCCCGCTGCACGAGCAGTCTGAGACCTCTTCCAGCCGACAGGCGTCCTCCACCACGGTCAGACCCCCTCCAGCAGTGAGAGGACGTCTTCAGACAACGGCCCGGCGGCGAGCGACGCCACCGCTTCGTCGATGTGCGACGGCTCTCCAAAGCCGATGATCGCTGACGTGACCTGCGCATGGCTCAGCACGAATCGCACCGCCGTCTCCCTGGTGTTCGCTCCCTCGGGCAATCTTTGTGCGATCTCGCGGCAGCGCTCCTGATCGCGGACGTACAAATCGAGCGGAAAGAACTTCGTCGTGTGCGTATGACGGCTGGGCGGCTGACCGGCCAGCGCCCCGCCCGCGAAGACGCGGATCGCAAACACTCCCATGCCGTGCTCGGCAGCGGCCGCGATGATGTTGCCGTAATCGGTCTCCGGGAAGTCCGCCGCGACGTCCTGTCCGGCGCTGGGATTGAGCAGGTTGTATGGAACCTGGATCGTCGCGAACTCACCGGTGGAGATAACCTCTTTCATCGCCGCCGGCTGGCCGAGAGCGGTCAGGCCGATGTGCTCGACGACGCCGTCCGCCTGCAACCGTTGAAATGACTCCAGCACGCCGCCCGCGCCGAGGATGTCGGCCGGCGTCACCGACGTCGGCTCGTCGCCCCGCTTTGCCGTCATCGAGTTATGAAGCTGCACGAGCGTCACTCGCCGGCACTGCAGCCGCTGCAGGCTGCCTGCCATCGATCGCTCGATCGCGCCGGGAATGTCGTCCAGATCCTCCGGAGCAAGCCGCACCTTTGTCGCGATGTGCACCTGCTCCCGCTCCGGAATCCGGCTCAGCGCGGCCCCCAGTCCCGCTTCCGAGGATCCGTTCCCGTAGGTGGCCGCCGTATCGAACCAGTTGATCCCGGCGGCAATCGCATGCCGCACCACCGCCGTGCGGCGCGCCTGGTCGTCCCCCGTCATCAACTCGGGGACGGGCCCGGCGCCGAACGCAATGGCCGACACGTTAACGCCGGTCTTTCCCAGAGGACGGTACAGCAATTTGCTCTATTGACCGTGGCTGTGAGCCGCGTCCGGAAACGCGCCCTGTTGCACTTCTTCGACGTACTGCCTGGCCGCCGTGACCGCAGCCTCGCGGATGTCTGCGTAGCGTTTGAGGTATTTCGGATTGAACCCGGCCGTCAGTCCCAGCATGTCGGGAGTGACCAGCACCTGACCGTCGCAGTCGGGGCCAGCGCCGATGCCGATCGTCGGAATCGAAAGCTCCGCCGTAATGTCGCGGGCGATCTCGCGCGGGATCAACTCCAGCACGATCGCGAACGCTCCCGCCTGTTCGGCGGCGATCGCGTCCTGCATCAGTTGTTGGGCGTTGCGTTGGATCGCTGACATTTTCCCGTACTTCCGCACCGATTGCGGCCGCATTCCGACATGCGCCATCACGGGCAGATCGACCCCCGCCAGGGCCTCAATCGTGCTGGCCTGCCGGGCGCCGCTCTCCAGCTTGACCGCCGCCGCGCCGGTCTCCTTCAGGATGCGGCCCGCGTTTCGCACGGCTTGCCGCGGGCTGACCTGAAACGTCATGAACGGCAGGTCGACCACCACCAGCGCCCGCTTCGTCCCGCGCACGACCATCTCGGCGTGATAGATGATCTGCTTTAGGGTGACGGGCAGTGTGCTCTCGCGTCCCTGCACCACCATCCCGAGCGTGTCACCGACCAGCAGGCCGTCGACGCCCGTTTCGTCGAGCAGCGTCGCCCACAGCCAGTCGTAGGCGGTCAGCATCGTCAGCTTCCGACCCTCCGCTTTGGCATCGCGGAAGGCAGGAACAGTCATTGCCCGTTGAGTCGTCACACCGCCGCCTGTTCGCTGGCAAGTTCCGGAAGATTCGTAACACACCGCGGCCCGGCAGAATCGCGAGATCCCATCGGCCTACCCCCAATAGTAAGACTCCGACGGCGGACGGGCCACCATCGGAGTCTCCAGGCTTTGCGTCTTGCGAGACAACAACAGTCGCTATGTTCCCTGGCTGACGACCGTGCCCTTGGCGTAGAACTCGACCGGTTCTTCTCGGCCGGAAATCGTCAGGTAGAACTTCTCCTTCAGGTCGCCCGGTTCCATCGGGGCCGTCACCGTCAGCGGGACGACATGCACGTTCCGCACATCTTTGCCGAGACGCACCTTGAAGCAGTCCTGCTCCGATTCGCATTCAATCTTGTCGATCGAAAAGGGCCGCCGCCCACGCACGACGACGCTCATGGTTCTGGACGAACCCGGCGCGAGGTCGCCGATGTCCAGCGTCGTCGGATTGACGATGATGTCGGGAACCACTTCGCCCTGCACGAGCACGGCGACTTCCGGACTCCGTTCATCGTTGGTCGAGAGAATCACCTGGCTGCGAATCGCGCCCTGCGGCGCCTCGGGCGAAAGGTTGAGCGTCAATTGATAACTGACGCGGCCGCTGCTGCGGGAAGTCTCCTCAATCTCGGCGAGGACCAGGTCGCTCTGCGACTCGACGCCCGTCACGGCCCAGCCGTCGCGACCGGCATACGCCACTCGAATCCGCTTCTCGCCCCCCCGGCCGACTTCGACCGAACCGAAGTCCGCCCGGCCGGGATCGAGCACGACGTCCGGCCGGATATAGGCCCGGATCGGAATGCGGACCGTTTTGAAATCCCGGTTGTTGAACGTCAGAGTGACGTCGACATTCGAGTTCTTTTCTTTCTGGAACTTGACGGTGTTCATCACCACTTCGATGTAGGCCGTCTCGCCGGTCGCCAGCACCTTGCGATCCGGTTCGGCCGCCGCGCAGCCGCACGTCGTCTTCACGTTCGTGATGTGAATCGTCTCTTCGTAAAGGTTCTTGACGGCGATCTTGTGCCGCACGTCCGCGCCGCGAGCGACGTTTCCGAAGTCGTGCTCCAGTTCCGAGAACATCTTCCTGGCCCAGTCGTCGCCGTCGTCCGCGACGCGATCCTGTGCCGAAGCGGCGCTGGCAAGGACGGCAAGGACGGCCCAAGCCATCAACTGTCGAATTCCAATCGTCTTACGCATGTCTCTCCTCGATTGCCTGGCGACCTTCGGTACCGCCCCCGTCGCGCGCAGTGGCAGGACGGGCGGCCGAGCGGGCGGCGCTGCATCCAGCCGGGTGACGACGTGGGATTGTACGGTTTTGGAGGCGGATCCGTCCAGAAGATTGGGAAACACCGACGTCCTGAGGGAGTTTCCGCAGCCTCAGGGCTCGATTTCGCCGGTCGAAGTCCCGACGCCTCAACATCAGGGAAGGAGGGGAGTCGGCCCGGATCGAACCTGCAGTGGTTGCTGCATCAGAATGTGCCCCCAAATCCAGTCACAATCAAATCTTGGAGCGAGAGATCGACCCTTTTCGATGCATTCGCAAACCGGTCACAAGAGCCGCATCAATCGGCGAAACTTCGGCGCATTGCCCAACCTGGTCGACTGCGTTCACCTTTCCGAATGCTCCGGCCGCAATCCCTCCGCCGCGACGCTCCGGGCAACCGTCCGAGAACGCCCGATGTTTTGCGTTCGCGCCCGCTGTGCTAGAGTGATTTCACTGCACACACCGACTTGAAAATCGGGACGCCACCAGGAGAACAATCGATGCCGCGGATGCACGACGCTGAACACCGACCGACCGCTTGGAACGTAACGGCCTGGGCGCTGCCTGCCGCGTTCCTGTTCGCCATCGCTGCGGCGCTCCCGGCGCAGGACTCCGACGACTCCCCCGCTGACCCGGACCCGGCGGAAGCGGAAACCAAAGAGAACCCGTTCCCCGGCCGCTTTCCGGCCCCCAGCCTCGACGGCGGAACCGAATGGTTCAATACGTCCGCTCCGATCAGCCTGCGGGAACTTCGCGGCAAGGTCGTCGTCCTCGACTTCTGGACCTACTGCTGCATCAACTGCATCCACGTGCTGCCCGACCTGAAGTACCTCGAAAAAAAATACGCCGACCAGTTGGTCGTCATCGGCGTCCACGCCGCCAAGTTCGACAACGAAAAAGACTCGGAGAACATCCGCAACGCCATCCTCCGCTACGAAATCGAACACCCGGTCGTCAACGACGCCAACGACGTGATTGCTGCGAAATACCAGTTTCGCGCGTGGCCGCAGCTTGTCATCATCGACCCCGAGGGCAAATACGTCGGTTATCACACCGGCGAAGGCATCCGTGATTTCTTCGACTCGGTCATCGGCAAGATGGTCGACTACCACCGCGAGAAGGGAACGCTGGATGAGACCCCCGTCCGCTTCGATCTGGAACGCGACGATGTCCAGCCCGGCCCGCTGAGATACCCCGGCAAGCTTCTCGCCGACGAAGCCGGCGGACGTCTCTTCATTTCGGACAGCAACCACAACCGCATCGTCGTCAGTTCGATGGACGGCAAGCTGCTGGACGTCATCGGCACGGGCGCCATCGGCGCCGACGACGGCCCGTATGATGAGGCCACCTTCGATCATCCCCAGGGCATGGAACTGGTGGGCGAGACCCTGTACGTCGCCGACACCGAAAATCACCTCATCCGCACCATCGACCTGCAGCAGCGCACCGTGGCCACGCTCGCCGGCACCGGCGTGCAGTCCCGCCGCAGGCTGCTCGGAGGACCGCTCCGGCAGACCGCTCTCAACAGTCCCTGGGCGCTGCGTCACCTGAACGGCGTCCTCTACATCGCAATGGCCGGCCCGCACCAGTTGTGGAAGCATGAGCTCGGCGGTGAGACGGTCGAGGTTTTCGCCGGCACCGGCGCCGAAGACATCGTCGACGGGCCGTTGGAACTCTCCGCGCTGGCCCAACCTTCCGGAATCACCACCGACGGCGAAGTCCTCTATCACGTCGACAGTGAAGGCTCGGCCGTCCGCAAGGTCACTCTCGGCGACGACGGCGAAGTCACCACGATCGTCGGACCGCACGATGTTCCCCGCGCTCTGTTCGAATTCGGCGACGTCGACGGCGTCGGCGATGAGGTCCGGTTGCAGCATCCGATCGGACTCGTCTACCACGACGGCTTCATCTACGTCGCCGACACGTACAACCACCGCATCAAGCGCGTCGACCCCGAGACTCGCACGTGCGAAGCCTGGCTCGGCACCGGGGAATCCGGGGCGTCGCTTGAGCCGACCCAGTTGTTCGAACCGTCCGGGCTCGCAGCGGCCGGCGACACCCTCTTCATCGCCGACACCAACAACCACCGCATTCTCGCCGCCGACATCGAAACCGCCGCTGCCCGGGAATTCACCGTCGAAGGCCTTGAGCCGCCCGCCCCGGTCAAACCGAGTCCGCGCGAATCCAGCGAACCGGACGCGGTCGAAGTCGCCGCCCGGCAGGTGAAGCCGGGAGAGGCGCTCCGCTTCCATATCAGCTTCGAGCTTCCCGAAGGATTCAAGCTGAACAAACTCGGCCCGGTGGGCTACACCGTCCGCGCCGGCGAAGATCAGCAACTCGTTGCAGTGGACCACCTCGACGCCCGCAATGAAGCCGAGAAAGGGGAGATGGAAGCGACCATCGACGTCCCACTCGCCGCCGCCGAAGGCAAAGGGACATTCGAACTGCTCCTCACCTACACCTACTGCCGCGAAGGAACCGGCGGCGTCTGCCGCTTCGCACAGCAGAAGTGGAGCATCCCCGTCGAAGTGACGCCCGACGCCGCCGCGGAAGAAGTCAAGCTGACCGCCTCCCCGGGAGGGGAGTAGTGGGCCGCCCGTTCAGGGTCTTGGGTTGGAGGGTTCTCTCGGGAGCACGAATCCCGCAGGGTTTTCTGTGGATTTGCAGTTCGACCAACCCCAGGAAAGAGCCCTGACAGAGCAGTCGGATGACGATTCACGAATCGGCCGATCTCGAACTTCTCCTCAGACTACGCCAAGAGACTCCATGCCGACCTCGGAGGAGAGTTCCTCAACTTCGATCTCGCTGATCGAACGGGCCCGCGACTCCGATCCCGAGGCCTGGCGCAGGCTGTGCCTCGTTTACGGTCCGCTCGTTTATCGCTGGGCACGCGTCGTCGGTTTGCAGGACAGCGACGCCGCCGACCTGGGGCAGGAGGTCTTCCGGACCGTGGCTGCGCGGCTGGCGAGCTTCGAGAAGGACCGGCCCGGATCGACGTTTCGCGGTTGGCTCAAAAAGATCACCCGCAACAAGATCGGCGACCATCTCCGCCGACGGGAGAGACACGCCCAGCCGGTCGGCGGGACAACCGCCGTTGGTCTTTGGCAACAGATTCCCGAAGACCTGCCGGACGCATCCACCAGCGACGGTCCCTTCGACGCCGAACGGGTCACGCTCCACCGACTGCTGGAGACGATCCGGCTGGAGTTTGAACAAAGCACCTGGCGGGCGTTCTGGCTGACCACGGTCGAAGACCGGCCGACCGATGAAGTGGCGGAAGAACTCGGCCTGACCCGGCCCGCCGTGCGGCAAGCCAAGTACCGCGTCCTCCGCCGGTTGCGGACCGAGATCGGATCGCACGACGGTTCAGGGAACAGCGTGTAACCTGACAATGACACACGTCTCGCGCGAGCGATGGCGGCTTGCTGCGCTGCGCTCAGTCCAGCCGCGGCCACCCGATCGATTCGCCATTCGGAGTGCGTCGTCCCACTGCGGCCACTCGGTCAAGATGTGTGTAACTGACAGGTTTCCAACCCTGTCGTTTACACACATCTCTCGATCCCCGATCGAGTGACTCTTCGAGAGATTCGAATGGAACGCGGATGACCACGGATGGGACCGATTTTCGCTGATTGTTTTCTTGCGTGTCGACGTCCTGCGCGCCCGAATCGATGCGGTCTCGGTGCTGCCGCCTCGTGAGGAACACCCGACGAAATCCGTGCTGATCCGCCGAATCCGCGAAAATCTGTGTCCTGTTCAAGAATCCCTGGGCCCAGTTTCTCGGGGCCGGGCCCCAGCCGAGTTGTGTGTAACTGACAGGGTTCAAAACCTGTTCTACGGGGCTGTAGCCGAAGTCGTGAGACTTCGGACGAACACCGAAAGACCCCTCGGAATTCTCACGACGCCCGCTACGCCGCCGGGCTCCGCGTGCGCGGGCAGGATCGTAATCTGTTATGCACACACAGGTTGCGTCATGCAGCGGCCCCCGAACTGTCTTCCTGAGAAAAAACCGTGTGACGCGCTCACAATCTTACCTATGGCCGCACGAGAAACCCCGGCACCTCACGCCGCTCGCGCCGCCGCTCACCCGGAGTCGCTGCGATGCACCCCAGCCGAGAAGAACTCGCAAACTACCTCCTGGGCAAACTTCCCGAGGATCAGGCGGAGTCGGTGATCGCGCACCTGGAGGGATGCGTCGCCTGCGACGACACGATGCAGTCCCTGCAGCCCGCGCCCGACACGGTGATCGAGAAGCTGCACGGCGGGCCGCCGGCCGATCCACTCGCGGAGGAATCAAGCTGCCGCGACATGGTCCAGAGGATCAGTGAACTGGGCCACCCGTCCGCCGGGGGCGGCCCGAATCCCGACGCGGAAAGCCGGACGCTCCAACTCGAAGAGACCGCCGCCGTCCGCGAGTACCGGCTGCTCGAAAAACTCGGAGAGGGCGGCATGGGCGCCGTCTACAAGGCGCTGCACACCAAGCTCGACAAGACGGTCGCCATCAAGCTGCTGCCGGCCCATCGCATGGAAGACGCCGCCAGCGTCGCCCGCTTCGAACGAGAGATGAAGGCGGTCGGCAAAATGGAGCACCCGCACATCGTCGGCGCGCGCGACGCCGGGGAAGCCAACGGCACGCACTACCTGGTGATGGAACTGGTCGAAGGCGAAGACCTGGCCAATCTCTCGAAGCGGTTCGGCGCCTTGCCGGTTGCGGAAGCGTGCGAGTTGATCCGGCAGGCGGCGCTCGGCTTGCAGCACGCCCACGAACGGGGCACGGTCCACCGTGACGTGAAACCGTCGAACCTGATGCTGGCCAAGGGGCCGCCCGCAACCGTCAAGATTCTCGATCTGGGACTGGCCTTGCTCGAAGAGGGTCCGGTGACGGACGGACGGGAACTCACTTCCACCGGCCAGCTCATGGGCACGATCGATTACATGGCGCCCGAGCAGGGAGTCAGCACGCACGACGTCGACGTGCGGGCCGACATCTACAGCCTGGGGGCCACGCTCTACCGTTTGCTCGCCGGCCGCGCGCCGTTCGGCGGAGCGGGATTCGAGACTGCGATGAAAAAGCTCGCCGCGCTCGCCGGTGAACAACCGCAATCGCTCCGGGAACTCCGGTCCGACCTGCCGCACGAACTGGCGGCGATCGTCCACCGCATGCTGGCCAAGAACCCCAACGATCGCCCGTCAAGTGCGGACGAAGTCGCCCGCTTGCTCGAACCGTTCGCCGCGGAGGCCGACCTCGCGTCCCTCTTCGGCGACCCACCGCCCGCCGCGAAACAGCCGCGACCGCCCGGAAGCGGGACGTCCACCCGGCCGGCTGAAGATCGGCCGCTCGCTCGCGGGGCCGCAGCGCAGCGACGCGGGCACTCGATCGTCGCCGGCGGCATCCTCGCGCTCGTTGCGCTGCTCGGCTTCGCGGTCTTCAAATTCACCACCCGCGACGGGACAGTCATCGTCCAGCTCGACGCCGAACGGGACATCACCTCGATCGAAGTCGACGGGACAGGCGTCGAATGGACGCTTGCCGGGGACGACCGTACGTATCGCTTCGACGTCGAACCGGGGCCGGTTTTTTCGATTGTCCTCAACACCGCCGACGGCGCGACGATTCACGCCGAGATTCCTGCCGACGGACTCACGATCCACGCCGGCCAGCCGTATCAGTTGACGGCCGCCGTGGTTTCGGACTCCGAGCCCGGGCCGGCCCCGCAGCTCACAGTCGCCGAGCGCGAGCGGGCGGTGATCGATTGGGTCCGCTCCCTCTCGGGAACGATCGGCGGCGGCAATCCGCAGATCGGGTACGTGGTCGTCCCCCCGGAAGACCCGCTGCCCGAAGGACGATTCGACCTCGTGACGGTCGATCTGCAACGGCAATCCATCACCGACGCCGACCTCAAGCGATTCGACGACCTGCCATTCTTCACCACGCTGATTCTCACCGGGACTCCGGTCACCGATGAGGGACTCGCCAATCTGGGCGAGCTGCCGGAACTCCTGGGCCTGTTCCTCAGCGAGACCGAAATTGCCGACGCCGGTCTGGCCCAACTGAGCCGCTATCCCAAACTCGAAACGCTCCACGTCGGACAGACGCATGTCACCGACCGAGGCCTCGAGTCCCTGCGAAAGTGCCCCAGGATGCAGTGGCTCTTCCTTTCCGGCTGTGACGTCACCGACGACGGCCTCCAAGTCCTGGCCGAACTTCCGAAGCTGCGGCACCTGCACCTGGTCGACACCCATGTTTCTCGCTCCGGCGTCGAACGGTTGCGGGAAGCGCTCCCCCAATGCCGGATCGAATCGAACTTCGGCGACTTCAGGCCTTCGACCAGTCCCGACCGCGCCGTCGCCGAGTGGGCCCACGCGCTGGGCGGGACGGTCGGACTGGGCGGGTCGTCGGTCGGTTACGTCACGGTCGGGCCGGACGACGAACTGCCGGACGGAGACTTCTCGCTCATTGTCCTCGACGTGTCCGGACAGCCGATAGCCGATTCGGACCTGGCCCGCTTCGACGGCCTCAACGAGTTCTCGACGTTGATTCTCGGCGGAACCCCGATCAGCGATCAGGGCGTCGCGCTGCTCGGCGATCTGCCCAATCTCATGGGCGTCTACCTCGGCGGCTCGAATCTGACCGATGCGGGCCTCATGGATTTGGCGGAACGCTATCCGAAAATCCGCGCCTTCCACGCCGGTGGGACCAACATCACCGACGCCGGCATCCCGGCATTGCTGCTGTGGGACGACCTCCTCGAACTCCGCATGGAAAACCCCGCCGTCACCGACGCGGCGATCGACACGCTGGTGCAGATCCCGTACCTCCGCGCGGTCTACTTGAAAGGCAGCGGAGTCACCGAGCAGGGGGTCAACCGGCTGCACGCCGCCAAACCGTGGTGCGAAATTCACTCGGATTTCGCAAGCTTTCCCGAGCCGCCCATCGAGGGCCGCGCCTCCCTCCGGTTCAGCGGCATCCACAGTCACGTCGACATCCCCACGCTCCGCTACGACGCCACGCATCCGATCACGATCGAAGCCAGCGTCCGCCGCGAACCGCCGCTCGGCGAATACGCCGAACTCATCACCAACGGCATGACGACCGAAGGACCGCCCTGCGCCGTGCTCAACTGGAACCGCGAGTCGGGCTGGCTGTTCACCGTGATGGCCGACGAACCCCAATCGGCCTCCCACCCGGAGCCGGCCCCCGGACCGCTGCGGATCGCCGGTGTCTGGGACGGCTCACAGTTGTCGCTCTACTTCGACGGCCAACTGGTCTCGCGCCGTGAGTACAGCGCCACGCCCGACGACGACCGCCAGCCGGGCCACTTCGTCATCGGCGCGGAACAGACCCTCAATGGCATCGACCGCTACTTCCACTTCCTCGGCGTCATCGACGAAGTCCGCATTTCGAGCGTCGCCCGCTACGCAGACGATTACACCCCGGTCGATCGGTTCGAAACCGACCGCCACACAATGGCCCTCTATCACTTCGACGAAGGCCAGGGCGACGTGTTAATCGACTCCTCCGGCAACAACCACCACGGCCGCATCATCGGCGGCGTCTGGATCACCCGCGAATGACTTGTCGTAGGGCCGGCTGTGCCGGCCGCGATCGAATGACCAACAACCATCGGCCGGCACAGCCGGCCCTACAACTAGCTGGCACGTTCGAATCCGTATTCCAATCGATTGAGATGAAAGTCTGAATCGACGGACCATTAGATTAACAACACGACCGAGGCCCAGCCTATGAAATGCTTGACAACGAACACGCCCGCAGGAGAGAATTTTTCGCAGCGTCGCCCCGTCGGGCGCCGTCCGTGGCGCAGCAGTTTCAGTTTTCCTGAGGCGTCGGTCAGACGCCCGTCATCGTCAACTCTTCACACCAGCGGGCCGGCCCGCCGCAGCGGCGGCGCCAGTGCCGCCGTTTCTCAGGGAGAAACCGGCATGAACGTCTCCTTTCGTCGTCAGCAGGTCGGCAGCGCTCCACAAACCGGCAACGGAACTGAGTCCGTACCGCCTCCGCAGCGGATTCTGATTCCTCATCCTCGTGCAGTCTCCGTCTTGGCAATCGGACTCGTCTTGTGTGTCGCACTGTCGATGCGGCCCGCAACGGGATGTCCTTCCCCGGACGATCCCACAACGCCGTTCTGGAGCGTGTCCGAGAACAAGGACAGGTCCGAAGTTGCAGTCTTCAACCTGCTCACGGGAGAAGGGGCGGTGCTCGAGGATACCTCGGGGCAAGGTTTCGCCGGCTCCTGGTACGACGTGAAGGAAAATGCCCTGTACACGCTCCTCAAAGGATCAAAAGAAGTTCAATGCCACGAGAACTTCGTGGATTGCCCGCCGACGAACGCTCCCACTGCGTTGATCTCCGCGCAGGCGAGCGATCCGCCAGTGGACGGCGTCGTGACGATTCCCTTGTCGAATGTTCCCGATCGACTCTGCTTCACGTGTGACGGCGCATTCATCGTTGCGGGAGGGAGCAGTTTCGACACCCCGGCCAACGCCGATTTCGCTCGTCGATCGAGCGTCGGCGTGTGAAGTTGACACGTTCGCCACCGACCAGTTGCTCACCGGCCTCGCCTGCTGCGACGACAGCCGCACGGTGCTGGTGACCCTGGTCACGAATGTCGAGGGAGGAACCGGCGAAGTGCGCAAGCTGCGGATCGATGGTTCCGGCGCGACGGCCGTCCTCACGGATGCCGGGTCGCTTCTATTCTCAGGCGACGTCGATGAGTTCGCCGCCGTCAGGCAGGTGGTCTGTCTGCCGGGGTCGCAGTTCGGCATGGCGCTTGTCGCGATCGGGAACGGCCCGTTTGAACTGGTCTCCTTCTCGCTGGACGACATGCAGGTGGCCGATCGCGTGCCGCTGCAGGGCAAGACCGGCATCGGCATCGCCGCGTGCTGCGAGGCGAATCGAATCTATGTGCGGAGCGGGAACAATTTTGTCGACGACTATCTGGAATGCTTCACTTACAACGTTGAAACGGGGGAGATTGGAGACGCCCCCGAATGGACCGCACGACTGCGGCACGTTGCCCCCAACTTTCTCCGCAATCCCCTGATCGTCACAGCCGACTGCGCGCACGTGATCGCGATCGAGGACGATCCCGCCGCGTTCCGCGTGTTCGACGCGAATACCGGGGAGGATGTCGGGACAGACACGTTCCCGGGCCTCGCGGAAGTCGAAGAGCCGGATACGATCACTTCCGTTTCCTGCTGTCTGGATCTCTCGGACCCGCCGCCGCCGGACGACGACGATGACGACGACGAAGACCTGTTTGTCAAGGAGATCATCGACGGCCCCGATCGCAACAACGACGGCGAGATCGACCGCGCCATCGACGTCAAGAGCCGCACTCCGAGCGAGTTCACGTTCCGCATCACCTTCCGCCAGTCGCACCTCCCCGAAGGCGCCGTCTGCATCGAGGACTGCGTCCCCTGGCCGTGGGAAGTGGTCGAGTGCGTCTCCGACGATCCTGACGGCGACCTGATTCTCGTGTTCCCGGCGGGCAAGTATCACGACGAAGACGAGGACCTCGAACGCCGCCACGCGCCGCAGGCCGTCGAGGCGCAGGCGAGCCGCCCCAAACGCCGCCGCGGGAAACGCGGCCTGCGGGACACGGTCATCCAGTGGTATCCCTCGACCAACGACGCCACGCTCACCTGCACCATCCGCACCCGGCCCAAGTCGAAGAGCAGGAGGAAGTTCCTGCCCAGAAAATGCGGCTGCCTGCTGATCAATAAGGGCGCCCGCGCCATCGACACCTCCACCAGCAATCCCCTCCTCGACGCCGACGGCCTCCCGCTCAAATCCAACGACCTGTTCGTTGCCGCGATGAAGGACAAGGACGGGGACAAACGGATCGACTACACCGGCAACGGCGACGAAGACGAAGACGGCCTCACCGACTACGAAGAATGCGAACGCGGCACCGACCCCTGCGACAAGGACACCGACGGCGACAAGGTCAAAGACGGCCAGGATCCCGACCCGCTCGACAAGAACGTCCCCGGACGAAAGCGCCGACGAGGACGTTAATCTGTGTGTCGCGGTTCCCGCAGTGTCAGTTCCAAACGGAATGGAGAGACAGATGTTCAAACACGTCTCCTGCGGCGTATGCGTCGGGCTCCTCCTCGTCTGCTGCCGCAGCCCGGCGCGGGCCCAGTCGTACGCAGAGTCGCAGACGATCGTCGCGGACGACGGCGAGCGCGCGGACCTGTTCGGCAGTGCGGTCTCGCTCTCCGGACGACGCGCTTTGATCGGGGCGGGCTACGACGATGAAGGCAAGAAAAACACCGGATCAGCCTACCTGTTTGAGCGTAGCTCAGACGGGACGTGGCGGCGGATCCGGAAACTGACCGCGAGTGACGCGGGAGAGAACGATCAGTTCGGCTACGGTTCGGTATCCCTCTCCGGCGACCGCGCCCTGATCGGGGCCGCCAACGCCGATGAAGAAGCCGGCGCCGCGTATCTCTTTGAACCGGGTGAAAACGGCGAATGGACCGAAGTCCACAAATTCACGGCCGGTGACGGGGAACCGGGGGACTCGTTCGGCGCGTCCGTCGCCGTTTCCGGAGAATGGATTCTGATCGGAGCCAACAACAACAAGGCGAAAACCGGCGCGGCCTACCTGTTCGCCCGGAATCACCACGGCGAGTGGACCGAAGTTCAGAAGCTGACGGCGGCCGACGCGCGAGGCGGCGATCAGTTCGGCTGGTCGGTCGCCCTCTCCGGAAACCGCGCCCTGATCGGATCTCGTTTCGACGACGTCGGGAAATCGAACACCGGCTCGGCCTATCTGTTCGAGCGAGAAGGCGATGGTGTCTGGAGGGAGACGCAGAAGCTGTCCGCGAGCGACGCTGAACGGTCCGATCTGTTCGGCTGGTCCGTCGCGCTCTCCGGAGACTTCGCACTCGTCGGCGCCACGCGCGACGACGTGGGGGACCAGAGAGACTGCGGGTCGGTGTCCCTGTACCGGCGCACGAACAGCGGTCAGTGGACTGAGGTCGTGCGGCTCACTGCGAGCGACGCCGATTTCAACGACAGTTTCGGAAACTCGGTCGCACTGTCCGACTCCGTCGCCGTCGTCGGCGCCGTCGACCACAACTTGAAAGCCGGGGCGGCCTACGTCTTTGAACGAACCCCGGGCGGAGACTGGAAGCAGATTGCCAAGCTTACGCACAGCGACTCGGAATTGGCCGACATGTTCGGTTGCTCCGTCGCAGTTTCCGATGATGTGGTTCTCATCGGCGCGTTCCGCGATGACGCAGTCGATCGCGACGCCGGCTCGGCGGTCTTCTTTGAACGCCGCTGAAGCGCGACGTATTCGTCAATTGTCACCCGCCGATGTCGGCTTCGGCGTCCTGCCCGATGCAGTACAGCCTTTCCTGTCGTCCGCCGCGGAGGCTCTCCGCCACGCGGAAGTAGATCCGCCCGCCGCAGATCGTCGGGGTCGCGAACACTTCGTTGCCGAGCCTGTTCTCCGCCACCAGCTCGAACCCGCTCCCGACGGCCCGAAAGACGTAGCAGGTTCCGCCTTCGTTCACGGCGTAGATATTGCCGCCCGCCAGGACCGGGGAGGCGCTGAACTTGCCGCCGGCCCGGCCCCGCCACTGCTCCTCCCCCGTCGCCGAGTTCCAGCAGAATACGCCGTTGTTCGTGACGGCGAACAGCAGACCATCGCTGACGAGCATCGACTGCTCGTAGCATTTCTGCGCCGTGCTCCAGACTTCCTTACCGCTCGCGGCGTCCACCGCAATCGTCTGGGCCCCCGGATATCCCCCGCTCGCGAAAAAGCGTTCACTGTCCCAGACCGCCGTGCCACACGTCGCCTTCGTCGTTCCCGGGCAGGTCCACACTTCCTCACCGCTGACGGGATCATAGGCGGCCACCATGTCGCAGCCGCTGATGACGAGCAGATCCCGACCGCCGACCGTCGCCACGACCGGCGAGGAGAACGTCGCCTCGGCCGGCCGCTGCTTCCGCCACACGATGTCTCCGCTTTCGCGGTCAATCGCCGCCAGATAGCCGCCGCCTTTGTTGTCCGCCGCGATAATCACCACGGACTTGTAGACGACCGGTGACGGCGCATACCCGTAAACGGACACGAATCTTCCCGCCGTCGTGTTCCACAACTGTTCCCCCTCCATGCTGAGGGCGTAGACGTGCACCTGGTCGTGGTGCAGGAAGACGGCAAACAGCCGCTCTCCGTCGCAAGCGACGGTCGAGTTCGCGTGCGTGCTGTTCTGATGCATCGCGGTGGGAAAGCCTCCCTGGCTGAGTTGCGTTTCCCACGCGGCATCGCCCGTCCGGCGATCGAACGCCACGACCGACTGCGTCTGCTGCCCCTCGTCAGCGGTCGCCAGAAAGACCCGGTCTCCCACGACGGTCGGCGCCGCATGCCCCCGTCCCGGTACGTCGGTCCTCCACACCACGTTCTGCGACTCGCTCCACTCCACCGGCGCCGACTCTGACGGCGAATGCCCATCCCGATTCGGCCCCCGCCACCACGGCCAGTCTTCCGGCGGAAACTGAGGCGTCTGTGCATCGGCAATCACCGCGCCCGACGGCACACTGATCTCCTCCACCGGCGTCACCTTCGTGCATCCCGTGGCGGCCAGCAGAGCCAGCATCCAGATCGACAGCCGGTTCGTCATGATTGCGTCTCCGATTTCCGGGGCTCACAATGGCCCCCGACGAGTTCCAGGATGAAATCATCAACGGTCGGGACTCGCGCCGCTCGAGAAACCGCGATTCGAAAGGCCTGCCGTGTCATCACCGCTGAAAGTTCCTGCACCATCGCCAAAGCTGCAAGCGCTGTCAATTGCGGTCGCAGCCGTGACAGTCGCAATCGCAGGAATCGGGACCACCTGCGCTGCCGACGAGAACAGGCCCAACATCCTTTTCTGCATCGCCGACGACTGGGGCTACCCGCACGCCGGCGCCTACGGTGATCCGGTCGTCAAGACTCCCACATTCGACCGCCTCGCCCGCGAAGGGGTGCTGTTTCAACACGCCTACGTCTCATCCCCCTCCTGCACGCCCTCACGCGGCGCCATCCTCACCGGTCAGTACCACTGGAGGCTGGCAGGCGCCGGCAATCTCCACAGCGTCTTTCCCGACAAGTTCGACGTCTACCCGGAGATCCTCCAGGACGCCGGCTATGCCATCGGCTCGACGGGCAAAGCCTGGGGACCGGGCCGCACCGAAACCAAAGCCCGGCAACTCGCCGGAGAACGTTTCCAGACGTTCAGTGAATTCCTCGAGCGCCGTCCCGCCGATCAGCCGTTCTGCTTCTGGCTCGGATCGTCCGATCCGCATCGGCCCTACGAACCCGGCTCCGGCGAAGAGAGCGGCATGGACCTCGATGCCATCCGCCTTCCGGCCGCCTTTCCGGACGACCCCATCGTCCGCAGCGACGTCGCCGACTACTACTTCGAAGTCCAGCGATTCGACTCTCTCGTGGGCGACGCCGTCGACGCACTGGAGTCGGCCGGTCTGCTGGACGACACGATCATCCTGATGACCGGGGACCACGGCATGCCGTTCCCGCGCGGCAAGAGCAACATTTACGACCTCGGCGTCCGCGTCCCCCTCGCGATCCGCTGGCCCGGCGCGCGTTCCGCCGACCGGACCGTGCGGGACTTCGTCTCGCTCACCGATCTCGCCCCCACGTTTCTCGAACTGGCCGGCCTCGACGTCCCGGGAGAAATGACCGGCCGCAGTCTTGTTCCGCTGCTCAAACGCGAGTCAGACGACCAGATCGAAGACGGCCGCGAGTTCGTCGTCTTCGGCAAGGAGCGGCACGTCCCCTCGCAGGAAGCGCCCGATATGGGTGGTTACCCGTGCCGGGGCATCCGCACACACGATTACCTGTACATTCGCAACTTCCGCCCCGACCGATGGCCCAACGGCACGCCGCACTACGAGCGGGCCGCCGTCCCCGGCAACTGGTACGCCGACACCGACAACGGCCCGACCAAGACGTACATCATCGAAAACCGCGACCGCGACGATGCGCACCAACGATTCTACGAACTCTCATTCGCCAAGAGGCCGGGTGAGGAACTCTACGATCTCTCCACCGATCCGGAGCAACTCTCCAATGTCGCCGGCGAAATGCGGTACGCTGACGTGCAGCGGGAACTGGCAACGAGACTGACGGCCGTCCTCAAACAGACCGGCGACCCCCGCATTGCAGGCAACGGCGACATGTTCGACCAATTCGAATACCTCGGCGGCGGCCCGAAACACCCCGACTGGAAGCCGGAGAAGTAACAGGACCGTAGCGCACGCAGCTTGCGTGCGCCGCCACGAATTGTCTGGACGGCTGATGTGTGCGGCCGGTGCGGTCGCACGCTGGCAGCGTGCGCTACGGACGCGCTGAATATGCAGCGAGACTCGCGGAGCCCGATGCCTCCACTCCTCCAGGGATCCATCATGTCGACGACAATCAGACTTCGCTGCCGGATCCTGACGGCTTTCCTGGCCGCCTTATTCGCCTCTCCCGTTCCGAATGCTGCGGACGAATCGGGCGGGGCGCCGCCGCACTTCGACAACGCCGTCGTTGCGGCCGATCATCCGGCCGCATCGGAGGCGGGGGTCGAGATTCTCCGGCAAGGGGGCAACGTCGTCGATGCGGCCGTTGCGGTCGCGTTCACGCTGTCGGTCGTCCGCCCGGAAAGCTGCGGAATCGGCGGCGGCGGCTTCATGATCATCTGGAACGCCGAAGAGCAACAGGGCGTCGCAATCGACTATCGTGAGCGCGCCCCGCTCGCAGCCTCCCGCGACATGTTCACCGCCGCCGATGACCAGAAGCCCCCCTCCAGCCGCGAGGGAGGACTCGCGATCGCCGTCCCCGGCGACGTCGCCGGACTCTGCTATGCCGTCAGGGAGTACGGGACACTGGAACTCTCGCAGGTGCTCGCTCCTGCGATTCGCCTGGCGCGGGACGGCGTGCCGATCGACCGCCAGATGCTCAGCAGCCGGCAATCGATCCTCAAACGGTTGGCCGACGACCCAACGGCCATCGAACGCTATTCCGCGCTCTACACCCAGTACCTCGGCGCGGGACAAGCGGGCGAGATCGGAGACCTCTTCCATTCGCCGCTGGCAGACGTCCTGCAACACATCGCGGTCGAAGGACCGGACGGCTTCTACCGCGGCCCCGTCGCCGCTGCGATTGTCGCGGAAGTCCGCCGGCAGGGGGGCATCCTCACCCTCGACGATCTCGCAGCGATGCAGCCGGTCGTCCGCACTCCGCTGCAGGGCGAATTCGCCGACAACACAATCATCACCATGCCGCCCCCCTCCAGCGGAGGCGTCGCGCTCTTGCAGATCCTCAACGTCCTGTCGGCGTACGAACAGTCACATCCGGAAACACGTCTGCCGGGAATGAACCACAACAGCCCGGCCTACATCCATCTCGTCACCGAAGCGATGAAACACGCCTTCGCCGACCGGGCCGAGTTTCTCGGAGACGCTGATTTCGCTGAGGTGCCGGTCGCCGACCTCATCAGTCGCGAATATGCGGCCCGCATCGCCGACCAGATCGATCGCACGACAACACAGCCGCTGGAGTCCTACGGCCGGCATTCCACTCCCAGCGACGGCGGCACGAGTCATTTCTCAGTCATCGACGCCGCCGGCAACGCCGTCGCCTGCACCGAAACAATCAACACCACCTACGGCAGCCTCGTCGTCGAACCACGGTTCGGCATCGTCCTCAACAACGAGATGGACGACTTCGCCGCCGTCCCCGGCGAACCGAATGCCTTCGGATTGATCCAGAGCGAAGCCAACGCCGTCGAACCGCGCAAGAAGCCGCTCTCCAGCATGACGCCGACCATCGTCGTCCGGGACGGCAGGGCGATCTTCGCCGTCGGCGCCTCCGGCGGACCGCGAATCATCAGCGCCACGCTGCAGGTGCTGCTCAACCGGTTGCGATTCGATATGAACGTCGAGGACGCCGTCTCCGCCCCCCGCTTTCACCATCAATGGGCGCCCGAGGAACTTCTGCTCGAAGAGAACATCACCGATGAGACGCGCCAGGCGCTCGGCGATCTGGGGCATCAGACAGAACGTCGAAGCGGGTTGGCAGCCGCCCAAGCGGCCGCGAGAGAAGTCGCACGACTCACCGGCGCAAGCGATTTCCGCAAGGGAGGAAAGCCGGCCGGCTACTGAGCCTCGCCCTCAGCGGTTGGCCTCCGCCTCCTGTCGCTCTTTCTCCCGCCGCTCGGCCGCCTCGGCGATAATCCCCTCAGGATCGGCCTCGAATGCCTGCCGGCAGCCGCTGCAGCAGACGTAGTACGTCTTTCCCTTGTACGTCACCGTCATCGTCCCTGCGCCCCCGGTGACGATGCATTCCGGTCCGCTGTTGTCGCTGCTCGCCAGTCGCGTCCCCTCCCGCGTGTAACCGACTTCCGCGACTCTGAAAAACGTCTGCTGATTCTCAGACCGCTTCTCATGCAGCACCAGCATTCGTTTCTCATTGAGATGCGTGACGGTCAACCGGTGCACTTCCCCTGAGTCGTCCGCCTCCGAAACAAGCACCAGTTTCTCGTCCTCAACGGCGCCCGTGTACGACCGCTCCATGTCGCCCGGAATCAGCGCCGTCAGCGTGTAGTGCTCCGTCTCGGGGTCATAAGTCAACCGGCCGGAGACGAACAGTTTGCCGTCCTCCACATCGTACCGCAGCGCAATGCCGTCATCCTCGAAGTCCCACACCCACTCCGCCGTCTCGCGCCAGGCCCCCTTGGCCGACCCCCTTCTGGGTTGCCCGGTCCCGCGCCAACCACCCACCAGCGGGTTGAACGCAGCCAGCGCCTCTTTCTGCTCGGCGCGGGTGTCGTCCTGGACCTCCTCGGCGGACGCGAACCAGCCGCAGACGGCCAACAAAGCCAGACATCCCGCAGCCCGCAGCATGCCTCGGGTCCAATTCCGACGATCAAATGCTCTGTCTGCCATGAACCAAAAACCCCTGAGCGGTTAACGATTGGGAGGGCGCGGATGCACGCCGCCCCTCGCGAAGTCGGCAATCATTGTAACACCGGAGGGCCGCATGGGGACCGCTGTTATCGACCTGCCGGACCGAAACCATGGGGACGCGACCGCTTCGGAGGTCAACCGCCGCCGAATGTGGGGCCGACCAACGCGACAACGAGAATCCAATCCCCTTGCATTCTCCCGCAACGACCCCGAAACTGAATCAACAACCGTCTGGCTCATCCAGGCTGAATTGACGGGTGCCACTGGCTCCGCCAGTGCGAACCAGAAAGGACGTCTACTCCGCGATGCACTGGCAAAGCCAGTGGCACCCAAACCGTCAATGCAGGAGTGATCAACCACTACTGGCCCATCAATTCAGATTTCTGAGGTTGACCGGTTCTCACGGGAGCACGAATCCCGCAGTGTTCGTTGCGGATTTGCGTTACAGCCAACCCGAAGATAAAGCCCTCCCAGGGCACGTTTGGAGCAGAGAATCATGCCCACCACACAAACCGCCCCTGAGATCCTCGAACGCCACTTCCTCGAAATCCGCTGCGGTCTCCTCAACCTCTGTGCCGCGCTCGACCGGATCGATCGCTCCGCAGAGCCCGGCCAGCTCTCCGACGACCGCCGAATGCAACTCATCCGCCAGGGCATCGACGTCCTCGCCTCCGACGGCGACGACCGCGCCGAACGCCTCCAACTGCTCTTCAGCGACTCCTACGAGGAAGGCTGGAACCGTTGACGCATTGCGTCGACGATCCCCGTTTGGCCGCGACCCGCAGGGGAGCGCGTCTTCTGTCAACTTCGTATAGAATTGCGAGTATCGGACTCGCGCGCTCAATCCTTCCGTCCAAACGCCTCATGTCCACTGCCGTCACCACACCCGCCCGCAGCGTACTGATCCAAGAGGGACTTGAGATCCCCCTCTGGATCGCAAACCTCGACGACTTCCGCCGCTGGACCCACTCGGAAGACTTCCCCGAACAGGGACGCATCGACTACGTCGACGGCAGAATCGAGGTGGATACGATGGTCGAAGACCCGTTCTTGTACGGAACACCGAAGGTCGAGATTGCGCGAGTCATCGCGAACCGCGTCAAACAGCAAGACCTCGGCGACGTCTTCATCGATGCCACACGCGTCGCCTGTCCCGCGGCCGGTCTTTCCGTCGAGCCGGACTTGATCTTTGTTTCCCATTCTTCGATCAAATCCGGCCGCGTCACGCTGGTCGATTCCCCATCAGGCAAGCCCGGCAGCTACATCGAAATCCTCGGTCCGCCCGACCTCGTGCTCGAAGTCGTCAGCAACAGCTCTGTCCAAAAGGACACCGTGAGACTGCTGGACGACTACCACAAGGCCGGCGTCCCGGAATACTGGCTCGTCGACGCCCGCGCCGAAGATCAACTCAGCTTCGCCATCTGGACCTGGCATGAGAACGGATTCGAACAGTCCCCCACGGACCAAGACGGCTACCAGAGATCGGAGGTTCTGAATGCGTCGTATCGATTCGAACGCACACGCCGACCCGACGGACGCTGGACCTACGATCTTCTCGAATCAACCCTCCACTCCCTGGACCCTCGACCCTAGACCCCCAACCCGCCCGCCATGTACTTCATCGACCCCCACGTCCACATGGTCTCCCGCGTCACCGACGATTACGAGCGGATGGCCCGCATGGGGTGCGTCGCCGTCAGCGAACCGGCGTTCTGGGCCGGGTTCGATCGCGGCTCCGTCGACGGCTTTCGCGACTACTTCCGGCAGTTGACCGACTTCGAGCCCAAGCGCGCCGGGTGGAGCGGCGTGCAGCACTACACCTGGCTCTGCATCAACGCCAAGGAAGCCGAGAATATCGAACTTTCTCGCGAAGTCATCGCGATGATCCCCGAGTTCCTCAACAAACCGGGCGTCCTCGGCATCGGCGAGATCGGACTCAACAAGAACACGATGAACGAGAGCACCATCTTCCGGGAACACCTCGACCTGGCGGCGAAGACCAACGAACTGGTGCTCATTCATACGCCGCATCTGGAGGACAAGTACAAAGGCACGCGGATGATCGTCGACATGCTCAACGAGCGGAGCGACATCCCGCACGAACGGGTTCTCATCGATCATGTGGAAGAGCACACCGTCCGCGTGGCGAAAGACGACGGCTTCTGGTGCGCCATGACCCTGTACCCCACGACGAAATGCACTCCGGCGCGGGCGGCCGACATCATCGAGCGTTACGGCGACGACCGCATCATGGTCAACTCCGCCGGAGACTGGGGCCCGTCCAACCCGCTGGCCGTCCCCGATTTCATCCAGGAGATGCGCCACCGCGGCCACAGCGAAGCGAAGATCCGCAAGATCGTCTACGACAACCCGCTCGAGTTCTTCAGCCAGTGCAAGCGGTTCGAATTCACTCCGCCCGAGTAGCCAAGCAAGAGCGATGGATCGTTGCGCAGTTCTAAGAGACGCCTTTCACATTTGATTACAACCTCAATGAGCACCGCCACGTCAGTCACGATCGATCAATTTGAGCGGATGATCGATCGCGGTGCATTCACCGGCCGCTCGGAGCAACGCGTCGAACTCATCCGCGCGGAACTGAGAAGCATGAGCCCCATCGGCGTCGACCATGAGAATATCGTTGACTGGCTGCTGGAATGGAGCTTTGACAATGTTGATCGAAAAACCGTCCGTATCCGCTGTCAGGAGTCGATTGGAATCTCGAAACTTGAAACCATTCCGCAGCCCGACATCGCTTGGGTTTCACGCAAGAACGTTCGCGGCCGGCCCGCTCCAGAGGATGTCCTGCTGCTGATCGAGGTCGCCGACAGCAGTCTCGGATTCGATTCCGGAGAGAAAGCGCGGATCTATGCTGAGGCGGGAATCCGGGATTATTGGATCGTCAACATCCCCCAACGAAGACTGATCGTCCTGCGCGAACCGGGCAACGACGGGTATGCTTCAAGGATCGAACACGCCGCAGGAGCCGTCGTCAGCCCCGCCTTGGTCAGTGCATCGGCGTTGATGGTCACAGAACTCTTCTCATGTCTGGAGGGGCACGGCTCGTAGCAGTACAGAAACCGCGAGATTTTCAATTACCTGCACGGCAGTGTGAAGTCCGCAACCTGAATCGTCGATTCCCGCAAACGATTCCCGCCTTTTCCTCGTAACACTCCTCGGACGGCCGCACGACGAAAACTCCGACTGGCTTCACACTGCCGAACACCCTAAAATCGCGCTCAAGTGACTCGGCCGGTCGCGGAATCCACGTAAGGTGTTACGGGACGCGACCATGTGCGGGCGATCTCCACGGACGCGTCGGCCGGCTGATTCGCTGACTCCACGCGGCTTCCGCGTCCGTTGAAACACGGCAGAAAAGCACGCATTCCGCATGCGCGATCCCCGGATAGATCTCAAGACTCCCTGGCTGGCGGCCCTGCTGGCGTTCCTGGTCCCCGGCGCGGGGCACCTGTATCAGGGGCGGTACTTCAAGGCGGCCGTCTACTCCGTCTGCATCATCGGCATGTTCATCACCGGCATGCGGATGTCCGACTGGCGGGCGATGTATCTGCACCATCCCCCGCCGGGAGAACGCCTGCGCGGCAATCGCAATCGCTTGCAGTTTCTTGCCCAGTTCGGCGTCGGCGCTCCGGCCCTCTACGCCCTGCTCCAGAACAAGCGCTACTACGGCGAGGACAACGTCGACCGGACAACGATCGACGCCCCGATGACGGCCGATTTCGAAGGCGAACTCAACTCCTCCGCCGACGACCTCCAGAACGCCTATGTCACCGGCACGATCCAGCTCGAGCCGGCCGAGAACGAATTCGGCAGCGAAACCATCAACGGACGTCTGGTGGGGACACGAGAAGACGGCACGCCCATTGAACTCGAACTCATCAGCCGGATCGAACTTGACAAGCCGGTTCGCGCAGATGCTCGCCGCGACATTGACGGCACGATTTACAAGATGACCGAAGAAGGACCGCGCGCCGTCGGCGCCCTCGAAGGCACGATCCCCCGCAGTTTTTTGAA
Source organism: Planctomycetota bacterium (assembly GCA_003388505.1). Classification (GTDB taxonomy): domain Bacteria; phylum Planctomycetota; class Planctomycetia; order Planctomycetales; family Planctomycetaceae; genus MB-PLM-1. The sequence continues at coordinate 134,157 of QQVO01000018.1, forward strand.
CTGGTTCGTCGCTCCCGTCGAGACCAAACAGGATCGCGAGATGCACGCCCGGCTCGGCAAGTTCCACGAGCTGGCGATGGTCTTTACCTGGGTCGCCGGTCTGCTCAACCTGCTTGTCATCTGGGACGCCTACGACGGCCCCGCCTATGCCTATGGTGATGAGACGGATACAGGCGACACCGACTCCGGGAAAAAGAGCGAAGAGTCCGAAAAACCGGCCGGCGAAGACACCAAACGAACTCCGGCCGAAGCAACCGCCTGATGCACAAGACGTCCGGTACGACACACTGAACACCCATGCTGGTTCTCGCACAACTCGGCGTCACCTGGTACCTGTTCCCGCTTGCGGCGGTGATCAGCCTCGTCTACAGCGCCACTCGCTACGAGGCGCCCGCGCGCATCCTGTCCCGCGCGGGCAAGCTGTTTCTGCAGATCCTCTTTTTCATGGCCGTCATCCTCGGCGTCCTGATGCTCCTCTCCTTCCGGCTGTAGCGCTCTCGTAACGCACGCTGCCAGCGTGCGCACCTTGGCCGTAAAACTCGCCGCGTTGTGTGCGATGAGCAGCGGCGCACGCAGGCTGCGTGCTCAACGAGAAGCGTCAACGCGCCGTACGGGCTTGAAATCCCGCACGTCTCCGGCCGATGATGCGCCCCAATCATCCCGGCGAACGTTCTCCTGACCCCTTTCGGTGCTGCACATCGTGGACTACGAAAAACTCGGGGCCTTCTATCTCGGCAGAGAATACGATCCGGCGGAGGAAACTCTCCGGCAGGAGATGGTCCTCTACGACTCCAAAGACCTCACCACCCACGCCGTCATCGTCGGCATGACCGGCAGCGGGAAGACCGGCCTCGGCGTCACGCTCCTCGAAGAAGCCGCCATCGACGGCATCCCCGCCATCATCGTCGACCCCAAGGGCGACATGGGGAACCTCCTGCTCAACTTTCCGGAACTTGATCCCCGCCGGATGGAACAATGGATCGAACCGGACGCCGCCGCCCGTAACGGCATGACCGTCGCCGAATATGCCGCCGAAATGGCGAAGACCTGGCAGGACGGACTCGCCCAGTGGGGGCAAACGCCCGAACGGATTGCGAGGCTGCGCGATGCGGCCGATACCGCGATCTACACCCCCGGCAGCAACGCCGGACTCCCCGTCAGCGTCCTCAAGTCCCTCGACGCACCGGCCAAAGAGATCCTGGAAGACGGCGACGCCATGCGCGAACGCGTCTCCTCATCCGTTTCGGGACTGCTGGCGCTGCTCGGGATCGACGCCGATCCGCTTCGCAGCCGCGAACACATCCTGCTCTCCAACGTCGTCGACGACGCCTGGCGCAACGGACGCAGTCTCGACATGCCCGGACTCATTCGTGCCATCCAGTCTCCGCCGTTCGAGCAGATCGGCATCATGGACGTCGAAACCATCTTTCCGGCCGATGACCGCATGCAACTGGCGATGACGCTCAACAACGTCCTCGCGTCACCCGGCTTCAGCGGTTGGACCCAGGGCGAACCGCTCAACATCCAGCGACTGCTCTATTCGCAGGACGGCAAACCGCGACTGTCCATTCTCTCCATCGCGCACCTCTCCGATCGCGAGCGGATGTTCTTCGTCACCATCCTGCTCAACGAAGTGCTCGCCTGGATGCGGAGCCAGTCCGGCACGTCCAGCCTGCGGGCCTTGCTCTACATGGACGAGGTCTTCGGCTATCTGCCCCCGACGGCCAATCCCCCCTCGAAGACGCCACTGCTCACGTTGCTCAAACAGGCCCGCGCCTTCGGGCTGGGTCTCGTGCTCGCGACGCAGAACCCCGTCGACCTCGACTACAAAGCCCTCTCCAACGCCGGAACCTGGTTCCTCGGCCGCCTCCAGACCGAACGTGACAAGCTCCGCGTCCTCGACGGCCTCGAGGGAGCATCCGCCACAGCCGGCGCCGAGTTCGATCGCAAGCAGGTCGAACGCATCCTCTCCGGCGTCAAGAGCCGCGTCTTCCTGATGAACAACGTTCACGAAGACGCCCCCGTCGTCTTTCACACCCGCTGGGCCCTCTCCTTCCTCCGTGGGCCGCTCACGCGCGAGCAGATTCAAACCCTCATGCAGCCGCGCAGAAACGAGGCGGAGGCAGATCCCGCACCGGCCCCCGCCGCCCCGCAAGTACCGGCAACGGACGTCGCAACAACTCCCGTCGCCGAATCGACCGGCCCGCCGATCATCGCTCCGGAGATCCACCGGCGATACGTCGGCGTCAGCCGCTCGACTCCACGTTCCGCCCGGATCGTCTATCGTCCCGGTCTTTTCGCCACGGCCCGCCTCCATTTCGACGACGCGAAGTCCCGCTCCGACGTCGACCTGTGGCAGGAAACCGCGCGGCTCTGCATTCCCGGCAAAGAGGTCGCCGCGCAGCCGTGGGACGACTCCCAGGCCGTCGAACCGGATCGTCTTGCTCTTCAGGGCGACCCCGAACCGGAGGCCGCCTTCGGCGATCTCCCCACCGACATGGCCCAGGCCAGGCCGTACTCCGGCTGGCAAAAGTCACTCAAGGACCATCTGTACCGCGAGGAGCGTCTCCCCCTCTTCTTCTGCCCGTCCAGAAAGGAGTATTCCAAACCGGACGAAACCGAGGGCGCCTTCAAAGGCCGTCTGCAGCACGCCCTGCACGAAGAGCGCGACCTGCAGATTGAAAAGGTGAGACAGAGATACGCCTCGAAAATCGATCGCCTGCAAGACCGCCATCGCAAGGCCCTGGAGCGCGTCGACAAGGAGAAGAGCCAGGCCAACTCCGCCACCATGTCGGCGGCTCTCTCGTTCGGAACAACCGTCCTCTCGGCCCTCTTCGGCCGCAAGTTGGCCAGTTCGACCAACGTCTCCAAAGCCGCCACCAGCATGCGGTCCGCCGGCCGCGCCGTCGATCAACGCGGCGACATCGCCCGCGCCCAGGCGGGCGTCGAAGCGATCGCCGAAGACATCGAGGAACTTGAAGCCGAACTCGAAAAAGAACTCGACCGCATTCGCGAGGAGACGTCGGTCGATTCGCTCGAAATCGAACCGTACGAAATCACGCCGAAGAAGTCCGACATCACCGTCAGCGAAGTCACCCTCGCCTGGCTCCCCTATCGCGTCGACGAGAACGACGCGCTGGTGCCAGCGTGGGATTGCGCGTAACAAAGCCCATCACTGCAAAGCCCACGGGTTGCAACCCGTGGGCGTGTGGGCGTCGCGCAGTTCTCTTACCCCGCCTCCGCCTGCGACTGCGCCTCATACTGATTCAGCTTGTTATACAGCGTCTTCAGCGCAATCCCGAGTTCCTCGGCCGTCTTCGGCTTGTCCCCTTCGTACTTGTCCAGCGTCTGCTGGATCACCTCGGCCTCGATCTCCCGCAGCGTCATCGGTCGCGGGAAGTTCGTCACCTGGAACGGATGATCGCCGTCGGTCGGAATCCGGCTCACACTGCCCGGCAGATCCTCCGGGTGAATCGTTGCTCCGTCCGAGAGAATCACGGCGTGCTCCAGTGCATTCGCCAGTTCTCGCACGTTGCCGCTCCACTCGTGCGCCCGCAAAAGCGCGATCGCCTCCGGCGAGAGAATGTCTTCCGCGACGTCGCGCCGCTTGAGATGCCGGGCCACAAGATGCCGCGCCAGAAGAGGAATGTCGTCCTTCCGCTCCCGCAGCGGCGGCAACCGGATCTCGAACGTGTTCACGCGGAAAAACAGGTCTTCCCGGAAAATTCCCTCGGCCACCATCTCCTGCAGGTCGCGATTGGTCGCACACACGATTCGCACGTCGACATGGAACGCCTCGTTCTCGCCGACCCGCCGGACTTCGCCCGACTCGAGAAACCGCAGCAGTTTCACCTGCATCGATTTGTCCAGTTCGCCCAGCTCGTCGAGAAACAGCGTTCCGCCGTTCGCCACTTCGATCAGTCCCTTGCGAGGCTGGTCCGCGCCGGTAAACGCGCCTTTCTTGTGACCGAACAGTTCGCTCTCGACCAGGTTCTCCGGCAGCGCACCGCAGTTGACCGCGACGAACGGCATATCGGCCCGGTTGCTCAGGTCGTGAATGTTCTTCGCCACCAGTTCCTTGCCGGTCCCGGTCTCGCCCAGAATCAGCACGGCCGACTCGGTCGGCGCGATTTTTTCGACGAGCTTCTTCACCCGCTCCATGCCGGGCGTCTCGCCGATCAACTCCGACTTGCCGCGGACCGCCTCCAACTGGTGCTCCAGGGCGATCGTCTTGTTCTTCAGCGTCTTCTTCTCGGCGATCTGCTGCAGAACATTCTGGACCTCGACCAGTTTGGTCGGCTTGGTCAGAAAGTCGTACGCGCCGCGGCGCAGCGCCTGAATCGCATCATCCAGGCTCCCGTGCCCGGTGCTGATGATGATCTCGGTTTCGGGGGCGGCCTCCTGCAGATGATCGATGACGTCCCAGCCGGTCAGGCCGGGCATCTTCAGGTCGATGATCGCCGCGTCGAACGTCTGCTCTTCCAGCGCTTTGACCGCGACCTGGCCGTCTTCGCAGATCAGCGCATCGTGCCCCATCCGGGCCAGCTCTTTCTGCATGACCTGCCGGATCGGTGCTTCGTCGTCGACGAACAGCACGCGGAGTTTGCCGTGCGGCTGTGAACTCAAGGTTGTCTCTCCTTGACAATGACGGCGGGCGACCCGCGAGATGCACCGCCGCTGAGCGCTGGCGCATCGGTCATTCGATGCGTCGCGCGCAGGACATCCGTGTCCGTTGCAATCGGTTTTGCCGGAGTGAAATGGGCCGTAGTGCCCTGACAGGGCGGTGTTCACGAGTTGGCTGGATCGCGAATTCGCACGAAACCCTGCGGGATTCATGCTTCCGCATGAACCGTTCAACCTGCAAACTCTTGATTCACGGACCAGAAAATTGGCTGAGGGGCGGGGTGATATCAGAATCCCCGAAGCGGAGCAATCTGAGTCTCCCGCGTTTCTTTCCCGCCGTTAATTGCGTCGCCACAACGAGAAACGTCGACAGTGAGTGGTCCCGATCGCCCACTCCGGGTAGTCTGAATCTGAATCCAGCGGGAAATCCTCACACCGCTTGCGGATTCGCCGTTCCGTCGCTTCAACAAACCCCAAACGAAAACAATGCCCCGCACTCACCGCTTCTCCATCCTCGCCATCCTCCTCGTCCTCTGTTTCGCCTTCGCGGCCGTTTCGACCGGCGAACCGGAGTCGTCGACCACCCTCGCCGCCGGCGACGGCCTCCAGTGGTACAAGGGCAACCTGCACACACACTCTCACTGGAGCGACGGCGACGATTACCTGGAGATGATCGCTCTCTGGTACAAGGAGCGGGACTACGACTTCCTCTGCTTCACCGACCACAATGTCCTCGCCAACACCGAGCGCTGGGTCGAAGTCGACAAGACCAAAGGCGGACGCACCGCGTATGACAAACTCAAGGCCCGCTTCCCCGACTGGATCGAAGAGCGGGAAGGGGAGGGCGGCCTCGAAGTCCGCCTCCGGACGTTCGCAGAAGTCAGCGAGAAAATCGCCGAGCCCGGCAAGTACCTGCTCATTCAGGGGGAGGAGATCAGCGACCGCTTCGACTCCCACCCCATCCACCTCAACGCCAGCAACATTCAGGAGGTGATTCCTCCCATCGGCGGTGACAGCGTGCTGGAAACGATGCAGAACAATGTCAACGCCGTCATCGCCCAGCGCGAGCGGACCGGCCAGCCGATCCTGGTGCATCTCAATCACCCCAACTTCGGCTATGCCATCACGGCCGAGGAACTGATGCGCGTCGTCGGAGAGAACTTCTTCGAGGTCTACAACGGCCACCCCAGCGTCCACAACTCCGGCGACCACGTCCACGCATCGACCGAACGCATCTGGGACGTCATCCTCACCTGGCGGATCACCGAACTCGACCTGCCCCTCATGTACGGACTCGCCGTCGACGACGGCCACGAATACCACAACATCCCCAGCCGCGCCAGCGAACCGGGCCGGGGCTGGGTCGTCGTCCTCGCCGAAGAACTCACCCCCGACGCGCTCATCGATTCGCTCGAAGCCGGCCGCTTCTACGCCTCCTCCGGCGTCGATCTCAAGCGAGTCTCATCCTCTCCCACCGGCCTGAAGGTCGAAGTCGACGCCGAGGAAGGCGTCGAGTACACCATCGACTTCATCGGCACCCGGCGAGGATTCGATTCCACCAGCGAGGAAAAGACAGACGACGACGGCAACCCCATCCGCACCACGCGCAGCTATAGCGACGACGTCGGAGAACTGTTGCAGTCCACGACCGCAACCAGCGCGGAGTACCACTTCACCGGCGACGAACTCTACGTCCGCGCCCGCATCACCTCGACAAGAGAGCACCCGAACCCCGCCGAACCCGGCGAATTCGAACGCGCCTGGTCCCAACCCATCCTCGGCCCCGCCGCGAACCGCAACCCAAAAAAACCGACCTCGCCGTAATAACCCTCAACCTCTGTCGTTTACACACATCTTTCGATCCCCGATTGAGTGACTCGCCGAGAGATTCGAATGGAACGCGGATGACCACGGATGGGACCGATTTTCGCTGATTGCTTTCTATGGAGTGCAGAGCATTCACAACTGGATCGATGCGGGCTCGTCGCTGCCGCCTATTTCAAAAACTCCCCGTAAAATCCGTGCTGATCCGCCGAATCCGCGAAAATCTGTGTCCTGTTCGAGAATCCCCTGGGCCGGGTTCCTCGGCGCCGGGCCCCAGTCGACTTGTGTGTAACTGACAGCCCTCAACCCCCAACTCCCGACTTCCGGCTTCCAACCCTCATTCCCAATGCCACCTGCGGCATCACCGTCCGATCCCACCACGCGCCTCCCCTTCTCCGAAGCCCTCCGCGTCTGGTGCCGTGTCGCCGCTCTCAGCTTCGGCGGCCCCGCCGGCCAGATCGCCGTGATGCACCGCATCCTGGTCGACGAGAAGAAGTGGCTCAGCGAGGAACGCTTCCTCCACGCCCTCAACTACTGCATGCTGCTACCCGGACCGGAAGCCCAGCAACTCGCCACCTACACCGGCTGGCTGCTGCACGGCACACCCGGCGGTCTCGTCGCCGGTCTGCTGTTCATCCTGCCCGGATTCGTGAGCATCCTCACGCTGAGCATCCTCTACGCGCTCTATCACGACCTGACCTTCGTTCAGGCCCTGTTCTTCGGCCTTAAACCGGCCGTCGTCGCGATCGTGATCGAAGCCGTCATCCGCATCGGCCGCCGCGCGCTCAGAAACCGCTTCCTCATCGGCATCGCCGCCGCCGCATTCATCGCGATCTTCTTTCTCGAAGTTCCCTTTCCGGCGATCGTACTCGGCGGCGGAATCATCGGCTGGCTTGGCGGCCGCTGGCATCCCTCCGCCTTCCTCCCGCCGACTGCCGAAACAGACTCTCACCCGACACCTCTCGACTCGCCGACCCACGCCCGGCCAACGCTCGGCCGCACACTCTCCACCGCGACCATCTGGCTCACCGTCTGGTGGGCCCCGATCGCCGCACTCTGGCTCTTCGCCGGAGAAGCAAGCATCCTGACCAGAGAAGGGTTCTTCTTCAGCCAGGTCGCCGTCGTCACGTTCGGCGGCGCTTACGCCGCGCTGGCCTATGTCGCCGACGTCGGCGTCTCCCTTTACGGCTGGCTTCAGCCCGGCGAAATGCTCGACGGACTCGGCATGGCCGAAACAACCCCCGGACCGTTGATCCAGGTCGTCCAGTTCGTCGGCTTCATGGGCGCGTACCGCAATCCCGGCCCGCTGTCCCCGCTCGCCGCCGGAGTCTTCGGCTCAGTCGTCACCACCTGGGCCACGTTCGCCCCCTGCTTTCTGTGGATCTTCACCGGCGCGCCTTACATCGAATCGCTCCGCGGCCGCCCCGGATTGAATTCCGCCCTCTCCGCCATCACCGCCTGCGTCGTCGGCGTCGTGCTTAACCTCTCCATCTGGTTCGCATTGCACACCCTCTTCGGCGAAGTCCACGAAAGGCATGCCTACGGCCTCCGCTGGTTCGTCCCGGAATGGAGCACGCTCAACACGATCCCCCTCCTCCTCGCCGCCGCCGCATTCATCGCCCTGTTTCGATTCCAGCGCGGTATGATCGAAACCCTCGCAACCTGCACGGTCCTCGGCATGTGCAGCTACCTGCTCCTGCACTGACTCACGAAAACATCTGCGCCCCAACAGAGGCAGAGGCCCCCGCCGGATCGACTGTGAATCATCCGTACCACGGCCTTCCAAGGCCGTGGCTGACACACAACTCGGCGTCAACCTGTCGAATGGGGGATCGCTCCGAGGAACCGCGCCCCGGGATTCTCGAATAGGACACGGATTTTCGCGGATTTGGCGGATCAGCACGGATTTGGAAGTAATCCTCAAGAGCTGACAGCGCTGAGACCGCATCGACTCTTACGCGCAAGGCGTCGACACGCAAGACAGCAATCAGTCAAAATCGGTCCAATCCGTGGTCATCCGCGTCCCATTCGAATCTCCCGAAGAGTCACTCGAACGGGGATTGAGAGATGTGTGTAACTGACATCCTTCCAAGGCCGTGGAAGAAGAGAGTTCAGCGTGCGATCCTGCGCTATGCCTGCTGTTCTCTGGACGACCCGTTCATCGGCGACGATCATTGCGACTGAGTTGAAAAAACATGCCCACCGCCGACAAATACATCCAGCACCTCCGCCTCCAACCACACCCCGAAGGAGGCTGGTTCTGCGAATTCTACCGCGCCGCCGAATCGATCCCCCAATCCGGTCTCCCCGACCGCTTCACCGGTGACCGCGCCTTCTCCACCGCCATCTACTTCCTGCTCAATCAGACCGAATTTTCTGCCTTCCACAGAATCCGGCAGGACGAACTGTGGCACTTCTACGACGGCTCATCCCTCACGATTCACCAGATCAGCCCGGATGGCGAGTATTCCACCATCCGGCTGGGCAGGGGAGTCCAGTCCGGCGAAGCGATCACGGCCGTTGTCCCCGCCGGCCGGCTCTTCGGCGCAACGGTCGACGACGCGTCATCCTTCTCCCTCGTCGGCTGCACCGTCGCTCCCGGTTTCGATTTCGCCGACTTCGAAATGCCGACCCGCGCTCAACTGATCGAGCAATTCCCTCAGCACCGCTCAATCATCGAGCGGCTCACGTCCGAACAGTCGCGAACCGGTCGATGACGCTTCAAAGTGATCAGCCGCACGGAAGATGCGACCCGAAGCCGTCGCACGACCACGCCACATCACCGGCAGGCGGACCAGGGTCGAACAGCGTTCGCACGACGGGTCCGTCAGTTCAGATTCCTGGGGTTGAGGGGTTCTCACGGGAGCGCGAACCCGCAGCGTGTCGTGCGGATCCGCAGTCCCGCCGACTCCCGAAAAACAGCCCGGTCGGGGCACTACGGCGCAAGGATGTGCTCGCCGCCTGCGAACTGCTCGTGACACGCATTGCAGTTCTTCACCATCGACTCGTAATGTCCGCGGGCCTTGGCGTAGTCTTTCGCTTTCGCGGCCCGGTAGAGTTCGCCTCCGTACTGACGCACCTGCACGCTGTGCTCCGTCCAGTCGGCTGCATCCTCCTCCGGCTGCCGCATCAGCAGCAGGTTGCCCCCTTCCGCGAGAATCAGCGCGTCCGCCTTGATGGCCTTCCACGCTTGGTTGTCCACCGGTTCCTCCGCCATCGCCGGCTTCAGCCGCTTGAATGTCGGCTGAAACACATACTCCATGAATTCATGCATGTCGGACTCAACAGGTTCAGCCGCCCCGTCGTCCTCCGCGGGAAACGCCGCGCTCAATGCCCGCGTGTCCGACCACAGCCAACCGGCCGTCACCAGCAACAGCAACGCAGCAAGAATCCAGCACCGCTCATAAGATGTCATCAATCATTTCCCCTCAGAAGTAACGGGCCACAGACAGCAGCGGGCGACTATACCAACCGGACCAATCCCCGTCAGCCAACAGGCGCGCAACAAAGCGTGTATCGACTCGAAAGCACCATCCGATCAAGCCGCCCGACGGCCAAGCACCCCCGGCAGGATTCGAACCTGCGACCTTCGGTTTAGGAAACCTGAAAAGCGTCGACCTTGAACCGCCCCTGACTCGATCAAGGGCGGTTTTTTGCGTGTTTGTGGGATGTCCCTTCAGTCGCGGTAGGGTCGATCGTGAGTCGATACACACCGGTTCACTGACAAATTCACTGACACTTTTTGCGCGTCAGTGATTGCACCCGGCATTTGGCCACTGGCTACACCCCAGCTTCGAAGTTTCCGATACCGTATCCCTGCACACACCCGGCAATTGACCATTGGCTACACCTGTGTGCGCCGAATGCGGCGCGGGGAGGTACCTGCGCACACCCGGCAATTGACCACTGGCTACACCGAGTTGAATCGCCGATCCATCGGGCCGGTGCCTGCACACACCCGGCAATTGACCACTGGCTACACCCCACACTGTACCGGGTCGTCTCGGCGGCTGCCTGCACACACCCGGCAATTGACCACTGGCTACACCTCTCGATGCCGTGCGCGTCCAACCGCTCATCCTGCACACACCCGGCAATTGACCACTGGCTACACCCCCCTACGATACCGCTGTTTCGCCGGCGTTCCTGCACACACCCGGCAATTGACCACTGGCTACACCGCATAGCGCCCACTCCAAAGCCCACCAGAACCTGCACACACCCGGCAATTGACCACTGGCTACACCTGGTCGCGTGGAACAACGGCGGGACGTACTCCTGCACACACCCGGCAATTGACCACTGGCTACACCTCTGCGGCATTCCGATGTTGATGGCCTCTTCCTGCACACACCCGGCAATTGACCACTGGCTACACCGTCATGATTCGAGGCCCTCCCGGGGGTCTTCCTGCACACACCCGGCAATTGACCACTGGCTACACCGGAACCCGGAGAACAGCGTCACGGCGATATCCTGCACACACCCGGCAATTGACCACTGGCTACACCACGGCAGGTGGGGCCATTCTCTCGGGCCTACCTGCACACACCCGGCAATTGACCACTGGCTACACCGGAACTTGCCGTCCACGTCACTCGGCAGCTCCTGCACACACCCGGCAATTGACCACTGGCTACACCGCCTTCGCCGGCCTGCCATTCATTCAGCCACCTGCACACACCCGGCAATTGACCACTGGCTACACCCCGCGCCAGGACGGGAAAAATGCATCCACCCTGCACACACCCGGCAATTGACCACTGGCTACACCGAAGCGGGTGAAACGGCGGAAACGCCGTTGCCTGCACACACCCGGCAATTGACCACTGGCTACACCGCGGGCCGCTGTGGGAGAACGTCGTTAAACCCTGCACACACCCGGCAATTGACCACTGGCTACACCGCCTCACCATCGGCCCCCGCGCCGTGATCGCCTGCACACACCCGGCAATTGACCACTGGCTACACCAGAGCGGCAAGTCTCAAAAACAAATCCGCCCCTGCACACACCCGGCAATTGACCACTGGCTACACCTGGTGACGGTCGGTGCATTGCAGCACCGCACCTGCACACACCCGGCAATTGACCACTGGCTACACCTTCGACGCGGTTCTGGAGCGCAAAGAACGCCCTGCACACACCCGGCAATTGACCACTGGCTACACCTTGCTTCCCCTATGTCTTGTGTGCTTCCCCCTGCACACACCCGGCAATTGACCACTGGCTACACCGCCCCATTTGGTGGGGCGGGCGACGGAGATCCTGCACACACCCGGCAATTGACCACTGGCTACACCTTCAAGAGTTCCGGGGCCAATAACTACTTCCCTGCACACACCCGGCAATTGACCACTGGCTACACCCCGACCAGGCGTTGATATCGGTCGGCGATTCCTGCACACACCCGGCAATTGACCACTGGCTACACCTGATGTGTTCGAAGTCCTGAAACGATGGTCAGTTGCCTGTGCTTCCCGCTTCACAGAACCGGTAACCCGGCATCTCCACGGACTTTCGCGATCCCGTTTTTCAACGAAATCGCCAGATCGGACGTGCATCGCCCTACTGTGATTCAACGCTGGTTCCTTGCTTCAAAATGTTCCTTGCCGCGTTCACGTCTGCATTGTCGGCAAATCCACACGCTTCGCAACAGAACGACGACTGACTGCGACGGTTCGCCGCGCTGACGTGCCCGCACTGCGAACAGGTTTGCGACGTGTAGGCTGGATCGACCGCGATCACCATCGCCCCCGTTGCAGCCGATTTGTAATCCAGCATCCACCGAAATTCGCCGATCGCGACGTTCAGCATCTCGCGATTCAGTCCAGCCTTCGCACGGACGTTCGTTCCGGGATTCTCCGCGTCACCCTTCGCCGACTTCGTCATGTTTTTCAGCGTTAAGTCTTCAACGCAGATCGTTGAGTAATTGTCGACGATCTGCCTGCTGAACAGGTGCAGGTAGTGCTGCCTGATGCGTGCCTGTTTCAGCTTCAGTTTCGCAATCCGCTTCTGCGCCTTTTGAAATCGATTCGACTTCGGCAACAGTTTTCCGTCTTCGTTTCGCAGCGCCTTCGCTTCGTGTCCCTTTTTCGGCTTGCCCGCCCATCGGCGGCTGGCAACACGCTGCGCACGTTTGATCTTCCGTTCCAGTTCCTGCATTCGCTCGCGGGGCAGGTGTAGCACCGTCCCGTCTGACAGCGTGAAATTCTTCGTGACACCGGCGTCGATGCCGACAGGCGCGCCTGCGTGTTCCACTGGATCGTCGACATCGAATTCACACTGAACCGACAGATACCATCCGTCCGCCCGTTGACGGATCGATCCGCCAAGAATCTTCGCGTCGGGAAATCGGAAGTCTTCTCGGCAGCGCACCCAGCCGCACTTCCCAATGAACACGCGCCCGTCACCAAAACGAAGCTGCTGATTGTGGACGTAGAATCGTTCATTCACACCGTGCTTCGCGCGACGCGGTCTTCCCCATTGCGTGTCCGCCCGCTGCATCGCTTTGAACCACATCTGATACGCGTCGTCAGCGTTGCGGATGGCACGGGCTGGAATGTGAGCGGAGACTTCCCGCACCCACGGACAGACACCATCCTTGATGCTGTTGAAATACTTGTCCAGTTTCATCCAACCGGGACGTCGCGGGCGTCCGGGCGTTTTCTCATACAGCGTCCGCCATGCTTCCCACTGATTCAGCGCCCAGTTGAAGACGAACCGGCGCACACCGCAGGCGCGGCGAAAGTAGGATTCCTGTTCCCGGTTCGGCTTCAGCCGGATGACATGCGCTCGCTTGATCTGCATCAGTCCCGCCCCGTCGTGCTAACGTCCAACATGACGTCACGCTGGCGGTGAAGCAAGGGAACGCGCGATTGATACGACACCGTAGGCGTCGGTATCATTTGAGTTGGAAGGGGGGCAGGTCATGGAATTGCTTGTAGTTCTCGCTACGATCGCTGTTGGTGCCTACTTGGAATACAGAAGACAGTACCCACGTCGTAGATCACGCGTCGTTGGCGCAACTGAAACGAAGAAACGCGTTGTCGACAGCCCTCCGTTGCCACCCGAATCGCTAACCAGCGCCGCCACAGTGCCGCACAACGGACTGACGCCGAGCGACTGGGGTAGAGCGCCCAGCAAGCAAAAACGTCGATCTAAGAAGCGTCGCCGAAAGAGTAAGCGGCGTCAGCTTGAAGAACGACTTCGGATTGAGCGCGAAAGAAAAGCTGACCAAGAAAACTATTCGCAGCGGAAACGCGGGAAGCAACAGTGGGCGGAAAGGCTAAAGGAACAGGGAAGATGGTGGGACTATTCGGTTACGCCGCAGGTGGCTGAATCCAGTCAGCCACCAGTCTACGCCACGGCCATCGTCTACGTGATGACCAACGAATCGATGCCCGGCGTCGTCAAAATCGGACGCACGACAGGCAGCGCTTCAGCCCGTGCGGATTCCCTTAGATCGACCGGCGTTCCCAGTCCGTTTCATGTTCACTACGCGGCTTACGTGAACAACGCCCCGCGCGTCGAGAAGATGATGCACGACAAGTTCAACCGGCATCGGGTCGATGATTCTCGCGAGTTCTTCCGTATCAACGCCGACACTGTCAGCGAAGCGCTTCGAAGCCATGCGACGGGCGACGCAACGAATAGCTGAACCGCGCCGCGTCAGCACTGATACGCCTTCACGCCGATCGGGACCACATGCCCGACATCATCGATGGGCGATTGAACTCCGAATACCACGATTCCACCTTCAGCGGTTGATGCGTCACCGGTCGCTGGAAACGACGGGGAAGTTCTACAGCAAGTCGGAAGATCAACAGGTTGCCGATCGCATTTGGGAGAGATTCGGCGGCAATTCCGCAGGTCAGTTCACTGACAATTCCACGGACAATCGCCCTGAACTGCGAATTGTCATTGAAGATGGAAAGCCAGAAGTCGTTTCCTGAATTGAAGTTATCTTAACACCCCCGGCAGGATTCGAACCTGCGACCTTCGGTTTAGGAAACCGACGCTCTATCCGACTGAGCTACGGGGGCCTCCGGAGGACAGGATCGCGAACGCTGCTCTCGCCGTGACGCAGACACGTCCCGCTGCCGCCGCGTTCGCCTCAACCTCTTCCCGGTCGCGGACGAGTTTAACAACCCCGCATTCCGCCGGAAACGCTTCGACCGCCGTCGATCGCGCCGGCCCGTCGACCAGTTGCGTTCCAGTCCATAGAGACGTTCCAGCCTGTTCGCTCCCAACGACCGTCTTTGAGAATACTCCAGCCACTCCCAGCGATCGCGCCCCAACATCCGTCACCTTCAACGAAGCAACCCACCCCGCGCCGCATCGAAACTCAAACCGTCCAGCATCTCGCCGATCATCCCCATCGTCGGCCGTGCTTCGGGCGCATCAGCCAGCATCCGGCTCATCAGGTCGCGAAACGCTTCGGGACAGTGCTCGATCGCCGCCGACCGCACCGCCCCCGACCGAATCTGTTCCATCACCTCGACAATCTTCGTCCCCTGCACAGCCGATCTCCCCGTCAGCAGTTCGAACAACACCAGTCCGAACGCAAACACGTCCGACGCGGTCGTCGCCGGCAGACCCCGCGTCTGCTCGGGAGACATATAGGCCGGCGTCCCGCTGATCGAACCGCCCCGGTCAGCCTCCCCGCTTTCATCCGACGACACGATGACAGTCACGTCCACTCCGCTCTCGTCCGCCGCAGTCACGGGAACGTCGTCTCGTCCCGCCGGCCGGCTCGAACCGCTTCGCCGCGCCAGACCGAAGTCGAGCAGCTTCGCCTCCCCCTGCGCGGTGATCATCACGTTCGCGGGCTTCAGGTCGCCGTGCACCACGCCCGCTTTATGCGCTTCCGCCAGCCCGGCCGCCACACCCGTGGCAATGCTCTTCAAGTCATCCGGATTGAACCGGCCGGCGTCCATCTCCGAAAGCGGCGAACCGTCGATGTATTCCATCACGATCACCGGCACGGCGTCGATCGTCTCGACGGAAAACATCGTGCAGATATTCGGATGCTGGAGTTTCGCGGCCGCCCGCGCCTCAGTCAAAACCGCTTCCCGCGCCGCCTCCGCCTTCCGCCCGATCACCTTGATGGCGACCCGACGATCCAGAATGAGATCGTCCGCGGCGAAAACAGTGCTGAACGCGCCGCCCCCGAGTCGCTCAACAATCCGGTAATGTCCCAGCACCCGCCCCGCTCGCAGTTGAGACTCCGCGTCGATCGTTCCATCCGCCGACGTCCAACTCGCGCGGCACAACCCGCCCGACTGCAAAGCGTCCAGCACGCGCAGCGTCTCCTCCGTGCTCCGCCCCACGCTCGAACTGTGCACCACCCCGTACTGCAGCACGCCCGCCGGGTCAATCAGAAACAGCCCCCGGCCTGAACACTGCAGATCGTCCAGCCACACCCCGTACCTCCGGCTGACGTCTCCTCCCTCATCCGCACCCAGCGGAAACTGCAGCGGTCCGATGCCTCCCTCTTCGACCGCCGCTTCGAACCAGCGGAGATGGTCCTCGATGCTGTCGACGCTCAACCCGAGAATCCGGCATCCCCGCGACCGGAACGCCTCCACCTGGGCGCTGAAGGCGGTCAATTCCGTCGGACAGACGAACGAGAAGTCCCGCGGATAAAACACCAGCAGCAACCACTCGCCGGCAAAAGACGACAGAGACAACCGCGCAGCTTCCCTCGACCCGTACGACACCGCCGGAACCTCAAACCCCGGCGCCGCCTTTCCAATCAGAGTCTCTGCCATAGCACTTCGCTGAATACTGGCGGACTGTCCCACCGGGTCGCAGTGAACCGACAACTGGGGCGCCCCAAGCGCCGTTCAAACATCCGCCGCGTCATCGCACCTGCTCCCGTTCGACGCCACGTGTTCGTATTTCGTAGCAGGACAAGCGCGTAGGTGCGGGGCCAGAGAAAGGGCGCTGCGGCAGCAATCGCGTTGAGCACGACAGCCATCGACTCTAGACCCTCGCCCCTGAACCCTCTCTACCTCTGATAAATCGGCAGATACCCCTTATCAAGCTGCAGGATGATCGCACAGATCGACGTGACGTACACCGGGCCGACGTGTCCTTCGTTCCACGAACCGTTGGCCGACTGGGTCCGCAACAACTGTTTGCTGACCTCCGAGAAATATTTCTCCCAGTCCTCCTCGTGCCGGTACATCACCTGGGCGTAGTACAGGTGCATGTAGTGCCAGTGCCCGAAGTTCTGCGACTGGTTGAGTCCGTTCCCCGGCCAGATGTTCTTGCGGCAGAAGTCGAGCATCAACTCCACGTCTTCCGAGTCGCCATACTCACCTGCGCTGTACATTGAGGCCACCGCCGCCGCCGTAATCGGAGGACGGGCGCCACCGCCGCGGATGCTGTACTGCACCCCGCCGTCTTCCGTCATGCAGTCGCTGATGTACTTCTTCGCGCTTTCGATCACTTCGTTCGGGACCACGATCCCCGCGTTCCGGCAGGCGCGCAAACCTTGCACCTGGGTCACGCAGGTCGAGCCTTCGTCAAAGTCGTTGCCGTCCTTCGCAGAGACGTAACCCCAGCCGCCGCGCGACGTCTGGGCCTGAATGCTGAACGTCACCGCCTTCTGCAGCACGTCCCGCAGCTTCTCCCGCCGCAGGGCGTCTTCCTCTTCGCCGAACACCTGCGAGAGGAACACCATCGAAAACCCGTGACCGTATGTGTAGTGATAGTCGTCCGGGTAACCGATCAGCCCGTTCGGCTTCGCCACGTCGAGCAGGTAGTCGACCGCGCTGGCGATCTCATCGGCGTATCGGCCGCGCGTCGTCGTCGAGCCTTCCGTCAGCATGGCGATGCCCGCCAGCGCCGTCATCGCCACCCGGTATTGACCGCCGTTCGCTTCCCAGAATCCCTGCCGCCGCTGTTCACGCGCCAGAAAATCCAGCGCCTTCCCGGCCGCCTCATCGACTTTCGGATCGCGATTCGCCGCCGACGCCGCGGCCGGAACAACCAGACCGATCGCCAGCATCAGGACCAGGGACCGTTGTAACTGCTTCATCCGCAGCCTTTCTCTCGAATCGCTTCCCGCACCCTGCGACCGCTCATCGGCCGCACTCGGATCGGAAGGGTCTGATCAGTTCGCATTGTAGCGTACGCCGCACCGTTCCACCCGACAAGATGGTTTATACGCATGGCGCAAACTGGGCGATTTGAATCGGCCGCCGCCCGTCGATCCGCCCGCGTCGCTCCACCGCGCTCAGGCATAACCCCTGTAATGACTTGCGGCGCGACGCGGCCGGCGCGCCCCGGCCGCGCAGAGCGCAGATGTTAAACCTTGCCGGTTCTGCTGCATTGTCGCGCAGCCGTCACATGCCAAATGCGCGGTCCGGAAGCTTTTTCTTAAAGTCTCCAGCTCCCCGGCGCTATGCTAGTTGGGTAGATCACATGATTGGATTTGGATTCGTTGATGTCAGCCGATTGTGGGGTGTTTTGGTTTGAACCGCCGCGCCGTCCGTGACAGCATGATGGATCGGACGGGAGGTGGGGACAATTCCGACAGTTCCAGATGCACCTGCTGAGAGTCACGAAGGAGAAACACCCATGAAACACGTTTTGCATGTCGCACTCGCAGCGCTCGCCGTGTTGGCGACGGCGTCTTCGAGTCCGGCCGGTTGGGGCTGCGGCGCCGCCGGTTACAACTGTTGTCCTGTCTCCTGCTGCCAGCCGACCTCATGCTACACCTCGTGCAAGGTCGAACGTGAGACCTGTTACCGCACCGTCTACGACACCGTCTACGAACCCGAGCAGGTCAACTGCTCACGCACCGTCTACGACACCGTCTACGAGGACGTCGAGCAGACCTGTTACCGCACCGTCGTCGAAACGGCCGAACGCGAAGTCGAGTACCAGGTCCAGCGGCAGGTCGTCGAATGCGGCTACCGCGAACACGAGTACACCGTCCAGAAACCGGTCTGGGAAACGGCCTACCGCGAATGTTCCTATCAGGTCTGCCGGCCCGTCTGGCAGACGTGCGAGAAAGAGGTTCGCCGCACCGTCTACCGTCCCGTCACGGAAACCATCGAACGCGAATGCCGCCGCACCGCCATGCGGCGCGTCGTCGAGACCGTCAACCAGGAGCGCTGCTACACGGTCATGCGCCCGGTCACGACCTATCGCACCGTCCGCAAGTTGACCGGACAGTGGGTCACCAAGACGCAGTACCACCCCGGCCCCGTCGTCCCCCGCCTCGTGTGCGATCCGTGCGGGCGGCCCCGGTGGTGCATGACCCAATGCCCCGGCTACACCACCTGCTGCCGGGTCTGGTGTCCGAAGGTCGTCGATTGCCAGGTGCCCTGCACAACTTACTGCCCGCAGGTCGTCCGTGAGAACTGCCCGGTGCAGGTCTGCCGCATTGTGCCCGAGTGCGTCGTCGAGAAAGTCCCGGTCCAGGTTTGCCGCATCGTTCCCGAATGCATTGTGGAAAAAGTCCCGGTCCGGACCTGTCACTGGGTGAACGAGACCAAGACCCGGCAGATTCCGTATCGCACCTGCCGCATGGAGTGCGAAACCCGCACCTGCCGCATCCCGGTCCGCACCTGCAAGACGGTCTGCGAAACCCGCACCTGCAAGGTTCCCTACTGCGTCACGCGGCAGGTTCCTTACACCGTCTGCCATAAAGTGGCCCGCTGCGTCGCTCGCGAGGAACCGTACTGCTACACCCGCATGGTCGCGAAGTGCGTGCCGCGTCAGGTCGCCTATGAAGTCTGTCGTCTGGTGCCCGTCGAAGTCTGCTGCCCGACCGGCTGTGAAAGCGGTTGCAGTTCCTGCAATCTGAGCACGCCAAGCGACATCCCCGCCGACGACTACGAAACCGCCAGGCCGCAGGCGCTCCCCGAGGAGGCCCTGCCCGCGGAAGAGCCGGTTGAATCCCGCAAACCGCCCATGCCCTTGGAGGTCGAAGAGTCCGATCTGCCGGACACTGACGCGGCGACCGAACCGGAACAATCCGGCCCGGCAATCAATCCGCTCCCCAACGGCCCCTCCGCCTGAGACTCAGGCGAAATATTTTCGTCCGATCTAAAAACGGGACGAACGACCCCCAAGGTCGTTCGTCCCGTTTTCCTTCCGCCCCCCAGTAGGACAGGTTTCCAACCCGGTCAGTTACGCACAACTTGTCTCGGGCTGGACCCGAGGAACCAAGACCAAGGGATTCTCGAATAGGACACGGATTTCCACGGATTTGGCGGATCAGCACAGATTGGGGCATATTCCTCAAAAAGGCGGCAGCGCCGAGACTCCATAGATCCAGGCGTGAATACTCTGCTCTCCACAGAAAGTAATCAGCGAAGATCGGTCCAATCCGTGGTCATCCGTGTTCCATTCGAATCTCTCGGAGAGTCACTCGAACGGGGTTCGAGAGATGTGTGTAAACGACAGGTTTCGAACCTGTCCATTCCGCCTAAGAATTCCAACAACACTCGCAACACCGTCACCTGCTCTGTTCATTCACTCCTCCTGGCGTCGTAGCGCCTTCGCGTGACCCTCACCAATCCACAACGTTTCAACCCACCAGCGCCCCGTGCTAAACTCATCCTGAGTGAACCAATCAAGACCCCCCCGGCTGCGCCGCGGGCCCTCGTTCCCATCGCTCACGGAGACAAACAGGATCCCCTGCATGACCAGCGCACCGGCCCCCACTCCCGGACGTCACTCCGTCTCCCGCCGCGACTTTCTCGCCGTCGGGGGACTCAGTATGGTCGGCCTGCCCGCCGCCGAGCAGGCCGCCGTTCTCCGCGCCCAGGAACGCAGCGGCCCCCGCAGCGTGATTCTCGTCGTCATGAGCGGCGGCCCCAGTCAGTTGGAGACCTTCGACCCCAAACCGGACGCCCCCTCCCACGTCCGCGGCCCGCTCCGCGCGATCGCCACAGAAATCCCGGGAGTCCATTTCAGCGAAGCGCTCCCCCGCCTCGCCCAACGCACCGGCCGGCTGTGCGTCATCCGCTCCCTCTTCCACGACGCCGCACCGCTGCATGCCACCGGCCTGCAGCTGCTTCTCACCGGCAGCGTCGCGCACGCCGGAGTCCCCGCGCCCAGCCTTGGTTCCGCCGTCGCCCGCCTCATCGGACCACGCAACGGCGTCTCCCCGTATCTTCTCGTTCCGCAGCGGATCAAAGGGACAGGAACAACCGCCCCATGCGGCGAAGGCCCCGGCTGGCTCGACAAATTCTTCGCCCCCATGGTTCCCGGGCGCGCCCTGCTCGCCGGTGACTTTGAACGCACCCGCCCCATCGTCCGCGACGACTATGGCGACACCGACTTCGGCCGCCGACTCTGGCAGGCTGCTCGATTGATCGAAGCGGGCGTCCGCGTCGTCACAGTCAACCTCTGCCCCCGCCTCCACGGTGAAGTCACCTGGGACGCCCACGCCCACAAGACCGCCGCCCCGGCCACACTCTTCGATTACCGCGACACAATCGGCCCCCGCTTCGACCGCGCCGCCGCCGCACTCCTCGACGACCTCCACCGCTCCAGCCTCCTCGACGAAACACTCGTCATCTGCACCGGAGAATTCGGCCGGTCACCCCGCCTCAACCCGAACGGCGGCCGCGACCACTGGCCCCATTGCTGGTCCGCCATCCTCGCCGGCGCCGGCACGGCCGGCGGAACCGTCATCGGCGCCAGCGACGACCTCGCCGAACACCCCACCGACGCTCCCCTCCACATCAGCAGCCTCGTCGCCTCCGCCTACCGCGCCCTCCGCCTCGACCCCCGCAGAAAAATCGCCTCCGAAGACGGCGAACAGACCCTCCTCGAAGCCGACCCGATCCCCGCCCTCTTCACCGACACATAAGCCCGACTAGAATACCCCCAGACATTACGCGAAACCGAAACGCCCACGCCGGATCACCCAATGCCCCGCACCCTCCGAGTCCTCTCCCTCCTCCTCATCACGGCCACGCTCGCTCTCGGCGTCCGCATCTCCCAATCGACGCAGGCAGACGAACCCTCGCTCGCCGACGAACTCCCCCGCATCCCCGCCACCGAACCGGCCGACGTGATGGACACGTTCGAAATCCAGCACGGATTCCAGCTCGAACTCGTCGCCCACGAACCCCTCGTCGCCGACCCCGTCGACGCCTGCTTTGACGAACAAGGCCGCCTCTACGTCGCCGAGATGCACGGCTATCCCTACTCCGAAGAAGTCCGCGCCCAGCAGCCTGAACCGATCGGCAAGGTCGACGCAGGCGTCGTCCGACTCCTCGAAGACACCGACGGCGACGGCGTCTTCGACGAAAGCTGGAAATTCGCCGAGGGCATCAGTTGGCCCACCTCCGTCTGCTGCTACGACGGCGGCGTCTTCGTCATCGCCCCCGAAAAACTCTGGTACTTCAAGGACACCGACGGCGACCACGTCGCCGACGTCCGCGAGATCGTCTTCACCGGCCTCAGCCGCGCCAACGTCCAGGGTCTCGCCAACAACCTCAAGTGGGGCCTCGACAACCGCATCTACGCCTCCGGCGGCACCAACAGCGACAGCGTCCTGACCCGCGACGGTGAAGAAGTCGGCAGCCTGCGCGGCCGCAACTTCGCCTTCGATCCCAAGACCGGCGAAGTCGAGTTCCTCACCGGCGGCCGCCAGTTCGGGCATTCCTTCGACGACTTCGGCAACGCCTTCGTCTGCTCCAACAGCAACCACATTCAGCACATCGTCTTCCCCATCAAGTACATCAACCGCACGCCCGGCGTCACGGTCTCCGGAGCGATCCGCACCATCGCCGCCGAAGGCGCAGCCGCACCGGTCTACCGCAAAAGCCCCGCCGAACCCTGGAGAATCGTCCGCACCCGCCGCCGCGCCGCCGACCCCAACTTCGCAGACCGCGCGCCCGCCACCGAACTCGTCGCCACAGGCTTTTTCACCTCCGCCACCGGCGTCACCATCTATCGCGGGGACGCCTACCCCGAGCCATTCCGCGGCAATGCATTCATCGGCGACGTCGGAGGCAACCTCGTCCACCGCAAAACCCTCGCCCCCAACGGCGTCACCTTCACCGCCACCCGCGCCGACCAGGACGTCGAATTCATCACCTCCACCGACAACTGGTTCCGACCCGTCAACTTCGTCAACGGACCCGACGGCTGCCTCTACATTCTCGACATGTACCGCGAGACCATCGAGCATCCCTTCTCCATCCCCGAAGACATCAAGCAACACCTCGACCTCGAAAGTGGAGACGACCGCGGACGCATCTACCGCATCGCCCCCCCCGAATGGAAACAGAAACCGTTCCCCAACCTCGCCGAGATGAACACCAGCAAACTCGTTGACCAACTCAATTCGACGAACGCCTGGAACCGAGTCACCGCGCAGCGGCTCCTCTGGGAACAGCAGGACCAGGCCGCCGTCGAACCGCTCCACGCACTTGTTGAGAACTCCACGTCAGACACCGCCCGCGTCCACGCCCTTTACACCCTCGACGGCCTCGGCGCTCTCACCCAGGCCGATCTCTTCGCCGCACTCGATCCTCCCGATCCCCGAGTCGCCGAACAGGCCGTCCTCCTCGCCGAAAAACACCATGCAGACTTCCCCGGCGCCGGCGAAATTCTCTTCCGCGCCATCGCCGAGTACCCCGAGGACGCCCGTGTCCAGTTCCAGGTCGCCTTCTCCCTCGGCGAATTCGATGAACAAACCACCGCGAGGGGATTGGCCCTCCTCGCCTCCAACCCCAATCTCTCGTCCGACGTTCAACAGGCCATGCTGACCTCCGTCGGCAACCGTGGTCCGCAACTGGTCACCAGCCTCCTCGCCCGCAGCGACCTCGCCGACGGGGAAGTCCGCTGGCTCCAGCGCCTGGCCGAACTCATTACTGTCAACGGCGGCGCACCCGACGTCGTCAATGCGCTGACCGACATGCCCGACGGCGACAGGCGGGCTGCCGTCGCCGCTGCCGTCCTGCAGTCCGTCGCGCGGGGCCTGACGACTCGCGGCAACACGCTCTCCCAACTCGCTGCGACGGACGACATCAGCGACGAGGCCCGCGCCATCGTCTCGGCCAGCTTCGCCACTGCCCGCGCCTCCGCCCTCGACGCAGACGCACAAACTTCCACCCGAGCCGCCGCCGTCACGTTCCTCTCACACGATGAAACGGAGAATCTGATCGACCTGACGGAACAACTCCTCACCCCCCAGCAGCCGCAGGCGATCCAGTCGGCCGTCGTCCGGGCCGTCTCCGACCACCCCGGCGCCGAAGTCACCGCCGGCCTCCTCGAATCGTGGGCCGCCACGAGCCCTGCCGTCCGCATCGAAATCATCGATGCGCTCCTCCGCTCCCAGGCCCGCACCGAACAGCTCTTCGCCGCCATCGAAGCGGGCGACGTCAAACCCGGCGAGATCGCCGCCGACAAGCGCCAGGCGCTCCTCTCGCATCCGGTCGCCGCCGTTCGGGGACTCGCCGAACAGCACTTCGGCGTCGCCGATGCCGACCGCGCCAAGGTCATCGCCGACTACGAACCGGCCCTCGAGGAAGAAACCAACGCCGAGCGCGGCGTGGCCGTCTTCAAGAAGGTCTGCGCCAACTGCCACAAGGTGGGCGAGGAAGGCCACGCCGTCGGCCCCGACCTCGCGTCGGTCGTTAACAAGTCCCCCCGCGACCTGCTGATCGCCATGCTCGACCCCAACCGCGAGGCCCAGCCCAACTTCACCAACTACAGCGTCCTCCTGGAAGACGGCCGCATCGTCACCGGCATCATCGTCGACGAAACCGCCGACACGCTCACCCTCCGCCGCGCCGAAGGGAAGGAAGACGTCATCCTCCGCAACCAGATCGAAGAACTCCGCTCCACCGGCCTCTCCCTGATGCCGGTCGGCCTGGAAAAAGACATCACCCCTGAACAAATGGCGGACGTCATCGCGTTCATTAAATCGATCCCGCCGAAAGAGGCCGGCAAATAACGGCGAGCCGCGCGGCGTCAGCCCGCGGATGGAGGGAGTGACTTCGCTGCTCTGCGTCCGGGATATTTTGCCTGGCCTTCCGCTGATTGCGGGCGAGGCGTTACTGGTGGGGGTCGGTGTTTGAGGGGAAGTGTTTGTTGACGTGCATCAGGAAGACTTCTTCGTGGGTCGGTCCGCCCCATTCGACGTAGCTTGGTTGTCCGACGTCGTGGTGGGGTCTGCGAAAATCCTTGAAGGCGTTCAGCTTGCTGTGGAATTCGCCCTCGGGAGTTACGAACATCAGATCCATCGGAAAGCTCCAGTTGTCAACGAGAGCCTGCGCAAGGGGGTCCTCCTGTTCGGCGAGGGCTTTCAAGTCGTCGACGATGATCAGCGTGCTGACAAACGTGTCATTGATGCGATCGATGACCTGGGGCGAAGAGAGCAGACCTGCTCTCGAATCGGTGCCGCTGGGTCAACAACTCTGGTCGTCGAGGCCGCCCCAGGAGACGGCGGCCAGGATCGGCTTGCCGGAGGTTTCGGCCCTGGCGAGCGCCTCAGTGAAGGGAACCCAGTCGATTTCTAGAAACTTGTAGAACGTCTTCTTCAGGTCGGCCCGGGCCTGCGTGAGCGTGATCTGATCGGTCCATTGCCGGTCCTCTGGAAACTGTGTGCCGTCGGTCAACTCCATGCGGTCGACGTGGACAATGTCGCGGGCGGTCACGACTTCGTCGCCGTGCCGGATCTCGCGGTTGACATCGGGAGGGGAGACCCCGTCGAAGGCGGCGATGACCGTGAGATGCACGTTGAGCGTGTTCTCGGGCGGAATCTCAACGTGAAAGTGCTCGATCGACCTGGACTGGCGGTTGATGACCATTCGCCCGGTGAAGTAGGCCGGCGTGTACCACATGTTGATTCCCAGTTGGAACTCGGCGTGCCAGCGGAACACGAGATCGAAGTGTGTGGGGGACTGCGCCCGTAACACGCCGAAGGCGCCGTCGGGACCGGACCGACGTCCGCGGGAGACGGCACGCATGCTGGGGTTGGAATGGAATTGCGTCAGGAACGGGGCAACGCGGTCGAGTTCGATGGACCACATCTGTCCGACGTCTTCGAACTCGGCGGGCAGAAGCGGCGAGAAGTCTCGAGCGGTGTACGTGCGGCGCGGGACATCGACGGTGAGGTCGCGAAAGACTGCGTAGATCGATTCGGGAACCTGCCGTTCGAGTTGTTCGCGACCTGTACCGATCGGCGACCAGTGGGCCGTCAGTTCGAGCGGCCCCTGTCCGGAAAGCATCGGATGCACGTCGCCCGTGTAGGCGTCGGCCACGTCGGGACCGCGGTTGTTCGGAACCTGGTCCACGACGGGAGTGGAGTCCTGCTCCTGTTCCGTGACCTGAGTCGATTCGCGGCCGTCGGGTTTCGGCTCAGGATCGCGAGGCCGGAACACGAGAGCGATGGAGACGACGGCGATGAGCGACAGGAGAACCACTGCGATACGAATCATGCGGACACCTCTGACATGACTGACCGGATGATGATGATGTTGTTCATTCTACAATATCCACTCCCGGAACTGCCTCTCATCCACATTCCGGCCGCTGAGAACGACGACGATGTCGGCCTCGCCGTCCGGTTTGACGCGGCCGGTGAGCAGAGCGGCGGTGGTGATTGCGCCGGAGGGTTCGGTGCGGAGGCCGTGCTGGCCATAGAGCCATCTCATTGCTGCGCAGGTGTCGCCATCGGGCACGGGAACGGAACGCGCGACGGTTCGCTGCAGGATGGGCCAGTTGTATTCGCCGACATCGTAGGAGAGGAGGCCGTCGCAGATGCTTTTGGGATGGTCCAACCGGACGCGGCGGCCTTCGGCCAGCGACATGCGGAAGTCGTCAGCGTGCTCCGGTTCGACGCCGACGATTTCCGCGCCCGGATATCCGTCCTCGATAGCGAGGGCGTGGCCGGCCATCAGCCCGCCGCCGCTGACCGGGCAGAGGAACAGGGACACGTCGCGCTGCTGCCGGCGGAGTTCCTGCACGATTTCCAGTCCGCCGACGCCGTTGCCGGCGATGACAAACGGGTCGTCGTACGGGTTGGCCGGCACGGCTCCTTCCTGCTCGGCGATTTCGCGGTGCATCCGTTCGCGGTCGCCGGTTTCATGGTCGCGCGAGATGTCGTAGGTGCGGATCTCGGCGCCGAACGATCGGGTGAGGGTGGTTTTCACTTCGGGAGCGGTGTCGGGCATGACGACGATCACGCGCTTGCCGTACCGCATTCCGGCGAAGGAGATTCCGGCCGCGAAGTTGCCCGAGGAATGGGCCACGACCGGGCGATCGCCGACCGTTTCGCGATTGCGGTCCATCCAGTACAGGCCGCCGAGCAGTTTGAACGACCGCACCGGGGTCCAGCCGTAATCCTTGATCCAGACCCGCCGGCTCTCGGGCAGGCCGAGTTCCTTTTCCAGTGCGTAGGAGCGGATCAGCGGCGCGGGGGAGATGTGTTGCAGGATGACCTGCTGGGCGGATCGCACGTCGTCGATTGTGGCGGTCTGAATTGCCATGGGTCATGTCCTGCAGAGTTGTAAAGTCATTCTGTGCTGTTTGATTTCACCTGATGCCGACGAGTCGACATCAATCCAGCAAGACTTCGAGCACCAACAACGACAGGAGCGTGCCGAGTATCATGCCGCAGAATGCGTGTCCTCGCGGTTGTCTAAACATCCCGACAATTGAGATCAGAGTCGCGGGGATACTGAGTAACACCAGTGGGCCTAAAGTGCAGACGATTCCAATGAGTGCGATAAGCGCGAGAGCGAAGCCGGTTTCTCCAAGTCGGTTGCGGTCCTCGGGCACGCTACATCGACGGCTTGTACCACCATTGTCGTCGCCAGTGTGCATCACGAGCACTCCGTGTCGTAGGTCTCACTTCGCCTCCTCCATCCATACGTCAACCAACTGCGGGTCGCGAATCTCCGCCAGCCCGTCCCGGATCTTCGTTTCAAACTCCTGCTTGATCCGCGATGCTTCGGGATCGTCCGAATCGATCAGGTTCTGCGACTCGGCGGGGTCGTCAGCCAGGTGATAGAGTTCGCGGCGGCCTTCGTGGGCGAAATCGATCATCAGTTTCCATTCCGGCGTGCGCCAGGCCCGCATGTCGACGGTGGCCCCGTGCCGCATACTGTATTCGGCGTAGAGCGAGTTGTCCCACTCGACCGGCTCGCCCTTCAGCAAGGGGACGATGCTTTCGCCGCGGACTGTGATCTCCGCCGGCAATTCAACTCCCGCAATCTCGAGCAGCGTGGGGTACCAGTCGAGGTTGGAGACGGTCTGCTCAACGACCGCGCCCGGTTCGATCGCGGCGGGCCAGCGGACGACTGTGGGGACGCGGAGCGCCTGGTCGAACAGGTTCGGCCGCCGCTTGCGATCGATGTGCTCCCACTGCTTGGGCGGGAGTTCGGTGAGCATCCAGTGGGCGTTTCCCTTGTACCACAGCCCGTGGTGCCCGTTGTGGTAGCCGTGGTCGCTGGTGAACACGACGACGGTGTTCTCCGCCAGTCCCAACCGGTCCAGCGTCTCCAGCACGCGGCCGAGGTTGCGGTCGACGCTGGCGCAACTGGCGTAATACTCGCGGGTGAACTGCTTGACCTTCTCGACGTCGAGCTTGGGAAAATCGGGTTCGGGAAGCAGGGGATCGAGGTCTTTGTACGGTTCCCAGTCCTCCTCGCGGGTCGGCAGCCAGGCGGCGTGCGGTTCGCGGTAGTGCAACGAGACGAGGAAGGGGTCTTCCCGGTGTGTCTCGATGAACTGCAGTGCGTGGTCAGTCACAAGATCGACGGTGAAGCCGTTGGTCTTGACGTCGTGCCCGTCGATTTCGAGCACCGGGTCTTTCGGCGGACAGCCCCCGCTACGGATGCCCATGAATTCATCGTAGCCGGACAGAGTCGGATGAAACCGGTCTGCGGTTCCCAGGTGCCACTTGCCGAACAGGCCGGTGGCGTAGCCGGCCTCCTGGAGCAGTTCCATCCAGGTGACGGTGTTGGGGTTCAGTCCGTGCTGCGGTTCGGCGCGGGGGTTGATCCAGTCGATGATGCCGAGTTCCGACCCATACCGGCTGGTCGCCAGCGACGCCCGCGAGGGACTGCAGACCGGCGTCGCCACGAAGGAGTTCGTCAGCACGGCCCCTTCGCGGGCCAGACGGTCCATGTTGGGCGTCTTGAGCTGGGTATTGCCTGCGAATCCGGCTGCCGTTGGGGCCTGGTCGTCGGTGAGGACGAAAACGATGTTCGGGCGATCGGTAGCGGCGGCGCTTGAGACGCACATGACGACGCAAGCCAGGACGAGTTGCAGGATTCGATTCATTTTCGGATCTCGCGAGAATACCGAAAAACGCCCACCGGTTGCAACCGGTGGGCGTTGGAAATGGCGAACGGTTTCGTCGGCGCTGTTACGCCTTGGCTTCGGGGACGACGAAGCCTTTGCGGTAGTTTCGCGTGAGGAGGCGGTTCGCATCGTCGCTGCCGACGAATTCTTCGGCCTCGGTGTCCATTTCGAGTTGCGGTCCGACGACAAGGCCGGACTTCTCGATGCTCACGCCGTTGGCCTGCAGATGGTCGGCCAATCGGCTGTAGGAGTCGGCCCACAGGTCGTTGCCGCGGACCTTCTGTTCGATCTCGTCGGCCGAAGCGCTGGCGCCCAACTGGTGCGAGATGCCGCCGGTGTGGCAGAGCGCGCTCGACAGGTGGCCGTCGAGAATGTCGGCGTTCAGTTCTTCGTGATTGCGCGACCGGACGGCGTCGATGAAGTTGCCGTGATGCCGGGCCAGCGTGTTGCCGTCCGACTTGAAGGTCTTTACGTCGTTGCCGTCGTTGTCGAAGACGCGCGCTTCATAGTAGTTCGGAATGACGACGTAGCCTTGCTCGCATTGCACAATCACGCCGATCTGCGATCCCCGGTAATTGTCCATGCCGGTGCTCCAGTCGAGATCCTTCTGCGGCAGTCCGCGGGTCTCGAAGATGAGCGGTGCATCGGGATAGCCGTGGTAGACGATCTGCGTGTTGGGCGTATTGCCGGCATCCTCATAGCCGAGCCGGCCGCCGATGCTCATCACCTGCGGAGAGAGGGCGTCGGCGCCGAGGAACCAGCGGGCGATGTCCATCTGGTGGATGCCCTGGTTGCCCATGTCGCCGTTGCCGGTGTTCCAGTCCCAGTGCCAATCGTAGTGCAACCTGGGCCGGTAGAGGTCGACCTTCTCGGCCGGTCCACACCAGAGGTCGTAGTCGATCGTGGCCGGAAGTTCGAGCGGCTGATCGAGTTGGCCAATGCTCTTGCGGGGCTTGTAGCAGGTGCCGACGGCGTACTGGATTTTCCCGAGGCCTCCGCCCTGAACGAAGTCGACCGCTTCCTGCAGGCTGGGGCTCGAACGAGACTGCGTGCCGCACTGGCAGATACGGCCCAGGTTGCGGGTCCAGCCGACCATCTGCCGGCCTTCCCAGACGTTGTGCGAGGCCGGTTTTTCGACGTAGACGTCTTTGCCGGCCTGCAGCGAGGTGATCGTCACCAGGGCATGCCAGTGGTTGGGGGTGGCGGTCGAGACGCAGTCAACGGCCGGATCCTCCAGCGCCTGCCGGAAATCCTGCACGTATTTCGGCATACGGCCCTGCTTGTCGCCGACTTGCTTCGCACGCTGTTTTCCGACCTCTTCGTCCACATCGCAGATGTAGAGGATTTCGACGTCGTCGCGATCGGTGAGCACGCCGAGGTGGCCGTTGCCCTGTCCGCGGACGCCGACGACGGCGTAACCCAGCTTTTCGCCCGGACTTTTGCTCTGCTTCGAGTCGTCGGCCATGACGAACTCGACGCGGCTGAATGCGGCGGTCGAAGCCGCGAGGGCGCTGTTCTGCAGAAAACGACGGCGATTCAGGGACATGCGTTGCTCTCCTAAAAGCTGTGTTGAGTGTGTCGCCGGATGCGGCGAGCGTTCTACAATGATTCGAAGAGGCCCCAATTCGGCGGGGCGGGCTGGCGCCTTGTGAAGGCTTTGTTTACGGATTGCACATCCGCACAACACCCTGCGGCATTCATGCGTCGGCGGAAACCGCTCAACCCGAACAGTCCGGATTGAAAAACCGTTCGTCGTGCGGGTCTCTCAGGATAACACGCCAGACGACCATGCTCCAGCATGGAGACGAATTTTGAACTGTTGGAAAGCGCCGACGACGCACCTGTTTTCGCCGGTCCGCATGTCGATTACGATCAGTCAAAGCTCATGATTGAGGCAAACTATTCTCCCTGTCACGATTACCAGCCCGCGCTGGACGGCGCCTACGACGTGATCGTCATGGGGGGCGGACCGGCGGGTTCGACCGTTGCTGCGCTGCTGGCGGAGTACGGCCATTCGGTTGCGCTGCTGGAGCGCTCGTCCGTGCCGCGGTTCCACGTGGGGGAGTCTCTGATTCCCGAGACGTACTGGCCGCTCAAACGGCTGGGGCTGATCGAGCAACTCAAGGCGAGCGCTTTTCCGAAAAAGTTCAGCGTGCAGTTCTATTCGGACGGTTCCAAGCCCTCGGCGCCGTTTTATTTCGACGAATACAACCCGCATGAAAGCTCGATGACCTGGCAGGTCGAGCGGGGCGATTTTGACAAGCTGCTGCTCGACAATGCGGTGGCCAAAGGGGCGGTCGTCCGCACCGATGCCCAGGTGCTCGACGTGCTCTTCGATGGCGACCGGGCGGTGGGAGTGCGAGTGAAACTCGCCGAATCAAAGTCGAAAGACGGAGACGCGCGAGCGTCGCGGGAGATCCGGGCGAAGGTGGTCGTCGATGCCACCGGCCAGTCTGCGTTTCTGATGCATCGGTTAGGCCTGAAGACCACCGACCGGCACCTGAAGAAGGGAACGATCTGGACCTACTTCAAAGGGGCCGCGCGCGATCCGGGAAAGGACGAGGGGGCCACGCTCATCATGCAGACCGAGGGGAAGCGGAGCTGGTTCTGGTACATCCCGCTGCGGGACGACATTGTGAGCGTGGGCTGCACCGGCTCGATGGAAGACATGTTCCCGAAGGGGTCGACGCCCGAACAGACGTTCCAGCGGGAACTCGACCGCTGCCCGGCTCTGCAGGAACGACTGAAAGATGCGACGCGCCATCTCGATTACTTCACGACGAAGGACTATTCCTATCGCTCCCGCGAAGCGGCGGGCCCCGGCTGGGTGCTGGCGGGCGACGCCTGCGGATTCATCGACCCGGTCTACTCGTCGGGCGTGTTTCTGGCCCTGAAGGGGGGCGAGTTCGTCGCCGACGCGGTGCATGATGCGCTGGAGCACGACGACCTCACCGCCGAGCGCCTCGGCGCCTGGCAGCAGGAATACCGCGGGGGGCTCGACAACTTCCGCAGGCTGGTTTACGCCTTCTATGCGCCCGACTTCAGCTTCGGCGAGTTTCTGCGGGAGCACCCGGAACATCACAGCCGGCTGGTCGACATTCTGATCGGGGCGGTCTTCAAGCCGGGGGTGGAGAAGATTTTTGATGACATGGGGGAGGTCGTCGCCCCGGTCGAAGCCTGACGCTTGCGGTTTCGCCGTTTCGCATCAACCATCGAGCAAGGCCACCACCCGTGCCGGACCGCCGGAGCCACGTTTTACTTTTAGAGGGAACGCACACACCGTAAAGCCGTGCGGGGGAAGTTGGTCGAGATTTGCGAGGCGTTCGATCTGGCAGTATTCGCGGTCGATGCCGACGTAGTGGGCCTCCCAGAAGAGGTCGGTGCGGCCGGTTGCTTTGGCTTCCTTCGCTTGTGCCGCGAGCGGGCGGTCCCAGCCCCAGGCGTCGATGCCCATCAGGCGGACGCCCTGTTCGATCAGCCAGCGGGTGGCTTCGGCACTCACGCCGGGGCCGGAGGAGTAGTATTCCCGCTTCCGCCACCGTGCATCGTTGCCGGTGCGGATGAGAACGATGTCGCCGGGGCTCAGTTTATGGCCCGTCTGCTCGACCGCTGACGTGATGTCTGCGGTTGTTGCGGCCGCGTCGCTGGGCAGATGTGAGAGATCGAGAACGACGCCCGGGCCGTAGAACCAGTCGAGCGGCATCTCGTCGATGGTGCGGGCCGGTCTTCCCTCGCTGACCGGTGCGTAGTGCCAGGGCGCGTCGACGTGGGTTGTGCCGTGGGTCGAGAGCTTGAGTACCTCGTTGCTCCAGCCGAGGCCGCCGCGGAGGTACTTTGCGCCGAGGCCGAACAGCAGGCGAATCGCTCGCCGGCCGAAGCGGTGGTCCTGATACTTGACGCGCGTGCGAGCCCACCAGGGGGCCCAACCGCGGTCGTCTTCGAGAGGGAGGCTGAGGTCGATGAAACGCATTTGGCTTTCGCCGTTTCGCCGCGAGTTGAAGACGCGCTCCCCTGCGGGTCGCGGTTAAACGGACGACCACTATGTGATGTGCGCGCCTTTGGTTTCGACGTAGACGGCGTAGAGGGACTGGCTGCCGGTCATGAACAGGCGGTTGCGTTTTGTGCCGCCGAAACAGACGTTGGAGCAGATCTCCGGGAGGAGGATCTGACCGATGCGTGTTCCGTCGGGGGCGAAGATGTGCGCGCCGTCGTAGCCGTCGCCGACCCAGCCGGCGCTGGCCCACACGTTGCCGTCGACATCGGCGCGGATGCCGTCGGCGAAACCGCCGCCCGATTTCTTCTCGCCGTCGGACGTGACGTACTCCGTTTCCATCGACGCAAACTCGCGGCCGTTGGCGAGCGACGTTCCGTCGACGACGTCCCAGACCTTGATGTTGCGGGGGGCGTCGTCGTAGTGGGACGCGCCGGTGTCTGCGACGTAGAGCTTCTTGTAGTCGGGGGAGAAACAGAGTCCGTTCGGCTTGTAGATCTCGTCGGTCAGTTGGGTGATCTTGCCGGCCCGGACGTCGATGCGGTAGACCGCCTCTTTGCGGTAGGGCTGAGGCGAATCGTTGGGGGCTTTGTGGCCTTCGTAGTTCATCAGTGAGCCGTAGCCGGGATCGGTAAACCAGACGGCTCCGTCATCGGGATGCACGACGGCATCGTTGGGGGCATTGAAGCCTTTGCCTTCGAACTCCTCGGCCAGCACGGTTTTGGTGCCGTCGTACTCGTAGCGGACAACCTTGCGCGTGCCGTGCTCGCAGGAGATCTGCCGGCCCTGGAAATCGAAGGTGTTGCCGTTCGAGTTGCCTGAGGGGTGCCGGAAGATGGTGACGTGGCCGTCTTCTTCGAGCCAGCGCATCTGGACGTTGTTGGGGATGTCGCTCCAGAGGAGGTAGCGGCCGACACCGTTCCAGGCAGGTCCTTCGGCCCAGAGCATCTGTGGATTGTGGTAGAGCCGCTGGATGGCGGAGTTGCCGAGTTTGTACTTCTTGAAGCGGTCGTCGAGGACGACGATGTCGGGATCGGGATAGCGGACCGGCTGCGTGCCGGGGCCGTAGTCGCGTCCGAACGCTGTCGCAGCTGCGGCGGAGGCGGCGGCGGTGAGGAAGGTGCGACGCGGAAGCCGCGTGGCAGAACTGCGATCCTCAGACGGTACGGCAGCGGATGTTTCGTTCTGGTTGGATGACATGCAATCTCCCTCAGTTGCTGATCAGAGGCGGTCAAGAGTGCGACACCGGACGAACCGAAAAGCGGCCCGATGTTACCGGGTGGCTGGGGGGAAGTGAAATCACCCGCGATGCGCGGACAGGCCAGTGGGTGGGTTCCACGACGCGGCGGCGCGTGCGCACGAACGGCCTCCGTGTAACACTCACGCGCACGATGGGTCGGCGTGCCGGACGGGTTTGCCTGTCGTGGGAGCGGGGGGGGCGGTGCGGAAGACGTAGCGACCAGGATCGATGGCTTTCTCCTTGCATCGACCTGAGTCCGCATTGTCCGGTCGTTGCGGAAGGAATAGACTGGATGCAGTGGATGATATCTTCTGATTTCCGAGGCGCCAGGATGACCAACCAATCAACCAGGATTGTCATGGAAGAAGTGACCGATCCGGCCGAATTGGCCGAAGCACAAGCGCAACGCGAACAGTTCGATCGCAATTCCGCGTGGCTGCAGGCCCATGCGTCTGAAGTTTACCCGAAGCATCGAGGGAAATGCATTTGCGTTGCTGGCGAGGAGCTATTCGTTGCCGAGAGCGCGAGCGAAGCAGTGGCCGAGGCAACCGCCGCGCATCCCGACGATAAAGGACGGTTCGTCCACTACATTCCGAAAGAGAAGGCGGCCCGCATTTATGCGCATTAACGGCCAGTGGTTTGAGTGCGATGACGGATTTGTGCGGCCGATCGTCTGTTGCGACATTCTGAATGCTGATGGCAATTGGGAACCCGCACCCTTTTTGGTTGACACCGGAGCGGACTGCACGGTTTTCAGTGCGGCCATTCTTGATGTACTCGATCTTGATGCCGCCACGCCTGAGGAACGACTTGGCGGGGTGGGAGGCGTCGCCGAATCAGTGCGAGTTGCAACCCGAATCCGGTTGCCGCGCGACAATGGCGGGATAGCGATGTTTCGCGGCGAGTACGCCGCGTTTACGCAGTTGGAAGCGCTCGACATGAGCGTTCTCGGCCGGGACATTATGGAAATGTTCGCCGTCATCGTCGATCGTTCCGACGACGTTGTGGCGCTCATTCGCCAACCGCATCGCTATGCGATCGAAACAGCGTGAATCTGGAGCTGCCATCTAGCGACCAGGTTCATGACCTTCGGATCACACGCGATGCGCTTGAGAAGTTCTTGATTGCTCTTGGTTTTGCCTCCAGTCCTTGTTGGTCGGCTACGGTGTTCACGGGTACTGGCCTGCGCCCGAGGGGCTTCCGTGGAATACTCACGCACAGGATCGGCGCGGTGTGGGGTGGGTTTGCTTCGCGTGGGAGCGGGGGGTTGGTGTGGGAGGCGTAGCGCTGGCGGTAACGGGGCCGCCGCCAAAAATCTATGATTTCAAAACCCGCGTCATCGGCGGCTCCCGTTCACCGCTTTGTTCTGCCACGTTGGGCGTGCATTATATCGCGTCGAACGTCCGACGGTCATTCTTTGCGCGTGCCGTCTGGATTTCGCATCGGGTAAAGGGTTACTGCGATCGTGCAGTTGGCGTCGGCAATCGCACGAACAAGGGAATGAGGCAACGTGTGGACGTACGCCCAAGTATCCCAGCAATGAAAGCCAATATTGAACTCGCGTAGATAACACGCGTCGAGTTCGGACTTTGCAACAGGCGACAGTGCATGGATCGCTTCGAGAATTGCTGCGATGTCAAGCTCCGCGTTGCGATTGCAGTTTTCATCTTCGTGCGAGGATTCGACGATCGAGTGCCAATGGCCGTCTTCGCCGTGCGTGTAATGCAGAACACAACATGATTCATCGAGTTCGCGTTGAAGCGTACCGAAAGGCGTAGCTGATTTGAGATCGAAGTCAGTGTTGGCGTACTCAGTTTCGGATGCCATCGTTTGTGCGTAGGGCTTCGTGGCAGAACGTTTCGGATAACGCGGCCGGGAGTTGACGTTACCGAGCGAAGCGAGCCAACCCGGCCTATTCCGGCTCGCGTTCATCCGTTTGTTCTGCCGTTTCGCTTGTGTCAGCGTTGCCGTAGTAGTCAAGCCGGACAGAAATGCCAGCGTTGCCAAGTCGACGTAATGTAGATGCTGGTATTTCAAAGTCGCAGAGGCGGTCTGCAAATACGCCGATGAATACCGTAACCGAACCTCCAGTGTCATCTATTCGTCGGGTCAGGTCCATCGCATGTCGCATTTGCGCGTCCGTCAGGTTGTGTAGGAATTTCGGTAGGTCGTGACCGGCAACAATTTCGAGATCAGCGCTCCAGTGGTTTTCATCGTAATTCCCGGTGAGCAGGCTACCGTCGGGTCTGCGCCGCTTCTCGCCACGCCGTTTTACGCTATTGGGCTCTTGCTTTAGCGCGGCCGTCACGTCAGCCGGGTCTATGGAAGGATGTTGGACATGCAATGAAGCAACAAATCTGTAGTCGTTGAGTCCTGCGGTTACGCGTGATTCGGATCGAGCTGGCATGTCGTGGGTTGCGAGGCAGAACGTTTCGGATAACGCGGCCGGGAGTTGACGTTACCGAGCGAAGCGAGCCAACCCGGCCTATTCCGGCTCGCGTTCATCCGTTTGTTCTGCCGTTTCGCTTGTGTCAGCGTTGCCGTAGTAGTCAAGCCGGACAGAAATGCCAGCGTTGCCAAGTCGACGTAATGTAGATGCTGGTATTTCAAAGTCGCAGAGGCGGTCTGCAAATACGCCGATGAATACCGTAACCGAACCTCCAGTGTCATCTATTCGTCGGGTCAGGTCCATCGCATGTCGCATTTGCGCGTCCGTCAGGTTGTGTAGGAATTTCGGTAGGTCGTGACCGGCAACAATTTCGAGATCAGCGCTCCAGTGGTTTTCATCGTAATTCCCGGTGAGCAGGCTACCGTCGGGTCTGCGCCGCTTCTCGCCACGCCGTTTTACGCTATTGGGCTCTTGCTTTAGCGCGGCCGTCACGTCAGCCGGGTCTATGGAAGGATGTTGGACATGCAATGAAGCAACAAATCTGTAGTCGTTGAGTCCTGCGGTTACGCGTGATTCGGATCGAGCTGGCATGTCGTGGGTTGCGAGGCAGAACTTGGTTATCTCTCAACAATCCGCATTGAGAATACTCCGGGGAGGAATGGCAGTCAATCTCCAGCCTGGAATGGAGATACATCAAATCCACTGCGCGAATTGACCGAGCAATTCTTGCGCGGCAAACTGTGGAGATGAAACTCCTCGAACAATATCGGGCGGCCTGCGAAGTCCGCCGCCTGGCCAAACGAACCATTCAGACCTACTGCCGTTGGGTCGAGGAGTTTCTGCGGTTTCATCACAATCGCACCGGCCATTGGATTCATCCCCGAGAGATGGGGGAGAAGGAAGTCGAGGCGTTCCTCACCCATCTGGCAGTCAATCGCCGGCTGGCGGAAAGCACTCAGAACCAGGCGTTGGGCGCGATTCTGTTCTTGTACCGGCATGTGCTCGAGCAGCCGCTCGGTTCACTGGATGCTGTGCGGGCCAGCAAACCCAAGCGTCTCCCCACAGTACTCTCGAAAGACGAAGTCCGCCGACTGATCGCGGCCCTGCCCGAAAACGCGTCTCACAGGCTCATCGTGGAACTGCTGTACGGCACCGGCATGCGGATCTCGGAGTGCTGTAAGATCCGGGTCGTCGACCTCGATTTCGACCGAGGGCAGATCATCATTCGCGGTGGCAAGGGAAACAAGGACCGAGTCACGATGCTGCCGCAGTCTCTGGAAGAGAGACTGAAAGCGCAGGTCGAATTCGTTCGATTGCGGCATGAACATGATGTGGAGAACGGTGCGGGATATGCACCCGTTCCGACGAGCCTGGAACACAAACGACACAACGCAGCACGGGACTTGCGCTGGCAATTCGTGTTCGGGTCGGCCGTCATTCGCCTGGACAAGGAGACGGGACGACGCATCCGCTGGCACGCTCATCCCAGTGCGGTGGATCGCACGGTCAAGCACGCCTCCGAAGTGGCCCGCATCAACAAACGCGTGACATGCCACACGTTGCGGCATTCGTTCGCCACGCATCTGCTGGAGAACGGGTACGACATCCGGACGGTGCAGGATCTGCTCGGCCACAAGAACGTCGAAACGACGATGATCTACACGCACGTGATGGCCAAGCCCGGCGTCGGGGTCCGCAGCCCGCTGGACGCATAGACAAGCCACGACGCGAAACTCTATCTGCTAACGGCAGTTAGAGCGTCCGCTGGCATTTCTTCAGAAACTTCTCGAATCGCCTTACGAATCCGGCCTCTCGCCGTGAATAAGGAGATAGGGGGAGCGTGGTGCTGCCCCGGATGTTTCACCCCAATGGGAGAACTGTGAATGGGAACGGGACTGACTTTCGACGAGTACGTGGATGTGAAGCTGCGGCCACCGACGGGTGAAGAACGGCTGATCCAACGGGGTTTCGAGGCTCAGGTTGCCGAGATGTTCCCGTTGAACACGGTTGGGTGCTACGGCCCATCACGCAGTGATGGGCGTGGCCGATCGCAGCGTCGACGTAGTTCTACATCCCTCGCAGAGATTCATACATAACCCGGCGACCACGCCCACCGTTCCGCTGCGCTCCACTCAGGGCGTGCCACCCGCCGCCGAGCGTCGCCACGACAGCAGCGCGCCCTCGGTTCTCATGCCTTCCGGATCTTTTCGCGTCCGTCCGCAACGTTCCTGGTTGCATTGCGGGTGTCGACCACGAGCCGGGAGTGACGCACGATCGATTCGTAGTCGAACGCCGAATGGTCGGTGGCGATCAGCACGCAGTCCAACGAGGAGAGGAACTCCGGCGTCAGTTCCTTGCTGGACATGTCGGGCAGAGAGTGGTTGCGGACCTTGGGCAACTGGGACACATGCGGATCACTGTAAGAGACGTCGGCCCCTCGCTCGAGCAGTTGCTCGATCAGCACAAAGGAGGGACTCTCCCGGGGATCGTCGACGTCCCTCTTGTAAGCGGCCCCCAGGACGCACACCTTGCTGCCGCGAATCGGCTTGCCCACGTCGTTGAGAAACTCGCCCAACCGGGCGATGACGTAGTCCGGCATGCGGGCGTTCACCTCGCCGGCCAACTCGATGAACCGCGTCGTCAGCCCCTGCGTGCGGGCCAGCCAGGTGAGATAAAAGGGGTCGATCGGGATGCAGTGCCCGCCCAGGCCGGGACCGGGATAGAACGCCTGAAACCCGAACGGCTTCGTCTTGGCGGCGTCAACCACTTCCCACACGTCGATGCCCATCCGGTCCAGGAGCATCTTGAGTTCGTTCACCAGCGCGATGTTGACGGCACGGTACGTGTTCTCGAGGATTTTGCAGGCTTCGGCGACTTCGGGGCTGCTTACGGGGACAACTTCCGCTACGGCGTGGGCGTACAGTGCGGTCGCGAGTTCCAGACTCGCCTGATCGATTCCGCCCACGACCTTCGGAATCCGCGACGCCGAGTAAGTCGGGTTGCCCGGGTCTTCCCGTTCCGGGCTGTAGGCCAGAAAGAAATCGGTTCCCGCCTCCAGGCCGCTCTTCTGGAGAATCGGCAGCACGACGTCGCGCGTCGTCGTGGGATAGGTCGTGCTCTCCAGCACCACCAGTTGCCCGGGACGCAGAGCGTTCGCGATGGAATGCGTTGTTCCTTCCACGTAGGTCAGATCGGGATTCCGGCTGTCTGTGAGGGGCGTGGGCACGCAGATCAGCAGCGCATCGGGCTCGGCCAGCCGCGCCATGTCGGTTGTGGCTTCGAAGCGCGACGACGACAGCCATTTCGCGACATCCGCGGACGAAATGTGCTTGATGTAGCTTTGCCCCGCATTCAGCCGGTCGACTTTCGCCGGGTCAACGTCGAACCCGATCGCCGCGGTCCCGCTGGAGACGAAGGCGTCAATCAGCGGCAGGCCGACGTAGCCGAGCCCGATCACGCCGACCCGGGCGCGATTCTCGCGGATCGATTTCAGGAGGTCTTCGTACACGCGGTCCCGATTCGTATGAACCCCAACCAGCAGAGGAACGCCAATGACGTTTGATCCTACCAACCATCAACGACGTCGACGAGAGGCCGCAACGGCGTCGGGTTTCGATTGACGGGGCGGACCAGCCCGCGTTTCACCACTTCCACGATTCGCGCAGTTCTTCGTTGACGACCGCGCCCTCGGGCCAGACGCCGTCGCGGAGTTTGATGATCGAGTCGGCCGATTCGATCGCCATGTCCTGCAATGAGAGCCAGTCCAGCCCGCCGACGTGCGGTGCGAGGACGACGTTCTTCAACTGGAGCAGCGGATTATCAGCCGGCGTCGGCTCTTCTTCAAACACGTCGAGACCCGCCCCGCCGATCTCCCCGTTCTGCAGAGCTTCCACCAGATCCCCTTCGTTCACAATCGGGCCACGGGCCGTGTTCACCAGCACGCTGCCCGGTTTCATCTTCGCGAACACGCCCTTATCGAACAGTCCTTTTGTTTCCGGCATCAGCGGACAGTGAATGCTGAGGTAGTCGCTCTCCGCGAGCAGCGTGTCGAAATCGACCAGCTCGATGCCGTGCTTCTCCGCGAATTCACGATCGGGGAAGGTTTCAGAAGCGATCACGCGCATCCGCATGCCGATCGCGCGGACTGCCGCACTCCGCCCGATGCGTCCGAGTCCGAACACCCCGAAGGTCTTGCCGCGAATCGGCTCGGTCAGCTTGCGCGGCCAGCGTCCGGCGGCCACCGCGTTGTGGTTCTCCACCACCGATTTGGCGACGGCGAACAGCAAGGCGAAGGCGTGCTCGGCGACCGATTCGTGATTGGAATTCGGCGTAATCGTCACGGCGACGCGCCGCGCGGTGGCGGCCGGAATATCGACGCGATCGTAACCGACTCCCACGCGGGCGATCACCCGCAAGTCCGGCAGCGAGTTGATGACTGCTTCCGTCAGGAATTCACCGCCGGCCAGAACAGCACAGGCGCCATGCAGGACGCGGATTGTTTCTTCGTCACCGGCATGGCCGCGTGTGAAGGCCGGATCGGACGGATAGGCGACTTCGAAGCCGGCTCTCTCCAGGATGTCGACCCACGGTCCGCGTTTGCCGATCAGGCCGTCCGGGGTGATGAGCACGAGAGGTTTCAAAGCGCGTCTCTCCAGGGAAGAATGTGCGGCCGCAGGCTACGCGCCGCAACAAGAAGTTGCAACCACCGCTCCCGGAGAACAGGTTTCCAAACCTGTCCACCGAACACTGGACGACTCACTCAGCATCGCCTGGAAAACGAAAACACGCTGATTGTCACCGTCGAACTCCCCGAACCCATCACGGTCAAGATGGTCCGGGCCGAGCCGGAAGAGTAGCCTGTGCCGGGCTCTGCCTGAAAACGCCCGTGTCAATCCACACCAGCATGGCTGACCTGGCGCCGTTCGGCGTCGCAGCGATTCGAACTTCCAACAGCGCCCGACGTTCCCCGTCAACGAAACCGTTCACCGATCCGCGACCCCGATGTGCAGCGCCGCCGAGTGACCGATCCGCAACGTATGGGTCAGACGATCGGGGTGAGCGTCGATCGCTTGATTCACGGCTCTATCAAGCGAATCGCCCAAGAAGAAATCCCCGGACTCCGGCTCGATGCAAACGAAACGTCCATGATCGCTCGATTCGAGGCGCTCGCGGAGTTCGGCTTCGTAAATTCGTTTCGCCTTTTCGGCCACTGCCTGTGCATCCTCCGACAGCATGCTCTTCTCCCTCGACATTATCAGCTCTTCTTGCCCCGACTTCCAACCGACCAGACACTCCTGGTCGTTCAATTCTGAGTTCGCAGGTTGAGCGGTTCTTTCGATAGCACGAATGCCGCAGGATTTTGTGCGGATTCGCTGTCCAGCCAATTCGTCAACAGACCCCTGCGAGAGCGCTACTCCTGAGCACCGCCTAACCGGATATCGACGCTCGCGCGGTGGGCCGTCAGTCCCTCCAGATCGGCCATGAGCCGGACCGCGTCGGCTTCGTTCGCCAGCGCCTCGGCATTGTAGCGGATCACCGACGACCGTTTCAGAAAATCGGTCGCGCACAGCCCGTTGGCGAAGCGGGCCGTTCCGCCGGTCGGCAACACATGGGACGGTCCTGCGGCGTAGTCTCCCAGCGCGACCGGGGTGTGGTGGCCGAGGAAGATCGCCCCCGCGTTCTGGATGCGGCTCAGCATGGCATGCGGGTCGGCGGTCGAAATGTGCAGGTGCTCCGGCGCCATTTCATCCGCCAGCCGCGCCGCTTCTTTTTCATCGCGGGCCAGAATCAATGCTCCGTAATCTTCCAGGCAGCGCCGCGCCAGATCGCCTCGCTCGAGAGAATTCAACTGACGGTCGAGTTCTTCACGAACCGTGTCAATCAGCGGTGGATGCCAGGTAATCAGCACGCCGGAACCGGGACTGTGCTCGGCCTGTGAGATGAGATCGCTCGCCACGTAATCGGCCCGCGCCGAATCGTCGGCCAGCAGGACGACTTCACTGGGCCCGGCGATGCTGTCGATGTCGACTTCGCCAAACACGTACCGCTTGGCGAGCGCGACGAAGAGGTTGCCGGGACCGACGATCTTGTCGACCTGCGAAATCCCCTCGACGCCGTACGCCAGCGCCGCCACCCCCTGGGCGCCGCCCACGCGATAGACCTCACCGACTCCCAGTTCTGCGCACGCGGCGAGCAGGTGGGAGTTGTACCCCCCGTATGGGGTGGGCGGCACCACCACGGCGATTTCCTCAACCCCGGCCGTCTGTGCCGGGACGGCCGTCATCAGGAGGGTGGACGGATAAGCCGCAGCGCCCCCCGGCACACAGATGCCGACACGCCGCAACGGCAGATACCGCTGCCGCAGTTCAACCCGCGCGGCGCCGTTCTGACGGTGGATCACCACGTCTTCCGTCAGACAGGCCCGCTGAAACTCGATGACGTTGTTCCGGATACGGCGGACCGTCGCAAGATACTCCGCTTCCACTTCCGAATGAGCGGCCTGCAACTCATCGTCCGAAACCCGCATCGTTTCCGCAGTCAGATCGCGTCCGTCGAGCGAACGGGTGTAATCCAGCAGCGCGATGACGCCCCGATCCCGCACGTCGCCACAGATCTTTTCCACCACCTGTTGCGGAGACAGCGGTTTGCCGAACAGTTCGATCGTCCGCTTTCGGCCCGCTTCGGAAACGACGTCGCCGCGCGGGCTCAATCTCTCGCGCAGTCGGGCGAAAAGTTCGCCGGCGTCGTCCTGGCTGCAGTCGATGGTGGGGATGTTCAGCGGCATGATGCTGGTGTTCTGAATCGGGGCGTCGCCCGGAGAAGCGGACCTTCCGTCGCCGGGCACGCGAATCTGAATGCGATGCGCTTGCCGGCGCACCGCT
Organism: Planctomycetota bacterium; assembly: GCA_003388505.1. Taxonomy (GTDB): domain Bacteria; phylum Planctomycetota; class Planctomycetia; order Planctomycetales; family Planctomycetaceae; genus MB-PLM-1. Next base: position 177,396 of record QQVO01000018.1, read on the forward strand.
TGAGTTTAGACCGCCAGTCCACAGGCACGAAAGCGAGACGCCGTTCGTACCGGGTGGTTCGCACTTCACGGAAGCGGCAGCCTTGCAATCCTCCCGTCGCCGGATAACATCGCCGCTGAAACAAGGTGTCCGGCCGACTCGTCGTCAGCCGGAAGAATAGGGAAGACGGTGCAACTCCGTCGCGGTCCCGCCGCTGTAACCGGGGACGAACGCTGCATGAAACCACTGCGGATCCATTGATCGACCCGCGGGAAGGTGCAGTCACTAGATCGATCCGGAAGCCAGAAGACCTGCCTTGGATTCATCCACGGGAACGGCTCCTGCGAGGATTATTGCGGCCGATTCGCTGCTTGCCGGCGCGCTCAGGCGAAACGGGAAGGCAACCTTCCCGGTCCTGAAGCGTCCGCGTCTGAGGTCCGGTCGACAATCCCTCCCGTGCCGATTCCCCCTGCCCACTCCGGCAGGTGCGACTGCAGACAACGGGAGATTGTCATGCCGAGGAATCCGCTCAATCGTCGCGGCTTTACGCTCATCGAACTGCTGGTGGTCATCGCCATCATTGCGATTCTCGTCGCTCTGCTGTTGCCGGCCGTGCAACAGGCCCGCGAGGCGGCCCGCCGCACGCAATGCCGCAACCGGCTCAAGCAGATCACCCTGGCGATGCACAACTACGCCGACGTCTACACCGAGCAGTTTGTCCCGTACGTCATCGAAGACACGACGCGGCTCAACTATCTGTTGACCTATTCCGGTCAGCAGGGAACGGCGCAATTCTGGTTCGGGACGGTGAACTACGACGAGCCCGACCCCGCGTTGCAACTCGACTTTGCCACCGGTCCGCTGGCAGGGTTCATGGAGACGAATTACACGGCGTTTCAATGCCCGGACTTCGGTCCGGGGCAGATGGACTTCGTTCGTTTCGGTCGTCCGGCAACAGGCTACGGCTACAACGGACACTACCTCTCCCGGCCGTATGGTGTCGACTATCCGCCCCCCACCTACGCGCCCACCATTTCCACCCGGCAGCCGACGCGGAAGTTCCGCGACATCGAGCAACTCACGCAGACGATCGCCTTTGCCGACAGCGCCGGCGTGTTCTGTGTGGACTTCACCTGTGCCGCCAGCGAACTCCGCGAAAACTGGCTGCTCGAACCACCCAGCAACGATTTCCCGACCGTCCACTTCCGGCATCACGACTCGGCCAACGTTTCCTTCCTAGACGGTCACGTCGAAACCTGGGGACGAGGCTGGCGGCCTCCCGCGTTCGGTGACGTCGCCCTGATGGAGAAGAAGCGGCTCGGCTACGTCGGCAACAATCTCGACAATCCTCAACTCCAGGATGAGTGGTACGACCGCGAATGAGTCGGTGTGCGAGACGCCCGATTTACGCAACCAAAGTAGCCGACTCGCTCCGCCGAGTCGGCCGGCATCACGCTTCCGCGAGTCATACCGTAACCGAAGCAGATGGATTGCAAACCAATCACGATTCGCAATCGGGGAGCGTTGATGGGTAGGACGCACACGCGACTCGCGGAGCGAGTCGCCCACTCTGTCGCCTCACCCAAGCATGTGCATAAGGCTCACACGACCGCACAGGCATCGACTTCGACCGCGTCCGCCTTCGCGACGGAGCGCCCTCCAACTGCGACTGATCGAGGAGTGCCATTGACGATGTCATTCTCACAGATGCTGTTCATCCCGTGCTTCTGACGGCTGTAACGCTAGCCGGCTGCGCCGGAGGCCGTGATGCCGCCGAGCAAGCAAACCAGATCGTCTACATCGATGGAGAAACGCAGTCGACGATCGTGGCCGACGTCACCGACGATCTTCCCGCCGTTCACCCGCAGACCGGCCGCCGGACTCTGATGCCCGGTCTGTACTGCAACTCGTGTGACACGTGGCATTCATCGCCCCCGATCGAAGTCCTGCAACGCAACCCCGCCGCCAGACAATGCCCCGCCTGCAGGTCCCCCCTCACCAACACCGGCCCGATAGCCAATAGCCAATAGCCAATAGCCATGAGCCATGAGCCAACCGAACCGACCACCGAAAACTGACCACTGAAAACTCCCCCCGTGCCCCACCCGGTTGTCCTTTGCTGGAGCGGCGGAAAAGACAGCGCACTCGCGCTCGATGCGCTGCTGCGCGATGGGCGTTTCAGCGTCGTCAGCCTCGTCACCACGGTCACACGGGAGTACGACCGCATCAGCATGCACGGCGTGCGGCGAGAACTGCTGCGGGCTCAGGCCGCCGCTCTGGGAATGCCGCTGGCCGAGGCCGAGATTCCACCAGGCGCGACAAACGAGCAGTACGAATCGGCTATGGCGGCCGTGTTGACGCCGTTTCGCGAACAGGGAGTCGACACAGTCGTGTTCGGTGATCTCTTTCTGACCGACATTCGCGCCTATCGCGAACGGCAGATCGCCGCGCTGGGAATGAACTGCACGTTCCCTCTGTGGGGTCTCGACACCACGCAGCTCGCTGAGCGGTTCGTCCGCGACCGGTTTCGCGCCGTGATCTGCTGCATCGATCCAAACCAGTTGGCGCCTGAGTTCTGCGGCCGCGAATTCGATGAAGACTTCCTGAACGACCTTCCGCCCGCAGTCGACCCCTGCGGCGAAAACGGCGAGTTTCACACCTTTGTTTACGACGGCCCAAACTTCTCGACTCCGCTCGACGTGGAGCGCGGAGAGATTGTCAATCGGGACGGTTTCTGGTATTGCGACATCATGCCCTATCAGCCGGCGGCGCAGTGTACGCCGATCTGATCGACTACAGAGAGCCAATTATGAACACGACACAGCACTCGTTCTCACCGAGAATTGCCATCCTCGTTGCGATCATGGCATACGGCGCGTTCTGCAAGTTGATTCCCTACATCCTGATGCAGTTCGGCGTCAGCATCGATCCCACGACGACCACCTATCCCTGGAACTTCTCCCCGGTTCCTGCACTCTGCCTGTTTTGCGGCGCTTTCTTCCGTGACATCCGGTGGGCGTTCGCCGTTCCGCTGGCCGCCTGGTTCGCCGGCGATCTGGGTATCCTGGCGCTCGTCTCCCGGCAGTATGGTTTCTCGGAAGGCCTGACCATGGCGTTCTATCCGAACCAGATCATCGTCTATGCCGGCTTCGCCTTGATCGTCGGAGTCGGCGTGCTACTTCCGAAAGTGGTCGGATGGCTCAAGTCGATCGACAGTGAATCGACGAAGTTTGGTCATCTCGCCTACTGGACGGGGGTCATCGGGTCGGGAGTTTTCGCGTCGGTGTTGTTCTTCGCACTGACGAACTTCGGCGTGTGGATCACCGGCGGGGGGATGATGTATCCCCTCACCTGGGCCGGTTTGGTCGAATGCTACACGCTGGCGATCCCGTTCTTCAGAAACTTCGCTCTGGCCACGGCCGGATTCTCGGTTGTGCTGTTCAGTCCGATTGGAATTCAGTTTCTCGACGAGTCCGAAGATCGCCAGCCTGCCTATGAGTTGGCCTGACCCGCCGCGGATTGTCTCGCTCATCGCCAGTGCGACCGAGATCGTCGCGGCGCTCGGGCTTGAAAACGCGCTCGTCGGCCGCTCGCATGAGTGCGACTATCCGCCGTCGGTCGCAGAGTTGCCGGCCTGTTCCGAGCCCCGCATCGACGTCAACGGCAGCAGCCGGCAGATCGACGACCGGGTGAAGTCTGTCCTGCAGAGCGCCATTTCGGTCTACCGCGTTCACAGCGAGATGCTGGAGCGTCTGCAACCGACGCACGTCATCACGCAGACGCAGTGTGAAGTGTGCGCTGTAAGCCTCAAAGACGTCGAGCGGGCGGTCTGTGAACTCACGGGAACGCAACCGCAGGTCGTATCGCTCGAACCAATGGCGCTGAATGACGTCTGGAACGACATTCACCGCGTCGCCGGGTCACTCGGCGTGGAGCCGCGTGCGGACGAACTCGTCGGCAGCCTGCGGCAACGTCTGAGTGATCTCGAAGCGAAAACGAGTCAATTGAGCGAGCGTCCCACGATCGGCTGCATCGAGTGGACCGACCCGCTGATGTGCGCCGGCAACTGGGTTCCCGAACTCGTCCGCATCGCCGGCGGCCGGGATGTTTTCGGCAAGGCGGGCAAACACTCACCCTACATGAGTTGGGACGACCTGTCGCGGGAAGACCCCGACGTGATCGCCCTGATGCCCTGCGGCTTCGACATCGAGCGGACGCACGAGGAGACGCAGGTGCTGGTCCGGGACTCGCGCTGGCAGCAGCTCCGGGCCGTCCAATCGGGCCGTGTCTTCCTCACCGACGGCAACCAGTACTTCAACCGTCCCGGTCCGCGTCTCGTCGAATCAGCCGAGATCCTCGCCGAAATCCTGCACCCGTCCCGGTTCAACTTCGGCCACGAGGAAACCGGCTGGCGCGCATTGCAATAAAAACCTATCCGAAAACCTCCCCCAAGGGTGGCCGGGGTCGACCAACAGAAGCCCCCGGAACGCCCAGCCCGGGCGTTGCCCGCAACCCAATCACGTAGCGCACGCAGCCTTGCGTGCGTCCCGCTGATCGGAAAAACACTGACGCACGCTGGCAGCGTGCGCTACGGAAAAGATGCCGCTCACAAATGACGTGAGCCGCGAACGCGGCGACAGCAACCTCTCTACCGGACCAGTCCTCTCGAACGGCGACTCGCGGAGTCCTCACTGGACGCGACACACCGCACATCGTTGGTGAACCACGACGACACAAAGGACACGAAGCCAACCATCCAGGTAAGTCGGTCCTCCAACGAGCTATTGTCAATTGTTGTGTTCTGCGATCGTTCAGGCGGCGTCCTGGAGGAGTCCGTCTTGGAAGGTCTTTCCTTCGAGGAGAGGGGTGATCAGGGCGTGGCCGTTGAGGCGACGCCAACCTTT
>QQVO01000069.1 GCA_003388505.1 Planctomycetota bacterium
TCATTGTCGACCAGGTCGAGAAAACGCCGCCAGTTCTTTCCGAATTCGAAACGCTCAGCCGACACGTTGCACAGAGCTTCCCAAAGGCGCCCGGTCAATCAACAAGCACTTCCCGTGTTCAGGGGCGCCTGGATTGTAGCCTGTCCCGCCGACGGCCGCAGGACGCCGCGGCGTCTCTGAAAGACTGTGCTACGCCGGATTATTCACCACGGAGGCACGGAGACGTTTCATGGTGAGATCTGCGGGGACAGCAACAAATCACTCGTGAATCTCCTGCGATGATGCATGGATCGAGTCGACTTGCCTTTCGGCAGCCCTTAAATTACGCCACTCGGCCGTTGAACTTGTTTCAAGGCGAGACACAGGGTTCCAAGGCCGTGGGGCAGAAGCGTCCTGCTGGCAACGCTCGCGCTGGTGTCTCTGTGGTGCCATCCTTGATGGGTAATCCGGGCTGGCGGTCCTGCCCGCGACTGCGTCAGAGCGCGTCGGAACCGGTTTCACCCGTGCGGATGCGAATGACGTCTTCGAGAGAGGAGACGAAGATCTTGCCGTCGCCGACGCGGCCGGTGCGGGCGGCTGTGGTGATGATCTCCATCGCGCGGCTGACGTCCGCGTCGTTGACCACGACTTCCACCTTGAGCTTGGGGAGGAAGTCGACGGTGTACTCGGCGCCGCGGTACTGCTCCTTGTGGCCGCGCTGCCGACCGAATCCCCGGACTTCCTGGACCGTCATTCCGACAATGTTCTGCTCGGAGAGGGCGTTCTTCACGTCCTCGAGCTTGTAATGGCGAATGATCGCCTCAATCTTCTTCATAACCGCTATTCCCGGTGTTCACTCAGTGGTGCGTCAATTCAGATTATTGGGCTGAGGGGTTCTCACGGGAGCACGAATCCCGCAGGGTTTTGTGCGAATCTGCAGTCCAGCCAACCCCCAAAAAGAGCCCTGACAGGGCATTCAGTCGCCGCAGGTGATGTTTCCGCGCGCCATCCGCCTGCAGGGAAATGTCGTTTACAACGATTCCGACCCGGTTTCTCCCGTTCGAATGCGGACGGCCTCGTCGAGCGGCGTGACGAAGACCTTGCCGTCCCCGATCTGGCCGGTGCGAGCCGTCGCGACGATGGTGTCGATCACTTGTCGTGACGCCTCGTTGTCGACGACCACCTCGATTTTCACCTTGGGCAGAAAGTCAACCGTATACTCCGCGCCGCGATACTGCTCCTTGTGGCCCTTCTGTCGGCCGAAGCCTCGGACCTCGGTCACGGTCATGCCGTGGACGCCGACTTTCGTCAAGGCGTCTTTGACCTCCTCCAGCTTGAAGTGGCGAATGACAGCTTCGATCTTTTTCATCAGCAAGACCCCTCCGGCGACCGTTCTCGGGCTGCAGTTCAGCGGTCAGCGCCAACCCGGCGATCGCGCCGCCGGCGCCTACAGGAAGATGTACCCTTCCTCGCCATGCTGGCTCAAGTCGAGGCCCTGAATTTCCTCGTCCTCGGTGACCCGGAGACCCATCGTGGCATCCAGAACCTTGAGGATAATGAACGTGCCGACAATCGCCAATCCGGCCGACGCCGCGACGCCGATGAGCTGGTTGACGAACTGCTGAACGTCACCCTCCAGGAGACCTCTCGCGGCCGACGCCGTGCCGTCTTCGCCGATACTGTAGGTGACGGCTTTCGTTGCGAAGACGCCGGTGAGAACGGCGCCGATGGTCCCGCCGACTCCGTGGACGCCGAAGGCATCGAGTGAATCGTCGTAGCCAAACTTGTTCTTCACGGTCGTGCAGGCGAAGTAACAGCCCAATCCGCCCGCCAGTCCGAGGATCATCCCCTGGACGGGAGTCACTGCGCCCGCTGCCGGTGTGATGCAGACCAGCCCGGCCACCGCGCCCGAGCAGGCGCCGAGAATGCCCGGTTTGCCGATCTTGATCCATTCGGCGACCGACCAGCCGAGAACTCCCGCGGCGGCCGCAAAATGCGTGGCCACGAAAGCGTTCGCCGCCGAGGCGTTGGCTGCGAGGGCGCTGCCGGCGTTAAACCCGAACCAGCCGACCCACAGGAGCGCCGCTCCGATACAGGTGTACGTGAGGTTATGCGGAGGCATCGGCTCCTGTCCGAATCCGACTCGTTTGCCGATCAGCAGAGCGCAGACCAGTGCCGACACGCCCGAACTGATGTGCACCACCGTCCCACCGGCGAAGTCGAGCGCCGCAAACCGGCCGTCCAACAACCACCCCCCCTCTCCCCACACCCAGTGAGCAATCGGACAGTAGACGAACGTCCCCCACAGGATCATGAAGACGCACATCGTGCTGAACTTCATTCGCTCGGCGAAGGCCCCGGCGATCAACGCCGGCGTAATGATGAAGAACATCCCCTGAAACACCATGAACACGGAAGTCGGAACTGTTCCACTGGCGGGAATCACCGGACCGCCGTTGTCGGCGTCCCACGACGGGATCACCCCGTGAAGACAGATGTGGTCCAGATTCCCGAAGTACGGACTCTCGCCGCCGAAGGCGAGTGAGTAGCCCCACAGCGCCCAGACGACCGACATCAGACCCATCAGGAAGACGCACTGCATCATCACGCCGAGAATGTTCTTCTTGCGGACCAGCCCTCCGTAAAAAAGCGCCAACCCGGGTGCTGTCATCATGAGCACCAGTGCGGATGATGTGAGCATCCAGGCGACGTCGCCCTTCTCGAACTCCGGGAGTCCGACCACGTTCACCTCCGGCATCGGGGCAACATCGCTGCTTCCTTGGGCAACGGCCAGACGCGGTCCGACCGCGAGCAGTATCACCCCCCACACCAGACTGCTACGACACCTCACCTTCATCACTAACCCCTTGAGCGCTGGGAGATTGACGCGTCCTCGCCGATCTCAAGCAGGAGGAACTGGCAGCCCGCAGAGTCCTTGGCCGGTCGGAACAGGGAAGTCCATTGCGTCCCGTCGTCCACGAATTTCCGCAGGCGCACAACTCCTGCGATGAGTCGCTAACAGGCAACTCATGTGCCAGTCGGGGGTCCGCCCCGAGGGCGCATGCAAGACCCCGCGAACAAGCGTTCGCGGGGTCTTGCCGTCTATTCGAATCGCCCTCGCGTCGACGTCCCGTGTGAGGTTGCTTTTTCCGGGAAGTTGTTGCTCTTGAGCCGAGTGTCGGCGACCAACGGGAGCGGGTTCCGTCAGGCAAGCGGTCGCTCGCATGGCCCGAGGCCCCGCCTCGTCAGAGACTCTGCGAGACCGTTTGTCGTGAGCTGCGTCGCAGCAATTCCAGATCAAACGCAACGGGCGACGGCGTCGCCGAGTTTGCGGTTCGCTGCTTCGATCCGTTTTGGGGGGAACTGAAGAGCACCTCGATCAGAGCCAGGCTGAACAACGACAGCACGAGGCTGAAGGTTACGAACAAGGTGAAGCAGATCGTCATCAGCAACATGGTCTCGTCTCCTGGTTACGCAGTCGGCTCGGTCAGTCCTGTATGTCGTCCGGAGTCGTTCGGTCCGGGTTGTTTTCACTGAGGGATTGACGTTTGAAGTTCTGACCGGTCAAGTTTTTCTTGACGATCGGGAAAAGATTGAGAGTTTCCGTGCGAGGCACTCGCCCGCTCCGCCGTGATTGCAATTCGCCTCCGACGCAAGCAGAATGCGCGGCGGTTGTTACGCCGTCCTGTGCGCACTGCTTCGGAGTGGATGTCATGTCTGTCGGTTTCAACAAAGCGGCCGAAACCCGCCTCTCACACACGATCCATGGAGTTTTCGCGGCCGTCCTGTGTCTGGTCGCATTCGCGCCGATCCCACGTTCCGTCATCGCTGACGAACGGCCGAACGTGCTGTTTCTGATCTCCGACGACCAGCGCCCCGATACCATCGCCGCCTTGGGGAATGAGATCATCAACACGCCCCATCTCGACCGGCTGGTCCGGGAAGGGACCACGTTCACACGAGCCATCGTGGCCGTGCCGATTTGCGTCGCCAGCCGCGCTGAGATCCTCACCGGCCGCGACGGACTGCGCAACGGGAAGGACGACTGGGGGTTTTCACCGGCGGACGGCGTCACGCACTGGGCGGGCGCCTTGTCCGACGCCGGCTATGAAACCTGCTACGTCGGGAAGTGGCACACCGTCGGGCGACCAAGTCATCACGGTTACACAACCACAGTGGGTCTCTTCGCGGGCGGGGGAGGCAGGTTTCCGCTCACCCATCCGCAGGACTGGAAAGGCATGGACGTCACCGGCTACCGGGGCTGGGTCTTCCAGACCGACGACGGTCAAATCTTTCCCGAGCAGGGCGTGGGCCTGACTCCTGATATCAGCAAGGACTTCGCAGACGCGGCAATCGAATTCCTCTCCCGCGAGCGCGACGAACCGTTCTTCCTGCACGTGAACTTTACCGCCCCCCACGACCCGCTGTTCTATCCGACCGGCTACGAGGAGACGTACGACCCTGACGCAATGCCGCTGCCGGAAAACTTCCGCCCGGAGCATCCGTTCGATCACGGCAACGCCGGAGGACGGGACGAAGTGCTGTTTCAATTCCCGCGCACGCCGGAGGAGACCCGCGCCGGTCTCGCGGTTTACTACGCAGTGATCTCACATCTCGATGAGCAGGTCGGCCGCATCCTGGCGACGCTGGAGCAGACCGGTCAGCTTGAAAACACCGTCATTGTCTACTCCAGCGACCACGGGCTGGCGATGGGGAGCCACGGCCTGCGCGGCAAGCAGAACATGTACGAGCATTCCGTCGGCGTGCCGCTGATCTTTCGAGGACCGGGGATCGAAGCCGATCGACGAACCGACGCCCAGTGCTACCTGCGCGACCTCTACCCGACGACCTGCGACCTCGCAGGCGTCCCCATTCCGGAGTCGGTCGACGGCCGCAGCCTCGTCCCCGTCCTCTCCGGCGATGCGGACGCGATCTATGACCAGGTCTTCGCGCACTTCCGCGACTCACAGCGGATGATCCGCACCGATGAGTGGAAGTACGTCGTCTATCCCCAGGTCGACCGCGAGCAACTGTTTCATCTCACCGAAGACCCGGACGAACTGACGAACCTCGCCGAGGATCCAGAGCACACAAAGACGCTCAACCGCCTCCGCGATCAACTCACCGCCTGGCGAACCACCCGACAGGACGCGACGCTGGAGGATTGATCTGAGCGAAACGCTCGTCCACACTGAATCGCCAGAAGCGACGGAAGTGTTTACAGGCGAGGATGTCAGCAGAGCCACCAGCCACCAGCCACCAGCCATCGACTACGGTCCCTCCCCCACCACCAATACCTTCCTGTAAGAAATGCCGCCCGGGATGCCGTCGAGGGCGATGTAGCCGGATTCCGGAATCTGGTCGTCGATGGCGGTCGTGTCGAGCACCTGACGGTCGTTGATCCAGACGTCGAGTTTTTCACCATCAACGACCATGCGGAACGTCTGCCATTCGCCCCCGGCGCCCGCCGCGTTGACCTGGGGGGCTTCAATGCCGAACAGCGCGCCGGTGCAGTATTCGTCAGCGTTCACGCCCTCGTCGTTCGAGAGCTGGATCTTGAAGCAGTTGCCGTACAGCGGGCCGGAGCCCGGATACCGGAAGAAGACCCCGCCCTGACCATTCGCCCCGTTCGTCCGGTATTCCATCGTCAGTTCGAATCGGGCGTACTCCTGCGGCGACATCAACACCGCGTTCTCCGCGCGGTCGGACGACGCCGTGAACTCGCCCAGCGGTCCGGTTGTCCAATCCCGGTTGCCGCGCCGCTGCCACGCATAGCGAGAGTAGAGTTGCTCACGGATTTCCTCCGCAGCGCCGGCCGCCGCACTGTCCGGGAACTCCTCCGAAGTGCGGTTGATGAACTCCAAAGCTCTGGGCAGGGCGTCTCGCGCCAGCTCCCACTCCGCCTGCCGGACGAGCCGCCTGGCCAGCCGTTCCATGAACTCGTCACCGGCCTCACCGGCGTCGTCGATCCGATCCCTGAGAATCGTCGGGGGACCGTCGGGATCGTAGGCGAGAAACGTTGCTGCCCGCAGGTGGTCTGCCTCGTCAGCGTCGTCGAGCGCCCCGTTCGCGAGATTGACCAGCGTCAGAGTGTCCAGTTCCGAGAGGGGCCGCTCGACTTCCCGCGTGCCGGTTGTGCCTGTCAGAACTCCGTCTTCAAAACTGACGAACTCCAGCCGCAGACTGCCGATACGAAAGGGATCGCCCGGTTCCAGCATCTCGAGGGCCCGCATCAGGGCCGATCCGAATTCCGCCAGCCGCCGCGCATCGTCGGCGTCCCATCGCAGGAGTTCGACCGCCTGTTCCAGCTCCTGATCCTTCTGCGCCGCCTCGACGCGCGGCAGAAGCGCGTCGAATTCCCGCGCGGCGACGAGCGCGCTCAGTTCGTCCCGGAGACGTGTATAAGACAGCGGCAACGTTTTCGGATCAACGGTCTCCTCCGGCGCCGGTTCGTCAGCCGGCATCCCTTCCCGACGGACCGGCGGGCGCGCTTCTGCGACAACCCGCTCCTCGATCGGTTCTCCTCGCAGCGCAACTCCCCAGCCTCGTTTCGGCGCAAGCCGGACGACGAACAGGTCGCCCCCCGCTTCCGGGTCGTCACAATAATACAGCCACTGCTCATCCTCAGAGACCCAGTACTGCCGCCGCGAGCGAGTGGCCGCGTAGTTGTGAAGTGTGAGTTCCGCGATCGTTTCCGCTGCGGCGAATTCGCTGCGGACCGACTCCCGGCGCGAGCGGGTCAGCGTCTTGCCGTCGAACGCGTACTGCCGCAGCCCGTCCGAGGAGAGACAGGGATGCAGGCCCGGCATCGGAAAGACGAGTTCCTTCGCGAACTCCTCTTCAAGCGATTCGCGGATGATGACCCGCGTTTGATAGTCAATCGGATCGGCGCCAGACTCCCGCGCGAAGTAGGCCCTCAGTCCCTTGCCCACGACCTGGCAACTGGTCCACCTTGAGTTGGGGACGTTCCGAAAGAAGATCGGAGTTCGTTCAGCAAAGTCCGCCAGCGGGTTCGACCGGCTGAGCGACCAGATGCGCGTCTTGTCGGGCACCACATAGAAAACCCGCGTGCCGTCGATCGTCACACTCGGACTGGCGGGCAGGTCCGCCCCACGGGTCATGTCGAGCAGTCGCGGTTCGCCGAACTGCTGCAGCGGCCCGCTTCGCGTGGCGACGTAGATTCCGCGTCCTGCGACCCGATCGCTCACGAACCACAGCGACCTTCCGTCAGCGGAGACGAACGGATCAAGCTCCGCACGAGGCGAGTTGACCGCCGTCAGTGCGACCGGTTCGCCGACCGCCGCATTCAGGAGCGGCGCGTTCAGCAGTGCACTCGGTTCGCCGTCCGTCGTTCGATCGTCAAAGACCGCCTCGCTGTCGTCGGAGAATGCGACCGTCTTTGTGAGATCGCGCGCTCCCTCGCGGGCCACGGTGACCGAGTGCGTCCCGGGTGCGGCCGTCACCGCGCAGGGAGTGCGTACGAACTCTCCCGACTCGTCGCGAACCGGCAGCCCGTCAACAAACACCGCGTATCCCGGTTCATCGGTGTACACGCGGCAAGTCGCTGCCGGAAACTCCGGCAGGGGCGGCGGCTCACCGGGGGGTTGCTTCTCTCCGTTCGTCTCTGCCTGTTCGCGTACGGAAGTCGTTTCCGGTTCGTCACCCGACGGGCAACCACCGGACAACAGGCAGACCCCGCACAAAAGCGCCGTGGCAAGAATCGTTCGCAGGAAGTTCACGCTTCGGTCCATGCCCAATTGGAGGTGTTTCCCTTGGTATCCTCGCGTCCGACCAAAGAGTGCCGCGTCGGTCCGCCAAGCCCACACTATACCAACCGAATCGCTGTCGAATCGACGCGACTTTCCGGACGCGTCGGCACGGTCGAGTGGCCGACAACATACGCAGATATTGCAGTCCTGCCTTTCCTCAGAGAGAATGCGATTCGTGACGATTTCAAACCGGGAGAGTGTCAAATGAGGGCGATCGCCATCGCATTGCTGTTGCTGCTGTGGTGCGGATGCGTCGATCCGCGGGCTTTGCAGGTCGAGAGCGAACCCGATGCCGAAGTGGTCGAGAATCCCGCCACCCCTCCCACGCCGACGATAGCGGACGTTCCGGCTGAGATCGTCGAGAAGTCGCAGGCGCTTGAAGAATATCCCCATCTCGTGCAGGTGGAGAACAACATCCGGGCGACCGATCCCTTGACCGGCTATACCGACGCGATCTGGGCCACGGCCTCGCGGGCCGAGTTGGCCGGCTTTCAGCACACAATTCAGATCCATTACGCACAGCACGAAAAATATCCGTCGTACGAAGAATTCATGGACTACTACAAGCAGGCGGGCGTGGAACTCAAAGGGACCAAACCGTGGCAGGTCTACGCGTACGATCCGGCGGACGGAACAATCGTGATTCTCGAAGACCGCATCGAAAAGAAGCGCCGCTTCGACGAGGCCGGAATCGAATACACGGACTGACGTGAAACGCCTGCTGATCCTTCTCCTCCTGGTCTCCCCGGCCGCCGCCAATGATCCGGCGAAAGCAGCCGGCGACGAGTTTCTCGTCGTCGGCTATCTGCCGTGGTATCGCGTTGAGTCGGTCTCCGGCCAAAAGTTGGGGCCGGTGACCGATCTGATCTATTTCGGGATCAAGCCCCGAGCCGACGGCCGGCTGGAGTCGCCCCCGATTGAGCAGGATGCGCTGACGACGCTGACGGAGATTCAAAAGCAGACCGGATGTCGATTGCATGTGTGCGTGGGAGGCGGCGGGCGATCGCAGGGATTTGCCGCGCTGACCGCGAGTTCCAGCCGCCGGACAGGCTTCGTGCGGGAGTTGTGCCGATTCTGCAAAGCGGAAGGCTTGATCGGAGTCGACTACGACTGGGAGCATCCGGAAGGAGATGTCCAACTGGCAAACTACGCCGCTTTGATCACCGAGACGAAGCGCGAACTCGGCGACGAAGGCGTGGTGACCGTCGCCCAGTCGCCCTGGCGTGACTTCGGACCGGCGATTTACGACGCCGTCGACCGGGTCCACGTAATGTCGTACAACCACCGTTTTCCACACGCCCGGCTGGAAGATGCGCAAAAGGACGTCGTGCGGATGCTCGAATTCGGCTGCCCCGCCGAGAAGATCGTTCTGGGAATCCCGTTCTACGGCCGCAATGCGAAAGGCCGCACGCGGATTTACGCCGACCTGGTCGGTAACGCCGACGCCGACGCCGACCTGATCGACGGCTACGCGCTCAACGGCCGTAACACAGTCATTGGCAAAACGCGCTATGCCATCGAGGCGGAACTGGCGGGCGTGATGATCTGGGAAGTCGGCCAGGACGCTCCCGACCCGCGCCGATCGCTCCTCCGGGCGATCGAGGGCGTGCTCGAAGCGCCGCGATCGCGTTCCGGCGTGCGTCTCCGTCGCTGACCGCCAATCCGGACCTTTCGCTTCCAGGAATGAGGAACGCGACCCTGGCGGCGGCAGTGCTGCCCGACAGCGCACGCTGCCGGCGTGCGTACGCCGGCTTTGCCATCAGCGGCACGCACGCCAGGCTGCGCGCTAGGTGGTTGGGCTGCGGGCGACGTCCGCGCTGGGTTGTCGCGGTCGTTCGGATTATTCCGGTGAAAGCGAATGCACAGGCGACGGCCAGGCGCCGCTTCCTGATGGATGTCTCTCAATCAATCCGAACGCGGTGCGATGAGGTAGGGTTAAGGAAGCTGGGGTGATTGAGGCGTTTTTTTCGCCCAAGCCAGCGGCGGCTGTCGGCCGGATTGCAGCGAATCGTTCTATTTCCGGGGACGCACTTAACAATCGATTTAAAGTCAGTGCACGGCAGGGACCGAATTTAGAGATCAGACGGTTCCACTCGAAAGGAACGGGACGCTTGGTCCCGGGGGGCTGCTTTTGGCCGGTTCCTTTCGATGAACTGTTGACAGGGGGGAAAGGAATCTCTGGTGAGTCGACCGGTTCGGGAAGGGCGCGTCCCTTTTCGGGTGGCGAACCTGGTCCGTTTCTCCCTGGCAGACCGCTCCGGTCTGTAGCCACGGTAACCGGCGTGTGCGGATATCTGTGATGGGGGGCGCTCTTGCGTGTCATCACAGGCGATTCGCGACACATGAGACACCGGATTATTCAACGGAACCTGAGACTACCCCGATCCGTTCACGATGGCAGATGCCAAGGACCCACTGGCCAGGAGAGCCGGCCGTCGTTTTTGGGGTGACGATCCGGAGGGCGCCCTGCACCCTCTGACCCAGAACTGTAAGCGATTGGAGAGCCCGCAATGAGGACGATCTTCACTACTGGTCAAGTAGCCAAGATCTGTAAGGTCGCACCGCGCACCGTCAGTAAATGGTTTGACTCTGGCCGCCTTCGTGGTTACCGGATTCCCGGCTCGCAGGATCGTCGGATCCCGCGTGAGCATCTCATCCGGTTCCTCAAAGAACACGGCATGCCGCTGGGCGAGCTGGAAGACGAAGCGATGGGCAAGATCCTGCTCGTCGGCGTCGAAGGTCCGGTCCAGGGCGGATTGAGCGACATTCTGTCGGCCGAGGACTTCAAGATCGATCTGGCTGCCAGCGGCTTCGAGGCCGGCATCCAGGCCGAGTCGCTGCATCCCGATTGCGTCGTCGTCGACTTCGCGATGGGCCGCAACGAAGCGCTCATGATCGCCCAGAACCTCCGCCGCAATAGCGATTACACCGACACCGTGCTGATCGGACTGCTGACTGACGACGACACGGCCGCCGGTTTCGACCGCACCGTGTTCAACGAGACCTTCCGTAAGCCGTTCGACGCTGCTCTGCTCGGCGAACGCATCAAGACGCTCGTGTCCCGTAAGAAGCAGCTCGTCTAATCGCTCTCCTGCACGCATTCGGGGGCCGCGACAGACTTCTGAGCGGCCTTGCATGCGAGTGGGAGACGCCGCGACGATCCGCCGCAGACGGGGTTGGACGGATCCCCACGGCCTGCGGCTGGCCGTTCACGCGATTTGCCGGTCCATTCGGCTGCCCGTATGATGGCAGGGACGGACTTGGTGGTCTCCGTGGAATCGGCCGAAGCGGCGAGGTTAATGTGAATCATGTGCAACGGTCAGGTCCGGCGGGTCAACCGGCTCTCCGAATTGTGGGTCCACCTCCTCCTGACGGACGGGCTCGACCCCTCCAGACCATGACCGAGGTCGTGAACGCAGAGGCTTCGCGGTGACGACCGGGACACGGAACGACCGAGAGGCGGATGGTTCCTCTGGTCTACCGGAATCGCAGGTGCACGGCTCGATACGACCGGCCGGACAGGCTCGCCCCAGGCGCGCTCGTCCGGCCGTTTTATTTTGGGCCGGGCCGTTGCTGATTGCTCTCATGGCCGGCGTCGGCGTGCTGGCCTCGCTCGATCCGGCCGGCAGCTATCCCAATCTCGTCGAAGGCCCGGGCGTGACGCTGGACGAGGTGTTCAATGTGCAGATGGGCGTCTACCAGTACCGCGCATTGAACGATCACGGTTGGAGGCTGTGGACCGCTCCCGTACGAGACGAGGTCTTCGCCGACAGGTTCTACAATCCGGACCACCCGCCCCTGGGTCGGGTCTGGATCGGCTTCTGCCACGATCTGACGCGCTTTCTTGTTCCGCCCGTCGAAACCGGCGCCCTCACTGTCACGGCGTGCGCCCGCACCGCCTCGGCAATCGCATTTGCGGCGACTGTGTTCCTGGTTGGTCTGTATGCCGGGCGATGGTACGGCGTTACGGCCGGATGGACGGCGGCTCTCGCATTGACTCTGATGCCGAGGGTCTTTGCCCATGCGCATCTGGCGTCGCTGGAAACCAGCACGAACCTGATCTTCGCAGCAGCAGTTTTCTTCGTTGCGGACCGCCTTGGCCGGGGCCCCGCGCAGGAGACGACGAACCGTAGACTGCTGACGAACGCCTTTTTGGCCGGATTGCTGTTCGGATTGGCCCTGCTCACCAAAATACAGGCGGTGTTGTTGCCGGTTCCCATCTCCCTGTGGATGCTATGGCGGTTCCGGCTGCGTGGGCTGCTCCCCATCGGAGTCTTCGGCCTGACCGGGCTGGCCGTCTTTCTTCTCGGCTGGCCTTGGCTGTGGATCGACCCGGCCCCACACCTGCTGGAATACTTTCGCAGGGGAGTCGAGCGTGCGACGGTGTACTGTTTCTATCTTGGAACGCGATACCCGGACGTCAACGTCCCCTGGCATTATCCGCTTGTCCTCTTCGCCGTCACGATTCCAATCGGCCTGCACGTCCTCGCAGTCTGCGGCCTGGTGAAGAACGCAAAACGCGCACCCGACTCGGAAACCGCCGAGCCCGACGCGACACGAGCCAGAACGATTCTGCTCGCCGGAACCGTCCTCTTCATTCTCGTGTTCTTTTCGCTTCCCGGCATCACGGTGTACGACGGGTCGCGCCTCTTTCTCGTCGCTGACCCCCTGTGGGCCGTCCTCGTTGGAGCGGGTGCCGAGTGGACGTTCCGTGTGCTTCGGAAGCGTTGGTCAAGTCGCGTCGCGGCCGGCGTTGTGGCCGGCATCTTCGCCGCTCAGTCGTACGGCGTCATCGCCCTCCATCCCTGCCAACTCAGCTACTACAACGCCGCGATGGGGAGCCTCCGCGGCGCCGACGGCTGCGGCATGGAACTCAGCTACTGGGCCGACAGCATCACGCGAGATCTGCTGGAGGCCGCCGCCAACAGAATCCCGGCGGGCTCAACAATCGACCTCGCCCCCCGGCTGATCCCGGCGCAGGAGACCGAGTTGCTCTTGCAATCGCCGATTCTCACGAAAAAGAACTACCGACTGCGAGCCTACGATGACAAGGCCGGAAACGACATCCGCTACGTGATCGTCTATCGCCGGAAAGCGGACCCCTGGCCGTCCCTGGACCCGGCTCCCGAGGGCGGAACGCTCATCGCGGAGGTCCGCCGCGAAGGCGTCCAGCTCGCTGCGGTCTACGAACTTGAGGAACGCTGAAGGCGGCGGTGCAGGCTGGATTTACAATGGGCGCCCGTGACCGTTCGATGGTTGGCCGCACTCAGACGTCACAGCCTGCGAATGCGCCGCGACGGGTCGTTTCGCTCTCGCGGGTTGGCTTCTCTCCATGAAGGCCGAGCGATAGAGCCCCACGGGATAGCGCATCACGCGCAGCGGCGTGACGCCGATCAGCGAGGTCACGACCTGGATTGTGTCATACGTGTGCGGCTCCTGAATCCTCGAAACGATGCCCGCCGCCACAAATCGCAGCAGAAGACTGGCGGCGAACAACAGATGGAACCCGACCAGTTCACGGCCGAAGAGCGTCACTGAGCCGTCTCCCAGAGCCGTCAGGACGCCGCCCGCAACGATCGCCGTGACGCCGCCCACAAGCCCGGCGAGCGCCGTTCCGGCCGCGATGTACATCGTGCGATTCTCGCGCGGCGAGTTCTTCAGCAGAAACCCGTTGGTCGCGATCGCGAAGCCGGAGTTGAGAGCCGCGTCAACCATGAAGACCGGCGCCAGAATGTAGAACGCAAGCACCGGCCGGGCCGGCGCCGCCAGCAGCGCAATCATGTTGACCGACTTGAACAGCACGCACAGCACGAGCAATGGTTTGTTTCCGTACCGGTCGGCGATCTTGCCCATGGCGCCGGCCGTCGCCGCCCCGCCGATCCAGGAGCAGGTCCACAGCGTCAGCACCTGAAACAGGCTCATCCCGACGTATTCCAGCAGATACAGACTGATGAACGCCGCGCCGATCATCGCCGTGAAGTGCCAGAAGCACATAAAGCCGATGAACGAACGAAACCCCGGATGCCGAAAGGGACCGCTCCACGCCGACCGCAGGTCGACCCCCTGCAGCGGCGTGACGGGAGGTTCTTCCACCTTCAAGAAAAGGAGGACGTCCGCCACGCCGAACACGGCCGCAATGGCTGCCAGAATCGGATAGCCCAGTCGCACGCCCAGACCGGTCTGATACAGCAGGATCGCTCCGCCGAACAACGACACGGCGGCCACCCACTGCATCCAGCGGTGGCGTACGCCCCAGAATCGGTTCAAGGTTTCGTGCGGAAGGTAGTCGCCCATCCAGGACAACCACAGCGGCGTGCAAAAGTGCAGCAGTCCCTGGTTGATCGCGATGCACACCAGAAACATCCACACCCAGGTCTGGTCCGAGACGCCCGGCCAGATCCAGGGACCAAAGGCGACCGGGACCACGATCAGCCGCTGCACAAGCGAGAGCGCCATCCAGGTCGTCCTGCGATAGCGCAAATGGTTCGCCGCCGCCGCCGCCATGAACTGCACGATCAGCAGCATCACCGGGAGTGAATTGAAAATCCCGACATGCAGCCCGCTGCCCCCCAGGGTCCGCACGTAGTCGATCGACGCCGCGGACAGCGTGAGTTGCGTATAGGCCATTCCGAAACAGCCCGCCGCCACAATGACTTTTTGCGCCGTCTCCAGCGGCCAGAACGACCGGTTCATTGATGTTCTTCGTTGGCTTGCCCCATCGCGGCGGAGTTCCACAATGGAGTCCGTTCTTATGTGGCCGCTTCACCGTCGATCAAACCCACGATCGACAGGATCGGTCAAGTGCGAAACGGTAGCACGCAATCCCATTCGCTGACAGACCGCCCGTCCGGGGATTTCATCGGGCGGCGGAAAACGCTGATTGACGGGCAATCGGCACCCCGAGTACATTGGGCTTGTGCGAAACGGAGCTGACCGGCCGCATCCCGCCGGTTCTCTCTCCGACTTGACGGTTTCGACGGGTCTTCACCGGGCGCCGGTTGCCATGCGGCCTGAATGGCCGTGTGCAGGCGCACCCTTGGCGCCTGAAACGACCATGACTCGAACACTACGTGCACGATTCGCCTTGTACCGCCGGAAAATTCACGAGAACTGGTCGACCGGACCGGGACTCGCCGAAGCCGGTCTCTGGACGTTCGGGTTTCTTCTCGCTCAAGCCGTCGCCGCCTGCCTGTTTGTCGGGCTGTTGCTGCTGATCGCCTTCGACGGCCGCATTCCCGCACGGTCCGAAGCGATCGAGATCCTGTTGGCGATCCGCATCGATTCGACCTTCCTGCTGACGGGCGTCACCACGCTCGGCGCCCTCCTGCTCATCGTGCCGGCGGTTCGGTTCCGAGTCGGACGCCCGCTGCGCCGCCGACTCGGCCTCGAAACGCCGCAACCGAGGCGCCTGCTCCTCGCACTGGGAGCCGTCGCGCCTCTGGCGGTCGTTTCCAATGCACTCTACAGCGCGGCTGACGGCGTGTGGCAGGCCCTGACGGGGCACTTTCCCCCGCTCGCGCCGGCCGGCAACATGAATGCCCTGGAGACCCTCACGCCGGGGATCGCCGCCGAACCGTTCGGCGTTCTCGTCGTTGCGCTCGCCTTGGGCCCGGCCATCAGCGAGGAGCTTGTTTTCCGCGGCGTCATCGGCCGCGGACTGATTCGCCGCCGCGGAGTCATCGCCGGCGTGATCTGGACGAGCCTGTTCTTCGCCGCCGCCCATCTCTATCCGCCCCACGCGCTCGCCACGATCCCGCTGGGAATCTTCTTCCACTTTGTTTATCTGCAGACCCGAACGCTCTGGCTGCCGATCGGCCTGCATTTCCTCAACAACGCCCTCGCCCTGGCGATGATGAAATACCCCCTGCTCAACAAGTTCCCGGAGACGCCGTTGCTGGTCGCGCTCTCAACAGTCTATCTGCTGATCATCGCCCTGCTGCTGACCGGACGCCGATTGAATCTTCAAAGCCTTGAACTTCAAAGGCCGGCGCTGGCAATCGTCATCGGACCCGCAGGCGCACGCCTCGAAAAACTCTCGCACGCCGCCGCCGCCGCCTGCATCCTCGGTTTCACCACGTCCTTCGTCTGGTCAATGATGTCGGCCCCGCTGCCATGACGGGAGTTTCGCCTTTCGGCGACGCCCGATCCTGCAGCGTTACGAGTGGTACAGCGGGATCGCAGTTTAATTGCTGTTGAGGCGCACGTGGTGGAGTCGCCCCGCGTTAATCAGTGCTGATGAATGACGAGTGGTACGCCGGTCAGTCCCAAATGGAAGTCGGTCGACCAGCACTCGCGGATTCTCCGGGACTTCATCAAGCTCAATCCGAGCGCGTCAGCCAGCGTGAGATCCTGATCAGCAAACCGCCGAAGTATCTCTACCGCCCGGCTCTGTTCTTCGACGCCCACTGAAGCGACCGTCAACGGCGCCATCTCTTCGATCATGGTAAGGAATCGGAGTGCGCGGGTGCGGTCATATCGTTTCAAAAACCAGGCGTGACCTTCGGCGACGACCAATGTCGTCGTCAGCAGAGGCGGAGGGTCGGAGAAGAGACGCCGGAACAGCGGGTGATGCGTGTCGGATCGGTCGGCGAAAGCGATGAACGCCGATGTATCGACGTAGGCTCTACTCCTTGCCGCCATAGATGATCTCGTCGATCTTCTGGCTGGAGTCCGGGTCGCCGGTTTCGACCATGCCGGCGTGTCGCATCCAGGGGTGGTTCTCGTCCACCGGAAGTACCGTCCGGAGCGACCGCCTGACGAGTTCCGCAAAGGAAATTCCCAACCGGGCGGCCTCCCGTTTCGCGGCCCTGTACTCGTCGTCGGTTAAACTGATCTGAGTGCGAATCATGATAACAGTCTATCGCCAATTGTTATCACAGGCAAGATGTCGTCCGAAGAACCAGCCGCGGATCACCCTTATGAACGAAAACCGCTCCGTGTCGCTACTCCTCAAACGTCGACTTCCGCCGCAACGAATGATGACGACTCTGTGCGAACCGGTGCGCCTCGTAGCGGACGTATCGCAGCAGGCGGCGAGTACGAGCATGATCCAGTGAGCGTGGTTCACGCGAACGTCAGAAAGTCCGCCGGCGCATACAACTTTCGTACGCGCAGCGGCCCAGGCGACTCGCGTTCGCACTGTTCACGCAGACGCCGCATTCTTGCAGCCGATGCCAGCAAATAGAACGGTTCCTCAAGTGCACCGACGCGTTCGCACCAAGGCGGCGGATTCTGCTCCCGGCGCAGCGCGAGCAACTCAGCCAGCGCTGCAGAGGCAGCCTGGACTCGTGTATCGGTGGACTGAGGAACGGGGACGTTCCCGACGTCGGGATAGACCGACAACAATTCGTGTACGAGCGCTCGCAACTGGATTGTATCACGCCGCAGCGCGGCCTCAGCCAATTGGTGAATCGCCACCATCTACACCCTCCGCGAGCTTTAACTGCCGTTCTGCGACGTCAACAAAGTTAACAGTTGTGCTGGTGTCTGGACCGGTAGCGTGGCGTGTTTGAAGTCCTTCAGGTTCCGCGTGACGATGATGTCGACCTTCGCGCGGGCTGCTGAAGCAGCGACAACCGCGTCTTCAAAGTCGCGGATTCTTGAATCCAACGCTTCGGCCAGAACACTCTCGTTCACCCCGGCGATCTGGAGCAGCGACAGCAACGCCCGCACGTGTCGCTTCGCCTTTGGCGCACCAACCGCCTTGCGGGTCAGATAAAACACCGTCGTTATTGAATTCGCGCATGCGCATCCATAAAGCTCACCGCGATCAACGGCTGTGAGCAACTGGGCTGCTGCTTCTGCGAACGGTTCACGGTCAAGGAGAAAATCGACCAGCACATCCGTGTCGAAGAGCACGTTCACAGGTACTTTTTCTCGAGATATTCACGGTAGTCGTCGGTGTCGACGCCGCTTCCGCGAAGGACACCCCGCAGTTTCGACACTGTAGGCGTCGGTTCGGACGCCGCGCTTGGGCGACTGTCCAGAAGAGCAAAGTACTCGGCGACAAGTTGCGAGAGCGATTTCCCCGATCTACGGGCGTGAGATTTGGCCTTTCGGATCAGTTTCTCGTCGAGACGGAGTGTGAGTTTCGACTGCATTGAAGCCCTCGCAAGACGTATGCCCCCTGTCGAATTATACGTCACCGGCGAGCCGTTGAAAACCGCCTGCCTCTGCAACCTGCGAAGTCGCCTCCGCCAGTCCGAGTTTCGCCTTCAAGCTCTGAAAGCCATGCCTCTACGAATGAGGACCATTGCGAGTCGTCTACTGCGTCCCAGCGTCCATCAATCGGCATGATCCGCTTCACTCCTCAAACGTCGACTTCCGCCGCAACAGATGATGATAACTCTGCGCAAACCGGTGCGCCTCATCGCGGACGTATTGCAGCAGCCGCAGTGCATACGAGTGCCGGCTGAGCTGCCGCGGCTCCGCCTGGCCCGGAACGAATACTTCCTCCTCCCGCTTGGCCAGTGAGAGTACCAGCGGCGGTTCGATTTCGATGGCTGCGAAGGCCTGCAGGGCCGCATTGAGCTGCCCTTTTCCACCGTCGATCAGCAACAGGTCGGGAAACGACTCCCCTTCCTGCTGCAGCCTGCGAAACCGGCGACTGACGACCTCCCGCATCGATGCAAAGTCGTCGACGCCTTCCACGGTTCGAATCTTGTACCTTTTGTAACCGTGCTTGAACGGCAACCCGTCGATGAACTGCACCAGACTCGCCACCGTCTCCCCCCCCTGCAGATGCGCGATGTCGATGCCCTCGATTCGACGAGGCGGTTCCGCCAAGCCAAAGATTTTCTTCAGGCCATTCATCCCCTTGCGGGGGTCGATGTAGAACACCTCCGGCTGCACGTGGTCCTCCAGGTTCCCGCGCAGGTTCAGATCCTCCAGCGCCTGAATCTCGTCGCGAATGCGGGCCGCTTTCTCGAATTTCCGCTCTTCGGACGCAGCCAGCATGTCGGCCCGCAACTCCCTGAGCAGCTTCGCTTTCTTGCCGTCGAGGAACATCCGCAGCCGGCGAATGTCGTCACGGTACTCCTCCTTGCTGATCCTCAGATTGCACGGCGCTGTGCACTGATTGATGCTGGCCAGCAGGCACGGCCGGAACCAGCGCCACTTCTCGTCGTTCTTATCGATGTCAAGCGAGCACGTGCGAAACTTGAACACCTTCTGCAGCACGGCGATCGCGCCGCGGAGTTGCTTCGCGCTGGCGAACGGACCGTACAGCTTCGCCCCCTTCGCGCGCGGAGTCCGCGTAAACTCGATCCGGGGAAAGTCCTCGCCGGTGACGATCTCCAGATACGGAAACGTCTTGTCGTCCTTAAGTTCCTGGTTGAACTTCGGCTGAATGTCCTTGATCAGCCGGGCTTCGAGGAGCAGCGCGTCGACCTCGCTTTCCGTTTCGAGCACATCGACGTCGGCGATCTCCGGCACCAGGTCGACGGTCCGGCGGTCGGCCGCCGCCGCCGTGGTGAAATAGCTCGACACCCGGCTCTTCAGATTGACCGCCTTACCGACGTAAATCACCCGCCCGCGCGTATCCTTCATCAGGTAAACGCCGGAAGTCGTCGGAAGTTCGCGGACCTTCTCCCGCAAGTCCCCGGGAGCTTCGCTGGGCAGTGCATCAGTCGCCATGCGGGAATTGTAGGCGATGCGTCAATGCTCGGCCGCTTCCGCGGCGTGCGTCGGCGTAATCTGCAGCGTGTAACCGATGCGGCCGAGCGCGTCGGTCAGCGATTCCATCGACAAATGCTTGCGCCGGGCGAGAACGTGACTCAGCATGTCTTCGGAGAGACCGGTCCGCCGGCAAAACTCGCGGCGGGATTTGAACTGCCGCTGGATCAGAACTGCCAGTTCGTCCCGGTAGTCCGGCATGCGAACGTAGCCCGCCTTGATACCGATCCGGCCGCCGAGATCCTGCGCAATTCGGTAGACCGCAGTCTTGAGTGACTCCGCACGCGCCACACCTCGACCGTCGTACAGCGCAGCAATACGGCCGAATGCATGGTTCTCGAACTCATTCCAACCGGCGCCGGCTTCAAATCGGCGGATCAGATCGTCGACGAGCGCACGCTCTTCGGCATCGAGGTCGGCCAAAGGGATACTGCGACCTCGGAGATCGACATACAGGTCGGGCTCCGCAAGATACGGGCCGGGACTAGTCGTTTGACCGCTCAATGAATTCCACCCTGCCTGCGATACTCAGGTAGATGCACTTCTGGCAGAACATCACGCATGCCTCGCGCATCAAATCTCTCAGGTTGTCTACCTCATGTTCCTGAACGGCGACAGTGAATCGTCTCGACTCGTCCGTGACCATCTCCTCAGTGTCGGGATTCTGATAGAAGCCGACATGCAAACCTGGCGATTCCGTCACACCGCCGAATTGGGACCAGATTTCTGCTCTCAGCCACTCCCATTGCTCCGGGGCGTGAACCGATCCGTCAGACAGAGCCGCGTCGCCTCGAATCGGGACCAGGAAACCGCATTCGACATGATTCGATTTCTTCCGTGGACTCACGACCAAGCTCCTGCGTTCGCTACATCAGGGACTTGGTCGCCGGCTTCATGGGGAGTACCGAGTGCGGGCCACCACAGTTGTACGGTCCGCGCATCACGTGCGCCGTGAAGACTGAATAAGACTTCACTGGACCGAACAATAAGGTGGCTCGTACGGCGCTTCATTTCGCCGCCGCGTCTTGTCACGCGCCTCGTCGAATAACTCCTGCCGCGATTGCGGTACACCCCAATCGCGGCAAGACTCCCTACCATCCTACTGACAGGCCGAAGTCGAGCTGTCCAAACTTTGGCACAAACTTGACCGCCAGTCAAGTTTGAGTTATTGCTTTCAAACCGCCTTCTTCTTCCGCGGCTCATCATCAGACGCCGCCGGCGGTTTCGGCACGCGGCGCGGCCGGGAGGCCCGTTCAGCCAGCGCCTCGGAGGAGACGCACTGGACGACGTTCTGCGACAGGTCGTCCATCTCCATCACGAGCGCGTCGACCCGGCCGGAGAGGTACATGTAGATGATCAACGAGGGAATCGCGATCACCAGTCCCGCTGCCGTGGTGACGAGCGCGAGCGCAATGTTGGACCCGAGTTGCTGCATGTTGCCGGCCGCGCCGGCCGTGGAAATGTCTTGAAACGCCCCCAGCATGCCCCAGACCGTTCCGAGCAGGCCCAGCAGCGGAGACACGGTGGCGACGCCGTTGATCACGCGGAGATTCTTCCGCAGCGAACTGACCTGTCGTTCCCCCCCGTCGATGATCGCCTGCTCGACTTCGACGCTCGGCTTACCCCACTTGCGAACCCCGTGCAGAAAGACGCGGGCCACCGGACTGTCGTTGTCTTCGCAGATTTCCACCGCCTCACCGGGCTCAAGTTCCCCCTCGTCCAGCAGCTTCAGGAATCGTTTGACAAATGGTTTCGGAATCACCCTCCCGCGCCGCAGCACCACAAGCCGCTCCGTCGTGAACCAGACCGCAACCAGCGTGAGCGCCAGAAACGGCGCCGTCCAGATGTCGAGCGCCCGGAACATTTCGACGATCGAAGTCGGCAGGTTCAGCGGCGTCGGGTCTTCGGCGAACTCGGGAACGACACCGGCGTCCTCGTCAGCGCCGCCGGTCTGTCCGAAAGACGGAAGAGCGGTCGCCACCAGCGCCGCCGAGATAACCAGCAGAAGCAGTCGATGCACTCGGAGAGGAGCAACGGAAATCAGCATGGACGAATGCGTCCTCAATGACTCAACAGGCCGGGGAAAGCATCGCGGCGTTCTCAATGAATGCGACATTCCCCAGCGTGGCTGGTTTGCCACAACCAAACAGAGCTAAATCACCATTGTGCAACATGCGCGCAAATCGCGCTCACGTCACACCGAAAGACTCTAAGGCGTCAAGTTCGTCCGAACGACTTCCAGACGGGGTTTGGCTTTCTCAGCGTATTCGCTCTCCGGAAACTCATCAATGAGAGTCTGGTAGGATTTTGCCGCCCCCTCCCACTGCTTCAGCGTCTCGTCGCATTGCGCCGCCTGGTACAGCGCCGGCGCCTGCCACTTCGGAAACATGTAGTTCACGTAAACCTTGTAGTATTCCGCCAGCGCCGTCTCGAAATCCTTTTCGATGAGATACGTCTCGGCCAGGGTAAGCTGCGCCCGGGCGGCCGTCTCGGTCCGGCGGCCAGTCTCCGATTCGATCACCCGCGTAAACGCCGCGCGGGCCTCCTCAAACATCGCGCGATTCTTGAAACTCCGGCCGAGAACCTCGTCCATGTGATACAGATAGGGTGAATCGGCAAGTTTCGTTCGCATCTCGTTGGCGATCGCGTCGACCGCCGCATAGTCCTGCTCCTGGAGAAACGCTTCCGCGAGCAACACCCACACGCTCGGATACCATTTCGCCCCGCTCACGGCTCCATTGTCGCCCGCCTCCTTGACCGGGGTCAGTTCGGCGATGGCCAGCTTCGGCTGGTTGACCTCCAGGGCCGCTTCTCCAGCGCGATATTTCGCGTACCATCGCTGGTCGCTTTCCGGAAATTGTTCTGTGAAGTCCGACGCGAAATCGAGCAAAGCGTCCCAGTCTTCCTGCTGAGCCGCGATGTCGAGCAGCAGTACGGAGGAGCGGTGCCGGACGAATTCATCAGCTTCCGCGGATTGCGACAATTGCTCAAACCGCTGACGCGCTTCCTCCAGATCCCCGGAGAAGAAACGGCTCTCCGCCAGATACAACTGCGCATCATTGGCAAGGTCGCTGTCAGGCCGTTCCTCAATCAGCAGCTTGAACAACTCGTCCGATCGGGCGTGGTTTTCGTTCTCATAGCTGAGCAGCGCCCATTCGTTGATCAGCTTGTCCAGTTCGGACTGCCTCTCCTCGGGCTGGCGTTTCAGTTCCTGGTACGCCGCTTCGTAGGCCGCGTCCGATTTCTCCACCTCGCCTGCCTCCCGATGGAGTCGCGCCGCTCCCTTCGCGCAGCGATAGGCGTTGTACGCGGCGTCCAGCCGAACGGCGTTTGGTTCAACGTCCCCCGGCAACGAAAACTTCTCGAGACCTGCGTCGTACGCCTCGATCGCGGCGGCGGTCTCGCCGGCCAGTTGCAGTGAAATCCCCTGCATGTAGGCGGCATTGGAGGCAAGCCGCAGATCGTCAGGCTGCAACGCGAGGAGTTGAGCGAATGTTTCGGCCGCTTCAGGATGCAGGCCCGCCTCGTGCTGACTGTAGCCGAGTCCCGAGAGCGCAGCCGCGTGGAATGCACTGGGAGGATCGAGCGCCACAACACGAGCGTAGAGATCGGCCGCCCAGTCCCACTGACTTTCGCCGTAGACGATCTCGGCACAGTCGTACGTGGCAGACGCCAGACGAGTCTTGGCGGAGTCCACTTCCGCGAGACGGTCCAGCGCGTTGGCAGCGGCGTCCCGGTTTCCTAAATGGGTTTGAGCCCGCGCCACGCTCGACCAGGCGTCGCTCGCACTCTCGACGGCCGGTTGCGCCAGATAGAGTTCGCACACAGCGACCGCAGATTCGTACTGGCGGAGCGCCAGCAGATTGTCTGCCTGGAGCAGCAGCGATTCGGTCAGTTCCGGGTCGCCGCTTCCACTTTGAAACTCCGCGACCAGCGGCGTCAACGTCTCGACCACCTGCTCCGGTTGGTGTAGTCGGTCATACGCCCGCGCGAGTTGCACGCGGGCGATCGAACGGGTTCGCGGAATGTTCGAGCCGGAGATCACTTCCGCGAACAGGTCGGCGGCGGCCCGATACCGTTCCGTCGCGGCGGGATTGTCCGGCTGGTCGCGCGCTTCGCGATCACCTTCCGCAAGCAGAACGCGGCCTGCCAGCACCTGCTGCAGAAGGTACAAACCACTCTGGGGGTAGTCTGCCTGGAATCTTGCATGGAACTGACTCGCTTCCGCCAACTGCCCGCTGCGCAAGGCGGCTTCAGTCGCGAGATGCAGACTGTCATCCGCGCGCTCGCCCTGCGGCCAACGCTGCACGTTCAGCATGAACAGCCGTTTCGCCTCGTCGTAATCCTCGGCGTTCAGCTCGCTGTGCGCCCAGTGGAACAGCATGCTGTCGGCCAGAGGCTGGTCCGGATCCTGCTCGTACAACGCCTTCAAAGTGGCGGCTGCCGTCTCGTAATCCCCCGCTTCCTTCTGACTGACGCCGATCCAGTACCCGGCAGTGGCGGCGAAGTCGGCGTGATTGGCGGCAAGCTGAAAATGCGTGATCGCATCCGCATACCGCTGCAGATAGTAGTTGGCGTATCCCGCGTTCAATTCCGCTTTGGGGACGAGCGGATGGTTCGGGAACGCGCTACTCAACGCCGCAAACTCTTCCGCAGCCAGGGCGAACTGCTGAGCCTCAAAATGCATCGCTCCCAGCCGGAACTGCGCATCGGGCCCGAAGGTCGAATCACGGTTCGCAGCCAGTTGCCGGTAGAGTTCCGCTGCTCCGTCAATTTCGCCCAGCCCTTCGCGGGCCCGGGCCAATCCGTAGGTCGCTTCATCGTCGAGCGGAGGGCCCGGCTGATCCGCCAGAAGAGCCTCAAACGACTTCGCCGCGGCCGCCGGATCGTTCAATCGCAATTGCGTTTGACCGCTGTACAGCAGCGCCCGCCCGGCGAGATCGTGATCCGGGTGCAACTCGAGGTAACCAGCCAGTTCCCGCAGCGCCTGCTCATCGTCCCGCAGAAAATAGCTGCACTCGGCGATGCGGAACCGTGCCAGCGGGAGGTTCTCATTCTCCTTGTACTTCGTTGCGAAATTCCGAAAGACGTCGCGGGCCTCGTCGAATTTTCTTTGATTGACCAGCGCCTGCCCGAGATGAATCGTCGCCGACGGTGCGCGGGTGTCTTCCGAATAACGCGTCAGGAATTCTCGAAACGCGCGGGCCGCCTGTTCCCAGCGATCCTGCTTGTAAAATTCCAGCGCCACATTGTAGTCCCCGGCGGCGTCCGCGAATGCGATTCCCGGAAGACACGCAACGCACGCGGTGACAAGCAGAATCGTAGCGATCCGCCGTCCCCATGTTTGTGATCCGCGATGGATGTCAGTCATACTTCCCGCTTCGCACGATGTGATGGCCCGTCGGCAATATTCCAACCTCACATGGTAACGGCGGCCGCATCACACCGGCAAGTTGCGCGCAGCCCCGCCGATTCAGCCGCTCAGCGCTGAGGCGACGTCAGTGCGGTAGGCGGTCATGCCCGGCAGGAATCCAACCAGGCCGGCGAGCAGGATCGTCACCGGGATGACGATCAATTCGGCGGCTTCGAAGGCGAGCGGATTGATCAGCAGATCGCTGCGGGCTTCGATGATCTTCGCCGCGGCAAAGACAACGCCGTGTCCAAGCAGGATGCCGGCCAGACCCCCTCCGACGCAGAGGAGCAGCGACTCGGCCAGGATGAGGGAAAAGACCGTTTGCCGGCGCGCCCCGAGCGCCCGCATGACGGCGATCTCGCGCCGACGGTCGGACATTGAGTTATAGATGCTGACGAAGATGCTCACACCCGCGACGGCAATAATCAGACCGGTGAGATAGAGCAGCGCCAGTCGGATGTTGCCCACCAGGTTCTCAAGCAGTTGCGCCATCGGCTGAACGGGATTGACGGCCTGCGCCCGAAATCCCTGATTGATTTCCTCCGCGATCTTTCTGGCAACCAGTGTGCGAGAAAGATCCGGTGGCAAAGAACTATTGGGCTCGGGACGCGCTCGAAGCAGAATCGATGTGAATTCCTTCTGAAGGTCTGAAACAAAGTGAGACGGATGCTCATGATCGCCGTGATCGTGATTGACCTCCTCTGCAATCCTCTTGAGATCATCGGCATACCACTCGCGAATCAACTCCGGATCCTCCTTGTAGAAGGCGGCCATGCGGTCGACCGCCTCACTCACCGGCTTCTCATGGCCGTCCAGTAGAAAGAAACCGTCCAGATTGACAAAGACGGACCGATCGTTCGGAGTCCCGGTCGGTGCGAGAATCCCGCGAACGGTGAACTTGTCATCGTGGACATCGGATTCGTTCGGATCTTTGCCGCCGTGAATCATCCGGAATTCGCTGCGCAGGTCCCAGTCGTTTCGACGTGCGACCTCCGACCCGATGATGGCGTCCCACTTGTCACGCAGATAGTTCCCCTTCTCCCCCTTGATCTCGAATTCCTGCTCGTTCGTCGCTCCGAGAGCAAAGTATTCCGGTGTCGTACCGACAATGGGGAACCCGCCTTCTTCCGTGAAGTCCCCAAACGCGACGGGAACGGCCAGTTCAACGCGTTCATCGGAGGCGATTTCTTCGTAGTATCGCCAGGGAAGATTCTCGATCGGCCTCTCGATGCGGTACACCGTGCTCAGCACGAGTTGCAATGCGCTCCCTTTAGGACCGACGATCAGGTTGTACCCCGTGCCGGACTGGGTGAACATCTCAGTGATGACGCCGTTGATCACCAGCACGGCCACCATCAGCGCCACGCCGAGGGCCACGCTGAGCGCCGTCAGAAACGAAGCCAGCCGTCGCTGGCGAATGCTCTTCCAGGCGATCGTCAGCAGATTCATGCAGCGACCTCCGGCCGGTTGAAGTCGGACAGGGTGTCAACGCGGTCGAACTGGTCGGCCACTTCGCGGGCGTGCGTGACCAGGAGCAGCGAAACGCCGTGTTCGGTGCAGGCTTCGCGGATCAGTTTGAGTACGTTTTCCTGATTCGCGACGTCGACGTTCGCCGTCGGTTCGTCGGCCAGCATCAGGCGGGGACGATTGGCGAGAGCCCGGGCGACGGCCACCCGCTGTTGTTCTCCGACTGAGAGGGCGCCCGGCTTGTGGTCGAGGCGATGCTCCAGGCCGACACGGCCGAGCAACTCGCGGGCGAACTGCGGATCGGAGCGGCCGGAGAAACTCATGCCGAGCAGCACGTTCTCGAGCGCCGTGAAGGCGGGCAGCAAATTGAACGTCTGAAAGACGATCCCGATTTTTTCGGCCCGGAACCGGTCCCGGATGACTTCGTTCATGCCGGCGACTTCGGTGCCGTCGATGACAATCGAGCCGGAATCGACCTGCGTGATGCCGGAGATCACGTTGAGCAGCGTCGATTTTCCCTCGCCGCTCTGTCCCACGAGTGCGGCCTGCTCACCCGACTTGAGGCGATATTCGTCAATGCTGAGCACCGGCAGACGGGATCCGTCCGGATTACGGTAGCTCTTCTGGACGCTCTTGAGGACCAATGACATCGTCGGCGTGGATAACGAAGAACAATTCGCGATGGACGGTAGTGCATACGCCGCCAGGCCGCAAGATGTTGGATCACGGATGAATCGGCAGGACGCCCGCGCGGATTTCGGCAGTTGTTGAACAAGCAGCAGTCTCTGCGCTTCCGGCTCCTGCGCTGACTCGGCTGTTTTACGATTTGGCTGGACCGTGAATCCGCACGAAGCCCCGCCGGATTCTTCACAAACTCCCCATCCGCGTAAACCCGCCGAATCTGCGTCATCCGCGGCCCATTCGATCTTCTGGACGGGATGAACCTCGCGCGAAACTTCTCGAAAAGACTTTGATCCCGCGCCCGAAATGGTACGTTGTGCTTCGCAGATTGAACTTCGGCCGGGTTCGTTATCTTCTTTCCCATCGGGACCGACGCACCGCTCTATTACCGTCCTTACGCGACGATCGGGCTGATCCTGGCCAACATCGTTGTGTTCTTCACGAATTTCACGAGCGCAAGTGACGCCTGGCTGCTGCATTATGGCGACGGGCTGCATCCGGTGGAGTGGATCACATCCGTCTTCTACCACTTCGGCCCGCTGCACCTGGCCGGGAACATGGTGTTCCTGTGGACGTTCGGGCTGATCGTCGAAGGCAAGATCGGCTGGTGGCGGTTCTTGTTGCTCTATCTCGGTCTCGGGGCGGCGGAATGCGCGATCGAGCGGACTCTGATGCTGGGTTACGACGGCCCACCCGGCAGCGGTGTGAGTGCGGGCGCTTCGTCGGCGATCTATTCGCTGATGGCGATCGCCTTGATCTGGGCGCCGCGGAATGAGATCACTATCTGCTACTGCTACGTCTTCGGAGTCTTCTGGCGCGCGGGGACGTTTGAAGTCTCAGTCTGGTTCTTTTCGCTGTTCTTCATCGGGCTCGACCTGCTGATCGCGTCGCTGGTCGGATTCCAGATTGGCACCGAGGTGCTGCACCTGCTGGGGGCGCTGGTGGGGATTCCTGCCGGCGTTGCGATGGTGAAAGCCGGTCTGGTCGACTGTGAAGGGTGGGACATCTTCTCTCTGCTCAACAAGCGGACGTTGATCGACGAGACGGTCGGGCCTGCGGCGCTCCGGCTCAAACCCGAACAGCCCGATCCGGATCAGGTCACTGTCCGCCGGCCCTCCGCCAAACGTCGCGCCCGGCAGATGCGAGAAGCCCTGGAGGCGGGAAACGTGTTGGGAGCGGCCTCCTTCTATCAGGAATTGCATTCCAGCGGGCGGCAGTCGGTTGTCGATGAACCGCTGCTGAGGAAGCTGATCGAGGGAACACGCCGGGAACAGGACTGGCCGGCGCTGATTCTGATGCTGGAGGACTACCTGGATCGCTTTCCCGAGCGAGATACCAACGCCCGGTTGATGCTGGCGGGACTGATGGTCCGGGAGCAGCAGCGTCCCCGTTCCACGTTGCGGGTTCTGGACGCCGTGCCGGAGGACGAATTGTCGCCCGAACAGCGAAAGTACGTGGCGTCGGTCCGCACGGCGGCCGAGTCGATGATCGAAAGCGGCGTGATGGAACTGGCGGTCGAGCGGGCGTGAAGTCCCGGTTTCGAGACTCTCAGCCAACGGATCGCCTTGGTCGCGGCTATAGCGCTTTGCAAGTCAGTGTTGGCGATCTGTCTCGCGGATTCTCGTCCTCGACAATACAAACACCGCTCGACGCGGACACATGGTAGAGCAATTTGCTCTAATCGCGGTTTCTGACAGAATGATTCGCGTTCCAGGGACTTTCATGGCTCTGTCGAGACTGAACAATGCTGCGAATGGGACTGTACGGTCTGATCATGCTGGGAACGTGTGCCCAACTCGCGGCGGATGACGTACCGCACTTCAATCGCCGAAACGATTTCCGGAATTCGCGGCTGGAGTTCGAACGCGAGGGCCACGGACACGTGGCCTTTATCGGTGGATCGATCACCGAGATGGACGGCTACCGCCAGATGGTCTGCGCCGACCTGCAGGAACGATTTCCCGAATGCGAGTTCGACTTCACGGATGCGGGCATTGCGTCCACCTGTTCCACAACCGGAGCGTTCCGGTTGCAGCGCGACGTGCTGGCTCACGGTCCGGTCGATCTGTTTTTCATTGAGTTCGCCGTGAACGACGACCAGGATGCCGCTCATACGCGGCAGGAGTGCATTCGCGGAATGGAAGGGATGCTGCGGCACGCCCTCGCGCACAATCCGCAGATGGACATCGTGATTACGTACTTCGTGAATCCGGAAATGCTGGAGACGCTGCATGCGGGCGGCACGCCCCTGACGATCGAGGCTCACGAGACGGTCGCTCAACACTACGGCGTGACCACAGTCAACCTGGCTGCGGAGGTGGCGAAGCAGATTTCCGCGGGAGAACTTACCTGGGACCAGTACGGCGGGACGCATCCCGCACCGCGCGGCAATCGGATCTGTGCGGACATGATCCGGACCCTGCTCAATGAAGCATGGGGCGAACCGGGTTCCGACGAGGAAAAACCCGCCCCGCATGACGTCCCGGCGAAGCCGATCGATCCGCACAGTTATGTGAACGGACGTTTCATCTCGGCAGAGAGCATTCACCCCGGCGCTGGTTGGCGGCATGAAATTCCGGACTGGGCGATGCTGCCGGGACAGTGCCGCGGTCGATTCCTTGATCTCGAACTGTATGTCGCCGACGAGCCGGGAGCGGAATTGTCCATCGACTTTACGGGAACGGCGATCGGCGCTTATGTGCTGGCGGGACCGGACGCGGGGCGTATCGACGTGAGTGTGGACGGGGAGCCCTTTGAGGAAGTTGAGTTATACCACCGCTTCAGCAAGGGGCTGCATTATCCGCGGACGGTGATGTTCGACGCCGAACTGAAGCCGGGCGAGCATTCTGTTCGAGTGCGAGTCGCCGGGACGCGGCACGAACTGAGCAGCGGTCAAGCCGTGCGGGTTCTGGAGTTCGTCGGCAACTGACGTTATTCTCCCTCCGGCCACTGACGCGGAGTCGAGATGATTGTCACAATCGACGGACCAGCCGGGACAGGGAAGAGCACAGCCGCGCGCGGTCTGGCCGAGCGGTTGGGGTTTGAATTTCTCGACACCGGGGCGATGTATCGTGCGTTGGGATGGGCCTGCCTGGAAGCGGGGGTCGATCCGGCGGATGCCGACGCGGCGGCCCGCATCGCGGAAACGACGGCCATCGAATTCCGGGACGACCGCACCTGGGTGGGCGATCTGGACGTCACGGAGGCGATTCGGACCTCGCCGGTCTCGCAGGCCGCATCGCTGGTCGCTCAGATCCCGGCTGTCCGGCGTGAACTCGTCCGGCAGCAACGGCGGCTGGCGGATGGTCGCAGGATCGTCTGCGAAGGGCGCGATCAGGGAACGGTCGCCTTTCCGGAGGCGGAGTGCAAGTTCTTCATTACGGCCGATCCCGAAGAGCGCGCTCGTCGGCGGCAGGGTGAGTTGCTGGCAAAGGGGGTCTCTGTCGATCTGAAGAAATTGTTGGCTGAGCAGAAGGCCCGCGATCGGCGCGACGAGACACGGGCCGAAGCGCCGCTCGTTCCCGCTGACGATGCGATCGGCATCGACACGACGAGCATGACGGGCGGCGAAGTGCTCGACATGCTCGAGCGTCACGTCCGGTCGCGGATGACCGGCGAGAACTGACGGCGGCGTTTTCCATCCGGTCCACGCGCGAGGACCGACGCCACCTCAGGTGCGATCGCAAGTGACGAGTTGGTGAGACGACGGCGGTTTCTGTACGCTGAATGTTCTGGACAGCACCGACCGGACACTCAAAAGGCCCGCCATGTGTTGCGTTTCTTTGCTCCTGGCTGCTGGGATCACCGTTGCTCTGTTGGAACCGGCGGTCGCGCTGGCCGATCCGGGTGGCGACGAACCGCAAGCCGGCAGCGGACTGGAACGGCGCACGCCGTGGACAACGTCGCGAATCGCCGGAACCCCCGAGCCTCCTCCTCCCTACAAAGTCGAGCCGGTATTCGAGGCACTGACCTTCACCAAACCGGTCGTCATCACCAACGCGCCGGGGACCGATCGTCTGTTCGTAGCGGAACTCGCCGGGAAGATATTTTCCTTTTCCCCGGAGAACGGGGAGACGACCGATCTCGTCATCGACCTCAAGAAGGCGCGGCCGGAACTGTCGTCGATCTACGGACTCACCTTCCATCCCGACTTCGAGCAGAATCGTTACGTCTACATCTGCTACGTGACTGGGCACAATCAGGAAGAGGGGACGCGTGTTTCGCGTTTTCGGATGCGAGCAGAGGATCCGCCGCAGATCGATCCGGACAGCGAGACTATCGTGATTACCTGGTGGTCGGGCGGCCACAACGGCGGCTGCATCAAGTTCGGTCCGGACGGCTATCTCTACATCACCAGCGGGGACGGGACGGGGCCTTCCCCGCCGGATGTAAAACGCGCCGGCCAAGACGTGAGCAATCTGCTCTCAGCAATCCTGCGGATCGACGTCGACCAGACGGAAGAAGGGAGGAACTACCGGATTCCGGACGACAACCCGTTCGTAAATCTTCAAGGGGCCCGGCCGGAGATCTGGTCCTACGGATTCCGGAATCCGTGGAAGATGAGCTTCGATCGAGAGACGGGCGATCTGTGGGTCGGCGACGTGGGGTGGCAGTTGTGGGAGATGGTCTACCGGGTCGAAAAAGGGGGCAACTACGGCTGGAGCATCATGGAGGGCCGCCAGCCGGCCGTGCCCGAACAGGAACCGGGACCGACGCCGATTCTCCCGCCGACGATCGATCATCCGCATTCGGAAGCGGCCTCAATCACCGGCGGGTTCGTTTATCGCGGACGCCGGTTGGAGGAACTCATCGGGGCCTACGTGTACGGCGACTTTCAGACCGGCATCGTCTGGGCGGCCCGCACGGATGAAGAGGGCGGCATCGAAGTCGAGGAGATCGCGCACACGCCGTTGCAGCTTGTCGGCTTCGGCGAAGACAACGCCGGCGAACTCTATCTGCTCGATCATCTGGGGGGCGTTTTTCAGCTTGTCGAGAACCCGGAACCGGACCGGAGCGGCGAATTCCCGCGGCGGTTGAGCAATACGGGGCTGTTCACGTCGCTGGAACGTCTGGCGCCGTCGCCCGGAGTGCACGAATACTCGATCAACGCACATCATTGGGCCGACGGGACGTCGTCCCAAAGGTGGCTCGCCGTGCCGGGGACGGACGCCGTCACGATCGACGAAAAGGGCAACTGGCGATTTCCGGACGGTTCCGTCATCGCCAAGACCATCAGCATCGACACCATCGTCGACGCGGAACAACCAGTTCGGCTGGAGACGCAGGTGCTGCATCGCGAAGACGGAAGCTGGCGGCCTTACACATACGTCTGGAACGCGGAACAGACTGATGCGGAACTTGCCAGTGCGGACGGGTTCACCCGCACGTTGCAGGTGGCCGATCCGGAGTCGCCGAACGACGTGCGGCAGCAGACTTATCGCTTCGCCGGACGCAAGGAATGCGCGCTCTGCCACAATGCCTGGGTGGAAGCGCGGACGACAATTTTTGGAGTGCAGACCGCCTCGCTGCTGGGCGTGCACGTGAACCAGTTGAACCGTGAACACCAGTACGCGACGGGGCCGGCGAATCAATTACGCACGTTCGAGCAGATCGGGTTGCTTGAGGCCGACATCGAGACCTTGACGGCGGCGAGTCCGCCGCTGGCCGATCCCTATCGAGAATCAGCAGGCCTGAATGATCGCGCACGAGCTTACCTGCACGTGAACTGCGCACATTGCCATCAGGAGCATGCGGGCGGCGCGGCCAACATTGTGCTCACGCGCAGCACGCCGCTGGAAGACACGTTGACGTTGGGTGTGCGGCCGACGCAGGGGACGTTTGGAATCTCGGATGCACGCGTGATTTCATCAGGCGACCCGTCCGGTTCGGTGCTGCTGTACCGGATCGCCAAGCTGGGAGCCGGCCGGATGCCGCGGGTGGGATCCTTTGAAGTCGACTCGCAGGGGGTCACGCTGATTGCTGACTGGATCGCACAGTTGCCGCCGGGACAAACGGAAGGCGACTCGGAGTCGCCGGCGGAGCCACTGGAGTGGATCGCATCCGATCTGGCGAGAATCGAGAGCAGTAAGTCGGCCGAGGAATGCTTGCAAGCGATCGAACGGTTGACATCTTCCACGCGCGGCGCCTTGGCGCTGTACCGATTGAACGAGCGAGCGGAACTGGCTGCCCCGGTGCAGCAGGCGATCATCTCACGGACGGCGAAGCACGAGTCGGCGGAAGTCCGCGATCTGTTCGAGCGATTCTTGCCTCCGTCGGAACGGGTTCAACGGGTGGGTGAAGCCGTGAACCAGGCTGAGATCCTGAGCCTTGAAGCGGACGCCGAGCGGGGCCGCAGCCTGTTCTTCAGCGATTCCGCGACGTCGTGCAAGAAGTGTCACCGCGTGCAGGGGAGGGGAGAACCGCTCGGCCCCGACCTGAGTGAGATCGGCAAGAAGTACCGCCGCGGCCAGATTCTGCAGCAGATTCTTGAACCGTCGCGTTCGATGGACCCGAAGTACGTTCCCTATCTGCTGGAGACGGTGCAGGGCCGGGTTTACTCCGGCCTGTTGGAACGCCGGGACGACACGGAGGTGGTGCTCAGGGACGCCGCGAACAAGACGCATCGTTTCGCCGTCGATGAGGTCGAAACGCTCGTCCGGCAGCAGAAGTCTCTGATGCCCGATCTCCTGCTGCGCGACATGACGGCCCAGCAGGTTGCCGATCTGCTCGCGTATCTGGAGGGCTTGCGATAGTTCTCTTTGAATAATCATCCCGATGGGTGGCCGGGGCTGGACTGAACGAAGTGAAGGAAGCCCCGGTGTTCCGCCATCAGCGAGTCGAGGTTTCACATCGCCGACGCTGGTTCCAACCCCTTGCCGTGATACGTGAGGCGAGGATTGGCATTCTGTTGCGGCGGCTGGCTCAGACGCAGTCCGCGACATCGTCCAGAGAGTCTTCGCGGATGAATCCCTGTTTTGCGGCGTGTTCCGCCGCCGTGAGGGCGCTTTCGAAGAGCAGCATTGGGACGCCCTCGGCTTCGATCTCCCGGCCGATTTTCTCGACGTCTTCGCGGCGGGACGCTTTGACGTCATGGACGTAAACGGCGGCCACGCGGCCGGGGAACTCCCGGCAGGCGTCGCGGTAGAGCCAGGCGTCCTGCTGGCCGGAGTCGCCGATCAACAGAAACGGCAACGAGGGGTAACAGCCCATGATCTCTCGGATTCTTTCCAGCTTGTGGTCGTGTCCCGACTTGAGCAGTTTCATGCTGTCGATCCCGAGATCGCGTAACAGGATCGGCCCCTTCGGAAAGTGATGAAAGTCCATGAACTCTTCCAGCAGGTCGTAGACGTTCCAGGCGCTGGAGGAGACGTAGAAGAAGGGGTTGGCCGCTTCGGAGGAAGCATCGCCCCGCTCGAGGGCGCGGTAGAACGCGGCTGCGCCGGGCACGGCGGGGCGCGTGCGAGCGTTGTTCATCATCGAGATTCTGACCAGTTGGAACAGGTTTGACGCGGAGGACTTGAGGATCGTGTCGTCGATGTCGCTGACGACCCCGAGTTGTGCGTCCCCCGGAGGGATGAGCACGTCCCCGCGGGCGGTCACGTCGTCTTCGCCCGTGATGGTGTCGCACACTTCGAACGTGACTTCGTGCCAGGAATTGTCCGGCTGTTCCGGGGGGGCGGACTCGAACCGGATATCGAAATAACCCTCACTGTCGGTCTCGGCCTGCTGCGTTTCGCCGAACATGGTCGCCTTCAATTTGCAGAACGCGATTTCGTCGGTGCGAAAGCGACGAATCATGGCGGCGGCGTTCTGCCACCAGGGATCGTCGTCGGTCGGAGAACGCGTGATTCGATTTTCGAGGACGCGACCCAGAATGCGCTGTTCGCGTCGGTTGCCGTAGCCCCGGTAAGGCTGAATTTCGATCGGTTGATAGAGGTTGAAGCGCCGCTTGATTCGGCGCTTGGTCGCGTCGAACGGCCTTTCGATCGTGTGCAGGCTCTTGCGAAGGGCTTCTTTCCAGAGTGCTGGCATTGGTTCGCAGTGGCGTTGCGCCCGTTGAGGGCTTTGTGGCGTCGGGGTCTTCGGGGCGTCCGTCTGAATGTCTCATGCGAGGGCGCCGCGACGACGACGAAGTCGTGAGGCTTCCGACGCTACGACTTCCGTTTCGCCGCGACCCGCAGGGGAGCGCTCTTTTTCCAATTGCAGCCAACCGCCGAAAACAACCCCCGCGTCACTTCCGAAACCGACCACTCACACGTCGCAGTCGAGGGCTCGGCGGGAGGGTTTGGGGAACCGGTGCTGGCTCACTTCGCAGAATCGTTGGATGTGATCGAAGTAGAGCCAGTGTGAAATCCGGACCTCGGTGGCTTCCAGGTCGATGACGTTGAAGGAGTTCTTTTCGCGCTCGCGCGCGCGGCCGCGACGGGAGGTCGTGGTTCCGCTCTGGACGACGATGATGCCGCGTTCGAGTTCGGGACTGCCGGCGTAGACATCCAGCGAGTTGCCGACATACGCTCGATGCAGATGCCCGCCGAGAATCATGTCGACCTGCTGCCGGTTGAACTCGTCCATGGCCCGTTTGGCCTTCGGCATGAAATCGCTGCCCTCGTAGTCCGGGGCCGGGGCGAAATGGTGATGGGCAACGATGATTCTCCAATCAGTTTCTGATGCATCGGCAAAGGCTTCGGCGGAAAACTCGAGCTGCCAGCGCGAGATGCGTCCGTTCTTGATCGCGCGGAGCGGTTTCGTGGAATTCAGCCCGACGAGTTTCACGCCCGGCAGATTCAAGACGACGTCGAGTTCCTCGTTAATGTACTTTCGATAGAACGCGTAAGGACTCCGGACGCGGTCGAGCACGCGGTAGAACAGCGGCACATCGTGATTGCCCGGTATGGTCAGCACGGGGACGTCGGGGAGCCGCTTGAGAAAGTTGGCTGCGGCGCGGAATTCCGCTTCCCGGCAGCGCTGGGTGAAATCTCCGCTGACCACAATGGCCTGTGGGTCCAGCTCAGCGGCGAGACCGGGGATGGTGTCACCGACCCTGGGGAGATAGGGGCGGCCGAAATGCAGATCGGAGAGGTGCAGCAGGCGGGTGGTCATGAGTCTCTGGAGCGCATCTGAGTATAGCGAACCGGATCGCGTTTCTCGGTCTGTTGTTCGACGTTCGATGAATCGGCGGCGCTACGACGCGGGTCACACCGATTCGCGGTCCAGCCGACCCGAAAACAAAGCCCTGGCAGGGCACTCGCGCCTCCGGCGCTATTCGGCTTCCGTCGCTTCCTGGGTCCACGCGGCCAGGTCATCCAGCAAACGTTCGGCGGCGCCGGACGCGATGACCTCCTCCGCGACCTGCGCAGCCGCGCTTGTCGTTTCCGATCGGCCGGCCGCAATGAGCGCGGCGGCGGCGTTCACCTTCACGATGTCGGCGGCCGGCCCTTTCCCTCCCGACAGCACGTCCCGTATGACCTGGGCGCTCTCCCCCGGCCCTTCCACCTGGATCGCATCGACCGTACTCTCCGCGCACCCGAAGTCGGCCGGCGTCCATGTGAATCGTCGCACGTCTCCACCGCTGACGTCGAATACGGTCGTCTCTCCCCACAGCGAGACCTCGTCCAGTTCATCCGCGCCGCACACGACGAGTGTTCTCCCCGTTCCCAGTTGCGCGATCGCCTTCGCCAGTTTCTCGGCGGTGGCAACCCGGTTTGCGCCAATCAACTGAAATTCCGCTCCGGCCGGATTCGTCAACGGACCGAGCAGATTGAAGATCGTCCGAAAACCGAGCGTGCTCCGCACCGGGGCGACATGCTTCATCGCCGTGTGCATCACCCTGGCAAAACAGAAACCGATCCCGATGGCGTCGATGCAGCGTCCGACCTGCCGCGGAGAGAGCCCGATGTCGACTCCCAGCGCTTCGAGGACGTCGGCCGAGCCGCTGGAACTGGAGACCCCGCGGTTGCCGTGCTTCGCAACCGGCACGCCGGCCGCCGCCACAACCAGCGCCGCCGCCGTGCTGATGTTGAAAGTGTGCAGTCGATCCCCTCCCGTGCCGCAGGTGTCGATCAGCCCCCGCCTCGACGTCGGAATCACGGCCGCGTGTTCCCGCATCGCCATCGCCGCGCCCGCGACGTCGTCCGCCGACTCACCGGCGACCGCCAGCGCAGTCAGCAGAGCCGCCACCTCCGCTTCACCGCATTCACCGTCCATCACGGCAGTCACGGCGGCATGCATCATTTCCGGAGTTCGCGGTCTCCCGGAAAGGACGGCGTCGAGCACTCGTGCAATCGGCGCATTCACCAGTTGTTCCTCCACCTGCAAGAAGTCGAATCGTTCCCCATCTTCATCGATCACCCCTCAGCTTTCCACCTGCGGAACGAGCGTCGACCTGCGGTCCGTCTCCAAACCGCAAACGCCGAACCGTCCACGCGACGCCGGCACGCGATTCACAATCCCCTCCGTCTTCCCCCAAGCGCGGTCCTTGAAACCGGCTCGATTCCGGCCGTACAATCGCCGGCGCTGACGAATGGTCTCCCCCTCGAGGTTCCCGCATCACAAGGGCCATGGCGCACAAAAAAAGCGACATTCGGATCGTCGACGTTGTTTTCGAATCGGAGGAGTGTCCCTTCCGGTCGCCGTTGAAGTTCGGCGGTCGCGTCATGAGCACGTCCCGGCTGATGAACGCCCGCGTCACGGTCGAAACGCGCGGCGGCCAGCACGCGACCGGCATGGGAAGTATGCCGGTCGGAAATATCTGGGCCTGGCCCACCGACGCCGTCGATCCCGCCGACACCGAACGGGCCATGCTCGAGTTCGGCCAGAGAGTGGCCAGATTGACCGACGGGTTTGACGAATTCGGGCATCCCGTCGGAGTGCTGTGGCATATCTCGGCGGAGTACGATCACCTCGCACGCGCCATCGCATCACAACTGAACATTGCCGAACCGTTGCCCCTCCTCGCCCAGTTGGTCGCCGCCAGCCCGCTCGACGCCGCCATTCACGACGCCTACGGACGCGTGAACGGGATCAACAGCTACAACGCGCTGTCGGCCGACTTCATGAATCACGACCTGTCCCACTTCCTCGACGAGCAGTTCGAGGGGGAGTTTCTCGACCAGTACACGCTCCGCGAGCCCAAGCCGCGGATGCCGCTGTACCATCTCGTCGGCGCCCTCGACCCGCTCACCGAAAGCGACGTCGACTCCCCGATCGGCGACGGACTGCCCGAAACGCTCGGGGAGTGGATCGCCTATAACGGGCTCACGCACCTGAAGATCAAGCTCAACGGGGACGACCTCGACTGGGACGTCGATCGCGTCCTGTCGGTTGACCGCGTCGCCGAGGAAGCGCAGTCCGCCCGCGGCTGCGAAGAGTGGTTCTACTCCACCGACTTCAACGAAAAATGCGAAAACGTCGAATACATTCTGAGCTTTCTGAATCGCATCCAGGAACAATCGCCGGCCGCCTTCGAGCGGATTCAATACATCGAACAGCCGACCAACCGCGATCTGAAGTCGCATCCGGAAAACAAAATGCACGAGGCGGCCGAACTGAAGCCGATCGTGATTGACGAATCGCTCGTCGACTACGAAGCGCTGCTGCTGGCGCGGGAGCAGGGTTACACGGGCGTGGCCCTCAAAGCCTGCAAAGGCCACACCGAGGCCCTCTTCGCCGCCGCCGCCGCGCAGAAATTCGGCATGTTCCTCTGCGTCCAGGACCTCACCTGTCCGGGATATTCCTTCCTCCACTCCGCCAGCCTCGCCGCCAGAGTCCCCGGCGTCGCCGCCATCGAAGGCAACGGGCGGCAGTATTGCCCCGCAGCCAATACGTCATGGGCCCGCCAGGTGCCCGACATGTTCGAGATCACTGACGGAACCGTCGGCACCGGATGCCTCGACGGCATCGGCCTCGGATTCTGAATCGCCGCCGGGCAGTTCCATCAATCGGACGGAATCTCCACCCAGCAACGATCGCGGGCCGCCGTCAACAAGGCCCGGTTGACTCGCAGCGTCTGGCGGGCCTCGTCCAGCGTGCAGGCCGCTTTCATCTTGCCCTCGATCGCATCCAGAGTCTGGTTGGCCTGGATCACGAACAGATCGTCTCGCTCGAATTCAAAGCGGCTCTGTTCCCGCCACTCCTCTCCCGGCTCAGTCGCGATCGCCCAGCGATGGCGATGCCCTTCGTACAGCAACGTGCCGTTTTCACAAACAACCGAGATTCTCGTCTCGTTCGCCGCCTGATGCTGGTTCATGCTGTACGACGTCATGACGTCCCCATTGCGGGCCAACGCGTTCACCGTGTCTTCGACGTCGACCCCGTCCAGCAGAAGATGCGCCGCGTCGGCCGCAACCGCCGTCGTCCGGCCGACGATCCATTCCACGGCGTTCACCAAGTGCGTCAGCGCGTCCTGAATCGCCCCGCCGCCCGTCTCGTGCCGCGTGTAATACGTCTCCCGGTATGCTGGTCGATAGTGCGGGAAATGCTGCCCCGACTGCACACTCACCTGCAGCGGTCGGCCGAAACGGTTAGACCGCACGGTTTCCCGAATCTCACCCAGCACCGGATGGGCCCGGTACACGTACGCCACGCCGGCGTACAGTTCGCGGTCCGCAATGAGCGAGATCAACTCCGCGACGCCCTCTTCACTCACGCTCAGCGGCTTCTCCAACAGCAGATGAGCCCCCGCCTCCG
The DNA here is from genome assembly GCA_003388505.1 of Planctomycetota bacterium. GTDB lineage: Bacteria > Planctomycetota > Planctomycetia > Planctomycetales > Planctomycetaceae > MB-PLM-1. The sequence goes on from QQVO01000069.1 coordinate 39,667, forward strand.
CAACCTGCCGCCCCTGCGAAATATGCAGATGCGCCGGCGTGCAGACCACCACAAGGTCCGGCCGCTCCGCCAGAGCCGCCGTCAGATCATCGGACGTGAACGACAGGCCATATGTCTCCCCCACCCGCCCACGCGTTGCGGCGTCGATTTCGCACAACATCAACTCGGCGCGGCCGGTCTTCTGAAAGCAACGAACATGCCGCTCGCCGATCGAACCTCCGCCCACAACCAGAACGCGATGGTTAGACTCGGACATTTCACCCTTCCATCATCATTCCGGTTGCCGGCAGCATACGCCAACTCACAGTGCTCGCCCCTGCGTGAGTGATTCGATCAATGATCGCAGAGTCTCCTCGGGATAGAGCGCATAGGAGTACTCCCGATCCTGCAAGACTCGATTGGCGGCCAGCTTGTCTTCGACCTCGCGAAGTTGCGCCGCAAGTCTGGCGCGGTAGTCCTCTCCGTGGGCCGCCAGTTGCTCGTTGATCTCGCGGAATTCGAGGTAGCGGGCGCGGTTTTTCGTGCGCCGCAAGCGGCGCTGTCGGAAGGAAAGGTCGTCCACCCGCGCGGACTCCTGCCGTTCAATCAACGCGTGCTTCCGGCGGACGAGGTCTGTGACATCCCCGTCGACGACGTGTCGCTCCGGGTTGAACCGCGCGTCTCGCAGCTTGCGGCGAAGCTCCCGCGCATCGTGCTGTGCGACGGGGTAGGTTTTCCCTACCGGAAGGTGCAGCGTCGCGGTCGCCATCAGGAATCGCGGCGGTTCGATTCCGAAGAACCGATGGATGATCCGGTCGGTCATCTCGTCGTACTTCGCTCCTCCGATGCCGTGCACGAACAGGTCGCTGAGACAGAGTCGGGCGAAGAGCGTGGTCGTCAGGGCGCGGGTCCGGAAACGGACGCCCTGCGCGGGCAACTGTTCCAGTCCTTCGACCGCGCAACAGGCATCCATCTCAGGCGTCAGCCGCAAGGTGGCGAAGACGTCGGCGCCGTCGGAGAGCTGGAGTTCGTTGCCGGTCTGCCGGGCGAAGACGCGGCTGCGGTGCTGTTGGCCTTCGCGCCACATCCAGAACGGCGCTTCCAGCCAGCCGTCGAGTTCGGCCAATTCGGGAACGGGGTGCGACCGGCTCCTGATCCTGTTTACTTTACGGTATTGCCACAGCACTTCGTTATGGATCTCGCGAAACCGCGGCAGATGCGCCAGCAGATGGCTGGCAAACCACAGGAAGGCCGGCTGCCGGCACATGCGGCTTAGCGGCAACTCCAGGTTTTCGAGCCCAAAGCGGCGTTCCGCCGACTGACGAGCGGCAGTCAGACAGTCGCTGAGGGATCCACTTTCTTCGCTGTATCTCACGGCCACAGGCCACATCTCGGCCACCACGGGGCGAACTTGCCAGTTCGACATGTGTGCGACGGCCCGCTCTCCGAAGGAGCGGAAGAGCTTCAGGTCGGCGATCGTCGCGTCCTCCCAGGGCTGCGACGGACAGGGAACATCGTAGGGGAGCCACGCGGCCGCAGGGCGTCCCGGCGCGCCGCCGGGAATCTTGACCGCCCGCGAGGAGACGGTGTCGTTATCGACGATGAGATTGAGGCCGGTCCCGCTCGCCCGGTCTGCCATTCGCCCGAGCACGAAGTTCTTGACCCAGACGCCGGGGTGAAACAGCGCCGGCTGATGTCCTCCGGCGAACACAAGCTGTGAGCCGTCGGGAACTTCTCGCCGTTCGCCGGTGATCTGAGACGTGTAATCGGCCGCTGCACGAAGGCAGCCCTCGCGAGCCCAAGCGCGAAGATGTTCCAAAGTTCGTCCCTGGAGATCGAGGCGTTCCGCTGCGAGCCGGTCATGAGTCTCGCGGGCGCTGCGGCACGCCGCGGCCAGCGGGACGCTCATCAGAATGCGTCCGTTCTCCGAGGGCGCCCGGAATCGTTGGGGCGTCCAGGCATCTTCGGCCGTATCGGTCCCGCGATCACGTTCCGTCGCCGCTTGCGGCTTCAGCCCTGCTGAGGTGGGATCAGGCGGAACGGCGGCCGGCATCGCGCGGAATCCAGACGTCTGAGAGGATTGAACGGCGGTCACGGGGCGGCGGCGCCTGCTGCGGCGGGCTTCCCGCACTCCATGGAAAACTCATCCATCTCGCGCTTGAGCACCTCGCGGTAGTACCTCAGCCGACGTTCGGAATCGTCGAGAGACCCGCCGAAGGAGCGCTCTTCATCGAGATAGATCAGAGGCACCGGAAATTCGACGATTCGCAGTCCGTGCCGGACCGCCTGGACCCAGAGTTGCAGCGGCATGGCATAGCCGGGTTCCGTCACGTCGAACCGCGTGAGGGCCAGCGGGCTGTAAGCCTTGAAGCCGCAGAAGGCGTCGGTCAGCTCAAGCTGAAAGCACTCGTTGAGCTGCCGGGTGATCTCCATGTTGATCCGCCGCCGCGCTTCCGGTGGCCGGCTGTCGCCGGGGAACGGCTTGAGATAACGGCTGCCCGAGACGATGTCCGCGCTTTCACCGTCCGCCGGTTGCAACGCTGCGACCAGTTGCGGGATCAGTTGCGGCTCATGCTGTCCGTCGCAGTCGATCGTCACCAGCGCGTCATACTCCTGGGCCAGCGTGAATTCGAACGCCGTCCGCAAGGCGGCGCCGTACCCCTGATTTCCCTCGTGATGAACGACCTGGAGATCGGGGAGGGAATCGAGCAGCTCCGAAGTCCCGTCGGTCGAACCATCATCGACGACGAGGATGTCGCGACAATGCTTGCGCACCTCTCGCAGCACGTTTTCCACGTGGGAGACTTCATTGAAGACCGGCAGGGCCGTCAGATAATTCCGCATCATGCAATAGTCTCATCGTGAAGCCGCAGGAGTCGCCGTGGTTCCGCGCTGACACCCGAACCGTTCATTCTAGACGTCGGCGGTGGTGCGTCAAATCGCTGAGCGATTCCCTGGAGCGCCGAGCGACGCGCTCCCCTGCGGGTCGCGGCTGAACGGAATTACCCGCCGCGACGGTTGTGACTGAGGTTCAGGCTTCTAGAATGAGGTGGCTGCCCATGGTTTTAACGCGCAGACCCTGTGTGCGCGACACCGAACATCAACTGAGGATCAGCACGATGGCTTACACTCTTCCCGACCTGCCGTATGCGTATGACGCTCTTGAACCGCACATCGACGCGCGGACGATGGAGATTCATCACACGAAACATCACCAGGCCTACATCAACAAGGTCAACGACGCTCTGGAAGGCCACCCGGATCTCGCTTCGAAATCGATCGACGATCTCGTCGCCGGACTGTCGAGCGTGCCGGAGGACATTCGGACGGCTGTGCGGAACAACGGCGGCGGACATGCGAATCACTCGCTGTTCTGGACCGTGATGGGCCCGAACGCCGGCGGCAGCCCTTCGGGGGATCTCGCTGCTGCGATCGATTCGACCTTCGGCAGCTTCGACAATTTCAAGGAGCAGTTCGCAAACGCGGCCGCCACAAGGTTCGGCAGCGGATGGGCCTGGTTGTCGCACGGCGACGGAAAGATCCTTGTCGAAAGCACTCCCAACCAGGATTCTCCGCTTTCGGAAGGCCGCACGCCGCTGCTGGGCCTGGATGTGTGGGAGCACGCCTACTACCTGAACTACCAGAACAAGCGGCCTGACTACATCGCCGCGTTCTGGAACGTCGTCAATTGGGATGCTGTCGCGAGTCGGTTTTCGGCTGCGAAGTAAATCCCGACGGGGACCACCGACGTCACCGAAGCCAGCCGCGGAAGTGCGCGGCTGGCTTCATTTTGAGACCGGACAAGGGGCAGGAAACCGCCAGATGAATCGCGAGAAGAGCCGCGCCGAATTCGCCCGCGCGTCGCGCATCATTCCGGGAGGAGTGAACAGTCCGGCCCGCGCGTTCGGCGCGGTGGGCGGCGATCCCCTCATCATTGAACGCGGCGACGCGGCGCTTCTGACCGATCTCGATGGAAACGAGTTGATCGACTACGTCGGTTCGTGGGGGCCGCATATTCTCGGTCACCGCCGGCCCGAAGTCATCGCCGCGATCCAAGACGTGCTGGCCGGCGGGACAAGTTTCGGCGCGCCCACGCAACTCGAGACGCAGCTTGCCGAATTGATCGTCGACGCCGTCCCGTCGGTGGAGAAGGTGCGGATGGTCAATTCAGGGACCGAGGCGACGATGAGCGCGGTTCGGCTCGCACGAGGGTTTACCGGCCGGGACGCGGTCGTCAAATTCGCAGGCTGCTACCACGGACACGTCGACAGTTTGCTGGTGCAGGCCGGCAGTGGGGCGCTGACTCACGGCGTGCCGTCGAGTCCGGGCATTCCGGCCGGATGCACAAGCGATACGCTCTCGGCCGAATTCAACGACGCCGAAGGGCTCGCCGCACTGTTCGAGGAACGCGGAGACGACATTGCGGCGGTGATTCTTGAGCCGGTCGTCGGCAATATGGGGGTGGTTCTTCCGCAGGATGGATTTCTGAAGGCGTGCCGCGAACTCTGCACGCGGCACGGCGCGGTCCTCATTTTCGATGAAGTGATGACCGGCTTTCGTCTGTCGTACGGAGGAGCGCAGGAACTGTTCGGCGTGACTCCCGATCTGACAACGCTCGGCAAGATCGTCGGGGGTGGTTTGCCGGTCGGCGCTTACGGCGGCCGGGCCGACATCATGGACAAGGTTTCGCCCGTGGGGCCGGTCTACCAGGCGGGGACGCTGTCGGGAAATCCGCTGGCGATGGCTTCCGGGATCGCGACTCTGACCGTGCTGAAGAACGAGTCACCCTATACGCGGCTGGATGAGATGACCGGCGGCCTCGTCGCCGGCATTGAGGCCGCCGCCGACCACGCGGGTCTGCCGCATCAGACGGCGCGATGCGGGAGCATGTTCACGTTGTTCTTCAACCCGGAGCCGGTGACGAACTACGGCGTTGCGTCGCAGAGCGATACCGAACGGTTTGCGAAGTATTTTCAGGGAATGCTGGAACGTGGCGTCTATCTGCCGTGCAGCCAGTTTGAAGCGAACTTCGTCTCCGCAGCGCATACCGAGGAGCAGATTTCGCAGACGGTCGCCGCGGCGCGAGAGGTCTTGTCGTCGTTGTGATGTTTGACGGACGTTAATCGCCGTCGTTTCTCGGTCGTGCGCGCGGCCGGTGCGTTCGCGGCTTTGGAATTCGCGTGGGTCGGGGAGGAAACTTACCAGCCATCGGCCCGGACGGGATCGACCTGTTGCATCCCGGTGACGCGGATGATGAGGACGCGTTCTGATCCCCCGCCGCCCTCTTCGTCGAAGAAGAACAGGCTGCCGATGGAATCAGGTTGGCCCCGCCCTGCCCCGAGCACGAGAATCTCGCCGAGGTTCATCTGCAGGTCGATGCGCTGCTCGTAGAGTTCGTCGATCTGTTGCGCCTTCTTGAACGTCCATTGCTGGTCGGAGGCGACCCGCCGCACTTGAGATTCGCCGTGGTGAATCTCGGGCAGCACCTGAAGCCTCACCCAGCCCTCCTGGTCTCGTTGGGCAGAGACTCGCAACACACATCGGGCCGAGTCGTAGCGCCGGGTGCTTTCGCCCTGGAGGGCGGGCGTCTGGAATTCGACCGGCGCGTCGTAGACGGCGGCTTCGAGTTCCGCCGAGTCGCCGGAGAGGAGCGTGAACTCCTGGTATCTGGTTTTCTGTGCGGCGCTGCCGGTCTCTTTGTCACTGACGATGGCGCGAATCTGGCGTGGTGGATTGGAGGGCGTGAGTCCGCAGCGGAATCCCGCCTTGCGAAGCCGCACCGAGGTCTGCGCGTCGATGCCGCCGCCTTCAGCGATGCCGCTCCATAAGGCCTCTCCGACGAGGATGTCACCGCGCGGGCGCTCGACGAAGTAAACCTGCAGTTCGATCCCGTCTTTAGGGGCCACGAGGGGCGAGAGGACGGAGCGCTCCGTCTGCTGGGTCTTCCGAACGTTGAGTGGTTCACAGCCCGAGGCGATCACTGCAAGGATGAGAAGCAGGGGCGCCATTCTCCGCGCGCGAGGACTTCCATGCGCCGTGCGAGACCGGCGCAAAGCTCTGTGGGGAGGGAAAAGACCGTCAGACCGCGTCATGCGATGTGGCTTATTGCGTTTTGCGAATCAGTGTTGGCGATCTGTCTCGCGGATTCTCGTCCTCGACAGTGCAAACACCGCTCGACGCGGACACATGGTAGAGCGATTCGCTCTAGCGCCGCAGGGCGACTTGCGTCGCCTCACTTCAGCGGCTGTTTCCTGCGTGAGATGAGAAGTGGAGGGGCGTGGGGGTATATCGCGAAATCGGCCGCGCTGTCAATTGCCGCCGCTTGAGTGAAGGCCTGCTTGAGGCCCAAACGGGAAACTGAGATTGCCGAAAACGGCCGAAAATACTACGAGTGTCGTGTCTCCCTCTCGCCGGGGGAAAGCACAACCCGATTCCGGGCAGGGACTTGGGGGAAGCGACATGTCACCGCCGCCGACATCGGATCAAACCTCACATCTCGGCGCGAGTCGTACGGCTTCGCCGACCACGGATTCCGAGGCTCTTCCCTTCGGCACTTTTCGCCCGTCGCGGTCGATGGCGCGAGTCCTCGCCGTCACGAGACGGTTGCCGGATCGCACCTGGAGCCGAGCGGTGAGTTCGGTCTGCCGGCGCCTGTTGGGAGACGTCGGAGACGGTCCGATCGACACCGAGGTCTACTCATTTCGGATGCGGCTGCATCCTGAGGACAATCTCTGCGAGAAGCGGGTGCTGTTTGCTCCCCAATCGTTCGATCCTGCCGAGCGGAAGTTTCTCGCTGAAACGCTCGATTGCGGATCGACGTTTATCGACGTGGGAGCGAACGCGGGGGTCTACAGCCTGTTTGTCGCGCAGACGTGCAGCGATCGGGCGCGAGTCGTCGCTGTTGAGCCCGATCCTCGTGTCCGCAGCCGACTCGAATTCAATATTCGCGCCAGCGACATCTGCTGCATTGAGGTCGACGGGACGGCGGTCAGCGATCGCTGCGGGACCATCGAGCTTTTCCTGAATCCCGTGAACCGCGGGTGCAACAGCATCGTTCGTCAATCGGGCGAGTCGATCGTGGTTCAAGCGGTGACACTGCGGCGTTTGCTCGACGCCCACGAGATTGAGCGCCCGGACTGCATCAAGCTCGACATCGAGGACGCCGAAGAGATCGTACTCCGCCGGTTCTTTGACGAAATCGAGCGGAAGCGATGTCCGGGCGCGTTCATCCTGGAGCAGCATCGAAAGCAGCCGCTGAGCCCCGCCGTGAATCTTCTGCTCGATCAGGGGTACCGGCTCGTGCGGCAGACCCGCATGAACTTAATTCTGACACTGCGGTAGATCGACGCCCTACGCAGCAGCCGGCAGCACGTCCTGAAGTTGCTCGGCGATTTGCGCGAGACTTTCGTTCGCACTGGGGACGGCGCAGGCAGTGAGGGTTCCGGCGTCGAGTCGGATCATGTCCTCGATCGGGACGCGCTGCATCTGAGAGCGGCTGACGTAATAGTCGAGTAGCTGGTCGAGAGCGAGCGTGGCTCTTGCCCTCTTCGGGCGGAGTGCGATGACCGGCTTTCCGGTCGCAGCCGCTTCGGTGAGCATCGTTCCACTGTCTTCGGTGCAAAAGATGACCCGGCCGCGTCCGAGGAGTGCGTTGTAGATTCGACGCGGATCGGTGCGGACGATCTGCAGTTCGTCGACGCATGCTTTCACTTCGGGGCACGACAGGAGTTGTTCGCATGTCCGATCGGTGCGGCGGGATGTGGTGATCAGCCAGCGGATGTTGAACCGCGCTGCGAGGATCGGCAGGGACTCGGCGAGGGCGGTCCAGTCGCGGCGTGAATACCGGTATCCGCCGGACCGGCCGCCGACGAGGAGCGTCCAATGCGACGTACCGGTGAACCCGGCGGGTTTTCCGGTCAAATAGTCGGTCTCCGCCTGGTTGAGAATCGCGGGTGTGATCTCGGTCGGAATCGGAGCATCGATGAAGCGTGGGTCACCCGCGTGTTCACTGTTGTGGACGATGAGCCGGGAGAAGTATGCGTCGCTGATGCCCCGCGAAAACCCGATGAAGACGTTGGCACACCGGTAGTGCTGCGCCAGCCAGGCGTTGATGAATGCGGTCTTTCCCCCGGAGGAGATAATCAGGTCGGGCCGATGCGGCAGTTCCGCCGGCAGCCGGTAGACCATTCTCAGCCAATTCAGGCCGGGGAGTGTGCGATGCTGCTTGAGATAGAACCTGAGCGCGTCGTGGTAGGCGGCAAATCTCATGCGGACGTCGAGCCGCGAGATTGTCGCCGGCCGCTGTGCTGTCATCGCCTGGGCGACCGCCTCGGACTTCTTGTAGTGGCCGGGCTTTCCGTCCTTGAGGATCAGCAGGTGGAGCATATCAACGGCTCAGCGGGGAGAGTCGATCGATGATGTGGACCGCGGAGACCGTTCGCGGAGGAGGCCCGCGGGCTGCAACCAGTGGGCGTTGTGGACCGTCTGACGTTCCGACAATCAGGCGGCGGCCCGGCGGTCCTCGTATTCGTAGCCGAGAAGTTCGATTTCGCTGCGAAAGTGATCCGCGATGATCTGCTGCTGCCGCTCGTCGAACAGTTCGCTGTAGTGACGTTTGTCTTTGCGGGTGTGGCTCTTGGCTTTGGGGAGCCAGCCGTCGAATTCGATGCCGACTTGCGCGAGGGCGTGCGCCATGCCGTCGGTCAGTTCCTCGAAGCGTCCGACGTAATCGACGGCGACTTTCCCATCGATGCTGTAGTACTGGAAGTTGTACTGGGGAAACCGGCCCTGGTATCGCTCGAAGTACTGTTCGAGCGTCATCGGCTTGCGGTCGCGTGTGCAGCGCCAGAAGTAGTTGGAGACGGTCTTGTCCCAGGGATTGCGGTCGAACGTGAACTTGAAATAGGAGTTCCAGACGTGGGGTTCGATTCGCTCTCTCGCATCAGCGGCCGTCATGTGGCCCCAGAACCGCTGCTTTTCGCGACCGCGGACGACGAGCTTGTAGACGTCGTACCAGCCGTAGTTGCGACGATCCTCCAGGTAGTTCTTCGGCTCGACGCCGAGCGGCCTGCGAATCGCTTCCTCGTCGGGGCCCATCGGCGTCACGACGTCCTCGGGTCCGTCGCAGTAGCGGGAGAGCGAGATTTCGGTGCTGGACGACGCCGTCTTGCGTGTCTTGAGGTAGATGAACTTGTGTTTGTGCGACAGCAGCATGGCAAGTCTCCCCCGCGGGCGAATCAGGCGGCCCGCTTCTGGATGTTCTGGAACCTCTCCGGCGCGTGTTTGGCGGAACTCCAGTCGTCGTAGTCGTAGCCGAGCGGATGCTTGAGCCACGCGCGGCAGCGGCGCGAGAAGTATTCGCGGTCTTCCGCGCTGAACCACTCAACGGGATCCCGATTGTCCTTGCGGACGAGATCGAGTCGTCGTCCGGGCTCTTCCCGCCGGGACATTTTGTCTTTCGTGGAGGCCTCTGCGGCGCAGCGGAAGATGTCCGGATCGCTCACCGGCAAGCCGAGGAATTTCCAGGCGCGCTGCAGTTCCCCGGCGGCGTCTCGCGAGAGTGATTCGTAATGCACAACATGGACGTTGCCGGGCAGAACCTGCGAAACGCGTCCCCAGGCGTTGAAAAAACTGATGCGGCGGATGAGATCCCATTTGTTGGGATTCGCGAAGAACCGTTGCTCCCGGAGATACTCTGAGAAGGTCATCTGGAAGTCGTGTTTGCGCTTCTCGTAGCGGGAGACCATAGCGGCCCGCATGTCGCGGACGAGGACCAGGTATCTGGGATAGCGGAGCAGATTGCGGAACGGCGCTGCGTGCACAATCGGTGAGGGCGCGTGGTGCGTCCAGACAAGCTGGGGGATGTCGGGCCGGGGTTTGATGTCCCGCGGATGCCCGATGAGCACGCGGTCGTCGATGTGCTGCGGACGTTCCACGCCGTATTGCAGGCAGATCGCCTCGGCCAGCAGATGGTTCAGCCAGTGGCTGCCGGACTGCTGCCCGGTGACCACGTGGCAATCGACGTCGCGGTGCCGGAACAACGTCCAGCGAAACAGATCGTCCCGCAAGAAGCGGGCGGCGTAGCGGAATTCCATTTCCGTCTTTCCGGCTCGTGTCCTGTCAAGGCTTGGGGTTCATCTCGGCGGGGATGACGCTAATAAGCCGCGTCAGTGGCGTTGGCCATGTAGCGATTCAGCAGGGTGTTCCTGACGCCGATCCCCGAGGGGACGAGTTCCACGCCGTGCCAGCTCCGTTTGCCGGGGCGATTGTTCACGACGAAGGCGTAGGCGCTGTTCGGACGGTAGGGGAACCGTTTGACCTCTTGGAATTTGCCGCGTCCGAGCATCCGCTCCCACGTGGCCCGCTGACGGTACAGGGAGGTGCCGAGTTGCTCCTGCCCGTCGTTCTCCGGGAAGTAGAACTGCATGGTGACGATCGTTTCCAGACCGTCGGGGTGCGGTTTGATGCGGTATTGGTCGGTATCTCGGAGCAGGACGAGCCTGGGGTGGGACTCGATGCCGTCGACTTCGCTTTCGGCGATGTCGAACCGGAATGCAAGATCCTTCGCGACGCGTCGGAAGACCGCCTTCTTGAGCGCTTCGGAGGTCAACAGCGAGGAGACCGTACGCCACAAGCCGCGTCGCTCTTCATCGATTCTTGAGACGGCCTCGTCCGTGACAAACAAACGGTCACGAGTGCTCGTTCCGTCGGGACGTTTCCAGACCTTGATGTTTTGCGGGCTGTAAAGCCCGACGTCCGGAAACGAGGAGCGAATCTGGTCGTAGAAGTCCTGCGGAAAGACGTTTTCGATGTAGACGTGCGAATAGGGTTCGTCACACGCCTGAGCGGCGTTGACGGCGCTGACCATGTGCGTCAGCACGAGATTCTCCAGTCCCGGAGTTTCTCCTGCGGCGTATCGCCGCGCGGCAGAAGCAGTCATCCTTGATGCTCCTCGTGCCCTGTCAGGGCTTCGTTTTCAGGTTGGCAGGACTGAAATTCCGAACGAAATACTGCGGGATTTGTGCTTCCGAGCGAACTGCTCAACCCGAAGATTTCCGATTGCCAAACCACTCGTAGCGATCAGAGGCCGATTGGCGAATGGCAGGTGGCTGTTGCAATAAGTTCTGTTGCTCCCGGCTGTTCCGGAAACGGCGGGGTTATACGGCAATGCGGGGGAACGGGTCAATTCGACTTCATTTTCGTGGGACTTCACCCTGTGGGGGCCTGAAGTGCGATTTGGAGATTCGGCCCGTATAGCGATTCGCAAATCAGTGTTGGCGATCTGTCTCGCGGATTGTCGTCCTCGACCGTCCAAACACCGCTCGACACGGACAGATGGTAGAGCAACTTGATCTACCGCAGCGCGCGTCGCGCCCTCGGCACCGCGTCTAACGCGACAACCAGCCGCCGTCGATGGGGATGATGCTGCCGTGCATGTAGCGGGAGGCGTCGCTGGCGAGAAACACACACAAGCCCGCCAGTTCATCCGGCTGCGCCCACCGCCCGCACGGGATGCGATCCATGATTTGCGGTCCCCGCACAGGATCGTCTTTCAGCACGCCCGACAACTCCGTTTCGAAATAACCCGGACAGATACAGTTCACATTTACCCCTTTGGGCGACCAGGCGACCGCGAGAGACTTGGTGAGTCCGGCGATTCCATGTTTCGCAGCGGCATACGCCGGGATGTTCATCCCGCCTTCGAACGACATCAGGGAGCCGATGTTGATGATCTTCCCGTACTGCCGGGGGAACATGTGCCGGACCGCCTGTCGGGCGAGATCGAAGGCGGCGTTCAGGTGGATTTCGAGCAGCCGCATGTAATCGTCGAGCGGATACTCTTCCGGCGGAAACCGGCCGGTGTTCCCGGCGTTGTTAACCAGTATGTCGATCGACGGCGTCTCTTCCGCGATTCGGTCGATGAGCCCGGCCCGCTGTTCCGGTTCCGCCAAATCGCACTGAACGTCCCAGAAGTCTCGGCCGCATGACTCGACGAGCCGCCGCGTCTCATCCGACTTCGCTGACCGGGTGACCGAAACGACGTCGGCCCCCGCTTGTGCGAGTCCATACGCCATCGCCTGTCCCAAGCCGCGTCCGCCACCAGTGACGATGGCGACTCGTCCGTCGAGTTTGAACAGGTCCAGTATCACGTGCTTCTCCCGTTGAGGAATTCAGAGTGACAGTGTACCGCTCAAGCCGCCGGCCGCGAGCGTGGGGCGTTTGGACAAGTCGGCGCTGATCGGGTCTTGATCGGAATTCGCCACTACTCATGTGCGCGCAAAATGAGCACAAAGATGAACTGTGCGTGACATCTATGCACTCGGCCGGAACGTTGGCCTCGGTTTACGGCGAGATTGACGGTCAGTCGGTGGGATTCGCGTTCAATTCTGCCTGATTTGTTCCATTTCAAGTGCCAGCAGCCTATACTCGCTGCAATCCGGGGCGGTGTCTTTTTGTTGAGCGTAAGATTTGTCTGACACGATGGTTACGGATTTCTCGGCGACAGACGCTCCGGCGCTGAACGGCATGATCGGCGCCTCGTCCGCGATGCGCGAAGTCTTCGACATGACTTGCCGCGTCGCCAACAGCACGGCGACAGTGCTGTTGCAGGGGGAAACCGGTACGGGCAAAGAGCTGGTGGCCCGGGCGGTCCACGAGTTGAGCCCCCGCCGGACGGGCCCGTTCATTCGCGTCAATTGCGGTGCGCTCAGCGAAACGCTGCTGGAAAGCGAGTTGTTCGGTCATGTCAAAGGGGCGTTCACGAGCGCCGTTGAGAACCGGACCGGACGTTTTGAGGCGGCCCACGGGGGGTCGATCTTCCTCGATGAGATCAACTCGCTGAGCTACACCCTGCAAGTCAAGCTGCTGCGGGTGCTGCAAGAGCATGAGTTTGAGCGGGTCGGCGATACGCGGACGATCAACGTCGACTGTCGGGTGATCGCGGCGACGAATCGCGATCTGGCCGAACTGGCGGATGAAGGGAAATTCCGGGAGGATCTCTACTACCGGCTGAATGTGGTGCCGATCTATCTGCCGCCCCTGCGGAGTCACCCGGAGGACATCCCGGCGCTGGTCGAGCATTTCCTGAGGAAGTATGCGGAGGAAAACGGCAGAACCGTGACCGGTGCATCGCAGGAGGCGATCGGGTTCCTCAAGGCGTACTCCTGGCCGGGGAACGTCCGCGAGCTTGAGAATTACGTGGAGCGGGCGGTTGTCCTGGCGACGGGCGATTCGATCGGAGCCGACCTGCTGCCGCCGCACGTCCGCGGCGAGGCTCCGATTCGCGTGGGGCGCGCCGGCAAGGACGATCTGGAATCACTCTGCAGCGACCTCGTCGGCCGGGAACTGCGCGAGTCGGCCTCGGACGGCAACGCTTACGCCCGCGTGATGGGACTTGTCGAGCGGGAGTTGATCCTGCAAGTGCTGCGGATGTGCCAGGGGACGCAGACGAAAACGGCGTCGCGTCTCGGAATCAACCGCAACACGCTGCACAAGAAGATCGAAGAGCACGGCCTGCAGAAGGACGCGCGGTAGTCGCTGGGACAATTCGATCGTAGCCAACTCGTTCCGCGAGTCGGATCTCCATGACGAGGAACTTGCTGCACGCGAAATTCGCGCACCGCGCGAAGATTCTTACCGTGGGTAGCACGGAGAGAACGGACCCGTGAACCGGGTTTGCGGCCGACAAACGACGGTTCTCCGCCGGGTCTGCGGGTCACTTTCCTTTGGGCCGACGATATAATGCAGTTGGAGCGGTAGGTTCGCCACCCGGGCGCGCCTCGGGGCGGCGAAAGCCGGTCAGGCTGCGGAAAGCGGCGGCGCCGCTGCACAGCCACTCGCCCGTGTCGACTGAAACCCGCCGTGAGACTGGAAAACGTCACACTCTTCTGTTTCTTCGCGAGCTACCTCGTGGCGCTGGGCTTCGAGGCGGTTCCGCTATTGAAGAAGCTGAAGTGGAGTCATTGGGCGGCGTTGTTCTCGGCGGCCGCCGGCCTGGTCGCGCAAACGGCCTATCTGATGGCTCGCAGCCGCGACACGGCGTTGCCCCCCCTGCTCAATTCCACGCACGACTGGTTGCTGGTGCTGGCATGGCTGATTGTGCTGTTGTACCTGGTGGTCGAACTGGCTGATCGGCGGATTGCCCTGGGGTTGTTCGTCCTGCCGCTGGTTCTGGCGCTGGTCGGCGCCTCGCGACTGGTGAGCGACGTTCACAATCCGAGTTTGGGGGAATCTCGCAACCTGGGAATGTTTCACGCCGCCATGCTGGTCCTGGGAATGGCGGGCGTATTCATCGGGTTCGTGATGAGCCTGATGTACCTCGTGCAACACCGCCGGCTGAAAAGCAAACGGGGCGAACTCCCCGGCTTGCACATGCTGAGCCTGGAGACGCTGGGGCGGGTGAACTGGTGGGCCGTCGTGTTGTCGGTGCCGCTCCTGACAGCCGGGATGGCGACCGGCGTCTGGCTCACCTTTCTGCCGCACGAATCGACCGGAGCGATCGAACTCAGGCGATTCGAGTTCCTCATCAGCGGCCTGTTGTGGCTGACGATGGTGGCGCTGTTTTTCTGGCTGCTGACGTCCCGGCGGCCGGGGGGACGAGTTGTTGCGTGGCGGACGATGTGGGCCTGCGGATTTATGCTGGTCACGCTCGTCTTGTTGCAGGTGTTGAGCGGAGGGGGAATCCACGGAACCGGCTGAGTGCGGCCGCGGGGCCGCCGGCCGTGCCGGAACATCCATGAACGTTCAGGTCGTTTACTGTAATCATCAGACAGCGGATCTTGCGGTGCGCGAGCGCCTCGCGTTCAGCTCCGAAGACATCGTGCTGCGCGCTTACGATGAGTTGCGGAATCGATTTCCGGATTCGGAGCACGTCCTGGTCTCGACCTGCAATCGGGTGGAACTGTACAGCGCCCAGCAGCAGGCGGAGCGGTCGCCCAGCCACATCGAACTCGCGCGGTTCTTTTCGGAGTTTCACAGCCTTCCGCTCGACGACATTTTCAGCGATCTGCTGGAGGAGACCGGCGCTCAGGCGGTGCGGCATCTGTTCGAAGTGGCCGCCAGCATCGACAGCATGGTGCTGGGGGAAAACCAGATTGTCAGCCAGGTGAAGGAAGCTTACGAACTGGCCCGGCGGGGAAATGCCAACGGACCATTGACGAACGCGCTATTCCAGCGGGCCCTGGCCGTTTCGGCCCGCGTGCGGACCGAGACGAAGCTCTCCGAAGGCCGTGTCTCGATTGCGAGTGTCGCGGTGGGAGACTTCGGCCGCAGCATCTTCGAGCGGTTTGACGACAAGACGGTGCTGGTCATCGGCGCCGGCGACATGGCGGACGAAACGCTCCGCTATCTGCAGAACGAGGGAGTGGGGAAAATCGTCGTCTGCAACCGGACCGCGGAGCGGGCGGAGCGACTGGCCGGTGAATTCGGCGGGACGGTCAGGCCGTGGGAGCAACTCGACATCTGCCTGGCGGACGCCGATCTGATCGTCAGCGCCACGGGGGCGTCCGAGCCGGTCGTTTCCATAGAACGATTCCAGCGCGCGCGGGCCAAGAGCGGCGCCAAGCCGGTCTTTATTCTCGATCTTGGCGCGCCTCGCGATTTTCAACCGGGAGTGGGCCACATCGACGACGGCGTTTTCCTGTACGACATCGATGACCTCGAAGCGACCTGCCGGAAGAACCGCGAGGCCCGGGCCACGGAGATCGAACGGGCGCACGCAATCATTGAACAGGAAACCGCACGGTTCGTCCACGAGTTGCACCACAAGGCGACCGGCCCGATCATCGGCCGGCTGCGCGATCACTGGCACGAGATCAGCGCTGCGGAACTCGAAATTTTGTTCCGGAAAATGTCGCACCTTCCGGACGAGGATCGCCGGGCCATCGAACGGACGATCGAGCGAATCGTCAACAAGCTGCTGCACCCGCCGCTGGAAACGCTCCGCGAGGAATCTCGGGAGGGGACTCCGCACGGCCTGCTGGATGCGATCCGGCGGCTGTTTCACCTCGGTGAATAGCAGTCGGGTTCGCTGCGCGGATCCTGCTTGCCTGACCTGGCACTATGCCGACGATTCGGATTGAAGCGTCGCGGCGGTCAGTGTGTTGCGGAGCAGCATGGCGCGGGTCATGGGGCCGACCCCGCCGGGAACCGGTGTGATTGCAGAGGCCACTTCACGCACTGCCTCGAAGTCGACGTCCCCGACGAGTCGCCCGTCATCGAGCCGGTTGATCCCGACGTCGATCACGACCGCGCCCGGCTTGACCATGTCGCCAGTGACGAATTCCGGTTTGCCGATCGCCGCGATCAGGAGATCGGCCTGCCGCGTGACCGCAGGCAGGTCTTTCGTCCGGCTGTGGCAAATCGTGACGGTCGCATTGGCAGCCTGGCCCTTTTGAATCAGCAGCAGCGCCATCGGTTTGCCGACGATTTCGCTGCGGCCGAGGATGACGGCGTGTGCGCCGGCGGTTTCCACGCCCGATTCAATCAGCAGCCTTTGGCAGCCATGCGGCGTGCAGGGAAGAAACCGGGGACGCCCCTGGACGATCAGACCGACGTTCTCGGGATGGAACGCATCGACGTCCTTAATCGGGGAGACACTGTCGAGAATCGTCGTCTCGTCGATCTGAGAGGGCAGCGGCAACTGCACAAGGATCCCATGTGTTTCGCGATCGGCGTTGAGTGCGGCGACCAATTCGAGCAGTTCGGCCTGCGGCGTCGATTCGCTCAACCGATGGAGCGTGCTGCGGATCCCGGCCGCTTCGCAGTCGCGCTGCTTGTTCCGCACGTAGACGGAGCTGGCGGGATCGTCGCCGACCAATACGGCCGCGAGATGGGGCGTCGTCCCGGTGTCTTCGAGAAAGGCGGACACGTCGCGGCCGATCTCTTCCCGGATTGTGCGGGCGATTCCCTTACCGTCGATAATCTGCGCTGACACTCGTTCGCCTCTGGTGTTCGACTCCTGCTTCGCTGTTCGAACGCAGTGTGGCGAACGCGCGCGGACAATGCACGCGTGGAGAACGCTTTTGAGAACTGTGTTTGTGCTGAGGGGGTCGGTTGGCTGGAATTCGTCATTTCCGGCGCAGTCGCGGGTCGAGAGCCGAGAGTCAAGAGCTCGCTAACGGCTATTGGCTAATAGCGATTGGCGATCTTGCCTCCGCGAATCAACAACGGATAGCTGGCAGAGGCCTTATACCGATCTGCCATGCGCTCGAGACGCAACTTTACTGTGCGACCGGTTCCGCGGCCGGGGGGGCCGGTGGCAGAGAGTCTTCCTTCCGCGTCTTGTCGACATTGCCGGTCGCGACCCACTCGGGGGCCGGATGCGTGCCGGCTTTCAACTCCGGCAGGAGAGACAGCACGAACTGAGCCGGGAGGGCGTAGGACTCGGTCCGGCCGGCGCGGGCGATGTTGATCCCCACGACCTGCCCGTCCAGATTAACGACCGGGCCTCCGCAGTCTTCGGGACAGAGCACGGTGTCGTGCTGGAATGCTGTGGGGAATCCGGTGCGTCGGCCGCTGAGTTCACCCCCCATGTGGTTCTGAGCGGCGATCCTCGAAAGGAACTGTCCGAACGGGTGGGTGAGGGTCGCCGAGATGAGCATTTCCTCGTCGCCGCGGATCACTTTCAGTTCGAGCCTGGTTCCCGGTTCGAAGCTGCGGATCATTCGCACCAACGATTCGCGGCTGTCGATGGGATCCTCCTGAACCTGGACGATCCGGTCCCCGGGCTGAAGCCTGGCGATCGCGGCCGCGCTGTCCTGGATGACTTCCTCAATTCTTGCGGCGCCGTCTTCATCGGCGAGCCTGACTCCGAGGACGCCGCTCAAACGGCGGAGCGGAATCTCCCGTTGCGGAACGCTCACGATCCCGACGCCGACCGGTGCGGCGTCCAGACCGGGGGTGGCCAGCCATTGACCGACTTCCGGCGACGTCTCACTGAGCCACTCGACGGGCGTCAGGTCAGCGGCCTCCACCTTCAGCAACGCGAGATCCGATTCTTCGTGATAGGAAAAATAGGTCGCCTCCACTTCCCGGCCGTCTGCCAGCCGGCAGGTGAACTCGCCGGTGAGTTGGCTCCCCTTGGTAATGATCCATCCGTCGGTCTCGACAACCGTTCCCAGGGCCGCCGGCTCGCCATCAATCAGAATCCGCACCGTTCCGACGTGGGCGTTGTGTACGACGTCGACAAACGCCCCCCGCACGCTTTCTCCACTGGTGAGCTGGCTGCCATTCAGCGCCGCCTCCTGGGCCGACGCGCCTGCCGACAACAGCAGCCCGCACGCGAGTGAAGCGGCGATATTTCGGAAGAACGAAAACCGATTCCTTGTCGATCGCAGCATGCCGAATTCCCTGATTTGACGGCGACCTCGAGCGGCGACGGTCGCCTGATTGCTCAGACCAGTCCTGAAACGACGCCCGAGACCGGCCTCCAGGCCTGCGTCTTCGCGGCGATTACCGAATGTTTTCCCTGTTCAGGTTTGCTGGGACGGATCGCCGGATCAATCCCAGCGAATCCCCAGTTTGACGGTGATCTCAACGACTTCGCCGTCGCGAATCAGTTCGAGTTGCACTTCTTTGCCCGGCGGTTGCCGTCCCACGAGTTCTCGCAACTGGTCGATGCCGGCGACCTTCCGGGCGTCGAAGGTGACGAGGATGTCCCCCACCTGAACGCCCGCCTCGGCGGCCGGTTCGTCCTCGTAGACTCTTGTGATCTCGAACCCCTTCTCGTGCGGTTGCCCGGTGACTCCGAGCAGCGCCCCGCTGTGTGACCGGAACGACTCCGACGCGGCCAGCCGGTCCCAACTCCCGCGGAACGCCGCGATCGGGACGTGGAAATTCATCTCGGTCTCTTCGCCGATCCGACTGTTGATCCCGATCACGCGGCCCGCCATGTCAAAGACCGGTCCCCCTGAGTCTCCGCCGACGAGTTCGCAATCGGTCTGCAGCACGCGGGCGCTGGCGAAAATGACACGGCCCATGCGAAACACAGGCGCGCGACCCTCCTGATAACCTCCGGGATGACCGGTCGTAAGACACCAGTCGCCGTTGTCGATCGTATCCTGTTCGGCCATTTCGACGTGCGGCCAGTCGCTGCGGTCGCCGTCGATCTTCATCAGCCCGGCGTCGAGTGTCCGGTCCCTGCCGAGCGTGGTGGCGGAAACCCGCGTGCCGTCATGCAGGATGACCTCAGCCGGCCGGCCCGGTCGGCCGCTGACATGCGCCGCCGTCAGGATGTACCCGTCCTCGCTGATGATGACTCCGCTTCCCTGGGCGGCGCCGATCTGCACGCCGACCGTGCACTCCGTGAGCGACTTCACCAGCGAGCGGACATGCCGCTCCATTTCGCGAAGATCCGCGAGCCCTTCAGGCGCCGCCTTGAAGAAAACCTCCGGCAAGTCGGCGTCTGAGTCTGCCTCAGGCCGCTCCGCCGGTTTTTCGGCGACGTCGGGAGAATCGTCTTGCGCAACGGCTGCCGATGCGAACAGGAAGCAGAGCAAGACCGCAGGGAAAACGAGCGCGATCGCCCGGCGGGCAGCCTTCATTCGTACGGTCAGCGCCATCAATCGCTCCGCTTTGACCACGAATCGGGAAGTCTCAGATCGCACGTCGCAAATTCGAGATTCACGACAAGCGACCGCGCCGTTGAAGCGCAGGACGAGCGTCTTGATACTCTAAAAATACCGACGTCGCGTGTCGATCCGCAAGTGTGATCCTCTCTTCCACGCGCTTCGCCGCTCGGTGATTGTGCGCCACTTGCGAACCGCTGTTGAATCGCTGCCGCATCGCCGCGATACTGAAGTCTCCCCTCCCCGTCTCGAGGTGCTGTGATGCGCAAACTTCCGCTGTGTGCGATTCTCTTCGCAATCGTCTTCTGGAGTGCGGCCTCGCCGGTCGTGGCGCAGAAGAATCGCGATCCGAAAGTCGATCAGGCGGTCGACAAGGCGCTCGACTATCTTTCCCGCGAGCAGAAGCGGCAGGGATACTGGGAGGCGAACGGCGGCCAGTACCGGGTGGCCATGACCGCCCTGGCGACCACCGCCATGCTGGCCGAAGGCAGCACGACGATGCGCGGCCGGTATGCGGACAACATCAGCAATTCGGTCGACTTTCTGCTCGACTGCGCGCAGCCGAACGGTCTGATCGGTTACGCCGACGACTACCGTTACACCTACGGCCACGGATTCTCAATGCTCTGCCTCTCACAGGTGTTCGGCGAGGAAGAAGATGCCGACCGACGGGAACGGATTCGCGAAGTACTGACGAAGGCGGTTGAGTTCTGCGCCAACGCGCAGACATCGCAGGGCGGCTGGGGATACGTCTCCGCGAAGGACGGCAACGACTTCGATGAAGGCTCGACCTGCGTCACTCAGGTGCAGGGACTGCGGGCCTGCCGCAACGCCGGGATTCCGGTCGACAAACAGATCATCGAGCGGGCGCACAAGTACATCGAGAACTGCATGACGCCCGAAGGGGGCATCCAGTACAGCATCAAGCGGGCCGGCGGAGCGCGGCCGCCGATTACCGCCGCAGCCATCGCGTCGCTCTTCAGCGCTGGAGAATACGAGGGGGAGATGGTCAAGGCCATGCTGGAATACTGCTCGAAGAACGTATGGCCCGGCGGCGGAGGGCTGAACACGAACTTCGGACACTGGCATTACGCCCACTACTATTATGCGCAAGTGATGTACCGTCAGGGCGACGAAGAGTGGGAAAAGTACATCAAGGCGATCGGCGGACAGATCCTGCGCACCCAGGCAGCCGACGGCTCCTGGAAAGAAGGCCACGTCGGCCCCGTCTACACCACCGCCATCAACGCCACGATCCTGCAGCTCGACAAAGGCTACCTGCCGATCTACCAACGGTGAGGGGCTTTCGCCTCGCGTCCCCGCCACCCGCCATCAGCCACCCGCCATCGACCATCCCACCAAACCCACGCGTGTCCGCGTCTCTGTCCTGCTCTGGCTGGCCGTGCTGGCGGCGATCGCGTATCTCTCGCGGACCAGCATCACGGTCGCTGAAGAGACGATTCGGGACGACCTGGGTCTGACGGACGACCAGATGGGCTATGCGATGGGGGCGTTCTTCTGGACCTACGCCCTCACACAGATCCCGACCGCCTGGCTGGGGCAGCGGTTCGGGTCGCGGTGGATGTTGAGTCTCTTCGCGGCCGCCTCCGCGTTGGCGACGCTGCAGTTCAGCCTGGCCGGGTCGCTGGCGATCCTCATCACGGCCCGCATGCTGATGGGCGTCGCCCAGGCCGGCACGTTTCCCTGCGCCACCCAGTCAATCTCTCACTGGTTCCCCATTGCCGAACGCGCGCGGGCCAGCGGAACAGTCTCCGCGGCAATGTCGGTCGGTCAAGGGATCGGCGTCGCGATCACGGGACTGCTGATCGCCGGCGGCGTCGTGTTGGGGCTCAAGCTGGCCGGCGTCGGCTGGCGGACGACGTTCGCGCTGTTCGCGCTGCCGGGCTTCGTCTGGGCGATCGGTTTCGGCTGGTGGTTCCGCAACCGCCCGCACGAGCATCCCACGACGAACGCGGAGGAAGTGGAACTGATTCGTGGTTCTGATCTCGAGGAACAGAACAAGGGCGAGCCCGGCGAGCGCGAGCCGACGCCCTGGGGCAGGCTTCTCGCCAGTCCGGCGATGTGGCTGATCTGCGGGCAACAGTTCTTTCGGGCGGCCGGGACGGCGTTTTTTTCAACATGGTTCGCCACGTATCTCCGCGAGACGCGCGACGTGAGCCTGTCACTATCGGGCCTGATGACCGCCCTGCCGGTGTTCGCCATGATGCTTGCGGCGTTTCTGGGGGGAGTCGCCTCCGACGCCGTCTACCGGAAGACGGGGAGCCTCAACCTGGCCCGCAAGGGGGTGGCGAGCGTGAGTCTGCTGCTCTGTTCGGTCATCGTGGGCGGAGCATATTTCGTGTCCGATCCGTTGTGGGCGGTGCTGATGATCAGCCTGGGCGTCTTCGCCGCGACGTTCGCCGGTCCGTGCGCATATTCGATCACAATCGACATGGGAGGTCGCCACGTCCCGGCGGTCTTCAGCACGATGAACATGGTGGGCAATATCGGGGCCGCCGTGTTCGCGATGCTCGTTCCCCGATTCCGCACAGGAGTGGAGTCGCTCGCAGGGCGGTTCTCCCTCGGCGGCGACGATCCCGCGCATTTCAGTTGGTCGGCGGTGCTGCTGCTCTTCGCCGCGATGTTCCTCGCCGCCTCGCTCTGCTGGATGCGATTGAAGGTCGAGGGCACAGTATTCTCCCGTGTCCAGGACGATCAGCCGCAGCGGTGAGTCGGGCAGCGCTTGTGGTTCGCGACAGGCCGCGGACTGGTGGAAAACCACGGGTGAGAAGGCAAGCCGGGGCCCCGGACGATTGTCGACACACCGCAGGTGGGGTCGGCGCGAAGGTCAAAATGAACTGTCGTCGAGCGCCTCCTGACCGTATTTCTCGCCGCCGGAAGTGACGAGTTTGGCGAAGACGAGCGGGTCGATCGATTCGCTGAGCGACCGGCCGTGGCCGTCCAGGAAGAAGACATTCACCACGCTGGGGTGGACGGAACTGGGACGGGGGCGGTAGCGGCGTTTTCGGTTGAGATCTGAGTTGATCGCGCTCGGGCCGAGGTCGAACGCATCGTGTGCGGGGAGTTGCAGAGCTGTTTGCTGTGTGTCGCTTCCTATGCCGCCGTCCTCGGCGGTTGGGATCGCGGCGGTCGTCCCGTCGATCCGGACGGCGAAGCCGATGTCGTGCGGGACACCGCTGATCCAGCTTCCTGCGTCGAGGTTTTCAGTGAGCAGAATGGTCGAAGAGACACCGTCGGGAATGCGATTGAGTGAGGTAGGAACGCCCTCGTGGTCAAACAGGACAGCACCGGAGGCGCGCGAGAGCTGTTCGTCTTCGAAGGAGTCGGCTGCGAAGTCGCCGTTGTTCCAGTCGTAGGTGCCGGAGACCTGGTGCCGGTAGGTCTGGCCGGGATCGTCCCAGATGTCGGCCGTCATGTAGCCCATGTTGACAACGAAGCTGAGCGCTCCGCCCTGTTCGTCCTTGTCTGAATCAGGGCAGGTATACACTCTGAGGTTGATGTTTGATGTGAGCGAGTGAAACGTGTCGGCATTATTGGGATCGCTGTTCGTGGCGGCGTCGACCGTTGTCAGCCGATCGTAGAGACCCTGTTCCTCGAGATACGGCAGCAACTCGAAGGGCCACCCGGCGCGGTGCGGCGTGTTGCCGGGGTCGGCGTCGTTCTCCAGATCCGCCTGATGGAGCATCGGCAGATCGCCGTTGTTGGCGGTGGCGTAGGTCTGGAATGCGATCGCAACCCACCTCATGTTGTTGAGGCACTCCGCGCGCCGCGAGTTGACTCGGGTTCCATTCAGCCCGGGGAGGATCAGTGCCATCAGGAGAATCAGGACGACGATGGTGACGAGCACTTCCAAGAGCGTGAGGCCTGATCGTTCGGTTGTGCGGTGGGAGCCGGCGGTCCGGTTGTGCAGCATGGGCACACCTCGGTCTTTAGGGGACATGGAGTTTTTTCCCCTCTGTGAAACGGCAAGTCGGGGCGGTTGTTCACAGAGTTTTCGCCGCTACCATCAGGCGTTTCCGGCTACGGGCCTGCCACAGCGGATAGCGGTGACTCGATGAGCAAGGCGGACGAAACTCAATTGCGATCCAGCGACGACGAAGCTCACTTTCGGTTCGGAAAGAACTGGGCGAGATTTCTGGCGAGCCTGAATGACGAACGGATTCAGGGGGCCGAGGATTCGCTCCGGCGACTGCTCCGCCGGGACTTAAGCGGATGCCGCTTCCTGGACGCCGGCAGCGGGAGCGGCCTGTTCAGCCTGGCCGCACATCGGCTCGGGGCCGAGGTGATGTCATTCGACGTCGATGCCGATTCAGTCGCCTGCTCGCGCGAACTCAAGCAGCGGTACGCAAGCGACGCGGAGAACTGGAGCGTTCTGGACGGTTCGCTGCTCGACCGGATTTTCCTAGAATCGCTGGGGAAATTCGATGTGGTTTACTGTTGGGGCGTGGCGCATCACACCGGCAGCATGTGGACGGCGATCGAAAACCTTTCGTCGCTGGTGAATCCGGGCGGCTCGATCGTGCTCGCGATTTACAACGATCAATTCTATGTGTCGCGGGTGTGGCGAGCGGTGAAACGCATCTACCAGCGACTGCCTCAGTTCCTGCGCCCGCTGTACGTCGCTGCAATCGGATGCATTTCGTTCGCCAGGCGACTCACGACGACCCTGCTGGCAAGCCTGCTGCGTCTGCTGACGCTGCGCAACCCGCTCATTCCGTTTCTCAACTGGGCCGGCGAATCAAAGACGCGCGGAATGCACGCCTGGTACGATCTCGTCGACTGGGTCGGCGGCTGGCCGTTTGAAGTCGCCCGTCCGGAAGAAGTCTTCCGCTTCCTCCGCGATCGCGGTTTCGTGCTTGACGAGCTGACGACAAGCGGGGGTCATGGGTGTAATGAGTTCGTGTTCAGGCGCTCTGGGACCGAGTAGAAGCCTTGTGGGATTGAACGCTGCGTCTTCACTGTCCGGTGAACTTGACCGTCATCCTCATACCCGCAGCAGGCAGTCTCTCAAAGTGAATCGCCAGCTCAAGACGATGCCACCTGCCTTTTCGGCTTTTTCTTTTTTGCCGTCGCCACTCCTTTCTTCCTGTCTCCACGACGACTCTTGCCACTTGGCTTTCCCTTTCTCGTCCCAGTCAACTTCGTCTTTGCACCCTCTTGAACCTCAAGGCCCAAAGCCTGCTCCAATAGAGAATGAAGACTCGACAAGACGCCGTCATCCTCATTGATGTTGGACCCGAGTAACATGATGCACGCTGCAGGAACATCCAATGCACGGGCAATATCATTGAGAGCAGAGAAGCTCGGCGTATTTCGGCCTTGCTCAATGTGTTGGATGGTGCTCATTCCAAGCCGCTCATTGAGTTCTGACTGCGTGAGGCCCCGCATGACCCGTAGGCGGGCGATCGCCTGACCCACAAGCTTCTTTTCGATGTCCATGTCATTTCTCCCCGGATCACTCCAACTTCCGTCAAAGACACTCCGCAGCTTCAAGGGAGTGAATTTTCATCACTGTCAGCATTCCACGCGTCCTCAAGAGAGTCGCCTTCTCGATCTGCGACGGCTTGGCGAACTCTCAGAATCTTCTGCAAGGCAATGTCGATAAAACGCAGAATGTCTTTCTGCACTCTTTCGATTCCATCTCTCTCAACTCTCCCTGTCAGTCCGGTTGAGATGTGCGCGGCACTGTTGAGGACTTTCACGTACTCGCGCACTTCCGAGGCAGTCAACTTCGGGTCCATTGACTCGCGCGTCACCTGCTCGCAAACTTCCTTCAATTGCTGCTGCACGCCTTGCAACTGCTGTTGCAGGTCATTGGACGCCACGGCAACCCTCGTCGCTGAAGATGTATGTATGATATACAGTACATCTGGCATACAGTCGTCGTCAAGGAGCGTTGGCGATGATCAGTTTCTTTCGAGAAGGACCGTCAAGATCCAGCGCGCAATCGGCGACTCTCCGCTGTCCTGTTGATCGTTCGCGGCAAGACGACGACTACTGCCCGCCATCCCGGGGAATCGGCCAGACGCGGCCGGCGACCATCCCCCCGTCAACGTAAATCGTTTGGCCGGTGAGGAAGCCGGCGGCCGGGGACGCCAGGAAGACCGCCGTGCCGACCAGGTCTTCAGGCACGCCGAGCCGGCCCAGCGGCGTGTTGAACTCGCCCCACCCTTTCATGGTCGGGTTGGACCACAGCTTCTGCGTGAGGTCGGTCAGGATGAAGCCCGGCGCCAGGCCGTTCACGCGGACGCCTTTGGGCCCCCATTCCATCGCCATCGACCGGGTCATGCCGGTGAGGCCGCATTTGCTCATCGCATACGGGGCGACGTACTTGAGCGGTCCGTCGCTGTTCAGCGAATCGATGTTGACGATCGAGCCGCTGCCCTGCGCCAGCATCTGCTTGCCGACGGCCTGCGCCATGAAGAACGCGCCGCGGAGGTTGATGTCGAGGATGAAGTCGTACTGCTCCTGCGTGAAATCCTCGGTCGGCTGCCGGATGTTGACCCCGGCGACGTTGAGCAGAGTGTCGATCCGTCCGTGCTCCGCTGCGATGTCTTCGACAACCGGACCGATCCGGCCGGTGTCCGCCACGTCGCACACGCGCGCCTGAACTGGATGCGTTCCCGATGAGATCCCGGCAGCCGCTGCGTCCAGCGTTGATTGTTCGCGGCCGGTGATGATGACTTTCGCGCCGCAGTCTGCGAATCCCTTCGCGAGCGCTTTGCCGATCCCGCGGCTGCCGCCTGAGACCAGGACCACCTGATCGGCGACGGAAAACAGAGAGTCAGTCATGTTGTTCGTCATCTCCTGCAGGGAATTCAGAAAAAAACGAGGATCGCGCCCCATCCTATCGATCCGGACGGTCTGACGGGACTCTCGCCCGGAAACGCCTTCATCCGTAACGATCGCCAATTCGCCCGTCGGCAATACGAACCGAAGAGCCGTCATCTCCGACATCCTCGATTTGTGCGACGGCGATGTGCGAGAGATGAGCGATTCCACGCACGCGATCTGTATTTCGGGACTGCCGGTGCCGATCGGTACTTCTGCCGTGTCGGCTTTGCGCCGAGATTTCGCAACGATCGTTCGAGGAGCTTCCCTGATGCGACATTTGACCCTGGCCGCTGCCGCTTTCGCCGCCTTCACCGTCTCACACGCCGCTGCAACGGCCGCCGAGCCGACTCCCGCGCCGTCCGCCCAGCTTCAGATCCAGCCGCAGACGCCGGTCCGAACCGCCCAGGCGCCGCAGACGCAAACCACTCAGACTCAGACACAGTCGAATCAGCAGAACAACTACAATCAGAACCGCCAGCGGTATTATTACCGTCAGCCCCAGCAACAGCAGAACCAAGGCTTCTTCGGTCGCTTGATGGACCTGGAACGTCGCAAGAACGCCGCGATCCTCCGCTTCTTCGGCATCCGCTAGAGCAAATTGCTCTATCATGTGTCCGCGTCGAGCGGTGTTTGGACTGTCGAGGACGAGAATCCGCGAGACAGATCGCCAACACTGATTTGCAAAGCGCTATAAGGGCGACCCGGTTGGGCCGCTGCTTCCGTGTCTGCGCGATGAATAATCCAGGTTAGCGCAGGTCGTATTCCTTCATCTTGCGATAGAGCGTCCTCTCGCCGATGCCGAGCATGGTGGCCGCTTCCTTGCGATTACCTTCAGTCATTTCCAGTGCGCGGGCGATGTAGTACTTCTCCACTTCGACGAGCGGTTGCCCCGCCAGACCGTCCGCCCCTCCCGCCGGCGCGAGGCCGTCATCCGAGGCATCGGCGACAAGAGGAGCGATTTCCGCCGGCAGGTCGTCGACGTCGAGCAGGCCGTCGGTGTCGAGCATCAGCATGCCCTCGACGACGTTTCGCAATTGCCGGATGTTCCCGGGCCAGTCGTACTCCGCCAGACCGATGCGCGCGCCGCGCGAAAAACCCTGGATCTGCTTGCCGGAGCGCTCACAGAGTTCCTTTAGAAAGTGATCCGTCAGGAGCGGGATGTCCTGCTTTCGTTCGCGCAGCGGCGGAAGTTCGATCGTGACGACGCTCAGCCGGTAATAGAGATCGCTGCGAAACTCGCCCCGCTCCATCATCGCCTTGAGGTTTGCATTCGTTGCCGCCACCAGGCGCACGTTGACCGATCTCTCTTCGTTGCTGCCCAGCCGAGTGATCTTGCGGTCTTCGAGAACGCGGAGCAGCTTGATCTGCGTGTCCATCGGCATTTCGCCGACTTCGTCGAGGAACAGCGTCCCCCCGTTGGCGTACTCAAAAACGCCGATACGCCGCGCCGCCGCGCCGGTAAACGCGCCCTGCTCGTGCCCGAACAGTTCGCTCTCCAGAATGCTCTCCGGCAGCGCCGAGATGTTGAGCGGACGGAACGGCTTGTTCTTGCGCGGACTGTTCTGGTGCAGCGCGCGGGCGACAAGTTCCTTTCCCGTCCCGCTCTCGCCGAGGATCAGCACCGTCGTTTCGGTGGGGGCGAGATTCCGCAACTGCTCGATGACTTTGTGCATTGCCGGGCTGTTGCCGATCACGCCTTCAAAGCCGAACCTCTCGTCGAGCCGCCTCGACAGTGCGATGTTCCGCCGCAGCAACCGCACGCGCGAGGACGCTTTTTCGACCGCCGTACGAAGTTCGCGGATGTCGAGCGGCTTGGTCAGGTAGGTGTAGGCGCCCCCCTGCATTGCGGTCACCGCCGAGTGCACGGAACTGTGCCCTGTCAGAACGATGACTTCGGCGTCGGGAAGTTCCTCTTTCGCCTTACGGAGCACCGTCAGGCCGTCGACGTCGTCCATGCGGAGGTCGGTAATGACGACGTCGTAATTTTCACTTTCAATCAACTCGACTCCGCGCCGGCCGGTCGCGGCGATGGTGCATTCGCAGTTGACCCGGGTCAGGCTTTCCGCGACGGCGTGCGCGTGCGCCTCGTCATCGTCGACGATCAGCACACTGATCCCGATGGCGGACAGATCAGAATCTTCAGACGTCAGTTCGCTCACGAACGCTGGAGTCCCAGACAGAAACCGAGATGGAGGCGCGACTCGCCGCCCGCCGCTTGCACCCGCCGTTCAACCGGCGGGAGAGTCAGGGTGGCGGTCCAATTCGCCGACTGCAAGCGAACGTCAGGAAAAATCGCCCGGATTGCCGAACAGACCTCCCTGCACGTCGCCGCCGATGCCTCCCTTGAGCGGGCCGCTTCGTTTCCGCTCCGGCGGGGGGGCCTCCGCTTCTTCGGGCGCGGCTTCCTCCGGCGGAGCTTTCAGCGCTTTGACCGAGAGGGAAATGCGTTTGCGGCCGGAATCAATCTCCAGCACCTGCACGTCGGTCCGCTGGCCGACGCTGAGGACGTCGGTCACCCGGCCGACCCGTTTGAAGTCGAGTTCACTGATGTGCACCAGGCCCTCGACGCCCGGTTCCAGTTCAACGAATGCGCCGAATTGTTCCGTCCGGGTCACCTTGCCCGTCACGGTCGAGCCCTTGGGAAACTTCGTTTCGACGTTCGACCAGGGATTGCCGCTCAATTGGCGCATTCCCAGGCTGATTTTCTTTTTGTCAGAGTCGACCGTGAGGACTTTCACCTCAACGGTCTGACCTTCCGAAATCACTTCGGACGGATGGTTGATGCGGGCCCAACTGATCTGCCCGATGTGCAGGAACCCGTCGATGCCTCCCAGATCGACGAACGCGCCATAATCCTTGATTGTCTTGACGCGCCCCGTCCGGGTCTGGTTGGGAGCGAGTTCCTCCAGCATCTGCTTCTCGGACGCCTCTCGCTCTTCCTGCAGCAGCGCCCGGCGGCTGAGCACCAGCCGCCGGCGTTTCGGATTGACCTCAATGATTCTGGCGTTGAACTTTTGTCCGACAAACGCGGAGAGATCTTCGACGAAGAACAGATCGACCTGGCTGGCCGGCATGAATCCGCGGATCGATCCGACTCCGACGTCGAGCCCCCCCTTGTTCGTGCCGTTGACCGTGCACTCGACCGACTGGCCCGCGATCAGTGCGTCCCAATCACCCGAGACGCGGGCCGCCCCGCGCGGCAGGTTGCAGACGATCAGCCCTTCCTCCTCGTCCACCTTGTTGACGACGACCTCGATCGACTTTCCGACCTCCGGCGGCTTCTTGTCCCCGAACTGGCGTCGCGAGACGATTCCGGAAAGGCGAAGTCCGAAATCCAGAAAGACGTCGTCGTCGCGCACCGAGTGGATCCTCCCCTTCAGTCTGGCGCCTTCGCCCAGGCTGTCGACGTCGGTCGCCGCCGGAGGCGCGCCCTCTTCAGCCGCGTCGGGAACGGAGACCTCGGGTTGGCCGACCTCTCCACTCGCGAGCGCCTCGGCAATCTCCGCTTCCATCTGAGCGTCCAGATTCTCGTCGCCGGGAATCTCCACAGCCGGGGCGGCGCTCGTCGGCGTCGTCGCTTCAGCAGCGGGTTGCTCAGCCTCCGGTTCGGGTTCTTCCGTCGCTGATGACTCGTCGGTTGCGGTCGACTCGGGCTCTGTTGGAGCCGGTTCGCTGCTTGAGGGCGCGGCTTCGGGCCGATCAACCGCAGTCTTCGACTGGGCTTCTCCGGCCGGCTGAGGGGTGGTGGACGAAATCGACGGCACGGCGACGGCGGAGTTCGGATCGACCTTGGGGTTCAACCGGACGCGAGGCCGGGACGACGGAGCCTCCGGTTGGGAATCTGCCCTGTCTGCTGTTGCTGCTTCACTCTGCTCAGCGCCGCCGCCGTCCGCTGTTCCGCCTTGCGTTTCGTCTTCCCGGACTTCTGCGGCGGTGGACGCGCTCTCCGACGAGTCGGCCGGCGCTTCATCGACGGCCGGCTCCTCAGCAGTCAGGTTCGCATTGTCCGGTGCGTCGGCGCCAACGTCGGGAGCGCGCGGTTCAGCTTGTTCAGTCGGTTGCGAAGTCATGAGATCGCCGGAGAGGACAGACAGGGAGCATATGTTTCGCGTTCCCGAGGGCCGGCGGGATTGTAACATTCCACGGAAATCGTCGGAAACGGAAAGTGGTTTAATTTCCATGAAATCGCACATTACGCAGTGATGCACCTCGCGCGTCAACTCCCCGGCGCGCCGAACAGAACGTCGCGCGTCAATTGCTGCACAGCGCCGGTGCGGTCCACGCAGGCCAGAACGACACGGGCCCGAGCCAGAAGTTCGTCGCCGCGCCGCAGTTCGTAGTCGTGTTCCAGTTTGGCGGGAGTGACGTTGGCGATCCTCGTCGTCAGCGTCAGCAGATCGTCGAACTTCGCGGGCCGTTTGAATTCGCACTGCAGTTTGAGCACCACGACGAACAGGCCGCGCGATTCCATCTCGCGATAGTCGCCCCCCTGCGCCCGGAAAAGTTCCATGCGGCCCATCTCGAAATAGCTGAGGTATCGCGAATGATGGAGCAGGCCCATCGGATCCGACTCGCTGTAGCGGACGCGAATCCGGATCTCATGGGAATCGGGATCGGGCAGCGGCGAATTCACGATGCGCTGTTAACCTTTCCCGGCCAGCGCGGCGTGCTTGTCGGCGATCAACGACTGGAGCGCCGCCTGAGGGTCGGCGAATTTCTTCAGACCTTCTTCCATCAGCACCGCCTCCATCCGCTCGAAGTCGACCTTGGCGTCGATCTCCGCCAACACATTTTCGGGCGGCATCTCTTCGACGCGGGAGGTGAATGACTTGCCCTCCATTTTCTGGATCGCCGCGTTGGTGTCGGGCGGGTTGGTCTGAATGTCGGAGCCGGCCAGGGCTGCCACGTACTTGTCCGGAGGATCATTCTTGTTCTTGACGCCCGTGCTGGCGAAGATGATTTCCTGCTTCAGTGGCAGGTCTTTGTCCTGCCACCAGTCGCGGTTCTCCCGCCAGATCCGCTTGGCGTTGACGATGCCGACCTGGCCCTGCGCCTCGGCGGAAAGTTCCGGCACGTCCCGCGCCGTGTACACGTCGATGCGGCTGATGAAAATGCTGTACACCGATTTCAGAGTGCGGACGTCGTCTCTCCGTTGTGCGCCGCGCCACACCGCGTCTCGCGCTGCCCGGTACTGGCGTTCACTGAAAATGAGTGTGATGTTGGGCGTGACGCCTGCGGCGACGATCTCCTCGAGCGCGTCGAGTCCTCCCGGCGTGGCCGGCACCTTGATCATGCGGTTCTGGTGACCTTCC
Organism: Planctomycetota bacterium; assembly: GCA_003388505.1. GTDB lineage: Bacteria > Planctomycetota > Planctomycetia > Planctomycetales > Planctomycetaceae > MB-PLM-1. Next base: position 71,378 of record QQVO01000069.1, read on the forward strand.
GACCACGTTTGCGCCAGTTCGATGTAACGCGCGGTGCGTTCCGCGGTCGACAGCGGGCAGTCGGCCGCTTCGAGGAGGGGGTCGAGTTCGAAGCTGACATACCCGTCGTCGCCGGACGTCTCTTTCCAGACCGGCAGGAACACCTCTTGCGCGGCTTTCACAAGCTGGTCGGTCATCCGCCAGGCGACCTGCTCGTCGGCGAGGCCTTCTTCGAGTAACGCTGACAACTGTTCGTCGAAGCGGCCTGTCTTGATCAGGTCGGAGATAATGACGGGGTTGGACGTGGCACCGGTGGCGCCGATCTCGCGATTTTCCCGCACGGCGTCCGGATCGACGCTGTCGAGCCAGAGTTTCGTGCCTGTGGCGACCAGTGATTCAAGCGGAGTCTGCATATCAGCGTCCCTGTTCGGGTAATCAAAGTAACCCGCCGTTTCGCTGTGTATGACACTCGCTCCGCATCCGTCAAGGTTGCGCTATGCTGCGGCCGGTGACAGTCGCTGGATGGCGCGTCCGCTCACCCGATTTTGCTGCGCCTCGCCATTCGCCGTTGCGCCGCAGTTGAAAGGGCCAAGGCGGATCGTGTTTCGGCTTCGGGCGGTGTTGTAAAGGGTTGAGCTGCGTTTTTTCGGAGGATTGGGGTAACCGTGCAAGGCTTCGGGAAAATACGGGCCCGGTGGCGCGTGAAACTGTGTTTGGGATGGCGTGTGGCGGGTGGCGGGTGGCTCATGGGGGGTGTGCTCCGGGGAGTGGGTTTGGCGGTAGGGGCTCTGCGTATTTCGGCGGCTGGTTGCGCTGGAGGGGGCCGACGGGGCGGTGACGACCGGGTCGCACGCCAGCGGGGAGGGGGACGCATTCGTCACCACCAGTCTGCAGCACGAGTATGAGCGCACGGTCGCCAACCCGTGGCAGGTTCACGATCACGACTACCAGAAGCTCACGCAGGTCACCAGCCAGGACGAATACGATGAGGTCAACTTCGCGCTGACCAACACCAACGCCGACGGAACGCCCGGCACTTCGTCGATCGACATGTCGACCACCGTCGCCGGGTTCAAGACGACCGACGTGTATTCGGTAACGAACGGCCAGGTGAGCGACCCGCCGCCCGTCACGGTCAACTACGGCCCGACCGTGTTCGCCGCCCACCAGTGGTTCGCGCCCGAGGCGTACTTCAAGCAGCAGACGACGTACCAGCAGGATCCCGCCCCCGAACCGCCGGCGGTGAACTCGTACGACGACATGCCGTGGTGGAAGCAGCGGGCTGCGCCGCCTTCCCAGCAAATGGCGAACGAACTCGGCATCGAAGACCCGCTGGCCCGCTGGGCGTTCACACAGTTCCTGAATCCCGGCCAGGGAACGCCGATGGAACTCGTCGGGATCGACGGCCTGGCCAACATCGGCAACGACGGGATGCAGATCGTCGACAACTTCATGACGGCCTACACGAATACGGCCGACACCGGGGCCGGCCCGATCATGTCGGCCTGGATCGGCTTCTCGACGGTGGTCAGCGAAATCGGCGTGATGGACATCGAGGAGGCGATTGAGGGCAAGACGTTCTACGGCGAACGCGAGATGCCGTGGTGGGAACGCTTATTCAGCGGCGTCTGGGGCCTGTTCCAGGTCTCCACCCTCGTCAGCAGCGGCGCCAGCTTCCTCAAAGGCGGGTTTGGCGGGACGAGTGCGCTCGATGATGTTGCTCAGTCTGCACGGATGAAGCACACATTCAGTTCGAGAGCTGACGCAGTCCCCCCAACAAATCTGATTTCGCTCGATGACGCGGCGGCCGCGGCACGGCGCAACGGAATAGACATGCGGATGATTGAGCTCCGATTCGAGTCTGGGCCAGATTTCGGCTTCGTGAGTAACATTGGATCGAAATTGTGGCGCGCGCCCAACGGGAAAATCTACGTCACGTTGCAAGAACTTGCGCTTCAGAGCGAGGCAGCGGCGGTGAACACCATCGCTCACGAACTGAATCACATTCGTGGATTCCTGAAGACCGGTATAATGTCGGGGGAACGGAATGCACTCCTCGCTGGTGACCTTGCAGAACTGTTTTTCAAGTAGAGAGAAGTTCGATGTCGGAACAATGGAAAGTTGTTGTCGAGCCGATGCCGCTTTCGGAAGCAGAGAAGGCACTCAATGATTGGATTGAATGCCAACGACAACTTGGTCGCGCGTACGACGTCGATGAAGTGCGACGCGACACCATCTATTCAAGAGACCGAGAAGAGCTTGTGCGTTTCGCCGTGCGCGTGAACGACTGAAACGGATGGGGAGAACATCAACGAGTTGTGGCACCATCGAGGCCACGCCGGGCGGACGGTCACCGAGAGCGGCTCGGGCGTCGGGCTCCATGTCAATTTCGTCGACGGCTCGGTGTCTCACTTCTCCGAGGCCAGCGGCGAGGGCGACGCCGACGTCACCGGCGACTACGAGTACGATTACTCACGCTTCATCGACCGGCCGGTCAACGACGAGGACTACGACTACTCGTCAACCAGAGACGTCGTCAGCCACGACGAGTACGACGACATCCAGTACTCGGAGACCAACGTCGCTTCGGACGGAACGATCCTCTTCAACGCGATGGACTTCTCCACCACCGTCAGCGGCTGGCGGACGACGCACGACACGTGGACGGTCGACGGCGTCACCAACAACCATGTGCCCAATCCGGAGACCTACGGCCCGACCGTCCTGGGAATGCAGCAGGGGTTTGCGCCCAACGCCTACTTCAAGCAGGTCACCACCTACCAGACCGACCCGCCCCCCGACGACGCCGACTTCACGTCCGTGGACGAGTTCTGGCTGCTCTCGAATACCGAGATGGTGCAGTACGGCTGGGAACAAGCCGTCGCCATGGCCTACAGCGGCGACCTTGAGGTTGGGTAGAGACCTGTCGCGTTCTTCTTCGTTGAATGCAAGAACCCTCGGATGGCGAATTGCATCCGAGGGTTCTTCTGTTTTATGTAGCTGGGGAGTGGAAGCGCGTCTTACGCGAACTCCGGCTTGCGTCTTCGGAGGTGATCCTTGAGGCGGGCGACGATGCTGGAGTGCATCTGGCTGACGCGGCTTTCGGAGAGGCCGAGCGTCTGGCCGATCTCTTTCATCGTCAGCTCTTCATAATAGTAGAGGATGATGATGAGCCGCTCGTTGCGGTTGAGGCCTTTGGTGACCAGCCGCATCAGGTCGCGTTTCTGGATGCCGTTGGTGGGGTCTTCGCCCTTGGTGTCCTCGATGATGTCGATCTCGCGGACGTCCTTGTAGCTGTCGGTCTCGTACCACTTCTTGTTAAGGCTGACGAGATTGACGGCGCTCGCTTCGGCGCGGAGCTTGTCGAATTCTTCGAGCGACAACTCGAGTTTCTCAGCCAGTTCGGCGTCCGTGGGGGGGCGACCGGTTTTTGCTTCGAGTTGCTTGCGGGCCGCTTCGAGTTTGCTGGCCTTGCTGCGGACGAGCCTGGGGACCCAGTCCATGGTGCGGAGTTCGTCGAGCATGGCGCCGCGGATTCGCGGCACGCAGTACGTTTCAAATTTCACGCCTCGCGTGAGATCGAACGACTCGATGGCGTCCATCAGGCCGAAGACGCCTGCTGAGATCATGTCGTTGATGTCGACGCCGTCAGGGAGCTTGGCCCAGACCCGCTCGGCGTTGTAGCGCACGAGGGGAAAGTACCGTTCGATGAGTCGATTGCGGTACTCCTGATTGGACTGATCCTGCTTGAAGGCATGCCAGAGTTCCTGGACATCGCTGGCGACCTTGGTCGTCATGAAATCCTCCCTGAATGGGGCTGTCCGAGACGGCGCGGCGTCTGGTCGGTGGCTCGAAGGGGGTGAATCGGAAACGCTGCTTTTAATGACGGCGTCCGGCGGAGAGGTAAGAGGTGTGGGAAATGATTCGGAGATCAGGCGGGACGCCTGCGAACGATCGGGTGAGACGGAGGGTGAAGACGGGGTGCCGGGAGCGCACGAGCGGCGCGACGCCGGGCATCCTTTCATATCGGATTACTGAGGCTTCCTATTGAGAAAAGTTCTTACAAACCGCCCAATCGGAAAATCCTGCCAAACGGAGGCGGGATTCAGGGGAAGGAGGCGTGTTGGGTGAGGTCGTCCCGGCCGACAATCAGCCGCGCGAGGCGGGCGGGGGCGGCCGCTTCGATGTCATCGGGGACATCCTGGCCGGTCGTCAGATAGCTGATGGGCAGGTCGATGCGGCGGGCGGCGGAAAGGATGACGCCGGGGGCGGGCGCTTCGTCGAGCTTGGTCAGCAGCATCGAACTGGCTCCGACGGTGCGGAACCGCGCCGCCGTGGCTTCGAGAGATCGCAAGCTCGAGTTGAGGCTCATCACGAGGTGCACCTGATCGACGTTCGCTTCCGCGAGCAGGGTCCGCAGCTCCTGGATGCGGAGTTCGTCGCGCGGACTGCGTCCGGCGGTGTCGATCAGCACCAGATCCATGTCCGCCAGTTCGTCAATGGAGCGGCGCATCTCGGCCGGACTCGTGACGACGTGCATGGGCAGATCGATGATTTCTGCATAGGTTCGCAGTTGTTCGACCGCCGCGACGCGGTAGGTGTCGACCGTGACGAGGCCGACGTCCAGGCGATCTCGCAATTTGAAATTGGCAGCGAGCTTGGCGATCGTTGTGGTTTTTCCCACGCCGGTGGGACCGACCAGCGCTGCGACGGTTGGCCGGCTGGAACCTGTCTGGATGGGGCCGCAGCAGGTCAGGCTTTGTTCCACGAGCCGCGACAGTTCGGCCGCGGCGCGTGATATGTCGGTTGTCCCCGCCAGGTCGAGGTTGGCCTTGAGTTGCAGCACGAGTTCGCGGGCGTCGTCATCGCTGACGTCGGCGTCGATGAGCTGCGTATAGAGATGGAACAGATCATCGGGCATTTCCGTCCGGCCGAGGCGACTTGACGCGGCGTTGAGTTGCGCCATGAGCGACTCGACCGTCTCGTGGCGGGCATCGGAAGCGGCCGGCGGGTGGGCAGGACGTGCCGTGTGCGACTTAATTTCCGGCAGCAGGGTTGACTCGCTGCGATCATCGCTGTGCCGTTGGTGGTGGGCGGCGTTGTCGTCGAGCGATTCCTGCCGACGGCGGGCGATGCGTTCGGCAAGTTCGTCGACGGCGGTCGTGATTTGTGCGGCTGCGGTGGCTGTGGAGGAGAACGAGGGGGCGGCGTTGGATCCTGGGCGATCCGCGTCTTTGCCGGCTGATTGGCGAAGGGCGTCGGTCTGTTCTGCGATTCCGGCGACGACTTCCGCTTCGTTTTGGGCTTTCTGCCAGGGAAAACGACGTTTCTTGAGCACCTGGCGGGTGCTGAGAATGATCGCTTCGCCTCCGAGTTCCCGGCGCACGAGATCGAGCGCTTCCTTCATCGTTCCGGCGCGGTAAGTGCGAATGTTCATGGCGATAGGACGATCGACTCCAGAGCCCTGTCAGGGCCTTGTTTTCGGGTTGCCTGGATTACAAATCCGCACGAAACCCTGCGGGATTGGTGCTCTTGAGCGAACCACCCAACCAGAATGTTTTCGATTGAAAAACCACTCGACAGGACGGTTCAGGCGATTGCGACGGCGGGATCGCCCACGGAATGCTTCGTTTCGTTTTCGGAAGCCGTGGCGAGCGCGAGCTTCCCGTGCAGGACCAATTCCGTTTCCGGGGTGACTTCATCGCGACTGACGACGAACAGCGACGGATGCTGCCGCCGGGTCAACGCCCGCAGAGCGGCGCGAATTCCCGGACTGCAGACGAGCACGGGCGTCCGCCGGAAGCTGAGCATGCGGTCGATCAGACCTCCGAGAGACGTGTTGAGTTCCTCGGCGAGTGAGTCGTCGATCGCGATGTCGAGTCCCGACTCCGTCAGGCGGCTTTGTGCGCTCAAGAGGCGTTCGACGTCGCTCGAAACCGCGATGGCGTGGATCGTGCGGTTGCGGTCACAGCATGTCTGGCTGATTGTGCGGGCCAGTGCTCTCCGCGCCGTCTCGGTCAGGAGGATCGGGTTTCGCGTCTGATCTGCGGCGTTGCCGAGCGCCTCCAGGATTGTTTCGAGGTCGCGAATCGGGATCTGTTCGGTGAGCAGATTCGAGAGCACCTGATGCACGTGGGAGGTTTTGAGCAGATTGGGGACGAGTTCATCGACCAGATGCGGAGCGCGTTGCCGGGTTTGCTCGAGCAATTCGAAGACCTGTTGCCTCGTCAGCAGTTCTCCCGCGTGGACCCGGACCACTTCAGACAGCCGCTTGACGAGGAAGACGTGCGGATCGTGAATGTGATAGCCGGCGCTACGGGCCGCGTCTTTTTGATGGGCTTCGATCCAGATCGCGGGATTTCCTGTGCCGGGTTCTTCGGCCGAGATTCCGGAGAGAGGCTCTTCCACGTCTGCTTCATCGACGGCAAACAGGGCGCCCGCGTAAGCCTCGTTCCAGGCAACCGGAACGCCGCGGAGCTTGATCTGAAATTGCCTGGGATCGAGCCGGAGATTGTCCCGGACGCGGACCTTGGGAACGATGAAGCCGAGTTCGGCGGCGATGCAGGTTCTCAGACGGCTGATGTGATCGAGGAGATCGCCTCCGGCGGAGGCGTCGGCCAGTCGGATCAGCCCGAGGCCGAGTTCCAGTTCGAGGGACTCGACCCGCAATTGTTGGACCGGCTGCTGTGCTGCCTGCGGCGGAGCGGGGTGGGACTCGGGTGCGGGGTCTTTTTCGGCGGCCGGGGCAACTTCCGTTGTCTGGAGCATGCGGCCGATGAGCAGGCAAGCGCCTCCCAGGGCCAGGAGCGGCACGGTCGGCAGTCCGGTAAAGGCGATCGAGAACAGGAATGCAGCCGCGATGTAGAGCGCGACCGGATGGCGGAAGACCTGGCTGACGACGTCCCGCGGGAGGTCGCTGTCCACCGACGTTCGCGTGACGAGCAGGCCGGCGGCGATCGAAACGAGAAGCGCCGGGATCTGCGCGACCAGTCCGTCGCCGATCGTCAGCGTGGTGAACACTGAAGCGGCCTGCGGGGCGGACATGCCGTGGCTGATGACTCCGATCGCCAGCCCGCCGATGATGTTGATGCAGGTGATCACGAGTCCGGCGACTGCGTCGCCGCGAACGAACTTGCTGGCACCGTCCATCGCACCGTAGAAGTCTGCCTGCTGGGCGATCTCGTTGCGGCGGCGTCCGGCTTCGTCCTTCGTGATGAGGCCGTTCGCCAAATCGGCGTCGACGGCCATCTGCCGGCCGGGCATGCCGTCGAGGGCGAATCGGGCGGCGACTTCTCCGATCCGCGTCGCCCCTTTGGTGACGACGAGGAACTGGATGGTGACAAGGATGAGAAAGATAACGAGCCCGACAGCGGGCGATCCCCCGGCGACGAAATCCCCGAAGGCGGCGATGACGCGGCCGGCGGCTTCGGTCCCGCCGTCTGCGGCGCGGGTCAGGATGAGCCGGGTCGAAGCCACGTTGAGCACGAGTCGCGTCAGCGTGGTTCCGAGCAGCAGGGCCGGGAAGACGCTGAACTCGCGGGGGCTGGCGACGTGAATCGTCGTCAGCAGCACGACGACTGAGAGCGTAATGTTGGCCGCCAGCAGCAGATCGAGCAGGAGCGGGGGCAGCGGCGCCACCATGACGAGCACCGCGCCGACGATCAAGATCGGAAATATGAGCCCGAGGTTTCGCGAAACCGCGTCGCGCAATCCTGGCTGCGACTGCGAAGGCATGCGCACTTCCAGTACATCGGCGGCTTACGAGCGCATCGTGCGCACGCATCGGTCCCGGGACGATCAACGCCAGAGACCGCTTTGAGCCTGATCCAACTGTCTGTGAATGGAAAAACGAGAGAGGTGAGGGGGGAGTGATATCGTATCGGCGGAATCATGTCCAGAGGCGTTGGGGTCTCGTGGCGGCAGGATGGCGGCGGTGGCATTCCGCGTGTTGCAAGTGTTGACGCAAAGTCGCAAAGGCGGCAAAGATCCGCAAAGTTGAGACGAGTGGTCCGTCAATTCAGATTCTTGGGGCGGGGTTGTTCTCACGAAAGCACGAATCCCGGAGGGTTTCGTGCGGATGTGCAGTCTTGATCGGAATCGGTGTCGGGACGGGTGTTTGGTGCTGTCGCGTACACACAACTCGGCTTCAACCTGTCGAATCGGGGCTCGCCCAGAGAAACCGGGCCCAAGGGATCCTCGAATAGGACGCAGATTTTCACGGATTCGGCGGATCAGCACGGATTTTTCCGGGTGTGCCTCAAGAGGCGGCCGCACCGAGGCCGCATCGATTCAGGCGTACATCGCGTCGACGCGCAAGAAAGCAAACAGTGAAAATCTGTTCACTCCGCGCTGATCCGCGTTCCATTCGAGACTTCTGTGAAGCGGACTGATCGAAGAAGGGTTTCTCAGGAGTTCCGTGTAATCGACGGGAGCTTGGCGAATCGCGCCGGGGCTGAGGCCGCGTCGGATTACTCCGCGAGAAAGTGCTCGAAGAAGGCGAACAGGACCGCGTTCGATTCGGCCGTCGGGGAATGCATGGGGCGGCTCGTCAGGCCGATGCGGTTCTCGTATCCCAGCAGTTCGTTGACGGCGATCGTGTGGTTGAGCGGAATCCAGCGGTGCGGCGGATCTTCGCTGCCGCCGCTGACGAGGAACGGGCGGGGAGCGATGAGCGCATGCAGTTCGTGCAGATCGTGTCCCGACTCGACCAGCCGTTTGTAGGCCCCGGTGCGGGGGCGGTCGTCACTGGGAATCCCGCGCGGCCGTGTGGGACCATCCGGATCGAGTCCCAGGTACCAGGGTTCCCAGTAGTTCACGCTGGGGTTAGTCTCGTCGAAGACGATGCCGGGGTCGCTGACGGCGACGGCGGCGAACTTGTCCCACAGGGCGGCTGAGAACATGGACCATTTGCCGCCGTAGCTGTGACCGGTGATGCCGATTCGCTCCGGGTCGACCTCGGGCATCGCGGCCAGGGCGTGCCAGCAATTGGCAGAGACGTACGCATGAAACGAGAGGGGCTGGCAACGCGCGTCGCCGATCTCAGGCTGATAGGCGTCGCCGCCCGGCGTTCCGATGTTGAGCGTGACGAAACCGCGCTTCGCCAGTTGAATCCCGAAGTCCCGGTGCGGCCCCGGCGGTTTGCCGTCGACTCCCAGGCCGACTGACGTCTCCGGTTCGTAAAAGACAACGAGCACCGCCGGAAACGGCCCGTCGCCTTCCGGCACGAGCAGCCAGCCTTCGGGCGTCTGATCCGGCGCATACCCGATGCGAATGCGTTTCCAGATCACGCCGTCCTTGTTCTCTTCGGTCAGCACCTCGACGCGAGGTCTGGTGATTAATTCCGGCCAGGGGCCGAGTTCGTTCATCCAGAATTTGCGAATCTCTTCCCGGCGGCGCGGCCAGTCATCGGCGTTTTCGACACGGCTGCCGTCATCGAACTTCATCACCGATCGAAACTCGCCCAACTCCCCCTGGTATTCGTCCGGAACACCGAAGTGCGGCTTCAACTGCTCCGGGAGCGGGTCTGCGGCGGAAACGGGAGAGAGCATCGAGACGACGCCAATTGCCGCCACGGAAGCGAGTGAAACGGCGCGGCGACTCCCGCTGCCGGCTGAAGGATCACTTCGGTTCGCCAGCGTCGATGCCGCGAAGTTGCTTGATTCGCACAAGGAAACTGCGTCTCTCATCGCGAATTCTCCTGCTTAGAGCCAATTGCTCGACCATGTGTCCGCGTCGAGCGGTGTTTGGACTGTCGCGGACGAGCATCCGCGAGACAGGTCGCCGACACCGGTTCGCGACGCGCTCCGGTTCGATCGGGCTGTTCTTCACGTGGACGCGTGCCGGGCCGTTTCGACGTGGGCCGCCTCAGGGGCTGGCTCCGAACGAATCGCAGGCAGCGAGACCAGGCGTGCCATGGCGCGGCGGGCATCGAGCGCGAGGCTGAAACCGACGGGGACAAGAATCAGGGTAAACAGGGTCGAAACCAGCAGTCCACCCAGCACGACGCTTCCCAGTCCGCGGTAGAGTTCACTGCCGGCGCCGGCGGCGATGCGAATCCCATCCGGACCGAAACCGGGCAGCGGCACGACCAGCGGGAGCATGCCGAGGATCGTGGTCAGCGTGCTCATGAAGATCGGCCGCACACGGGTCCGCACGGAATCGACGATCGCATCCCGGTCGGACATGCCCTCGCGGATATTATTCAGCGATTGATGCACGATCAGGATCGCGTTGTTGACGACGGTTCCGATGAGGATCACGAAACCCAGCATGGTGAGCATGTCGAGGGCCTGCTCGGTGAACATGTTGAGGAAGGAGAGTCCTCCAAATCCTCCCACGAGAGCAAGCAACACGCTGGTCATGATCACCAGCGGGAAGAAGAACGACTCGAACAGCGCCGCCATCAGGAGATAGGTGATTACTGCCGCCAGCAGCAGGCTGCCCTGCATCTGCCGCCGGGTATCGAGCAGTTTGTCGGACGTGCCGGCCAGTCGGATCTGGTAGAGACCGCCTTCCGCGGCTGGGGAATCAAGCAGTGGGCGGCGGATCTTCTCGTCGACGAGTTCCATGGCCGTTTCGAGCGGCATCCATGAAGCGGGTTTTACCTGGATCGTGATCGCCCGCTGGCGCTCGATGTGGTTGATGACTTCCGGTCCGCCGGTGGGAGTCAGCCGCGCCACGTCTCCCACGTTGACCACGACCCCGGCGGGAGTCGCGATCGGGAGCGAATCGAGGTCTTGCGTGCGACGCGCGTACTGGTCGGCGCCATAGATCACCAGATCGATCTTGCGTCCCTGGTGCCGGTAGTCTCCCGCATAGGCGCCGTCGACCAGTGCATTGACGGCATAGCCGAGATCGTCGGCCGTCACACCAAGGTCGGCGGCCCGTTCCCAGCGGGGGACGACGTGCAGTTCAGGATTCGTTGATTCCAGATTGGAACGGGGGGTCGTCTGATGGCCTTCGGCCGGGGGGAACACAGCGTGGCCTTCAAAGGGACCGATTCCCATGCACTGGGCGAAGACCTGCGACCCCATGGCGTTGAGTTTCTTGAGATCGGGACCGGAGATCTCGATGTCGATTGCGCGTCCGCCGCTCAACCCGCCCTGAAACAGGCTCGACTGGGTGACGATCGCAAACATGCCGGGAATTCCCACGGTGGTCCGTTGCAGGACCGGAAGCAGTTCCCGCGCCCGCAGCGGATCCCGCGCCCGTGCGCCCATGAACAACCGGCCGTCGCGGGCGACGAAAAAGAAGTTGTCGATCATTGGGCCGTCGAGCGCCGCCGCTGCTTCGGAGCCGGGCTCCGCTTCCCAATGCGGCGCGAGATCGGCTTCAATCCGCCGGCCGATTTCCACCATGTGGTCGAGGTTGTAACCGGGGGGAGGGAGCAGGATCGCAAAGACCAGGTTCCGGTTGCCTTCAGGCAGATACTCCGTCTCCGGGGTCAGCATCCACGCGCCGAGCACGGAGCCGACGACGAAGAGCAGCACGATGGCGACGCGGATCAGCGTGTTGCCCGGCATCCGCAGCAACCGGTCCATGCCGCCGGCGAAAAGGTCGACAGTTCTTGCGGCAAATCCAAGTTTGGTTGAGCTCTTCGTCCGGTCCCGGCCGTTGGAGTCGGGGCCGGTGTGCGGCTTGAGGATTCTGCGGGCAGCAGTCGGAATGACCGTGATGGAGACAACAAGGGAGATCGCGACGGCGCAGGCGATGGCGATGGCGATATCGCGGAAGAGTTGGCCCGCCTGTCCTTCAATGAAGATCACCGGGACAAAGACGGCGAGAGTGGTCAGCGTCGATGCGAGCACCGCCCCCCAGACTTCCGTCGCCCCTCGCACGGCGGCGACTGCGGGTGATTCTCCAAGCTGATAGTGACGATAGATGTTTTCCAGCACCACGATTGCGTTGTCGACGACCATGCCGACGGCGAACGCCATTCCGGCCAGGCTGATCACGTTGATGCTGCGGTCGAAACCGCGAATGAACAGGAACGACGCCATGATGCTGATGGGAATCGCGAGCCCGACGATCAACACGCTGCGGGGACTACGGAGGAAGAGCAGCAGCACGAGGACCGCCAGCCCGCCCCCGACATAGATGTTCTGCGTCACCAGTTCGGTGGCGGAATCGATGTATTCGGTCTGGTCGTAAACCTGCTCGAGCACAAGTCCCCGCTGCTCGAGAGGGCCGAGATTCAGTTCCTCAATCGCGATGCGGATGCAGTCGCCATGGATCTTTTTGGATTCGGCCAGTTCGATCTGCGTCAGCCTTCCGTCGCCATTCAGGTCCAGTTCCGCGCGGGAGGGCCCCATGATCTCGAGCACGTTTGTACCGGGCGACTGCTGGCAGTTGATGGCCAGCGACGAAACTCCCTTCTGGCGGACCATGCCGTCCGGCTTGTGATAGTCGATGCGAACGGTCGCCACGTCTCGAACCCGGACCGGGGCGTTGTCGCGAATGGCGACGATTGTATCCGCGACTTCTTCGATCGACTCATACTGCCCGAGCGTCCGGACGATGTTTCGTTTCTTGCCCTCCCAGATGTCGCCGGCCGACGTGTTCCGGTTCTGCTCGGCGAGCGCGAGCCGGAGATCGTTGGTTGTCAGATGGTGCGCCGCGAGGCGCGGAGGATCGACGACGACGTGGCATTCCTGTTCTCGGCCGCCGATGACGTTGGAATTCGAGACGCCGGGCACCCGTTCCAGTCGGGCTTCGATTTCGTCTTCGGCGTACTTGCGCATCAACGTGGGGTCGGCGCGGCCTCGCATTAGTATGGCCAGTTCGGGATGGTCCTGGGCGAGGCGGTTCAGGATCGGCAACTCGGCGATGCGGGCTCCGCTGGTGTAGGGTTCGAGGATCTCCTGCAAATGGGGGTGCAGTTCGGCGAACGACGAGATCTCTGCAGCCGACGGCGGCAGCGGTTTGAGGATAATCCAGGCGATGAACTCGTTATTCTGCGAACCCTCGCTGATCGTCGGTTCGCGGGCGTCTTCCGGATACTCCTCCACCTGATTCAGCTTGTCGCTGACCCGCATGCGGGCGTCCGCCAGATCGAAGCCGACCGGGAACTTGAGGGTGATCGACGCCTGTGAATCGCGCGATTCGCTCTCAAACTCCGAGAGCCCTTCGACCGATTTCAGTTGTTCTTCCTGCTCGTCGATAATCTCGCGTTCGACCTCCGCGGCGCTGGCGCCGGGCCATCGGGTGGTTACGGCGATCTCGGGTTCCGCGACGTCGGGCGTCAACTGCACCGGCGTCTGGAACAGCGCCAGCAATCCGAAGAGCGCAGCCAGAATGACGCCGACCGCGACTTTGACCGGGTTGTCGACAGCGAAGCGGATGATCGGCATGGGAACGGTTCAATCAGCCGTATCGAGGGAGCGACCGCGCGGTGTGCGAGGGAGAGAACGAAGCGGCCGCTTCGGTGGGAAATCGAAATTACTCATCGGGAGCGAGCGGTTCTCCCGACGCGTCGGATGTCTCGCTCGGAGACTCAGCCTGTTCCGGGTCGTCCTGAATGACGATCTCTGCGAACGGTTGCAACCGTTCTCCTCCTTCAACGACGACCTGCGTGCCGGGTTGGAGTTCCCCTTCCAGGAGTTCAACAAAGGGGCCGTAGCCGGGCCCGTCGACAATGGGAACCGGGCGCGCCTTCGGCAGGGCCGACGAATCTCCCGGAACTACGGCGTAGACGAGCGAGCCCGATTCCGAGCGGATGACGGCGTCCTTCGGGACCAGGACGGCGTTGCGCTTCGGGCCGGTGAACGTGACACGGGCCAGCATGCCCTCTGTCAGCATGGGGATCGACCGGTCGCCGCTGCCCTCGACCATGCGATTGGGCACGGCGACCTTGACCGGGAAGGCGCGAGAACCACTTTGCCATTCGCTGCGGGGGACAATCGAAAGCACGGTGCCTTCCCATTCCTGCTGCGGAGCGCCTTCGATCACGACTTGGACTTTCCGGCCGATCTGCACGTTGCCCAGCTCCCGCTGGTCAACGTTGGCGATCACGTGGACTTCTTCCAGCAGGTCGGAAATCGTGGCCACGGGGTCTCCTTTGGAGAGCCACTGTCCTCGTTCCGTGCCCTCATCGACGACAACGCCGGCAAACGGCGCAACGGTGGTTCGTTTGTTCTTCTCCGCCTTCAAGAACTCGACGTGTTCCCGCTGGCCGTCACGCCGGGCGCGAGCCACGGCAATCACTTCGTCGCGCGGTCCGGCCTCGACCATTTCCCATTGGGCCTCGGCGGCTTCGAACAGTTTAACGGCCGCCTCAGCCCGTTCACGGGCGTCGTCAAGGTCGTCCTGATTGGCCGCACCTTTTTCAGCCAGGTTTTCCATCCGCTCCAGCTTTCGCGCCGCCACGTCGCGGGCGACTTTAGCAGCCTCCATCCGGGCGATCGCTTCGGCCCGCTCTTCAACGCGCGAGCCAGCCTCCAGTTCTTCCAGTTCGTGCTGGCGTTCCGCCAGCACCTGTTCCGCCTCGGCGATTCCGAGGTTCGTCGTCACCATCCGCAGGATCGAAAGTTCCTGCCCCTCCTCGACGACGTCCCCCTCCCGGACGAGAAACTGATCAACCTGTCCATCGGCGCCGGAGGCGACCACGCTGGTCCTGCGGGCCACCACAGTTCCGACGACAATCACCTCGGGCTGAACGTCCTGCTGGACGACCGGCGCGACGCGGACCTGGGCCGGAGGCCGTCCGCCGCCCGGCGCGCCCGACGCTTCGGAGGCCGGGCCGTTGCATCCAGCGGCGGTGCAACATGCTGCGGCGAGGAAGGCGGCCGCTGCAGGCCGCACGATTTTCAGCAGTGTGCAATGTTCAACGATGCGCATACGGTCTGCTGAGAGCGGTATAGAATCAGTCCCCGAACGGTGCCACGTTTCCTCTGAGCATCGATCATTCGGATCGCTCGATGGAAACGACAGAAGGCGCCGCTACTTGGAACTATCTGAGCGCCCTTGTCGCTCGTCAAGGCGGGACAGGTCGGGGAACGACACGATTTCACCGATCCCGCAGCAGTTCCAGGCGTTCTTTGACCGGCCGGACCCGAATTGGCCTTCCCGTGCGCGAATCGTCGGCACGGTGCGGCGCTCGGGAGCCAGACGAGTCACCGACGGACGCGGCAGCACGAATTCCGGCAGCCGGCTCACTCCATCAGGGCCTGCGCACAGAACCCGAGAGTGATGCCGACAGCCGCGCCGAGCATGGTATACAACACGATGCCGTCTCCCGTATCCCCCATCGCGCCGAAGGCCAAACCGCAAACGCCGAAAATGCAGAGCAGCAGGCTGGAACTCGACATGCCGCGTCCGCCGGCGATGGGAGCGGACATGTCCACGTGTGCGGGGGACGCCTCGGAAGTCGGCGTTGTTTGCGGGAGAACGTCGGTTGCCATAAGGGGCCTCTGTTTGATCTGGAATCGCAGCCATTGCGGTCGGAGAACCGCTCCAACACTCCGTTTCGCCGACAACGAACTCAGCGCGACGGATGACTGGCCGTGGGGAGCGGCATCCCGAGCGGAGGCGCTGCGGGACCGCAAACCATAGATCGCCCCGCCTTCCGCCCATCCACACGTGAGCGAAATCCCGCTCGATGCCCTGGATTGCTGTTCCGTTTGTGTCGGCTCTCACGAACATCCGCGATGGTGGCCCGATCACCACTCCGGAATCTGGTTGGATTCGGACTACCCGGCGTTCAGCTCATCGCCGCATCAGGCGGTCGGAAAAGGGAAGGACGGAGGCATGATCGCGACAACCGTCCGAATCCGACGTGGGAGACTTCGTGAGGTCAGATAATTCGCTGCGCACACTGCCGGCGTGCGTCAGCGGACTTTGCGATCAGCGGCACGCACGCCCAAACCTGTCGTTTACACATGACTCCTGAGATAGTTTCTCTCGTTCGGTTCGCTTCACAAGAGTCTCGAATGGAACGCGGATGACCACGGATTGGACCGATTTTCGCTGATTGCCTTCTTGCGTGTCGACGCGATCTGGGCCTGCATCAACGCGGTGTCGGCGCTGCCGCCTCTTGAGGAAGACCCTGCGAAATCCGTGCTGATCCGCCGAAACGGCCAAAATCTGTGTCCTATTCGAGAATCCCCTGGGCCCGGTTCCTCGGCGCCGGGCCCCATCCGACGGTTTGAAGTCGAGTTGTGCGGAAGTGACAGACGCCCAAACTCCTCAGTGCGTCTTCGGTGAACAATCAGGTCTATAGCGCCCGGGGTCTCCGTTGCGTCGCCAGAAAGAGGACAAATCCGCCCAGCAGCACGACGAGGCTCAACACCGCCAGGGAACGGGCGAAGTTGAACGCATAGACCGTTCCGCTCCACAGCATGTAGGCGGACGTCGCACAGAAAATGAGCGGGACGAGCGGTGCGCCGCAACGGAATGGACGATCAATCTCAGGTTCCCTGCGTCTGAGGACGATCACGGAAAGTCCCGACAAGAGGAGAAACACCCAGAAGATCGGCGCGGTGCCGACGACGAGTGTTTCAAAGCCGCCCGCCCCCGAGGACAACACGGCCCCCTCCAGGCGAAGTGAGGCGAGGATGCCACGGATCAAACGCGTGCCGACATCCGTGCCGACGAGCCAGACCAACAGCAGTGACATCAATCCGATTGCGGAGAGCGCGCGGACCGGCGACCTGCGAGCGGTGTCCCATCGGCCGAGAATTGCGAACGCGCGGTGCTCCGCCCCCATAGCGGAAAAGACCCTCGAACCGGCGAAAATCATCCCGTTCGCTGCGCCCAGGGCGGAGAGCATGACGATCACGCTGATCGCTGCATCGCCGGAATCGCCCCAGGCCGCTTGCAGCAGGTCGGCGGCCGGCGTATTCGCACTCCGGACACCGTGCACCCCCAACCCGCCGATGTAGGCCACGTTCACCAGCAGATACACTGCCGTGATGGTTCCCAGTCCCAGCAGCAGTGCCCGCGGGATGTTCCGCCGCACGTCCCGCACTTCAGCCGCGACGAACGCCGCGTCGTTCCAGCCTCCGTAGCTGTAGAGGACGAAGATCAGGGCGAGCCCGTAGTTGACGGAGGGCATCGCATTGGCGCTGCCTTCGGTTGTTGTGGAAACCGCCTCGCCGCCCGCGCCGGACCACGCCAGCCACGCGCCGGCTGCCACGATCGCCGCCAGTCCGGCAATCTTGCTGACGGTAAGTGTGTTCTGCGTCTGCTTGCCGATTGTCACGCCAAACAGATTGAGAATTGTGAGCAGGCCGATCGCCGACATCGCCAGCAGGGCCTCCCGTCCGGGCGGCAGACGGAACAGGCGGACTGCGTGT
Source organism: Planctomycetota bacterium (assembly GCA_003388505.1). Taxonomy (GTDB): domain Bacteria; phylum Planctomycetota; class Planctomycetia; order Planctomycetales; family Planctomycetaceae; genus MB-PLM-1. The sequence continues at coordinate 88,648 of QQVO01000069.1, forward strand.
TCGGCAAACACGAACGCCATCGCTCCGATGTTGGCCGGGTGGATGATGGTGAACCGCATCCAGCCGAACAGGAATCCGGTACAGCGCCCGTAAGCCCGCGTGAGATAGACGTAGTCGCCGCCCGATTGCGGATAGGCGGTTGCCAGTTCGCAATAGCACAGCGCTCCGAACAGCGACAGCAGTCCGCCCAGCAGCCACATCGACAACCCGGCCAGCGGACCGGGGACATGACTGAGCACGTCCCCCGGCACGCGAAACAGCGAAACGCCAATGACGATTCCGATGATGAGGCTGCCGGCATCCCAGACGCCGAGGGGCGGGGAGTCGGCGTCGGCCGGCGTCGGCGCAGTATCGGGCATGCGCTGAGGGAGGGGAGAACGGAGGTCAGAGGTCAGAGAGTTCCGATGCTGAACCTGAGAAAATCGTTGCTTGGCGCTGTTTCACTTCGCTCCGTACCAGCCACCAGCCATTCACCGACCCTGCCGGCGGTACGGCGGCCACTTGATGCGCCGGCCCTCGTAGCGCGGCCATTCCCACGCAGGCCAGACAGGGCTCTCTTCGCGAACTTCGAGGTAGATCTCCCGCATGACCGACTTTAGCTCTGCGAGCTTATCCGGATAACGGTCGCTCAACTCGGTCGTCTCGCCGACGTCGTCGGTCAGGTTGTACAGCTCGAAGTCGGTCAGTTCGGCCGTCTTGAGAACCTGCATCTGTTCGTCGGTGATGTCCGCTCCACGGGGCAGGTCGCTGCCGGTCAGTCCGGCCAGCAGTTTCCAGTCTCCGTCTCGAATGGCGACTTTCGGCGCGCTCGATGCATACAGAAAATGCCAGTACAGCGGGCGTTCGCGTTCGATCGTTTCTCCGCTGAGCACAGGCATGAGGTTTGCGCCGTCAAGGGCACGGTCTTGCGGCGGTTCGACGCCGGCGATTGCGCAGAGCGTGGGAAGGAGATCAACGCCGGAGACCGGTTCATCGCTCTCCGTCCCGGGCGTTGTCCGGCCCGGCCAGCGGATGATGCCCGGCACGCGGATGCCGCCGTCCCAGGTGTGCCCTTTCTTCTCCCGGAGCGGCCCCGAAGAACCGTGCGGATGAATGCTGGTGATGGCGGGGCCGTTGTCGCTGGTGAACATGACGAATGTGTTTTCCCGCAGCCCCTGATCGTCGAGTGAGTCCATCAGGTCGCCGAATGCTGCGTCCATCTGCGTCACGTTGCCGTGATGGGCTTCCTTCGCCGGATTCTCGCCGTCGCCATAGAGACGAGTGAACTCTTCCGCCGTGGCGATCGGCTCATGCGGCTCGTGATAGCAGACGAACAGAAAGAACGGCTTCTCCGGATCGCGAATTTCCGTGAGCCAGTGAATCGCTTCGGCGGTCACCAGGGGCGCGGCGTAACCCTCCAACGGTCCGACCGGTATGTCGTTCCGGACGAAATTGTAAGGGTTACGGTGATTCGGCAGGGCGTTGTTCTGCGTGGAGAACCAGTGGTTGAAACCGTGGTCGTCCGGCTGCGGCTGGCCCGGCAGATTGAACCAGCCGTTGAGATGCCACTTGCCGACGTGACAGGTGTCGTACCCGGCGTCCCGCAGCAGAGTGGCGATCGTGATTTCGGACTCGGGCACGTGCATCGGCGAGAGGAACGGAATCCAGTTGTGGACCCCGACGCGATACGGCGTGCGGCCGGTCATCAAGCCGGTCCGTGAGGGAGAGCAGTTCGGCGCGGCGGAATAGCAACTCGTCAGCCGCAGGCCTTCCGAGGCAAACCGGTCGACGTTTGGCGACTGGATGACGGGATGTCCGTAACAGGCGAGGTCTCCGTATCCCAGATCGTCGCAAAGGACGATGAGGAAGTTGGGACGTTCGATGCGCGAAGCTTCAGCGAACAAAGATGGAGGCGTCGGCATCCACAGTGCCACGAATACGGCGAATGTTCCAGAGGTCGTCGTCTTGCAATTCATTATGTTGACCTGTGTGAACAAGGCTTGCCCCAGTCAAGTTACAAGTGTTGAAGTGAGGCGACAAGCCGTTCTGGACTTCATTCGAAGCGCGATTCCAACGATTGCTTGTGACGATCCAGACGGGCGGTTAGGCTCACGAATCCGAACCATCGCGGATGTTGTCACCAATTCGGCAAACTTGCAGTGTGGAGCCATCGAGATGAGTGTCAACGTGTTCAGACGTGAAGTGCTACGAATTGCAGTGCTGGGGCACTTGGGACTTGCCGCTGGATGTGGCGGCGGCGATGCGAACGAACCTGATGTCACAGCGCACCCGGCAGTGATTTCCTCAGAGCAAGTTGATGAGAAAACAACGGCGACGCCTGCGGACGCCGAGACTTTGGAGGCATCGTCTGACGAATCTGCGCCATCTGACCACGATTCGGATGCACGGCCGGCAGCGGCGACAATTGAAAGCCCGACGTTGCGCGCCGAACTCGCCGCGTTTTTCCGCTCGTCCGCCGAGGCTCAGGGCGCTCAGATCGCGGAGGAAGATGTTGAGTCAGGCGTCGCCTCATTCATCGAGATGGCAACTGAGGTTGATCGTGATTTTCTCCTCGTGACTGCAGAGAACGAAGCGCTCCTCGCAACGGGGGAATACCCTGTTGAGACGGCGCGGTCTCATCTGGAATCTGCGAAGTCAGCGTTTGAGGAGGCAGACCTCCGGATTCCGGCCGCAGGGCTGGCCCTCATGCGTTCTGCTGAGGCGGAAGATGCGAGTTCGACGCGGATCGAACTTGCGGCCAGAACACTCGATGCCTTCCTGCTGAAGGTTCAGCAATCAGATGCGTCCTCACCTCAGAATGAGGGGCAATAGTTGCGACCAATGTCTGTGTACGCCCCTGCATAACAGCGTCGATCGCTTCGCGCTGCTGGGTCTGATACGCGCACGAAACGCGGGCGACCGGAAGGAGATCGCCCAGGCTATCGCTTTGAAGTCCGCTTCGCGGCCAGTCGCTGCATCCGCTCGTTGAGCTTCGCGAAGTTCTCCAGCCACTCGTCGTAGTGCTGCGCCTTGAACGCGAAGAACTCGCCGACTTCCGGATGCGGCAACGCGAGGAATGTCTCCTCCCGCATCGTCGAAATCACGGCTTCGGCCACCTGTTCTGGTGAGCAGGCCGTGCGCTTCAGGAACTGATCGTACACATTGTCGGGATTCAGAAAACCGGTGTCGACGCCGGCCGGGCAAACGCAAGAGACCCGAATTCCCCGGGGCTGGTAGTGCACCGCCAGCCATTCCGCGAGAGCGACCGCGGCATGCTTCGTCGTCGAGTAGGGCGCCGAACCCATCTCAGTCAGCAGCCCCGCCGCGGAGGCGACCTGAACCAGATATCCCTCGCCGCGCTCCAGCATCCGCGGGACGACCGAACGCGCCGCGTGCACATGCGCCATTACGTTGACGTCCCAGCAGCGCTGCCAGTCTTCGATCGGGAGGTCGACGCCGCCTTTGGACGTGACTCCCGCATTGGAGACGAAGACGTCAATCCGACCGCACTCAGCGATCGTCCGACGCACCAGGGCGTCCATCGAATCGGGCGAAGACACATCGCAAGCGATCGCCAGACCGCCGAGTTCGGAGGAAACAGCCTGAGCGGCCGACTCGTCGACGTCGGACACGACGACCCGTTCCGCCTGCTCGTCAGCAAACCGCCTGCAGAGCGCGCGGCCAATTCCTCCGGCGGCGCCCGTAACGACGATGACCCGATTCCGGACTTCCATGGTTTCGCGAATTCTGCGGATTGAATGAGCGGCGTCAGGTGGGGCGCGCCGGGCTCCGGTCTCGGTGCCGCGGCTCAACCATGCGGAACGTAAACAGTCCGCCGGCCGCAATCAACACGCTGACGAGGATGAAGGGAATCTGATACGGCAGCACATCAATGAGCCCCCCGAAGAACGGCGACAGGATGAACGGCATCGCGAAGCAGACCGTCATCGTGCTCAGATAACGCGGATGCTGCGATTCGTCGACAAGTTCCAGCGTGTAGTTCTGGATTGTCCGCATGGTGACGGGCGTCAGTCCCAGTAACACGAATGTCAGCCAGTACCAGCGGCGACCGGTCTCGGGATCGAACGCGGCCAATACCAGAGCGGACAACGGCGTCAACGAAGCAACGAATACAGCGATCCGCACGGCGAGACGATTCCCGTTCCGATCGGCGATGCGGCCGATCAACGGGCTGAAGACCCCCACACTGAGATTCTGGGCGACGACCCAGTAGATCAGATCTTCGTTTGTGGTCCCGAGCCGCGTCCGCCCCAGCCACTGGTAATGCGGGAACAGCAGGATCGAGGAGATAAAGAGCATCCCGACGCGGGCCGCGCGGCGGAACGCCTCGTCGTCGCGATAGACCCGCCATGCCTTGCGGACATGCCGCCGGATGTCGATCGAAGCGCGCGGCCTGCGGTCGTCGGCAGGCTCGACACACACCGCGGCAATCAAGCCGGCGCACGCGAAGGCCGCCCCATTGAACAGAAATACCAGACCGAACCCGGAATTGTCCGGACGCGCCAACCACGGCCTCAGCAGCAACAACGCCGCCGTCACGGCCGCGAGCGAACCGGCAACGCCGGCCCAGCCCATGAGCCGGCCCCTGCGGTGCGGACGAATGAGCTTTCCCTGAACCGTTCCAAAGGCGAGCTGGTTGAGCCCGGTGAAACAAAAGAACAGCAGATAGAGCAGGAGGAACAGAGGCGGCAGCCAAGGCTGCCGAGGTTCCTCCAGTCCACTCCAGATGGCGGAGAGCAACAGAAACGGCGTCGCCATCAAGATCGACGACGTGACGAGGGCCCGCTTCTTGACACGAATGCCACGCAGAGAGTCGGCAAAGCACATCGGTGGGACGCTTTGCCCCAACCGGTTCAGCACCGGCAGGAAGCCGCGAATCCAGCCCGCGCCGGCGATGGCGTCCAGAAACGCCGGCATAATCACGCTCTCGGTCTTGAAGATCCAACCGACGCGCAGCATCACCTGATACGCCGCGAGAGCGATCAGATTTCGCGGTTCGTGGGATTCGATCTCGACGCGTCGATCCTGGTTCTCGGCAGGCACAGACCGGGAGTCGGAAGCCGGCCGGGCTACGTCCGCAACGGGGTGGGGCATTGGGGGAGGATTCGGGCAGGCAGATTTCGTTCGGTTCGCCGAGTGTAGTGGATCACGCCACCCGCGTCCCTGCGGCTGTCGGAAATTCAACGCCGGCGGCCGGCGAGCGAAATGCTCCGCGGGCTTGCCATTCGGTACAATCGTCATAATCATAAGAGAAGGCCGGGTTTCGGGCACGAGTCGAAACCGGCCGCCCTCCTTGTGAGTCCCTCCGCAAAGATCCTGCCTCACGAAGATGTTTTCCCGGTTGATCCAGCACCTGAAGCGGCTGCGGAGTTCGCCCACGCGATGGGCGCGCCGCGTGGCCGCTGCTGTGACACTGGTTGCTTACCTCGTCGGCTCGGCGGGGATTTCGATCTCCCTCGACGGCGGCGGGTCTGCGAACCGTCCCCAGTGCAAGCTGCGGGGCGGCCCCTGTTGTTGCCCCGCGCAGGCGGTTCAAAGCGGGACCTGTTGCTGTCACTCTCCCGCTTCCAGAAAGAAGGCCGAGGACGAAGCCCCGCACAACAAGTCGTGCTGCGCGACAAAGCAGGGGAGTTCGAACGACAAGCGCGATCGCCGGGAATCGCCGACGACCGATCAGGTGAGCCCTTGTCCCTGCGGTCCCGCAGGCGGCGATGCGGCTTCCGGCTCCTCTGAACCACGTTTGTGCTTTCGCAGCGGTGGGATTCCGCCGGCAGCCAACTCTCATGATAGCGTATGTCTGGAGACGCCAAGGCTGCTCTCGAACATGCTTGAGCCGGAAACCCCTCCTCCTCGAACGAACGCTGCGTAACGCAGCGAGTCGTTCCGTTTTCGTCTCATCCCGCCGTCCGGCGTTGCGGCGGCGACGCTGCGCCGTGTCGGGGCTATGGTCCGCACGGCCGTTGTGTCGCCTCTGAAGCAGGACGCCGGACCTGATTCAACGATCCGAGGGGATTCTCCATGTCTGTTTATTTTGACAAATCTCGCCGCGCGCGGCGCGGATTCACGCTGATTGAGTTGCTGGTGGTGATCGCGATCATCGCCATTCTGATCGCCCTGTTGCTGCCCGCTGTTCAGCAGGCGCGAGAGGCGGCACGCCGCACCCAGTGCAAAAATCATCTCAAACAGATCGGCCTGGCACTCCACAACTACCATGATGCGCATCTTGTCTTTCCACCCGGCTACGTCGCGGGCAACGTGACAGCCGCCGATCCCGCGTCCGCCGAAGATGGCAGCGGTTTCGCCTGGGGGACAATGATCCTGCCGATGATGGATCAGGCGTCGCTCTACAACCAACTGAATCTTGACCTCGACTCGCGCGATCCGGCCAACCTGGTCGCCGGCCGAACCTACCTGCCCACGTTTCGCTGTCCTTCGGATAACGCCAACAACACGTTCATCGTCACCGACGGCACGAACAACTACGAGCTGGCGACAGCCAATTACGTGGGCATGTACGGCTACGGCAGCGTGACGATGGCGCCGGGGAACCCCGACCCGGCCGGTGTTCTGTACCGCAACAGCAGTGTGCGGATCGGCGACATCACGGACGGGACGACGGCCACGATTCTCGTCGCAGAGCGGGCGCACGTGCATGACTTCATTCCGGGGGCGGCTGACGTGCAGGCGAACTCGACCTGGTATGCGGCCGTTCCCGGCGTGTTTCGTCCCGCCGGCATGGGAACGATGCCCGACGAGGCGCCCGCGTCGCTCGTGCTGGGGCATGTCGGCCAGATGATGGGCGCCATGACGATGCATCACCCCCCCAATACGACCCATCACATTGTCAACTTCTCGAGTCGCCACGAAGGCGGGGCGCATATCCTGCTGGCGGACGGATCGGTGCACTTCATCAGCGAGAACATCAACTACAATACGTTTCGCTGGCTCGGACAGCGATCTGACGGCGAGGTGATCGGCGAATTCTGAGACGACACCTCCGTTCAGCGCTGTCCGCGTACGACCGGACGGCAACCTGGAGCCACGACCCGCAGCAGCGGTTTGACCGAAGGGGGCCGCTGCTGCGTTTTCTGTGCTTCTCACGTAACGTGCGGGATCTTGTTGTCATGCGCACGATCGTGCGCTTGCTCGTAGCACACGCTGCCAGCGTGTGCCAGCCGCTCTTGCGATCGGCGTAACGCACGCAAGGCTGCGTGCGTTACGTGATTGTGTTGCGCCAACATCTCGGGACACTCCGTCGTAGATCAGATGTCCGTCCGTACGTTCCTCTCTTCATGCCGTGGCAATGACACGCACGCCTGCACGTCGAGACAGCGGTTTTACGCTTCTGGAAGTCGTCCTCGTTCTGGCGCTGATTCTCGTCGCGCTCGCTTTGCTGCTGCCCGCACTGGGCGACGCCCGGCTGGCGGCCCGTCGCACGCAGTGTATGAACAACGCCCGGCAGATCGGGCTGGCGATGCAGAACTACCATGACGTCTACCGGCTGTTTCCGCCCGGCTATGTCGCCAGAGACGTCGCTCCCTCAGATCCGGCCGAAAAGGAACGCGGACCGGGCTATGCCTGGGCCGCGATGCTGCTGCCCTACATCGACCAGGCGGCTCTCGCGGGAACGATCGATTTCTCCGCCGATCCAATCAGCAACGCCGCGGCGCCTGCGATTGCCACTTACCGCTGCGCCAGCGACCCGGATCCGATGATGAGCTACGTCGGCTGCGCGGGACTTGGCAGCCTGACGGAATCCCCCGGCGCCCCGTCCGGCCCCGGGATCTTCTACCGGAACAGTTTCACCAGTGTGTTCGACGTCACGGACGGAACGACTCACACGATTCTGATCGGGGAGCGGGCGCAAACCCATGATTTCGTACCCGGCGAACTCCCGGTCCCTGCCGGGGCGGTCTGGCTGGCCGCGACTCCGGGAGAGTTGCGCCCTGCGGGCGTCGAGCAGCCGTTTCTGGAAAGCTCCGCGTCGCTCGTGCTGGGCAACGTCGGCCAGGACGAGCCGTTCTCGGTCAGCGCCGCACACTGCCGCACGAATCACGTCGCCTCGTTTTCGAGTTCGCATCCCGGCGGCGCGGTGTTCGTGATGGCCGATTCGTCGACGCACTTTCTGAGCGACGACATCGACGTTGACCTGTATCGGCAACTGGGACAACGCAGCGACGGCATGCAGGCGGATGTTCCGGACTGGTAGCGAGGGCGTGGTGACGCGGCAACCGGAATCGTTCCGGAGTTTGGTTGTCGCCGATCAGTCTTGCGGAGGCCGGGGCGGGTTGGCCCAGTGACCGCTGGGATCTTCTCCACTGACGATCACCCCTTTGCCGTTCCAGTCGAGATGCGCCCTGACGTCGGCGGCGGCGTAACGCAGTGTGAGTCCGCAGCGCCGGCGATCGGAATCGTTGGCGTTCGAGCCGTGGAGCAACAGGTCGGAGTGAATCGAGATTTCGCCCGCGCCGAGTACGTCATCGACCGGTTCGCCGTACTGCTCGGGGTTCTCAATCGTCTGGTTGAGCACGTTATGCTCGCCCGAGTCGCTGGGGCGGTACGTGAGGTGCCCGAAATGATGCGACCCGCTGATGAAACGCATGCAGGCGTTTTCGGTGTCGGCGTCGTCGATCGCCAGCCAGACCGTGGCGGCTTTGGTCGGAGTCAAAGGCCAGTAGCTGGCGTCCTGATGCCAAGCGACGCTCTTGCCGTCGTGCGGCATCTTGCAGAAAAAGTGCGAGCCCCAGCCGACGACGTTCTCGCCCAGAATATCCTTCACGACGGCCACAATCCGCGGCTCCGTCAACAGGTCGTAAACGCGGCCATGCTTCAGATGCGCCGTGCTGATGGAGTAGCTGTCCCCACCCTCGGCGATCACCCTCTCGAGCAGGGCGTCAAAATACCGACGGACTTGCAGGATCTCTTCGTTGTCGAAGACCGGAATCGGCCTCAAATAGCCGTCGCGGTTGTAGGCCTCGATCTGCTCAGTCGTCAGCACCTGCGGCTGTGTGACGGTGCTCGGGTAGAACCGGAGATCGCGCTCGATCGCATCGATCTCGTCCTGCTCGGGGATCATCTTATAATCTGCGGCTGTCATGTCTCGTTGCCCTGTTCCAGAGGCGTGGCCGGGGCTGGGGCGGGACCAACGGGAGTGAAGCCCCCGTCGTGGGAAGGGTTCGTCCGAAGTCTCACGACTTCGGCTACACGACCGGTCGGCTGCGCTCCTCGCAGAACCTGTCGGCCGTCCGACCTTCCGCAACGTTCGTATTTGCCAATAATCTGTATCGTCGCCAGTATCCTGAATTGAAACGTTCGCACAAGCGAGACCTCCATGGCCTACGTCCGCACTGTCGCTCCGGAAGAGTCGACCGGCCTGTTGAAGAGACTCTATGACGCCGCGATTCGCCGGGCCGGGCGGGTGTGGAACGTGGTGCGGCTGATGAGCATCAACCCGGAGGCGCTCAAGGGATCAATCGATTTCTATCGGGTGCTGATGTACGGCGACTCCCCGCTCAGCCGCGCACAACGCGAGATGATCGCCGTTGTCGTCTCCCGGGCGAATTCCTGCCATTACTGAACGCATTCGCATGCCTACGACCTCCGTGCTGAGGTCGCTGACGAGGCTCTGGTCAACGCCGTCGCCGACGACTACCGCCGGGCGCCGCTGGACCAGGCAACCCGCGCGCTGCTCGACGCCTGCGTGAAACTCACGCTCACACCGGCGCAGATGACCGCAAGCGACGTCGATGCGCTCCGCGCCCAGGGCTTCGACGACCGCGCAATCCACGATGCGTTTCAGATCGCCGGATACTTCAACTACATCAACCGCCTCTGCGACGGCCTCGGCGTTGATCTTGAAGAGTTCATGCCGCCGAAAGGGACGGCGTTGGAATCGGCATGACCGGCACAGTCGTCGCCGGTCGGGGTGATGCCGTTTTGCAACATCGGCTTTCGCGCGCACGGTTTGTTCGCGCGACCTAGATTTGAGCGGCGCGCCACACGGACTGCACCGACGCCGCATCCGCTTTCTGAACGTTCCCCAGTGAGACGCCTCTCATGTCAACCGCCATCGAATCTGCCGCCGGATCGCGAGCGGTCACACGCCCCGGCTGGCTGCGCAGCAAGTCGTTCGACCTGAACTTCATTGCCGTCGCCTCGGGGGTCGCGGTCCTCACCGGCCTGGCGGCCCTGATCGACGACGCGGTCTTCAAAGTGCTGCTGTTTCTCGACCTGTGGCTGCTCGGGTATCACCACGTCATTTCGACGTTCACCCGGCTGGTCTTTGACTGGAAGAGCTTCCGCGAACACCGGTTTCTGATCGTCGAACTCCCGTTGATCATCACGGCGGCCACGCTGGCGGGAGTGCTCATCTGCGGTCAGTGGATCCTGGCGACCGTTTATCTGTACTGGCAGTGGTTCCATTACACCCGCCAGAGCTACGGAATCGAGCGGGCGTATCGCCGCAATGCCGATGAGAATGCGACGATCAACGACTACGTCACAACCCGCGCGCTGTCACTCGTCCCGATCTTCGGGATCGTGTTCCGGTCGTGGCAGCGACAGGATCGCTACCTGGGCATGGAGATTCGTTACCTGCCCGTGCCCGAGGTGGTGGTCTGGATCGTCGGCGTGATGGCGGCGGCGGCCGTGGGCTGGTGGCTGCTCCAGTGCGGGCGCGCCGCCTGGCAGGGCCGGCTGGCGAAGGCTCACTTCGGGTATCTGCTCTCGCACCACGCCGTGTTTCTGATCGGCTACGTGCTGATTCCCGACATCACATCCGGCTGGCTGGTGCTCAACGTCTGGCACAACATCCAGTACATCATGTTCGTGTGGTACTTCAACAACCGCCGCTTCAAGGAACAGGTCGATCCCGACGCCAAACTGCTCTCGACGCTCTCCCAGAGCAAGCATGTGTTTTCATACATCCTGCTCTGTGTGACGGCCTCGACCGGCATCTACCTGCTGGTCCACCAGACGACGACATCCTACATGGACAACAGCCTGATTCCGGCCGCGGTCACCGCGATGATGGTGATCAATTTCCACCACTACGTGGTCGATGGAATGATCTGGAAGCGACGGAAGCCGGCTGCGGCGGCCTGAGCGAGTTGAAGCAGCTACAGCCATTCGCCCCGCGCTGCGTCCGTGCCGCGCTGCTGAGGCGAATGGCTGCCGGCCGATGGAAGGGACCGACCGGGAAAGTGCTGGCACAGCTTCGTGCCGGCCGAATCCGCAAGCCCGGTAGCCGGCGGATGATCGCACTTGATGGGACAAGTTGATTGTTTCGTCGAGTCTCCGATGTCGTGCTGCGAGAACGTGTGCGCTAATTGAATACTTCCGCGGCGAGTTGATCGAACTCCTGGCTGTGCCTCCGAAAGAAGTCCTGCCAGGTGGTCTTGTCCCAGATCTCGACATGATCGTGGACGCCCAGCAGCACGACTTCCTGCTGCAATTTCGCAAACTCAACAAGCCGCTCCGGCAATCGAATACGGCCCTGACTGTCGACCTCCACCCGTTCCGCCTGTGAGTAATAGAGCCTCAGGTAATTCGTCACTCTGCTGCGGGCTGAGGTGGCCTCTTCCAGCCGCTGGGCGCGTCGCTCGAACGACTCGGGTGAAAACAGGGCCAGGGCATGGTCGACTTCGGGGCCCACGTACAGTTCCTTGAGTTCCTTCGGACTCATTGCATCGCGCAACCGCTTCGGCACGGCGATGCGTTGCTTTTCGTCGAGAGATCGCAGATAAGTGCCGGTGAGGGCCATGCCGTCTGAAGCCCGTCATGAGGGGGATTCGCGAAGTGGATCTCCTTTCCGGTGACGCCGCTGTGGTCTTCACCACTCGTCACCAATTCTCCCCACGAGGCCCCAAAATATCACCGACCTTTGAATCGTCAAGTGAGGCCGTCGACCCTGGAGACGTCCTGAGCACGTCGACGGAGCGCAGGTCTAGACGGGGTCGCCAATTGGGAGTTTTCAGAAAATTTTTTAGCACTTCTCCCGCCACTCGAATCCGGTCGTCAACTGTTCAGCAGCCCGCGATTCTTGAGCAGTTCGTTGTAAAGTCCGGCGTAGGAATCGAGCAGAGAACTTCTCGCAAACCGCTCCTGTGAAATAACTTGTAAATCGTGTGCGATCTTGCGGGCGGAGGCGGGGTCGGAGAGCACCGTTTCGATCCCGGATCGTAGAGATTCCGCAGATCCGGGGGGCACAATCAATTTCTCACCGGCCGGAGCGAGCAGTTCCCGCACCCCCTCCACGTCGCTGGCGACCGCCGGAACTCCCGCCGCCATCGCTTCCAGGAGGACGTTGGGCATCCCTTCCCACAGCGAGGGGAGCACGAACAGCGTCGCCGCCCGCATCAGTTGCGGAATGTCCTCACGGGGCCCGAGCAGATGCACCTGAGGCCCCCAGGAAGCCGCTGCGATCGATTCCTGTAACGCAGCTCGAAGCGGACCCTCTCCCGCGATGAGAACGTGCAGATGGGGGTCTCGATCGAGCAGCGGCGCGGCCGCTTCAAGCAGCAACCGGTGGCCCTTCTGCCTGTGCAGTCGCCCGACGGCCAGGAGAGTTCGTTCACCGGGCCCGATTCCGAATTCGCTCAAGTCGGCCGGCGACGCATTGCGAAAACGATCGACGTCGACGCAGTTCGGAATGACCGCCAGTTTCTCGCGGGGAATGCCGCCGGCCGTCTGCGAGAAATTGGCCACCGCCCGGCTGACGCAGACGTTCATGGTCACGGCCCATTGCGTGATCCGGTCGAGGGACAGATGCCAGCGACGCTCCCGTTCTGCGACTCTAACGCCCGAAACGACGACCGGAACTCCGGCCATAACGGCCGCAAGTCGTCCGACGAGATTGGCGTGAAACAGAAATGTCTGCAGCAGCGCAGGGCGCTGAGCCCGCAATTGCCGGGCGAGCGTCACGACCGTCCCTATGTTCCTCCAACTTCTCATCCCCAGGCAGGTGACCGGGACGTTGGCTTCCACAAGCCGATCGACGAGAGCGCCGCCGGCAGAAAGGCAATACACGTGTGGTTCCCAGCCGCGTCGTTTCAGGCCGCTGGCGAGCGTCGCCAGACATCGTTCCGCGCCCCCGGCGTCAAGGTCGGTGATGCAGAAGGCGACGCGTCGATGCTTGGAATTCACGTTGTCGGTCTGCCAGTCGACACTTCGATTCGCACATCGTTCCGTGAGTGATGCCGCGTTTCAAAGCGGGCGGCGGGGCGAAACGGATGCGCGGCAATTCACGTACGGCTCAACCTTGCCAGAACTCTTGCTCTCCCTGCCGGATTTCGTCTGACGGCGAGCCGCCGTCCGAGGTCTGTCGCTTTTTCTTGCCGGTCGGCACGCGCTTCTTCGGAGTGGCCATGCGTTCGGTGCGGGCGAGATTCTCATCCAGGCTCATGATCTCGGCGTCGTCCACCGGCGGCGGCGCCACAGCCGGCTTCGGGCGCGGCTTCCGGCCTTTCACGCCGCGTTTCGACGCCGAGTCTGTGGTCTTGCCACAGGCTGTACAGACTCCGCGGCTGTTGAGCGGTTCTCCGCAGTCGTTGCACAGCGGAATGGGACGTTCCGCCCGGTCGAGGTCGAGACCGCTGCGCGACGACTGCGGCTTGCGCTGGGCGGCCCTTGTTGGCTTCTTCGCAGTTCCCTTGCGCGCCGGACGAAACGTCGAGGATCCGACCGCAAGTTCCGGCGGAGGCGGGGCCGCGTCCGCCTTCCGTTCCGGCGGAGAGAGAGAGACATCGGCGGACCGCGCCTGATCCTGAGGAAGGTGCGCCAGGTTCTCCTCCCGGACGATGATCGCCTTGGCGATTTTCCCGCTGGTCACGTCTTTCGCGTCGACGTGGACCCGCGCCTGTTCGTCGTAGCGGATGGTCACTTCAACCGGCGCCGCCTCGGGCAGGTCCGGCGGCAGTTCGTCGATGACGCAGGCCCCGAGCTTCACAAACGGCTGTTCCGGATTCGTCCCGCTCTCGACGATGTGCAGATGGACCCGCTTCTGATTCCGGACCACCGTGCCGAAGGTCTGCCGGAACGCGCAGGGCAGCGGCGTATTGGCGGGGAGCAGATAATGCGGCACGCGCAACCCCGATTCCTTGTCGCGCACGAGAATCCCCAGCGCCCTGGCGTTCACGCTCACCTGTTTGAATTTCGCCAGCCGCGCGCTGGCTTCCTTTCCCAGCGACGACTTGCCGAACTTCTTGCCGCTCAGCAGCATTCCCGCGTAGTAGGCGGCCCCGTGCGCGATCGACTGGTCGGGAGAGAGCGATGTATTGAGCGTCGTGCCGCTCATCTTCTGCAACATGCGGCGAATCATCGGCATTCTCGTCGCCCCGCCGGTCACCAGAACGGCGTCGACGTGCGCCCAGCCCATGTTGCGCTTCTCGAGCATGTCGTGCGTGATCTTCTCACAGCGGTTCACCAGATCGCTGGTCAGGAGTTCGAAGTGCTCCTGGCCGATCGAGAAGGTCTTCCTCCGTCCGCCGTGTTGAACGGTCAGCGGCGCTTTCGGGCGGACGCTGAGGCTGCGCTTGGTCTGCTCGACCTCATTCGCGAGCGCCTGCATGCTTTCCTTGTCGAGTCGCGGATCGTGCGGTGTTTCCTTGATGAACTCGTCGCACGCGCACTGCTCCAGGCGCCGGTTCCAGTCGATCCCGCCGAGCTGCAAGTCGCCTCCGCTGGCGATCACGTTGACCTCCTCCTTGTTGTAACGCACCAGCGAGAGATCGAACGTGCCGCCGCCGAGGTCGAACACCATGACGGTCTGATCGTCGGCCAGCTCCGCAAACCACATTCCTTCACTCAAGACGTAGCAGAGCGCCGCAGCGACCGGTTCGTTGATGATGTCGACGCGCTCCAGTCCCGCCATCCGGCCTGCTTCGGCGGTGTCCTGCCGCTGGAGATCGCCGAACTGGGCCGGCACGGTGATGACGGCATGACGGACCGGCCCCAAACGTTCTTCCGCGGCGTCCAGAAGTTTGCGCAGAATCAGGGCGGAAATGTCGGGCGGGCGGTGGACCTTCCCGTCGACGACCCAGAATTTCTGCCGGTCCCCCATAAAACGCTTGGCGTTCTGGATCACGCGTTCCGGCTGGGAAACGGCGCTGCGCAGCGCTTCCGTGCCGACGATCGGGTTGTCCCCGTCGAACAGAACGACTGACGGCGTCGCCAACTCGCCTTCGCTGTTGGGCAGCGTCACCGGCTCGCCCTGCGGCGTCAGATAGGAGAGACAGGAGTAGGTCGTCCCCAGGTCAATGCCAACCGCGTGCATGCTTCTCGACTTTCTGATCGTCGAAGGTGTTCCTGTCGAACGGGAAACAGAGTCTGTGGGGACGCCGGGTGTTGAACAATTGAAATGCGTCGTGGTTGCGAGATAACGAGATGTCTTCCACGACCCATCCACCATCCTACCACTCGCAAACGGCAGGCTCCAGTAGTCGTTTTTCACTGCGATCCAACAACGAGCCGTTCTGACGCGAACGGGGATGATTGCTGCATCCTGACAACCTATGCTTGACGCGCCGTGCGGCCCGCGTCCGCCGGTCAAGTACGGATCATCTGTCGAGAGTGAACTCGCCTCGATGAAGACCCTCGGCATCTTTGCCAAATATCCCAGACCGGGCTGCGTCA
Organism: Planctomycetota bacterium; assembly: GCA_003388505.1. Classification (GTDB taxonomy): domain Bacteria; phylum Planctomycetota; class Planctomycetia; order Planctomycetales; family Planctomycetaceae; genus MB-PLM-1. The sequence continues at coordinate 104,278 of QQVO01000069.1, forward strand.
AGACTCGCCTGGCTCGCGACATCGGAACTGACGCAGCGGCCCAACTCGCCGAAGCGTTCCTCAAGGACGTGTGCGAGAGTTTTCGAGATGCGGCGGACAGGCAGATTATTGCCTACACACCGGATGATTGTGCAGCGCGGGTGTACTTCGAAGGTCTGGCCCGATCCGGTGACCAACTCTGGCCGCAACCAGCCGGCGACCTGGGCGACCGCCTCGCGGCGTTTTTCGAGATGGCGTGCTCCGCGAAGGACGCCACAGTTGTGATCGGAGCGGACGCCCCGACCGTGCCGGTCGAATTTGTTGCAGAGGCGTTCGAGCGACTGGCGTCCTGCGACTGCGCGATCGGCCCCTCAACCGACGGCGGCTATTATCTGTTGGCGCTTCGATCGGCATGTCCGTCGCTGTTCACAGGGATCGACTGGGGCACGGACCGCGTGTTTGAGCAGACGATGAACCGCATCAGCGATGCGAATCTGACCGTGCACCGACTCCCCGTCTGGTACGATGTTGATACGTTAGAGGATCTGAGACGACTGGACAGTGACCTGCGGCGAACGCGCGTCGCTGACAACCGTGCGAGGGGACGCTTCACTTGCGAAGCACTTCGCCTCGTGCGGTCCGCGATCGATCGTCTTTGAGGCGTAGCGCCCGCTCGGAGAAGAAAAAGATGCCCCAAGACGCAAAGCCTTCCACTCACGCGTCGGCAGTCTCTGCCAACGACGTCACACTGCTGATCTTCGGCGCATCCGGGGATCTTGCCGCCCGCAAACTGATCCCGGCGCTTTACCATCTGGTCAAGGACGGTTTCCTGTCGGAGAAATCACTGGTTCTCGGAGTCGCTCGCCGCGAGAAAACCGACGAACAGTTTCGCAACGAAATGCGTCAGGCGCTGGTTGAGCACGGTCGACGTCGCGAACTGGACGCAGAACTCTGGGATCGGTTCGCGCCTCGCCTCGCCTATGAGCAGGTCGACCTGACGAGTCCCGATCAGTTCGACCGGCTGCGCAGCGCCGTGGAGGAGCGGGAGTCGAACGCCGGACTGTCCGGACGCCGGGTCGTTTATCTGGCGACGTCGCCCGACCTGTTCCTGCCTTCGGTCGAAGGGCTCGCCGCAGCGGGAATGCTGCCCGATGAGTCGAACAGGGACCGGCTGCGGGTCGTCTTCGAGAAACCGTTCGGCGACGACCTCGCGTCCGCCCGCGAACTGAGCGAGTCGCTCTCCGGACTGCTGACCGAGCCGCAGATCTATCGCATCGACCACTACCTCGGAAAGGAAACGGTCCAGAACATTCTTCTGTTTCGCTTCGGCAACGCAATCTTCGAGCCGCTCCTCAACCGGAACCAGGTCGATCACGTCCAGATCACCGTCGCCGAATCTCAAGGCTTGGAGCGCGGCCGCGGAGGCTACTACGACACCTCCGGCGCCCTCCGCGACGTCCTCCAGAATCACGTCCTGCAGTGTCTCTGCCTGATCGCGATGGAGCCGCCGTCGATGTTCGGCGCCGAGTCGATTCGAGACGAGAAGCTCAAGGTCTTGCAGGCGCTGGCGCCGGGACGAACCGGTGCGGTCGACGACTGGTGCGTGGCGGGCCAGTACGCGGCCGCCGAAGTCTCCGGAGAGCGGGTGCGCGCGTACGTCGATGAAGACCGCGTTGACGACGACTCGCGGACCGAGACGTACGTTGCCATGGAGGCCCGCATTGACAACTGGCGCTGGGCGGGCGTTCCATTCTACCTGCGAACCGGCAAGCGGCTTGCTCGCCGCGTGACGGAAATCGCCGTCCAGTTCAAGCTGCCGCCGCTGCACCTGTTTTCCACGGTCGAATGCGAGGGAAACATGTGCGATCTGGTTGAAGCGCGACCGAACACGCTCGTCTTCCGCATTCAGCCCCACGAATCGATCTCACTGTCGTGCTCCGCCAAGCGACCCGGCATGCAGTACCAGATTCAACCGGTGGAGATGGACTTCAACTACAGTGAGTCGTTCGAAATCGACGTGCCCGAGGCGTACGAGCGGCTGCTGCTCGACGTGATGCGCGGCGACTCGACGCTCTTCACGCGAACCGACGAACTCGAGGCCGCCTGGGCGTTCGTGGACCCGGTCCTCGAAGCGTGGAAATCGCCCCGCCATCGCCCCGAGTTGTACCCGGCCGGAAGCTGGGGCCCCCAGGCCGCCGATGATCTGCTCCAGCGAACCGGCCGGCAGTGGCGAACCCCCGACGAGGACTGACGACGCTCAGCGTTCCGAGTCGGGCTCATCAATGGCCGATCGCACGAAACGCGTTCTCAGGAATTCGCCGACCGTTGCTCCCACAATCGCGCCGCCCGCGTCGGCGAGCCAGTCCAACCACTCGGCCGACCGTCCCACCGGGATCTGCAGCAACTCATCGATTGCCCCGTAAGCGCACAACACCCCGACGATTCCCGCCACCCGCTTCGCCGAGCGGTGTAATCGAACGCGCCGGTCGCGATGGATCGCCTCGCCGACATTCCAGAACGCAAGCAGGCATCCCAGCAGGCCGTACGCGGCGAAATGCAGTTGCTTGTCCGACGCCGGAACCTGCTCCATCGCTTTCTCGACCGGCAAGTGCGTCGCCAGAAACAGGGCCGCCCAGCAAACGCAGGTGATCGTGCGGATGATCCTGACGCTGCGGTGAACGGGCTTCGGCATGGCCGGCTTTGCAACGAGGTGCGCTTCGTTGTTGAGATCGTTGCGGCGCAGCAGAACACAGACGATCAAGAAACGAGTCGAGACGCCGATTCAACGGCCGCCTCCTGGCTCCCTGTCTCAGGACTCAATTCGATACGGCGTCTTCAGACGAAACTGCGGATGACTGTCGAGAAACGCATCAATCCGTTCGGTTCGCGACAGTGCAAGTGGCAGGAAATCGAGAGCCGATTGCAGCCGGTCGTTCGGCTCGGCGCAACTGAACCGCAGGAACCCGTGCCCGGCCTCGCCGAAACACTCCCCTCCCAAGCAGGCCACGCCGAAGTTGTCGTCGGCCGCCTCCAACAGAAAGACCGCCAATCCGTGACTTGTGATTCCCAGCCGGTTGCAGACCGGCGCCACGTTGGGAAACACGTAGAACGTCGCCGCCGGATCGAGCGTGTGAAAACCGTCGATCCGGTTCAACCCGTCCGCCAGCAGCGTCACCTTCTCGCGAAACTTCTGCATCTGTTCGTTCCGCTCGGCGTGATCCTGTTTCAGCGCCCGTGTTCCCGCGAGTTGGACGAGCGGCGGCGTGCAGGACAACGACGTATTGATCATCTTCCCGATGGCGTCCGCCGTCTCCGACGACGAAACGGCGAATCCGAGCCGCCAGCCGCTCATGCTGTAAGACTTGCTGAAGGTATACGCCGCCACGCACTGCTCCATCATTCCGGGCTGTTCAAGGATCGAGTGATGCCGCCCTTTCCAGACCATGTGGCAGTACGGTTCGTCGCTGAAGACCGCGATGTTCCGGCCGCGGACCGCATCGGCAATGGCCGCCAGATCCTCCTCGGTCGTCACTCCGCCGGTTGGATTGTGCGGCGAATTGAGAAAGATCGCCTTGGGGGATTCGGCCTCAGCCAGAAACCGTTCGATCTCGCTGATTTCCGGCCGGAACTCATTCGCTTGCCGCAGCGGGCTGAAAACCGCCTTCGCGCCCCGTCGCTCGATGTTCGGCGTGTACGTCGGAAAGAAGGGACTGAACACGAGCACTGAATCGCCCGGATCAAGAAACGCTTCGCAGAAGAATTGCTCGAAGATCTTCGCACCAGGTCCGGCGACAATGTTCTCCGCCTGCGCCGGGATCTTGAATTCCTCCCGCACAAACTCGGCCGCCGCTTCGCGAAATTCCGGAATTCCAGGCGACGGGCAGTAGTGCGTCTGGCCCCCTTCGATCGCCTCGATGCCCGCTGCCCGCGCCGACTCCGTACTTTCAAACGGGCTGTCGCCGATTTCCAGTTCGACGACGTCCTTCCCCTTCGCTTTCAGCGACTTCGCGACGGCCAGAACCGTGAACGCGGTTTCAACCGACAGTGAACGGGCAAAGGAACTCAATTGGGCAGTCACGGGCGGAGGTCCGAATGGTGAGCGGGTGGATTGTCGCGAACAGTCCACCGTTCTTAGATCGACCGGCCGCGAGCGTCAACCGTCGCCCCCCTGGTCGCCGGACTTCGGCATTCTGAGGCAACTTACTCCCGTCGGTCTGGTCGGCAGCGCCCGTATGGAGAGTGCGATCGGACCTCTCCGGCCCATCCGACCGGGACGGCAATTCGTACCAACGGACACGAAATGTGATCGTGCCGCCTTTCGTGATCTGGTGGATTCGTGTTCAGCAGCCGGCGGCATGAAAATTATCATCCGCTGCGTCGTCTGATGCGCAACTTGCTTGTGCTGAGGCGTCTGGCCGCTGTAGGCTGATCTGCCGCGTGCGTGCACCGGGGCGTTCCATCGCTCCGGGCTGATCCCCGCGCCGAGGTAACCGGCTCATCACGTCAACGACCCGGCGGCTGGTGAAAAACTCACTCTCTTGATTCGCGAGCGCAACACTCGATGAGCGGCGAAGGTCTCCACTGGATCGACTACCTGATCATCGGCCTGTATGCCTGCGGCATGCTGGCGATCGGTCTTTATTACCGCCGCCGGCAGACCAGCACCGACGAGTACTTCGTCGGCAACCGGGCAATGCCGCCCCTGCTGATCGGCGTCTCCATGTTCGCGACGCTCTTCAGCACCATCTCTTATCTCTCCACGCCCGGCGAAATCGTCAAACATGGACCGGCCGTGCTGAGCGGGATGCTCGCGATTCCGATTGTGTACTACATCGTCGGCTATCTGATGGTGCCCGTCTACATGGCGAACCGGGTGACGAGCGCTTACGAACTGTTGGAAGTCAAACTCGGACTCGGCGCCCGACTGCTCGGCGCCGGGCTCTTCATTCTGCTGCGGCTCACCTGGATGGCGCTGCTCATCTACTTCGCCTCCGACGCTCTCGTCGTGGTCTTGCTCGGCCCCGAGGCCGACAAGGCGCTGTGGTTGCCGTACGTGACGGCCGTGACCGGGGCAATCGCAGTCTGTTATTCAGCGCTGGGGGGGCTCCGGGCCGTTGTCGTGACCGATGCAATCCAGTTCCTGCTGCTCTTTTCCGGCGCGCTGCTGGTCCTGGCCTTCGTTTCGTTGAGGCTCGGCGGATTCGGTTGGGTGCCTACGCAATGGAATCCGCACTGGGATCAGCAGCCCCTCTTCTCGTTGAGTCCGGCCGTCCGCGTCACCGTGTTCGGGTCGATGCTGCACGGCGGACTGTGGTGGATCTGCACGGCCGGCGGCGATCAGACAGCCGTGCAGCGATTCATGTCGACCAGAGACGCCGCCGCCGCGCGGCGGTCGTTTCTGTTCAACTCGATCGCCAACGCCGCGGTCAGTGTCGTGCTGGCGTTCGTCGGCTTCGCACTGCTCGGCTATTTCCTCTCGGATTCGAGCCGGTTGCCTCCCGGCTGGACGATTGCGGAAGACGCCGATCAACTCTTTCCCCACTTTCTTTCGGACCACCTTCCGATCGGGCTGTCCGGCCTGGTGATCTCAGGAATGTTCGCGGCCGCGATGTCGAGCCTGGATTCCGGGATCAACTCAATCTCGGCCGTCGTCACCACGGACTTTGTCGACCGTTTCCGCTCGGAGCCGATGCCCGAGAAGACTCATGTCCGATTGTCCACGTTTCTCGCGCTCGGAGTCGGGTTGGCGGTGGTGGGGGCGAGTTCCTGGATGATGTACGTCCCGGGGAACTTTCTGGAAATCTCGCAGCGCACGCAGGGAATCATGGTGGCGCCGATCTTTGTATTGTTCTTTCTCGCGCTGTTTCGCCCCGGGTCCACGCAGGTGGGCGCCATACTGGGCGCGGCCGTCTCGAACGTGACGGGCATTCTCGTCGCCTACTGGGCGCAGTTGACGATTGAGATCAAGGAACATCTCTTTTGGCCCGACTCGTTGTCGTGGATGGTTGGCCAGGAGATCAGCTTTCAGTGGATCTTGCCGGTCTCTCTCATTGTGGGAATCGCTTGCGGCTGGCTCGTCGGCGGCGTGTCGCGACTTGTGGTTTCAAGAAAGTCGGCAAACAGTCGCACCGTCGAATAACAGAAAACCCGGGATCAACATGGATCCATGGCTGACAGTCATGCAGGTCGCCGCCCTGGCGATCGGCGGCATGTGTTTCGCCCTGCTCGGCAGCATCAAGCTTCCGCTCGCCCGGTCCCTGGAGATCGATGAAGGCCGCGTCGGAGCGCTCGTGTCGGTCTTTGGATTCACGCTCATCCCGATGGTGGTGGCGGCCGGATTCCTCGTCGACGCTCTCGGCAAACAGGCCGTGCTCGGCGGCGGTTTCGTGCTCGTCATCATCAGCCTGATCGTCCTCGCTCATTCACGCCAATATGCCGCAGCTCTCCTGGCCGTCCTCCTGCTGGGAACCGGCTGGTCGGCACTTGTTAACGTGCTGAACGTCACGTCTCCGCCCGCGTTCGTTCCCGCAGACGAACTGCCCGACCGAATGGCGTACGCCATGAACATGGGCGACTTCATCTTCGGGATGGGGACGTTCGTCACGCCGCTCATCATCGTTTACTCAGCCAGGCAGTTTGGATTGGCGCGAACCCTCTACGGTTTTGCGGCCGCGTCGATGATTCCGCTCCTGCTGGGATGGGGCGTCGACTGGAAAGCTCTCGACGTCGAGGCGACCGAGACCGTCGCCGGCGGGCTGGCCAAGCTGCTCTCCGATCCGATCGTCTGGATCTGCTCCATCGCCTTCTTCTTCCACGTTCCGACGGAAGCCTCAGTCGCCACGTGGGCCACAACCCTCCTGACTCAGAAGAACGTCAGCGAATCGGAAGCCTCAACACTGCTGTCGTGCTTCTGGCTGACATTCATGGCATCGCGGCTTGTTACTGCGCTGACGCTTCCCGCCGGCGCCGACACCATGCTGGTCGTCGTGATGGCCTGCCTGAGCGTCGCGATCACGCTAAGCATCGTCTTCTGCCCGGGCGCAATGCTGATGCGCGTCCTGGTCATTTTCGCCGGCGCGGTCGTCGGACCGATCTTTCCGACGCTCATCGCCATTCTGCTCGGGCACGTGGAAGAGTCGCTGCACGGACGCGCCGTCGGCATCTTCTTCTGCATCGGCGGCATCGGCTGGACCTTCATTCCGATCCTTATCGGAATGTATGCCCGTCGAACTTCGGTTCAGCGCGGCTTTCTGATCGCAACCGGCTCAGCCATCATGCTCTGCGCCCTGGCCCTCACTCTCCACGTCACCCTGGAATAAAAGAGGAACAAAGGGGTCAGGCCTCGATGGGGCCTTCGCGGCGAGCCGCTTCGTACAGCTTCTGCCAGCGGTCGCTGCCGTCGTCGGGAACGAGACGGGTCTCGGCGCCCTCTTTGTAGTAAGGGTACTTGTCCTGCTGTCCGGCGGTCAGCATGAAGTTCACTTCGCCGTTGTTGGCCGTGTACATCCGCTGACCGTCCGCCCAGGTCGTTTCGATCAACCGCGGCGGATCGGGCCTGCGCTGCGGACGGGGCACCTTGAGCTTCTCCATCAGGTCGCGATCCAGTTCAAACCCGAGGCCCGGGGCATCGGGCACGGCGGCCGTTCCCCCCTCCACGCGGATCGGCTCGGCGAGCAGATCCTGTTCGTACAATTGATGACAATTGACGGCCGGCCAGACGGCGTGAGTGAGGACGCCGCCGAAGTGCAGCGACCAGGCGGCTGTCACACCGGAGCCGACAAGTTGCAGCCAGAACGGCATGTCCATCTCGCCCGAGAAGCGGCCGGCGGCGATGAGTTCGGTCGCGCCATGCTGTACGATGAATCCGTCGCAGGCGGAGGCCCGGACGACCGAGGCCGGATCGGGAATGCCGTAGTGCATGGCGACGTTCACCCGCGTCGCCTCGCAGATGGCGCGGTTGCCGGCCAGGTCGACCTGTGGAATCGGCGATTCGTAGATGTCGATCTGTGGAGTCTGCTCCAGGTCCAGGAGAATGGGGATTCCCTGCTCGGCGGTCAGCAGGGTGTCGTTGAAGTCCATGTCGATCTTGAAGTCCTCGGGCACGGCCGCTGCGGCCTGGGACACCTGCTCGTAAATGTCGAACCACTGCCGCCCCTTGGTCTTGTACGACATGTAGCCCTGTTTGAACGCCGTGGCGCACTCGGACGCCATGTCGGCCGCCGAAGTGTCGATGTTCCACCACGAGAGAGGCGTTCGCTCGTTCACCAGTTCCCCGAGCAGATGATGGACCGGCACTTCCGCAGTGCGGGCGACGGCGTCGAAGAGCGCCATCTGCAGGCCCGCGCCGAGCGAGTCGTCCCACATCACGCTGATCGCATTCTGACCGACGACCCGCGCCACGTCTGCGTCATCCGGAACGCCCCAGGTGTAATAGAGCAGCGTTTCGCCGATTCCCACCTCGCCCGATGCGAGCGTGACCTCGCAGATCTCGGTCCACCGCCAGTGCGGCAGTTCGCGGTCCATGTTGCGGCGTGGAACCTCGCGGTACTCCAGCTTGACTGTGGTTCGCTTGACGTCCGCGACGCGGAAGAACTTTTCGGAGAGTCCGGTGCCGGCCGCGCGCAGCCGTCGCTCGCTCAAACCGGTCAAGGCCGCGGCTGCGGCCACTCCCGACATGGCCAGAAACTCGCGTCGATTCATCTGTTTTCCCCCGGCGCGTGCAAACGGAAGGCTCGTGTCTGCACAACACTATCGACGGGGGACGCGAGAGACAACGCCGCCGAGAGACACGCCGGGTGATCGGTTATTTCACACCGGAGAGGCTGATGCAGGAAGCGAATCAAACGCCGGCAGAGTTCGCCGCTTGCTGTGTGCAGACTGCCGGCGCCCGCTCATTGACCGCTCGAATTCCGACTTTCCGCACAGCCGGCAAAATCGTTGAAGCCTGCCCGATCGAACGGCCGATCTTAACATAGAGTGCCGGCGGCACTTTTTCGCGGCGGAGTCTGACGGCGTATCGGCCCTCCGGTTCGGGCTTGTTCGCAGGCAGCACCGCAGCAGCCCTGTGCAATCCGCTTTCGATTTCTGCGATTCGGGCGCTGCACCGGTTTCGGGGCGGAATGATCACTTGCGACGCAACACCCGAGAGAGAACGCGGATGCGACCACGATTGCGAATCTTCCACGGCGAGGATGAGGGTGGGCTGGCGGTTGAGAGTCCACGAGTCTCGATCAGCTTCGGTGAACTGTCGCGGATCGTCGCAGATGCACGCTGGTGCGACCGGACCTGGCTCTCCGATTTCGAGGACGATCAGGTCGATCTGCCGGAGGATCTCTACGACGTCTTGATCGCGTACCGCCGCCTGCGTCCCGGCGCTTGAGAAGCGCCTTTCACGCTGAACATGGAAGGGCTGTGCGGCTCAACGGGAGCTTCGCCCTTCCGAGGCTGACCCGCCTCGCAATATTTTCCGGGTTGCAAAGACCCGAAAGTCCGTCACTTTAGTCGGCTTCGGCGGCTGAAGCGGACGCGGCTTTGTCGAGGCCGGGAACATTGATGCCGGTGATGCGGACCTGCGTGTACTTTTGCCTGTGGCCGGTGAACGTTCGGGAGTTCTTACGGCGGCGAAACTTCTGAACTTCGAGTTTCTTGCCCTTCGTGAGCGGGTCGACGATCTCGGCGTCGACCGTGGCGCCGTCAATCAGGGGACGACCGACGACGCTGTCCGCCCCTGCGTTCGCCAACAGCACTCGATCGAAAGAGACCGCGGCGCCGGGTTCCGCGTCTCCGCGGAAGTCCACGCGGACTGTGTCTCCCTCTTCCACGCGAATCTGGCGGTTGCCGTCTTCAATAATCGCAAACATGGCAGAGTCACCTTCAAAATGTCGCTTCGAGGGTTCGCCCCGGACAGAGTTCCGCGCCGGAGCGAAGCCCAAGATAGTAGCAAGTCACCGGCGGGAATTCGAGTGTTCCGCAGCGGTCTCGGCGACCTCAGCGCCAATGTCGTTGAAGCAGCGGACGGCAAGATGTTCCGGCTGAACATTGAACCCGACCTGGACGTTCACGACGACGTCATAACCTTCCTCCAGTTCCGTCATTTTGCGGCGCTTATGGTTAATCAGGTAGTCTGCGACGCGCTGGTGAACCTCGATGTCGACGCGGCGGACGTCCGGCCTGCTGGCGCGGGTCATCAACGTGCGCATGACGTCGATTCCCATGCTTTCGGCGGTCTTGACCTGGCCGACTCCGTGGCAGCAGGGACAGTCTTCATAGACGCTGCGTCGGAGTGAAGGTCGAATCCGCTGGCGGGTCATTTCGATGATGCCGAAGGGGCTGATGCGGAGTACCTTGGACCGGGCGCGGTCGCGCTCGACGCAGGCCCTGAGTTTGCGTTCCACCCCTCTGCGGTGCCGTTCCTCGCGCATGTCGATGAAGTCATTGACGATGACGCCTCCGAGATCCCGCAGCCGGACCTGGCGGGCGATTTCCTCGGCGGCCTTCAGATTGACCTGATAAGCAGTTTCCTCCGCGTCGTTCTCGACCCGAAAACTCCCGCTGTTCACGTCGATGGCGACAAGCGCTTCGGTCTGATCGATCACAATGGATCCACCGCCTTCCAGCGGAAGATGCCGGTTCTGGATGCGGTCGATTTCTTCCTCGATGTGATACATGTGGAAGATCGGTTCCTTGCCGTCGTACCGCTTGACGCAATCGGCGTGCTTGGGCATGACGACCCGCATAAAGTCCTTGGCCCGTTCGTAAGCCTGCGGTTCGTCGATCCAGACGGACTCGATGTCGCCGGTGTAAATGTCGCGGATCGTCCGCGTGATCATGTCGCTTTCTTCATAGATGTCCACGGGCGAGGACTGATTCTTGATGCGTTTGACGATGGTCTTCCAGAGTCTGAGCAGGTAGTGCAGATCCCGCTGCAACTCCTGCTTGGTGCGATCGATTCCGGCGGTGCGGACGATGAAGCCGAGTCCTTCCGGCGGATTGATGTCCCGCAGGGCTTGGCGGATGCGGCGGCGGGCCGTGTCGTCCGAGATTTTGCGGCTTACGCCGACACGCTGCAGACCCGGCATGAGCACCAGATACCGGCCGGGAATGCTGATGTAGGTGGAGAGAGTCGGCCCTTTGGTGCCAATGCCTTCCTTGATGACCTGAACCAACACTTCGCTTCCGCGCTGAAAGATTTCCTGGATGGGGGGCTTGTTGCGGGCGCTGCGTTCGTTGACCCTGCGACCGCGATTTCCCCGTCCCCCGGAGGACGACCCTGACCCGTTGCCGTCCGCGTCCTGTTCTCCGACGAGGTGCTTGAAGTACTGGTGCTCGACGTCGCTGACGTGGAGGAACCCGTTCCGGCCGACGCCGAAATCGACGAAGACGGCCTGAATGCTCGGCTCGATGTTGACGACGCGGCCTTTGTAGATATTCCCGACGAGATTGCCCTGGCTGGTCCGCTCCACGTAGAGCTCTTCGAGCACGCCATCTTCAACGATGGCGATGCGGCTCTCCTCCGGTTGGAGGGCGTTGATCAGCATTTCCTTCTTCATTCGAGACCCTTTGTCTGAGGCCACGAACGGGGCGATGTCGAATTCGATCTTCCGATCCAGACGCCTTGCAACGAACACGCGACCTGCATCCGGACGGACTGGACGCTGCGGTTGGACGCCTGAGGCCGCCGACGAGACATCCGGCAGGCTGGAACGACTTTCTCGTCTGTGCAGCGGCCGCCTGGAATGCGTTGTTCCGGACGTCGTGTTGGTTGCGGGAACTGTCGTACGCCGCCGTGCAGAGGGAAGCGATTTCGCGCATTCCTGCGACGGCCCACTGATCGCTGCGCGCGGCGGAGTTCGCCCGCTGTGGGAGTGCGCGGCGGCAGGAGGAGTCCTGCTGCGCATCGTCCCGACGCGTCGACTTTGACGCGCGATCCGCCTGAAGCCTCGTCGACGAAGCTGTGGGCGCTTCCAGTGCCGGCACGGCAGTCCCCAACATGGCCGGCTCAGTCTCCGGCGCTGGGTGTGATCGAATCTGACAAGCTCTGTTCGAGTCCAATGGTTCAATGAATCTGGCAGTCGACGGTGCACGATGCATCGGCATGGTGTTCGCCACTGCGGTCCCCCGGGATTCCGCCTACTCGACGAGATCCGGACAAATCTTTTTCAACTCACCGCGCAAGAAGACTTCCACATCGCGGGCCAACTCGAATTCGAGTGCGCGGCCCAGTATCTCCTCCGCCTGCGGAATTGTGAGGCTGCGAACGACTTCCTTGACTTCCGGGATGGCAAGGGGCGTGGTGCTCAACTGCCGCAGCCCCATACCGACCAGGAGAGGCACAAATTTCGGATCGGAACTCATCTGGCCGCAAACCGTGACAGGCAGATCGGCCTGGACGGCGGCCTGGACGATCCGGCGAACGATCCGCAGAATGGCCGGATCGGCCGCGTTGTAGTACTTGGCCACCGCTGGGTCGGAGCGATCGGCTGCCAGAGTATATTGAATCAGATCGTTGGTGCCGATAGAAAAAAAGTCGACTTCCCGGGCGAATTCTTCGGCCATCATGGCGACCGCCGGAACCTCGACCATGATCCCGACGGGAAGGTCTCCGCGGTAATCAACGCCCTCGTCTTCAAGATCTTCGGTCACGTCGCGGAGGATCATTTTCGCCTGGCGCAGCTCCATGAGCGAGGAAATCATGGGAAACATGACGCGCACGTCGCCGGTCGTGGCGGCGCGGAGGACGGCCCTGAGTTGCGTCTTGAAGAGGCTCAGATTGTCGAGGCTCAAGCGAATACTGCGCAGCCCCAGTTCCGGGTTGCCTCTTTGCTTATAGGCGCGGACCGCGGCTCCGGGGATCTTGTCGGCGCCGAGGTCGAGCGTGCGGATGACGACGGGGCGGTCCCCCATCGTTTCGACGACCTGCCGGTAAGCGCGGTAGTGGTCGTCTTCGGAGCGCTGGGAGAAGGTGGTCAGATAGAGGAACTCGGTGCGATAGAGGCCGATGCCGTCGGCGCCCCGCTCGAGACAATGTTCGGCCTCCTCGGGAAATTCGATGTTGCCGAACACTTCGATGCGGACGCGGTCTTTCGTTTTCGAGATGCGCGAGCCGCGTGAGAGGAGTCGCTGAGCGAGGGAGCGGGACCGTTCGGCGCTGTCGCGATAGCGTTCGAGCGTTTCGTCGTCGGGCGCGATGACGATTTCGCCGTGGTTCCCGTCGATGATGACGATGTCGCCGCCGGAGACATCGGCGAGGAAATGGCCGACGCCGACGACGGCGGGAATTTCGAACGCTCCGGCGAGAATCGCGGTGTGACTGGTTGAACCGCCGACCTCGGTGACGAACCCACGGACGTGTTTGCGATCGAGCGTCGCGGTTTCGCTGGGGGTCAGGTCGTGGGCGAGAACGACGACGTCCTCGGCGAGGTTGGCGACCTCCTCCCGCTGTTCGCCGAGCAGGTGCCTCAGCATGCTGCGTTCGAGATCGAAGAGGTCGGCGGCGCGCTCTGCGAAATAGTGATTGCCGAGATTCTGGAGTTCCTTCGCATACCGGCGGAGCACCTGTGAGGCGGCGAACTCGGGCGAGTAATGGCGGGTGCGGATGAGCGATTCGACTTCGCCGATCAGCTTGGGGTCTCGCGCCAGTTGGAGGTGGGCGCCGAAGATCGCCCCGTACTTTTCGCCGATCTGCTGGGAGGCAAGTTGTTCGTTCGTCGAGATCTCGCGGCAGACGTTTTCCAGCGCGCAGCGGAACCGGACGATTTCGGATTCGACCGCGTTGACGCGGACGAAGCGGCTGGGAATCTGGAACGATTCTGTGCCGAGCACCAGCGCAGGACCGATCGCGACGCCGTGGGAGACCGCGATGCCCCGCTTGACGATCATGGAAGGGCTGTGTCCGTGTTTGCGGATTCAGGCCGGTCCCCGTCCGGATCGAAGTTTGTCTCGAAGAGTCGGACGATGCTTTCGACGGCTGCTGCGGCGTCCTCTCCTTCGGCTTCGACGATCAATTCGGCGCCGCATTCGGCTTTGAGTTGCAGAAGGTCGAGGACTGACTTGGCGTCCGCCGTGACGTTGTTGCCGACGATTCTGACGGTCGACGCCGATTTCGCCGCGAGCTTCGCGATTCCCGAGCAAGGAACCATGTGCAGGCCGTTGGGCAGCCCGACCGTGACGGTGCGGCGAGTGACATCTGACTCTGTCATGCTGACACGAGATTGGGCGCTAATGACCGCCCCGGAGTCTCTCCGGGGGGCGGTTGTCGACTCGGTAAGAAGATTGCAATCAGAACGCGCAACGCGAGAGCGGCGCGACGGTCTCTTGCGCGGTTTCGGAAATGTCGTGCAGTCACGTGGGGGCGCCGCCGTCGGCCTCGGCCAGCAGTTCCCAGACGTGCTCCTGTGTCTTCGATTGTCGCAAAAAGCGGCAGAAGTCATCATCCTTGAGGTGACGTGTGATCGTTTCGAGTCCGCGCAGATGATCGCCGGGACGATCCGGGGGGGAGACGAGCAGAAAGAGGATGTAGACCGGCTCGCCGTCCAGACTGGCGAAGTCGAGCCCGGCTTCGCAGAGCGCGACCGCGCAGATCAGTTCATCGACCGAGGCGTGCTTGGTATGGGGGACGGCGACGCCGCGACCGATGCCGGTCGATCCGAGTTCCTCGCGTTTCATGATGGCGAGGGTGATGTCGCCTTCGTGATCGGCCGAGATCCGCCCGGCGTCGCGGAGGGCGCCGACCATCTGTTTAACGGCATCCTCCTTGGAGGACACCTGAAGCTCCGGGATGACGGCGTCCCGGACCACAAATTCAGTCAACTTCATTGAACACTCCTTGATCGGCGCAACTGTCCCACGAAACCTCAAAGCTCTCGCAGGGATTCTGGATCACGAAGAACTGAAACGACTCCGAATTCCGATTCAGGCGTCTGACGCGAATCCTCCGGGAAGCGGACACCTCGTGGGATGCGAAACGCCGTTGAATCCCGGCCTCCACCGGGCAATGACAACCAGCCTCACTCCGAATCGGATTCCTCGTCGTCCAGCGGCGATTCGACGATTTCGTTCATGGGCCGGTCGCGGCGATGGTCCTGGAGTTTCTCTTTGTATTTCCGGATCTGCTGTTCCATCTTCTGCAGCGATTGATCGAACGTGGGCACCACCTCGTCGCCCTCAGCGTGGGCGACGAAATTGTGCTTGTGCTCGGCATCAACGAGGATTTCCGACTTGACTCGATCGTCCACAAAATCGACCGTCACCTGAATTGCGGTGACGCGCTCGAAATAGGTCAGCAGCTTTTCTGATTTTCGCTCAATATAGTGGTGGACGTCGGATTTGATACTGCCGTGTCGGCAGGTGATCGCCACTTGCACGGACGAGAACTCCTCGCAAAGGTTGTCAAACCGGCTGAAAAGGAAGCTGTTCTTGTGCGGCGTGAGGTGAGGAACGGGCCGGGCGGCCGCATTCATTCCCCTTCGCCGATCCGGGCGCCACAAGGACGCCGACTCAGTCTAACAGGAGATGCGCCCGGCTGCGATGATGCAGAAGCGCTGTCTGGTGGGCGTCGATTCTAGTTCATGCATCGCAGGGGTCAAACGAATCGGCGAGTCGGCGCTCGCGCGGGCTGGTTCGCGATCATGGGTCGTGATGCGGCCGCTCAGTCGGAATCGGGGCGGTGCGGGACAAACATGGTGCCGCGGGATCGTTGTGCAAGATCGAACGCCTCGACCGCCCGGCGATACAGTTCCTGCTGGGCACGGCGGCTCGGCTCGTCGTCGCTGCGGTCGACTGCGCGATGCGCGCCGTCGGGCAGGAGTCGCCGCGCTTTCACATTGTCCCGAAAATAGGTGTCAAGGATCGACTTCAAGCGTCGCCGGCATTCGACGTCCTCAATCGGGGTCAACAATTCGATGCGTCGATCGAGGTTTCTCGGCATCCAGTCGGCGCTGGAGATGAACATCAGTTCGTCGCCGCCGTGGTGGAAATACAGGATGCGGGCGTGTTCGAGAAACCGGTCGACGATGCTGACGACGTCGATATTGTCGCTGAGGCCGGGGACGCCGGGCCGGAGACGGCAAATTCCACGGACATTGAGCTGGACGCGGACGCCTGCCTGTGAGGCCTTGTACAGCGCGTCGATCAGCCGCGCGTCGACCAGGGCATTGACCTTGGCGATGATTCTGGCGGGCCGGTTGTCGCGGGCCCGTGCGGTTTCGGTGCGGATCAGTTCCAGCAGGCGATCGCGCAGCCCCTGGGGAGCTGCGGCGATCTTGCGGTACTTCTGAGGCTGAGAGTAGCCGGTGACTGCGTTGAAGAACGCGACGGCATCGGCGCTCAGGTCCGGATCGACGGTGAAAAAGCTGATATCGCTGTAGATTCTCGCCGTGGCTTCGTTGTAGTTGCCTGTGCCGAAGTGGACGTAGCGCTGGATGCCGTGCGGTTCGCGGCGGATGATCAAACAGGCTTTGGCGTGGGTCTTGAGTCCCTTGACTCCGTAAATCACCTGAGCTCCCGCCTCCTCGAGCCTGCGGGCCCATTGGATATTTCGCGCCTCATCGAAGCGGGCCTTCAGTTCGACGACGACGGTGACGTGTTTGCCGGCTTCGGTGGCGCGTTGCAGGGCTTCCACAATGGGACTGTTGCGGCTGGTGCGATACAGAGTCTGCTTGATCGCCATGACCTCGGGGTCCTCGGCGGCTTCCTCGATGAACCGCACGACGGGTTCGAAACTCTCGTAGGGATGGCAGAGGAGCACGTCGCCCGCCGCGATGACCTCGAACAGCGACCGATCGCGGGGCGCGGCCGGGGACGGTTGGGGCGGCCAGTCTTCGTAGGTCAGATCCTCGAAACCGGGGCGGTCGGTCAGGGAGAACCACGCGGAGAGATCGAGCGGCCCGGCGACGTTGAAGGTCCGCTCCGGGGAAATCCGCAAGGAATCGAGCAGGAATTGCGTGGAATGCGTACTCGCCGTCTCCGCGATCTCGAGTCTCGCGCACTGTGCGAGGTTTCGTTGGCTCAGGACATTCTGCATGGCCTCGAGCAGGTCGGAGGCGGAATCCTCCTGGACGGAGATGTCAGCGTTCCGGGTGACGCGGAACGGGACGCACTCGACGACTTCCTGTTCTTCGAAGAACCGGCCGACGAACGCGGTGACCAGATCCTCGAGGAGGACGTAGGCATAGCCTCGCTCAGCCGGGATCGAAACGAACCTCGGCAAGTTCGGACCCAGCGGGAGGACGGCGAACCGCGGCGGCGAGTCGGTCTCGTCCGAGGTCGGCGTCAAGCGGACGCAGAGAGTGAGCATCAGATTCGGGAGCAGCGGGAATTTGCTGCCGTCCGCGACCGCAACCGGAGTGAGGATCGGATAGATCTGCTCGTCGAAAACCTGCCGGGCGAACGTCCGCTGGGTTGAAGTCAGGTCGTCGGGTTGGAGGCGGCAGAGACCGGCGCGGGCGAGGACCGGTTCGATCTCGTGGAGAAAGCAGTGGTACTGGGCGGCGTACATCCGGGCGACGCGGTCCCGAATGGCGTCCAACTGTTCTCTCGGTGAGAGGCCGGACGCGTCCCGCCGGGTGGCGCCTCTGGCTTCGAGTTGCTGGAGACCGCCCACACGCACACGAAAGAACTCGTCGAGATTGGACGAGGTGATGGCGAGAAACTTCAACCGCTCCAGCGCCGGCACGGATGCATCCAGGGCTTCCTCCAGAACGCGCTGGTTGAAACCGAGCCAGCTCAGCTCGCGATTCAGGTACTTTTCGTGAGTAGCCGTCATGGGGGAGAGTTGCGCGGTGCGTCAGCGGCCGTGCATCAGGGGGAAGATGTCTCGTATTCGACGATGATCAGGATATCGGACGGGGTGAAGCGTTGCCCGGTGCTCGGGCCGCCCGTGCTCTGGGGGGCGATATTGCCCCGAACGCCGACCACGTCGACCTGGGACTCCCGGATCCACGAATTGACCTCGGACTCAAGCGAACCGATCTCTGCTTCAACGCCTTTGAACAGCTTGACTTGCCGCATGGATCCAACTCCCCGACCTGCGATTTCGTACGCGAATTTCCCTGACAACGCACGGGTTGGCGACAACCTCACGGCAGTCACCGCCGAGAATTCGCCGGACTTCGTTGCGACACACTGTAGAAGCAGCCCGAGCCCTGATGACTGTGAATCGAACGAGGCAGGGCCTCGGTTCCTGCGAACTGCCGCCCGTCGGCGGGAACCCGCTGCCGCCCGCCGCTGCACGATGACTCAAGTGCAACAACTTTCGGGCGAGAAGGTAAGCTACGTCCATCGGGCCGGAAAAGAAAGCGCGACGGCTGCGGCCGCGCGCAGATGTTGCGGTCCCTTTGTTAACTCGCAGGGGCACGAAAAAAGCGTCCGGCCGCTTGGGAGCAACCGGACGCTGTGAACTTCTTCAGTGGGCTGAGGATTTCTCAGCGGCGGAAGGACCGCTGACGCGGCTGGGCGAAGCGCGTCGGCTGGCCGCCGGCGTGGTAGACCTTGGGGTCGTCGATGATCCAGGGCGTGGACCAGGAACGGCCGTTGTCGGCGGAGCAGACGTTGAAGAAGATCGTGTTGAAGACGTTCCCCTGGATGGAGTAGGGGAGCGTGGAGGTGATGTAGTCGGACGAGGTCAGGTCGTCGACGCCGGGCTTGGCGTAGTAGTGGCAGCGGCCGTCGGGCGTGACCGACATGCCGAAGGTCCACCAGCCGGGTTGCAAGATCTTGCGGGACTGCATGTCCTGACCGAGTTCATTGCCGCGAATGAGAATGACCGCATGCGGCTCGGGATTCTGGGCCGATTTCGGATTGAATTGAATGAAGAAGCCGGGATAGAACGGCTCGTTCTTTGTAACGCGGACCTGCTTCTGACCGAAGAGCCGGCGGGCGAAGCTGGCGTCTTCGAAGGTCTCCTGCGGTCCCTGCATCCCGGCGCGAATACCGAATGAGACGCCGTGACGCTGTTCCCATTCGCTCCACTCGGGCAGGTAGACGCGTACGACGAAGCTGGGGGTATAGTTGACGGCGAGCGGACGCGCCTTGAGGATGAAATCGTCCTGGCACTGCTTGCCCATGGGACGGCCGGGGATTCCGGTGTCACGGGTCTGCAGGAGGAGCGCGCCTTCGCTGCCTTCCAGTCCGCCTGCCGGGGTGGCCACGCGTTTGATGACGTCAGGTTGGCCGCGCTTGGGGCTCTCGATCCAGCGGCCGTTCGTGGAGCCGCCGAGCGGATACCGGATGGTCTCGTCTTCTTCCTTGCTGCTCTTGGGCAGGTTAAATACGTAACTCCAGTCTTCGCTCTCGAAGTCGTCGGTGTTGTGCAGCGTGCCGGTGCCCGGAACGACCTGGGCGTGTGCCACCGTCGAAAGGCCGCTGAGCAGCACGGCGGAACCGATGCAGCAACAAGCCAGTGTTCTAAGTCGAATGCGTCCGTTCATCGTGTAGTCCCCGCTCCGTCATGGATGATGCAATGCCCGCCGTGTCACGCGGCGCCATCAGTGCTTCGGACCCAAACGCACAATCGCGGGCGAATGGGAAGCAGGATGATGGCCATTCCTGATTCGTATCGGACAGCGGCGCTGCGAGCGTTGAGCGTTCCGATGGGACGGGGAAGACGGTTGATCGGCGCTGCAGCATTGCACCGGTCAGTCAAACTTTGCGGGCCGCGGCTGGGGCGGGCTGGAGAGCGCGGCGGGCGGGCGACGCCCGGAAAACGGGGTTTTCCCTGAAGTTTGCTGATGTGGGCGACGCCCCGGTGGGGTCTCCCGGCTGCCAGCTGGGGTTAGCGGTTCCAGATGACGAGACGGGTGTGGGTTTCGTTACCGTCGACGCGGCGGACGCGGAGGACCACCGGCCCCTGGAGTTGCTCTGCGAGCGCCGCATCGAACTCCTCGGGGGTGGAGACTTCGGTGCGGGCAACTGCCTCGATGACGTCGTACAGGTGGAGCGCGTTCTCATCGGAAGCGTCATCAGGAGTCCGGGTGACGAGCACGCCTTGCTGGCCGCGGGCATAGCCCAACTGGAGTGCGAGTCCGCCATCGAGCCGATGGAGCGACAAGCCGGTGGTTTCGATCCGGGCCTGGCCCGGGGGAGATTCCGGCAGTGGTTGCGGCGCTTCGCTCCGCCGGCGATCGGGACGCTCAATCAGCGTGATAAAGAGCTTGCGCTCCTGGCCGCCGCGGATCACGAGGAGCTGGACGCGGCGATTGACCTCAGTGAGGCTGACGAGATGGATCAGATGGTTCTCGTCCTCGATCGGGATTCCGTCGAAGCTGAGGATCAGGTCGTTCACCTGCACACCGGCCTCGTCGGCGGGCGTGTTGGCGTAGACTTCGACGACTCGCGCGCCGCGGACACGGTCCAGCGCATAACGCTTGGCTGCGGCGTCGTCAAACTCGTCGTCCAATCGCACGCCGAGAAAGCCCCGCTGGACCCGTCCGTGCTCGAAGAGCTGGTCGACGATGTAGCGAACGAGGTTGATCGGAATACTGAACCCGATGCCTTCGTTTCCTCCGCCCTGGGAGGCGATCGCCGTGTTGACGCCGACGACACGTCCCTGGAGGTCGACCAGCGGACCGCCGCTGTTGCCGGGATTGATCGCGGCGTCGGTCTGCAGGAAGTCCTGATTGATGACTTCCCTGCGGTCATCGAGTTCCAGCGCGCGGCGTCCTTTAGCGCTGATGATTCCCATAGTGACCGACTCACTGAGCCCGAACGGGCTGCCCATGGCGAGCACGATATGCCCGATATCGAGGTTGTCGCTGTCTCCCCAGCGGGCAGGCGTCAAGTCGGGGACATCGAGCCGGAGCACGGCGACGTCTGTCGCTGCGTCCTTCAGCACCGCCTTGGGATAGACGACGCGGCCGTCGTGCAGATGGACCTGAATACGGTTCAACCGGGCGTCCATGATCACGTGCCGATTCGTCAGGACGAAGATGCCGCGCGACGTGGGGGTCACCATCAAGGCGCCTGAGCCCGTCTCTTCGACGGTGCCGCTGCGGCTTTCGTGCTCCGCCAGGATATGGACCACCGAGGGCGTCATCGCGGCTGCGACGCGCGCCATGTGGCGACTGGCTTCCTGAAGCAGGGAATTCGCGTCTGCGAGTCCGTCCGGCGGGTCGTCGGCCTCGATGCTGAACAACCCGGCGACATTCTCGGCCGCCGGCAACGGGCCGGCCGTTCCCAGAGTCAGGGAAAAGATCGCCGCGAATGCGAGGGGGAGGGAGACGGATTGCTTCAACATGATTCGACTCTCGCTCTGAGGAAGAGGCGCCGGGAGAATTCCCGCCTGGACCCCTTCTGAAATGACAATCCCGTCCGGCTGCGACTGAAAAACCCGGCTTCTGGCGAAACCGGGTTTTCTCCTATTCCATGACGCGCGGCGGCGTCAAGGTTCCATCTGAATGTCGCTTAAGGTGAGTTCCTGGTCGTGCTGACGCGCCTGGTAGTCGTACGCTGATTCCCAGTCGGCGTCGAAGGCGTCCGATTCGCCGGCCAGTTCCTGTTCCCGCTGACAGTTGATGCAACACGATGTGTAGGGCAGCGCCTGCAACCGGGCAATGGGAATCGACTTTCCGCAAGCCTCACACTTGCCGTAGCGGCCCTCGCGAATGGCGAGAATGGCCCGCTCGATCTTGGCCAGTTCTCGTGATTCGAGTGAGGCGAGCTGTGTATTCACTTCGCGCTCGGCGTCGTCGTTGGCCACGTCTCCCAGATCGCTCGTGCCTGCGCCATATTCCGTTCCGAGTGAGGAATCGGACGCCAACTTCTTTCTTAAATCGTCTCTTTGGGCGACAAGCCTCTGGTGAAGTCTCAAAAGTGCGTCTTTGCGGGCCATAACCCTTCCCCCTTCCGAGATGTATTTCGCGAGCCAAACCGGCCGCGGCATCGAGGTGGGCAGGCCTCCGGGAGACCTGCCGGAAAAGCCACGGAAACGACTTCGGCCGTGCCAGTGATCGGCTGGGAAGTATTGTAGCCCGGCCGGGAGGGATGTTGCTTCTAATCCGATTTTGATTCCTAACTCGTGTGAAAAAAGGAGCTTGCGGCGCGGCAGTTCGGGCTGGACAGTCTGTGCGGGGTACAGAGCGTGAGCGGGCCGGGGGTGACCCGGATTTCGCGGGAGTTCTCTCGTTTCGTCTGTGGGCAGGACGCGGAAGAAATGAGGGTTTTCATGCGAAGCTGACGATGTGGAGTGCCGGGCCGGGCGGACCAGGAGTTTCGTTAATCGCGGAATTATCGAAACAATCGGAAGAGCAACATGGAACCTGTGGTCCGCAGAGCGGGCCCTCCTGCGGCTGATGCTCTGCAAGCGGTGTCGAACCGCTTCGGCAATTGTGAATCAGGTTGACTGCCGATTAGAGCAAATTGCTCTACCGTGTGTCCGCGTCGAGCGGTGTTTGGACTGTCGAGGACGAGAATCCGCGAGACAAATCGTCAACACTGATCTGCAAAGCGCTATAGTTGCCGCAGAATTACCGGTTGCGTTACCTTCACGGGGAGAATGGCGCGATGTTCGATTCGCGCGACGGAAACCCTTCCTGACGATCTCGCGAGGCAATCCTGATGAAGTTCTTTCTCTCGTCGATTGGCGTCCTGTTTGCGGCGACGTGCCTGACCACGGAGGCGCGATGTGACGACGAGCGCGGCTTCGCTCCGATCTTCGACGGCGAGACGCTGAACGGCTGGAAGGGCGAAGAGGGCTTCTGGCACGTGGAGGACGGAGCGATCGTCGGGCAATCGACGGACGAGCGGCCGCTCGACCACAACACGTTTCTGGTCTGGGAACAGGGCGAGGTCGACGACTTTGAACTGCGGTTGCAGTTCCGCATCACCGGCAGCGAAGCCGCGAACAGCGGAATTCAGTTTCGCGGATCGCAGCGCGAAGACGGGCACGTCGTCGGCTATCAGGCCGACATCGACAAGGCGGGGACGTGGGTCGGCGCGCTGTACGACGAAGCGCGACGGGGCCTGCTTGCCGCACGCGGACAGAAAACATCCGTTTCGCCGGAAGGCGAGAAGTCGACCGAACAGATTGCTGATGCGGACGAATTGTTTCAGCACGTCAAACAGGACGACTGGAACGACTACTCGATCACGGCTCAGGGCAGCGAGATTACCCTGAAAGTCAACGGGCACGTGACGGCTCAGGTCGAAGATGGGCAAACGTCGCAGCGGGATCTGATTGGATTGTTGGCGCTGCAGTTGCACGCCGGCCCGCCGATGAAGATCGAGTTTCGAAACATCCGGCTGAAGCGGTTTCCGCTGGCGGAAGGCCGGGCGAAGGTGGTGTTCGTCGCCGGGACTCCGAGTCACGGCTATTTCTCGCACGAGCACAATGCCGGTTGCCTGCTGCTCGCAAAGGCGCTCAATGAGGCGCGGGACGAGCATGACGTGCCGGTCGTGGCGACCGTCTACACGAACGGCTGGCCCACCGACCCGACGGCCTTCGACAACGCGGACACCGTTGTTTCCTACTGCGACGGCGGAGCGCGGCATTACCTCAACGACCGGCTGGAGGATTTCCAGACGCTGGTTGACGAGCGAGGCGTGGGGCTGGCCTGCATTCACTATGCGGTCGAAACGACCAAGGGGGAGTGCGGCGAGCATTTTCTCGACTGGATCGGTGGTTATTTCGAGCCGCACTGGTCGGTGAATCCGCACTGGACGGCGAAGTTTGACGACCTGCCGGACCACCCCATCACGCGGGGCGTGGAGCCGTTTGAGATCAACGACGAATGGTACTACCACATGCGGTTCCAGCCGGAGATGGAAGGCGTGACGCCGATTCTGACCGACATGCCGCCGCGGGAAACGCTGAGCCGGGCGGATGGGCCGCACTCGGGGAATCCGTATGTCCGGGAAGCGGTGCTGCAGCGTAAGGAGCCGCAACACGTGGCCTGGGCGTATGAGCGCCCCGGCGACAAGGGCAGGGGATTCGGTTTCACCGGCGGCCATTTCCACAAGAACTGGCAGGACGACAACTTTCGCAAGGTAGTGCTGAACGCGATTCTGTGGACGGCGGGAGCGGACGTGCCCGAGGAGGGCGTGCCGTCGAAGACGCCGACGCAGGAGGAGCTGGAAGCGAACCAGGATGAGCCGAAACCGGAGACGGCGGACACCAATTCTTCGAAGCCGCCGGCTGTCGCGGGAACGAAGGAGAACAAGCCAACCTACTCGAGCCCGCTGGTGACGCCTGCCACGCCGGGACATCGGGTCGACATTGAGGTCGACATCACGGGAGCGAAGTCGCTGTTTCTGGTCGTCACGGACGGCGGCGACGGTTACGGCTGCGACTGGGCGGATTGGGCCGAACCGAGGTTAGCCCGTGTTCTTGAAGATGATGCAGGCCGGAAGGAGTCAGAGACGCTCAAACTGACCGACCTCAAGTGGAAGTCCGCGACGGCGAACTGGGGCGAGGTTCGCGTCAACAAGAACGCCGGGGGCGGCCCGCTGTCGGTGAACGGCAAACCGGTTGAGTACGGCATCGGCACGCACGCGAACTCCGTCATCGAGTTTGAGCTGCCGGCCGATCACGAGTACACGACGTTCAAGGCTCGCGGCGGGCTGGACAACGGCGGCACCGATCAGGGATGTGGATCGACGGTGCAGTTTCACGTGTTCACAGAACGGCCGGGACCGGCCTTCCTGGCGCGCGTGGCGAGCGGTTCCGACCCGCAGCCGGCCAGCCACGAGATCGCCGACGCGCTCGATCAACTCGACGTGCATCCGGCACTGGAAGCGAGCGTCTTTGCCTCCGAGCCGATGATGTACAACCCGACCGACATCGACGTCGATCATCTCGGCCGGGTGTGGGTGTGCGAAGTGATCAACTACCGCCGGTTCCGGAACAGCGATCAACCGGAACGGACGGAGGGGGATCAGATTCTCGTCTTGGAGGACACCGACGGCGACGGGGCGGCCGACAAGAAAACGACGTTCTATCAGGGGCGCGACGTCGACTCGGCGCACGGCATCTGTGTGCTGCCGACGCCTAGCGGCAAGGGGACCAAAGCCATTATCTCGTGCGGAGACAGCGTGTTCTTTCTGCACGATGACGACGGCGACCTGAAAGCGGACCGGAAGGAGATTCTGTTCACGGGCATCTCAGGGACGCAGCACGACCACGGGATCCATGCGTTCGTATTCGGGCCGGACGGCAAGCTGTACTTCAACTTCGGCAACGTCGGACAGCAGATCAAGGACAAGGACGGGAACCCGATCGTCGACAAGGCGGGCAACGAGGTCAACGCGAGCCGGCAGCCGTACCAGGAAGGGATGGTGTTCCGCTGCAACATGGACGGCAGCGAATTCGAGACGCTGGCCTGGAACTTCCGCAACAACTGGGAGGTGGCGGTGGACTCGTTCGGCACGATGTGGCAGTCCGACAACGACGACGACGGCAACCGGGGCGTGCGGATCAACTATGTGATGGAATACGGCAATTTCGGCTACAAGGACGAGTTCACCGGCGCGGGTTGGCGGACGGAGCGGACAGGATGGAACGATGAGATACCGCTGCGGCACTGGCACCTGAATGATCCCGGAGTTGTGCCGAATCTGTTGCAGACAGGCGCGGGTTCGCCGACGGGGATCTGTGTCTACGAGGGCGACCTGCTGCCAGAACCGTTTCAGGGGGCGCTGATTCACACCGATGCGGGGCCGAACATCTGCCGGGCGTATGTGACGAGACCGGACGGGGCGGGGTACACGGCGGAGATCGTGAACATTCTTGACGGGGCGCGGAACAAGTGGTTCCGGCCGTCCGACGTGTGCGTTGCGCCGGACGGTTCGCTGCTGATCGCGGATTGGTACGACCCCGGCGTGGGGGGGCACCGCATGCAGGACGTGGAGCATGGACGCCTTTTTCGCATCACGCCGAAAGACCACGACAAGGCTTACGAGGCGCGGCAATACGACTTCAGCACGCCTGAAGGGGCCGCTGAGGCTCTCAAATCGCCGAATCTGGCAACGCGGTACATGGCGTGGACGGCGCTGCATGAGATGGGGAGCCGTGCGGAGCCGGTGCTGGCGCGGATGCTGGAGCCGGGGGAGAATCCGAGATTTCGGGCGCGGGCTCTGTGGCTGCTCGGGAAACTCGGGCTGCCGCACGGGCGAACATTGCAGTACGTGCGGCAGGGGTTGCTGGACTCGGACAGCAACATCCGGGTGACAGCGATCCGGCTCGCCCGGCAATTCTTGAGCGAGGGAAACTTTTCGGAGGTTGAAGATGCGGTCAACGTGGCTGACCCTTCGGCTGCGGTTCGCCGCGAGATGCTGATTGGACTGCGCGAAGTCCAGATTCCTGAGTTCGCGGAAGCCTGGGTGATTCTGGCCGGTCAATATGACGGGAAGGATCGCTGGTATCTGGAAGCGTTGGGGATCGCCGCAGAGGGTCGCTGGGACGAATGCCTGTCTGCGTGGCGGAGCGTGGTCGGGCGTAGATGGAATACTCCGGTGGGGCGTGATCTCGTCTGGCGATCGCGGAGCACGGAGACGCCCGCCTTGCTTGCGGAACTGATTTCCGACCCGGAGACGCCCGACTCGGAGTTGCCCCGGTTGTTCCGGGCGTTCGATTTTCAGCAGCCAGCGCAGGCGCAGCCTGCGCTGGTGGGGCTGGCGTTCACGATGGCCGAGACGAGCGAAGAGCGGCGGTCATTCATTCAGACCGAAGCGCTGAAGCGGCTGGACGGGTTTGACATCGCGGAGCATCCGGAACATGCGGAAGCGCTGCAGACGGTGCTGGAGTCCGCCGCCGGGACGCCTCAGTTCGTGATGCTGGTCGAAAAGTTCAACGTGGCCGATCGGTTCGGGGACGTGCTCAAGCTGGCGCAGGAGAACGCGGCGGGACAATTGGCGATCGTCGCCGTGAACGCGTTGCTGAACCGTGAACAGGCGGCGCAGTTTCACGCGGCGCTGCGGAGTGAGGACCGGGCCATTGCGGAGCAGACGGTGCTCGCGCTGGCGACCGCTGCGGACGCCCGCACGGTTCCCCTGCTCCTGGAACTGGCGGCGGATGATGGGCAGGAGATCGCTCTGCGGCGTGCGGCTGTGAGCGCGGCGGCCCGCGCGAAGCCAGGGGCGGAGGCGCTACAGAAATGGGCGCAGGACGGAGACTACGATCCGGCGCTCAAAGAAGCGATCGCGGCGGCGCTGCATACGGCCCAATGGCCGGAGGTGAAGGCGGAGGCGGCGAAACTGTTTCCGTTGCCGCCCGGGAAGGACAGTGAGCCGCTGCCTTCAATCGAGGAACTGGCGGGCCGCACGGGCGACGTTGCTCGCGGGAAGATTCTGTTTCACACCACCGGGACGTGCAACAAGTGCCACGTTGTGAACACGATCGGCCAGAACGTCGGCCCGGACCTCTCGGAGATCGGTAAGAAACTGGCCAAGCCGGCGATGTACGAGTCGCTTCTATTTCCGTCGGCGGCGATCAGCCACAACTACGAAACCTGGACGGTGCTCGACGTGGAGGGGAATGTGTATTCCGGCCTGCTGGTGAGCGAAACTCCCGATGAGGTCCAGATCAAGGACGAAAAGGGACTGGTGCGGACGATCAAGACCGCAGACATCGAGGAGAAGAAGCAGCAGGACATCTCGCTGATGCCGGCCGACATCCAGAAACTGCTGACGGCCCAGGAACTGGTCGACGTGGTGGAGTATCTGACGACGCTGAAGCAGGCGAAAACGGTGTCCGGCGGAGAGTGAGTTGCGGCCGGCGATCAGACGCCGGCGCGGGCTTCGGCCAGTTTCTTGGCCTGGGCGAGGGAGGTGTCGATCGAGAGATCGATCGTCACGCTCCAGTCGCCTGACTCATCGGCGGTGATGTCCCAGTGCGGGATGACGGCGCTGGACTGGTGCACCAGTTCGAAGCCGCCTTCGGACGTGCTGACGGTCTGGATGGGAAAGGTCCAGATCCGGGCGGGCTGCGAGAAGTCGAGCGCGGCGTCGACGCCGAGCCACTCGTCCACGAGTCCGATTCGCCGGGCCGATTCGAGTTCCAGTGTGCTTTGCAGTTGGCCCAGTTGTTTGCCATCGCCGTTGTAGAAATAGCGGTCGTCAGCGCCGGCCGCCAATCCGGCGAAGTTGAACTCCGGCGCGAAGCGGACAGATTCTCCCGCCGGCAGGCCGGTCAGTTCATAGCAGACACTGAGCAGCCCGGACGAATCCGCGCTGAGTGCAATCCGCTTGGTGAGCGTGACATCGTGTTCGCCGCACCGTCCCGATCGCGTGAGGATCGCTTCGACGCGGTTGGCGGTTTGCCGGAGCTTTGTCTCGTAGACGCCGGATTCGAAATCGCCGATCAGTCCCTCGCCGCATTCGAATTGATCGCGAGTCGTTTCGGGACTGAGGAAGTGGTCCACGAGCATCTTGCGGGGCCACTGGTCGTACTGCAGCTTCTTGTCGAGGTCGGGTTGCTTGAACTTCACGAGGTCGTGGATGCTGATGGCCTCGTTGTCGGCGTACTGTTCTCCCTGCAGCACTTTGCCGTGGTAGGCTTCCGGGCGGCGATTGAGCGTGGCCAGCAGGTTGTGCCGCGTGCTGCGGATGTCGAGTTCGTACAGATGTCCGCCGCGTGCGGGCGCGATGTACGCTGCAAGGCTGCTGCTGGTCAGCCGGAGTTCCTTGCGGGCGTCCAGATTGAAGTCACCGACATCGACGCGTACGGCCGATTCCTCGCGATCGTCAAGCCGTTCCAGCAGATTGTCGGCGGCGATCAGGTGGTGATAGATGGCGTTTCTCAGGTGGGGGAGGTAGAGCCCGCCGAATGCGCCGTGCCAGTAGGGGCAATTGCACTGCCCGCGGTAGAGTTCATAGCGCGCCTCCGCCAGCAGGTCGGGGTGTTCTTCGGCGGCCGGAGTTTGGGAGATCCGCTCAACACGTTCGCTGACCTCCCGCATGCGGCAGTACATCTCGTTGCTTTCGGGATACTTGGCGAGAAAGTTCCGCCAGAACCCGCCCCGCATGTAAGTTTGCAACTGGGGCCAGTCGGGATCGTGCTCCTTGCGGTGGACCAGATCCTTGTAGGCGACGAGTTGTTCGGGCGGCAGGGCCCATTCGGTCATTTCGCGGTAGCTGGAGTCGGGCAGGTAGACCCGTCCCAGCGGTGCGACGCAATCGACCGCCTCCGAAAGGGTGGCGACGCGGAGCCATTCCTGCTCGGCGGCGAGCGCGTCGAAGAATCGCTTCAGCCAGCCGTCGCGGTAGACGTGATCTTTGGTGCCGGGCCAGGTTCCGAACTTTTCGCCGTCGTCCCCGAAGGCGACGACGGAATTCGGGAATCGCTCGCCGATCTCCCGGAGGTAGCGGATCGTCTCGTGCGGATCCTGAAAGGGGATCAGATACCTGAGCCGTTCGCTGCCGGGGAAGATTTTCAGCAGCCTCCCTTCGTCTTCGGTGAAATAGTAACCGTGCAGGCCGTCGTCGCGGACGCCGGCGCCCTTGAAGTGAAAGTCGTCGACGATCGTGTATTCGATGCCGGCGGCGGTCACGTCACCCGCGAACGTCTGCTCCCAGACGCGCTCGGGCATCCACATTCCACGGACGGCGGAACCGAACGTTCGCTCCAGGTGCTGTGAGTACGCCTGGATCTGTCCGATGCGATCACGGCGGGGAATGCAGGCCAGGATCGGTTCGTAGTACGGTCCGCCGACGATTTCGACCTGACTGCGTTCCACGAGTCCCCGCACGCGATCGATGTACTCCGGGCGATGTTCACTGATCCAGTCGAGCAGGCTGCCGGACGTATGCAGCGAGATCGGAATGTCCGGGTACTGTTCGAGGACGTCCAGAAACGGGAAGTAGCTGTCGTCGCAGGCGGCGTGAAAGACGCCGTCGAAGTTGCCGACCGGCTGATGATTGTGCAGAGCCAGGACGAGGCGAATCAGAGGCGGCGTCATGCAGTGTCCAGGTTGAGTGTCGTCCACGGTCGAATTCAAGCAGCGGCGTCGGGGCGCGGTCCGGCGCGACGAGGCGCGTCATCACCGAGGTTCGCAGAGTCATGAGTCACGTCAACCGCCGCGCGTGTTTTATCCGCTGATTGCCCGAAAATCCAGACGTTTCTGCGGCATCCGGGGGATTCGGATTCCGGCGTGCGCAGGTGTGAGGGACCGGGCAAAGTTTGCGGCCTCGATGCCTGACGATCACGCGTCGCGTTCGGGTCGGGCGTTTCTCAAGGCTTCAGCAGCGACCTCCGGTGCGACGCTGTTGATGTGGAACCCGCTGCCCCATTCGAAGCCGGCCGTTCCGGTGATTCTGGGATAAATCTCGATATGCCAGGTGTAGTACGGGAGGTCTGGGACGTCAAAGGGGGCGGTGTGCAGCACGTAATTGTAGGCGGGGTCGTCGAGCGCGACATCGAGTTTGCGGAGGGTCTGCCGGAGGACGGTCCCGAGTTCGTCGATCTCCTGCCGCCTGGCTTCTTCAAAATGACTGGCGTGCTGTTTGGGGATGATCCAGGTTTCGAAGGGGAACCTGCTCGCGTAAGGACAATGGACGAGATAGCCGGGTGAGTCGATGACCACCCGCGACTCGTCCGCCAGCTCCTGCTGGATCATGTCGCTGAAGATGTTTCGTCCCCGGTAGCGATGGAATTCCTGTGCGCCGGCGAGTTCCTCGCGGATCGCGATGGGCACGATCGGCGTGACGATAAGTTGCGAGTGGCTGTGAGCGAGAGACGCTCCGGCGGCGGCTCCCTTGTTCTTGAAGATGAGGGCCTGGACCAGCCGTGTGTCGCGTTTCAGGTCGACCAGCCGGTGGCGATAGACCCAGAGCACTTCGCGAATCGCGTCGACGGACAGGTTGGCCATGCTGGTTTCGAAGTGGGGACATTCGATGACGACCTCGTGTGCGCCGACTCCGGAGATCCTGTCATAGATTCCCTCGCCCCGCATCTGAAGATTCTCTTCGACGCGCAGGGCGGGGAACTTGTTCGGAACGACGCGGACGCGCCAACCGGGCCCGTTCGCCGCCGCGCCCGGTTCACGGTAGGCGAAGATTTCCGGCGCCGTGGCGTCTTCGTTGCCTTCGAGGAAGGGGTCGAACGCGGCGGACGGCTCCTCCAGCGCGGCCTGGAGGGCTTGCGGGCGCGTAAGTCGTTCGGGAGCGATGATGACCCAGCGGCCGAGAATCGGGTCTTTACGCAACTCCGGCATTTGCAGTCCCTGAGGCAAAGGTCGGTCAGAGGTGAGACGACGCAGTTTGTGGTGGCATCATTCTCATGGTTCGGTTGCGACGATGGACGGCGGCCGATTCTACAGATGCGCCGACGGCTCTGACGAGGGAGCGGTCGCAGATGCTGCGGGGGCATGTTTCACCGGCGGCGCGGCCGGATCGATCGGCAGGGACAGGCGGAAAGTTGTCCCCTCTTTCGAGGACTTCACGAGTTCGATCCGGCCGCGGAAGGCTTCCATGATGTTGCGGCAGACGAAGAGTCCGAGTCCGGTGCCGGTCGCCTTGGTCGTGAAGTACGGTTCGAAGAGTCTTGATTGATCTCCGGGGGCTATTCCGTGTCCGTCGTCCGCGACCTCGATATCGAGGCTGTCCTCCGACACGGCGGTCGTGATCTCGATGCGGCCTCCTTCTTCGGTGGCGTCGAGTGAGTTGAGGATCAGATTGAGCAGCACCTGCAACAACAGGTCGCGCACGACCGCGACTCGCGGCGCGTCAGGGGTGAACCGTGTCGCGATCTCCTTGCCTTTCCGGCGCTTGTAGTACTTGGCGACGCTCAGCGCCGACTCGATGATCTCATGGATGTCGCATTGGACGATGTCTTTGCTGGCGGGCCGTGAGAAATCGACCAGTTCGCGCAAAGTCCGCTGGATGCGACGCAACTGGTCGTCGACCATGCCGAGCCGCTCGTGCATGTAGTCGTCCAGGTCGCGGCGGTTCATCATCTGAACCAGGGAGCTGATGGCGGCGAGCGGGTTGCCGACTTCGTGGGCGATGCCGGCGGCGAGTAGTCCGAATGCGGCCTGCTTTTCCTGCTGCAGCAACAGGGCCTGCGACTCCTGCAATTCCCGCGTGCGGGCGTCGATGCGCTGTTCCAGCAGGGCCTGGTTGGACTGAAGTTCCGCATTGAGTTCGGAAAGCTTGCGGCCGGCGGCCTTCATGAGCGTTGCCAGGGAGGTGCTGGCCCAGGTGACCCAGCCCAGGAAGATCAGCATGAGCAGCAGCGCCTGCGTCTGCCCGGCCCCGCCCGCGCCGGAACTGACTGACAGGATCGTGAAACTGATCGCATGCAGAAGAAATGTTGCATAGGTGACTGCGGGCGAATAGCGGATCGCGCAGACCAGCAGCGACAGGAAATAGTAGTAACGGAAGAGACTGTCGAGTCCGTTGTCGAAGTAGCACAGGAGGCCGATGAACACCGCTTCCATCAACGAAATGAACAGCGGCAGCCGGCCGAGGAAGACCTTGCCGCGCAGGCTCCACACCGTGTCGAGCAGGGCGTAGACGGCGCCGAGCGTGAGGATTCCGTTCAACTCGGGCTGGTTGCGGTGCGGTCCCAGGAAGTTGACCAGCACGTAGCCGACGCAGAGCCCGAACCAGCGGATGCGGACGGTGATCGCTTCGGCCGGTAGTTCCCAGCCGAATTCGTCAGTGGCCGCCCGGTTGGGGCGTCCGTTTACAGAAACTGTCTCAGGAGTCGTCACCGCGTCTCTTCAAGTCCGCCGGTTTTCTTCACAGCAATCGTATCGCAACGCGAAGTGTTGGACACCTGCGGGGAGCACGGATCTGTGATCGTCATCCGCGTTGTATCGTGTTGCGTCTCCAACCCTGTCGTTGACACACATCTCTCGATCCCCGATTGGTTGACTCTTCGAGAGATTCGAATGGAACGCGGATGACGACGGATTGGACAGATTTTCGCTGATTGCTTTCTGCGGAGTGCAGAGTACTCACGCCTGGATCGATGCGGTTTCGTCGCTGCCGCCTCTTGAAGAAATTCCCCGCAGAATCCGTGCTGATCCGCCAAATCCGCGTAAATCTGTGTCCTATTCGAGAATCCCATGGGCCCGGTTCCTCGCGGCGGGCCCCAGTCGAGTTTTGTGTCACTGACAGGTCTCGAACCCTGACTGCGAAAACCGGGCGTTGCGGCCGATCGGCGAAATGCCGTCCTGTTTTTCTTGTCGTGCGACTCGACGCTACAATGGCGTCAACAGGCGTTCGGCGCGATGGGGCAAGCGTGCGAAACGCGGCGCGATCACGACGACTCGAGTGGGGAGGGGCGATGTCCAGGTTTGCAGTCATTCTTCCGGCGGCGGGAGGCAGCCGTCGCTTCGGCCGGAGGGCGAACGATCCGCTGACAGGGCAGAGGTCGAAGAAGCCGTTCGTCGAGTTGAAGGGCCGGCCGGTCTGGGTCCGGGCGGCGGAGGTGTTCGCGAATCGGGACGACGTGGCACAGTTGCTGATCGTCATCGCCCCCGACGACGTGGAGTTTTTCAAAGAGAAGTTCCAGGCCAACCTGGCCTTTATGGCGGTCGAGATTGTTGCAGGGGGCGCAGAGCGGATGGACTCTGTTCGCAATGCGCTGGCGCGCGTCAAATCCGATGTCGACTACGTGGCGGTGCACGATGCGGCTCGTCCGCTGATTGTGAGGAAGTGGATCGATGAGGTGTTCGTTGCGGCCGAGGAGACGGGCGCCGCCATCCCGGCCGTCGAGATCGCCAGTACGATCAAACGCGTCGACGGACAGACGATCGAGGAGACTGTTCCGCGGGCGAACCTGTGGGCGGCTCAGACGCCGCAGGTTTTTCGACGGGATCTGCTGTTGGACGCCTTTGCGAAGTGGCCGGGTGGCCCGGCGACGGATGAAGCCCAAATGGTCGAGCAGCTTGGCCACCCTGTAGAGGTCGTGCGGGGCTGGCCGATGAACATCAAGATCACGACGCAGGGCGACTTCAAAATGGCCGAGGCGCTGGTGAACGCGCTGCCTCAAGAGAAGCCTCTGGGGGGACTGCATCCGTTTGCGGATGAACGGTTTCTGTGATTCCCGGCAGGGGTGACGGTCCCCCACGGTTGGGAATCTCGATGAGCCGCTGCGCGATCGTATCGAAGGGAAGGTCAGCGCAGCTTGTCGGCGTGAAACTTTCTGCCGGCTGCACTGGAGATTGCGATCGCGAGCTTTCGCGTGCTTGAAATCTCGATTCGTTGCGAGAAGACATCGTAGCGCCGCCGTTCGATTTCGCTCAGCAACCGGCCGTAGATGCGCAGCATGGCGGAAAGTATCGACCGTCCCGGTGGGGCGAGGTAGTTGTCGAGGGCTGCCGCTTTCCCGTAGTCGATTCGCGCCCGATCGACCTGAAACTGAATCAGGCTCGCGACCCGCTCGTTGGGTCCACTGCCTATGAAATCCGCGGCGGAGCAGTCGAATCGCTCAAGTTCGTCCTGCGGGAGATAGACCCGGCCGTTTTCGGCGTCCTCCTTGAGGTCCCGCAGGATGTTGGTCAATTGAAACGCGCGTCCGCAGTCGATCGCGGCGTCACGGGCGCGGTCGTCGTGGAAGCCCCAGATGTGAATGCAACAGAGTCCGACCGCGCCGGCGACCTGATAGCAGTAGCGATCGAGATCGGCGCTGGTCTCAAAACGAACCGGAGTCAGATCGGATTCGACCCCGGAAACGACTTCTTCCAGGTATTCGGCCGGAATGTTGTGGCGCCGGACGACGTCGGCCAGGGCCGGGAGAGCGGGGGAGTCGGTCGCAGCGCCCGCCAGTGCATCACGCAGTTCACTGCGCCAGGACTTCAGCCGCTGCTTGCGGTCGTCGATGGGAATCCGTTCATCGTCGCCAATGTCGTCGGTCAGCCGCATGAAGGCGTAGAGCACGCACATGTCGCGGCGCAGCCCGCGGGGCAAGGTGAGGAACGAGAAGTAGAAGTTTCGCCCGGTGCGGCGAGCCAGCGACCGGCAATACCGGTAGGAATCAGCAAGCGCCGGTGTCATTGGACGCCGTCCCGGCCGAGCAGACGGCGCGACAGGGTTGCGGCGGAGGTTTGCAGCAGCAGCGTGAAAAACCGGGATTTCGAGACGGTCGGGCGTCGCTCCCAGACGCGGTAGTCGATCCGCTTTATTTCCCGCAGGATCTGCAGACCACCGCGGATGAACAGTTCAATGTCGATTCTCAGCCGGCCCGGCATCACGTCCACGAGAGGAGATCCGGCGCGCAGGAATTCGCGGGCTCGCTCCACTTCGTATTCCATCAACGAACGGAAGGCATTGTTGGTCTCTTTCGCCGCGAGCATTTCGTCGGTGTACCCGAAGCGCAGGCGGTCTTCGCGGGGGAGGTACGTGCGGCCGATGTCCCGGTCGCGGTCCACGTCCTGCCAGAAGTTGGCGAGTTGGAGGCCCGTGCAGACGGAATCGGACAGCGCGGCGTTCCGTTGATTGTAACGCTCGCAGAGATGGAGCACGATCCGGCCGACCGGGTCCGCGCTGCGGCGGCAATAGTCTCTGAGTTGTGAGAACGTTTCGTACTCGTGGACCGACTGGTCCTGTTCGAAAGCCGAGATCAGGTCGGCAAAGGGATCGATCGGGATCTCGAAACGGAGGATCGTCGGCCTGAGAGCTACGAACACGGGGTGCCTCGGTTCATCCCGGTAGCAGGCGGCGAGTTCTTCGCGCCACCAACCGAGCAGTTCGAGGGAGCGCACCGGGTCGCCAATTTCGTCCCCGAGGTCGTCGGCCCAGCGGCAGAAGGCATAGACGTTGTAGAAGTGTTGATGCAGCCGCCGCGGCAGCGCCCAGGTGACGACGGGGAAGTTCTCGTAGTGAGACCGTGCGAGTTTGCGACAATAGGCCTCGGCTTCCGGACGATCGACTCTCGGAACTGCGGCGGAATCGGGCCCCCAGACAGCGAGTTCGTCAACGACCATCGAATCCCGGCGTCCGAAGATTGAGCAAATCCACTGTCAACGACTGATACGCGAATGCTTGGGGGGTTGGCTCGAACCGGGAGATGTGAATCGGCGATCGACGCCGGGCGACAAGTTAATCGTCGGACACCAACCGGACGTCGCTGTCGCTCTGTTCGACGCTTTCGGCGGCGACAAACTGTGGTTCGAGCGGCTCTTCGCGCGACGCAATCGGGAAGACCGAGAGCATTTCCGTCTTTTCATCGGGGCCGACTTCCGGCTCACCGGGCCCAAGATGGACGCGGTACTTCATGCTGCCGAAGGCGAGTTCATCGCCGGGCAAGAGGGCGCCGCGCATCACGCGCTGACCGTTCACCTTGGTGCCGTTCGTGCTGCCGAGGTCGCGGATGAACAGCAATCCGTCGGTTTTGGCAATGGCGCAGTGCAGCTTCGAGACTCCCTGATGATCGACGACCATGTCGCAGTGGCCCCGCTTGCGACCGACGATCGTGATGTCTCGGGTGATGGAGATCGGCGCTGATCCGTCAACTGGGATGAGCTTTGCGATCATCGCCGCATCGAGTGGAAGATGGGAATTCCTGAACACATTCTGTGGAACGTGCCTTGTCATCAACGACAATTCCATTCTCTCTGATGTTCGGGGGCTGTCAATTCCAACAACACCGCTGTCCCGGTTGAAAGGGCTTTCCGGACAAGAACTTGCGGATCGTGATGAGTCCATTGACAGGGCTTCCTTTATGAAACGTGAACACAGCGGAGTTCATCACAGAGAGAATGTCTCGGGATGTGTAATCTGTTGGAGGGACAGAGGTTGGGCAGTTCGGTGCCTTGCGGGCCAGAAGGCCGGACGGTTGCAGCCTTCCGGGACCGATGATAGCTTTCGCGACGTCGTGGCGGGTTCAGGTTGCTGCTGCCGGTGCGCGCCGCGTTTTCGTGTTGAATTGATTATCACCGCAGTCGCCAGACGACTGCTTGCTGTGAGCGGCCTCGCTACGAGGCTTGGGGCGAATTCGAGGGATCAAGACATGGCGACTCACAAGTACGTGTATTTCTTCGGGGACGGATCCGCCGAGGGCGGCGGAAAGATGAAGAACGAGTTGGGCGGGAAGGGCGCCAATCTGGCGGAGATGACGAACATCGGCTTGCCCGTGCCGGCGGGATTTACGCTGAACACCGATGTCTGCACGTACTTTTACGATCACGAACGGCAGTACCCCCCGGAACTGAGTCAGCAGGTGGAGGACGCGCTGCACCGCGTCGAGCAGGTGATGGGCGCGAAATTCGGGGATGCGGAGAATCCGCTGCTGCTTTCGTGCCGGTCGGGCGCGCGGGAATCGATGCCCGGCATGATGGATACGGTGCTCAACATCGGTCTCAATGAGACGACGGTGCAAGCACTGATCAAACAGTCCGGGAACGAGCACTTCGCCTGGGACAGCTATCGTCGGCTGATCCAGATGTACGGCGACGTCGTGCTGGGATTGAAGCCGGAGAACAAGAACGACCCCGACCATTTCGAGGACATTCTCGACACCGCACGCGAGAAGGCGGGCGTGGAACACGAGAAAGACCTCTCGATCGACAACCTGAAACAGATCGTGGCCGACTTCAAGGCAGTGATCAAAAAGCACGCCGGAGTCGAGTTTCCGACCGACCCGATGGACCAGCTCTGGGGCTGCATTGGAGCGGTGTTCGGAAGCTGGATGAACGATCGGGCGATCGTCTATCGCCGGCAGTACGGGATTCCGCACTCGTGGGGCACGGCCGTCAACGTGCAGGCCATGGTGTTCGGGAATCTGGGAGACGATTGCGCGACCGGCGTCGGTCTGACGCGCAACTGCTCGGACGGCACGCCCGGCTTCTGCGGCGATTATCTCATCAACGCGCAAGGCGAAGACGTGGTCGCCGGAACGCGCACGCCGAAACGCGTCGAAGTGACTCTTGCGGACGACATGCCCGAGGCGTACGAGCAACTTAACAACATCGGGAAAACGCTCGAACAGCACTACAAGGACGTGCAGGACATCGAGTTCACGGTTCAAAAGGGCCGCGTCTGGATGCTGCAGACGCGCAACGCCAAACGAACCGGATTCGCCGCCGTGCGGATTGCGGTGGACCTGGTCAACGAAAACCTGATCGACCCGAAGACGGCGCTTGAGAAGCGGAGAATCCCGGCCGATGACCTGAACCAACTCCTGCAGCCGATCTTCGATCCCGACGCCAAAGCGGCGGCGGAGAAGGAAAACCGATTGCTTGCCAAGGGGATCAACGCCGGTCCCGGAGCGGCCACCGGTCAGATCGTCTTCCACGCGTCCGACGCCGAGGAACGCTGGAACGCGGACAATGATCTCCAACTGGTGCTCGTCCGCAAGGAGACGAGTCCCGAGGACCTGCGGGGCATGAAGGTCGCCAAGGGGATTCTGACCGCGTTCGGCGGGGCTTCCTCGCACGCCGCACTGGTCAGCCGGCAGATGGGCAAGACCTGCGTCTGCGGATGCAAGGAGTTGAACATCAACTATGAAGCGGGAACGGTGACAGTCGACGACACGGTGCTCAAGGACGGCGACTGGATTTCGATCGACGGCTTCAGCGGAGAAGTCTTCGCAGGCAAGATCGAGACGTCGCCGTCGGAGGTGATGGACGTGTTGATGGGCAAGCGCGAGCCCGAAGATTCGGAGACGTACGGCCGTTATGCGCAGCTCATGCAGTGGGCCGACGATCACCGCCGACTCAAGGTGCGGGCCAACGCCGAGGCGCACGACGCGGAGGCGGCCGTCGCGCTGGGGGCGGAAGGGGTCGGTCTCTGCCGCACGGAGCACATGTTCTTCGATCATCTGGACGAAATCCGGGAAATGATCTTTGCGACGAAGCAGGACGATCGGGCGGCGGCTCTTGCCAAGCTGCTGCCGTTCCAGCGGGACGATTTCACGCATTTGTTCCGTACCATGGGAGAACGTCCGGTGACGATCCGGCTGCTCGATCCGCCGCTGCACGAGTTCCTGTCGGTGCATCATCTCGAGGAGGAGCCGGGACTGGCCGAGAAGCTCGCGACACAGTTCAACGTCTCACTGGATGACGTCAAGCGGCGCGTCGAAGAGTTGGCGGAGGTCAATCCGATGCTGGGTCACCGGGGATGCCGGTTGGGGATCGTGTATCCCGAGATCACCGCGATGCAGGCGCGAGCCATCATGGAGGCTGCCTGCGCCGTCCGGAAGGAGGGCATCGAGGTGAAGCCGGAGATCATGATTCCGCTGGCCGGTTACAAGACCGAGTTCCAGAACCAGGCCGCCATTGTCCGTCAGTCAGCCGACGCGGTGATCGAGGAGCAGGGCGTCGGAATTCACTACACGGTCGGGACGATGATTGAAATCCCTCGCGCTGCGTTGACCGCCGATGAGATCGCCGAGGAAGCCGAGTTCTTCAGCTTCGGCACGAACGATCTGACCCAGACGACGCTCGGCATGAGCCGGGACGACTACAAGGGGTTCATCGGCTACTACATGGAACACGACATCGTTCCGGGCGATCCGTTCCAGTCGATCGATCAGACCGGCGTTGGAACCCTGATGAAGATCGGGGTCGAAAAGGGTCGCGCCACCCGCAAGGATCTGAAGATCGGAATCTGCGGCGAGCACGGCGGCGACCCGAAGTCGGTCTACTTCTGCGATGAAGCGGAACTCGACTACGTCAGTTGCAGCCCGCGGCGGATTCCGATTGCCCGGCTCGCCGCGGCGCAGTCGGCGGTCGCCTCGAGAGATTCCTGAGCCGCTATAAGCGAAACGGACCGGCCTGCTTCGCTTGCGCGGCGGTCACGGGCGTCTGTCACTTTTCGTCCGCGGCGCGCCGACTTGCCGCGTCGGCGGTGGTCGTCTTGTTTTGACCGGCGGCGCGTCCGAAGTGCGGGCCCTGGAGGAGTTTCTCGGCGGTCTGCTCGATGCGGTGCATGCGGCCGTTCAGAAATTCGACGCGCGTGCCGACCTCATGTTTGGTCTGTTGCAAGCCGCCGGACACGAGCGTGATGACGCCGAGCAACAGCAGCATCTGTCCCGCGGTGGTGACAAGCCAACCGGTGGGTGCATACTCGGCCGGTCCGCCGAAGTATCCCCACAGGATGACGGCGGTTCCGACCGTCAGCACGCCGACTCCCAGATAGGCGAGGAGTTGGCCCCACATCGACTCTCCGCGTCCGGGATGTTTCTTCATCGCGATGGTTGAGACGTCGAAGTGCGGCGCAGGGAGCGAGGCGTGCGCTGCGTGGTCTCGCCGCGTCGATTGCTCTGCGGCCTTTGCCGGCTGCTCATGCTTCCTAGCGGGCCGCTGCGTGCGCCCCGCGAGTTCGTCGGTCGAATGGGGGCGATCGATGCGATACGACATCCTGGCCGGTTCGGCGGCATTGGCGTCGGTGCTCTGCGGCTCGGGATCATTCGGGCTCGGCTCGGCATCCTGCGGTTGTGCACTGTCCCTCGAGAGTCGTTCGACGAGATTGCGGGCCTTGGCCATATCGGGGTGCAACGAGGGCGCGATGACCTTCTTGACTTCGCTGCCGCAGGTCGTGCATTTGAGGGACTGGCCGTCCGCGGAGACCTCGGTCGCCACGTCGACCTGACACTTGGGACACCGCATCGGAATTCCTCCATGAAGACCGGGCCTGCCGGGATTGCGCAATGAGCGGGGAAAAATACGCAATTTCGGCAAATCTCCGCAAGATCGAATCGGAGTCGGTCGTGCGCAGGGGCGCATCCCACGCATTGCAATTGTTGACGCAAAGCCGCGAAGAGGGGAAGGGCCGAACGGAAGATTTCAGTCACCGAATCGCCGCCCGTAGAAATGTTCCAGCCGGCGGCGGGACCGGTCGATCTCGGCTGCGAGTTGTGACTCCGGAAGGCGGCCGGCCGCGACCATGCGGGCGGCAACATCGCGGAGCGTTTCCAGGGACAAATCGCGGCTCCAGGCGAGCATCAGGCGGCGTTCAATGAGATCCTCAAGGTGTTTGGGAGCTTCGTTCCGAATCGACCAGTCCACGAACGATTGGGGGATGGTTGTTCCCGTAATGGTTTCGCCGGAACCGCAGGCGAATTCCTCGGCCAACGGGTCGAGACGGCTTCCGATCAAGTCCCACACGGCTGCAGCCTGATGGATCGACCACCCTGCACGATCGGCTGCGGACTGGAGGCGGGCGGCGAGTTGTCCATCGTTTGCGGGATAGTCTTCGCCGCCGGGGATGACGCGGTTTCGCGTGGTTGCAGTGCGCGGGACTCCCAGTCGCGTGAGGATCTGGTCGGCTGCGACCTCGCCGAACTGCCTGCACGTCGTGAGCTTGCCGCCTACGAGCGTGTCGATCGGAATGGAAGCGGCGCTCCCGTGGACGATCGCATGGCCGCGCGGAATCGCACCGGTCTTGCCGGTGCTGACATACGGCAGCGGCCGGACTCCGCAGTAGTGCGCAGTAACGTCGTGCGGTCCGACTCCGACGCCGGGAAAGACGGCGTCGACCATCTGCAGCAGGTAGGCGATCTCCTGGTCCGACGCGGTCACCTCCAATGGATCGATTTCCACGCGGACATCGGTCGTTCCAATCATGACGGATTCTCCGCAGGGTAGGACGAAGACCAGCCGGCCATCGGCGGTTTCGGCGTAGACCCCGTCGTCGCCGAGCGCCTTCCGGAGTCCGGGATGACTGGTGAAGAGATGGCTGCCCTTGGTGCCGCCGAACAGCCGCTCCGCATCGACGCCCAGCGACTGAAGCGTTCTGTCGCCGCCGGCGCCGGTGGCGTTGACGATCGTCGCTGGGTAAAGCGTTTCGTCTTCGCCATCGCCTTCCACCGGGGAAATCCAAACCTGCCCGCTCCGGATCGCTGCGGTGTGGTAGGTTCGAACATCGAAGCGGACGCCTCGCTTGCGAGCGGCGCGTCGGGCGTCATCGAGCAGCGACAGCACGAAGCGCTCAGGAGAGAGAATCTGAGCGTCGGAATAGCTGCACAGCCAGCGGTACTGGTTCGAGTTGACGGCGGGCAGCCCCGCTTCGCCGACCCTATGGACGCGGTAGCGTACGTCTGCGTCACTGTCAGCCAGGTAGTCGTAAATCCACAGGCCGATGCGGACGGCCCACAGTCCCCGGCCGGCCTTGAACGGAAAACTGGCGGCGATGCGGTTCAGCTTGAAGAACCGGAACGCCGCCTGGATCAGGCCTCCGGTCCGCCTGGCGACTGGGATGTGCAGCCGCAGCGGTCGGACATACTGGGGGGCGAGCCGGAGCAGGCGGGCTCGCTCGTTGAGCGATTCACGGACAAGTCCAACGTCGCCGTACTCCAGATACCGCAAACCGCCGTGGATAAGCCTGGACGATTTGGCGGTGGCGCCGGTTGCGATGTCATGCCGGTCGACGATGACGACGCCGACGCCGTTAATGGCCAGCTCTCTTGCGACGCAAGCTCCGTTGACGCCGGCGCCGAGAATCAACACGACGGGAGGCGCCTCTCCATGTTGCATCCGACGACTCCGGGTCTGTCCGTCTTGAACTTGTGAAGCCCGGCTTGAAACTCAGCACGAAACCGCGCGAAACCCTGCGGGATTCGTGCTCCCGCAGGAACCGCTCAACCTGTAAACTCGAAATCGGCAGACCTGGAGAGAATACTGCACAACGAGCGAGCCGTGCGAGCCGAGACGCCTGACGCTCCGCGCGCTCGCCCTTGATTTGGAGAATGAACTGTGACCCGCGCTGAGATTGAAGCCTGCATTCCTCATCGCAGCCCGTTTCTCTGGCTCGATGAAGTTGTTGAAATCGATGAGCGGCGGCTTCACGCCCGAAAATGTCTCGATCCGGAACTGGACGTCTTCAGCGGGCATTTCCCGGGCTTCCCGGTGCTGCCGGGCGTGCTGCAGTGCGAAGCCGCGTTTCAGGCGGCGGCCGTGCTGATCTCGCGCATCGAACCGGTCGGCAGCGATCACGTACCGGTCGTCACACGGCTGAACAATGTGCAGTTCCGGCGACTGGTCCGCCCCGGCGAGACGCTCGACATCGAAGTCGAACTGACTGAGCGACTGGCGAACGCGTTCTATCTGAAAGGGAAGACGTCCGTGGGCGGGAAGGTCTGCACACGGCTGGAGTTCGCGTGTGCGACGGCTGCTACCGATTCGTAGGTCGCAAGGCGGCTGCATTGTGACGCTATCGCCCATGCGGACGAGATTACCGTCATTTTTCGATAAAAGGTGTGATATGCCGTGCTTAGAGCAAATTGCTCTACCATGTGTCCGCGTCGAGCGGTGTTTGGACTGTCGAGGACGAGAATCCGCGAGACAGATCGTCAATACTGATTTGCAAAGCGCTATCAGAGTCTTGTCGGCGTGCTGTATTTTCTGCCTGTTGTCGTTGAACGCGGAATCACGTGAATTCAACATTCTGGATTACGGAGCGACGGCCGACGATGAATCGGACGATACGCTGGCGATTCGAGAGTGCTTTGAAGCCTGTCACGAAGCCGGCGGCGGGGTCGTCGTCATTCCGGCGGGGACGTACCTCGTTTCCCGGCAGGCATCGGAGAGTCCGATCCTGGAACTCCCGTCGCGGACGCTCATTCGAGGCGAAGGGGCCGCATCGACGCTGAAGTTTTCCGAGCGCGTCAACGATACGAATTTCTGGCGGATGCTGGGAGCAAGCCGGCGGGATTGCCGGGATGTGGTGATCCGCGATTTGCACCTCGACGGATCGAACACCTATCAGTCGTACGAGCCGGGCGAGACTCCGGAGCAAAACCACGGGATCTTCCTGCACCGGAAAGACGGCGTCATCGAGAACATTCTGGTTGAGAACTGTCTCGTTGAGAACTTCAGCGGCGACTGCATCGGCCTTTCGGTCGGTTGCAGGCAGATCACGATTCGCGGCGTGACGTTGCGGAACTTCGTCCGGCAGGGAATCCAGATGGCCGGTGATCCGGAGTCGCGCGGCTATCTCGTGACCGAATGTCAGGACCTGGCCGGTGAAGTGCGCCCGGGCGGTTCGACGATCCACGTGGAGCATGCTGACGGTGTGCAGGACGTCATCATCACCGACAATCGCTGCCGCCACTCCATTCTGGCCGGCGGCGTCGACGGGATTATCATTCGCGACAATACGATTTCGGGCCGGCTCGTCGGGAACGGCAACAGCAACGCGATCGTCTCCGGAAACCTTGTGCGCGGCCCGGACGCCGCGGCGGCGGTCATCCAACTCGGATTCACCGACGGCCTGGTTCTGAAAGACAACGTTGTCCTTTCGCCCAACCCGGAGGCGACCGGAATCTACGTGTGGGGTTCGTCAAGGTATGATCCCAACCCGAGCCGCGATGTGCTGATCGCCGATAATCTGGTCCGAGTCACCGGCCGAGGCGTGTTTCTAAACGGGGTCGACGGTGGGACGA
Source organism: Planctomycetota bacterium (assembly GCA_003388505.1). Lineage (GTDB taxonomy): Bacteria > Planctomycetota > Planctomycetia > Planctomycetales > Planctomycetaceae > MB-PLM-1. The sequence goes on from QQVO01000069.1 coordinate 148,508, forward strand.
TTGCCCACAACCGGATCGCAACGGCTGACGCATCGCAGCGGGTGGTGCTGCAGCGGTGTGAAGACGTGAACGTTCAGGGCGACCCCTCTCCCGCAGAATGAGGCAACAGGACTGAGGCAAACCGGGTGTCCAGCAAGGCGTTCCAGCATCGACGATGCCTGCGCACCTGGCCGGCTCTCCGGTCGAGAGCGACTGCTACGGCGACAGCAGTCAGCCCGCAGCGCCGCAGCAGCGTTTGTACTTCTTGCCGCTGCCGCAGGGGCAGGGATCGTTGCGATTGACCTTCTGCTGCCGGTTACGGATCGGTTCGACGACTTTGACTTCCTGTCCCGGTTCGCGGCCGGAGGATTCCTGCCGGCCTCCCGTCTCCTGGAATTCTTCCGCCGCCGAGGCGGCCTGCTGGTGGGTGGCGGCGCTGATCTCCCACAGCGACCCGACGAACTGCGGGCTCTCTTTTTCGAGGCGGAATATCGCTGACGTCACCTGATCGCCGATGCGGTCCCACATGGCATCGAAGGCCTTCATGCCTTCGCGCTTGTACTCGACCTTGGGGTCTTTCTGGGCGTAGCCGACCAGCCCGATCCCCTGTCGCAGATGGTCCATGTAGTACAGGTGCTCTTTCCAGGCGTGGTCGAGCACTTCGAGGAGCAGGGCGCGTTCTGCGCGGCCGAGTTCGGGGCGAAACCTCTGGTCGAAGGTCTGCAGGACGGTCTGACGAACGGCGTCGTGTTCCAGGGATTCGAACTGATCCTGCGTCAGTTCGGTTCCGCAAACGCGATTGGCCAATTCGAGAACTTCGCCCACCGATCCATTGGCCGGTTCCGGTCCGTGGCCGTTTTCGGCGTGGCCGTTGCCATTCTGCGTGGCGCGGTCGATGCACTCTTCGACCTCGTGCAGTACGTCGTCGCTGGGGTAGTAAGCGCGGCTGCGTTCGAGCAGAAGCTGCTCAATTTGCGTCCGTTCTTTTTCCTTGAAGTCCTTTTCGGAAAGCTGCGTGCCGAAGCGGTGATTGGCCCAGTTGAGCAACCCGCTGCGATCGGGCTGGCGACCGCCCAGGAACCGCGTCATTCCGACGGAGACCGGGAAGTGGATTTCCTTGCCGCGATAAGCGTCGCGGGCCCGCCGGCGAACGAGTTCGATCGGCTCCGAGATGTCTTCGTAGCCGGCCAGTTCTTCGGGGGTCATTTCGATGCCGAACTGCTGGCGGAGCCAGCCGCAGACGGTGCGGCGATTGAAATCGTCCGCAAGCAGCGTGTCGAGCATCGAGAAGTCGGTGCGGCCGATCGCTTCGCGAGAGCGTTCGGTCAGGTATCGGGCCAGTTCGTCGCGATCGAAGTGCCCCTCGGAGTCGACGCCGGCCAGTTTCTTGAGTTCGCGGTCGTTCGTGTTCAGTCCGAAGTGGCGGTTGGCCCAACTGGAAAGTGTCTGCCAGTTCTGCTCGCGGGGCCCGGCGTCCTCGGGGACGCATTCGTCCAACTGCTCCTGGATCACGTCCTCGGACTGCCGTTCCGCCTCATCGGTGAGGTAAACGACCATCTGGTCCTTGTCCATATCGCGGAGATCGTGCCAGTCGACCACGACCCCCAGTTCCTGGCCGGCCCAGTTGCTGCACGTCTCCCAGCGATAGCGATCGGAGAGGAAATGCGAGGTCCATTTTTCGATCTGCTGATCGATCATTTCGAGCACGAGGTCGCGGCAGTTCGCCCCGTCGAGAATCTTCTGGCGATACTTGTAGACTTCCTTGCGCTGATGGTCCATGACCTCGTCGTATTCGAGCAGGTTCTTGCGGGCTTCGAAGTGCCGTTCTTCGACCTTCTTCTGGGCCTTCTCGATCTGCCGCGTGACCATGGCGCTTTCGATCGCTTCGCCTTCCTCCATGCCGAGTTTCGTGAGAATCCAGCGGACGCGCTCGCCCGCGAAGATTCGCATCAAGTCGTCTTCGAGCGAGAGGAAGAAGCGGCTGGAGCCGGGATCCCCCTGGCGGCCGGCGCGGCCGCGCAACTGCAAGTCGATGCGGCGGGCGTCGTGACGTTCGGTTCCGACAACGTGCAGGCCGCCGAGTTCGGCCACACGGCGGCCTTCGGTCTTCATGCCCTCGCGCTCCGCGATGGCATCGGACGTGGCGTCCCACTCTGATTTCGGAACGTCGAGCCGCGACTCGTATTTCTCCTTCAGCACGTCCCAGGCCATGTGTTCGGGGTTGCCGCCGAGAATGATGTCGGTTCCACGACCGGCCATGTTGGTGGCGATCGTCACGGCGCCCAGGCGGCCGGCCTGGGCGACGAACTCGGCCTCGCGTTCGTGATACTTGGCGTTGAGCACGGCGTGCTTGATCCCGTACTTGCCGAGCATGCCGGAAAGCTTTTCGCTCTTTTCGATGGAGACCGTTCCGACCAGGATCGGCCGTCCCGTCTCGTGCACTTCGCGAATCTCGTCCAGAACGGCGTTCCACTTTTCCCTCTCGGTGCGATAGATCACGTCGGGGTAGTTGATCCGCTGCATCGGACGGTTGGTCGGGATGGCCACGACGTCGAGCCCGTAGATCTTGTAAAACTCGCCGGCCTCGGTCATGGCCGTTCCGGTCATCCCGCACAATTTGGTGTACAGCTTGAAGTAGTTCTGCAGCGTGATGGTTGCGAGGGTCTGATTGACCTTCTTGACTTCGACGTTTTCTTTCGACTCGACGGCCTGATGCAGACCGTCGCTCCACTGGCGGCCGTACATTTTGCGGCCGGTGTGCTCGTCGACGATGATCACCGACATCCGGCCTTCGTGCATCTCGACGACGTAATTGACGTCGCGCTTGTAGAGGTGGTGGGCCTTGAGCGCGTTGTCGATCAGATGCGGCCATTCCATGTTGCCGGCGGTATAGAAACTTTCGACGCCTGCCAGTTCCTCCGCGTGGCGGACGCCTTCATCGGTCAGGTGGCAGGTGTGCTCCTTCTCCTTGATTTCAAAATCGACGTCGCGCTTGAGTTGACGGGCGATCCTGTCGGCTTTCGGGTACTTGGTGACGTCGTCGTGGGCGGGGCCCGAAATAATCAGCGGGGTGCGGGCTTCGTCGATGAGGATGTTGTCGATTTCGTCGACGATGGCGAAGTCGAGCGGTCCCTGCACCTGCAGTTCGCGTGTCGGCTTCATGTTGTCGCGAAGGTAGTCGAAGCCGAATTCGTTGTTGGTTCCGTAGGTGATGTCGCAGCCGTACTCTTTCTGCCTCTCGTGGGGCCGCATTTCGGACTGAATGGCGCCGACCGTGAGTCCCAGGCCGAGGTGGGTGGGGCCCATCCATTCCATGTCGCGCTTGGCGAGGTAGTCGTTGACGGTGACGATGTGGACGTGCCCGGCCAGCGCATTGAGCGCGGCCGGCAGCGTGGAGACGAGCGTCTTTCCCTCACCGGTGACCATTTCGGCGATGCGGCCGGTGTGCAGCACATATCCGCCGACCATCTGGACGTCGTAGTGCCGCATTTTGAGATAGCGTTTGCCCGACTCGCGCACGGCGGCGAACATTTCGGGCAGCAGTTGGTCGAGCGTTTTTCCGTCGGCAAGCTTTGCCCGCATTTTCTCTGCGGTCTGCTTGAGTTCGCCTTCCGAGAGCTTCTCGAACTCCGGCTCAAGCTGGTTGATGCGGTCCAACGTGCTGCCGGGAACGGTTGCGTCCGTCCCGCTCTTGTCACGGGCGAAGCCAATCCGGCGGATCTCTCGCTCGTTGGAGGAACCGAAGATTCTGCGGATCAGCCCTTCCACGGCGGCGGTGACCGCAACGAAGAAATCGCCGATACGATCGAAGAATTCCATGAAACTCGCGTTCCGTTCAGACTCGGTGTCACACTCCGCGACGAAACAAAGCCGTTTCGCGGGCGATATCCCTGGTTATTCGGCGAGCCGCTCTCGATCTTGGCGTGGGCCGCGAAGTGCAGCGTCCCGCACGCGGCTGCAAGCGCCTCGTCGACGTAAACATCCGTGCGCCCGAAGTTTATTTCTTGACCGGAAAGCGGTCAATGGGCGTGTCCAGCGGGACACAAGCGTCGATTGCGAGACAGAACAGCCGGGCGGCAGTGCGAATGAGTCACACTGCAAACGGGGATTGCGCAGGCAGCCCGGCATCGACCGCGTCTCGATTGCGACAGGCCGCTACGAGTCGCTCGGCGGGCGTCGCTGCAGATACTTCTGAATGATGTTGCCGGCGAGATCCGGAACATTCTTTTCGGCGTTGGGCTTTGCGTCGCCTTCGGCACTCGGGGCGGGCGGCTCAGGCGGTTTCGCTCCGGTTGTCGACGGATCGGGCAGCCTCACGTCTGCGGAGGAATCTGACTCCACTGGTTCAGCCGCAGACTGCGTTTCGGGCGAAGGAGCCGATTGCTGTTGGGGATAGCCCTGCTGAGGATACCCTTGTTGCTGTGGATACCCCTGTTGCGGATAGGGCGCGGCCTGGGGGTAGTATCCGGGATAGCCGGGATACTGCGGTGGATAACCGGCGTACGGGTACTGCGGCTGCGGCGGATATCCGGGCGGGTAGCCTGCCATGGGCGCCGGAAAATAAGCCGTATCCCCCACGCCGACCTGCGGCGCGGGAGCAGGTTGACCGGGGGTGGCGACGGCCGGCGCCGAGGCGGGAATCTCCGTATGCGTTTCGTCGGCCGCAACGGCCGTGGAGGTTTCGCCGTTGACGACGCTCGACCCGTCATCCGCTGCGTGATCGTCGGAGGCGGAATCGTCGCTGCTGTCGATGGCGGCTGTTCCGGCGGCCACGTCGTCGCCCAGCAGCACCTGGAACTTCAGAATCCCGACGACCACCTCGTCCCCGGATTTGAGTTCGACGCCTCCCCGGATCGTCTCGCCGTTCACTCTCGTGCCGTTGGTGCTGCCGAGGTCTCGCACGCGGAGGGTGAATTCATCGTTCGTGAAGACGCAATGATGCCGGCTCACGAGTTCACTGTTCGGCCGGAGATGGCAGTCTTCCTCGCGGCCGATGAGAAAGCGGCCGACCGGGAGAGGGATGATCGTGCCCTGCTTCTGTTCCGAAATGACCTTCAACGCGGCTTCAATCATGCCGTTTCAACTCCACGACTAACGGGTGCCGGTGATTCGAACGTGAGCCTGCGCGCTGAACGGCGCGGGGCTCAATCCTGCAACAAGTCGACTGCGGAACAAGAATCACGACGACAATGCACAACACCTGGGAGCCGAATCGTTTGCCCCGATCGAGGGGCGACTGATTCCAATCGAGATATGAGAAAATGGGAAGTGATTGAAACCACTGGTACGCTATCACTGGGGTATGCGTCTGTCAACGACCAAAACAACCGTTGAACAGGCAAAATATGGGACTGCTATGGAAGATACGTCAGGTCCGGCAGACTTTCACAGCACATTCGCCGCTCGACGCTGATGGACGGTCACAGGAATGTTCATCTTGCTTGGGTCGCGAGGTCAGCGGTAGACTTCCCGCCCGGTCGCCTGTCGAGAAACCGTTCGAGCGTGGAGGCTTTCGTTGCGCCGCAAGCATTCGATCCGCCGCAAGATGGTGGCCGGACTGTGCTTCGTGCTGCTTATGCTGGCAGCATTGGCGGTGAGCAGCATTTCCGGCGTCTATTCTTATCGCGGGATGGTGAAGGACCTGGAACTGGGGCTGCAGGAAGCGCCTCGCAGCAGCGAATTGATCGCAGCCATCGGATTGCTGATCAAGCCGCTCGCATTGGAGTTTCCCGCCGACGCTGCCGAGAAGGACCGGCAGCGATTCGCCGATCATCAGCGGGTGCGGCTGGAGACGGCGGTCGAGGAATCGCGGGCCCGCATTCGGGAGTTTCAGCGGCGGATGCAGCGGATGCCGCATTCGGCCAACTACCTTGCCCAGGAAGAGCTGGTCCACGGCGCCCTGTTCAAGGATCTCGACGACAAGCTGCGTTTGATCGAGGAAGCGGCGCCCGCCCTGGGAGACCTGGATCGTCGGGCGAAGCAACCGGAATACATCATCAGCCTCACCGCCGAGATGCTGGATTCGGCTGAGGAATTGCCCGACCCCTCCCGCGAACTGCTCGATCGGCTCGATCAGGCCCGCACGAATTACCGCTGGCATCTCGCCGTGGTGTGGGTGGCCGGAATCGCGACGCTGGTCTTGCTGTTGAATCTGGTGCGTTGCGCCCAGCGGTGGATCATCCGGCCGGTGCGCGAACTGCACCAGGGAGCGCGGCGCGTGGCGGACGGCGACTTCGATTACCGCTTGCGGGTGCGGACGGACGACGAGATGGCCGAACTGGCTGCCGATTTCAACCGGATGACGCAGCGGTTTCAGTCGATTCGCAACGATCTCGACCGCCAGGTCAAGGAGCGGGTTAAACAACTGATTCGCTCGGAACGACTGGCAGGGTTGGGGTTCCTCTCAGCCGGCGTGGCGCACGAGATCAACAACCCGCTCTCGGCCATCGCGATGGCGGCTGAGTCGCTGGAGTACCGGGTGCAGGACTGGCTCCCCAATGCGGAAGGTGAGGACGCCGAGGAGGTCCGCGAGTACCTGCAGATGATCCAGAACGAAGCGCAGCGTTGCCGGCAGATTACCGAGAAGCTGCTCGACTTCGCACGCGGCCAGGCCGGCGAGCGAAATCTGTACGACGTCACCGCGATCGTGAGAGAAGTCGTCTCAATGACGCGTCATCTGGGCCGATTCCGGGATCGGACGATCGACGTCCAGCGCGAGTCTCCCAGCTACGCGTGGGTCAACGGACCGGAGATCAAGCAGGTCGTGCTGAACCTGGTGGCGAATGCGCTCGAATCGACGTCCGAAGGAGGACATCTGGAAATCACCATCGAGGAGCACCCGGATGAAGTGGTGCTTGCGTTCACCGATGACGGCAGTGGGATGACGCCTGACGTGATCGCCCACCTGTTCGAGCCGTTCTTCACGACTCGCGAAGTCGGGAAAGGGACCGGGTTGGGTCTCTCCATCAGCCAGCGAATTGTCCGGGATCACGACGGCGTGCTGGAGGCGGAAAGCGATGGTCCGGGCCGCGGTTCGACGTTTCGGCTCCGACTGCCGACAGGGCAGGCTGCGGCCGACCAGATCGCCGCGTAAGAAGCGGCGCGCAAACCAGGCTCTTGGTTGTCTTTTGCACATAAACTCGGAATCAACATCAGGAGGGAGTCACAATGTCCGGCGATCCGATTCAAGTCGACCCCGCGCACTATGCCGTTGAGTTCGAGAATGAGCAATTGAGAGTGCTCCGGATTCGGTACGCTCCCGGCGAAGAATCAGTCATGCATTATCATCCGGAGAGCATCGCCGTCGTCTTGAGCGATGGAAAAGTGAGGTTCTCCTTTCCCGACGGCCGCCAGCGGGAAGCGGTGGTGAAGGCCGGCGAGTTTCACTGGCATCCGGCGGGCGATCATCAGCCGAAAAATATCGGCGAGACTCCCCTGGAAGTGCTGATGGTTGAACTCAAGCAGGGGGCAGGCGCTGCAGCGAAGTCGTGACGCCGGCGACAGGGCAGTCACGTCTCAAAGCGTCTCATCGAGAGGAAAAACGTGCTCAACTGACGCGCTTCCTGGCGTTTGCTGCCGGAAACCCGGACGGCACTGCGACGACGGCGAAACTTCCAGCTCTGCGCCAAACGACTGCTTGTCCTGCGGCAAACTGTCGGATATCCTGCGCGAAGTCGGGGGCGAATCATGATTCATCGACTCGCCATTCCGGCAATGGATGGTGGGCATAGCTCAGTCGGTTAGAGCGCCAGGTTGTGGTCCTGGAGGTCGCGGGTTCGAATCCCGTTGCTCACCCTTGCGGCGGCGCGTACGCGGCCGGTCAATCGAGTCGGCGGCGTTGCGTACTGGCCCGCGTCAGGAGTTCGCGCAGGCGTTCTTCGTCCCCTTCGTCGATCGCCGTTCGCAACTCGATGAGCCGCTCGATGAAGCGGTCGATGTCTTCCGTGAGCGGCTCGGGGTTGTTCAGAAAGATCGCCGTCCAGAGCCGCGCGTCGCCGCCCGCCACGCGCGTCGTGTCGCGGAACCCGGTCGACGCGAGATGCTGCACGTCGTCGGTCAGCAGGGAGGCGAGCGCCGCGGCGACGACGTGCGGCAGGTGACTGGTGAACCCCAGCGCCCGGTCGTGGGATTCGGGCGACATGCGGACCACCCGCATGCCGAGGTTGAGCCAGAACGTCTCGACGCGAGTGCAGTCGGCGACCGGCGCGTCCTCGGTCGGCGCGACCACGCAAATGCGGCCCTCGAACAGACCGGCATCGGCGTGCTCCCAGCCCGCTTTCTCCGACCCGGCGAGCGGATGCGCGCCGATAAACGTCACTCCTGCGGGCAACTCCAACCGTGAGACGGCCCGGCAAATGACCGTCTTGACGCTCCCGGCGTCGGTCACCAGACCGCCGGGCCGGAGATGCGCTGCGACGGCCGAGACATCGTCGACAATGCGGTCCACCGGCGTACAGACGATCGCCAGGTCGGCCTCGGCCGCCGCTCGGGGCTTTGTGTCATATCTGTCCAATAGCCCGGCATCGCACGCCGCTTCGAGGCGCTGGGCGTCGCGGCCAATACCAATCACGCGCTCTGCCATCCGCCGCTCTTTGACAGCCGCCGCGATCGAGCCGCCGATCAGACCGACGCCGACGACGGCGATCGTTTCGAGCGCAGGATCCAGGCTGGTTGCGTCGTCGGACATGGCGACCCGATTCTATGATGCGATCCTGCTGATCGAAAGCCGTACGACCTCACATCACTCTTGTGACTTGCGACTCAGCAGCGCCTCAACGTCCTGGAGGTCCCGTACTCGTCCAGTTGCTCTTTTCGACCGAATCAGATCGCGGATCGTGACGACCGGGAAGTCCTGGCCTCGGTGCGTATGGACTTCCCGGTTTTTCCAGGCCGTTTCGAAGCGTAACCCCGGTGCGGAGGTCAGCACGTCGATGCGCAGCCGGTCTTTGAAAATCGTGATTTCATTGGCAAGCAACGTCTCGGCGGTCGCCATCGTCGCCGTTCCAAAACGCAACGCCACCAGCGCATCGAGCAGTCGCTGAGCGTTTTCCCGGTTCGACTCGATCAGAATATCGAGATCGAATGTCGCGCGCGGGACGCCGTGAATGACCGACGCAATGCCACCGATGACGACGTACCTAACCCCGTGGGAGTTCAAGGACGCAAATACGTCCCGGCACCGGTTCAGCATGTTTCTGGTCCGGCAGGTCGGGGTTGGCGGCGAGGGCGAGGTCGGTCATCTCGCACAGCAGGTCCATGCGTTCCTGGACCGTCAGCGACTGGAACCAGCGGACCTTCGCCTCCAGCGATTCGTCCGCACGGTCGTGGGAGACGCCGTGTTCGTCGTTCGGTCGCGGGTCAGCCATCGCGGGAGATCGTAACGTGCTCTTCAGGATGGCATCAAGCCGAGTAGGCCGGATCAAGGAGCGCCGCGACGCCGCTCCGGCATGGAAGGCAATGCGCGTCCGGTCGATGCGGACTCTGCCGGACTGGTGCGGCGCTTGGTCCGGCCGACAGCTCGTCAGGTTTGCAGCAACCGGTCGATCGGTGAGCCTTGCGTCAGCGTGAGCGGCCGGCCGATGGGGGTGATGAGTTCTTCTTCATAGTCGACGCCCATCGCGTGCAGGATCGTGGCGTACAGGTCGGGGACTTCGATCGGATCGGACGGGCGAATGTTCCGGCCCTCAGCCTGATCGTCGGGTTCACCGGTCTCGCCGATCAGCACGCCCGACTTGATCCCGCCGCCGCCGATGACGCAGGAGAACCCGGTCGGCCAGTGGTCGCGGCCGTCGGCCACGTTGATCCGCGGCGTGCGCCCGAACTCGCCGATGCAGAGCACGACGGTCGATTCGAGCAGATCCCGCTCGGCCAGATCCCGGATCAGCGAGGCGAATGCGGGGTCAAGCTGTTCGGCCTGGATTTCGTGGCCGCCGAAGTTGTCGGCGTGCGTGTCGAATCCCTGCAGGACGACCTGAATCGAGCGAACGCCGGTTTCCACCAGCCGCCGTGCGACGAGGCAGCCGCGGCCGAAGCGGGAGTCGCCGTAACGCTCGACAACCTCTTCGGGCTCATCATCGATCTTGAACGCCGCGAGCTGCTCGGACGACATCATCTTCAAGGCCCGCTCGACGACGTGTTGATGCAGCGTATTTTCAACGCTGACCCGACGTCCGCGGCGGAAGGCCCGGCTGACGACGTCGAGGTTGGAGAGCCGGCGATCCTGCCGGTCGTCATCGACTGCGGACTCCAGGTTCTGCAGGTTGTTCCCGGGGTCGAACACGCGGAAGGCGTCGTACTGGTCGCCGAGATATCCGCCGCGGGGAGCGACGAACCCGTTGCCGCTCGCCAGGGAGACGTGCTGTGGAATTTCGACGTCTTTGTCGGGAAGCGACCGGGCGATGATGGCCCCCAGGGAAGGATGCACAACCGTCGGATCGGGCCGGTAGCCGGTCTGCACAAAATAGGTTCCCCGCTCGTGGTCCCCTTCCTTGGAGACGAGGGAGCGGATGACGGACATATGGTGCAATTGCTCGGCCGTGCGGGGGAACAGGCTACAGACCTGGACACCCGGAAACGTGGTGTCGATGGCAGGGAAACGGCCGCCGTGCATGCCGCCGGGATGCGGATCCCAGGTCTCCAACTGGCTGGGGCCTCCCTGCATCCAGAGGGTGATGATCGACTTCGGCCGTTCCGAGCCGCGGCGATCGGCCGCCCTCAGATCCATGGCGGGCACAAGAAACGAGACCCCGAGCCCGGCCGTCACGCGCAGCGCGTCGCGACGGGAAACTGGAGTGGTGAGAACGGAGAGCCGAGAGGTGACGGACATGACTTTGACCTCGATGAAGCGAATTTCGATTCGATCAGCGGGCTGACGCCGCGCTGCTCGCCGACGGTTGACTGAATGACTGCCAACCGACAACCGATGACTGACAATTCGTTCTCAGTGATTCCACGAAAACTCCGGCGAGTTGAACAGCGTCCAGAACAGATCCTGCATCACGCCGTCCGGTTGGTCGCTGTTCTCGAATTGCGGCAGGAAGTAGTTGATCTCTTCCGGGGTCGGACGCCGCGTCAGGCAGACGAGGTAACTGACTTCCAGTTTCTTCTCGGGGGTCGGCGCCATGCCCGAGATGCGGCCGACCGCGCGGAATGGATTCGGGTCGGTCAGCGACTGTGAGAACTCGCCGTTCATGCGGAGCAAGGCCTGGGGAATGGTTCCGGTCCGGTCCTCAAGTTCTTCTTCCCCCGGGTCGCCGAAAACGTTGATGAAGTTCTGCTCCTGAAAGAACCTCTGCGCCCGGACGAAGAGGTGGGAGTTGCGGTCGATCGTCGTCACGTGGTTGGCCTGCAACATCGACCCGATGACCTGCTCGGGCCGCAGCCGGACGAGCGGGAAGACGGCCCACCGTTCTTCGATCAGTTCGACGGTCCGGGAAAGATCGCGGTATTCTTCTTCGGCCAACTCCCCGCTTTCTTCGAGCTTGAGTTGCACCGGGTGGATCGACTCCATCCGGAACGCGTCCGACGCGGCGATGACCTGCACCAGCCGCCGCAGGTCGCAGCCGTGGGCCCGGAAGTCGGCCCCCAGCACATCGAGCACTGCGGTGTGAACGTCGGCCTGCTCGTCGTCCGGATCCGGCAGGTCGTCGACCGGCGCAAACGGGTAATACGGCTTGCCGAACATCAGCGCCCAGACGCGGTTGGCGATGGCTCGCTCGAACCGTCTGTTTTCCGGGTGAGTGACCCAGGCGGCCAGCTTCTCGCGACGCGTTCCCGTTTCGGGGACCCACTCTTCGCCGAACGGCACGCGCGGCGGAGCGATCCGCTTCTCGCCGGTGACCTGGTCGTCAATCAAGTGTTCGCCCGCTGCGCGGGCCACCTCGATGCCGTCCGCCTTCCGCCGGCAGATAAAGCGGGGCTCGATCTCGCCGTCGTCATTGGGAGCGTCTGAAATCAACCACGATTCGCCCTCGGTGAGCGTTTCCACGGTCGGATTCGCGCGCAGTCTGTCGTCGTTCTTGAAATTCTTGCGGGTCTGCTGGCTCAATTGACCAGCCGACAGTTCCTCAGCCGTTTCGGCAGGGAGTGTGAACAGCACCTGCGCATCGTCCTCGATGCCGACGAGCGACACCCGCACCTGGCCGAAGTGTGAGGCGAGTCCTTCAAACTCACTCTGCTTCCAGTGGGTGAACGGATGATCGTGGCACTGCGCGCAGTCGATCCGCTGGCCGAGGAAGGCGCGCACGGTGCGGCCGGCGAGTTTGTCCTCGTCGAACTCATCATTGGCGAAGGCGCCGGTGAGGAAGTTGACTTCGGCGTCGCCCGTCCAGACGCCCGTGCCGGTGATCATCTCGGTCACGATCTCGTCATAGGGACGGTGATTCTCCAGTTGTCCGCTGAGCCACTCGTTGAATCGGTCGCGGCGGAAGATGACGAATTGTCCCTCATCGACGCCGACGAACGGGCGCGAGAGCCGCTGGGCGAAGTAGTCCGCGAAACGCGGATCTTCGAGCATGGCGATCGTCCAGTGCTCGAGCCGGTCGGGGCGGTCGTCCGCCTCGAAGCGGCGGATCTCCTCCAGCGAAGGGATCGTTCCGTGCAGCGCCAGAGAGAGTCGCCTGAGGACGGTCAGGTCGTCGGCTCGACCGGCCGGCGCCACGCCCGCGTCGCTCCACAGCACGCTCTGGGCCCGGTTGACCTCCTGCACGACCGGCGCCAGGTCGCCCGCCACCGGAATCTTCAACCCCTGCGGCTCATCCTGCAGCGGACTGCGGGCCGCCAGCCCGGCGACCGTCGCGATCAGCAGAGCAACCAGAATCGGCAGTAGCAGAGTACGTTGATGCATGGCGGTGAACGCCTCACGTCCCGGCGTTGGTGTCGCAGGTGCAAACGATCCCCAGCGGAGTTCGCCGGGGCGCCTGGAATATTCTAACTTTTTCCAGTCAGTTCTCGCAGAAGTTTTGAAGAAATGGCTGGAACCATCGAACGTCAACAGGATTACCTGACCGGGCTCCGGCAAGTTTCACTCAGTTCGGCATGTTGCTGAAACTTGCAGTCACTGCCGACGGTAGACCTGTATAGGCTGCTGCGTGCGGAGCCGCGCCTGCGAGTGATGAGGGCCGATCCGGATGAGCGGTCTTGACGGGATTGCCGGTCGCGGGGGAACATCATGTCCGATTCAACAACTCAACTCCAACCGGCCGGAACGGCGAGGCCTATGCAGCCGGAGGTTCGTCGAGAGACTCGGACAAGCGGGACCGGTTCGCAGGATCGGCTGGAAGTCACGGAGTTCCTCTTGGCGGCGCCGGCGTCGATGGAGATTGAAGAGTTTGACGCCGAAGGCCGCCTGCCCCCGTTTCCGAATCCGTTGCGGCATCCGCTGAGGGCGATCGCCTGGATCGTGCGGTGCCTGTTCGGGCTGGCCAGTCTGATTCTGATGCTGGCGGTCATCTCGGCGATCCCGATCGTCAACTTTCTGGCGCTGGGGTATCTGCTGGAAGTGGAAGGGCGTGTCGGCCGGACCGGCAAACTGCGGAATGCTTTTCCTTTGCTGGGGATCGCGCCCCGCATCGGTTCGATCGCGCTGGGCGTCTGGCTGTGGTTGCTGCCCCTGCGGTTTCTGTCTTCGCTGACCGCCGATGCGTCTCTGATCAATCCGGGGGGAGGCGCGGCGGTCTTCCTGCGGTTTCTCACGCCGGTTGCCTGGGCGGGAATCACGCTGCACCTGTGTCTGGCGCTGGCTCGCGGCGGATCGCTGGGATGTTTCTTCCGGCCGCTGAAGAACGTGCTGTGGCTCGTCGGCAAGCTCCGGGAGGGGGCGTACCTCGAAACGGCGTCTCGTCACATTCGCGATTTCCTTTCGCGGCTGAAGCTGAAGCATCACTTCATGCTCGGCCTGCGAGGGTTCCTCGGCGCATTTCTGTGGCTGATCGTTCCCACGCTGTTCTACGCGGCGGCCCGCCAGAGTGAGGGCCCGCAGATTCTGGCGACGGTGTTCGGCGGGTTCTTGCTCGTGATCGCGTTCGCCTGGGTGCCGTTCCTCCAGGCGCACTTCGCAGCTCAGAACCGCTTTGGTGCATATCGCGAACTGGGGACGGTCCGCGAGTTGTTTCGCCACGCTCCGTTTGCGTGGCTGATTGCCGTCATCGTTGTTTACGTCCTCGCGCTGCCGCTCTATCTGTTCAAGATCGTGCTGCCGCCGGCCGACGCCATGTGGGGCGTGACGCTGGTGTTCATCGTGAGCATTTACCCGGCCCGCGTCGTGACGGGGTGGGCCTACGGCCGCGCCGTGCGCCGCCAGCGGGAAGGCCTGAGATCCTGGTTCGTGACGCGCTTCTTCGTACGGCTGCTGATGCTGCCATTGATCGCAGCCTTCGTGTTTCTGATGTTCTTCACGCAGTTCATCGGCGAAGAGGGCAAGCTGGAACTCTTCCAGCACCACGCCTTCCTGCTCCCGTGGCCGATGTTTCTCACGCAGTAGGGCAACGTAAGACAGCGCCGTAGACCTGCGTTACGGGGGGGCATCCGTGCGGATGTAGCGGGCGAAGACGCGGCGAGCGAACGAACCGGGCGAGTGCAGCGAACCGAGCAGGTGCAGCGTTCCGTCGTTGAAGAACACGAAGGCGACCAGCACCAGACACGTGGCAAGCAGCACGAGACGCCGGCGCAGAACTTCGTTTTCGGCCGCGTTTCTCAACTCCGGAAGATACCACGGAAGCTCGGGCGGCGGGACAACATTGGTTTCGGCGGGAATGCGGGGGTCGACGCCAAGTTCCTGCGGCAGCCGGATCGTCTCGGCTCCCGGGCGGACGGCATCGAGTTCGCTGCGTGCGACTCGGGCCGCGAAATCGGGATTGCGCTCGAGGGCGTCTGCCACGCGCTGCAAGTGCCGCAGTTGGCTCTGCAAGCCGCCCAACTCTGCCTGATTCGACTGAAACTTGTGGTTGAGTTCGGTCCACTCGACGAACCTCGGTGCGTGAGCCCAAACGCTGTACAGAATCGCAGAGGCGAAGAGGCAGCCCCAGAACAACAACGACACCACGGTCCCTCCGCGCGGGTGGGGGGCGGGCGTCGCGTGTTCGGCGGTGCGGGTTGGCATGAGACAAGGGAAACGGTGGAACGACGATACGCCGGCCGCTGGACTGTACGAAAGTGCGAACAACGATTAACGGATCCGTTTAGCCGCGACCCGCAGGGGAGCGTTCTTGGACGACGACAGAAATCCGCGAATCGATCGATACGCGCGCACCGCGATCCTGATTCCTTTATCGACACGACAGACGTCCGGGCACGACTCAGATCGTGCCGCCGTAGACTGCATTCGGCCCGAGGATCTCCTCGATCCGCAACAACTGGTTGTACTTGCAGATACGGTCCGTACGGCTGGCGGAGCCGGTCTTGATCTGGCCGGTTCCCAGCGCCACCGCAAGATCGGCGATGGTGGTGTCCTCGGTCTCTCCGGACCGGTGGCTCATCACTGCGGTGTACTTGTGGCGGTAGGCGAGTTGAACGGCTTCGATCGTTTCGGTCAGCGTCCCGATCTGGTTCACCTTGACCAGGATACTGTTGGCGACCCCCTTCTCGATGCCGTCCGCGAGACGCTGGGAGTTTGTGACGAACAGATCGTCGCCGACAAGCTGACACTTCGACCCCAGGCGGTCGGTCATCGCTTTCCAACCGTCCCAATCGTCTTCCGAGCAGCCGTCCTCAATCGAGCAGATCGGATACTTGTCGACCCAGCTCTCCATCAGGTCAATGACGCCTCCGGCGTCGAGTTTCTGGCCTTCGATCGCATACACGCCGGTCTTGGGATCGAACAGTTCGGTGTTCGCGCAGTCGAGGGCGATTTTCACCTGCTCGCCCGGTTTGTAGCCGGCGTTTTCGATGGCGGTCATGATGGCCTGAATCGCGGCTTCGCTGTTCTCCAGATCAGGGGCGAATCCACCTTCGTCGCCGACCGCCGTGCTGAGTCCCTTGTCGGCCAGAACCTTCTTGAGGCTGTGAAAGATCTCGGCTCCACA
Organism: Planctomycetota bacterium; assembly: GCA_003388505.1. Taxonomy (GTDB): domain Bacteria; phylum Planctomycetota; class Planctomycetia; order Planctomycetales; family Planctomycetaceae; genus MB-PLM-1. The sequence goes on from QQVO01000069.1 coordinate 164,506, forward strand.
GCGGAGGGCGTCGCTGAACCGCTCGAAACCGAGCGGCATGACCATGAACTCCTGCAGGTCGATCTTGTTGTTGGCGTGTTCGCCGCCGTTGATGATGTTCATCATCGGCGCCGGAAGTCGGCAGGCGCCCACTCCGCCGATGTAGCGAAACAGCGGCAAGTAGCTGACTCGCGCCGCCGCGTGGGCCGCGGCCAGGGAACAGGCGAGAATTGCGTTGGCCCCGACCCGCGACTTGTTGGGAGTCCCGTCGCACTCGATCATCGTACGGTCGATCGTTATCTGGTCGGCCACGTCAAGGTCGATCAGGACGTCGGCCAGATCCTCATTGACGTGTCCGACCGCCTTCTCGACGCTCTTGCCGAGATACCGCGACTTGTCGCCGTCGCGCAGTTCACACGCCTCGTGGGCGCCCGTGCTCGCCCCGCTTGGCACGGCAGCGCGCCCGATGGTGCCGTCCTCCAGTTCGATATCGACTTCGACGGTCGGATTGCCGCGGCTGTCGAGGATCTGCCGTCCGTGAACGGCTGTAATGGCCATACTCATTTGAGCATTCTCCGGTATGTCTTGCAGCCGCGCTCTCGCACGCGACCTCATCTCTGTTCGAATTGAGAACCTGACTCGGAAATGTGGGTTTTAGCGACATCGGTCCGACTCCGCCAATGTAGCCGACTCGCTCCGCCGAGTCGGCCGCCCACTGGGTGGAGACACAGCACACCCCCCTCGAAAGTGAGTCCGCTGCCGAGTCAGTTGAGGGAAGAGAGAGGGACCAGCCGACCATTCGTTGTCGTTGGACGGTTCACGCTGTCGCAAGTTGAGCAGCCAACAAGGCGTGGTCAGCGATTGATCGGTCCTGACTGAATCGAACGCACATGCGACTCGCGGAGCGAGTCGCCTACATTGGCCCAACGACTTGATGCATGCGGTCGGTCCGGCGAGAATCTCAGGGAACATGTCCGAAAAACAACGAGGTATGACATGAAGGTGGAATTAACGCGGAGATTACGGCTGTCTGAGTGGTCCGTCCTGTTGGCTGCGCTGATCGGGTTTTCAGTAATTGACGAACCAGCCGTCGCCGATGACGATCAGTCAGATCCGCCCCCTGTTCTTCAAGCCGGGGCCGCCACGGCCAACATCACGCCGCCGCTCGGGTCCGATATCGTCGGCGGATTCCGCCCGATTCCGGCCAGGCACATTCACGACGAACTGTACGTGCGGTGCCTGGTGCTCGACGACGGCGCGACGCGGCTGGTGATTGTGATGTGTGACAACGTCGGCATTCCGCGGGAAGTGTTCGATGCAGCGAAAGCCTCGGTGCATGGAATCACCGGTATTCCGATCGAGCATATGCTGATGGCATCGACGCACACGCACTCCGCCGCGTCGGCCCGCGGACCGAGCAAGGTCGCCTACGAGACGGAACTCACGTCGTATCAGGAATTCATCGTCAGCCGGATTACCGATGTCGTGCAGTGCGCTATCAACAACCTCGAACCGGCCCGCATCAGTTGGGGCAGCGGTGCGGAACCCAACCAGGTTTTCAACCGCCGCTGGTTCTCGACCGACCCGGATGTCCGGCGAAATCCGTTCGGCGGAATCGACGAAGTGCGGATGAACCCGCCCCGGGCGCACGAGAGCCTCGTCAAGCCGGCCGGTCCCGTTGATCCGGAGATCGCGTTTCTCACGGTACAGTCGACCGAAGGCCGTCCGATCGCACTGCTCGCCAACTACTCGCTGCACTACGTCGGCGGAGTGCGCAGCGGCGACATCTCGGCCGACTACTTCGGCATGTTCGCCGAGCGGATCGCCGAACTCCTCGGCGCGGAAGACCTCGATCCCCCCTTCGTCGGCATGCTGTCGAACGGCACCAGCGCCGACGTGAACAACATCAACTTCCGCGAGCCGGGCCAACGCATGGAGCCGTACGAGAAAATGCGGATCGTGGCCGACGCCGTCGCCGCTCACGTGTATGAGGCGCACCAGTCGGTCCAGTTCCAGGATGAGATCACGCTGGCGGCCGCGTACCGCGAACTCACCTTGAAGACGCGCATCCCCACCCCGGAACTGCTGGAGTGGGCTCGGACGACTCTCGACAAGCCGGAAGACGCCGAGCAATGGCATCGCGTCGAAACCAACTACGCCGAGCGCGTCCTGAGGCTCGAGGACGCTGATGAAGAGATCGAAGTCCCGCTGCAGGTGTTCCGGATCGGTCCGGTCGGCATTACGGCGATTCCGTTCGAGGTATTCACCGAAATCGGCCTCGAACTCAAGGAGAACTCGCCTCTGCAGAAGACCTTCACCATCTCACTCGCCAACGGCTCCTTCGGCTACCTGCCGACTCCCGAACAGCACGAACTGGGCGGGTATGAAACCTGGCTCGGCACGAATTTCGTCGAGAAAGAGGCCTCCGACAAGATCGAGCAAACACTGTTCGACCTTCTGTCGGAAGTGGCCGTGGATTAAGAAGTGGCCGTGGAATAAAACGTGCCGAACTCGTTAAACCCCAAAGCCCGCGGGCTGCGTCCCGCGGGTCTCGCATGGAACCGCCAACGAGGAGTCCTCCCTTGGCCAACCAACCGGTGCTGCTGGCTATCGGAGCCCATTACGACGACTGCATCTACGGCATCCCGGGCATCATGCTCAAGGCGATTGCCAAGAACTACCGCGTGGTCATTCTGTCGCTGATCGGCGATTACTCGAACTGGCCGCCGGTGAGAGGCCGCGACCGGGAACTGGTCGAGCAGACGATCCTCCTCTCGCGGGAGTACGGCGCAGAGATGCAGTTTCTTGATCTGGCATCACATCAATACGTCGTTGATGAGCAGACCAAACGCAAAGTTTCCGAAGCGGTGCACGCCGTGAAGCCGGACATCGCCTTTCATCTGTGGGAATACGATCACCACAATGACCACACCGTCGCTTCGCAGTTGAGCAAGATCGCTCTGCGGGGCGGCGGACGCGTGATCAACGAGGACCGGTTCAAGACGCCGAGCCGCATCTATCAATACGACAACGGCCCGGGGCACACGATCGGTTTCGAGCCCGACACGTTCGTCGACGTCACCGAACACTGGGACCGGGCCATCGCCTGGCTGGGGCGACTGATGGCGATCATGCAGAATCGCGAATACGATCCGGAGCAGCCGGGCGGCGCGGAACGGAACAAGGAAATCCTCGCCCGTTATCGTGGAAACACCTGCGGCGTCCAGTTCGCCGAAGCCCTGTGGTCCGCCCGCAAACGGCCGGTCGAGATACTGTGAGGTGTGACCGCAGCGGGGTGCCGCTGGCTTTGCCAGTGCGAATGTGAACAGCCGCTCTCCGACAAGGCACTGGCGGAACGCCAGTGGCACCCGATGCGAGTCAGATCCTGTAACCCTCAGCCTATTGCGACACATAATGCGAGTCAGACTTCGGACTCCAATGTTTCCTTTGTGTACTTCGTGCCTTAATGGTCAACCACCACGACACGAAGGACACGAAGTTCTGTCGAATCGGCACGAAACCTACGACTCAAGGAACCAGTGATGCTGCGTTCATCCGACAGACTTCGATTGACACTCTTTTCAGTATTCTGCCTGGCAGTTTTCGCGGCGGCGGAAAATGTTCGTGCGGCCGATTTGAAGGTCTACGAAGTCGGCTCCGCCCCCGATGATCGACGTCTCCAGCCGCTGAAGGATCTCAACGGGCACTTTCCGTTTGACGTCCCCGACAGCGCCGAGTTGTGGCAGGCGCGCGCGGAGGAACTCCGCCGGCGGGTGCTCGTCGCCACGGGGCTGTGGCCGATGCCGGAGAAGACGCCACTCAATCCCGAGGTCTACGGCAAGACCGAACGAGACGGGTTTACGGTCGAGAAAGTCCACTTCGAGAGTGTGCCTGATCATCTCGTAACGGGTCTGCTGTTCCGGCCGGCAAGCGGCGACGGTCCGAGGCCGGGCGTTCTCTGCCCGCACGGGCACGGCGGGCGGCTGCAGGACTACGGCGAGCAGGCGATGCAACAACTGATCGCCGACGGAGCCGAGAAGTACGAAGCCTCCGGACGATTCCCGAAGCTGGCCCGCTGCGCTCAGCTCGCCCGCATGGGATGCACCGTCTTTATCTTCGACATGCTGGGTTACGCCGACAGCCGTCAGATTTCGTACGAACTGGCCCACCGCTTCGCGGAACAGCGGCCGGACTTTGAGGGAGCCGACAGTTGGGGACTCTTCAGCGCGCAGGCTGAGATGCGGCTGCAGAGCATCATGGGCATTCAGACCTGGAACTCGATCCGGGCGCTCGATTTCCTGGAGCAACTGCCAGACGTCGATCCCGAGCGGCTGGGGGTGACCGGCGGCAGCGGCGGCGGAACACAGACCATACTGCTGTGCGCGATTGACCCTCGCCCGGTCGTCGCGTTCCCGCAAGGCATGGTCTCGACCTCGATGCAGGGAGGCTGCACGTGCGAAAACTGCAGTCTGCTGCGGATCGGAACCGGAAACGTGGAACTGGCCGCGCTGTTTGCGCCGAAGCCGCAGGCGATGACGGCCGCCAACGACTGGACCAAGGACATGATGACCGACGGGTACCCGCAGTTACAGGAACTCTACACGATGCTCGGTGAGCCGGAGAACGTCGCCTGTTATCCGCAACTGCACTTTCCACACAACTACAACTACGTCACACGGGCGCTGATGTACGAGTGGTTCAACGAGCATCTCGGTCTGGGACTCGAGTCGCCGATCATCGAGGAGGACTACGAGCCGCTGACCCCGGAGGAACACACAGTCTGGGACGACGCGCATCCCGCTCCGGAAGGAGGCGACGAGTACGAACGGGCGCTGACGAAATACCTTGCAGAGACGTCAGACGCCCGGATGGCGGCGCTCGCACCGACCGATGCGTCGTCTTTGGCGGAATACCGGCGGATCGTCGGTGGGGCGCTGCAGACGATCATCGGACGCGGCATGCCGGACCATGGCGACATCCAGCGCACCAAAGTCGACAAGGAGGAGCAGGAGGGTTACCTCTATTTCGAGGACATTCTCCGACTACAGACGCGTGGTGAGGAACTCCCCGTCATTTCACTCTACCCCCAGGCTTCCGAATGGAACGGCGATGTGGTGATCTGGGTCGACGGCCGGGGGAAACGGGGAATGTTCGACGCCGGCGGCCGGCCGAAGCCCGAGGTGCTGCGACTCGTCTACGGCGGCGCGGCGGTCCTCTCGGCCGACCTGTTCCAGCAGGGGGAATTTCTTCCGGCCGGGGAGGACCTCACTCAGCAGCGCGTCGTCGAGAACCCCCGCGAATTCGCCGGGTACACTTTTGCCTATAACCACACGCTCTTCGCGCACCGCGTGCACGACGTCCTCACGCTGATTTCGTTTGTCGTCAACGACGAGCACGCTCCAAAGCGTCTGAGCCTCGTCGGCACGGGAGGCGCCGGGCCGATCGTCGCCGTCGCCCGGGCGCTCGCCGGGAGTTCTGTCGACCGCGCTGCAATCGACTCGCGTGGCTTCCGATTCTCACAGATTACGGACTACCGCGACCCGAACTTCCTCCCGGGAGCGGTCAAGTATGGCGATCTGCCGGCCTTTCTGGCTCTCGCGGCTCCTCAGCAGACGCTGCTGATTGGCGAAGTAGACGGGACGCCGGAACTCGTCGAACAAGCCTATGCAGCGGCCGGCGACCCGGAGGCGGTGCAGGCTCTCGGGCCGCAGCAGACGCTCGAAGCCGGCGTGGACTGGGTTCTGGCGCGGTGACGGGTTATCACCACGGAGGCACGGAGGGTGTGAAATGCGAATCCGGTGCAGGATCTGCGCTCCCATACCAAGTCGCCCGTGCGAGTTCTGCTTGAGCCTCCAGGATGACTCTGTCTTCGCCGATTTCGACGTGAATGAGACCGGATGCTTGGTTCTGGCGCGGATTTCGTTTGATGGATTTGGATGTTGTGCGACACGCGACGACATCGAAGCCATGTGCGCTGACGATTCGCGAGCGTTGTTGAAAATGATCGAGGATGGCGCTCTCGACAGCGAAGAATGCGACCGAATACTCCGTGCCTACTTTCAACAGAACAGGGATGTTATCTGGCCCGATGCGCTCGATCATCACGCACTCAGCTAAAATCGCAGGCTGGGTTAGCGGCCGCATGAGCCAGTGTCCTATCCAACGGGTCGAAGTTTTTTGATCGAGTTGCCAGCACCCTTCACCCACGAGAGTCAACGCCGAAAACTCTCTGCGATTCCTCAGTGTCTCCGCGTCTCCGCGGTGAAAACGAATCAGCGTCCGGTACACAGCAATGTCCAAACCAACTCCCGAACCGATTGATCCGAGTCAACTCGTCGACCTGGCGCTGGGCGTGATTGAGGCCGACCGGTTTCCGCATCTGGCGACGATCGACGGGGACCAGCCGCGGCTGAGGCCGGTGTCGCCGGTCAAGACGGACCGATTCACCGTCTACGTCGCCAACCTGCGGCAGTATCACAAGACCGGGGAGCTTGCGGCCAATCCCAAGGTCGAATTGTGCTACATGGACGACGGGCACAATCAGGTTCGGCTGACCGGAGTGGCCGAAGTCGTCACCGATCGCGACGTGCTGCAGGAGATCTGGGACGCGAACCCGCTGCTGCGGCAATACCTCGGGTCAATCGACAACCCGGACTTCATTCTGTACCGCATCCGCCCGAACCGCGTCCGCTACATGAAGGAATGGGCGCTCGACTACCACGACGTGCCGCTGGAAGGGTGAATGACTGCGCAACAGAAAGCCCACAGGTTGCAACCTGTGGGCCTTGTGGGTTCGTGACGACGGATTCGGGGGCCACTGCCGGCTTGCCCGGCAGTGCCGTCTGTCAGTTCGCTTCCGCCGCCTGCACGTTGATCCGCCGCCCTTCGCGGTCGAAATAGACGCTGCCGTTAACCAAAGCAAAGAGCGTGTAGTCGTTGCCCATGCCGACGTTCCGGCCGGGATGCCATTTCGTGCCGCATTGCCGGACGAGAATATTGCCCGCTTCGACGCTCTCGCCGCCGAATTTCTTGATCCCACGCCGCTTGGCGACCGAGTCGCGTCCGTTGCGGGTCGATCCCTGTCCCTTCTTGTGAGCCATCGTTCCGCTTTCCACTGATCTGCTGTGAACAAAATCGAAGCTAAGAATATCTCGTCTTGCGAGGCTTTCTGCAACCCCGGGGACTCCCTGTGCACAACCGATACGCGAACGCGATCTCGCGCCTTTGGAATCCACAACTGCTTGAATGGTCGATTCTTAGCGAATTCGCGACCGAAGCGGGGTCAGCAGGACGATTCTGGCTTTCTCGAACAGATGGGCCGCAGACTGACCGAAAGTCAATTTCGCGGCCGTTTCTGGTTTACAGCGGAGAGAGCGCAGCGCGTTTCAGGTGAGAATCTGAGCAGGCTGCGGGGCTGGTTCAGTTGCTGATCGACCAGTCCTGGAAATCAGCAACGAGCCGGCCACCGTGGCGGTCGGACCACCACCAGCGGGCCGGTACATTCCTGCCTTCTGAGCCGGGTACAAAAACCTTCACCATCCCCTGAATAGCCGAACAATCAAGGATTCCGAGCGTATCATCGCGCATCCTGCACCCGTTGCTGAGCCTGCTGGCGTCCGTGACCCGCCAGGAACTGGCCCGCCATGCCGCCACGTTGTGGCAATGCGACTACATCACGAAGCCGATGTGGACGATGAAGGGGATCGTCGACCTGTACCTGATCGTGTTCATCCACATCGGCACACGGCGGATCTGGGTCTCGCCCTGCACGGCCCATCCGAACGCGACATGGGTCAAGCAGCAGGCCCGCAACTTTCTGAAGCACGCGGAAGGCATCGGACTGTCGGCCGGCTACGTCATGCACGACCGCGACACGAAGTTCACGGTCGAATTCGACGAGATCATCAAGTCGACGGGGGCCAAGCTGAAGAAGAAGACGATCCAAAGTCCCAATTTGCAGGCCCACGTGGAACGGGTCGTGCAGAGTCTGAAACACGAGATTCTTGACTACTTCGTGATCGTCTCGGAGCGCCACTTGAACCACGTGTGCGCTGAGGGGGTGCGCTGGTACAACACGGAAAGAGGTCACTCGGCACGAGACAACGTGCCGCCGGCCTGGGAATCGGCACCTGAGCAGGTCGCCACGATCAAGCTGTCGGACGTGGCATGCACCACGCGGCTCGGTGGATTGCTGAAGCATTACTGGCGGCGGGCTGCGTGATCTGGCCGGTTGCGACCACTCCTCAACGTTGTTAACGAGAGGGACGAGGAGTGCTGAAACCCAAGGGCAGCCGTTCCAAGAGATTCTCCCCGAAGACTTCGTGCAATGAGTCTGCTGTGAGTTGAGCCTTGCCCAGAAAGCAATCGCAGAAGCGATTCGGACAGGAGCGAGGATGTAAGCAGTGCTCCCATGTGGGGTCGTAGATGTTGCCGATGACCCGATGGACGAAGTGGCACCGCCGCATGTCCCCTCGTCCATCCACGCAAAAGACGCTCTTTCCCGTGCGGCAAGGGAGTCCTCGCGATGGCTGTCGTTTGAGCGTCAGTTCGAAGTGGGGATCGATCGCCCGGAACTGCTTCAATTCGTCCGGCGTGTAGGGCCGTGCACGCGGCTGTTGGGCATTGATCCACAGATAGATCTCTGGCGGAAGTTCTCGGCGCATGGTCATGATCGCTTCGAGGAATTCCGGGACTCCCACCATGCCGACGCAGACCCGCACGCCCAGGTTGTGCAGCCGCCGGACCTTGCGACGGAAGACACCGGCGTCCGCTTCTGTGGGGTGAAACGTCGCCCACAAAGCCAGTCGGTTGCGGCGGCAGTCTTCGATCCAGTCGAGTCCGCACGACAGGTTGGTCTGCACCGCGACAGACTCCAGCTGCCGCACCTGCGTGAGCGCGACGATCGCGTCCCGATACCACGCACGAACCAGCGCTTCGCCCCACGGAGTCAACAGGACCTTCCAGGCGTGCTGGCGTTGCGATTCAATCCAACGCGTGAACCGGACGAGCGACTGCTGGTCGCGGCGCAATTGTGCTTTGGTTTCGGTACGTTTTGCGAACGGACAGTACTCGCAACTGTAGTTGCAGCTTGTGAGTGGACCCCGATAGAGCACGGACAGGTTCACAGTCGTACAAATTCCTTGAGTCGCGCCCGGACCGCTCGCGAGTACAGGAGCGGCCCGACCTGATCCGACTGTTCAAGGCCGGCCTCAGTGAGCATCAGCCGATCTTCCGTCCGCCTCAGCCAGCCCCGCGCTGCCAGGCGCTCCAGTTCCGGGAACTCGGCGTCCGGCGTCGACTGAAATATGGCCTCGTAGTCTGCCATGACCAGCCCGTCTGTCTGCAGAAGGCTCATGATCAGGTATCGCCGCCGCTGCTCCTCCTCGGACAGCCAGATGCCATGCGTGGCGTACGACAGCTCCTCGTCCGATTGGCCGATCCAATCGCGGAGGATCGCCTTGATGCCTGACGATGTGACGGCGAATCGCGTTGCATAATGCAGGCGGCGGGTGTATGACCGCGCGCCGCATCCCAAGCCGACCATCCCGTCTCTCTGGCAGGTGTACGTTGAGGGGGACGTCCACTCGGGCAGCCGAAAGCAACGGAGCGACGTTTGGACGTAGCCCTGGATTCGTAACAAGTCGCGGGCCTCCCGGAACAGCTCGACGCGGTGCCCCGCCGTCGGGCTGCCGCTGCGCGCCAGGCCTGTCTGCGGTCGCACGTACAGTGGATAGAGATAGACTTCTTCGGGTTGATAGTCGATCGCCATCTCGACTGTGGACTGCCAGGAGTGCAGTTCTTGTTCCGGATGGCCGTAGATCAGATCGACGTTCAACACGGGAAACGGCAATGCCCGAATCGCCTCAAGGGCCTCGTGCACCCTCGTTGTGTTCTGGGGCCGACCGATGTCCCGCAGTTCCGACTCCACGAACGACTGCACGCCGATGCTGATCCGCTGGACTCCGGTGTCGGCCAGGATGCGCAGCCGGTCCGGCGTGGCGGTCGCCGGCGACGTCTCCACCGAGGTGGGCAAGCTGCGGATTGGCTGATCAATTGAGCGTTCCAGTGCAAACAGCAGGGTCTCCAACTGCCGGGCGGTCAAGTACGTCGGCGTCCCGCCCCCGATGGCAAACTGGCTGTACCTCGCTTCCGGGACCGCGGACCGGACGACCTGCATTTGACGCTGCAACGTCATCAGGTAGCTGTCGACAACGGCAGCATCCGGTTGCGACTGAGTGAACAGGTTGCAGAATCCACAGCGCATCTCGCAGAACGGCACATGGACATAGAGCGAGAGCTTGGTCAGGTCCTCCCCCTGCCACGCGTCCCGCAGCAAGACCGGAGGCGACAACCGGTGATACGACGACTTGTGCGGATACGAATAGGCATACGCCGAGAGCGGCTCGCGATCGTCAATCTCCAGCAGACGATTCATTGGCCCGGCTCCCAGTGGTACTCGGCGTAGGGGACCGTCCAGACCGCCGGGTGCCCCACCCGATGTCCGGTGAGTCCCTGCTCTCCAAACAGAGTGCCGTGGTCCGACATCAGGTAGGCCGTCCCGCCGCGTGCCCGATTTCGCAATGCGGCGAACAGCGTCGGCAGTTGTCGGTCCACGTAGGCCAGAGCGGCCACCTGCGATGCAACCGAGTCGCCCTGTGAGCCGGGCAGATAGCCGTGGGTGGGAGGATGCGTCGCCGACAGATTGACGAATAGAAACAACGGCTGCCCGGACGGACACGCCCCAATCCTCCGGCAGGCCGCTTGAACCTGCGCCCGGGCCGAGTGCGCCTCGGAGACGCCGAATTCGGGCTGCCAGTCGCTCTCGTCAAACATCGCCGGAAAGACGGATCCGAGGGGCGTGGCCTTGTTGAAAAAGCCGACGCCTCCGATGCAGATCGTGTGGTAGCCCTGCTGACTCAAGCCTTGGACAATGTTGTCCCCCTCCAAACGGACCGTTGTGGCACCGATGGTACGACTTCCAGGAAACCGAAGAGCAAAGGGACGCGAATCGTGTCCGGGCGCCTGGGGCGTCGGCCAGAAGCCGGCGAACAGGGCGGCGTGGGCGGCATAGGTGAAGCTTCCGGGGCTGTGCCGCGCCTCCCAGCCGTCTGGCAAGAGACTCTTCAGGAAGGGAGTGCGTCCTTCCCGGAGAGCAGCGTCAGCGACGTCGAACCGCAGCGCGTCAAAGGTCATCATCAGCAAATCCGATGGCGCCACACACGTCTTTGCCGGGCGTTGGGTCATGCGGATTTCCTGTCGGTCATGTGGAGCGAACGCAGTTGGGCCTCATAGGTCGTGAGCCCGTTGTGCAGCAGTCCCGGCAGGTAGTCCCCGAACGCATTCGCCTCGAGGAGCACAAACTTTCGACGACAGGGGCGGACCAACACGTCGATCCCGAGAGTCGCCGCGTCGGGAATGAGCCTGGCCGCACGAGCCGTCGACGACTCGACCTCGGCCCACGCAGCTCCCAAGTGCGGGACAATGTCAGTGCGGGGAATCCTCCGCGCATCGAGGTTGAGGTTGGTGAAGGGTGAGTCGCTGGAGCGCCCGACCGTATGCTGCACCCGCTGTCCGATGGTCACAATCCGTAGATCGAACGATCGTCCTCGCCACCGCGCTTTGGGGAGCCAGGCCTCAGCCAGGACCTCTTCCATCGCCAGCGTATCGATCAGCCAGGCAATTTCGAACTCGCGGTGCAGCACGCGCGGTCTTTTCGTCACGAACAATCGGGGCCGGCCGCGGGACCACACGACATCGACGGTTGTGATCGCGCGCACCGATGAAGCACGCCATTCCAGGGCGACCGCCCCCATCGCGGAATACCCGTACCGCAGCTTCAGGAAGACACGGGCGTGTCGTTGGGGCACGTTGCGTCGCAGTTCAGAATACGTTGCAAACGGCGGGAAGCGATGCGGAATCGGCAGACCGGCGGCCTCCCAAGCCTCGACGCAGGCCAGCTTGTCGAACGTCATGGCGACCGCTCGCGGGGTCGACATCCAGCGCACTCCGCGCCCGCTCCACGCGCGCTCCAGGCGGTTCAACACCTCCCGAAACCCGAGATACCACTGCAACGGATGGAGGATCTCTCCCCGCTGACCGTTCAAGGCGGCAAGCTCGCCGCCGCCGATCGGAATCCTGCCCCGTGACTCCATCGGCGCGGTCCCGGCGCGCAGAATCAGTCGTGTCGTCTCCGCGCATTCGCCGGGAGACTCGATGCGGACGAGGGTGTTCTCGTCGGCGAAGTCATTGAGCCGATGACCAAGCAGTTGTGGATACGAAACAACATCGATCCGGATTCCCCTCTGACCAGCCGCGGCGACAAAGGCCGAGGCGCGCCGCGACGTGGGGTTTCCGATCAGGAGGATGCGCATTGGAGAACTGCGCGCGTCACTCAGCATGCAGGATCGGCCTCCATTCATCCTCGGGTTCTTGCCGGTCTTCGGCCACGACCCGACATGAGACGGCCTTCGTCAGTGCTTGGAGGTCCTGCTCCGATGCGTAGTGATGCGAGATGATGAGCTGTTTCAGGTTCGGCTGGCCGGCCAGAGCATGGAGCGACCGGACTCCCTCTGTGTCCAGGTTTCCCATCGACAGGTCCAGGGTTTCCAGCCGCTCGACGATCGGGGAGTTGACCACGACCGCCGCAATGTCGTTGGCAATCTCACTGTTCATCAGCCCCAGGTACTTGAGTTGCGGATACAGTCGGCCTGAGAGCAGCGGCTGCAAGTCTTCCACGCCGCCGTCGAATCCGTAGTTGGGCTCACCCAGCAGCAACTCCAGGTGCTCCAGCGCTGGGAATTCGCAGAGAAACAGCTCACGCAGCGTCGATCGCGACAGTCCGCCGGTTTCAATCGCCAGTTCACGGAGCGCCGCGTGCTGCACGCGCGAGAACGACAGCCCGTTCCCGCCGCGAATCCGCAGCGTTTCCAGCCGGGGAAAGGCCCTCAGCAGTGGGCTGACATCAGTCTGGTTGATCCAGGAGATCTCACATTCCTCGTAGGTCATCTCGCCGAAGAAGATCGCTCGCAAGCTTGGTAGTTGCGGGGCCGCTGCAGCCAGTTGCGACACGATTTCCTTGGCGTCGTTCCCTTCACAGGCCCCGCCCCAGGCTCCCACGATCAAGGCCGTCAACTGTTGGCTGCCCGGTTGATTGCCGAGCGATTGCAGCCGTTCGTCAATCGAAGTCTCGTCGTCGTACTCCTCCCGCACGCGGTAGGCGACGCCTGGCCCCTCCCAGGACTCCTCCGACTCGTAATCCACGACACGCTGACCATCAAACTCTTCGACGAGTTGTCCGTACATAGGATCCTCGCGAGTGTGTGCGGCGGCAATTACGTTTCAAGGACAGGGTGATAATCATCCGGATCATCGAATCCGGCGATCCACGCCGCCGCCTGGCGGCAGGTGGCCGTGTTCGGTGGAACACGGATCATATATTGCCGTCCAGTCGACGGACAGAAACAGGACATCTCGACCAGGTCGATCAGTTCAGGGTCATCGACGATGTCGCACTTGTTGAGGAACACGACAACGTGCGGGACTCCCACCTGTCGGGCGAGCAGAACGTGCTCACGAGTCGGCGGCATCGGTCCGTCGGCGGCCGAGACCAACAACACCGCACCAGCCATTTGAGCCGCGCCGCTGATCATGTTCTTGATGTAGTCGGCGTGGCCGGGACAGTCGATGTGCGCGTACTCGCGAACGTCCGTCTCGTACTTCACGTGCGAGGCCAGGATGGTCACTGTCTTGCTCTTGTCGCGGACGATGCCTCCCTTGGCGATGTCCTGATAGGACTTGTACCTGGCAAGCCCCTTCTCCGACTGCACACGCAGAAGCGCGACCGTCAGCGTGGTCTTGCCGTGGTCAATGTGACCGATCGTTCCCACATTCACATGAACTTTCTGAACCATTGCTCTCGTCCTCCTTCCTTACGGGAAGTTGTGTCGCTCTGCCGGCCAACGGACGAGGTGAGCAGCGTCGTCCACCTTTTTGTGCCCATGCAGCGCCAGGGCAGCAGAAACGACGATCAAAGTGCATCCATCGCAAGTCGATCCTGTCACCAGTTCCAAACAAAAAGCCCGCCAGGTCATGAAACCGGGCGGGCTGGTGTGATTTGTTGGCTTACGTCGCTCTACACAATCACTCCTCAGCACTGACCGAGGCGGAAGCAGCGTTCCGGATTCACAAGAGCGACCTGAGTATCCGCCCGATCTGGCATCAGAAAGAGGACCGCGTGCTGGCCCACATCCTGGTCTGCTTCTTGGCGTACGTCCTCTGGAAAACTCTCGCCGCGATGTGCCCACAAGCCGGCCTGGGCCACGAACCCCGCCGCGTGTTGGAAGAACTCTCACAAATCCGCAGCATCGACGTGATCCTGCCGACAAAGTCCGGCGTCGAGATCCGCAAGCGCTGCGTGACCAAACCAACCGACCACCAGGCCATCCTCCTGCACCACCTCGGCCTGACCCTGCCGTCCTCGCTGCAACAAACCGAAACCTGATGTAGTGGAAAAATCCACCCACCAAACGCTGCGC
>QQVO01000019.1 GCA_003388505.1 Planctomycetota bacterium
TGATCACGCTGCTGATCAAACGCGTGGAGATCCATCGAGACGACCTCCGCATCGTGTACAAGGTCCCTTCCGCCCCTTTTGACCCAGGCCCCGAAATCCGGGGCCTGTTACAACATCGATTGCAGCGACAGCGAATAGCTGCGAGCGTCAGCCCGCAGCACACAAGCGACCCAAAGCCGGAGCCGCGAACGCGGCGACCCCCGTTCATTCCGGAGTCACCACGTACCCGTTGATCGGCGCCCCGGTATCGGAAGCCCAGTCTTTTCCAGGCGCGAGTTCCCCGCTCGCTTCCAGCGAGAACGAGAGATCGAGCACGCTGCCGGTGGAGACGATCGGCTCGCCGTTCTCGTCGGTGAGGAAGCCCTTCATCGGAAAGGCGCATTCGATTTCGCGTAAGTCCGCCGATCGCGCCGCCGTCACGATGCCCGGCACAACCGGACCTTTGTCGCGGACGATCATCAGCTTCCCGTCGTCCCGGTAGACCCACTGCGTGTAGAAATCGTAGGTGCCGGGGAGCACCCGCATGAAGCCGCGCGGATAAGGGCCGTCGTTCCCTTCCACGTATTCGCCCGCCGTCTGATCGAGAAACGCCTGGTGGAGTTCCTGCTCATTCCGGGCGCCGTGGTTGAGGTAATGCCCCGTGTTGAACTCGCCGTCGTAGAACTCGATTTCGGCGTTCACGTCATAACCGCGGCTGGTCGGGTAGTACCCGCCCTCGTGGACCCAGTACCCGGTCTCGTCGTCGTCATCGACGTCGATCGTGACGATCACGTAGTAGCGTCCGGCCCGATCGCCGGAATCGCTCGTCTGCGTGCGGCCGATCCGGCCCCGTGAGCGGAAGTAGAAGTACAGGTTTTCGTCGTCGTGCGTGACCTTGTACTCCAGCAGATCGACGTCGGGATGTTCGACATACGCCGGTGTGTCGTCACGTCCGGTGTGGCTCGTGTCGTGAGTGTCGTCTTCCGGATCGGTGTACGACTTGATGGCTTGCCAATCGTCGAATTCACCGTCTATGACGATTTCGGCGGCCTGGAGGCGACCGGTGTCCTGCAAGACCGCGACGACACACGAGAAAAGGACGACGCTGACAACTGAAAAAGCGGTTCTCATCCACTCCCTCGTGTGCGACGGTTGCCAGGGAATCGCAGTAGTGATTCTGAATTAACGGATCTTCAACGAAGGCGGGTTCGGCTCGACGGAACCGGCGTCGTCAGGAACCTCCAGTTCCTCCTGCAAACGGACGATCTCCGCCTTCAGATCTTGAATCAAATCCTGGTACTGCGGCTCACCGTAGAGATTCCGCATCTCGCGCGGATCGCTTGCCAGGTCGTACAGTTCCCACTCATCGATGTTGTAGAAGTGGATCAGCTTGTACCGCGCCGTCCGGACACCGTAATGCCGACGAACCATGTGGGCCGTCCGCCGGTCATTGAGAAACTCATAATACTGGTAGTAATGACTTTTCCGCCAGTCGTCGGGTGTTTCGCCTTTCAGGAGCGGCACGAGACTGGCGCCCTGCATGTCGCCGGGGATGTCCACGCCGGCGATGTCGAGAAACGTCTCCGCGAAATCGACGTTCGACACGAGGTCTGTGTTTACAGACCCCGGCTCAGTGACGCCCGGCCACTTGATCAGCAGCGGCATGCGGTAGCTCTCTTCGTACATGAACCGCTTGTCGAACCAGCCGTGGTCGCCCAGGTAGAACCCCTGGTCGGAGCTGTAGATCACGACCGTGTTGTCCGCGAGGCCTGTTTCGTCCAGGTAATCGAGCACGCGGCCGACGTTGTCGTCGACCGACGCGATGCAACGCAGGTAATCTTTGATGTACCGCTGGTACTTCCAGCGCACCAGGTCGTCCCCTTCCAGATTCGCCTTTTCAAATGCCCGGTTCTTCGGACCGTACGCCGCGTTCCACACCTCAAGCTGCTCTTCGTTGAGATACGGCGGCGGGACGAGTTTGAGATCCCGCGGGGTCATCGTCGTCGCGATGGTCATGTCCTGCTCACGGGCGGCGCGGCCGCGCGTGGCGTAATCATCGAACAGGTTGTCCGGCTCGGGGATGTCGACGTCGTCGTACATCGTCAGATGATCCGGCCCCGGCGCCCACTCGCGGTGGGGCGCCTTGTGCTGGTACATCAGCATGAACGGACGGGACTCGTCGCGTCCGGACTTCAGCCACTCCAGCGCCAGATCGGTGATGATGTCGGTCGTGTAGCCGGTCCGCTTGATTCGCTCCTGATCTCCCGACCCGTCGACGTCCCTGAGCATCGGTGGGTTGTAGTACGGGCCCTGGCCGACAAGCACGTCTGAGTAGCTGTAGCCCTGCGGCGGCATGTGCTCGCCCAGATGCCACTTGCCGATCACGGCCGTCTGGTAACCGGCCGCCTGCAGCAGCTTGGGGAAGGTCTGCTGCGTGCCGTCAAACCTGTCCCCGTTCATGTAGAAGCCGTTCTTGTGGCTGTATTTCCCGGTCTGGATCACGGCCCGGCTGGGACCGCAGATCGAATTCGTGCAAAAGCAGTTGCGGAACAGCATGCCCTCATCCGCGATGCGATCCAGATTCGGCGTCTCGTTGATCTTCGACCCGTAGCACGACATCGCGTGCGACGCGTGATCGTCGGTGAAGATGAAGAGAATATTGGGCCGCTCGGCGGCGAAGCTGCTTGCGCCAAGGAACATCGACACGACGGTTGACCAGATTGATATCCGCATGAAGACTCCCTGCTCGAACAAGATGCATGCAGCGCATCGAAACGTTGCTGCAGCCTACCGTCACAAGCCCACGCAAGAAAGGGGGTCAGGGTTGAATCAACCCTTCACGCACGGCGTAGAGACACAGTTCCACTCGGTCGTGAATGTCCAGGCGAGTCATGATGCGATACTTGTGGGCCTCCACCGACTTGGGAGACATGCGGAGATTCTTCGCCACTTCCTTCACCTTCTCCCCCCGAGCCACCGCTTTCAGAACCGCCAGTTGCTTCGGAGTGAACTTCTCCAGCCGTCTTCGGCTGTGCAGTTTCGGCCGGTCGTGGGGCCCGTCGAAGATCAGACGGGACTCAAGCGAGGGAGAGTAATACGTCTGACCGGCGTGAATGCGGCGGATCCCTTCCAGGATGACGTCCAGCGGTTCCGTCTTGAGCACGCAACTCACGCCGGCGTCGATCGCGTGGTCCAGGAGTCGATCGGTCAGGGAGGTCGTCAGAACGGCGCCCCGCGTCTCTCCCGGTCGCACCGCCAGGCTCTCGCGCAACCGGATCACGTCCTCAACGGCCCCCTGCAGGTCAACCAGCACAACATGCGGCTGCTGAACGGCCAACGCCCGCTCGCCTTCTTCCAGACTCGTCGCCGTGACGACGATTTCCAGATCGGGCGTCATCGCCGCACACCGGGCGAACGCTTGTGCAAACGCCCGCTGCGCGTCGATCATCACAATCCGGATTCTGTCGGCCGCGGCTGATGCTCCCAAGGCAGGCCCTCGTGGATTCGTCCCGGACTCCACATGCAAACAAGGCGGCGCTGAAATTGGCTGCGCCGCTCAGACCCGCAGTGTATCGAGAATGACCTCCAAGCTGAGTTGCGGTTATCCGCAAGTCAGAGAATTCGCAGGCCAGGCAACCCATCTTCCCGCGTGAAAACACTCAGATGCGATGCACGATCGACGACTGCCCGTGCCGTTGACGCGATCTGACGAATCCGTCAAGATCGCCCGTTGCTGAGCCGCAGCCACCACTCTGGACAGGTAGCTCAGTTGGTAGAGCACAGGACTGAAAATCCTGGTGTCGGGGGTTCAATTCCCCCCCTGTCCACTCCTCAAACAGACCCCCCCGCCCCGCAATCCTCAGCGGGGCGTTCTGCTTCCGAGGGGCGGGTTGAGTTCCGGACTGTAGCGTGGGAACGCGCGGCCGATTCTCTCTTGACGACCCCGCGTTACCGCTGCCACCTTCGTGGCCGACATGCGGACGGCTCGCTCGGCGGGACAGCGGGGCCTGTCGCCGATCCGCAGGTGATTTGCTGCGGAGGTTTCACGGTGCCAGTGCGATTCTTTTCAATTTCGGCCATGCTGCTGCTCCTTGCGTTCACCGGCGCTGCGGCGGCGTCGCCCACCCTCAGGTTGACAACCGAAACCGACGGCACGCCCGGGTGTCCCGGACGATGCTGGATTGATCCGTTCGGAATCCAGCACTGCCGTCCGGCGATTCCGGGACGGCCCGGCGTCACGCTGCACGCCTCGGCCGTCTGCATCGGTCGCAGTGCAGAATCCCTGGTCTTTCTCACCGCCGCTCATACGTTTCGACAGAAACCGCCGCGGGTCTTTGTGATCCATCGGGCACGAGCGATCGCAGCCTGCAATGTGCGGGTTTGTGACCGCTACGATTTCGCCGCGTTCGAAGTTCCGTTCGACGCGACGATCGAGTGCGCGCCGCTCCGGTTCCAAGTCCCGCTGGGAGCGGCCGGCGTCGCGCAGGGCTGGGGCGCCGGTCGCTTTCGATTGATCGACGGGACCATCGACCGGCGTTGGTTTCAGGATCTCGCCACGGGTACGCAACTCGGCGGATTCGCCAGCGCCGAACCGATCATCGAAGGCGACTCGGGCGGCGGCGTCTTCACGCGCTCGGGGGATCTGGTCGGAATCATCGTGCGCTCCGACCTGCAGGGGCAAGCGAGCTTCGTTCCGCTCAAACACTGCGCGGCCTTCCTCCGCCGGCATTATCCCGATCTCCGGTGCGGTGACTCCGCAGCGGAACACGCAGGCGATCGGCCCGATCACGTCGCGCCGACGATCACCATCGACTACGACCGCCTGGCCGATCTGCTGTTGGAACGGATGCGGGCCGATCCGCAACCGTTCCGGGGACCGCCGGGCCGGGATGGGACCGACGGACGCGACGGCGCACCCGGTCAGGATGGATTGGACGGGAAACCTGGACCGCAGGGGCGCGACGGATCACCCGGCCCGCCCGGTCGCGACGGAAAACCGGGAACGGTCACGATCGTCATTACGGAGAACGGGCAGGAAACGGCGCGGTACGAGAACGTGGCGTCCGGCTCGACGGTCGAGATCGACATCAACCGATTGAAGTAACGCCCTCGCTGGGGGGCTCTGGGCTTGTGCAACTTGTGAAAGGAAACGGACATGGATCTTCCTGAAACCTACTCCCAACTGCTGCTCTCGGAAAGCGCCGGCAACATCCAGGCGAACAACCGCGACGGACGCAACGTCTCAACGACCGCCCTGGGCGTGCTGCAGGCGGCCATGGCGCGCAATTTCGATGAACTCGGCGTCGCCGAGTCGCGGGCCAACAGCGGCCTGATCGCCACACCGGTCGCCAGCCCGGCGACGCAGCAAGGCGCGTAACAATTCCGGGGCCCCTCCCCGCCATTGCGGGGAGGGGCCGGCTCTCTGTTTCGGGGTCGTGGCGTGAACCTGAAAGAACTTGCCAGTCGCATTCTCGCCGACAACCGTCGCGGCCGGGCCCGCTTTCAGCGCGACGCGTCGCGGCTGCTCTCCGCGCTGATCGAGGAAAACGATGACCAGTTCCGCTCAGTCGCCGCCGGCGTCCTCGCAGAACTCCGCCGCGAATCCGATCCGCGATCGGATCAGCGCAGCGACGCTGCGGCACAACATCCGGCAGAGCAAGGCGACCAACTGGATGGCGATGATGACGTCGTTCGTGACCGGTCAGGAAGCGGAGAACCAGCGGCGAAACCGGGAGGCGGAAGACGCCTGGGTGCGACGAGCCCTCTGGGGCAACGCCTCCCCCACAAGCGGCAGCGAAACGGATGACGACATGGCGAAATACGTCATGGGCGACAACACCGAGACGGTCAATCATCACCATCACCCGCCCAGGTCCGGCCTCGGCACGCTCGCCAGGGCCGGCCTCGCCGCCGCACTCATCACCGGCGGAGTCGCCGCCGGCCTCGCCGTTCCCCTCGTTCTGGAACTGCTCAAACCGGGCCCGTCGACAACCGAAATCATCGACTACGACGTCCAGTCCCGACTGATCCCCCCCCAGTAACCCCACGGTCGCATCCGGAGCGCAGCACTTCCACCTGTGCGGACAGTCCAACCTCATACTTTCGGACCACCGCTCGCCGCGCCACATTCGCACCGCCGTCACCGCTCGTGCGATGAATGTGGCGAAGGTGCGAGGTGTCTTGATTCCATCGAATGCCAGCGCACAGGTAGAGACCAAGGCGATTCTGCAGGCCAAAATGCCTTGTCGGCCCACATTTGGTGACCTCGTTACCACCCCACGCGTTCGCGAAGTTCTGACGATATCACAAATACGTCCTTCAATCTCGAATTGATCTTCCGAAGTCGATTACCGGTGTCAAACGCGGTCATGCGCATAAGCTGGTGTGCAAACTTGGACGGATCATCGTCTGCGAACATGCACAGGGCAACAATTGGATCGCCTTTCGGTTCCTTTCCTGGGTACACAAAAAGCGTGTAGAGGCATTGAGCCCAGCTTGCCTCCAAGACGAACGATTCGTCATCCTCTTCGATTGTGCCGAGAAGATGATAGTCGTTTCCGTCTCCAATCGGCGGTTCGTGTTGAATCTCCCATCCCACGGGGCGTGTCATCCGCTCGACGAAACGGGACCGCACGGCCGTCACTGCCTCTCTCGGCTGTCGGTGGACCCGTGCTGTTCAATGTTTCTCAAGAACGAAGCGGCCCATGTCGGATGGTCCAGAGGATCGATAACCGCCAACGAAAATCGTAGCGTCTTCATCCGTAGTGGCGACATAGTCAATTGTTTGTTCGGACGGACCGTCTCCACCCTTGAATGAGAATGTGGCCGGAATAACAACGGGCGTGTCGGTATTTCCGCCCCGGGCACTCGAATCTTCCGAGGGAAGGAAGCCGACCATTTTCATCGGGACGACTGATCCCGACCGATACGGACACCAGATTCGGTAATAGACGATTGCATCCACATCGAATTCTTCGTCACGCGGAATCGGCTCTGGAAGAATTGCGACGAGACGCCCCGACACGATCGACACCCGGTCGCTCTGCCATTCACCGCTCCACTGCGCGTCTGCGTAGTCGGAGGGAATCTGTTGAATGAACCAGAAGTGATCAATCAACGATGAAAAAAACCAGATCGCCAGAGCGGCCACAAGAAGAGTGACCATCAATCGCTGACCGCCCCGGCGCGCTGTCTGTTGGACCGAATCGACCATTCGAGCGAGTTTCAGTTAAACATAGCGGTTCGGGCGGCGGATAAAGCCGCCATCAAAGGCGAAACCGCGTCCAGACGCCGCCACGATTAAGTGCCGTTGGCGTTATTCGTTCTCGAACAATGCTGGATCGAGGCGTGTCACTGATGCTTCGTTCGCGCCCTCGCCAATGATGAGTGTGACGCGACCTTTTGCATCTGACTGTTGCGAGCCGAACTGCACATTTCGCAGATAACCCGACCTCTCGTGCCACAACTGAAACGTGTGCTCGCCGGCCGGCAGATGCTTGACTGAAAACCGACCATGTCGGTCGGACGCGGCCATGTACGGATTGTCGCGCAGGAGAATATATCCCCGCATCCAGGGATGAACGTCACAACGTATCGAGCCGGGAATCGGCTCCTGCTTCGTGTATCGCAGCTCAACTGAACTGCTGGGTGACACAACGGGTCATATGGGATCGTTTCTGAACCAGGCGATACGGGCGTGGTGGTTGATCGCATCGCGGTTCACCTGAACCATCGTCTGCGTGGTGCGCATCAGCAGGACATGCGGTTCGAAACGTCCCTCGTGCATCGTCAGCTCAAGTTTGTCGTTTGCTGATTCAGCGTACGACGGGTGAATCCGAAGTTCCTCGCCATCCTCCGGCAGCAGGTAAACCAGCACGTTCGCAAGTCCGCGATCGCACGCATTCACCACGAGTGATTCATCAGGAACCGATTCACCCAGGACGTCTGTGTCGCGTGCGATGGCAATCGCCTCTCCATCCGGCGGGTCGCCGTCGTAAACGAAGCGCCCGTGAAGGTCACCCCAACGGCTGTCATCGGCGAAACCGGCCACCCGCACAGTGAGCACGAGGAACAGAAGACAAACGGCCAGGTAAGTGGTTCGCGCCATAACGATTGAGTCCGCCAACGGGCTTCACATCACAACTGATCGCCTCGTCGAAACCACCACGTCGCCCACCAATTCTGCCCGATCACTCCAGAACCAGCAACGGCAATCAACCCTCCGCGGCTCCGCGAAAACCCCCGGCCAAACCACCCCACTTCGTTCCCTTCCTTCCCTTCTGTGACACCCGACCGACTCAAATCGAGCACCACCATGGCATCGTGCCAACCAACGGTCCCCCTCACCCCCTGACCTCGAACCCGCCTCGGTGCCCCCTCTGTGCCTCAGTGTTGAGCCCGTCGGACCGCCGACAAGGAAGCCCAGCGCAACCGATCACTGGCAACCGACTCAATCCAGCGCCACCATCCTGTTCCGGCAGTCAATCCGCACCGGCTCGTGGTAGTGCAGCACCGTGATTTCCTCCGAAACGGCAATCGGACTGCACACCAGCAGTTCGGCCCAGTCGGTCGAGTTCGCCGCAATGTAAGCCAGATGAAACGACTCAATCGGCACTTCGCAGCTCGCCGGCTGCCGCGGAAACAGCACCGGCCCCGTATCGGTCTGGTAGAAGATCTCGCGATCCCCCGCGTTGATCGTCTTCACCGGATACTCCAGCCGCACGCCGAAACCGTCGTCCGTTTCGAACTCCGTCACGGCGACCAGCGGAACATTCGCCAGTGTCGCGTCGATCACTTCCTGCGGGGTCTGCAGCTCCCGGCCTTCCGTGCGGCGCACGTCGATGCTCAGCTTCGCGTACGCCTCGGAAACCAGCCCCACCTGACGATGCGGCTGCTCCCCCAGCGACGGCGGATACAGCATCACCTTCCGCCCGCAGTGGTCGTACTGCTTGATGACCAGAAAGTGCTTGTCCGAGACCGTGAGGCAGAAATCGGCGTTCGGATCGTTCCAGATGTCGCTGGAAACGTTCACCCGCTCCGTCTTGCACGACGCCCCCATCACGTACTGCACCGGGTCACCCCCGGGCGCGGTCAACTCGCACACGCACTCCAGTTGAATCCGCGGGTTGTTCGCCGTGTGGTTCGGCTTCGTCGATTGCGTTATCGCAGGCTGGACCTGCGAGTCAATGCGAAACGTCAGGAACGAACGAGAGAAATCACACGCCTGCATCGAACATGTTCCTCAGAGTGTCACCTGGTACGGCATTCCACAATTGGCGAGAGGGTTTGGCCGGTCCCGATTATAGCGCTCTGCGAATCAGTGCTGGCACTCTGTCTCGCGAAATCTCGGACTCGACAGTCCCAAAACTGCTCGACGAGGACACCTGGTCGAGCAATTTGCTCTAGCCGCGACCCGCAGGGGAGCGTTCCATTTCGCGCCGTGTTGCAACTCACCGCCGAAGTGTCCAACATCGTACGCGCGATGGCCCCCATTCGCGAGCGACGGTCCAGCAAGGCGTCATTCACCGGCCGTCTCAGAACAATTCTCCGTCGCTCCCGTGTCATTCGCCGTCGGGGCGGGTATTCTCGGTGTTCTCGCGGGGGTCGATCGATCCCGAATCACGCCGCATCCAGCCTGCCGCCGGGGAGCAGAAATGGAACACGACAACGTTTTCCAGATGTCGGCCTCGAACATCCGCTTCGGCGCCGGTTGCACCGCCGAGATCGGCATGGACCTCCACGCCATGTCGGCGCAGCGCACGATGGTTTTTCTCGACCCCAAGCTCTCGTCGCTGCCTGTGGCCGACGTGATCGCCGCATCGCTCAAGTCCCAGAACTGCGATTACGTCCTCTTCGACGAGGTCTCGATTGAACCGACCGACGCCAGCTTCCAGCACGCCGCCGCCGTCGCTGCGGAGGGTGGCTTCGATTCGTTTGTCGCCGTCGGCGGCGGCAGCACCATCGACACCGCCAAAGCCGCGAACCTGTACTCCACCTGGCCGGCCGATTTCCTGAGCTACGTGAACGCGCCGATCGGCGAAGGCCGGCCGGTCCCCGGTCCCCTCAAACCGCTCATCGCGGTGCCGACAACCGCCGGAACCGGCAGCGAAACGACTGGCGTCGCGATCTTCGATTTCGTCGAGCGCAAGGCCAAGACCGGCATTGCCCATCGCTTTCTCAAACCGACTCTCGGCGTGATCGATCCCGACAACACCCGCACGCTGCCCCCCGCCGTCGCCGCGTCGAGCGGTCTCGATGTGCTCAGCCACGCCCTGGAGTCGTACACCGCGATCCGTTTCGACCAGCGTCCCAAACCTGAGTCTCCTTTGCACCGGCCCGCCTACCAGGGCTCGAACCCGATCAGCGATCTCTGGTCGCTGCATGCCCTCGAACTGATGGCCGAATACCTGCCGCGAGCCTTCGCCGACCCGGGCGATGACGAAGCCCGCGGCAACATGCTGCTGGCGGCCGCAATCGCCGGCATCGGGTTCGGCAACGCGGGCGTCCACCTCCCGCACGGCATGTCGTATCCGGTCGCCGGCATGGTCAAATCGTTCGATCCGGAGGGGTACGACGTCGATCATCCGCTCGTTCCCCACGGAATGTCGGTGATCCTCAACACGCCGGCCGTCGTGCGGTTCACTGCGCCGGCCTGCCCCGAGCGGCATCTGCGAGCCGCCGCCGCTCTCGGAGCAGACGTGCAAGGCGCCGCTCCCGCAGATGCGGGAAACATCCTGGCCGATCGCGTCATTCACTTCATGCGGCTGATGGAGATGCCCAATGGCTTGCAGGCGGTGGGTTACACCAAAGACGACATTCCCGGACTCGTCGCCGGTACGCTGCCGCAACACCGGGTGACAAAGCTCTCGCCGCGCCCGGCCGACGAGGCGGCGCTCACGAGCCTGTTCGAGGAATCACTCACCATCTGGTAAGGGCAGGCGATGCCGACAGAGGCTGTGCTGAACCTGATCGGCGGCACGTTCCAGGCCGCGTCGACGGATCGATTTGAAGACGTTTTCAATCCGTCGACCGGAGAGATCATCGCGCAGGTTCCACTCAGCGGACGCGAAGACGCTCAGGCCGCCGTCATCGCTGCCGGACGTGCTCTATCGTCCTGGAGCCAAACGCCGGTGATTGACCGGGCCCGCGTGATGTTCCGCTACCGGGACTTGCTCGAACAGCACTTTGACGATGTGGCTAGGCTGATCACTCGTGAGAACGGAAAGACCCTAGCCGAATCCCGTGCGGAGTTGCGGCGCGGCATTGAGGTGGTCGAGTTTGCCTGCGGCATCCCGAGCCTGTTTATGGGACGATCGCTGGCAGACGTCGCGCGGGACGTCGACGCCGACGTGATGCGGCACCCGGTCGGCGTCTGCGCCGGGATCACGCCGTATAACTTCCCCGCGATGGTGCCGATGTGGATGTTCCCCATCGCCCTCGTCTGCGGGAATTCGTTCATCCTCAAGCCGTCGGAAAAAGTTCCGCTCACGGCGAACCGCATCGGGGAACTGCTGCTGCAGGCGGGCTGCCCGGAAGGCGTCTTCAATGTGCTGCATGGCGGCCGGGAATGCGTCGACGCGCTGCTCGAGTCTCCCGGCGTCGCGGCGATTTCTTTCGTTGGATCAACACCTGTCGCACGGGAAATCTATCGGCGAGGCGCAGAATACGGCAAGCGAGTCCAGGCGGCGGGAGGAGCGAAGAACTTCTGTCTCGTGATGCCCGACGCCGATCCCGTCCTGGCGGTGCAGGCGCTGGCGGCAGCTTCATTCGGGTGCGGCGGCCAGCGCTGCATGGCGACCAGCATCGCGGTTCCGGTCGGAGACGCCGCCGATTCGCTGATTGATCGATTGGCACAACACGCCGGTTCGCTGCGGGTCGGCCCGACGCACGAGGGCGACGACGTCGACCTCGGTCCGCTGATCCGCGCGCAGCATGTTGAACGCGTCTGTTCGCATATCGAGTCAGCCGCAGAAGGCGGCGCGACGGTCGTCCTCGACGGTCGCAGAAGCGAGCCAGGGGGCGGGTTCTTCCTGGACCCCAGCATTGTCGATCACGTCGCGCCGGAAATGGACGTGGCCCGCACGGAGATTTTCGGTCCACTGTTGTCCGTCATCCGCGCCGCAACACTCAATGAGGCGCTGCGAATGGGCCGCGATTGCGAGTTTGGCAATGGCGCTTCGATTTTCACCCGCGACGGCTACGCCGCGCGCCGATTTCGTGATGATTTCCCGGCCGGAATGATCGGCATCAATGTCGGCGTCCCGGCCCCGATGGCCTGGTTCCCGTTCACCGGCTGGAACAACTCATTCTTCGGCGATCTCCACGTGCAGGGGACGGAAGGCATCCAGTTCTACACTCGCCAAAAGGTCACACTCACCCGCTGGCTGAAACCGACCGGTGACGATCCAAGAGACCCCGTGTGGCGGGGATCGTAATCGAACAGCACTTATAGCGCTTTGCGAATCCGTGTTGGCGATCTGTCTCGCGGATTCTCGTCCTCGACAGTCCAAACACCGCTCGACGCGGACCCATGGTCGAGCAGTTTGTTCTAACCTGCCGTTTCCATCGACGACTGCGTTGTCTTCGCGAGTGCGGATCGCACTCAGGACAACGTAAGTCGATCATTCCGCATCGCCACGCTGCGGGCGAGGTAGTCGCGGTTGGTTTCGAGTTCGAATTCCTCGGCGATCTGCTCGACCGTCAGTCCCGGCCGCCGGGAGGCGAGGATGAAGTAGCCCTCCGGTTCGAAGAGTTCAATCTCGACGTCGGGGCCGTACTTCTCCAGCAGCGCGGGGAACTTGTGCTGGTTGTAATCGATGTGAAACAACTCGCGGTTGACGACGACGTCCGCCACCGCCCACGGGGGCATGAGACTCTGCCGAACTTTGAGCGACTCGTTACCGCGCTGATGCAGATAGCGGCCGCTCATGTCGATGATGGCGCTCTCCGCGCCGTAGGCGACGGCGATCGAGAACCCGTAGCGGAGAGCCCAATGCTGGAGGAGTTGGCCGCCCCAATACATTGACGGCCAGAAAACGAGTCTCGCCCGTTGACGTTCGAGTTCGGCGGCGACGTGGTCGAAGTTCGCGTCGAAACAGACGGCCGCTCCGACCCGCACGCCGTCGCACTCAGCGACCGGAACGCCGTCGCCCGGAGTGATGCCCTCTTCCATTTCACCGGTCGTGGGGTAGTTCTTGCGGTAGTTGAGGACCAGGTTTCCTTTCCGGTCGACGATCGGCACCGAGTTGAAGACGCGGTCGCCGGAGCGTTCGATCAGCGGGGCGATGATCGCCGTGTCGAACTCGCGGGCGATTTTCGCAACTTCTTCGACGTAGGGGCCCAACTCCGGAGCGGCGGCAATCCCCTTCTGGAATCCACCTCCGCCGCACGTGCAGATCTCCGGGTAGCAGACGAAGTCCGGCTTCTCGTGCGCGACCTTCGCCGTCATCTCCCGCAGCGGCTGTAGATTGACGCCTTGGGAGCGATGGTCGTGAAACGGCATCGAATAACTGACGGCGGCCACGCGGACGGAGTATTTCGTGTCTTCTTCGACCGAGGCGGCGAAGGCGCTCGCCGTATTCGTCAGCGCGGCGGCGCCGGCCGTCATGCCGACGGCGCTGAGAACCTGGCGGCGGTTGAGGGCGTTCTGCGCGGTGTTGGAGCGTGTTGGCATGACTGGATTCTCGGGGTTGCGGGGGCGGTTCGATTTGTCATGTGAGGATGTCCTCGACGACGTGTCCGTGGACGTCAGTGAGGCGGAACTGTCGGCCTTTTGATTTGAACGTCAATTTTTCGTGATCGATGCCGAGGCAGTGCAGGATGGTTGCGTTGAGGTCGTGCACGTGGACGGGGTTTTCGGCGACGTTATAGGAGAAGTCGTCGGTTGCGCCGTGCGTGATTCCGGGTTTGATTCCGCCGCCGGCCAGCCACATCGTGAAGCAGCGGCCGTGGTGGTCGCGGCCGTAGTTGTTCGGCTCCGGCTTCCCCTGGCTGTAGATGGTGCGCCCGAATTCGCCGCCCCAGACGATCAGTGTGTCTTCCAACAGGCCGCGCTGCTTGAGGTCTCTAACAAAGGCGGCGCAGGCCTGGTCGATGTCGCCGCACTGCAACCTGAGATCGCTGGGCAGATTGTAGTGCTGGTCCCAGCCGCGGTGGTAAAGCTGCACGAAGCGGACATCGCGTTCGAGCATCCGGCGGGCGAGCAGGCAGTTCGCGGCGAAGGTTCCCGGGTGGCGGGCGTCTTCGCCGTACAGTTCAAACGTCTGTTCCGTTTCGTCGCTCATGTCGGCCAGGTCGGGCACGGAGACCTGCATGCGGTGGGCCATCTCGAACTGTGCGATTCGCGTTTCGATCTCAGGATCCCCCACGACCTCGAACTGCTTCTGATTAAGACGCCCCAGGCCGTCGAGCATGCGGCGGCGGGTCTCGGCGGTAATGCCCGGCGGGTCGGTGAGATAGAGCACCGGGTCGCCCGACGAGCGGAACGGAACGCCCTGATGGTTCGACGGCAGAAACGCGGAGCCCCACAGCCGAGCATGCAGCGGGTCGTCGGGCCGTGCTGCGCTGCCGCTGGAGATCAGCACTACGAAAGCCGGCAGGTTGCTGTTCTTGCTCCCGAGCCCGTAGCTCACCCACGCGCCCATGCTCGGACGGCCGGGCTGCTGGTGTCCGGTCTGCAGGTAGGTGACGGCGGGATCGTGGTTGATCGCCTCGGTGTGCATCGACTTGATGAAGCAGAGATCATCCGCCACGGCCGAGAGGTGCGGCAGCACTTCGCTGATGGTGGCTCCCGATTCTCCGTGCCGGGAGAATTCAAACAGCGACGGCGTGACGGGAAACGATTCCTGATCGGCCGTCATCCCGGTGAGACGTTGGTTCATGCGAACCGAATCGGGGAGTTCCATTCCGGCGCGGTCTGCGAGCGTCGGTTTCTCATCAAACAGGTCCATCTGCGACGGACCGCCGTGCATGAAGAGGTAGACGATGCGCCGGGCGCGCGGTGCGAAATGCGTCTGCGATCCGCTCAATTCGGAGTTCAGAAGCGACGCCAGCGCGACCGACCCGATTCCGGCGGAGGAACGTTGCAGAAAGCTGCGACGGGCGAGGTGGTTGAAATGCGGTTGGTCAGTCATGGGAGCACGCGGATCTTTGACGCAGAGTCGCTGAGTCGCGAAGACTCGCAGAGTTAAACAAAACGAATGGCTTTCTCGATCTTCATCGCGGGTGGTGGGAGGCCTGTGACTGTTCTCGATGCTTCTGGTGGTTGTTCAATCCTGGATTGACGGATTGGGCGCCAACTCAGCATTGATGAAGCATCAGCACAGGAGCAAGCCACACTGCTATGGATGAATTATGCAGGTGTTGGTTTGAAGAGCTGCTCTCAAGAGTTCTTAGCGGTCCTTTGCGTCTTGGCGTTTTCGTGTCGGGCAAGCGGCTATGGTCTCGTTACGGTCTCGTCGAGGCAGAGGATCATGCTGGCGACGGTGGTCCAGGCGGCAAGTTCGGCCGGGTCGAGCGATTCGTTTCGAGGGGATTCTCCGACGCTCAGCAATCGCAGCGCGTCGCCGGGGTTTTGGTTGAAGGTTTGGGTTTGTGCTTCGAACTGCTCGATGAGGATCGCGGTCTCATCGGCGTCCGGATAGCGGGCCGTGGCGGCGCGGAACGCGAAGGTCACTTTTTCTTCCGCGGTATCGCCGGCTTTGAGCAGCATGCGTTCGGCCAGATTTCGCGACGCCTCGATGAACGTGGGATCGTTCATCAGCACCAGCGCCTGCAGGGGGGTGTTTGTGCGCGACCGCTGCACCACGCAGGTCTCACGGGTCGGCGCGTCGAAGACGAGCATGTTGGGCGGCGGCGACTGCCGCTTCCAGAACGTGTACAGGCTGCGGCGGTACAGAGCAGCGCCGGTCGCCGCGGCGTAACTCTTGTCGCTGTCGTAGCTGACCTCTTCCCACAAACCGGCCGGCTGGTACGGTTTCACCGGTGGGCCGCCGATTTCCTCGACCATCAGGCCGCTGATCGCCAGCGCATTGTCGCGCAGCGTCTCGCCGTTCATGCGGAAGCGCGGACCGCGCGCCAGCAAACGGTTTTCGCGGTCCCGTTCCCACAGTTCGGGCGGGCACTCAGATGATTGTCGATACGCGGCCGACGTGACGATCAGTTTGAGGATGTGTTGCAGGTCCCAGTTGCTCTCAATCAGTTCCACAGCCAGCCAGTCGAGCAGTTCGGGATGCGTCGGCCATTCCCCCTGGGTGCCGAAGTCATCGGCCGTTCTCACAATGCCGGCGCCGAAAAGTTGCTGCCACAGCCGGTTGACCGTGACTCGCGCTGTGAGGGGATGGGCCGGGTCGACCAGCCATCGCGCCAGGGCCAGCCGGTTTTGAGCGGCCGGCAACTCCGGCTGCAGGACCGGAGGCACTCCGGAGTCGACCGCGTCGCCGTGCGCATCGTACTGGCCGCGCACCAGGACAAACGCTTCTCGCGGCTCTTCGGCCTCCTGCATCACCATCGTGGTCGGCATGGCAGACTGCAGGGTGTTCACGCGAGTGCGAAGTTCGTCCAGTCGGCGGGACTTCTCAGCCAGGTCGTCGCGCGCGACATGTTCGATGAACCAACTCCGCAGCTTCTCGCTCTGCACCGTTGTCCGCGCTTCTTCCGGGCGGCTGACGATTCCGCGCAGGAACTGGGTCGCCGCCAGATCGCGTACTTCGTCTGCGGCCAATGCTCTCTCATAGAGGCGGACGTCATCGATCATCCCGCTATAGGACGCGCTCGCCTGTCTGCGGCCGAGGCGGATCGGCTCTTCGTTGCGGATCGACTCGGTGAGGTTGTCCTGGGCGATCGTCACCGGTTGCGGCTCACCGTCCACGTAGACCGTGACGCCCGATGCGACTCCTGATCCGTCGTAGGTCACCGTGAGATGCACCCACCGGCCGCTGGGGACGGCCGAGGCCGTTGCCACCTGAATCGCGTTTCGATTCCAGCGATGAACGAGATTCACGATCGCCTGGCCTTTGCGGAGCGTCACGTCGAATCCGCGCATTTCGTTGGCGTCGTCGGTTCTGGAAAGGACGCAGCCGGCGCCCTTCGCGAAGATCCAGGCGGCGGCTGAGAACGCGTTTTTCCTTTCGAACTCGAAGTCATCGTCGATTTCGAGACACGCGCCGTCCTGGAATTCCATCGCTCCGTTGACCATGCCTTCAGCGACAGCCACGTTGCCGACGGCGCGTGCGGGCTCGATTTCGTCCAGCGGAAAGTGCCGTGCGAGTCCGCCGGCGGCAGGCTCGGGCAGATTCTCTCGCACCGTTTGTTCCCACTCTGTCTGAGCGGCCTCAAGCTGTGCTTCAGTCTCGGAGAAATCGGCTTGCGCGGCCGCCAGTGCTTCTTGTGCGTGTTGGAGTTGTTGCTGCTGCTGCTGCGTAGCGACGGTCAAGACGGGCGTCGAGTTGCCGCCGCTGCCGCTGAGGCCGCGTTCCGGGACGTTGTTGAAGAACGCGAAAAACCGGTAGAAGTCCTTTTGGGAAATCGGGTCGTACTTGTGATCGTGGCAGCGCGCGCAGGCGAGCGTGAGCCCCATCCAGACGGTGGCGGTCGTGTCGACGCGGTCGACGACGTACTCGACGCGGAATTCCTCTTCGATGATTCCGGTCTCGTTGTTGACCATATGGTTGCGGTTGAAGCCGGTCGCGACCTGCTGATCGATGGTCGCGTCCGGCAGCAGGTCGCCGGCCAGTTGTTCGATGGTGAACCGGTCGAACGGCATATTCTCGTTGAAAGCGTTGATGACCCAGTCCCGCCAGGGCCACATGGTGCGGTTTTCGTCGGTGAAGTAGCCGTTGGTGTCGGCGTATCGGGCGGCGTCGAGCCAGCCGACCGCCATTCGTTCCCCATAATGCGGCGAGGCCAGCAGCCGGTCGACGAGTTTGGAGTAGGCAGCCTCGGAATCGATTTGCCAGTCCCGTTCGAAAGCGTCAATCTCCTCAAGCGTCGGCGGCAGGCCGGTGAGGTCGATCGTCACGCGTCGAATCAGCGTTGAGGGCGACGCCTGGCCCGTAGGCTCGAGACCTTCCGCCAGCAGGCGCTGCAACACGAACCGATCGACGGGATTCCGCGGCCAGTCGTGTCCCGTCAATTCCGGAGGAACCGGCCGCTGCGGCGCAACAAACGACCAGTGGGGTTCGTACTCGGCCCCGTCCGCAATCCACTGCCGGAGAATTTCAATCTCCTCCCGATCCAGCGGTTCATCGGGCGGCATGCGTTCGCTCTCGTCGTCGGAGGAGACGCGCCGCAGCAATTCGCTTTCGTCGGGACGATTCGGGTCGATGACCCGGCCGCCGTCCCGTTCCGCCGTCGCGCTGTCTTCCACATCAAGCCGCAGGTCGGCCTGCCGCGCGGCCTCGTCCGGCCCGTGACAGTGAAAGCAGTTGTCGGCCAGGATTGGACGGACATCGCGGTTGTAGGAGATTTCCCCGGCGAAGGCGGGGCCTAAAGATAGAGAGAATGCGAACAGGCATCCCAGCACTTGGACGACTCCGGCAATCAAAGACAGGGAACGCAAGGCGGCTTCCTCACGGCAGAAGACAAGGGTTGATGTTCACACACTTGAAACCTTCAACTTAACAGGGAGGGCGTCTCGTGGGAATCTGGCAGATGCATCTGGGCGGCCGCGACCGGGACCAGGGGGCCGGCGTCATTGCACTGAAAGAAGTGACCGGTGAGACCGCGTGGACAACGACCGGCCTTGGGGCCGGACCGGTTGGGACGGGGAGATCGGCCTTCCGCGGGGCAGGGTCGATGCAGCGGAGAGAATGCGACGACGTATTCGGGCGGGGTGGATCGTTCACGCCTGGAACGTCAGGGGCCTGCGTCTTGAGGCTTACCGAACTCCCGCAACCCCGGTGTGATTGTTCATGGGCAGCCGCTTGGGCCGCTCTCGTATGCGTCTTTCAAGCGTTCGATCGCCTCCAGGTTGCGTTGCATCCGGGTGTCGATCCCCAGTAGTTTTCCTTGAGTACGATGCGATGTTGTCACAAACACGTCGCGACCAAGGTTCGATGAATGGCAACGACCACGAAACACGAACAGACGGCAAAGGATCTGAAAGCGTCTCTCGACGACATCGGAGACCGATTCCCGGTGTTGTCACCCGATGAACTATTCGTGATGTGGTTTCTTCGGGCGTACGTCACGAAAAGTGAAGCAAGAGCAGCCGAGGCTGTGTCTGGAGGCGCTCAGGACAAGGGGGGCGATGCGGTATTCATCGACGATGCGGCCCGATCTGTCTTCATCGTCCAAGGCAAATACCGTGAACAGATTGCGGCGAAGGCGGAGAAACGTGCGGACGTAGTCTCGTTGGCAGAAATTGGCCAGCGGGTGTCTGAGTCTGACAACCGCCTGTTTCAGGCATTCATTGAGAAGACTGAAGGGCACGTGGCTGAGCAGTTGAAGCTTGCTCGCCGGGGTGTGCTGAAGCAAGGCTATCGAGTGTGGCTGTACTTTGCGACGACAGGCAAGGTCAGTGAAGCGCCGCGCAAGGAAGCCGAATCGCTCGCGAAGAAAGCGTCCGGTGAGGTCACGCTCGATGTAATTGACGGGCGACGAATCATTCCAATGGTTCGAGATTAGTTGGATGGAGTTGCTCCACCAATTCCTGGCCTTGACCTCGAGATGGAAAAGAGCCCAACCGTCACTGTCAACGGCGTGTCACAACGCTACGACAATCAGAACAATATCGAGTCGTGGGTCTTCTCGATGCGAGGCGACGCGGTTGCAGAGATGTTCGATTACGCCGGCGTTCGTCTCTTCGCACGAAATATCCGCGGTTTCTTGGGAGCAAAGACAGTCGTTAACGAAGGCATGTTGGCAACACTCAACACAGAACCAGACCGTTTCATCGACTACAATAACGGCGTCACGATCCTGTGCGACGAAGCAACGAAGAAGAGCAGGAAGGGCAAGGATATCCTCGCCGTGTCAAACCCACAGGTGATCAATGGACAGCAAACCACGAGGACATTGGCCAGCCGTCCCGATCTTGCATCGAAGGCAAGTGTCCTCGTAGGCGGTCCCTGTGGGCGTGTCGCGCCGGCAGCGGAAACGGGTGGCGAGACGTTGCGCCGCCACGGCCACTGAATGCAACACGTCGCGGACGTTGGCGTTGGTGCGGCGGGTCCGGCCGGGGGTCTCTCTCGGCGCAAAAGAAAACCCCACGGTCGCGAATTGCGCTTCCGTGGGGTTCAAGTGGCGGGGACAGGATTCGAACCTGCGACCTCGAGGTTATGAGCCTCGCGAGCTACCGGACTGCTCCACCCCGCGTTGTGGTTTCGGTGCGGATATCTTTGCGTATCTCACCCGCAGCGACCAATCTTATCGGCAGTTCGCGTCCGTGCCAAGGGGCGAATTCGGGGCTTTTTCTCAGAAATCGGGTCGTTTGCGCGACTTTTTGCCGCGAATCGGGCGCAACGCCTGCCGTTATCCCTTCGCTGCGCTTGGCCTCCGCCTCACTGTTGTCGAAATTAGAGCGAATTGCTCTACCATGTGTCCGCGTCGAGCGGTGGTCGGACTGTCGAGGACGAAGATCCGCGAGACAGATCGCCAACACTGACGTGCAAAGCGCTATAACCGGGCCCAGGGGATTCTCGAACAGGACACGGATTTTCGCGGATTCGGCGGATCAGCGCGGATTTTGTGGTGAATTCCTCAACAGGCGGCAGCGCCGAGGCCGCATCGATTCGGGCGCGGATGGCGTCGACACGCAAGACAGCAATCAGCGAGAATCGGCCCCATCCGTGCTACGCACCAGCAAACGTTTTCGTCCTGCGCAAATTGTCGCGTTTGTCCGTAGCGCACGCTGCCAGTGTGCGTCAACCGCCTCTGCGATCAGCGGGACGCACGCAAGGCTGGGTGCGCTACGTGGTTGGGTGGCTGGCAACGCCCGCGCTGGGGTCATCCGCGTCCCATTCGAATCTCTCGGAGAGTCACTCGAATGGGAACGAGAGAAGTGTGTCAACGACAGGAGTGGAACATGGATGCGTTTCTCCAGGCGGCGATTGACGAAGCCCGCCAGGGATTGTCGGAAGGGGGGATCCCGATCGGTTCCGTGCTGGTGATCGACGACGAAATCGTCGGCCGCGGTCACAATCAGCGCGTGCAGAAAGGGAGCGCCATTCTACACGCCGAGATGGACTGTCTGGAGAACGCCGGACGTCTGTCAGCAGGCGACTACCGGCGGTCTGTGCTGTATTCGACGCTCTCTCCCTGCGACATGTGCAGCGGGACCGCGCTGCTGTATCAGATCCCGAAGATCGTGATTGGCGAAAACACGACCTTTCGGGGCCCCGAAGACTACACGCGGTCGCGCGGGGTCGAATTGGAGATCGTCGACAGCGAGGAGTGCATCGAACTGATGCGGCAGTTCATCGCAGCAAGCCCCGAGTTGTGGAATGAAGACATCGGCGAACCGTAGCCTTGGGGACGCCCCATCGGCGCACACACGTTAAGCCGCGCGCTGAAGGGAAGCGCGGCGAACCTCGACAACCAAAGGAAGACCTTCATGCAGATGTTCATCGCCGGGAAGTGGTGCGAGAAACCGGCCGCTATTGATGTCACGAATCCGTACAACGGGGAGGTGATCGACACCGTCCCCAAGGGAAGCCCGGGCGACGTCGATGCCGCGCTGTCCACGCTTGCGACCGGTGCGCAGATCATGCGGAAGATGACCGCCTTCGAGCGGTCGCAGATTCTCAGGCGGACGGCCGAGATCATGTTCAGCCGCGTCGAAGAACTGGCCCGCGTCATCAGCAGCGAAGAGGGGAAGATCCTGGCTGAGTCGCGGATGGAAGCGAAGCGCGCGGCCGAGGTGATTCTCACTTCCGCCGAAGAGGCGCTGCGGCTCGCGGGTGAGGTGATTCCGCTTGACGCGGCGGAGAACGGCGCCGGCAAACTCGGCTTCACGCTCCGCATCCCGTGCGGCATTGTGGCGGCGATCACGCCTTTCAACTTCCCGCTCAATCTGGTGACGCACAAACTGGGACCGGCCATCGCCGGCGGCAACGCGACCATCATCAAGCCGGCCAGCGATACGCCCCTCTCGGCGCTCAAGCTGACCGAGATCGCCCTCGAAGCGGGACTGCCGCCCGAGGCGATCGCCTGTATCACCGGTCCGGGCGGCGAACTGGGCCGCGCAATCTGCAGCGACGACCGCGTGCGCAAGATCAGCTTCACGGGCAGCTACGAGGTCGGCCAGGCAATCTGCCAGGCGGCCGGAATGAAGCGGGTCACCATGGAACTCGGCTCCAACAGTCCGGTGATCATCATGGACGACGCCGACCTCGACAAAGCCGCGCAGGCGGTCTGCATGGCGGGCTACTCGAATGCCGGCCAGGTGTGCATTTCAGCTCAGCGGATCCTGACGAGCCAGCGCGTGGCCGCCGACTTCGTCGATGCGCTCCGCCCCAAAGTCGACGCGCTCACACTCGGCGACCAGCTCAGCGACGACACGAAAATCGGCCCTATGGTCCGGGAGGCCGACGCCGCCCGTGTTGAAGAGTGGGTCGGCGAAGCGGTCACAGCCGGCGCGACGCTTGTGACGGGCGGCAGCCGCGAGGGGGCGCTGTATCGACCGGCGATCCTCGACAACGTTGATCCCGACATGCGTGTCAGCCGCGATGAACTGTTCGGTCCGGCGGTCGCCGTCACGCGATTCAGCGACATCGACGACGCGATCCGTCTCGCGAACGACACCAGCTACGGCCTTTCTGCCGGCGTGTTTACACAGGACATCGACCGGGCGATGCGGTTTGCCCGCGAGGTCGACAGCGGCAACGTCCACATCAACTGGTCCAGCCAGTGGCGGGCCGACTTCATGCCCTACGGCGGCCTGAAACAGAGCGGCACAGGCAAGGAAGGTCCGAAGTACGCGCTGCGGGAAATGACCGAGGAGAAGACGATCGTGCTGCACCTGAACGAGTAAGCCTGCCGCAAGGAGAATCGAAACTGTCGCACGGCGACTTTCACGGTGTCTCGAAATGGTGGAACGTTGCCTCTGAGCCAGTTCCCGCCAATCAACGTGAGTGACCGGAATGCTCCGATCAGAACTGTTTGACTCCGGATTCTGGCCGCTGTGGGTGGGAGCCGGCTTGCTGATGTTCGCTGGGCTCACCACTTGTGTGACCGGCAAAATACCGAACTCAATTTCGCTTTGGACGCTCTTACTGGGATTGACTGTGGCACTGTTGGCGTCACTCGATGTCGAACCTGCGGGGGGTGTCGCCGGAGGCATCGGTTCGAGCCTGCTGACCGTTCTTGTGGCGGCGTTCTTGCTGATTCCGCTCTGGTCATTCGCAGGGGACTGGATACCGGGCGGGACTGTGAAAATGCAGATCGCGTTTGCCGCGTGGGTCGGGAGCGTCTTTCCCGTGGCGAGATCGCTTGCGATGCTGCTCGGCGCGACGCTGTTCGGCGTGGTGGTGTCGACGGTGGTCACCGCGGTCACCTTGAAGCTGGCTGCTCCTCGATCACCGGATGATGACCGTCCGCGGCGATCGATCCCGATTCAACTCTTCATCGCCGCGGGAACGGTGGCAGGTCTGTTGATTCTTACCTGGATATTTCCGACGCGGAGTATGTAATCCGCCCTCTGCCGGGGTATTCACCACGAAGGACTCGATGAATCGTCCAGGCGAATCGCAAGTTAGAACTGGCTACAGAATGTTCGGCTCGCTGCAACCGACCCGGTACGATCTGACCTTCTCGGTTTTCGGAATCCCGGTCCGTGTTCTGCCGACGTTCTGGTTGACCGGAGTTCTCTTCGGCTTCGATCTCCTCCACCGAGGTCAAAACGGTCCGCTGCTGCTGCTGATCTGGGTCGCGGTGGTGTTCGTTTCGATCCTGGTGCACGAATTCGGCCACGCGCTCACTGCGCGTGCCTTCGGTTACCCGCCGAGGATACTGATGTACCATTTCGGCGGACTGGCGATGTACGAACCTCACACGAGGTACACGACTGCAAAGGCCATTCTGATTACGTTGGCCGGGCCGGGCGCCGGTTTTCTGCTGTTCGGGTTGTGCTACGTTCTGCAGACGTATCTCCCGCGCGATCCGATTGTGGCGGAAGCGATCAGGATGCTCATCTGGGTCAACCTCTTTTGGGGGCTGGTCAATCTCATCCCCGTGCTGCCGCTGGATGGAGGCCAGGTCTGCCGCGAAGTCTGCCTGTCGATCAGTCCGCGGCAGGGATTGAAGTGGGCGCTCATCATCGGCATGCTGGTCGGCAGCGCCGTCGCTGTCGGATTCTGGCGGATCGGTCTCCCGTATGCCGCGATCCTGTTTGCAGTCCTGGCGGTCCAGAGTTACATGGAGTTCCAGCAGCGGCGCGCGTGGTGAGAGGAATGAGGTGCGTCGCCCATCGTCTGGTGAATGCAGACGCTTCTCTGTCCCCCGAAAGAAGGCCATCGCATGACCGCTTCCGAACCAACCGTTCAACAACTGTTCGACCTCACCGGAAAGACGGCCCTGCTGACCGGCGCGTCAGGTTGGCTGGGCGGCGCGTTTGCCCGGGCGCTCGCCGAAGCGGGCGCGAGTGTGATCGCCTCCAGCCGCGACCTGTCTCGGGCCGAAGCCGTCGCGGCCGAACTCCCCTCGCCCGGCGGTGCCAAGCATCATGCGGTCTCGATCGATCAGATCGATGAACCGACGATCGAGGCGGGTTTCGCCGCAGCAGTCGAACAGGCCGGACAGGTCGACATCCTCATCAACA
Organism: Planctomycetota bacterium; assembly: GCA_003388505.1. Classification (GTDB taxonomy): domain Bacteria; phylum Planctomycetota; class Planctomycetia; order Planctomycetales; family Planctomycetaceae; genus MB-PLM-1. The sequence continues at coordinate 24,734 of QQVO01000019.1, forward strand.
ACGGACATGCGGGAAGCGGCCTGGACTGGACCAATGTGACCGGCGAAGAGTTCAACCGGCAGTTGTCCAACGCGACCGGATACTTTTTGCTGGCGCGGAACTTCCGGAATCACATCGTCGAGCGGGACGCCCAAGGCAACATCGTCATCATCGGCTCGATGTACGGCGTGGTCGCTTCATATCCCGATGCCTACGCGGGGGTCTGCGCCGCCAGTCCGGTCGCCTACCACGCGCTCAAGGGCGGTCTGGTCCACATGACCCGCCATCTCGCCGCCTACTGGGCCGGCGACGGCATCCGCGTCAATTGTCTCAGCCCCGGACCCTTCCCGAACGAAAGCGCCCCGGCCGAGATGGTCGAACGGCTGGAGAAGAAGAATCCCATGCAACGCATGGGCGTCCCTTACGAACTGAAGGGCGCCCTGCTGCTGCTGGCCAGCGACGCCGGCAGTTACATCACGGGGCAGAATCTCCTCGTCGACGGCGGCTGGACCGCCTGGTGATGCGCCGGCGTGAAATCTTCGGCGACTCCTGCCTGGAACGAGCGTGACCGGCGTCCAGCGTCACGAATTCGCCCTCGGGGCGCTTGACTCTGTAGTATGGTACGGAGTTTACAATCCGCACTCACAGCGAGGCGCGCTCCATGAGCTATCTGAAGATCGGCGAGGTCGCCAGAGAGACCGGCATCGGGATCGAGACGATCCGCTTTTACGAACGAAAGGGTCTGCTCGACGAGCCTGATCGGAGGCCCTCCGGCTACCGGCAATATGACGATTCGGTGATTGCGCGACTGCGGTTCATTCGCCGGTCCAAAGAGCTTGGATTCACACTCTCCGAGATCAACGAATTGCTTGGCCTGTGGTTCGACACGGAAACCAGGTGCTGTGACGTGCGGCACAAGGCGCAGCAGAAGATCGGGGAGATCGAGGAGAAAGTCAAAACGCTCAACGGAATGAAGCGGTCTCTGAAGAAGCTGATCGAGCAGTGTCAGCGGCGGGGATCGCTCAAAGACTGCCCGCTCCTGGACGGGCTTGGAGATCGAGCACGCAGCGGCAAGGCATAGAGATCGAGGAAGCCGATGAAACGACTCTGGATCGCGTTCGCCCTGGTAATGCTCGTGTCCTTTGCTGTGCTGGGCTGGATCGGCACACGCATCTACCAGGAGATGCCGCCGCTGCCCGAGAAAGTCGTGACCACCGATGGTGAGCGACTCATCGACACCGGCGAAATCCAGGCCGGGCAGAACGTCTGGCAGTCGATGGGCGGCATGGAGGTCGGGTCGGTCTGGGGTCACGGCAGTTACGTTGCACCGGACTGGACCGCCGACTGGCTGCATCGGGAGGCGACATTCATTCTTGACGGCTGGGCGAAAGATGAATTCGGCACTGGTTACAGCGATCTGAACCGGGAGCAGCAGGCACAACTCCAGGGCCGGCTGGAAGAGTCGATGCGGCCCAACACCTACGACCCGGCGTCGAAGACGGTCACCATCGACTCGATCCGGGCCGAAGCGTTCCGGGCCAATCTGGAACATTATTCCGACGTCTTCACCAACGGCCGTACCGACTATGCCATTCCGGCGGGAGCGGTCACGGACTCTGATCGGCTCAAGAAGCTGTCGGCGTTTTTTTTCTGGACCGCCTGGGCCGCAACGACCAATCGCCCGGACGACAAGATCACCTACACTCACAACTGGCCCTATGAACCGCTGGTCGGCAACCGGCCCACGGGCGAGTCGGTAGTGTGGACCGGCGTGAGCATCATCATGCTGCTGGCAGGCATCTCGGCGATGGTCTGGTGGTACGCCTCCCAAACCGAAGAAGAGGAATCGGGAGAACTGCCGGAAACCGATCCGCTCGGCAACTGGGTCTCGACCCCCTCCCAGAAGGCGACCGTCAAATACTTCTGGGTTGTGGCGGCGCTCATCCTCGTGCAGATGCTGCTGGGCGTCGTCACGGCGCACTACGGCGTCGAAGGGGACGGCTTCTACGGCATCCCGCTGTCAGAATGGCTGCCCTACAGCGTGGCCCGCACGTGGCACATCCAGATGGGCCTGTTCTGGATCGCCACCGCCTGGCTGGCCGCCGGACTGTTCATCGGGCCGTTGGTCAGCGAGCACGAACCGGGCGGACAGCGCTTCGGGGTGAACGTCCTGTTTCTCGCTCTGCTGGTGGTTGTCGTCGGTTCGCTGGCGGGCCAATGGCTCAGTATCCACAACCAGATGTCGGATGTCACGTCGTTCTACTTCGGACACCAGGGGTATGAGTACGTGGACCTGGGCCGGGTCTGGCAGATCGCGCTGTTCGTGGGCCTCTTGTTGTGGCTGGCCTTGATGGTCCGCGTGCTGCTTCCTGCCCTGCGGCAAACAGGGGACCAGAAGCAGTTGGTCATGCTGCTGGCTGTGGCCAGCGCCGCCATCGCTCTGTTCTACGGCGCCGGATTGACCTGGGGACAGCACTCGCACCTGTCGATGGTGGAATACTGGCGGTGGTGGGTGGTTCACTTGTGGGTCGAGGGGTTCTTCGAGGTTTTCGCGACGACCGTCATTGCTTTCTTCTTCATGCGGCTGAAGCTCATTCGGCCCGGCATCGCGGCGTCGGCGGCGTTGCTCTCGGCCACGATATTTCTTTCGGGCGGCATCATCGGCACCTGCCACCACCTGTACTTCACCGGCACGCCGACGATCGCCCTGGCCTGGGGGTCGGTGTTCAGCGCCCTCGAGGTCGTCCCGCTGGTGCTGGTGGGCTTCGAGGCGATGGAGGATTTGAGGCGCTCGCGCAAGACGCAGTGGGTCCGCCGCTACAAGTGGCCGATCTATTTTTTCGTGTCGGTCGCCTTCTGGAACATGATCGGGGCCGGGCTGTTCGGCTTCATGATCAATCCGCCGATCGCCCTGTACTACATGCAGGGGCTCAACACCACGCCGGTTCACGGTCACGCGGCCCTCTTCGGCGTGTATGGAATGCTGGGCATCGGATTGATGCTCGTCTGCCTGCGGGCGTTAATCCCCGGTGTGGAATGGAAAGACGGTCTGCTCAAGTTTTCGTTCTGGGCGATGAACGGCGGCCTGATGGCGATGTGTGTTCTGAGCCTGCTGCCGGTCGGCCTGATGCAGACCTGGGCCTCTGTCGAGAACGGCTACTGGTACGCCCGCAGCGCCGAGTTCATGCAGACGGACGTGATGCAGACTCTGCGCTGGTTGCGAGTGCCCGGCGACACGGTGTTCTTTCTGGGGGCGGTCGCTCTCGTTGTGTTTGTGGCCGGTTTGAAAACGGGCCACTCCTTTCAAAGACCGATCGACGCCGATGAGCGAGTGTGACCAGGCAACGTCCGTTCCGGACTGGTTGATCGAGCACCCGGAGATTCTGCCCGTGCTGCGAGATCTCGGCCTCGACTACTCCTGCGGCGGCAAGTCGCTGGAATTCGCCTGCGCGGAGCGCGGGCTGGACGTGAATCTGGTCCTGACGGCTCTGCGCGAAGTGGTTGAAGCCAACCGCCGCGCCGATTCAGAGACGTGAACCGCGAACGCCGAGGGAGGGTGGATCGATGGCGATTCAACACGCACAGCCCGGCGAAGTCATGAACGTCCGGCCGCTGGGTCCGGCGCTGGCTGACTCGAAGACACAGACTCTCTTCAAGACGGAGAACGCAGCCGCGATATTGCATGGCGGCACATCAATCCCCGTTCCGCCGCCACCTCCAGCAAATCGCCGACTGCAGCGCCAGCAGCAGAAAGAGCAGCAGGGCCGCAAGCTGATACGGGAGCCGTTGATCGAACAGCGATCCCAGCACGCCGCCGAGTATCGTTCCGCACGCCATGCCCGCCGCCAGCGTCCCTTCGTGCAAACCGGCGGCCAGCGCGCGGTTCGGCTGAGGACTGCCCATCGTGCTGTAGAACAACCCGGAGAAATAGTTGAAGCCGACGAGCTGCCCCAGCAAGGCCAGACCCACCAGGCACGTCGCGGCGGAGTCGGCCAGCGAGATGACGATCAATCCCAGCGCGCCCAGCGCCTGTGAGACTGACGACACCCGAAACAGGAAATGCCAGAAGTTCGTCAGGTGCATCAGGAGATAGGTGGCAATGATGACGGCCCGCCAGCAGGCGAGCAGGCTGCCGTGTCGGTCCGCCTCAATGCCGATCGACACGGCAAGATCGGGCAGCAGATGAATCACCAGGCTGCCGCCGAACATGCCGCCGAGATTGGCGATCCAGCTCAGCCGCTTGAACCGTGTGGCCCGTTCCGCCGAGAGATTGCCGGCCGGCGTGGAAACCTCCGCCTGCGAACCCTCGTGGACAACCGGCAGCGCCCGCGCCGCAATTCCCACCAGCAGCGCGTTGACTGCGGCGACGGCGAACGCCACCAGAAACGTCAACTTCGGTCCGAACTCGAACAGCGAGCCGGCCGTCAATTGCCCCGCCATCATACCTGTGTTCCAGGCGACGCAGAACAGGATCACCCGTCGGCTGACGTCGCGCCCGTCGCCGTCGGTCCTGGTGCCCCGGTTCAGCCATGCAATCAGGGGTGGATACACGAACCCGAGCCCCGCCCCCAGCAGCCAGTAGCCCGGCAGAAACCAGGATGTTGAGCTGTCGCCCAGCCCGCACAGCGCAGCGCTGGCGCCGATCGTGACTGCACCCAAGACGAAAATCGCCCGGCTGTCGAATCGATTCGCCAGCAGACCGCTCAAGATGCTGCTCACACTGACGGTCAGCGACAGCCCGGCCCCCGCCAAACCGAGATACCACGGCTCGGCGCCGGCTTCCGCCAGACCGCGCGACACGGCGAAAACGACGACGAAACCGGAGAAGTCGGTCAGCACCGAGATCAGGTACAGCAGGCGAGCGAAGTGCGAAGGCCTCATAACTGCGGAAATCGCTCGTCAACTACCGGCAGCAGGCGTCACGCGTCTGCCGTGATTTGCTCCGCAACCAGCGCTGCCAACGCTACCTCGGTCCCGGCCAGTCCCAGCGAGTAGAACAACGTGAGCTGGTCGTCCTTCCGGTCGAGGGCGACGGAACCTTCGATGATCGGCGAAAGTTCCTGCAGCCGATCGTGCTGCGGAGTTCCCGCCGTAATAAACTGATCGCCGTACTTCTCGACCTGAGCCAGTGTGTCCGTTATCAGAAACGCAGCCCGCTCGGCAACTGTCAAATCCAGTTCCTGGTTGTCCCTGAACTTCGGCCCGACGTTGTTGATGTGCACGCCGGGCTTCAGCCAATCCGCCTCGATCACGGGCGTCGGGCTCACAGTCGCGCAGATCAGGACGTCCGCCTGCTCGGCCGCTTCACGAGCGGAGCCCATCGCCCGGACCGGCTGCTGCAACTCTGCGCTCAATCGCTCTGCGAATTCACGACACCGCTCCGTATTGCGGCTGAACACTCGAATCTCATCGAAGCGCCGCACCGCAGCGGCCGCGAGCAACTGTGTTCTCCCCTGCGGCCCGGTGCCGATCAGGCCGAGCACCCTGGAATCCGGACGAGACAGATGCTTGATCGCCGCGCCGCCGATCGCGCCGGTCCGCATCGGTCCCAGTTGCGTTCCCGCGACGACTGCCTTGAGGGCTCCCGTGTTCCCATCGAAGACGGCCACCAACTCATCCCGTTCCGGCGACTTGAAGTGCTTCGCGTCGTAGGCGCGAAACCCGACCAGCGAGTCATCGCCCGGCCACCCTCCGACGGTAAACACAAGCTTGCCGGCCTCACCCAGTTCCGTTTCAGATCGTGCCGGCGCACGCAGTCTCCCCGCCGCATGTCTCCGAAACGCCTCCTCCATGCAGGCCACCGCATCGGGCATGGTCAGGCGTCGCTCGAGGTCGCCGTCCGAAATCAACCGATAGCTCATCTGCGATCCTCTCGTTCGATCACGCCTGCCGCAGCACGCCAAGGGTGGATTGACCTCATGCTTCACACAGGCGCTACGAACTGGCGATCCCTCAGTTCGGCTACGATCCCAGGACCGATCCCGGTTGCGACAACTGCCGGCTGGAATTCGAGATCGAATGGGCCGGCTGCAAGTGGGCGACGTTCTTTGTGCGAAGCGGCGAGTGGTCAGGCTTTCTCGTCGTCGGGTGGGGGGGCGAAGCCGCGGCGGAGGGTGTTTTCGCTGATGTTGATCGGGATCAGGAACTGCAGCAGGTAGTCGTGTCCGCCGGCCTTGGAACCGATGCCGGAGAACTTGTATCCGCCGAAGGGATGCCGCTGGACCAGAGCGCCGGTGATGTTGCGGTTGAGATAGAGGTTGCCGACTTCGAATTCTTCGCGGGCGCGCTGCAGATTGCGGGGGGAACGGCTGAACATGCCGCCGGTGAGGGCGAATTCGGTCCCGTTGGCCAGTTCAAGGGCCTGGTCGAGATCCTCCGCCTTGATGACGGCGAGCACCGGTCCGAAAACCTCCTGCTGGGCGAGGCGCGAGTCGGGGTCGACGTCGGCGAACACGTGGGGACCGATGAAGAAGCCCTCCTCGGCGAGTTCGCTCACGTCGGTCGCGACGACGGTCGTGCATTCATCCTTGCCGATTGCGATGAAGTCGCGGATGCGGTCGAACGCTTCCTGATCGATGACCGGGCCGACCGTGGTGGCGGGATGTTCGGCCGGGCCCACTTTGAGGCTCTCGGTGGCGGCTTTGACGCGGGTGAGGAACGCGTCGTAACAGGCCTCGAGGACGATGGCCCGTGAGCAGGCGGAGCACTTCTGACCGCTGTAACCGAAGGCGCTGCCGACCACGGCTTGGACGGCTTCGTCGAGGTCGGCGTCCTCGTCGATGATGATGGCGTTCTTGCCCCCCATCTCGGCGATGACCCGTTTCACGCCGCGCTGCCGCGGATCGGTTTCGGCGGCCTGTTTGTTGATGGCGAGGCCGACGGCGCGGGAGCCGGTGAAGGCGATCATGTTGACGTCGGGACTCTCGACGAGCACCGGACCGATCTCTTCTCCGACGCCCGGCAGGTAGTTGAGGACACCCGGCGGAATGCCGGCGTCGCGGGCGATCTCCATCAGTTTGGCCGCGATGACGGACGACTGTTCGGCCGGTTTCATGATGACGGTATTGCCCGAAACGAGAGCCGCCACGGTCATCCCGGTGAGGATCGCGAGCGGGAAATTCCAGGGCGCGATGACCACACAGACGCCGCGGGACCGGTAGGAGTAGCTGTTCTCCTCTCCGGGATAGTCGCACTGCACGGGAACGCCGAGTTCGCGCATCTGCTGGGCGTAGTACATGCAGAAGTCGATCGCTTCGGCGATATCGCCGTCCGCTTCCGCCCAGGGTTTGCCGCACTCGTAGACTTCCCAGGCGGCGAGTTCAAAGCGGCGGTTGCGGATCTCGGCCGCCATCACTTCGAGGTGCTCGGCGCGAATGGCCGCCTCGACGTATCGCCACGATTCCCAGGCGCGGTTTGCGGCGGCGATGGCTTCCTCAGCATGATCGCTCGTTGCGGAGGCGACGACGCCCACGGTCTGCGATTTGCGTGACGGATTGATCGACGCGAGCGTCTTTCGCGTGTTGATCGACTTGCCGCCGATGACGAGGGGGAACTCTCCGCCCAGTTGCGCGGCGATGTCGTCGAGCGCCGTCTGGAACGCTTCCCGGTTCTCTTTGCGGGAGAAGTCGGTGTGCGGTTCGTTCCGGAAGGGTTCCGCCTTCCGTACGGCGGGGGTCGGTTGTTTCGAGTCGCTCATGGAGTCCATTCGTGGTGGGTCGTGCCGTCGCGGGAGGCCCGGGAAGCGGGATCAAGACGCTTTGGAAAGAGCGGCGTCGGCGGGGCGGCGGAGCAGCTCTTCAATCGAGACGCTCGTGTCGTAGGCGTGCCGGAGGAAGGAGTCGTTCGACGTATTTTCCAGCAGCCGCCGCACGAGGTAGGCCATGCCGGGAATTAACTCGCCGAACGGTGTATAGACGCGAACGCGGTGACCGCGCTCGGCGAAGAGTTGCGCCTGTTCTTCGGCCATGCCGTAGAGCATCTGGATTTCCCATCCGCTTTGCGGGATGTCGAGTTCTTCAGCCCAGGCCATTGCGTGGGCCAGGCTGCGGAGATTGTGTGAGGCAATGGCGGGCCTGAGCGTGTTGTGGTGCTGCATCAGGAACTGTGTTTGACGCTCGAAGTTGTCGTCGGACCGCCACTTTTCAGTGTAGACGGGGCAGGGCCAGCCGCGATACTCCGAGACGACCGTTTCGTAATCCCAGTAAGCCCCTTTCACGAGGCGGACCCAGATCGGCGTGCCGCGGTCTTCGGTCCACGCCAGCAGGTCTTTCAGGTCGTCCTCCGCTTCGGGCAGATAGGCCTGGATGACGATGCCGCAGTCGGACCAGTCGCGGAATTCGTCTTCGAGGAACACCTGCTTGAAGATTTCGAGCGTGAGATCCTTGTAGGCGTAGTGCTCCATGTCGACGTTGACGAACGCGTCGTGTTCGCGGGCTGCGCGGAGAATCGGCCTGAGCCGCGCTTTGACGCCTTCGGCGGATCCTTCCGGATCGATCGGCTTGAACTGGCTGTAGAGCGCCGAGAGTTTGAGTGAGACGTTGCAGCGGGGGATCCAGCCGTGTTCGTCGCGGTCGATCTGCGGGTCTTCGGGCCATCCGTTGACGTGCGGGGCGAGCCCGGTGATGAGATCGAGGTAGGCCTGCTGGTAGGCATCGGCTTCGGGTTCGCTGACGACGGCTTCGCCGAGCAGGTCGAGCGTGAAGGCGAGCCCCTGGCGGCGCAGCCGGGCGACCGATTTCAGAACCTCTTCCACCTTGGTGCCGGCGATGAATCGCTCGGCCATCATCCGCGAGGATTTGCGGGCGCTATAGGCGAGCGCTTTGCCGAAGATCGTGTTCGCCTGGGGAGACTCGACGGCGAGCCGCGCGGCCCAGGGGAGGTGCGTGCGGACTTCCTCGAAATACTCCTGCAAATGCTGCGTGACCGCCTCGTGGGTGGAGAGCATGGGCAGCACGTCGACGAAGCGGAACATCTGCACCTTGACCGACTCGTCGGCCATGGCCCATTCCATCAACTGATCGAGCAGCCACCGTTTTTCGAACATCGACGGCCTGCGCTGGGCGAGGCCCTGCCAGAGATCGCGACCGATGCGCTGGGTGGCTTGTTCGACTCGGTCGACTAATGCGTTTGCCACGTGAAATTTCTCAGGCGAATGGCAGACTTAGCCGGCCGTGGGAAAACTGGATTTGATTTTCCGCGCCGCGGCAAGCATGTCCTCAAGTTCATTGAGCCGCAGTTTGAGTTCCACGCGTTCGAGTTCTGAACCCAGTTCGCCGTGCTCAATCATCTGAGAAACCTGTCGGTCCAACTGGTTGATTGCAGGTGTCAATTTCTTCACGCGACTCTGAATTCGAGCGAGCCGCTCTCGAATACTTCGTCGGCGTTCATCTTGGAGCCTCTTCGAGGCACTTGAACCTCGCTCTGACTCTCCGTTTTCGAGTTCGGCCAGGTAATACAGATCGTGTAGTTCGTCGGCATTGCGCACGCTCTCTTCCAGCTTTGCGGTGTATTCCCTCAGCAGAGGCGTCGCGTGTTCGACGAAACCGTTCCCGACGCTCTTCTTCGTTGATGTGCGCGTCGTCATTTTCCCTGTTCCCATTGCCGCAGCGCGTCGATCGTGACAGCGAGTTGCCACAACGACCGAAGTTGGTACTCCTGATCATAACCGGCGACGTTGTTCTTCAAAAGTTCGCCTCGTCCGGTCATCAATCGGCGAATGATGAGCGACGCGAACACCATCTCATGCCGAAAGCTCTTTGCTCCCCGGTGGTTTCTCACTTCATCAATGATCGCAGAGTAGGGTCCTGATTGGTAGTGGTCTTCGACGGCGGAACGAACATTCCACCAGAGGTCCTGTTTCGTGACGACTGAGAGCATCCAGACCGGTCGAGAGCAAAGTTTGAGGTGCGTTGCCAAATCGCTGAGCACGCGCAATTCGTCGTCGCGGCACTTCTGGAGAAAGGCTCTCAAGAACGCGGGTTTCTTCCTGCCATGTTCTGCGTAGAGCGCCGAATCCTTGTAGCTGACATCACCCAGTGCGTGATGACCAAAGGCGGAGAAGAGGATGGCCCCACGGAATCGACCGTCCTGCACATCCCGCAAGAGTTCAGGCCAACTATCTGCTCGACGGTGTTGTTGCCCCGGTAAGACTACGAACTCGGTTTCGCCGCCGTCGCCCGGTGGCTCCAAAGTGTAAGACTCGACGTCCATGCTCTCGTCATACTGAACGGGCATGTCGGCGAGGGGATGGACGGCGTCGGTCATCAGTTTGGCAAAGGTCGATTTTCCGACGCCTCCGGGTCCGAGAATCAGGATGCCGGGTTCCTGGGCTTCCTCCTCGGATTCCCCGCTTGCGCGCGTACCGCGCATCCAGGAGGCAAGATCGGCCCAGACAGCGCGAATCCGCGTGTAGTTGTCCCACAGCCATTTGCCGCCGTCCTCTGCATCGCTCCACTCAATGGAGGGGTCTGGCATCTCAAGACCCGCCTGCTGCGCTGTTACGGAATCGACCTCAAGACGCCGCAATTTTGCAGGCGCCCGATGGACTGGTCAACAGAAGCATATATGACGCAAAAAACGAACAGGGACCGGGGACGCCTTGCGGCGATCCGGTCCCTGTCGTCGGGGTGGGGATCAGTACAGGGTGCCTACCTCATTCGGTGCGCCCGCCGAGCCGGGATAGCCGGGGTAAGTCGGCTGCGGCGCCGGCCGGTAGGTCGGCGGTCTGTAGACCGGAGGCGTGTAGGCCGGCTGCGGGGTCCGCGATCGGAACATGTTTCCGAACAGGTTGAACGGAAAGATGCCGTTCGAGTTTGTGGCCGGTCGCGCCGGGTAACGATAGGTCGAATGAGTATTCGGCGCATAGCGGGGATCGTACTGGGAGTTGTAGCGCGGCGCCGGGACGCTGTAACAGCCGTCGGGGCCGCAGATTGTCTGCGAAGCGGGTGCATAGGGGTTGGTGTTGCAGACGCCCCCCGGACAGTGGCAGTTGCCACCTGGACAGTTGCAATTTCCGCCCGGGCAGTTGTAGTTGCCGTTGGGCTGATAGTACCCGTTGTAGCCATTGTACGGCGTGCCGTAGAGCGGCTGCTGAGCGGATGCAACGTTACAGGCCGCGAGACTGCACACAAGAAGTGCTGCGGAGCGAAACATGACAGGGCCTCCCTCAAGAGGTGTGATGTGTGATGCTCAAGCGGCGGTTTGCGTCGTCTGAGCGATGACGGACAGCCCACCGATGTGTGGCTGAATCGCGTCACTGACGCTTCCCCTCAAAAGCGAAGGCCGTGCCAAACGCTCGATGCGGCGTGCGGCAACCTGATCGGGACGTCACAGTTTGCCCAGCCCGGACAGGTCGCCAGGTCGACTGTGGCGCAAGTGATGAAGCGCGCCCTCAGGTTGAGAACGAAAACTCAGGCGATGGAGTGGGTGCTGTGTAAAAATTTCAGAGGGGGTGTGTCAGTTCGCCAATTGCGCGTGCCCGAACAGAAGTTTGAGTACGAGGTGGGCGCACGATTCGGAGAGTTTCAGTCACCCGGCTTCGTCGAGCTGCGCAGCAATTCGGCGAGGAGTTCGTGGAGATCTTCGGGGGGGATCACTTCGCCGAGGTTGGACGGCATCAGCGAGAGGGGAGAATCGGACTGCTCCTCGATCTCGGACTTCGCGAGACGGACTTCTTCGCCCTTGTTGTTGACGATCACAACGATCTCTCCTTCTTCACGCAGCTTGAGTCCCGTGATGACCCGACCCTCAGTGGTGACGACGGCCGTGGTGCGGAAGGCGGCGTCGACATTTCGATTGGGATCGAGCAGGTCTTCCAGCAGGCGGTTGGGACCGCGCACGCCGATGCCGTCCAGTTGCGGGCCGACTTTCTTGCCTTCGCCCGCAAACTGGTGACAGGCGGCACAATGTTTCTTGAAGACCGCGCGGCCCTGTTCGGGCGACGTGCCTTCCGTTGAGAACTCGGCCAGCCGCTCTGCGATCAACCGGTCGATTTCTTCACTCGCCGACGGCACGCCGGCCGTGAGCGACTCGATCCGTGCGGCTGACTCCGAACCGAGAATCGTGGTGACTCGCTCGGCGATCAGAGGGTCGGTCAGGACTCGGGGTGAGACGCGACCGGCTTCCACAAACTGCAGCAGCGTCTCCGCACCGCGGTGATCGGCGGCCAGCGCGATGGCAAGTTGTCGTTGAGAAGCGGCGGTGGCAGTCTGCAGCACTTTGCTGAGTTCGTTCCGGATGATTTCGCCGTCCGGTGAGACGACCTGCGAGAGGATCCGTTCGGCGGTTTCGCCGGGGTGCCGCGCCGAGGCCGTTCCGAGCAGCGTCGACAGGCGTGCGTCGGGATTCAACGCCAGTAACGCGTTCGCACAGCGCAGCCGATCGGTGAGCCGCGCTTCGTTGTCGAGTACGATGCGGCTGAGGACGGGAGAGGCGGATGCGAGGCGGAGCCTGATGATCAGGTCGGCCGCGGCGTCGACCGGCGAGTAGGCCTGCGGATTCAGACCGTCGACCGAGAACCGCCCGACCGCCAGCCAGGCGAATGCGTCGTCGTCGTCGCCGTCGATGATCTCGATGCGGCCCGTCTTGCCCGAGTGTGCCGAGAGATCCCACTCGACGAGTTGCGCCGTGTCGTTTCGCGGTGGCAGGGCGGACAGGAGGAGTTCGCCGCTTTCTGATTCGACGAGTTGAATCCGGTTGTTCGGCTGCGGGGGCTTGTCCGGAACCCCGTTGTGGCCGGCAATGAAAAAGCTGAAACGCGGCGGGAGGACGAAGGAACCGGAACGCAGCAGGCCGGTCTGCTGTTCTCCAGCGGGCAGGCTGCTGAAGAAGAGCGATCGTGCATCGCCGTCGGCAGAGGGACGGCGCTGGATCGAGAAAATGTGCGCGGCGATCGTGCGGCCGGGCAGGGGGGCGTCGATCCATCCGATGCGGCCCTCGTCGGACTGTTCGAGCTGTTCGATCGCGAACTCCCCGGCCCAGGGAGCGACCCTGTCGCTGGAACGACCGCCGCGCGACTGGAATCCGTCGATCAATGCCAGCAGGTCGGCGTAGACGTCCGCAGCAGGCCGGTCGGCGCTGGATCGCAGCCGGTTGATGAATTCGTCCAGCAGCGCGCTGTTGCCGTATCTCGCCACATGGCTGATCAACTCTGGCCGCTGGCCGACCGGGGCGGCCGTCGATTCCAGATACCGGGCGATCAGCGAAGCCGCGCCGGGCGTCGGTGCGCCGAGCGCCACGTGAGCGAGCAACTCGGCGTAATCTTCAAACGCAGCGGCGAAACTTTCGCTGGCGACGATCTCCGCATCGGCGATGTGATTTCGCAGCGCGATGCGCAGCGTATGCCGCAGATGGGAGTCGTCTTTCGGCACAGAGTGGAACGCTTCGACCAGCGGTGCGACGGTTTGGGTGGAAGGGTGTCGCGCGATCGCAGCCGCCGCCGCCCGGCGGACCATCGGCTCCGGATCGACCAGCAATCGCAATGCGCGCATGCGGTCTTCGTCTTGCCAGGCGTCCGTTTCCGACAGGATGCGGGCCAGGTGCGTTCGCACCAGGTCGGAGGGGTCACCGGCCAGCAGTTCCAGGGTGAACGGGTCGAGTTCCTTCAACCGGAAGAGCAGCCAGGACGCGTGGGCGCGTTGCTCGGGAGAGTCGCTCGTAACGACGACGTCGCGGAGAGGTTTCCCTGCGGCTCGCCCGAATCGGTCGTGGAGCAGGTTGGTTGCCAGAGTTCTGACGGTGATGTTCGGGTCTGCCAGTTTCTCGACGAGTGCGGTCATGTCGAGCTGCGTCAGGTCGGGCGGACCGGCGACCTCGCCTGTCGAACCGCTCTCCTCCATTCCCGTGTAAACGACGCGCCAAATGCGGCCTTTTTCCCGGTCGCGCCGGGGATGGTCGAGGGGCGCCTCGTAGTGACCGATGACGGCGTTGTAGAAGTCGGCGATGTACAGCGCCCCATCAGGGCCGAGCTGCACGTCGACCGGGCGAAACCAGCCGTCGTCGCAGGTGATGAAATCGGGTTGCTCCACGGCCCAGGGGGATGAGCCGCGCCACTCGATCCGGTCTCGCTGCACCGCTCCGGTCACGGGATTACAGAGGAAGATGCCCCCTCGGTACTCAAGGGGAAACTGCTCGGCGGCGTACCACTGCGCGCCGCAGATGCCGGTCGATCCGTGATCGTGTGCGATCATGTCGGGCGCGAAGCCGAGTCCGTCGTGCGGCTTGCCGAAGCTGGAGTAGTAGCCCTCGCGAATGAGACAGGTCAGCGGCCGGGAGTGGCAGTCGGCGGAGTATTTGTTTCCCCAGGGGTCGAAGGTGAGGCCGAACGGGTTGACCTGTCCCCAGGTGATCTGTTCGACGCGCGACCCGTCTTCCCGGAAACGGAACGTGTTGCCGCTGTTCATCGTAATGGAATGTCCGTCGGCGCCGGTGATGGTCGAGGTGTTGCGAAACCCGTGGCAGGCGTAGATCCAGCCGTCGATCCAGCGAGTGAACGAGTTCGTCATGCCGTGCGTGTCGACGTTGCCGAATGTTCCGTAGAGACGATCCCGCGTTTCGGCCGTTCCGTCGCCGTCGGCGTCGCGACAGAGCCAGATGTTGGGGATGCTGAAGACGATCGTTCCGTCGCGGGCCGGCGCGACGCCAATCGGGATGTTGAGGTCGCTGCGGAAATGCGTGATTTCAGCCGGGCGGCCGTCGGCGCCGATGCCGGTGAGCACGGTGAGCCGGTCGCGCGGTTCGTGGTCGCCGACGCCGGAGAAGCGGTCGTCACGCGGCTCGACACCTTCTCCATCGGCGGGATAGGGGTACTCGATCGAATGCGTGACCCACAGACGTCCGGCCGCGTCGAACGAGAGGTTCATCGGCTGACCGATGTCAGGTTCGCAGGCGACTAACTGAATCTCGAAGCCGTCCGGCAGATGAAACTGTTCGCGTTGCTCCTCGGGAGAGAGGGGATCGGTCTCCACGACGACTGGAGCGGCCGTCGACGTTTCTGAGCAGGAGACGGCGATGATGAGTGCGACGCAGGCCCGCGTCAGCGGTTTGTGCATGAGGAATGGCCTTGGGCAGTCGCGGCTTCGCTGCTGCGATCGATTTTGAGTTTGGACGTAACCGCCGGCTGACGCCTGGCGGCTCGCCATAGTTGCCATAAGAGGGCAATCTCCCGGACATCGGCCTTGGAAGGCCGATGTACGTGTTGAGTAGCGCGGCCCTCCAGTGATTCGTTGAGGAGTCAGTCCGGGATGTTGAGATCGCCGGGACTGACGGGATTGTCGCGGGAGATGATTTCGGGGCCCTTGCCGGCGCGCTTCTCATAGACGCCGTCGCCCGACTTGACGTACTTGGTGAAGCCGAGTCTGTCCAGCTTCTTGTCGTCCTTCATCGAACGGTGCATCGCGCCCTCTGACCACTGGCCGCCGATGAAGACCGGCTGGATCACGCGGCGGACCGGTTCGCCGGTCTCCGGGTGCTCTTTCAGAGGGGGCGCAGTGATCGACTGGATATATTCGAACTGCGGTCCGGGGGCGCCGTCAGGCTGGATGATTTCGTAGACGTAGGTCGGCATGAATTCACTCGGCCGGTTTCACGTGTTCAGGGAAATCGTCGGCGCATCGTTCGAGCAGGGCGGCTTCCCGGAGCGCCTGAATTCTCAGGCTTCACGGCGGCGGAACTTCCACAAGTCGGTCAAGCGATAGTATACTCATGAGCTCTGCGGCGGCATCAAGTGTGTGGCCGCCGATGCAAGATTTCTCGTCTGAAAGGAGGACGCCTGTTTATGGCCAAAGAAGAGGCCATTCCGATGGAAGGCAAAGTGACTGAGGCGCTGGCCAATACGCAGTTTCGTGTGGAACTCGACAACGGCCATGAAGTTCTGGCGCACGTCGCCGGAAAGATGCGGAAACACTTTATCAGAATCGTCCCGGGCGACCGGGTGAAGGTCGAAGTCTCTCCCTACGACCTGAGCCGGGGACGCATTACCTATCGCGAGCGGTAATGACCTGCAGGCGCTTGCCGCGATGCTGATGCGATTCTTGACGCCGGTGACGCTCCGAAGGACGGCGGCAATGCGGACTGATTGTGCGCAGTTCCGCCGGGGAGTCGGCGTTCATGCGTGAACCTCCCGAAGACGGCCACGCCCCGCGGGCGGCTGTCACGCTGTTTACCGACGGCGCATGTTCCGGCAACCCCGGGCCGGGCGGCTGGGCGTACATTCTCCGCCACCCGGCGAGCGGGAAAGAGAAGGAGCAGGCGGGCGGCGCAGAACTGACGACCAACAATCAAATGGAATTGACCGCCGTCATTGAAGGGCTGAAAGCTCTCACCGCGCCGGCGAAGGTGACCGTGGTCACCGACAGCACGTATGTCGCCAAGGGATGCCGGGAATGGCTCCCGGGCTGGAAACGGAACGGCTGGCGGAGGAAGGAGGGCCGCCGCTTCAAACCGCTGAAGAACTCCGAACTCTGGCAGGCGATCGACGAGTTGCTGGCCCGGCACGAAGTGCGGTTTTCTATCGTGAAAGGGCACAGCGGACACCCGGAGAATGAGCGCTGCGATGAACTGGCCGTCGCGGAGGCGGAGAAATTCAAACGACAATAAGCCGGGTTACGGCCCTGGACGGCTGTGGTTTACACACATCTCGATATCACGCTGGCTCCGTCAACGCCGCGCGGGCGCCAATCGTACGCTGAAGGCGTACGACAGCGGAGCCCAGGGTGAGCGGCGCAGCCGCGTCACCTTGGGTTGTCGTGGGCAAGGATTCCGTGAACTCTGAAAGAGTTCCACAGTGACTGACGGCCCTGGGAAGGCCGTGGTGCGGGTCAGGCTGGAACCGGACGCCAGCACGGGGCGATGCCGGTGCGCTATTCCGGGTCGGCGGCGGGGAGGCGGATCGTGAATCTTGAGCCGCGGCGGGGTTCGCTCTCGCAGTGAATTGTTCCGCCGTGCGCTTCAATGATTTTTCGCGCCGTCGGCAGTCCCAGCCCGCTGCCTCCCGGTTTGGTCGAGAAGAACGCCTGGAACATCCGTTGCTGTGCGGACGGATCGATCCCGCAACCGCTGTCGATGATGTCGAGACAGACCGCTTCTTCGCAGCGGTAGGCCTGGAGTTCGAGCATTCCGCCGTCGGGCATGGCCTGCTGGGCGTTGAGCGCGAGGTTCATGAGCACCTGTCGGATCAGCGCCCGGTCGAGACGGACCGGCGGCAGGTCGGCATCCAGATGCGGACTGAGTTCAACGCCGAGCCGGCGGGCCTCCGGTTCGTAGAAGGCGATGAACTCTTTCACCACGCCCCCCAGATCGGCGATTTCGGTCTCCAGTTCCCCCGCACGGGAGAACTGGAGAAACGCCGTCAGGACTTCTTCGAGGTGCCCGCACTCGAGCTGGATGCGTTCGATCTTCCTGAGCATCCGCTGCCGCCGCGGGTCGTCCAGTTCCTCGACGTCCTCTCCGAGCAATTCGAGATTCATGCGAATCGTCGAGAGCGGATTGCGGATTTCGTGGGCGAGGCCGCCCGCCAGCGACGCGACCTCGGCGTACTGAGCCAGCAGGCGGTCTTTCTCCGAGACATCCCCGGCGGTCGGGGCTTGAGCAGCGGCGGCAGATGGGGAGGGGCCGGTCATCTCCGGACGTGTTTGGTCAGCAGGGGCGGGAATTCCGGCAAGCCGACGACCGGCGCCCGAAAGCTCCCCTGCGGGTCGCGACGAAACGGTACCTTGTCGTTAATTGTGAACTTCGGTGCTCACGATCTTGCCGAGACGAACGCTAGTGCCTCAACGAGGCTGGATTGTCGGGTTCCGTGACCTCGCCCGCACGCTCGTTGGCGTGCTCCGGTCATGGCGGCCGGGTGTCATTTCAGCTTCGATGAACCACTATTCCTCGCCGCCGGACGCAGTTCCATCGCCAGTGTCGGGGGTCGCCAGAACGGCCTTGCGCGACAGTTTGACGCGGTTCTGATCGTCCACGGCGATCACCTTGACCTCCATTTTATCGCCGACCTTGCAGACGTCGGCGACCGACTTGACGAAGCCTTCGGCCAGTTCGCTGATGTGCAGCAGCCCGTCCTTGCCGGGGGCGATCTCGACGAACGCTCCGAAATCCTTGATGGAGCTGACGCGTCCCGCGTAAATCCGTCCGACCTTGATTTCTTCCGTCATCGCCTCGATGCGGGCCAGGGCGTCGTCGGCGCTGGGGCCGTTCGCCGCGGAGATCGTCACCGTGCCCTCGTCGTCGACGTCGATGGTGGTCTTGGTCGATTCCTGCAACTCGCGGATCGTCTTGCCGCCGGGGCCGATGAGGAGTCCGATCTTTTCGGGATCGATCTTCGTCTGGCGGATGCGGGGAGCGGACTCCGACATCTCCTTGCGCGGACGGCGGATCGTCGTCAGCATGGTCTTGAGGAGTTCGCGGCGGGCGTCTCGCGCCTGGGCCAGCGTGGCGCGGATGATCTCCTCGCTGATGCCGGTGATCTTCAGGTCAAGCTGGATGCCGGTAATCCCGCGTTGTGACCCGGCGATTTTGAAGTCCATGTCCCCGAAGTGGTCTTCGTCGCCCATGATGTCGGTCAGCAGGACGTATTCGTCGCCCTCTTTCACCAGTCCGATTGAAATCCCGGCAACGGGCTGCCGGATGGGAACGCCCGCGTCCATGAGCACGAGGGTGGCGCCGCAGACCGACGCCATCGAACTGCTGCCGTTCGATTCGGTGATGTCGGAGATGATGCGGATGGTGTAGGGGAACTTTTCGGAGCCGGGGACGACCGGCGCGACCGATCGCTCCGCCAGCGCGCCGTGACCGATCTCCCGGCGCCCGGGGCCGCGGATCGGGCGGCATTCACCGACCGAGTAGGGCGGGAAGTTGTAATCGAGCATGAACGCCTTGGCGTACTCATCAAACAGCCCGTCCACGCGCTGCTGATCCCGCACCGTGCCGAGCGTGAGCGTGGCGACGGCCTGGGTCTCCCCGCGGGTGAAGACGGCCGAACCGTGGACGCGCGGAAGAATGCCGACCTCACACTGGACGTTTCGCAAATCGGTGGCGCCCCGGCCGTCGAGGCGTTTGCCCGCGAGAGTCAACTCGCGGCAGGCTTGCTTGTCGGCCTGGTAGAAGGCCTCCTTGAGTTGGCCGAGGGTGCGGCCGTCTTCGAGTTCTTCCCGGCCTTCGGGGAAGTAGCGCTCGACCAGTTCTTCCTTGACGGCGGCCGTCGCGGCGGAGCGCTCGTGCTTCTTCGGATTCTGCCGGGCTTCGCGAAGCTTTTCATAGGCTTCCTCGCGAACGATGGAGGCGAACGGGTTCTCGGGCGGAGGTTCGTACTCGACGCGTTCCGGATTGACCTTTTCGATCAATTCCTTCTGCAAACGACACAACTCGCCGATCGACTTGTGGCCGAACAGCAGGGCGTCGACCATTTCGTCTTCGGGAAGCTCCTGAGCGAAACCCTCGATCATCAGAATCGAGTCCTCGCTGCCGGCGACGACGAGATCGAGACGGCTCTCCTTCATCTCGGCACTGGTCGGAAAAAGAATAAACTCTCCGTCAATCTGGCCGACGCGAACGGCCGCAATCGGTCCGGCGAACGGCAGCGGAGCGATACATAACGCGGCGCTGGCGCCGTTGATCGACAGCACGTCGGGGTCGTTGATGCCGTCGCAGGCCCAGACGGTGGACATCACCTGGACCTCATCCTTGAAGCCCTTGGGAAAGAGCGGGCGGATCGGCCGATCGGTGAGACGACAGGTAAGAATCTCGCGGTTGGTGGGACGTCCTTCCCGCTTGAGGAATCCGCCCGGAAATTTTCCGGCGGCCGCCATCCGCTCGCGGTAGTCGACTGTGAGCGGGAAGAAATCGAGCCCCGGCCGGGGGGGACCGGTCTGGGCGGCCACGAAGACCGCCGTCTCTCCCAGTTGAACAAGCACCGCCCCGCTGGCCTGTTTGGCAAGCTCGCCTGTCGTGATAGAAAAAGTTCTGCCCCCGACCTCTTGCGATACAGTTGTCTTCACTCGTTTGACCTGCTTTCCAACAGAATTCTTATTGAACCGACTTTTCCCAATCCAACAGCCACGCTGAGGGCACAGCGAGTTGTGCCGTGCCTGTTTGCCTCATTCTCCGCGTGAACGAGCCCTGAGTCGTGTCTCAGGGCAACAACATTTCGAGGCCTGGCCGGCAAGTCGTTTCAGCCGGCCGCTTTCCCAATCTCCGCACCACACGACGCAGCCTCCGGTGAGGTCGCTGCCGGTTTCAGCCGGCCAACGGCCTTCCTCGTCCTGATCCTTGCCGACGACGGAGGATGCATCAATCATGCCTCTCCCTCACGCCCCACCGCCGCCGACTCGACAGGCAAGGAAAGAACATCCGATCGCCGACGCTTGCACAGAGTCCGACCGGCCCGGCTGCAGCCGGGCAGAACGGCTTCCGTCACTTGCGGATGTTCAGACGTGTGATCAGATCGACGTAACGTCCGGCATCCTTGCGACGCACATAGTCCAGCAGGCGACGACGTCGGCTGACCAGCATCAGCAAACCCCGCCGGCTTGCGTGGTCCTTTCCGTGCTGTCGCAGGTGGTCCGTGAGTTCGTTGATGCGAGCCGTCAACACGGCGATCTGGACATCCGGAGACCCGGTATCTGCATCGGTCCTCCGATACTCCTCGATGATGTCCTGCTTCTTTTCTTTGGTGATCGACATAATCCCTGACATCCCGGCCGCCCTGTTCGGGCGTCAACTGCTGGCGGGCCTCAAACAGAGGCCGGCGCCCGCTGAAAACATCTCTGGCGGCCACCAGGCCGCGTCTGTGGCGGATTCCTGACTGCGATACTGTATCAGCGTGGCAGCAAGAATCAACGCTCGCAACCGGTTTGTTCGACCGCTGCGGCCGGAGCGCGTTGCAGGACTGTGTTTGGGCTGAGGGGGCAGGTCGGCTGGAGTTCGTCATCTCCGGCGAAGTTGCGGGTCGAGAGTCGAGGAACGCTATTGGCTGATGGCCAATTGCTATTAGCGATCTTGCATCCGCGAATCATGCACGGATCGTTTTCGGGGCCCGCCTGCCGATTTGCGAACGCTCTATGCCGATTGGCGGCCCTTGGCGACGTCCCCCAAGGCCTGCCGGCTTCCAGAGAGGGATTCTGCGTGAATTGTCGCGAGAGAGTGATCCCGGCCAGCGACAGCGGACCGTGAACAACGGGACTCCGACGGAATCCGGTGTTCCAGCCAGCCGAGAATCCGGTCGATCGTCCCTTTCCAGCCCGGTTCATTCAGAAGTTCGTGCAGCAGGCCCGGCAGCAGATGCAGCGACTTGTCGGCCGAACCGACGTTCGGATACCAGTCCAGTGGCGCCTCGGCCCGCACAACCTGATCGGCTTCTCCCTGCAACAGGAGCAAAGGGGCTGTCAATCGGTCCGCTTCCTGCCAGGCGGAATACAGGGCATCCATCACGCGGAAATACCAGCCGGCCGTCACGCTGCGATTCGCGAGGGGGTCATTGATTCGCAGTTGCAGGGCCGACTCGTTGCTGGTGATGTGCTCGAGCGGGATGGTCGATTGAAATCGCTTGTGAGGCGCCACGTAGAGGCAGACCCGCCCGAAGGTCCGCTTGAGCGGCGGCACGCGGACGCCGAACGCCAGCAGCGGCGAAGACAGAACGACTGCGGCGACGCGGTCGGGAAACGTCTGGGCGAACCGGGTGGCGACGAGACCGCCCATGCTGTGGCCGAAGAGCGCCGTCGGCCTGGCGTCCAGTTCGAAGTGCTCCCAGATCGTGTTGAGATCGTCGAGATACTGGCTGAAGCAGTCCAGATGAGTCGGGACGCCGGTCGAATTTCCGTGCCCGCGGAGGTCGCCGGCGATCACCGTCCAACCGCGAGAAACGGCCGTGCGGATGAAATGCTCATAGCGGCCGCTGTGTTCCCCGACCCCGTGCACTATCACGAGGGTGCGTCCGCCCGCCGGTTCGCCGGGCGTCACGACGCGGACGAAGCGCTCTTCGACGTCGCTGATCGGGATTCTGCGGTGTTCAGATCGCATCGAGTGAAAGGGCGATTTCCAGCAGCATGGATGCAGGCGTTCGAGAGGCAGGCGTTTGCCGCCGAGGTTGGGATTATTTCACCGTTTCCATGGCTGGGCAACAGGGCGTTCGGAAAGCTGTAAGAAATTGCAGAGAAAGGGGTTGGAGAAGGCCGCGTTCGGCAGATTCGGCGCAAATTGGAAGGTCCGGCGGCGGCCGAAACGGGCTCGCGACGACACGTTGAAACCTGACCGCAGCGCGACGTTCATCGATCAGGCGGATCGCCGCGAAGAACACCACCTGTAAACGACCGCCCACACGCAGTTTGCGGATTCAGGCGAACGTTGAGCGTGCGGAGGAGGTAAACACGCAGCGAAAGTGCGCAATGTCGTCTCGGGGAACTTGCCGGCCGCGGCAGGCGGAGCCCCGCGCGATTTCGAAATGCCGCACCGGAAATCCGGGAAACAATTGCAGGGCCGGTTTCGGGGCGGTAAGATATGGAGAGGTTTGCACTTGCGTAACGCGATCGCGTCCGGGCGGAACGAATTTCGCGCCGAACGGTCGCGGTGTCGACGGTTGAGTTATCACCAAGGAGCTTGCGGTGAAGTCGTTATCCCGTGATCTGCCGGCATGGGGCATCAGCCTCATCATCAACCTGTGCATCCTGATTCCGCTGCACTTCATCGTCCGCGAGAGCAACCGGGAACCGGATGTCGCCATCGTCGACAGCCTGATGGAGGACGTGCCGGAAGAGGATTTCCAGTTCGTCGTCGCGGACGACGTGGTCGGCACGGAGGGGGACACCTCGATGACGGCCCCCGCCTCGGAAGCGGCGATGCACGTCGGCAACGAGCAGACCACGCCTCAGGAACGCTTGCAGGAGGTGATGGTGCCGGAACTGGCGCCGATCCAGAGCCCGATCGACATTCCGCACGATTCGCCGATCGCTTCGCTGGTCGAAAGCGCCGGACCCACCACGGAAGATTTCACCGAGGGCGGGGTGGAAGGGACGATGGACTACTTCACGTATGCCATCGCCCAGTCTCTCCGGGAGCGGCAGACGCTGGTGATCTGGATGTTCGATGCATCGCTGTCGTTGAACGACCGCCGGGCCGCGATCGCCGACCGGTTTGAGAATGTCTACAAGCAACTCGAGAACATGGGCGCCCGCGAGGGCCTGCACACCGCGGTCTGCAGTTACGGCCAGAAAACGTCGCTGATGACTCCCGAGGCGGTCACCGACGTTTCGGATATGGTGGAAGCGGTCCGCAACATCGAACCGGATGACTCGGGCCAGGAGAACGTGTTTGCGGCCCTGAATCTGGCGATCGAGAAATGGAAAACGTTTCGTCGGCACGAGGGCCGGTGGAACAAGATGGTGGTGATCGTCACCGATGAGCGCGGCGATGACGCCGAGGCGGGCCTGGAAGATGTGATCAACAAGGCGAAGCGTTTTCAGTTCCGCTGCTACGTCGCGGGCAACGCGGCGGTGTTCGGTCAGAAGGAGGGAATGTATCCCTACCGTTACGAAGACGGTTTTGTAATGGATATTCCGGTCGACCAGGGGCCGGAGACGGCGTTTCCGCACATCCTGCAACTCCCGTTCTGGGGGAGCGGACAGCTTCGGATGTCGGCGGCGTTCGGACCGTACGCGCTCACGCGGCTCACCGGCGAGACCGGCGGCGTCTACCTGGTGACCGACGACAACGGGCAGCAGAAATTCGACATGGCCGTGATGCGGGAATACGCGCCCGACTACCGGCCCGTCCGCGTGCTGGAGGCGGAGATCAAGGCGAATCCCGCCAAGCTCGCCCTGGTCAACACGGCCCGGCAGACGTACGTGGACTCTTTTCCACTGCCGACGCTGCTCTTCTCAGCGGAGAGCGACAACCAGTTGCGTCAGGAAATTACCGCCGCCCAGCGACCCGTTGCGGAAGCGGAGTACTGGGTCGACCGGATGTATGACCAACTCAAGCAGGGCGAGCGGGCCCGCGACAGCTTGAAGGAGGCCCGGTGGAGGGCCAGTTGGGATCTGGCGATGGGGCGGCTGCTCGCCATGAAAGTCCGGCTGAAGGGATACAACCTCATGCTCGCGCAGATGAAGAGCAATCCCAAGCCGTTTGAGAAGAACGGCAGCAACGAATGGCGGCTTGTCCCCTCAGCCGAGATCGACACCGGCCCGCAGATTCGCAAAGCCGGTGAGGAGGCGCGGGAACTGCTGAAAGCGGTCATCGACGATCATCCCGGCACGCCGTGGGAGCGACTGGCGATCAAGGAACTGGGCCAAGACGTCGGCTGGTCGTGGCAGGAGGGCATGCATTACGTCCCGGGCATGGAGAACCGGACCGACCTCGATCAGGAACAGGTGCGCCTGCTGCTGGCTGAGGAGATGCGGAGGCAGCAGCGGAGCACGCAGGCGGCGAAGCAGCGGCCGGTGCCCAAGCTGTAAGGATCTGGCGGGCCGAAGCGGCGGCAGTTCGGGCGTCTCCAGTCAGGCGCTGCCCGGTCTGGACGACGGAGCGGCCGTCGCTGCGAAGGGATTCGACCCCGATTGTTTCCGGCGGCAGGGTCTTCTCGGTGTTGATCCCGTCGGTGCGCGTTCATTCATCGTCATCACGTCTCGCGGCTCACACGGAGTGACGCAACATGTTCGGTCGTAACGTCCCGGCCCTGGTCATCTCGCTGGCGGTGCATCTCGTGCTGCTCGGCATGGCGGCCGCCTTCAAGATCGCCTCCACTCAGGAGCCGGAGGCGGTTCTCGTCGAAACCGTCTTCAACGAAGACCGCGTGCAGGAGGAGTTCTCCCAGGAGATGGAGATCGACACGACCGTGTCGCAGACTCTCAGTCTGACCTCCGGCGGCGTAGTCTCCGAGAATCTGGGAGCGGCCGCCGAGTCGCCAATGGCGCGAACCAAGATCGACCGGTCGCAGATCGTCACGGACCCCACGGTGCGCGTTCCGACGATCGGCGACATCGAGACGCCCGGCCTGGGGAAACTCGAGACCGATCTGGGGGTGGGGCAGGTCTCCGGCGACGTCGGCGCGCGGGTCGAGGGCTATGGCGCGGCAATGCACCGCCTGACCCAGGAACTGCGGCGGATGATGCGGCAGCAGCCGGTGATCGCCGTCTGGCTGTTCGACGCCTCCAACAGCCTCAAGGACGACCGGGAAGAGATCAAGGAAAATTTCAACAAGGTTTACGAAGAACTCGAACTCGTCCGTCGTGAGGCGGACCTGAAGAACGAACGGTACTCGGCCCTCGAGACCATGATCTGCAGTTTCGGTGCGAGCGTGAAAAAGCTGACGCCGGCGCCGACTGCGAAGTTGGAGGAGATCAAGGTCGCGATCGACCTGGTGAAAGACGACCCGACCGGGGCGGAGAACGTGTTCGCCTCGATTTCGGCGGTGATCGAAGAGTATGGCGTTCCCTCCCAGCGCAGCCGCCGGCAGCTTGCGATTATCGTCGTCAGCGACGAATCGGGGGACGACGAGGACCAGCTCGAAGAGGCCGTTTCTCTGGCGAACAAGTACAAGTCGCCCGTTTACTTTCTGGGACGGGAGGCGATTCTGGGCTATCCCTACGCTCACGTCGGCTGGACCGATCCGGAAACGATGCTGCACCACTGGATACGCATCCGGCGCGGTCCGGAGACCGCCTATCCGGAATGCCTGCAATTCGACGGTTTCGGCGGCCGTTACGACGCGACGTCCAGCGGTTTCGGTCCCTACGGACAGGTCCGCCTGGTCAAGGAGTCGGGGGGCATCTATTTCATGCTGCAGCGCGAGGAGGAAAACCTGCTTGGGATTGAGGCCCGTTCGCCGCGCAAGTTCGACGATATCGCGATGAAGGAATACGAGCCGAACCTGGTCAATCGCAAGGCGTACGTTCAGGAACGCGAGCGGAGCGAATTCCGGAAGACAATCGCGCAGGTGATC
The DNA here is from genome assembly GCA_003388505.1 of Planctomycetota bacterium. Lineage (GTDB taxonomy): Bacteria > Planctomycetota > Planctomycetia > Planctomycetales > Planctomycetaceae > MB-PLM-1. The sequence goes on from QQVO01000019.1 coordinate 50,640, forward strand.
CAGGTGCTGGATCCGCATGAGCATCCTGAATTGGGGATCCGTCGCTTGCACTACCCGATCGCCCCCGAGGACTTCCAGCAGGAAGGCCAACGGCAGTTCGACCGCGCGGTTCGGACGATGCAGATTCTGAACGAGGCGGTCGAGCGGCTGGAGCGGATCAAGCCTGAACGGGATCTGGAAGCGGATCAAAGGTGGCGGGCGGCTTACGACCTGATGTACGCGCAATGCCTCTCGTACCGGGTGCGGCTGTTTCAGTTTTTGCTGGCGCTCGACCGCCATGCGGAGACCGATCCGAATCCCGCTCAACCGAAGGACAACGAATGGAATGTGGTCCACGTGTCCGAGTTGCTGGAGCCGTCGGAGAAGCAGATCAAGGCCACGAAGGTCGACCTGGCGGAGATCGAAGCGCAGCGGGCCAAGGCTCAGGAGATGTACCAGTTCTGCGCCGAGCAGCATCCGGACACGCCGTGGGAGCAGCGGGCGAATCGGGAGCTGTCGTGGGGCTACGGCATCACGTTCGTGTCGAACTTCCGCGATCCCCGCTACGACGATCCGAAGTACCGGGACCGGATTCCCAACTTCTAATCCGGATTTCTCAAGGGCCGCATTGACGTAGCGCAAGTCGTGACCTTGTGCCCCGACGTCTGTTCGGGAACGCGGTTTGTCGGCCTATTCCTCGGCGGCGCTCAATCGATTTTCGAGGTCGGCGTAGCGCTCGGCCGTGGCCGGTCCGCCGAGGTCGGGGTACAGCAGGCGGGTGACCTGCAACAGCTTGCGGCATTCCTCGAGTTCACCCAGCCGCAGGGCCGTCTCCGCGACGTGCCAGCGGGCATCCAGCCAGGGGCCGGAACCGGGCTTCTCACTCGCTTCCAGTCGCCGCCAGTAAGACTTCGCCGTCTGAAGCTGCTCGGGACCGTCCATGCCGCCCGAGAGTTCGGCGGCCGCCCGCAGGAGGCTGCGGTCGCCCGGTGAAGCGTCCAGCAACCGCTCATAGACCGCCAGCGCGTCGTTGGGACGGTCGAGCGCCGCATAGGCCTGGGCGAGACAATCATCGAGGAGACGCTGTTCCGCGGCGTCAAGCTGGTCGCGGTGTTCGTCGAGTCGCTGTGCGGCGTTCAATTGCAACCGGCCCATCGCACGCTTGCGTTCCGGCCCGACGCTCTCGGCCACGTCGGCCAGACCGTTGAGCACGCTGAGCAGCACGTGTGCGTCGTCGACCGTGAGGCCGTCGACGATTTCCTGGGCGTCGCGCAGCCGCTGCTGTCCCGCCAGAGAGAGGATTCGCAATTGCAGGGCCGTATGTTCGATTCGTTCCCATTCCGGCAGGTCCGGCGGGGATCGATCGCCGGTCGGGATCCGCACCGCGCGGCTGCTGGCGAGCACGCGATCCAGCAGCGCGTCGGCGTCCGCGTAGTCGGGATTCCGGTGATTGAGCAGGATGCGCGCGAGCGAGAGGCATAGCTGCGCATCGGAGGGCTCCAGCGGCCGCGGGGGGAGGGGCAGTTCGTCAAGCATTTCGGTCAGTTCGCGAACCGCCTGGTCTTCCCACTCGTCGGCCGGTTGCCCGAGTTCGGCCAGTCGCTGCAGGATGCGCTCATACAGCGCGGCCGTCCGGGCGCGGGCCTCCCGCCGGTAGGCATGCTCGACCGGGATCGACGCGTACAACGAGAGCGCCACCGTCCACTGCTGACGCGCTTCTTCGAACGCCGCAAGCATCCATGTCGCGTTGTCGAACGTCGGCTGTTCGGCAAACCGCCCGCGATGTTCTTCAAGCCCGCTGGAATAGGCTTCGCGACGGGCCTGCGTCGGCCGCGCCTCCCAGAGCTTGCCCAGGCAGAAGACGTGCATCAGGTGGGCCTGCGCGGCGCCGGGGGCGTCGGCGAACCGGGCGGCAGCCGCATAGTCATCGGATGCCGATTCGTAATCGGCCTGTTCGAGGAACATCGAGGCGCGATTGAGCAGGAGTTCGGCCCGGAGGGAATCGCCGTCCTCGGCGGCAAGCGCGTCGATGGCCGCGGAGTAGTGGGCGATCGCGCTTGTCAGGTCGCCGTTCTGATAGGCGGCGCGTCCCGCCAGCACGGCGGGCGCGATTTTCGGTCCGTAACGATCGAGCTGCCGGGCCGTTTCCAGCAGAATGCGGCAGCGCGCGCCCCAGACGCCGTCGGTTCCCGCGCAGATTCGTTCGGCTTCTTCCCACAGGCCGGCCGCCAGATCGTCGTCGCCCTTCTCGACGGCCGTCTTTCTGGCCGCGAGCATCGCTTCGACATGCAGGGCGCGAAGCTCGCCCGAGAGTCCCTCCGGCTGCCGGGAGGCGTCGAGCAGGCGCGTTAGCGCTTCGTCGGGCCGGCCGCGATCGATGTCGATGCGAACCTGTTCCGCCGTTGCGCCGGTTCGGATGGAGCCGGGGGGGTCGCTGCTCAAGAGCCCGTCGGCGAGGAGCCGCGCCTGGTCGAAGTCGGATTGCAGCCGCGCGACGACGATTCGCAACAACCGGCTGGTCCACATCCGGTCGGCGCCGTGTCCGGGACGGGCCAGGTTCTGAAAGCGGGTCTCCGCCTCGTGCAGCGCGGCCGTGCGCTCGACGCCGGCGGGCAAGAGCCTCGCGATTTCGAGGTGAGCCACGGCCGTGCGAAACTCCGCCTCCTCCACGAGATTCTCCCGTTCCGCCGCGGTGAACGCTCCATCCGCGATCTGCCGGGCGGTGGGGGGACGCCGACGCTGGCCGTCGTCGTGGAGTGCGGTTTCAAAATCGCGAAGCCGGGCGGCGGCCTGTTGCAGCAATTCCAGCGCGCTGGAGCGCAATTGTTCGTTGAAGGGAAACAGTTCCGATTGCCGGCGGAGCATGCCGCCCCGGGCGGCCGGCACGAGCAGCGTCTGCAATTTGACGAGATCGACGCGCGGGTTGTCCGGATCGGATTCCAGTTGCTCGTCGACGACCGACTGCGCCCGCGCCCAGAGTTCGCTCTGCTCCTGGCCGGCGCGCTGCATCGCATGGGCGACGAAGGTGCGGGACAACTCGACGGTCAGTTCGGCCCGCTCGTACGGCAGCAGGTCTTCGGAACTGAGCCGATCGAGGCAGTACGTTTCTGCGATCGTAAACAGCCGGCGCTCCCGCAGTCCGCGCAGATATCGCGACTCCGGGGCGTCATCATCCGCAACGGCGAACCCGCAGCCGGGTGACAGCAAAACGCCGGCCAGCAAAGCGATCGTCGGCGCGAGCACGGCGAACCGGTGAAGGCCGATGGAGAGGTGCATACTGAACGATAGGCCAATCACGCCGAGAGCGACAAGAGCGGTTCGGTCCCCGAAAGCGAAGGGAATCTCCAGCGTTCGGGTTTGACGCAAAGCTGCGGAGAGGCAAACTCTGACTCTGCTTTGTGCTCCTTGTGCCGTAGTGGTCGTCCAATCGACGACTCGAAGGCTGGGCCAAGGGACGCCCCGGTGATCGGGCGGAGGGCGCGTTCACTCGACCCCGAATTCGCTCAGGTCAAAATCGGCGATGCGGGCCTGTTTGGCGGCATCCTTGAGTTTGGAGACGACGAAGTACTTGTGGTTGGCGACGGCCTGTTCGCTGATGCCCAGGCGGGCGGCGGCCTCTTTGTTCGGGTAGCCGAGCACGAAGAGCAGTTCGAGGCACTGCAGTCGCTCAATCTCACTTCGCGTCATCCAGTCGCGAATGAGATCCCGCAGGCAGCCGGCGATGATCTCCTGTTCGCGCGATTTGCGCTCGTCGCTGCGGAGGAGACTCGAAGCGACCCGCGCGGGTCCGGCCGGTTCGACCGTTCCGGCTTCGGAATTTGCCAGCACCCCGGTCAGGGCAGGACGCCGGCCCTGACGCCTGAGCACGTCGGTCAGTTTGTGGGCCGCAATGGCGAAGAGGAAGCTTTCGATCGGCGTGTCGTCGTCGAAGTTGGGCAGGGCGGTGAGGAACCCCAGAAACGTCTCCTGCACGACGTCTTCCGCCGTCGTCCGGTTGCCCAGCCGGCTGTCCACAAACGCGGTCAGCCGGCCTTCAAACCGATCGATGCATTCCTGCCAGGCGTCCGCTTCGCCGTCGCGGATGCGGGCGACGAGCAATTTGTCGGCGGCGTCGGCAGGCATGAACACCAAGTGAAAACGGAGTGGGACAACGGAGCGGTTTCCGGTTGACCGCTCAGTCAGGCCAACATCGTAGCGGCCAGGCCAACAGCGAGGCAGACCGCGCCGGCCGCCACCCGCAATCGACCCCGATAGCGGCCGCCGGTCGCTTCGTTCAGGCGACTGTAGACTCCCAGCGATCCCAGGAGAACGGTGAGTGCTCCCACGCCGCCGCCGAGCCAGATCAGCCGCCGCTCCACGACCTGCTCCCGCCAGGACGCTGTCAGCACGTGCGACACTTCGGGGTCGTATTCCAGTTCCCAGTACACCCGGTGAATCGGTTCGCTGAACTCCCCGATCTGCATCGACTCCGTCACAAGGCAGCGGCGGGCGACGATTCCCGTGTCTTCGACGAGAGAGAGGGGAATCGTGAACGACGAAACCTCAGGAGTGGTATGCCGCAGATAGGCCGCCAGTTCCTGCGTTGTGCGGCGGGCCAGTTCCGCCTCGGCTTCATCGATCGTCGCCCATGGTTGGCTGGCCAGCACGCGGGTGTGATTCCACTCGATGCCGTCCATCCGTTCGGTTTCCGCGGCCCAGTCCGGCCGCTCGGCAACGCTGCGGCCCACCTGATCGCCCGCGGCGTACACGACATACTCCACGGACGCTTCGTTCGCGCTTGCTTGTTCGCTGTCAGCGTCAAACGGGCCGGTGGGCTCTTCGGAGGCGACGCCCCGGTCGTCGAGCACCTCCGCCGGATTCGTTTCGTCTGCGCTCCACTCGATGGTTGTCGCCAGGCGGCGGATTTCGTCGGCTCGCGCTGTCTCCATCGCCCGGATTTCGAGATCCCGCTGGTGGACGGCGACCTGTTGCGTCCGGACGTAGAGCATGCCGGCCCCCAGGGCGACGACCAGGCCGATCGCCAACAGCACGGCGGCGACCACCCCCACGGTCGCCAGAGCGCCGCTTCGTCCTTCGCGGCCGGCGAGCGCGAAGACGATCACGACCGGAATGCCAACCAGCAGCGCCAGTCCGATGACGGCGCCAACGATCAGAAGCGAGAATGTCATTGCATGATCTCCGTATGACCTCTATGCGATCCGCCGCGATTCGGGGGGCGTCCAGACCGACGCAAGCTGCACGACGCTCGAGACGACGGCGGCCCACACCACCCCCCAGGCATTCGGGAAGACGAAGATCGTCGAGAGCACCCAGGCGCAGAACATCGTCAGCAGCAGGGAATTGATCCGAAACCGCGCCGGCCGGAAGCTGTCGGTATGCCACCACCAGCGGCGAATCGACATCAGTACGCCGAAGAACATCACGTACCCGAGCAGCGTCGGTCCGTCGTTTGTTGTGAGGGGCCGGGGCCCGATCGAGACGAACGCCGCCTCTCCGGCATCGGTCCAGGAGAAGAACAGTGCTTCATCGAGTCCCCAGGCGGCCGCGCCGATGGCGCACCCCGTCAGCAGCAGAACAAGCCGCCGCGCCCCGTTCTCGACCTTGCGGCCCTCGATCAGTTTCGTGGTCGCCATCGCCAGCCAGGCCGCGATGACCGACGTCCCGGCGAACAGCCCGATCGCCGCCGGGTCGAGTTGCGCCGCGCCGGCTGCGTTGGCGAAGAAATCGGGAGCGACGAATCCGATCCCCGCAGTGAACAACACCGTCAACAGCGCGGCCACAGCGGCGCTCCCCGCGAAGTGCGATGTCCGCGCCGAAAGCGGTATCTCCCGCCGCGTCAACGGCGTCAGTTTCACATGCCGGCCCCGCCGGAGCGGAGGATTGCGGCGTCCGCAGGCGCGTCGATGCAAGACACGATTTTGAACCGGCGGCCGACTGGAACCTGGCGCCGACCCGGTCGCCGGAGAATCGGAAATCATCGCCCAGAGCCGGTGCCCACCCAGGAGCAGGCCGGATCCGATGATTCCATTCACGAGAACCCAGGACCACGAGGCCCCGGTGCGGAACGATCCGACAATCAGGACCGCCCAGAAAGCCAACCAGACCCAGCCGGGAATGCGCCGGTCAGTGCTCGAATCAGGCCCGACCGGAGACTTCGGCCGCGCTGTGTTGTCAGTGACATTGATTCGTTCGGCCGTGACGGTGCGCGTCGGACCGTCGTTGACGGCAATAAACGACTCATCCGGAATCTCCAGCGGCTCGCTGCGGCCGAGCACCGCGCGGTCGAACTGTTCGACCAGCACGGCGACCGAGGAGTACCGCTGCGCCGGGTCTTTCTCCAGCGCCTTGCCGATCACGGGGCGAATTCGCGGCGGCAGAACCGACAGGTCGGGGGCTTCGGAGAGATGTTTCATCAGGATCTCGCCGGTCGACTCCCCATCGAAGGGAACCTGGCCGGTCAGCATCTCGTAGAGAATCACGCCCAGGGAGTAGACGTCGACCTCCTTGCCGTATTTCCCTTTGGCGACTTCCGGCGCCATGTAGTAAACGGTGCCCACGCTCTGCGTCTGGGCGCTGCGCCGGCTCGGCGCGATGAATTTGGAGAGGCCGACGTCGCCGATCTTGACGACGTTGTTCTCGATGAACACGTTCGCCGGCTTGAGGTCGCGGTGCACAATGCCGCGGTCGTGCAGAAAGCTCACCCCAGCGGAGAGGCCGGGCAGCCAGCGGCGCACTTCCTGCATTGGCATGCCATCGGGCTGGCGGCGGATCGCTGCCTCGAGCGTCTCGCCCGCCACGTATTCCATGATGATCCAGTGGTCGCCGTCGCCGTCCTGCCGGACGTCAAAAATCGAAACGAGATTCGGATGGCTCAGGTTGAGGCACTGCTGCACGCCGCGTAGTTCGACGTCGGTGTTGTTCTGCAGGAGCTTGAGCGCGACCTCGCGGCCGGCGTCGGTCAGCGCGTAATACACCTCGCCAAACCCGCCGCGGTAGATGGCGCGTTTGATGGTGAATCCCTCTAACGGTCGAGATTCGGGGGCGAAGGTGAACTTCATATCATGCGTCCCTTCATCCCAGGTCCACGCGTGAGAATTCCGCACGGAATCTCAGTTCCGCGCCTGAGATCACAGAGCCGTCGCGAATCGGCGCCGCCGACTCGACCGGGCCGCCGTTCACGAACAGTTCGGCGTTCGACTTGCAGTAGATTTTTCCGTCCCGTCGAAACACGATGACTTTCTGCTCCCAATGCGGACAGACGATGTGGCAGTCTTCTTCCGGGCCGAGCAGGCAGGTCTGATCCATCAGAATCACGCCGTCGATCCGCCGCGCCGGCCGATGTCCGCTGGTGAACTCCAGCCGCGCCGACGCCGACAAAGCGCTCGGCTGGCGAAACGTCAGTTCGACTCCGCTGCCAAGTTCGATCAGGTCGCCGTCTTTCAGCACGACCGGGCCGTTCACCCGGTTCGCGTTGACCGACGCCGGTGCGTCCGCAGTCAGCACGAACGATTCGCCGCTGCGCGTAAGGGTTGCATGTCGCCGCGAAAGGTCGGCCAGCAGTCTCAGGTCGGCCGCCTCCCCGGTGCTCCCGGAGGGGGCCGGTCCGCCGATCGACAGGCTCTCGCCCAGCGAGACCAACCAGCATCCGACGCCGTCGATCCAGAACAGGCGTTGCGAACGCTCGGCCGACGGGCTCCTGGGTTGATTGTCCACGGCCGGCGCCTTTTCGCCGTTTCGAGCCGGTTCCTCTCCTTGCCGGTAAACCGGGCCGAAGAATGTCTGTCCGCAACCCGCACACGTTCCATGCCGCCGCGGATTCCCGGACGCCTTCCACCGCACCCCGCCCATCTCCCAGATCGAAGTCTCCTGCCCGCAGGGGCAGCGCATGACCCAGTCCCGCGACTCGGCTTCCAGCGACGCGGCCCATTTGTCGCACAACACGCCGGTCAGAATGTTCTGGATTGCGCCCATTGGGGGGGTGGTTCAGAGGGACAGAGGTCAGAGGTCAGGAATCGGCGTGAACAGGGTCGAATTGGGATTGGTTGGGAATGATGCCTATCGGGCGGATTCGCTCCATTCAACATAACGAATGAAGAGCGGAAATGGTTCACTGAAATCGAGGCAGCATCGAAGGTCTTCGCATCAGGCGGTCTTTGGTCACGTTCATGCGTGTTCTGGCCGCTGACCTCCGACCTCTGACTTCCGATCTCTGCACCCGCAACCGCGTGCAGCCCGGCTGCTTCCAAAGCAACCGGGCTGCGAGAGAGGACCGCCTAGAACGCTTGCGCCGCGAGCGGGTCTTCGACAGCGTCCGCGTCCTGATCAAAGTACTGGTCGACCTGGTCGACGATGTCCTCCGGGACATCGGCGTCTTCCTCGATCGGAATCAGGCCGGCGAAGTTGGCGTCGGCGTCGAGGAGTTCCTCTTCGACGTCGAGTTTGCCGTCGATCTCGCGAATCAAGGACTTGCAGCGGGCAAGCTGCGAATCGTCGATGGCGAGTTCGCTGACCGTCTTGCGGGCTTCAATCGTCCGCAGGCGAGCTTCCAGCCGCTCCAGTTCGACCTCCAGGCTCTTCCGCTGGGAGAGCATGCTTTCCAGAGTGTCGCGATGGGCATCCAGAGCCTGCCGGCGATGGGCGAGGGTTTCCTTGTCCTGATTCAACGCGTCCTGGGCGACCTTGAAGCGGTTGAACCGCTCGGCCAGATCGCGCTGGACTTCGGTGTCATTATACGAGCGGCCGGAGACGACGAAGTATTTTTCGCCGGTCTTCAGATGTTCGCTGAGCGCCAGAATCGCCTCCTCCTGGCCTTCCAGTTCCGTCTCACGGGCTGCGATGGTTTCTTCCAGGTGGCCTACCTGCACCTGCTCGCGGGCGATGACGTGCATCGACTTCCGGATCTCCGGAACAAGCTGTTCCACTTCCTGCCGGGCCCGTTCAATCTCGAACTCGACGGGGACTTCGCTCCGCACCGAGTCACGCACCGAACTGACGCCGGTGGACAGATAACTCCAGGCGTCGCGACCGAACACGAACGTTCCAACCGCCGCGACCGCCAACGATCCGTAGGCAACTTTCTTAATCATGGTTCTGACTCCTCTTTGTCGCTGCTACCTGTGACCGGGGAAGCTGCGACCAACGCAGTACGGTCACGTCTCAGGCAGTCATTCGCGGCGAAACGGGGAATCTTTGAAAGATTTGCAAGGAATTTCGGACTCCGAGATGTGCACGCACGTATATCGCCAACCTGTGAACAACCGCCCCTTTATCCCTGTCGTTTACCCACCTCTCTCGTTCCCGTTCGAGTGATTCGAATGGAACGCGGATGAAATGGGAGAAGATCTGCCGGGCGAATCAGCGAAGACCGGCCAGATCCGCGCCATCCGCGGCCCATTCGCCGCTGATCCGGCCCCTATTTCGCGCCCGGAGACCGCTCAGTCCGGCTGGTCAGTCCCGCCGGCCGGCGGAAAGACCGTGATATCGCCGAACACCGACTCCTGCGTGGCGCGAAAGCCGTGGTGGCGGAGCAGTTCGAGAATCGCCAGAAACATACCGACGATTTTGCTGCGGATCGTCTCAGAGTCGAACAGCGTGCTGAAGCGGACCGGGCCCTCTGCGCGAACGCGCGTGCCGATCTGGTCGACGTACACGTGAATCGGCGTGTCGTCGTAGCGAATCCGCTGCTCCTCCTGCACGTCGGAACGCCGTAGCACGCGTCCCAGCGCGCTGATCAAGTCCCACAGCTCGACCTCTTTAATGCGGTCGGCGGCGTGATCTTTGGCCACCTTCGGCCGCTCGTCCGAAAGCCGGGGATAACGTTCCTGCCATTCCGCCGCGCGGTCCTCCAGATCGGTCGCCGCGTCCTTGTACTTCTTGTAGTCGAGCAGTCGCTGAATCAGTTCGCTGCGGGCGTCGTCCCCTTCCAGAAGGGGCTCAATCTCTTCCTCGGCGGCTTCCTCCTCAGGCTGGGGCAGAACGAGCCGGCTTTTCACCTCCGCCAGCGTGCTCGCCATCACGACGAAATCCCCTGCGATGTCGAGATCGATCATCTGCAGGATCTCCAGGAACTCCTGAAACTGCGCCGTGATTCTGGCGATCGGCAGTTCAACGACGTCCACCTCGTTGCGACGAACGAGGTAAAGCAGGAGGTCGAGCGGTCCCTCAAACAGTTCGAGTTGGACGCGGTAGGAGGGAGTGGACATGAATTCGCTTCCGTGCAACGCGGCCAGTGTGAACGCGTATTCTAGCGGTACGCCCAGATCGGTCGAGACAGGTTGTCCGGCATCCGCATCCGTGAGTGCACGCATTGCATCGTTTTTTCAACGCAGAGTCGCAAAGGGGCCAAGATGCGCAAAGTTGAATCAGAGAGAATCAGAGAGAAGATTGGGTTCGGCTTCACGATCACGAATGGGCGGCAGGCATTCATCTTCCTCCGTTCGCCTCGGGTGACGTCGCGCCTCGATGATCTGAAATCGACGCCGGTGTTGAGTCTTGAGTAGGCGCAGTCAAGGTCTCTTCGCGGTCCTTTGCTTTTTGGCGTCTTTGCGTTGAGGAAACGGCGCCGAACAGGAGGTCGTCCACGGTGATTCGGCGATTCGCGGTAAATCGCAAGGCAGTCAAAGTTCCCCGGCAACGCTTATTGACTGGTGACGCGGTTGTTACACTGCTGTCATGCCGACTGCCGATTTCCGTGATCGATTGCTCAACTGTCTGGGCGGGGACTGGCCCGAGCCTTGCCCGCTGAATGTTCAGGATCGTGAGACCATCGAAGGGGATGGTTTCACGATCCGCTCGATCTATTACGATGCGGAGCCGGAAGATGCGATCCCGGCTTATCTGCTGGTTCCCCACGGCGTGAATGCCGCGAATCCCGCGCCCGCCGTGGCGGTGTGGCATCAGCACGCCGGGCAATGGCATCTGGGCAAGAGCGAGCCGGCCGGCCTCGACGGCAACCCCATGCATCACACCGGCGCCGCGCTCGCCCGTGAGGGATACGTTGTCCTGTGTCCCGACGCGCTCTGTTTCGAGGAACGGCAGGATCCGACGGGCAAGTTGAAGGCGGGCGCTTACGAACGGTTTGAGTTCCTGCGGGCCACGGTGGCCGGGAAGTGCATGGCGTGGAAGAACATCCTCGACATGCGGCGGGCTGTCGATCTGCTGGTGAGTCTGCCGGAAGTGCAGAAGGACAAAATCGGCTGCTACGGACACTCGATGGGCTCAACGCACACCTGGCTGGTCGGCCCGTGGGAGCCGCGACTGAAGTGCCTCGTCGGCAACTGCTGCCTGCCGACCTACAAGGCGATTCATCGAGAACACATGCTGCATTGCTTCCCGAACTTCGTTCCCGGCATTTTTGAGTACGGCGACACGCCCGACATCGCCGGCCTGATCGCGCCCCGCGCGCTCCACATGAACTTCGGAGACCAGGACGGCGGCAGCCCGATCGATGAAGTCCGCGCCGGAGTGGAAGTGATTCAGAAGGCTTACGAGTCGATGCATGCCGAGGACAAGTTCTCCTATTTCATTGAAGAAGACACCGGCCACGTCCTCTCGGACGAAATGTGGCGACGCACGAAGGAATGGTTCGCGAAGCATCTTGCATAGGCGATACGTCCACGAAGGTTGTGCCCCCGAACGCTGTGAGTCGATTGTGCTTCCGAGACGGACGAAAACTGAGTGCGGCTTTCGCCAGTCATCCCACGCGTGACAGATCGAATTGAAGGTGTGAATGTCCGACGAACCGCTGATTGCCGTCTTTGTCGACTTTGAGAACCTGGCGCTGGGCGTCCGCGACGTGCATGCCGGGAAATTCAAAATCCAGCTCGTCCTCAAGCGACTGCTGGAGAAGGGTCGCATCGTCTACAAGCGGGCGTACTGCGACTGGAGCAACTATCGCGACGCCGTGCGGGAGTTTCACGGGCACGGCGTGGAGTTGATCGACATCCCGCAGTCCCGCATGAGCGGCAAGAACAGCGCCGATATCCGGATGGTGGTCGACGCGCTCGACCTCTGTTATTCGAAGGCTCACATCGACGTCTTCGCCCTCATCTCGGGCGACAGCGATTTCTCCCCGCTCGTCTCGAAGCTGAAAGAGAACAATCGCCGGGTGATCGGCTGCGGGGTCAAAAGTTCCACGTCCGATCTGCTGATCGGGAACTGCGACGAGTTTCTCTACTACGACGACCTGCTGCGCACCGCCGAAAAGGGCAAGGCGCCCGCCAGAAAACAGGGCAAGCAGCCGACCGACAAGAAGACCGAAGCAGCCGAACGGCTGCTGGAAGTGCTGATTTCGGTCGAACAGGATTACGATCCCGTGTGGGGCTCCCTGCTGAAGCAGACGATCCGGCGGGTGTACCCAGGCTTCAACGAGAGCTACTACGGTTTCGAGAGCTTCTCCGACCTCCTTGAGTATTTCGCCGACGAAGGGATGATCGATCTGGAGTACGACGAGGACCGTCGGAACTACCAGGTGATCCGGAAGAAGAAATGACCCGCGCGACGACAAACGCTCAACGCCCGCCGGCTGCGTCCGGCGGGATTCGAAACAGCAGCGACCCTCTTTCGTTTTCCACGTCGCAGTCGGCCGTTCGCGAAGACCGCACTCGTTCAACAACCGGCAACCATGACATCGCTCGACTACACACGTCAACTCGTCGCGTTTGATTCCATCAGCCTCAAGTCGAACGTGCCGGTCACGGACTTCGTCGAGCAGACGCTGCGGCGGTTCGATTTCGAGACGGAGCGGCTCGAATACGACGATCGCAACGGAGTCCGCAAGGCGAGCGTTGTCGGGAAGAAAGGCAAGGGAACCGGGGGCATGGCCTACTTCGGCCATACCGACGTCGTCCCGGCCGACGACTGGAAGTTCGACGAGCACGGGCCGTTCGAACCGACCGAGATCGACGGCCGCCTCTATGCGCGCGGCAGTTGCGACATGAAAGGCTCCGTCGCCTGCGCGCTGGCGGCGGCGGAACAGGTTTCGGCGGACGAACTGAATCAGCCGTTGTACGTCGTCTGCACGGCCGATGAAGAAATCGGCTATCTTGGCGCCCGGCAGGTCGCGGACGAGTCGCGATACTTCCAGGAAATGGTGGCGCACGGGACGAAAGGAGTCATCGGCGAGCCGACGCTGCTCGAAGTCGTCTATGCGCACAAGGGCGTGTGCGGGTTGGTCGCGACCTCGCACGGCCGGGCCGCCCATTCCAGCACGCGCGAGGGAGTGAACGCCAACCTGGCGATGATTCCGTACCTGGCCGAGATGAAAGCGATCTTCGATGAGACCGAGGCCGATGCGGCCTGGCAGAACGAGGAGTTTGATCCGCCGACGATTCGCTGGAACATCGGGATCAACGACCACACGCGGGCCGTCAACATCACCCCGCCGCAGAGCGTCTGCACGGTTTACTTCCGTCCGATGCCGGGCACCGACGTCGACGCGCTGATCAACCGGGCACAAAAGAAAGCCGAAGAGTGCGGACTCGATTTCGAAGTCCGCATCAACGGCAAGCCGCTCTACATCGAACCGGACGCGCCGTTCGTCGCCGAATGCCTCGACCTCGCCGGCCGCGAACAAGCGAAAACCGTTTCATACGGGACCGACGGCGCCATGCTGGGCGCGCTGCAGAACCTGCTCGTATGCGGCCCCGGCAGTATCGCACAAGCGCATACGCATGATGAGTGGATCGAACTTGAGCAACTGCAAGAAGGGACGGAGTTGTATCTGCGGATGATCCGCCGCTGGTGTTGCGCGTAACGGCCCGGTAGAGTGGGTTTCCAACACTGGACTCCTGGTCCGTCAAGTCAAGACTTTCGGGTGGGACGGTACGGCCGGCAGCACGAATCCCGCAGGGTTTCGTGCGGATGGTTCCATACGCCTGCCGGTAAACAAAGACCTGACAGGGCACTCCATCGAACTTTCAGCGAGACGATCTTCCTGTGAGCGACACCCAGAGCACTCCGTCCACCGGCCTCAAGATCTTCAAGCACATCGGACCCGGTCTCGTCACCGCCTGCGTGGTCATCGGTCCGGGCAGCATTCTCACGAGTTCGTCCGTTGGAGCAAAAAACGGTTACGCCCTGGGCTGGATCGTGGTCATCGCCTGCCTGTGCATGATGGTCTACACCACCCTGGGCGCGAAGCTGGGCGTCATTTCCGGCGAGTCGACCGGCAAACTGATTACCGACCGCGCCGGGCGGGGAGTCGCGGCGTTCATCGGCGTGAGCGTGTTCTTCATCGCCAGTGCGTTCCAGTTCGGCAACAACGTCGGCGTGCACTCCGCCGTTCAGGAGTACGTCGACTTTGATCAAATTGCCAGGGACAACGGGCTTCCTCCCGTGGTGGAAGCTCATTTGAAGCTGTCGCCGATCATCGTGTTTAACGCGATCGCGCTGATGTTCCTGTTCGGCTTCCGCAACCTGTACAAGGTCGTGGAGCGGCTGATGGCCACGTTTGTCGCGTTGATGCTGATTGCGTTCGCCATCAACCTGTTCAATGCGGCTCCCGACCCGGTGGAAGTCGGGATGGGACTGATCCCGCTCGCGGGAAGCGAGAATCAACTCAGCAACCTCGATCTCTCGGTCATGGGATTGGTCGGGACGACGTTCGTCATTCCCGCCGCCTTCTATCAATCGTACCTCGTGCGGTTTAAGGGCTGGAAAGAGGGCGAACTTCGCGACGGACTGATCGACGCGCGGGTGAGTGCGACGATCATGGCGCTGATCACTCTGATGCTGATGTACACCGCCGGTTCTGAACTTCGCGGTCAAACGCTGGGAGGCGTGGGAGACGTTGCGGCCGGACTGAGAACGACATTCGGAGAATTCGGGCACCTCTTCTTCTGCCTCGGACTCTTCGCGGCGGCGTACTCGTCGTTTCTGGTCAATTCGATGATCGGCGGCTTCATGTTGGCGGACGGATTGGGTCTCGGCAGCACGCCGGATGACAAGTGGCCGCGTTTGTTGACTGCAGCCGTCTTGCTGACGGGGGCCGGAATGGGCGCGTACGTCGTGTTGTCCGGCAATGCTCCGGTTCCCGCGATCATCGCGGCGCAGGCGGTGACGGTTCTGGCTGCCCCGGCCGTCGCGGCCGCCTTATGGTGGTTGAGTAATCGCGAAGATGTGATGCGCGGCCATCGCAGCGGACCGGTGATGAACGTGCTGGCCGGGTTCGGTTTCCTGCTGCTGCTCGGCATCGCTGCCAACACCGCGATCAACGGCATTCCGAGCCAGCTCAAGAAGCTGCGGGATGCGCCGGCCGAGCAGGCGGTGGAAGCGGAGGCGGCGTCGCCGGCATCGCCCGCAAGCCGGGTTGCGGGTTGAGAGCTTGGTAATGCCGCTGATCGCGTTCGCGGGCGGGATGCTGCTCGGCCCGGCTTTCCAAGGCCGTGAGACCCGGCGTACGTTTGTTGTTCGCGTCGATTGCACTGAAGCTCGATCACTCTGGGATGGCCCCGACGATGCCGGAACAACCGCGGGTTCTGCTGGTGTGCAGCGATCTGTTCTTCTCGACGCAACTGAAGGGCCGGGCCGAGTCGGCCGGGGCGGCGGTCGATGTCGAGTTGTCGCCGGGACGCGTGGCGGAGCGGGTCAGCGGCGGGGATTACAGCCACATCGTGCTCGACCTGGAGTCAGCCGGACTCAACGTGGCCGGTTTGCTGGACGGGCTCTCCGCTGAAGGGCGGCCGGAGGTAATCGCCTTCGGCCCGCATGTGCAGACCGCGCGGCTCGAGGCGGCGCGGGCGGCCGGTTGCGACCACGTCGTCTCACGCGGTCAGATCGCCTCGTCGCTGGCGTTGCTGCTCGGTTGAACACCGGCGAACGACCGGGCAGTCTGTGCAAGAGGCGCATCGGCGCAGAAACTGCGAGACCGCTACGCCGCGGGAAGCGGACCGGCGGCGACGAGTTTCTTCAGTCGCGAATCAACCGTCAAATTGAGGCCTTCGAGTGTGCGGGCGCCAAGCAGTAGAAGGTCTCCCTCCTCAGCAAAGACGACCTCATCGATCGTAAACGCGCTCTCGACGTGAACGATGGCGAATCCCACAGAGCGGGTCACCAGCGTCCCATTCGCCATCACAAACGACACGTCTTTTTTCTCCCGCGCGACGCCGATCTGAGAGAGAAGGCCTTCCGAAATCCATGTATACTCGCGGCCTGTGTCGACGAGCAAACGCGCGACATCGACAGATTTGTCGCGATCCACGATGTGCTGTACGCGACATGACGTATGAAATGTGCCCATCTTCTTGCCGTCCTGAACAAGTTGCGACCTGCCGGGGGGCGGGTCACTTCATTCTACAAGGAGTTCGTTCAAAACGAGAACCGCGTCGGCGAATTCTGCTGACTTACAAGCCGAACTCCGCCAGCAGGGCGGCGTGGGCGGCCTGGCCCTGGTCGCTGGCCACGACGATGCTCGTACAGACTTCGCTGGTGTTGATCATGCGGACGTTGATTCCCAACCCGGCGAGGGCGCGGAACATTTTCTCGCCGACGCCGGTGTGAGTCCGCAGGCCGATGCCCATCACCGAGAGCTTCGCGATCTGCTGTTCGAAGTGGAGCGACGTCTCGGGCCATTCGCTCATGACCTCACGGACAAGCAGCAGGGCCGGCTGCAGTTCCTCGGCATGGGTCGTGAACGAGACTTCGGCGCGGCCGCTGCGGCTGACGTTCTGCACGATCATGTCGACCATGATTCCGCCTCCGGCGACGGCGCCGAAAAGCTGCGCGCAGACGCCGGGGCTGTCGGGCAGGTTGTCGATCGTGATGCGGGCCTGCCGCTCGTCGAGGCGGACCTGGCTGACCACGATGTCTTCCATGTGCGCCAGCCGGCTGACCACGGCTTCGAGCAATTCGTCGTTTGACGCCACCGGTTGAGCGGGCGCGGTTTGTGCGACGCCCACGGACGGCGCGACGACCGCTTCGGCGTCGAGGTTGAATCCGCGATGCACGGCCTTGAGCGCGGCGTCGCACTTCTCGCGGGCCACGAGGGCGGAAATCTTGATCTCGCTCGTCGTGATCATTTCGATGTTCACGCCGGCCTGGGCGAGCGATTTGAACATCTGGGCGGCGACGCCGGAGTGCGTGCGCATTCCCGAGCCGACGACCGAAACCTTGGAGACGTTGGTTCCGCTGTGCACTGACCCCGCGCCCAGGCTCCTGACCGCTTCGTCGGCGGCTGTCAGCGCCTCGGCCAGTTCCGACTCCGGGACGGTGAAGGAGACTTCGGCCGTGCTGCCGGCGCCGACGTTCTGCACGACCATGTCGAGGGCGATCTTGCGGGCGGCCATCCGCTCGAAGATCGTGCTCATCACGCCGGGCCGGTCGGGGATGTCGGACAGGCTGACGCGGGCTTCGTCACGAACGCGCGCCAAACCGGTCACGACGCGGTGAACGTCTTCGCCGTCGGGCGCAATGAGGGTCCCTTCCGCCGACGACCCGGCCGGGCGGACGCGCAGCGGGACGGCGAACTTCTTGGCGAACTCGATCGAACGGGAGTGCATGACGCCCGCCCCGAGGCTGGCCATCTCGAGCATCTCGTCGTAGGAGATGCGGGGAATGAGACGGGCCATCGGGACGATGCGCGGGTCGGTGGTGTAGACGCCGTCGACGTCGGTGTAGATCTGGCATTCTTCCGCGCGGAGCGCGGCGGCGAGCGCGGTGGCGGTGGTGTCGCTGCCGCCGCGGCCGAGGGTGGTGATGTTCTTGTCGTGGTCGACCCCCTGGAATCCGCAGGCGACGACGATGCAGCCCTGGTTCAGGTGCCGGCGGATGCGGTCGGTCGAGATGCGGTGGATGCGGGCGCGGGTGAAGGAGGAATCGGTTTCGATGCCGATCTGGCCGCCGGTCAGGCTGACCGCTTCGTGGCCCAGCTTGCGAATGGCCATGGCCATCAATGCGACCGCTTCCTGCTCGCCGGTCGCGAGGAGCATGTCCATTTCGCGGGGTTGGGGGTCGCTCGTCATTTCGGCGGCGAGGCTGACGAGTTCGTCGGTCTTCTTGCCGCGGGCGCTGACGACCATGACGACCTGCCAGCCTGCCTCCTTTGCGGCGACGGCGCGCTGGGCGGCGGCGACGATTTTTTCGGGCGTGGCGACGCTCGTTCCCCCGAATTTCTGGACAATCAACGACACGACGACCTCGTGCCCTGTCAGGGCTTTATTTTCGGATTGGCCGGACTGCTCAACCCGAAAATCTTCAATTGACAAACCGCTCGGCGTTTTCGGCGGTCTCAGCTTTTGAAACGCAGCGCGGGAGCATCGCAGGCGTGGTCCGCGGAGCGGACCCTCCTGCCTGCGCGGGAGCATAGCAGACGGGCGGGGTCAGCAGAAACGAGTGATTATTGAGCGCGGGGTGGGGGAACGGGCCTCGGATGGGGCGGCTTGGGCGGATTGACGCGGATTGGGAATGCCCGGCGCAGGCGTTGCCGGCAGGACTGTTGACGAGCACAGCCTTGGAAGACTGTCAGTTACACACGATTCTCCCGAAACCCTCGTGGACGTTGGCCAGAAACGCCGGCTGCGAGCGACGCTGAAGGCGTCGCACAGCAAAGCCGGGGGTCGCGACGACAGGAGCGCACCCCCGGTCTGCTGAATCCTTGCCCACGACAACCCAGGGTGACGCGGCTGCGCCGCTCACCCTGGGCTCCGCTGTCCTACGCCTTCAGCGTACTGAACTTGTCGGCGGCGGCGCTGTCTGCCAGAATCGCCTGCGGTTGTGCAAAATTCAAAATCAGCGAGGGATGCGCCGATGCGATACGACTGGAGAGCTTGCTTACTCTGCTCACTCCTGGCCTGCCTGCTGCTCGCGGGTTGTCCGGGGTCTTCGGAGGAGAGTTCCAACCGTTCCAGCGGGGAGACATCGACGAAGGGCGCGAACGCCGACGACGGCACAACAGCGGCGGCCGACCGGTCGGGCGAGGGTTGGCCAGAATACCCCGACGTGCCGTTCGTACCGATCATGGAAGAGGTGGACGGGATTCCGATCCCGAGGTTCGACCGACAGGAGACCGACTTCGAGGCTGGGGGGGAAGTTCCGGTCGACGTGGGGAATGAATTCGCAAAGGCCCACCCGGGCGAGCCGACGACGGGAGGTTGGCTGACGATCCGGCTGTCTTCCGAACCGGAGTCGCTGAACCCGATCGTCGAGACTTCGGCGGTGCAGACCTACATCATGGGGCCTGTCTCGGATGCGCTGGCGACCCAGGATCCGGAGACATTCGAGTTCTTGCCGAAGCTGGCTCGGGAGTGGGTGATCGAGGACTCGATCAAGCTCGCGCCGGACTATCCCGGGCAGGAACGGCGAATCGCACAGGCCGACGCTGACCCGGCCCTGGAACTGGAAGTCACTTATGCGGCCGGAGACGACGAGGAGCCGTTGAGTGTGGAATTCCAGACGAGCGACGCCGAGGGATCGGCACTTGGCGAGGTGTGGGTGGGGCTGATGCCGGTCAATCTGGAGGAGATGCCGGGGGTTCCGACGACCGGCTATCACTACTGGAGCGACGAGGAGGGCAAGCTTTCAGTGTCCGGAGTCGTGGACGGGACGTATCGAGTTCTGGTTGGAGCGGAGATCTACGGGAAGGCGACGCGCAACGACGACGGTTCGATCACGGTGAGGGCCGCGACGGAAGAGAATCCTCTGACCGAACGGCTGGCATCGGACGGGAACGACGCGCTGGAACTCGCCGAAGGGGAGTGGATCGACATCCAGGAACAGACGGTCTTCACGTATTACCTCCGCGACGAAGCCGCGTGGTCGGACGGGTCGCCGTTCACGTCGCAGGATCTGGAATTCGGGTACGCCGTGATCAACAACCCCTACGTGGACGGCGAGTCGCTGCGGATTTACTACCAGGACTTGACCGAATGCACTCCGCTGGGTCCGCAGACGGTGCGGATGCGATACCGCCAGCAGTATTTCAAGGCGTTCGATTTCACCTACGGGCTGGCGGCCTATTCTCCCCCCTGGCATTTGTTTGAGCAGTTCTTCGCTGAGGAGGGGAAGACGCTGACGATGGAGCCGTTGACGCCTCAAGAGGAGGACGAGACAAAACAGGTCAGCGTGCACGGCCAGCAGTTCGGGAAGTTTTTCAACACCGATCCGCGGTACAACGAACGTCCGCTGGGAACGGGGCCGTATACGGTGGGAGACTGGGAGCGGGCCGACAAGGTGGAAGTCCTGCGGAACGAGGATTACTGGGACACCGAAGACGCGGGCTATCTCGATCGCATCATCTTCAAGTTCATCCCGGACAGCGTGACTGCGATGCAGGCCTTGCGGGCCGGCGAGATCGACTTTTTCTACGGCATGGAGGCGGAGCAATTCTTCGAGGATCTGAAAGGGCCGCCGGACTGGTTCAAGGGGCGGTACGTGAAGGCCTCCTGGTACAGTCCCGGTTTCGCTTATGTCGGTTGGAACATGCTGCGGCCGAAGTTCCAGGACCGTCGCGTGCGACTGGCGCTGAAACTGCTGTTCGACACGGAGGAGTACGTCGAGAAAAAGATCTACGGCGAGGCGGTGATTGTTTCGGGGAGTCAGTACTTCTTCGGTCCGGGCAACGATCCGACCCTCCGACCGATCGGATATGACCCCGAGGCGGCCGCCGATCTTCTGGCCGACGCGGGGTGGGTCGACACCGACAACGACGGGATCCTCGACAAGGACGGGGAGCCGTTTGAGTTTGAGTATCTGTTGCCTCCGGGGAGCACGGCTGCTGAGGAACAGGCGCAGCTCATCCAGCGGAACCTGAAGCAGGCGGGCATCAGGATGGAGGTCCGCACGTTTGAGTGGGCCTCATTTATCGAGAAGCTTCGCTCGAAGGACTTTGACGCCTGTCGGCTGGGATGGGCGCAGCCTCTTGAAAGCGACCCGTATCAGATCTGGCATGGATCGCAGGCCGGGGCGGACAAGCGGGGCAGCAACCATGTTTCGTTCTCGGACCCGCTGGCGGACGAGCTGATCGAGATGCTGCGGCTGACTTTGGACGAAGAGAAACGGAAGCGGATTCACTGGTCGTTCCAGCGGATTCTGGATCGGGAGCAGCCGTACATGTTCCTGTATACGTCGAAGGATTTCGGCGCGTATCACCAGCGGTTTCAGGGGGTCAAATGGTATGCGCTTCGGCCGGGCTTC
Organism: Planctomycetota bacterium; assembly: GCA_003388505.1. GTDB lineage: Bacteria > Planctomycetota > Planctomycetia > Planctomycetales > Planctomycetaceae > MB-PLM-1. The sequence goes on from QQVO01000019.1 coordinate 71,745, forward strand.
GACTTGCGGGAGTGGTATGTGCCGAAGGATCAGCAACAGCATTGATTCGACGGCAGGCGGCAGCGGCATTCGTGAGGCGACTGTCGAGAGCTAACAACCATACCGGGTTTAACCTACTGCGCTGCTCAGCAGGAGCTTCGCCTTCCCGAGGCGCGGCTCGTGAGGCTTGGCCAGTTTGCAAGACTCGATCGTCCTTTGACAGCGCCGGGCGTGGGGACCACGACAGGGATGACGGCACGTGTTTGAGTACCTCGTCAAGCGGTTGTTGATCATGATTCCGACGGTGTTCGGGATCATGGTCGTCTCATTCATCGTGGTCCAATCGGCTCCCGGCGATCCGGCTGCGCAGAAGTTCGGCGGCGCGGGGCAGGCCACGGCCGGACTCAACGCGGAGCGGGGCACGGAGGCGGCCGAGAAACGATTCCGCGAGAAATATCACCTGGATGAACCGCTCTACGTGCAGTTCGGCTACTTCCTGCAGCGGTTCATCAAGTTCGACATGATTTATTTTCAGCAGGAGAAGCCGATCTGGCCCGATCTGCGGGACGCGATTCTGGTGACGGTGAAGATCAATCTGATCGTGTTCTTTCTGATCTACCTGATTGCGATTCCGATCGGAATCTACAGCGCCGCCTTCCCGCATACTCCGCTGGACAGGCTGACGACCGTAACGCTCTTCGTGCTGTACAGTCTGCCGTCGTTCTGGGCGGCGGAGATGCTGCGGATCTGGCTGACCGACAAGACGGGCGCGGTGTGGTTTCCGGTGATGGGGCTGCACTCGGACAACTGGCGGCAGATGTCAAGCATGGAACGGTTCCTGGACTACCTGCATCACATCGTGCTGCCGGTGACGTGCCTGACCTACGCCGGGCTGGCGTACATCAGCCGTCAGATGCGGGCCGGGATGCTGGAAGTGATCCGGCAGGACTACATCCGCACGGCGCGGGCCAAGGGGTGCAGCAAACCGCGGGTGATTCTGGTGCACGCGCTGCGCAACGGCCTGTTTCCGATCATCACGCTGTTCGCGTCGCTGCTGCCGTTTCTGATCGGGGGCAGCGTGATTATCGAGACGATCTTTTCGATTCCGGGAATGGGGCGGTTCGCGTTTGAGGGGATGCTGCGGCGCGAATACGACCAGGTGATGACGACGCTGACTCTCTCGGCAGTGATGACGCTGCTGGGGATTCTGATTTCGGACATCGCGTACGTGCTGGTCAATCCGCAAGTGACTTTTGACGAACGGAGCTGACCGATTGTGACGACCTCCGGCCCGACACCACCGGCCGAACCGCGGCCGCCGGCCGTCGCTGAAGAGCGGCCGAACCAGGGCCAGTGGGCGCTGATCGTCCGCGAGTTCCGGAAGCGGCGTCTGGCGGTGATTTCGCTGTGGATCATCGCGCTGCTGGTGACGACGAGCGTGTTTGCGCCGTTTCTCGCGAACGATCGCCCGATCACTTACGTGGGTTTTAACCGGTTCGACTATTCCGAGTCATTCCGAACGATCCGCGCCCTGTTGAACGAGCTGGCGGCGGCGGACGAAGATGCGGTGCGGACGCCCGAGGAGACCCGCGCGATTATTGGAGTGCATCTCAGCGCGATGGCGGGTCAGGTCGACGACGAGACGAGCGCGAGCTTGAAGGAGTTTCGCACCCAACTGAATGACGCGCTCGAATTCGAAGACCAGGAGTCGCGATCGGGGAATATCCGGGCACTGCAGAGTGAGATGCGCTCCAGATTCGGCCCGCGGAATGCGGAGTTCGTCAGTCGGCGGCATTATCCGGTGATTGCTTCGCTGACGATGGTGGACGCCGGTTTCATGGCGCTGAATCTCCTCTTTCTCACTGCGCCGCTGTGGCGATGGGTGGTGAGAAGAGTTGTCCGGAGCGCGAATCCTCTGCGGACTCAGTGGCGAGTGACTCTCGCCCTGTTTTTCGTATTGCCGCTGGCGTCGGCGCTGATCTGGAAATCGGCTGTGCCGGAGCGGGTGGATCGCACGCGGTATAAACAGTTCGCGGATGCTGCTGACTCGGAGGGGACGGCGCAGGTGCATTACGAGTCGGTGGTCTGGCCGCCGATTCCGTATGGACTGGATGAGGACAACCTCGATGCGAAGCATCTGCCCCCGGCGTGGTGGGACACTGCGGACGCAGCGGAGAGTGCAGCCGAGAGTCCTTCCGTTCTGAATGCGCCCCACTGGCTGGGGACGGACGGGATCGGGCGGGACATTCTGTGCCGGATGATCTGGGGCGGGCGCGTGAGCCTGGCGGTGGGGATCGTGGCGGTGTCGATCTATGTGACGATCGGAGTCATTGTGGGATCGATTGCGGGCTACTTTCGCGGCGCGGCCGACATCATCATTTCTCGGGTGATCGAAGTTGTGATCTGCTTTCCGAGTTTCTTTCTGATTCTGACGATCATCGCGTTCATCGGTCCGAGCATTTTCAACATCATGGCGGTGATTGGCCTGATCGGGTGGACGGGCGTGGCGCGTCTGGTGCGGGGCGAGTTCCTGCGGTTGGGCGAGCAGGACTTTGTGCAGGCAGGGCGGGCGCTGGGATACAAGCCGCATCGCATCATCTTTCGACACGTCCTGCCGAACGCGATGGCGCCCGTGCTGGTGGCGGCGACGTTTGGAATCGCCGGGGCGATTCTGACGGAGAGCGGGCTGTCGTTTCTGGGGTTCGGGATTACGGTGCCGACGCCGTCGTGGGGGGGGATTCTTTCGAACGGGCGGGAGAATATCTTTCGGGCTCCGTGGATGATCTATTTCCCAGGGTTTGCGATCTTCATCACGATCACGTGCTACAACCTGGTCGGCGAGGCGTTTCGGGACGCGGCTGATCCCCGGTTGCGTGACGGGGGGCGGGCGTAGCGCTCCAGCGGCTGCGAGTGAGGGTGGGTTCGGACGGATCCGCCGGCTGACGCCTGGCGGCTCGTCTTGGTTGGGGCGTTGCTCTCGGGGGAGTGCTGGGTACCGGGCTTCGAAGGCCGGTGTCCGGGAAGCAGAACGCTCCCTGCGGGTCGCGGCTGAACGGATATTTCAAACCGGGTTGGTTATTGCGGAATGGAGCGCTGTGGCTGCTGTGATGGACGGTTGCGTGGGAGGGTGTTTATTCTTGGGGCTGGAGCGAACAGCGGTTTTCGCCTTCGCGTGCGAATTGACGACTCATACCTGGAGGATTGGAATGCGTATCGCCAGCCTTGTGTTGATGGGTGTTGTGGGATTGATGGGAATTGCTTCGGCCGGTGAAGTTGAAGTGAAGGGGGTGCATGTGTGCTGTGGCGCGTGTGTGAAGGGGGTGGAGAGTGCGCTAAAGGATGTGGAGGGGGTTTCGGGCGTGAACTGCGACCGCGCGGCGAAGACGGTTGTGTTCGAGGCGGATGACGCGGACGCGGCGGCGGCCGGGATTGAGGCGCTGGCGAAGGGTGGTTTTCACGGGACAGCCGCGCACGAGGGTGAGGCGATTGAGTTCCCCGACTCGGGGGCGAAAGAGGACGCCAAGGCGAACGAGATTACGCTGACGAACGTGCATCTCTGCTGCGCAGCTTGCGTGAAGGCTGTGGATGCGGCGGTCAAGGACATCGAGGGGGTCAGCGAGGCCGTCTGCGACCGGGATGAGTCGACGGTCAAGGTCTCCGGCGAGAATGTGAGTGTGGAGGCGGTGGTGAAGGCGTTGAACGATTCGGGCTTTCACGCGACCGTGGCGGATTGAGGCGGGGGCGCAGCAGATGACGAGTAGCGCTCCCCTGCGGGTCGCGGCTACACGGATTAGCTGGGTGGGTGTGCACGCTCGGGGGGCGCTTTTCTTCGGGAGCGGAAGTCCTGGAGCGTCCGTTCGTAGTCTTGAAGGAGTTCGTCGACTTCGGTCTGCTCTTCCCTGCCGAGGGTCTTTCCGCCAAAGCGTACGGCGTAGAAGTAGTCTGTCAGTCTGACCGGGATTCCGTCGGGCGGGACGGCGTCAACGGGTTGCCCCGCCAGGCTGTCGTGAACTTCGTGCGCGAATTCCTGTTGGGTTTCGAAGGACGTGCGGTGGAATCCGGCGCGGGCCGAGAGGCGGCAGAACCGTTCGTAAAACGGGATGGACCTGGAGCGCGTTTCGGCGTCGATCCGTCTCTTGCCGAAGCGGACAAGGCCGGCAAGTTTGCGAATCAGGGCGTTTAATCCGAAGGCGAGCAACAGCAGGAGGGCGACGGTGAGTCCGCCGCGCCAACTGAGCCATTCCTGCGGCGAACTGGCGAGTCTCCTGAGAAACCCGGTGAAACGCGAGGCGGTGCCGCGCAAGTCGCTGAGGGCGTCCCAGGACGTCTGAAAGCCGTCTCTGAGGGGTGAATAGATGAGTCGATTCTGTTCGGCTTGTGAGAGCCGGACGCCGCGGTTCCAGAGGGCGCCCCAGCGACTGGTGAGGTTTTCGAGCGCTGAGGTTTCGGTGACCTGGGCGGCAATGCTTTCACTGCGGCCCGCGGGGGTCGGGTCGAGGGGTTGCCACTTCCCGTCGATGAAGGCCTCGACCCAGGCGTGGGCGTGGAGTTGACGCACCTCGTAGCGGCCGGTGGCGGAATTGAGCTGTCCGCCCTTGAAGCCGCTGATCATGCGGGAGGGGATGTTCTGGCTTCTGAGCATGATGGTGAGGGCGGATGCGAAGTACTCGCAGTGGCCCTGTTTGCGATTGATCAGGAAATCGACCAGCGGGTCGACGCCGGGATCCTGTATGGAGAGGTCGAGCGAGTACGAGAATTCGCTTGAGTTCTGCAGGAAGGCGAGCATGCGTTGCGCTTTCTCGCCGTCGGAGAGTGGTTGGGCGGCAGCCGTCTCTTGCAGGAGTTCTTCGGTAATGCGGGTGATCGGGCGGAGTTCGGCGCGGGGATAGACGAGGCAGATCTCCCGGTAGACGCGATTCACGCCGCGATCCCACGGATCCCGACGCGACGAGTAGGCGATGTAATCGAATTCCTCGGATGTGTCGGCGTCCGGATCTCTCCGATAGGTATTGGCGTTGTTTTCCGTTTCAATCCGGATACCCGGTTCTTCGGGGACGCAGGTGACGACGTGGCCGGCGCCGAAGATGATGGGTGTTCCGACCGGTTGCAGGCGGATTCTCTGCTCCAACGTGTCGCGTTCCGAGACGCGGCGGCGGGCGCGGTTCCAGGAAAAGCGGGACTCGCGAAACCAGCGGCCGTTCTCGTAGCTCTCGAGTACCTGACCTCGAATCAGAGGTTCCGCTCCTCCGAGTTCGCGTTCGTAATCTTCGGTGTCGATCGGTTGTCTCGTCGCCTCGTCGAAGAGTTCAATCTCCAACACGAGGTCGTCGCTTTCGAGGATTTCTCCCATGTCTCCGAGAGTCACCTGCTCGGTGAATCCCGTGAGCGGGCGGGTTCCTGCGAGTGGAGAATTGTCAAACAACTGCACCCGAGACACCCAGACGCGCGGGATCAGGAGGAAGAAGAGGGTCGTGATCGCGAGTGAAACGAGAGTTGTGACGGCGGCCCCTCCGGTAAACCGCCAGCCGATCAGACGGTCTTTGGCATCGTAGGGCGCTGCGCTGTCGACTTCGCTCGATGCGGCGCCGAATGACGGCGCGAATCTGCGCAAGTGCTCGTCGCGTCCGCTGCGCGCGGCGGGTTGTTCATCACGCGCTCCGCCGGTGACCGTGAGGACGGCGCGGTGGATCGTGAAGAGTCCCAGGGTCCATAGGGCGAGCGCAGCGTACGCCACCAGGGCGGCGCCGAACCAGCCGGAGTTGGTCAACAGCGCCGCGATGGCGAGTTGCAGGACGCTCAGACCGATGAGCATCCAGTAGCGCCGCGTCAGTTTTTTCTGCAGGAGAAAGATCCACGCGAGATAGAACAGCAGGTGCGCCGGCGCAAGCAGACGGGCTTCGATATCTCCCAGAAGCAGTTCGGCCGTCGCCGCACTGAGTGCGAGCAGGCCGAGCAAGAGCGAGGTCTTCGGTCCGATGCCGGGACTTCCCTTCTGATCGACGGCCAGCCAGGAGAAAACGGCGATCGGAATCGTGATGGCGGCGAGCGGACTTCCTTCTGCGGCGGCAAAGGTGACGGCCGCCAGGCAGAGCAGGAGCAGCATGCTCAGTTGGAAACGAAATCGCAACGACTCCACTGCGCAGGTCTCCTCAAGCTCGTTTTGATGTTCTGGAGTTCGACGACATCAGGCTGTTCTCCAGTCGACGAGTGATCCGACTTTCTCCGGGTCTGCGGCGAGCACCTGGATGGACTCTGACGTGCGGCGGGAGTCTGCGGCGCCGTTTCCGGACTGTTCTGCAAGCCGCTGTCCGGCCTCGGTGGGTCGAGTCGAAACGAGGAGCAGCCGGGAACGAGCTGAGAGGCGGCCGTTCAGGCTCGCCAGCAGCGCCTCGAGGTCGTCGTTGGAGGTCGGGGCGTAGAGGGCGAACTGATCGAGGAGGCCTTCCAATCGGCCCTGGGTGCTGCTCCAGTCGATGCCGGGGTCGCCGGCTGCGGAGACGGTGAGGTGCGATTCGCGGCTGTTGTGCAGATGGTGAACGCAGATGGTCGCCGCGAAGCTGATTGCGCATTCGACCCGTTCGCGGTCGTCCCCAGACGGTCGAGCGGGCGCCCAGGCGTCGACGAGAACGGTGAGGGCGCGGTCGCGGCTTTCGCGGAACTCGCGGATCATCAGTTCGTCTCGCCGGGCCGATGTTTTCCAGTGAATGGCGCGGGGGTCGTCTCCGGGTCGGTATTCGCGGAGCTTGTGAAACTCATCGTCGAAGGGGCCGCTGCGCGGGCTGCGGTGCGGGACGAGGTCGGTCGCGGCTTGCGTCCGGATCTGCCATTGGGCGGTGAGGCGGCCGATCCGTGGATAGACCAGGATGGAACTGGCGGACTCGACCGCGAGCGTGCGTTCGGCCAGCCCGAGCGGGAACCGGGTGCTGATCGACATGGGCCCGATTTCGTAACGGCCGCGTTTGGCCAGCTTGAGACGGTACCGCGCTCGACGTTCGCCCCTGGGGGGCACGCGGGGGACGAGGGCTTCGGCGGTCAACTGCTCGCCGGGCCCGGAGATGCGGTCGCGCATGATCATGACCCACGCCGAGAGCCAGCGCTTGCCGTTCTTGAGGACGACCTCCACCGACGCCGGTTCGCCGGCCATGATGCGCACAGGGGCTTTCCGCTCGACCGACAAGCGTTTGAGCAGGACGAAACTGATCCAGCCGTTGACGACGTAAGGCCCCGCCATGGCGGAGAAGACGAGCAGGAGCGGGTTCGATCGTCCCAGCAGGGCGCCGGCGAACAGCACGATCATCATCAGGAGGTAAACGCGGCCCTCGACCGGAAATCCGGAGCGATGCCGCGTGAAGCCGCGGCTGCCCAGCGCCGGCCACCAGCCGGCGATGAGTTCCTTGAGACCCCAGACGGAGAACCCGACTGCGCAGACCAGCACGACCGCACGTCCGATGCCGCCGAGGCGCATCAGGACCAGTCCGTAACGCAGTTCGAAGGCGGCCATCCCGAGCCCCATGCCCATGGCGACGAGTCCGGGCGTCGAGAGAGAACGAGACGCCTGTTGACGGGATGACTCTGCAATCATGGTCGGACGCCGGGCGCGAGATGCGTCGGATGCTTTCTCGAGCGCAGGCGAGTCGCGCTCGACTTCAAGGGGCAGCTATGATTGTTCCGTGCATTGGCCGAACCGGCAAGCGTGCGGGAAGTGGGTGAAGGGAAAAAGGGCGCAGCGGAGGTACGTGGATGCGGCGAGAGTGTGGGAGGACGGGCCTTGAGAATCGCGGGGTTTGTGCCCAAAACGGAAGTTTGGGCACAAGGTGAGCTTCTGATTGAGAGTCCTAACACTAACGCAGGGGACGCAATTCACGTGATCTTCGCTTGGCGTTCACAAGAGAGAGGGCGCGCGGTTCCTTGCGGAGGAGATTGACGAGTTGACTCGAGGTGCAGCCGAGTCGTTCGGCCGCGGGAGGGATGTTCCAGTCGTGCGACTCCAGGAGGTCCAACGCTTTGCTGAGCAGGCTGGGGAAATCGGCGTGATCCACACTGACGTGCAGCTTGCCGCCGCGGCAGCGTTCGCGCCAGAGTTGGCTGGGATCCTGGGCTTTGTGCGTTGATCGGTGCTCGAGTGCGAGGTTCACGCGCAGGCGGCGGAGCGCGACGCGCTGATTGTCCGCCTGACGGCGGCGTTCGCTGGCCTCGGCGCGAATGCCTGTCGGCCGGTGCGTGAGGACGATTGCCGTTTCGACTTTGTTGCGATGCTGTCCGCCCGGCCCGGATCGGCGCGTACGGTGCACTTCGCAGTTGCAGAGCAGTTTTTCTTCCGGAAGACACGCCGGATGAATTTCCTGCCCGTCTCCTGCGTCGGTCATTGCTCGGAGAGCCTCTGCATCAGGGTTTTGTGCACCGAGACGAGTTGATCGGCGAAGAACCGGCTGTCTTCGGTATCGATTCGCTTCAGTTCTGCGACGCAGCGGTCGAGTTCCGCGCCGTGCTCGGCGTTGTTTGTGTCGGCATGGAATCGGGCGATGGCGACGTAGCCGCAGCACATCATTTCGAAGTCTTCGCGCTCGGCTGCCCGGGCCTGCTCAATCGCGTTCTGCAGTTCTTGGGCGGCGGCGTCCTCTTCACCGGCGACCATGAGGTGGACGCCGAGCAGCCAATGGGCGTTACAAAGGGGCAGGGGATCTCGTTTGAGTTCGATTGCGAGTCTGAGATTCAGTTTGGCCGCATCGAGTCCGATGTGGGCGTCGGAATCGGTCACGACGATTCCCTCATCGTCCCAGCCGGGCCATGTGTTGGCGCCAAGGTTGAACGACATGGCTTTCGCCGTGCCGCGCAGTTTCTCAGCCGTTTCGGGATCGGACTCCTGCAACCGTTCGGCTTGCGCCAAGCCGTAATGAATTCCGGCGCGGGAGATGGCAATCATCCCTGCGACGTCCTTGTTGGTGTAATGCAGCCACTGGGCCGTCTTGAAATAGAGGGACATGACTTCCTGCGGGGCGCCCTGGCGCTCGATGTATTGCAGGGCGGCGAAGGAATCCTGCGTCAGCAACAGGTTCGCGACTTCATGAAAGTGGGTTTCATCGGTCACGGCGTTCTCCGGGGAGGAATCAGCGGCTGATGCGTACAGCGCGAGGATGATTGCGAAGACGGGAGCGTAACTGAAAGCGCTGTAGAGGTTCATTTGAGAGTGGCGGTTGCCGGTTGTTCGGTTTCGGAATGGACGGGCGGGTTGTGATGCCGACGTGCCGCGCTCCCCTGCGGGTCGCGGCTAAATGGAATCTGCCGAAGCCTGTCGGCAACGTCGAGCTTACCGTCGGCCCTGTCGACGGATGAATCTTACGAAGTCTTCTTCCAGGTCTGAGACGTTCCCGAATGCATCGACGAATTCCTGCCGCCGGTCCTCGGCCGAGTCCCAGCGGAGTCGTGGTTTGGATGAGAGAGCTTTCAGGTAGGCGACCATCTCTTCCCGGCGGTTGCGGATGAGGAAGTAGGTCAATGCCCAACTCTCCGCGTAGGCGTCGGCGACGCTCTCCGGATCGCGGAATCGATCTTCGTTCACGATCAGGGAGAGTAACGAGTCGTCGCGGCGACTCGCCTCGGAGAATCTGCGAAAACGGTTGAGGCGAGGGAGGTTGAGCTTGCCGATGGCTTTCCAGCCGCTGCCGGAGCGGAGGTCGGGGGTTTCGCAGTACATGGCGATGCCTTCGAGCAGCCACATGGGATTGTCGGCGTAGCGGGTGTGCATGCCGCAGTTGAAGGCGATCTGGTGCGTCGCCTCGTGCACGATGGTGGCGACGTTCTCCGGAGAGGCCCGCAGCCGTCGTTCGATTTCGTTTGCGGACCTTGAAGACGCTCCGCCTGCTTCGCTCGTGAGGTCATAGAGGACGATGCGATTCGTCCGGATGGAATAGTAGCCGGCGGCGTCGGCAAGCTGCGGCCCGGCGTCACGGGCGGCGAACTCGGCGTATTCCTGCTTGGTCCGGAAGACGATGGCGGGCAGCGGGGCTTGCGGTTCGTGCAATTCCAGTCCGGCCCGCTGCCACGTGTCGAGAAACGCCCTTTGCAGACGTTCGAACAGCTTGCCGACCCATTCGGAGTAGGCGGCTCCGGCGCTGGTGCAGATGGCGTAGTGCTCGGTCTCGACCAGTGTGAATTCGTCGCCGTGTTGTGCGAGGAGATGTCGGCCGAGTTCCTCGCCGTCGAACGGCTGAAATTCGCCTGCCAATGTTTCGCGGGATAGCAACTGATCCGGCGTGACCGTCCAGAGTTCGCGGCTGCGATCTTCGACAAGCAGTCCGCCGTCGGCCGCTTCGACGAGGATGCGGCCTTCGATCGAGCGGTCCTCTTCGGTCGCTTTGTCTGTCAGCGTGACGCGGACAAGTTCGTCGGCGCTTTGCGCGAGATTGGCGTGCGCCGCGCCAATCATCACGACGGCGATCAACGACAGCGGACCGCTTCTTGTGCTCATCACTGGAGGCACTTAGGATCGAAGTGGGCGGGGTTTGGTGCCCACGAGGTTCGCGAGGCCCACGGGGCGCGGCCCGTGGGCGTTTGTGGCTTTGATGAGATTGTAGCGACGAGACCGGTCCTCGTGACCGGAGATTGGAATTCGGCATGTCCCACACGGCGCCTGAGGGCGAGAATCGGCACACGAATCGTCTGGTTGACGAAACAAGCCCTTATCTGTTGCAGCACGCCCACAACCCGGTTGACTGGTATCCGTGGGGGGAGGAGGCGTTTGAGCGCGCGCGGGCCGAGGACAAGCCGGTGTTTCTGTCGGTCGGCTACAGCGCGTGCCACTGGTGCCACGTGATGGAGCGGGAGAGCTTCGAGGATGAAGCGATCGCGGCCGTCATGAACGAGCACTACGTCAACATCAAGGTCGACCGGGAGGAACGGCCGGACGTCGACCAGATTTACATGAGCGCGGTGCAACTGATGACGCAGCGGGGGGGCTGGCCGATGTCGGTGTTTATGACGCCGGACGGGCGGCCGTTTTACGGCGGCACCTACTGGCCTCCCACGTCGCGGATGGGGATGCCCGGCTTTCGGGACATTCTGCTGAAGCTGCACGAGTACTGGACAGAGCACCGCGACGAAGTGACGGAGAGCGCCGACAAGCTTTCGCAGGCGGTGAGCGAATCGGCCGCGCCGCGCTTCCAGCAGTCGGAGTTGAATGAAAACACGATTCGCTTCGCCGCCCGCATGCTGCTCAAGACGGCCGACCGGCAGCACGGCGGGTTCGGCGGCGCGCCGAAGTTTCCGCATCCGATGGACGTCCGTGTGCTGCTGCGGTGTTGGAAGCGACTGGGCGATGACGACGCACTGGCGGTGGCAAGGCTGACTCTCGACAAGATGGCGTCGGGTGGGATCTACGATCATCTCGGCGGGGGATTTCACCGTTACTCGACCGACGCGCATTGGCTGGTGCCTCATTTTGAGAAGATGCTGTACGACAATGCGCTGCTGGTTCCGGCGTACGTCGAGGCGTTCCAGTGCACGGAGGACTGCGGCTACCTCCGTGTTGTCAAGGAGACGCTGGAGTATGTGCTGCGCGAGATGACGCAACCGGATGGCGGTTTCTACAGCACACAGGACGCGGACAGTGAAGGGGAGGAGGGGAAGTTCTTCGTCTGGAGCGAGGACGAGGTTGTCGAACTGCTCGGGACGGAGGACGCGCGGGTTTTCAACTACTGCTACGACGTGACGCCGCGCGGGAACTGGGAGGGGAAGACGATCCTCAACCGGCCGAAGACCGACGAGCAGGCGGCGAAGATGCTCGGCGTTGCGGTGGAGAATCTGAAGGAGACGCTGGCGCGATGCCGGGCGAAGTTATTTGACGCCCGCAGCCAGCGCATTCCGCCCGGCCGGGACGACAAGGTGCTGGTGTCGTGGAACGGGATGATGATCGCGGCGATCGCTAAAGCGGCGCGGGGACGATCGAGCGACGAGGCGGAGGGTGTGTGGCGGGATTCGATCGCCGCGGCAGAGAAGGCAGCCGGATTCATCGTTTCGCATGTTACAGGCGATGACGGCCGGTTGCTGCACACGTGGAAGGACGACCGAGCGGCGATCGGGGCGTTTCTCGATGACTATGCATGTCTGATCGACGGGCTGGTGGAGTTGTATCAGACCACGTTTGATGCCCGGTGGTTGACCGAGGCGGTCCGGCTGGCCGAGCAGATGATTGAGCAGTTCGCTGACCGGGAGGGCGGCGGCTTCTTTTACACGGCGGCCGACCAGGAGCAATTGATCGCGCGCAGCAAGGACGCGCAGGACGGTGCGACGCCGTCGGGCAACGGGATGGCGGCGACCGCCCTGCTGAAGCTGGGCCGTCTGACCGGCCGGACCGACCTGGAAGAAGCCGGCTACCAAACGCTGCAGTCGCTCTCCGGGCTGGTCAACGAGCATCCCCGGGCGGCTTCGCAGGCGCTGATTGCGCTCGACTTTCACCTCGGTCCGACGAAGGAACTGGTGCTGGTGGAGGGTGAGGATCCCGCAGAGACGGAACGTGCGGCGCGGCAGATTGCGGAGCGGTTTGTGCCGAACCTGCTGCTGGTTCGCCACGCCGGTGGCGACGTGCCGGAGGTGCTTGGGGCGTTGCTGGAGGGGAAAGAGTCGGAGGGTGGTGAGTTGACGGGTTACGTTTGTGAGCGGGGGGCGTGCGGGTTGCCGGTGCGGGGGGTGGAGGGGGTGCTCGGGGCGGTCGGATAACGCGAGATCACCGGGGCATCCCTCGCTTCGCTCGGTCCAGCTCCCGGCCACACGAGCGTGCCGGATCAGTCTGAGTCGTCTGAGCGGCTGCGATTGCCGTCAATCAACTGGCGGGCTGCGGCGAGGAGTTGGGCGTCTTCGATGTCCCAGATGTTGTGCGGTTCGCTGCCGCCGGCGGCCTGGACCAGATTCGCGATCAGTTGGCCCATCCGCCAGTCTGGGAACAACGTGCGAAGTTCGGAGATCGCGTCGAGCAGTTCGTCTGTTGCGGAAGTGGTCATGAGATCATTGACTGCGTCAGACGAGTTGGATGACCTGGTCTTCGCAATACTCACTTTGACCCGACGATGCAGTCATGGTCATTCGACGTCGCGATCATTGACTGGCCCCTGACCGGGGCCTCGCAGGCGGAGGATAAAAACTTCCTCTGCTTCGATGATGAACAATGCACGATAAATGCGACCGCGGCGCGTCTTGAAGAATGCTTCCTTGACCTCCATTTCGAGGTCGGCATTCTCAAACGATTCGGCGAAACTGTCGGCGTTTGATTTCAGCCGTTCAATCAAGCGGTCGTAGGCCGCCAGCCACGCAATTGCGCCGGGACGGGATCGCTGGTGAAGCCATTCAAAGATTCGACGCTTGTCGACTCTTGCCTTGCGCAGTTCTCGAACTTTGAAGGTCATTCCTGTTCGATTCCGAACTGTTGTCGGAGGTTGTCGGAATCTTGTCCGGCCGGAGTGCCGCGGTCGCCGGTGCGGAAGTCTTCGATTGCGGCGGCAATGGCGGCGACGTTTTCGGCGTACAGTTCGTCGGACGGGTTCTCAGTCCGCCAGAGATCGAACAGTTCATCGAGAGTGAGATCGGGGCCTCCGTTCGAGAGCCGTTCCCGTGCGAATTCGTGGAAGCTGTTGAGTTCTTCAGTGGTCGTGGGCATCGGGCAACAATCCTCGGATTATCGGTCGCGTCGTCTTCCAACCATTACAGTCCGCGCCCGGTGGGATGTCAAACTGAAGAGATGAGAGTCGAGGGACAAGAGACCGGAGTGCTGGATGCGTGTGGCAACGGGAGATTCCGTTACGACCGGAATGACGCGGGACGGGTGGCACGACCCGGAACGGAGTGACGGGCGTGGCCGATTGCAGGATTGATGCACCCGGTGATCGAGCCATTCGATCCGAACTTGCTCAATTGACCACGCCCACCGTTCCGCTGCGCTCGACTCAGGGTGTGCCACCCAACGCCTCTGCGATCAGCGGGACGCACGCAAGGCTGCGTGCGCTACGTGGCTGGGTTGCGGGCGATGCCCGCGCCGTGCGAATCGCTCGGTTCTCAGAATTCGCCGAGGACTTCTTTTCCGGCGCGGGTTGCGAGGGCCCACCAGGTGTTGCGGTCGATGTTTTCGCTGATGGAGCGGGCGGAGCCGTCGAAGAGCGCGACGTTGACCATGCCTTTGTGATAGCTGCGGGAAGTAATCATGGCGTAGGAGGGACTTCCGGCGGAACCGTCACGGCCTTCCTGCCAGGAGTTGTAGTCCATTTCGGTGTACGATGTTGTGCCGTTTGTGTAGTGGACTTCGGTGTTGGGAGTGAGGGTGGCGGTGAATCCGGTGTGATGCACGCGGCCGTCGGGCCACTCGGTATGGCCGGTGTCTTTGAACTGCGCCCCTGAAGCGACGACGGCCTCGGCCTCGGCGACCGACATGGGTCTTGTGGTCTGAGAGGGACCGCCATTGCGCATATAGGGGGTCCAGGCCTTGACCTCGGCGGCGAGCAGAGTGTTGGAGGAACCGTCAAGCGCGTCGCGAAAGGTGAGGCTGGCGTTGGGGTAGAAGAGGCCGTCGCCGCCGCGGTTGGTCGCCGGGTCGAAGACAAACCAGGTTCCGTAGTTGAAACCGTAGCTGGTGGGGTAGAGCGTGACCTTTCCACCGCCGGGATCGCGCGACCGGTCGCTGCCAATGTCGGACGGACAGGCGTAGACGGGGATCTTCACGGCGTGGATGGCGGTCTGGAAGTCCCAGGCGATCGATAGATCGACGTTGTTGTACAGGCTGCCCTGTTCGAGATGGGGAAGAATCCGGCCGTGGACGCCCCAGGAACCGTTGTTGCCCGTTGACGTCACGGCGAGGTCGACTGCGGCGCCGGGGGGAAGTTTGGTGAAGGTGTCGATATAGTTGTGGACGGCGAGGCCGAGTTGCTTGAGGTTGTTTCGGCATTGCGTGCGACGGGCCGCTTCCCGGGCCTGCTGAACGGCGGGCAGCAGCAGGGCGATGAGAATGGCGATGATGGCGATGACCACCAGCAGTTCGATCAGTGTGAATCCTCGACGGCGTGTGATTTGCTGCACGTGATTCCTTTCCCTGGAGTGATTCTTGGATTGCCAGTCGGCGGGGCGGTTGTGGAGAATCCTGTTAACCAGCCATGCAAAGCGCATTCCGAGCGCAGCAAAGCGATCGACGTGCGATTTGCCGGAGGGGTGACAGACTGGTGCTGTAGCCGAAGTCGTGAGACTTCGGACGCACTTGAGCAGCAACCGCCGGAAGTCTCCCGACTTCCGCTACGGAGCTTCCGGAGACGTGTTCCGGTCCCGGTCGCTTCAATGGAGCTGGTTTCAGCCGACTTGTGTGTAACTGACAGGTTGGAAACCTGTCCTGCTCGGGGCGAGAAATTCGCCGGTTGTGGCGGTTTTTTCGCCACGTGTCTTGTGATGTGAGGCAGTGATGCGTTGGCCGCTCCGCAACCAGATTCTGGTGCCGTTCCTGTCGATTCAGGTCATCACGGTCGTCGCAGTGGCGGCGACATCGGCCTGGAACGCCGTTCGGCAGGTTGACCGGGACTTGAAACAGCGCCTCGACGGCGTGGTGGCGACCCTGGAATCGGCTTCGTATCCCCTCACAACCCGCGTTCTGAGTCAACTGCACGATCTCTCCGGGGCTGAGTTCATCGTGATGGACGCCGATGATTCGCTCGTCATTGCGACGTTGTCATCGGTCGAGTCGGACGAGTTGTCAGCCGTTCCTGTGATTCGCGGTGACGACGAGGCGGCAGTCAGCAATCGGTCGGTGATTGACGTTGGCGGGACTGCATATATCTCGGGGTTCGCTCGCAGGCGGACGGGACCGTCCGGGTCGTGGGTGCTGGTTTTGTATCCTGAGCGTCGCTGGGCGCTGGCCCGCTGGGAGGCGATGTTTCCCCCCCTCCTGATGGGGGCGGCCCTGATGTGTTTGACGCTGGCGGTCTCTGTCTGGGTCTCGCGACGGATTGCGCGGCGGATTCAGCGGGTGCAGCAGCACGTGTCGCGCATCGCGGGGGGGGACTTTACGCCCGTACCGCAAATGGCGTTCAACGACGAATTGCGCGATCTGTCGGACGGTGTGAACCAGATGGCGGGGTTGGTCGATCAGTCGATGCGGCGGGTGCGGGAGAGTGAGCGATCGACACTGCTGAACCAGCTTGTGGGAGGACTGGCGCATCAGTTGCGGAACTCTCTCACGGGGGCCCGAACTTCCATTCAATTGCACCGGCGTCACTGCGATCTCGAGAATGACGAAGCGATTGAAGTGGCGCTGCGGCAGCTCACGCTGACGGAAGAGCAGATTAAGGCTCTGCTGCGCCTGTCGAAGGGTGAGTCTCCGGCGCCGACGCGGGAACGACTGGCTGCGATTGTCGACGACGTGACGTCGCTGGTGCGGCCGCTGGCTCAACACAAGAAGGTCGACTTTGTCTATGACCGGACGGAGACGGACAGCGAGGTGTGTGACGCGGACGCGATGCGGGGGGCGCTGCTGAACCTGATGATCAACGCGATGGAAGCGACCGACACGGGAGGCGAGGTCCGGGTTGTTGTGGAGTACGATGCAGACTCGGTGACGATCGACATCGTGGACAACGGACCGGGGATTCCGGCATCGATTCGAGAGAAGGTGTTTGTTCCGTTCTTCACGACGAAGCCGGAAGGGGCCGGCCTGGGACTGGCGTTGGCTCGTCAGGCTGTGGAAGATTGCGGGGGGACGCTGGAACCGGTGGACGCCGAACGGGGCACGAGATTTCGCGTGCGCATTCCGAGTCACGTTCCCGGCATCCGGGATGATCGCGAAGCGTGCGCACTGCGACCGGCAAAGAGCGGCGTCCCGACAATGAGCGAAGTGGCACGATGAGCCGAATTCTGATCGTCGACGATGAACCGTCGATCTGTTGGGCGCTGGAACAGGCGCTGACGGAAGACGGGCACGAGGTCGAGACAACGGCCACAGCCGAGGAGGCGCTCACGCTCGCCGAACGAATGAGAACGGATGTGGTGGTGATGGACATCCGGCTGCCGGGGATGGACGGATTGTCGGCGCTGGAGACGCTGCGCAGCCGGCTGGGGGACGTGCCGATCATCATGATCACGGCGTTCGGAAACCTGAGCACGGCGGTCGAGGCGATCCGTCGCGGGGCGTTCGAGTATCTGACAAAGCCGTTCGATCTGGAAGATGCCGTAGAGGTTGTTCGCCGGGCGCTGGGAGAGCAGGAGCCGACTCTTGAAGAGGCGGATTCGCAGTTCGAGACCGACGCCGGGGGGCAGATTCTCATCGGGACATCCCCGGCGATGCAGACGGTGTTTCGGCAGATCGCGGTCGTCGCCGAATACGACGTTCCCGTTCTGATTACGGGGGAGAGCGGGACCGGGAAGGAACTGGTGGCAACGGCGATTCATCATTACAGCCAACGGTCGTCCGGTCCGTTTGTGCCGGTGTGTGTGCCGGCGATGAATGAATCTCTGATTGAAAGCGAGCTGTTCGGGCACGCGGAGGGCGCGTTTACGGGCGCCCGCCGGAGCCGGCGCGGGCTGCTGGAGAGCGCCAATGGAGGGACGGCGTTCTTCGACGAGATCGGGGACATTGCCGCGGCGACACAGGTGAAGCTGCTGCGGGTGCTGGAGACGCGGGAGATCACTCCCGTAGGAGGCGATCGTTCGCGCGCGTCGGACTTTCGGTTGATCGCGGCGACCAATCAGGACGTGGAGGGGATGGTTGCGGCCGGAACATTCCGGGAGGATCTGTTTTACCGGCTGAATGTATTCCGCATCGAAATGCCCCCGCTGCGCGAACGTCCGGAAGACATTCCGCATCTGGCGCGGCATTTTCTGAGGAGGCTCGATCCGGGTGGGGAGGTGCGGTTGACCGAGCCTGTGCTGGAAGAATTGACGTCGCGGTCCTGGAGCGGGAACGTGCGCGAGTTACGAAATGCGATCGAGCGGGCCGTGGTGGTGACTCGCGCAGGAGAGATCGCCGTCGACAGTCTGCCCTCTCCGCGGGCGACGGCGGAAGGGGAGAAGGCATCGTGTCATCTGGAGGAGGCCGTGCGTCGGTGGTGGATCGAGCAGGTTCATTCGAGTTCCCAGTCGCCTCAGGGAAGCAGGAATTATGAGGCGTTGCTGTCGCGGATCGAGCCGGTGCTGTTCAGGGAGGCTTTGAAGCTGACGAAGGGGAACCGGCAGGAGGCGGCGCGGTTACTGGGACTGCACCGGCAAACGCTGCGCGAGAAGCTGCGGGGATATGATCTCGATCCGGACGAATTTGCCTGAGCCCGATGACGATGAATCGCGACCAGATCATCAATCGCTGAGGGGCGTTTCTGAGGAGCCGATGGGCGATGCGGTTCACAGCGAGACATCGCCTGAGCACCGTTCAATCGTCGGCCAGCGCCTCGAATGTCCTCTCGATGTGGGATGTGAGAGTATCCCAGGGGTTGTCAGCGGGATTCTCGTACGGGTCGTCAGTCACGTAGACCCAGCGGACGTATTTGCGCATCACTTTGAACGCTTCCTCGTTCCAATCGCGTTGCGAATGGACCAGCGCTGCGCGTGTGAAGGGAGGGTAGTCGGAATATCCACCGAAGTAGTCGCCTTTGAGTGACGTGTCGTCGGGATACTCCGCGGCTTCGTGAATGACGATCACATCGGCCGCCCGGCCTGTGAAGTACTCGCCCGGCGTGCCTGTCCCCGGATTGGCGAAGACCGGCCAGAAGCCCTCCTCGTGACAGAACTGTGTGAGGGCCGCATAGTGCTTGATATGAGCCTCTCCCTCCGCGCCGAGATCGTTGGTCATCTCATCCAGAAAGACGCCGTTCGTGCGGGGATAGAATTCCTGCCAGCGCTTCACATCGGCTTTGACGCCGGCATCGTCGCGCTCGGCGTAGGCAGTCGACACGTAGCCGAGCGCGACGATGCCGGCGCCCTGCAGGCGGTCAATCGCTTTGGTGTAGTTGGCGTCGACCGCCTCTCCCGGTCCGTTGGCGGGGTTCATGATCGCGCAGACGGGAACGGTCGGGTGCTCGAGTTTAAGGTCGATCAACCGGTTGTAGGCCGCGTTGGTGTGGATGTCGGCGGGGTAGAGGTAGAGCGGGATCAGGATGCCGGTCGGCTGATTGGCGAGCTGCATGAACCGCTGGTTCTCGGCGAGGCGGTCGGCTCCGGCCCACTGCGCGTTTGCCGATTGAGTCGCCACCAGAGTGGCAACGAGTAGGATGGAGGCTTGTGTGAAATGCGGCATCGTTCGTTCCGTTGGGGGTATTGTGTGATACGAATGGGCCGCGGATGGCGCTGGTCTTCGCAGATTGCCTTCTCGCGGCTTCTGGCCTCTGGCCTTCTCCTGACTCCTGAATTGAACCTTTAAGTCACACACGAGTCGGTCCTTCGGTTGAATCGACGACGAAGACACAAAGGGCACGAAGCCAGCTCAGGCGTTCGTGGTCCTCGAAAACTCATTCACAGTGACGATGTTTGGTGTCCTTTGTGCCTTTGTGGTGAGCCAATCGAACGCCGGACACGAATTCGACAGAGGCGTCTGCGACCTGATCACGACACAAACCAATCAGCGTCAATCCGCAGCATCCGCGACATCCGCGGTCTATTCGGGAATCCCACGCAAACAGGTCGAACGATGGGCGTGTGGAGCGTGTCGCCGGTTGGTGTGAGTCTCTATCATGTCGCGAATCAGGCCGCAAATGCCACGCTCTCGATTTCTCAACAACCTGGATTCAGACAGACGATGCCACAGCTCAACAAATATTCATCCCGCGTGACTCAACCGGCGTCCCAGGGGGCCTCGCAGGCCATGCTGTACGGGACCGGCATGACGGCCGAGGACATGAACAAGCCGCAGGTGGGAATCGCTTCCGTCTGGTACGAAGGCAACACCTGCAACATGCACCTGCTGCACCTGGCGGAGAAGGTGAAGGAGGGGGTGGAAGCGGCCGGCGCGGTCGGGATGCGGTTCAACACGATCGGAGTCTCCGACGGCATCTCGATGGGGACGGAAGGGATGAGCTACTCCCTGCAATCCCGGGATTTGATTGCCGATTCGATCGAAACGGTGATGGGCGCGCAGTGGTACGACGCGCTGATCGCGCTGCCCGGGTGCGACAAGAACATGCCGGGCTGCCTGATGGCGATGGGCCGGCTCAACCGGCCGGCGATCATGGTCTACGGCGGGACGATCCGCGCCGGTTGTTCGAGCGCGCTCGAAGGCATCGCCGGCGTGACGGCCGACAAGCTCGACATCGTCTCGGCGTTCCAGTCGTACGGGCAGCACCTCTCCGGGTCGATTACCGAGGAGCAGCGAAAGGAGATCGTGAAGCATTCCTGTCCCGGCGCGGGCGCCTGCGGCGGGATGTACACCGCCAACACGATGGCGAGCGCGATCGAGACGCTCGGCATGTCGCTGCCGTATTCGTCGTCCACGCCGGCGGAGGACGCCGACAAGTTGCGGGAGTGCTTCCAGGCCGGTGCGGCGATCTACAATTTGCTGGAACTGGATCTCAAGCCGCGGGACATCATGACGCGGACGGCGTTCGAGAACGCGATGGTGGTCGTGATGGCGCTGGGCGGCTCGACGAATGCGGTGCTGCACCTGATCGCCATGGCCCGCAGCGTGGGCGTGGAACTGACGATCGACGACTTCCAGAGCGTGAGCGATCGCATCCCGTACATTGCCGACCTGAAACCGTCCGGCAAGTACGTGATGGAAGACCTGCACAAAGTGGGCGGCACGCCGGCGGTGATCAAGTACCTGCTGGAGAAGGGTCTGCTGGAGGGGGACTGCATCACCGTCACCGGCAAGACGCTGGCCGAAAATGTGCAGGACGTGGCCGGTCTCTCCGAAGGTCAGGACATCGTGCATCCGGTCGAGACGCCGATCAAGGCGACCGGACATATCCGAATCCTGCGGGGCAACGTCGCCCCGGAGGGAGCGGTCGCCAAGATCACCGGCAAGGAGGGTCTCAAGTTCACCGGTCCGGCCCTCTGCTTCGACAGCGAAGAGGACATGCTCAAAGGTCTCGAAGAGGGGCGGATCAAGGGGGGCGAGGTGATCGTCATCCGCTACGAAGGCCCGCAGGGCGGCCCCGGGATGCCGGAGATGCTCACGCCGACTTCAGCCCTGATGGGGGCCGGCCTGGGCGACAAGGTGGCGCTGATGACCGACGGCCGCTTCTCGGGGGGAAGTCACGGTTTCATCATCGGGCACGTGACTCCGGAAGCGCAGGTAGGCGGGACGATCGCGCTCCTGCGGAACGGGGATGAGATCACGCTCGATGCAGAGGCGAACCGGATTGACGTGGCGCTGAGTGACGAAGAGCTTGCGAAACGCCGAGGCGAATGGACGCCGCCGCCGCTCAAGGCCGAGCGGGGGACGCTGCACAAGTACATCAAGACCGTGAAGAGCGCCAGCGAGGGGTGCGTGACGGATGAGTGAGCAGTCCGGCCGTTGAGGACGCGCGCAGTGAGAATCAGGCGAAACATACCGCAATTCTCGCGACTTGTCGTGTAGAATGCCTTGGGATGAGTAACGATGGCGGGACCGATTGTCGTCCGTGTTGACCCCCGCGCGTTGCATCTTCCGACGACTCGTCCTGAGGGTGCGGATCCGGCAAAGCTCCAACGACAGATTGCACGTTTCGGACGGTCGTCGGATGGGATGCCTGAGATCCAGGAGACGCGCGGAAGTGACGGGCATTTCATGATCAATGATGGAGTGACGCGTGCGACCCGGATTGCCAAACTTGCTCCGGGGGATGACGTGCCTGCGATCATCATCGCCCAGTCTCGGCATCCCGTCGGAATGCTGCGCACGATTCAGGAGAAGCTGCCATGAGTGATGAGACGCGAACAGAGTTGCTCGAGATTCTCCGGCAACTTAGCGACGAGTTTCCCGAGTGGCGGATGGGACAGATGATTACGAATCTCGCCGGTCTCGCGCGGGGGCACGAGGTTGAGTCAATCTGGGATGCAGAAGACGACGAACTGATTGAGGCCGCCCGGCAGATGCTGGAGCAGAAACGTGCCGTCAGTCAGTCGACCTAGCATTCGAATCGAGTCGGCTTGGTCTTCACTCCCAATCGTCACTCACTGTAGCCGGACCCTCTCTCGATGATGCGATGCGCTCCCTCCCTGTTTTTTTCTTTGGTCTGCGTTTGGCTGACGACGTTTGCAGCATCTGCGGAAGCCGCGCGCCCGAATGTTGTGATTATCCTCGCGGACGACATGGGCTACGGCGACGTCCGGGCGCTGAATCCCGAGTCGGTGATTGCGACGCCGCATCTGGATCGGATTGCGGCTGAAGGGATGACGTTCACCGACGGGCATTCACCGTCCGCGGTCTGTACGCCGACGCGGTATGGGTTGCTGACCGGGCGGTATTGTTGGCGGACGAGTCTGAAGAGCGGTGTGCTGGGGGGATACAGTCCGCCGTTGATCGAGGCAGATCGACTGACGCTGGCCGGGATGTTGCAGGAGCACGGCTACCGGACCGGCGCAGTCGGGAAGTGGCATCTGGGCATGGCGCTGCCGTTTCTGGATCCCGACAATGCCGATACGTCCCCTTGGGACGGCGACCCGGGGATCGATTTCGCCGGGGTGATCAGCGATAGCCCGGTTCATCACGGGTTCGGCAGCTACTTCGGGGTGAGCGCGTCGCTCGATATGGCGCCGTTTGTCTATATCCGGGACGACCGGTTCACGGCGCTGCCGACGATTCAGCAACCGATGGTGAAGTTCCCGCACTTTGTGCGAAAAGGACCTCGTGCGGAGGATTTCATCATCGACGAAGTGCTCGACCGGCTGACGGAAGAGGCCGTGCAGTTCGTCGAAGAGGCGGCGGAGGGGGAGCAGCCGTTCTTTCTGTACATGCCGCTCACCGCGCCGCATAAGCCGACACAGCCGCATGAGCGGTTTCGCGGCAAGACCGGACGCGGCGAGTACGGCGACTTCGTCGCACAGGTCGACTGGACGGTGGGACAGGTGCTGGAGGCTCTGGACCAGACGGAGACGGCCGACGACACGTTATTGGTCTACACGTCGGACAACGGCTCGTACATGTTCCGCTTCGATGACGAATCGCGGAAGGACCACGTGGACGATGCGACGATCCAGGGGTTTCGCGCGGGCCGTCACCGGGCGAACGGGCCGTTCCGGGGGACGAAGGCCGACATCTGGGAGGCGGGTCATCACGTGCCGCTCCTGGTCCGCTGGCCGGGGAACGTGGAGGCCGGTTCGTCGTGTGACGAAGCGGTGTGTCTCACCGATCTGTTCGCGACGGTCGCCGAGATCGTTGGGGTGGATATTGACAACAGCGTGGCCGAGGACAGCTTCTCATTGGCGTCGATGCTGGCCGGTGAGCAGGTCGAGCGGGGCGCGCCGGTCGTCCATCATTCGGTGGGCGGGATGTTCGCGATCCGGGACGGGAAGTGGAAACTGGTGCTCGGGAATGGCTCCGGCGGACGGGAGCAGCCTCGCGGGAAGCCGTTCGAGAAGCCGTATCAGTTGTTCGATCTATCGAGCGATATCAGTGAGGAGTCGGATGTGGCGGATGCCCATCCGGAGGTCGTCGAGCGGTTGACGCAGCGGCTGGAGGAGATTCGCAAGCGGGGGAGGAGTGTTGAGCGGGAAAACCCCAGATAGCGTTTCCCCAATGCGAGCCGCAGGCGTCAGCCTCCGGTTGCGACCGATCCCGCTCAGAGCATTGACCGTCATTCTTCGTCCGCCGCTTCCTCCGGTTTCCGCCAGGCATGTTCCGGGCGTGCGAGGATTTCGTCGATGACGGCGTTGACCGCGTCCGCCTGTTCCTGCTTGCCCTCCTTGGCCGCGTGCGCGGCGATCTCGCGGGCCTGCGGAATCAATTCGATGTAGAAGCGCTCGGCCACCTCGTACATTCCGTGCCAATGGGAGTAATCGGGCGCCATCATCGAGGCGCCGTGGCGAGCCCGCCGGCCCTCGTGATGCCAGAGGTAGAACCAGGTCCACTCGATCTCTTCGTCGAACTGGGTACTCGTGATCAGTTCCTGCTTTCCGAGTTCCGCCATGATGGCCTGGCCGGGCTTGGCGAACTTCTCGTTATAGAGCACCACAAAGTCGTCGTATTGCTTGTAGAAGGAGTTGACGTAATCGTTCGTGTGGCAGTGCAGGCAGACCTGCTTCATGTTCATTCTCTTTTGCTCGGCTGTATGAACAACCAGTTCGCGGCGGACGTCCGGGTCGGTCTCGGTGACGATTTTGCCTTCGGCGTCGGTGTCGAGCCACGCGCTGACCGGCGGACGGTTGGACCAGGAGATTCTCTGGCCGGCGTCGTGCGTGACGGTCGGCGTGCCCTGCCTCGAGTGGGCCGACATGTGGCAGGTGGCGCAGGTGGGCGCCTGGGTGTAGTCCTGACCCAGCACCCAGTTTTCGGCATCCAGATTCATGTGTTCCTTCAGATCACGGAAGGCGACGCCGTGCTTGGACTCTTCGTAGATCTCCTTCTGCGGGTGATCCGGGCCGAGGTGGCACTTGCCGCAGTTCTCCGGCTGTCGGGCGCGGCGGGGTGAGAAGTCGTGCCGGCTGTGACAGGCGGAGCAGGAGCCGAGCGAACCATCCAGATTGATGCGTCCGATCCCGGTGTTGGGCCAGGTGCCCGGGTGGAACTTCGGTCGTCCGTCCTCGTCCTTCTCCAGCTTGTCGAGTACGGCGAGGTTTGTGGGTTTGCCCGATTCATCCGGTTTGAGATCGTCCACGGTGATCGCCGTGCCGTCGGTTGCGAGCAGTCCCACTTTGCTGCCGTGACATTGCTGGCATCCGACAAAGGCGCTGGCCATGCCGTTGACTTCGTCGATCTCGGGACGTCCCGGCGTCGGCGAATGCGGGTTGAAGAAGTGCCGTCCTCCCTCATCGGCACGGAATCCCTCCACCTCCTCGGCGAGGAAGTTGTCCAGCGAAGCGAGAATATTGCCCCCCTTGGCGTGGTGGCTACCCTCGAATTCCTGGTACTCCTTGGGATGGCAACGAGAGCAGTCCAGGGGGGTCACCACAGTGGCAATGACCGCGTCGTAGTGGGTGAAGGCGTCGACGTCGTCCGGGTCGGCGCGATGGCAGTCCACGCAGCCGACTCCCTTTTGCGCGTGCGTGCTGTCCTCCCAATGATCGACGATTCCGGGAGACTGCTGCGGCTGCCCGTGGCAGGTCACGCATGACTGGGAACTGGCCGGCACGATGACGTGGGCCGCTGCCAGCCCCGCCTGTTCGCGCCGGTGCGCGACTTCCAATGCCTGCACGAGGACCAGCGAGAGCATGAACAGCAGGCCGAGCAGGCCGATCACAGTGCGTTTCGTTCGAAGTTGCATGATGGTCTATGGCGGATGGCTAATGGCAAATGGTTAGCGGGCGGAAACTGAAGACCCACGTCGAACGGTCTCAGTGTGGAACGAGCGCCTCCCAGGTGGTCAGGGCGACGAGCAGAAAGACGCCGACGATTCCGATCCAGACGCTGATCTCCTCGATGCGCGTCACTCGGCGGAGGAGCGTGTCGATGAACGGCCACGTGAACATCACGAACACGATGAATCCCATGCTGAGCACGGCGAACGTCCCGGAGAAGAGTTTGAGCCACCGGAACGTGGCGTAGAAAAACCATTCCGGCTTGATGACCTCGGGGGTCGTCAGCGGATCTGCACGGGGGCCCATGATCGCGGGAAACACGGTTGCGAGCACGCTGAGCAGGATCATCAAGACCAGGCCGATGATGAGTTCGGTGTAGAAGTGATCGGGGAAGAAGTCGTAGTGACCCGGGCCGTCGTCCGTCTCGTCCTCGAATTTGAGTTCGGACACGCCGTGCATGCGGATCAGCGCGATGTGGACGACGAGCAACAGGATCATCGTGGCGGGCAGAATGGCCGCGTGCAGGATGTAGAACCGCGGCACGGTGTTCTCGTTGTACTCGTCGCCGGCCAGCAAAAGTTGTTTTGCGAGGCGTCCCACGAAAGGAATCATGTCACAGATGTTCGCGGCGACGGTAGCGCCCCAGTAACTCAACTGCTCGAACACGAGGCTGTAGCCGGTAAAGCCGATCAGCAGCGTGCACAGCAGCAGGCACATGCCGATCATCCAGTTGATCTCGCGCGGCCGCCTGTACGCACCGGTGAAGTAGACGCGCATCTGGTGAAGGATCACCGAAGCGATCATCAGCGTGGCGGCCCACTTGTGCACGCTCCGGATGTACCAGCCGTAGTTGACCTCTTCGGTAATGCGGCGAACCGACTCGTACGCGGTTTCCGGAGAGGGCTGGTAATAGACCGCCAGCAGAATGCCGGTGACGATCTGCACGACGAACAGGTAGGCCGGCGTCCCGCCCAGGCAGAACCACCAGCGCCGGAGATGGTTGGGCACGGGCTCGTTCGTCACTTCGGCGAGTTCGACGCCGCTGACGGGAATCCGCTCCTGAATCCAGTTCCTGACTCCATTCATGGATCGGTCAATGGCTGTTCGTGAAGTCCGATGAATGGGGGGTGTCGATGACCGGGTGCCGACCCGGGACCGACGACGCTTGCGGGTGATTCAAGCCAGTCGATCCGTCCCTGCCTGGATGAAAAGCAGGTTGTTTTCGACCTTGAGTGGAAACTGCGGCAGGGGTTGATTGTCGTCCTTCGGGGGCCCGGAGAGGGGCTGTCCCGCCGCGTCGAACGCCCCGTTGTGACAGGGACAGAAAAACCGATCGTTCTGTGACTCCCAGTGTACCTGGCAACCGAGATGCGGGCAGATGCTGGACAAGGCAACAAAGTCGCCCGCGTTCCCATCGTCCTTCAACCGGGAGATGACGACCTGCTGCCCCCTGGGCGAGCGGAACAGGAGCGACTGCCCGACCGGAAACCCGCCGAGATCGGTAACGAACTGCCAGACGCCGGAGAAATCGCGGTTCGGATAGAGAAACCGGCCGATGAGTGCGGCAAACATGCCGTAGCCCGCGGCCAGCCCGGAGACCATCAGAAATGATGCGAAGCGACCGAGGACGCGCCGACGCCCCGTCCGGTCTGCATTCTCCGCAGCGGAAAGATCAGTGTGCGCGTCCTGCGCTTCGTCCGGCATCTGTGTGGGCTTCCCGAAACGGAATCGATCCAAGCGCTTGTTGGGTCAAGCGACGGCCCGTCGTTTGCCAACGTGATGCGTCAGGCGAGATCACCGCGATGCGACCGCATCGACTCACAGTGAACAGCCCGATACATCATTCTCACCGGGAATGTGCATGTGGTAATCCATCGCTCTGAGAATGACAAGGCAAGATGAACGCCGGAAGCGGCGCTCCGTATCGACGCTCCCGTTCGAGTTGCGTGTACGCAATCCGACTTCGCCGGGCGACCGCAGCATGTGATCGATTACTTCGATCCGATGCCGGAACTTGTCTGAGCGGCAGGCGTCAGCGCGCGAGCGGCCTCATTGACGCCGGCGATCGGCAGTGCTGTCGCCGCGTTCGCGGCTCGGGATCGATGGGTGGGCTTGGGCGCCATGAGCTTACGCTCACGGCTATATGCTGGCGCGGCTACGCCGCTTAACGAGGCGCTGCTCCCTGACACCCATGGTGTTACTGGCTCGCGTGGGTGCGCCGCTGATGGTTGACGCGGGGACTTTTGCGCTGGTGCGCGATATACTGCGCTGCGTCGATCCTCCATCTCGAAGGGACCCCATCATGCTGCGCCGCTCGGGTATTTCGCGTCGTCGATTTCTTTCCAAGTCCGCTGCTGTGGGGACGGCCGCGCTGGGGTTCCCGGCGATCCTGAGTGCGCGGGCTGTGAACGAAAAACTGAACCTGGCGTTCATCGGCGTCGGCGGACGCGGCGGAGCGAACCTGCGGACGATGACGTCGCAGGGACTGGTCGGCGTCAACGTGGTCGCGCTGTGTGACGTGAACCAGCAGAACCTGGAGCATGCGGCGGGACTGCATCCGCAGGCGCGGAAGTACACCGACTTCCGCGCACTCTACGATGACGACACGAAGGACATCGACGCGGTCGTCGTTAGCACCACCGAGCACACGCATGCGTACGCAACACTGCCGGCGCTGAAGGCCGGGAAGCATGTCTATTGCGAGAAGCCGCTGACGCGGGACGTGCAGGAAGCGCGGATCGTGGCGGAGACGGCAGCGGAGCTCGACGTCGCCACCCAGATGGGAACACAGATTCACGGCATGCCGAACTACCGCCGCGTTGTGGAACTGATCCACAGCGGGGCGATCGGGCCGGTAACGGAATGTCACGTGTGGGTCTCGCGGGCGTGGGGCCTGCAGAGCGAAGCGGAGGCGAAGGCCAACAACGACATCGTGTTCGTCTCAGATCGGCCGGCCGAAGGGATGACGCCGCCCGATTTTCTCGACTGGGACCTGTGGCTCGGACCCGCGCCATACCGTCCGTACCACGACGTCTATTTCCCGGGGCCGAAATGGTACCGCTGGTGGGACTTCGGCAACGGGACGATGTCCGATCTCGGCAGCCACTGGAACGATCTGCCGTGGTGGGCGCTCAAGCTCGATGCGCCGCTGACGATCGAAGCGATCGGGGATGAGCCGCATCCGGAGATCGCGCCGGCGTCGATGACGGCGATCTACGAATACGGGCCGCGGGAGGACATGCCGGCCTGTACGGTCACGTGGCACCAGGGGACGCACAAACCGCAGTTGTGGAAGGATGGCGTGATCCCGCAGTGGGGCAACGGCGTGTTGTTCGTGGGTGAAAAGGGAATGTTGCTCTCGGACTACGGCAACCATGTGCTGCTGCCGGAGGCCGAGTTTGCGGATTTCGAGCGGCCGGAGCCGTTTATCGAAGATTCCCCGGGGCAACACCAGGAATGGCTGATTGCCTGCCGCGACGGCACGCCGACCGGGAGTCCGTTTGCGACGTACTCGGGTCCTTTGACCGAGGCGAACCATCTGGGGAACGTCGCGTTCCGCGCCGGGAAGAAATTGGAATGGGATGCGGTGAAGATGCGGGCGACGAACTGTCCGGAGGCGGATCGGTTCTTGAGCCGGGAGCCGCGGGAGGGGTGGTCGCTGGGGTAAGGGACGGGCTTCAGTGTCCAGGCGACAACCGGTGTGGTCCTGGTAGACCAAGTGACCTGTTGGGTGCCACTGGCTTTGCCAGTGCGAACAGGAGACGATGATGGGACCGGGCAGAACCGGTGCTCAGGATCGGGCCTCTTATGTCACATCGCAAGCAGATCAAGCACCACCACGAGCCGGGGCACCTTCACGAATTCACTTTCTCGACCTGTTGCCGAAGGCCGTTACTCACGAATGACACTTGGAGAGAAAAACTGGCCGCAACGCTCGACGTCTCGAATCGGGAGTTTCGGTTTCAACTCGTGGCGTTCGTGTTCATGCCCGAACATCTTCATCTCCTGACATATCCTCTGGATGAGCGGCCGCGGTTCGGAGAGTACCTCGCTCACATCAAGCAGCCTTTTTCGAAACAGATCAAAGAGATTCTGGTCGAAAGCCATTCCCGGTTGCTTGAGCAACTCACCGTTCAAGAACGTCCGGGCAAATCCTGCTTTCGATTCTGGCAGGAAGGTCCCGGCTACGACCGCAACATCACGTCGCACAATGCGATTGTCAGCGCAATTGAATACATCCACGAAAACCCTCTCCGTCGCGGACTGTGCAGAAGGGCGGTCGACTGGAAATGGTCTTCGGCTCGGTATTACCTGAACGTTCCGCCCCGACAACAGGAAGCGAACCTGCCGTTCATTCACGGCCTGCCGGACGGTGCACTCGATTAGCCCCCGCATCGGCACTGGCAAAGCCAGTGGCACCCGACGGTTGGATCGATTGGCGGAGTCTCACAGTAACTCGTTGACGTTCTCCGGCGGGCGCCCAAGCACGGCGCGGTTGCCTTTGACGACGATCGGGCGTTCGATGAGCTTGGGGTTCTCGACCATGATCCTGATCGCCTCCTTGCGCGACAGTTCTTTATCACCCAGGCCGAGTTCCTTGTAGACGGCTTCGCCTTTGCGCATCAGTTCTTGCGGTTCGAGGCCGAGCATCTTCAGCAGGCCGTCGAGTTCCTTCTGTGTCGGCGGGGTCTGCAGGTACTCGATGACTTCCGTTTCTTCGCCGGCGTCACGGATGAGTTCGAGCGTCTGCCGGCTCTTGGAACAGCGCGGGTTGTGGTAGATGCGGATGGTCATTGGTCGTCGGGGCAGGGCGATTTCAATCGGAGAGTTTGCGAACGGTCTGGCCGACTTCGATACGGCCGGGCTGGGTGACGCGGGCGTAGATGCCGCGGAGGTTGAGTTCGCGTCCGACGTCTGAGTTGACCCAGAGCATGGCGTCTCGCCCGAAACGTTCGATGAACTTACGGCAGCCTGTGTGAGGCTCGGCGGTGATCTCGATGACGGCTTCGCCGATGGCGAGTCGCGTGCCGGGGGGAAGGTTCTCAGTGGAGAGATCGAGGTCGAGATAGAGTTGGTCTCCGGCGAGTTTCCAGCGGTCGCGCTCCTGGGCGATGAGCGCGATCGTGCGGGAGTTCATCAGCGTGAGCTGAGTTTCGACGCGAGGTGGGTCGCCGGACGACGCCGCGCCGTTGGGATTCCAGCAGTCGCCGGCGAGGCCTTCGGCATCGTTCAATTCGCCGGTCTGGAGTTCTTCGCGCCGTTCCGATTGTGGTCGCCGAACGATTGAGTCGAGACGCCCGGAGTCCTGTGGGGACTGGCGGATCTGGTCGAGGCCGGCGTTGAGTTCGTCGGTGTTGAGGTGCTGCATGCGGATTGCGTTGTCGTGTTGTCGGCTTGGGAATGGTCCCGAATCTATGAAGGAGCTTTCGCCTCGGAAACCATACTCGGCGATCGTCGCCGGCCAATGTAGCCGACTCGCGAATCGGTTGGCACTCGTTCACGCGCGTGCCCCAGAATCGCGAGCGCGAGTAAATCGTGGTTGGGAGAGAAACCGGGCCTCTTGCTTTCGACGTGCGCACATGCGACTCGCGGAGCGAGTCGCCAACGGTCAATGCCGCAGCACCCGGCGGAGGAGCAGGTAGCCGGCGAAGGCGAGGGCGGCGTTGCCGATCCACATGGCCCACATGGGGTCGACGTGGCCCTTCTTGGACTGGGCCATCATGCCGAGGACGAGCGGGTAGTAACCGGTCGTGATGGGGACGAAACAGTAGAGGAAGCTGGTAAGAAAGCGGGCCTTGGCCTTGAGGACGGCCAGCGGCGCGCCGACCAGCACGAAGAACAGACAGCTACAGGCCATTGCGTAGCGGCTGTGAATCTCGGTGTGCATGCGGTCGGTTCGTTCGTCGATATCGGCGAGCAGCCGCTTGCGGCGGCTCTTGGGATCGATGAGGGTTTCAAACTTGCCCTGCGTCATGGCAAAGGCGGCTTCAATGGCCATGCGTTCGTCGGCCCGCGTCTTTTCGAGAGCGACCGCATCCAGTTCGCGGTTGATCTGCCGAATCGGGAGGTGCCGGGGCTGCGTCTCGTTCTTGGAAGACCTCCAGCCAATCCTGCGGGTCTCTTCGCGGTTGATGTAGATCTTCTGCCGATTCGGCAATTCGATCGTTCCCCGACTCAATGTCACGAGAATCTCGTCGTTTTCGGGATCGAGGCGGATTGTGGCTTCGTCGGCCCACATCGTGGCCGCCTGGCTGTCGCCGCGCTGGTACTGGAAGACAGGACGCTTAAGGACGCGTCCTTCGACCGATTCGACCGTTACGTGGAGCCCACTGCGGCGGTCGCCGAACTGGCGTTCGGTCCTGAGCCGGTCGAGAACGATTTCCTCCATCGCCTCGACGACGGTTCTCTGGATGTTTCCGACGGCCCAGGGAATCGCCTGATCGATGAGGATGAGGCTGAAGGCGCTTAGTGCGGCGCCGATGACGAAAGACGGCCAGAGCAGCGAACTGACGCTGATGCCGGCCGCTTTGGCGGCGGTAATTTCCAGGTCGCCGGCGAGTCGCCCGTAGACGATGGAGACGGTGAGGAGCAGCGCGGCGGGGATCGTGAAGGGGAGGAGACTGGGGACGATGTAGGGCAGGATGCGGATGAGCTGCATCGGCCCCAGGCCGCTCTGACTGGCCTGCTGGAAGACGCCGACGAAGATCAGCAGGACGGTGAGACAAAGCACGACGAACGTGAAAATCCGCAGCACTTCGGCAAAGACGTATCGCTGCAAGAGTGGGATCTGGAATCTCATACGTCTCACGCCGATGGCACGGTTCGATCGCGAGGGGCCTGATACGCGACGGCGCGGATCTCGTCAATACGACTGCCGCGCCGGAAAGCTGGGGAAACTAGGGGGATTTGGAGGGATGTTCGCGATGGTCCCGGTCAGCAGGCAGAGGTTGCCGGTTCGGAGCGGACGTCAGAACTGGCAAGCTTTCCCCCAAGAGCACGCCGTTCTGAATACGGCGAATTCCGCCGCTTCGGGAACCGGTGCCGATGGAGGAGTGCGGGGCGGTGGTCGAAGATGAAGAACAGGTTGGTCCCCCCGGGACCGGCGGCGGGTTCGCGATGATGCGGATGGTCGATCGGACAGGAAATCGAATGTGGGACAGAAAGGCGCAATCGCATGGATATCGTGCAGGGAATCAGTGACGATCAACTGGCGCTGCTCGGTTGCGCCGGCGCTCTGCTGGCGGCGTTTACGGTGATGGGCGTCAGCTACCACGTCGGTCGGTTATTGCGGGGCGAGCAATCTTCGACGACTTCGGGGCTGTCGCGGGCCATCGTGCCGAACGTGGAATCTCAGCGCGCCGAGGCGTCGCAGCGGAGAGCCGCGTGAGATAGCGCGCAAGGCTCGCTGCGGCGGAGGCGCGACCGGAAGAGACCGTCCCCGTTGACCGTCTCGCGAGGCAGGGTCTTGCCAGCGGCCGTGAGGGCCGGATATCCTGAATGGAGACGGAAACTCGAGCGTTGTTCCGGTTCCGATGAGTTCGATGCGCCGGCCGGACGGTTCGCGAGACGAGTTCGGCAAGCGCCGGGCGACGATCTGAATCATCGATTGATGACGGCAGGTTTGAGATGGAACATCAGTGGGTTGAGCGGAAGGCTTCCCACAGTCATTGAACAGAGAACAGCAGCGGGCGCGATCATCCGGCGGAGGCGATCCGGGCGATTCGTCCGGCGAGAGATCCAGTGGGAGAGCAAGTCATGCGACGATTCATCAGACGCCGTTGGAAGCCGGCGGCATTCGGGACGGGTATGCTGGCGGTCGGGTACCTGCTGGGGGCGGTCGGCGCTTTCGACGCACGGCAACTGCCTGCTCAGGACGCCGACCAGTTTTCGGTGACGTCCGATACGGCTGACAAGATCTATGCGGCCGATCGCGCCCTGCGGGAGGCGGCCGACGCCCTGCGGGGCGAAGGGAAGTATGAAGCGATCACCGACGGTGTGAACGCCTTTCTCGTGCTGGGCGGCGGCGGCAATGCGCGGGAAGACCTGGAGAACGGCGCGGCGGTCGATCCGGAGACGTACGCAGCCCTGTATTCGGGCCAGGCGATCCCGGAGATTGCCGACTATCTCGACTACGACGATCAAAACCGGCTGACTTACAACGGACAAGTTGTGCGGATGTATCCGAAGTCGCGGTTACGGAGGATCTATGCGGAACGTTTAAAGCTGGTGGACGATGCGTTTCGTCCGGATGCGTTCTGAGGATTCCGGCGGCACAGTCCGGCGATCTGGAACTCGATGCGAGTCGTCTCGGTGAATCGGCGGTTTGGGGAGTTTTTTCAAGCGAATTTCCTTGGGGGGCGACCGAGACAGAGTATACAATCGACCTTGCGCCGGGAGCGATGCTCCTCGCGCAGCGGTATGATCGGTACGACTGTTCAAGTCGAACTTCATTTCAGCGGCATCGATCGGAACGCGCCAGCCGGCAGGTCTTGCGGGCTGCGGCGTTCCGGTGTGACTGAACTTTCGGGAGTTGTGACATGCTTCGCGTTCCGAACCACGGCCTGACTCTCGGCAGCACAATCGCCTGCCTCCTGTGGGCGGGTGTATTGGCTCAGTCCGCCGAACCGGACCAGTCTCCGGCTGTTGTGCACAGCTATACGACCCCCCAGGGCGAGACTTACTTCGCGATCGGCCTGCAGGGAGAAGAGCTTCCGAATCGTCCGCAGCCGCACGATCACGTGATTCTGGTCGATACGTCGGCCAGTCAGATCGGTGAGCACCGCCTGCAGTCTTTCGCGGTTCTGCGCGAGTTGCTTGAGTCGCTGCCGGTGAACGACCGCGTGGCGGTCTCTGCGGTGGACCTGACGTACGAGTCGCTGACGGAGGGCTTCGCGGCGCCGGAGAAGGCTCTCGCCCAGGCCATGCCGCAACTCGAGTCGCGTTTCCCGGCGGGGACGACCGATCTGCCGAACGCATTGCAGGCCGCGCTGAGGTCGATGCGGGGCGATCGGCCGGGCTCGGTGATTTACATCGGCGACGGAATGAGCATCGCGAATCTGCTCGAGAAGGGCGACCTGCAGTCGCTGATCTCCGAGTTCCGCGGCCGCGAGATTCCGGTCCACAGTTTTGCAGTCGGCTCGAATACCGATCTGCAACTGCTCGGTGTTCTGGCCCAATGGACGGGCGGGGTGGTCATGACCGACAACGCCGACGATCCGGAGCAGTCGGCCGAGACGATCGGCCGGGAACTCGCGCGAGCCGTCGATCTGCCGGTGGTGTTCCCCAGCGATCTCCGCGTTGCTTCGAGCGGCGTCGCCCTGCTGCCGAACGAACCGCTGCCGCTGCGGAGCGACCGGCGAACCGTGTATCTGGGCCGCGGCGCGGCGGGAACGAATGATTCGGTCCGCATGACGGTCAGCTTCGACGATCAGAAGCGGACGATGGAGTGGACGATCCCGGCCGCCAGGTACACCCGGGAAACAACTTACATCGGTCATCTCTGGTCGCATGCCGAGCAGACGGCCGGCCTCGCCAATCCGCTGGCCGGCGACGTGATGCTGGCGGCGGCCCGGCAGAGCTTCCTGAACGATGTCGCCGTGATGGAGACCCAGGCCGAAGCGGCGCTCGCCCTCGGCCGGATGGAGGACGCCGCGCGGATCGGAAACGAGATTCTGCGGGTTGATCCTGAGAACGTGCGGGCGGCGACGTTTATCGACCCGCCATCTGATCTGCCGGTGCGGACGATCGCCCAGGCGGACGATGAGAATGCTCCCCCGCCCGCCCCGACCCCGGACCCCGATCTTGAGGCGCGGGAAGGCGAGAGCGAGAGCGACCTGCTCGATGTCGTCGAGCAGGAACGCCGGATCCGCACCCAGAGAATGCAGACAGCCGTGGAGAGCGGGATCGAGACGGCTCAGCAGGCGCTGCAGGAGAATCCTGAGTTCGCCCGGGCGACACTCGAGGACTTGCTGACGCAGTTGAAGGCCGACAACCGGATCAATGCGGAGGCCAAGGAGCAGATGCGCCGCCGGGTGGAGCAGGAACTCGCAGGGGTCTTGAGCCAATTGGAGAGCCTGGAAGACCAGCGGCAGCAGTACAACCGGAAACTGGCCGTCGAGGAGGCGCAGCGGCGGTTGCTCGACGCCGCGATGCAGGACGACATGCGAATCCAGGAATTGACCGATCGCGTGGTGTCGCTGATCATCGACGCGTATCACGGCAACACCGCGGCCTTCGAAGAAGCGGAAGCGGTCGGCCGGATGATTGAAGATCAGCGGCCGGGAACAGCGATCGGCACGCAGAGCGTGTTTCTGCCGGAGGCGGCCGGGCAGCTTGACAAGGTCTACCGTCTGCGTCTGCTGCGTTCCGACCGGTTTCTGGCGACGCTGTACCAGGTCGAACTGTCGCACGTGCCGTTCCCGGATGAGCCGCCGATCCGTTATCCGCCGGCCGAAGTCTGGCAGTTGCTGACGGAGAAGCGGCGGAAGTGGAAGTCGGTGGACCTTCACCAGAACAGTCCGAACGAGCAGCGGATCTACGAGGCGCTGGAATCGACGACCACGTTGGAGTTTCCCGGCAACCCGCTGCGGGACGTGCTGGACTACATCTCACTGGTTCACAACTTCCCGATCATTATCGACGAAGAGGAACTGCAGAACGAAGGTGTGACGCCGGACGAGGAAGTGAACCTGGTTCTGACCGACATCCGCCTGCGGAGTGCTCTGAAGATTCTGCTGGAGAACGTGGCGGGCGTCGAGTTGGCGTACGTGATTGAAGACGAAGTGATGAAGATCACGACGAAACTCGTTGCGGACGACAAGATGCAGACCCGCGTGTATCCGGTGGCTGACCTGGTGATTCCGATCCAGACCATCGGCGGCGGATTTGGCGCCGGCGGCTTCGGCGGCGGCGGCCTGTTCGGCGGCGGCGGCGGTGGCGGGTTCGGCGGCGGCGGGTTCGGCGGCGGCGGCTTCGGCGGCGGCGGCGGCTTCGGCGGCGGCGGCGGTGGCTTCGGCGGCGGGTTCTTCAGCGTTCCCGACCCGGAAAAGCCCGCTGATGCGCAGGCCGGAGACGTCTTCGATGCAGCGGCGGTCGATCGCTTCAAAAAAAAACCGGCCGCAGCGCGGTAACTGAAGAGACTGGCGAAACTGGGCAAGAGAGAGGCGAGGCCGAGCGGTCCCGCCTCTCCGCCCCTCGGGATTCTGTCTACTCCGCCAGCGCACGCGCAGCGAGGCAGACGAGCGAGGAACGGCAGCAAGAACAGGCCGTTCCCTTCCCGGACTGGCGAGGACGCAAGCCGGAGGAGGTGTGGCCGGCCTATTTTCGCGAGAACCGTCCCACGCCGACCGCGGTCCAGGCGCAGATGATCAAGCTGCACAGCGCCGGCGAGCATGAGCATGTGATCTCGGCGCTGCAGTCGGCCGTGATCAACGGGCAGTCGCAGCCGTGGATGTATGAAGTCCTGGCGCTCTCGATGGAACTGGCCGGCCGACCCGCCGAGCAGATTGAGCGGGTCGTGCACTCACTGAGCGATTTCGGCGGCGCGGACTTCCAGAGCATGATGTACTCCGCGGCGTACCTGGCGCGGCTTGACCGACGGGCTGCTGCCTTGCGGTTGTATCAGCAGGCGGCCAAGATCGCGCCGGAACAGCCGGAACCCTACATCCTCGGACTCCCCCACGCGCGGCATCTGCGCGACGCGGACGGCGTCGAGTGGGCGGCCTGCGGAATCCTGCGATACGGGTGGACCCGCGACTATGCCGCGCTGCAGCGTGATGCGGAGAACGCGGCGCTCGAGGCCGAACAGGGCCTGCGCCGGTCGGGGCATGCCGAGCGGGCCGACTCGCTGGCAGCGGCGGTCGCCCAGGCCCGCCAGCGCGATCTGCTGATCCGGCTGGAATGGAGCGGCCGCGGCGACCTGGATTTGAGCGTCGAAGAGCCGGTGGGAACGATCTGCTCGTTCGAGAACCGGGATACGGCCGGAGGCGGAGTCCTCACACACGACGGATATGGACCGCAGGCGGAAAACTGCTACGACGAGTACGTCTGCGCCTACGGCGCCAAAGGCGCTTACCGGATTCGGATCAAACATGCCTGGGGCACGATCGTGGGCGATCGGGCCCGGCTGACCGTGACGCGACACGTGGGAACCGATCGCGAAGAATCGCTTCAGAAAACGATTGTGCTCGACCGGCCGGAGCAGGTGGTGCAGGTCAATCTGCCCGACGGCCGCCGCACAAAACTGAAAACTGTCGCCACGTTTGATCTCAACGCGCGA
The DNA here is from genome assembly GCA_003388505.1 of Planctomycetota bacterium. Lineage (GTDB taxonomy): Bacteria > Planctomycetota > Planctomycetia > Planctomycetales > Planctomycetaceae > MB-PLM-1. The sequence continues at coordinate 109,381 of QQVO01000019.1, forward strand.
TTCGACGCGGCGGAGTTCGTTCGTCATCAGGCTCCCGAAAGGACGGGGCGGGATGGGGTGAGGCAGGCGGCCCTCGAAGAATTCGAGCGGTCGCGGGACGAGCGCGTGCGCCGCGCGGGAGCGGTCGGATTCCAGCCGGTGATCGCCGTGATTCCGGAGGGAATTCAGTTGACGACCGGTGCGGTGGTTTCCGGCGACCGCAGGTATGTGCGGATCAGTGCGTTTCCGGTGTTTTCGAACATCACAGACGTCGTCCAGTTCAGCTTCGTGGGCGGAGCCGGCGGCGCGGCGGGAGGCGGTGGCGGAGCGAACGCGCCGTGAGTTCGCGCCAGTGGCACGAGCGCCCATTATTTATCAAGAATTGCACCACACAGACACAGAGTCCCCAGCGCGGGCCTCCGGCCGAAACCCAACCGGAGACGAATCGACAGGGAGCGGCGAAGCCGCGCCAGCATGTAGCCGTGAGCGCAAGCTCATGGAAAACTTCTTGGTGTTCTTTGTGCCTTTGTGGTCGTCCAATTGAGCACGCGAACGCTAAACGGGCTGGCAGAATTTTCGCACCACGCACACCCAATCTTCTCAGTGCCTCGGTGTCTCCGTGGTGAATCATCCGGGCGTGCGCACTCGCCCGGACGTCACGGCATCCGGATCAGTCCGGGCGTAACGTCCATGTCCAGCGACCCCGCCTGACCGCGCTCCAGCGCTTCCCAGGCGATGGCGGCCATCGCCGCATTGTCGGTGCAGTATTCCCCGGGCGCGAAGTGGACTTCGGCCCCGATCGAATCGACGGCTGCGCCGAGTTTCTCACGGAGTCGCCGATTGGCGGCGACGCCGCCGCCAACGAGCAAGGTGGAGCGATTGCACCGCCGGAGCGCCTGCCGGCACTTGGCCGCCAAAACGTCGACCACAGCCTCCTGAAAACCGGCCGCGACGTCGGCGCGTCGCTGTTCGGTCATGGCAGGGGTCGGGCGGTCGTCTCCCGGGCGGCCTTTCACTTCGTACAATACGGCCGTTTTGAGGCCGCTGAAGCTGAACTCCAGTCGATCGCTGTGAATCATCGGCCGGGGGAAACGGATCGCGTCTTCCCGCCCGTTGCGGGCGGCCTGCTCGACGGCCGGTCCGCCCGGATAGCCAAGTTCGAGAATGCCGGCGACCTTGTCGAACGCTTCCCCGGCCGCGTCGTCGATGGTGGTTCCCAGAAGCTGAAATTCGGCCAGCGAACGGCAGTCGTACAAGTTCGTGTGGCCGCCGCTGACGACCAGGCCGACGGCGGGAAAGATCTCGGTCCCCGCGGCGAGCCGGCAGGCGTACAGGTGGGCATGGACGTGGTTGACCGGAATGAGCGGCTTGTCGAGCACCCAGGCGAGCGTCTTGGCGGCAGTGAGTCCGACGAGCAGCGAGCCGACGAGGCCGGGTTCGGAGGCAACGGCGATCGCGGCGACGTCACAGAGTGCGACCTCCGCCTCGCGAAGCGCCGCATCGATGACCGGCAGGATGTTCTCGACGTGGGCCCGCGACGCGATTTCCGGGACGACGCCGCCGAACCGCTGGTGCAGGCTGTCCTGCGAAGCGACGACATTCGAGAGGACGCGACGCTCGCGGTCGATCACCGCTGCGGCAGTCTCATCGCAGGAGCTTTCGATGGCCAACAGGTATGCCACCCGCCGCTCCTCCCAGGAAAGGATCTCGCCTCGATAACCAACCGGTCGCAGGCGAGCGGCCGGGCGTGAGCCGGCAGTTGGGCCCGACGCCCGGCGGGCGCGTATCGTCCCGGGCGCCGTCACGTGTGAAGAACTCAGGCGGCGCGGGTCAATTTCATGCGGACGAGAGGAATCAGATCGCGGTCGAGTGCTGCGCCTGCGCCTTCGTCGTCGGAGTCGTCGCTCTGTTTCTTTTCGTCTTTTGCTTCCGTCGCTTTCTCCTCATCGGCGGGCCGGTCGGGGGTTTCGCCCGTCAGTTCACCCGTAATGTACTCCACCGCCCTGTCCAACTGAGTGTCGACAAAGTCCGCCCCCGCCGGTTCATCGACTTGCGGCAGGTCTCGCGCGCGGCGGTACTCCTGATAGCGGGTCACCTCTTCCAGTGAGAACGCGACCTCGAATCCTTCGTTGGGGGAAACACCCCACTCGTCCTCTTCGGAGGCGTCGGGGAAGCGATGGATGTTCTTCCCGCTGGGCCGGTGATAGCTGGCGGTGGTGAGCTTGAGCGCGCTGTCCCCGCCTTCAAGTTCGATGACGTTCTGCACGCTCCCCTTGCCCCACGACCGCTGCCCGATCACGACGGCCCGTTCGTGGTCCTGGAGACAGGCGCTGAGGATCTCGCTCGCCGAGGCGCTGAAACGGTTGACGAGCACGGCCATCGGGAAATGGGAGTAGGTTCCGAACCGCTTGGCGTACCAGCTTCGCGGCCGGCTGTTGCGGCCGTCGGTGCTGACAATCACACCCTCTTCGATGAACATGTCGGAGATTTCGATGGCTGCCTGCAACAGGCCTCCAGGATTGAACCGCAGATCGAGAATCAGCGCCTGCATGCCGTCGTCACGGAGGCCGCGGAGCGCTTCCCGCATTTCATCAGCGCTGCGCCGCGTGAAATGGGTCAGGCGGATGTAGCCGATCTTCCGCTCTTCATCGAGCATGAAGTTCCAGGTGCCGTCGGCGTTGCGGGTGTCCCCCAGAACGGTGTCGAGCTGGATGATGTCCCGGGTGAGCTTGATCGTTTCGATTTCCTCGACGTCCGGATGCTTGACGCCGACGGACACTTCCTCACCGGGAGGGCCTTTGAGCATTTCAACCGCCTGTTGCAACTCGCGGCCTTCCGGGAAGCCCTTCACCGGTTCCCCTTCAATCTCCACAATGCGGTCCCCGGCGCGGATTCCGGCGGCATAGGCGGGACTGCCGGGCAGCGGCGTGACGACTTCGATTTCGCGGTGTTCGGCGTCCCAGTGCACCTGGATGCCGACGCCTCCAAATTCCTGGTCGATGACCTCTTTGAACTCCGCCAGATCGTCGGGGCTGATGTAGTCGGAATAGGGGTCGAGTTTGGCGAGCATGCCGCGGACGGCCGCCTCGACGAGTTCCCGGCGGTCGATGTCTTTCACGTAGTTGCGGTCGATCTGCTCGAACGTGTCGACGAACACCCGCATCAGTTCGTAATACTCTTCGCTGTCGGGCTGCTGGTCGGCCGCCGGCTGTTCCTGCCCGGCCGGCGCGTCCGGGGCTTCGTCCTGGGCGCGAGCCACGGTGATCCCGGCGGAAAACGCGGTGATTCCAATGGCCGCGATCCATGCCATGCGTTGCAGCGCCTTGTCCATCATGCCGCTCCAGGTAGACTACGGGTCGAGAATGAATAATCGCACGTGGCGAGCGTCTTGCGCAGCGCCGTCGCGGTGGAATGTCTGGGCCGCCGCGCCGCGCGCGGTTTGCAGGTTGCAGTTGCGTTTCTCGCAACTGCCGGGCCCGCCCAGCCGCATGGAATTCTAGGGGAACGATAGTCTGCCAGCAAGATGCGACGCATCGGACCGGCTGCGTTGGATGAACGACTTGAACGTCAGCGACGAATGCCGTCTGCTGGAGACCCTGCAGAGCACGCCGGCGATCTTCATGGAGATCGGCGGATCGGGCGCTGACGAACTGTCGCTGCAACGCCGTTTGCGGGACCGTTATGACGCGGATGTGGTGCGGGCCGCTCTGACGACGGCGGAGTTGCGGCGGCGGGCGGCGGGAAAATTCTCACTCGCTTCCCGCATGTGGTTCACCCGCCGGGGGCTGGAGCAGTCCACCGGGGAGGCGATCGCCCGTCACAAGGCGGAGCGGTTCCCCACTGGCGAACTGGTCCACGATCTGTGCTGCGGCATCGGCGGGGATACGATCGCGCTGGCCGGTCGCGGCCCGGTCCGTGCGGTCGACCGCGATTGCGCGAATACGATGCGGGCCGCTTTGAACGCAGCAGTTTACAACGTCGCCGGCTCGCTCGATGTCGTTTGCGGAGACGTCGCCGGGGAGAACCTCGACGATTGCCTGGTGCATCTCGATCCCGATCGGCGGATCGGCCGGGAAAGGCGCGCCAGACGAGTCGAACAGTACCAACCCGATCTGACATGGATTCGGGAGATGATGCAGCGGGCGCGGGGAGGAGCGGTCAAGCTCTCGCCGGCGGCGGATTTCGCGAGCGCGTTTCCGGATCGCGAGGTCGAACTGGTCAGCCTCCACGGAGAATGCCGCGAGGCGACGGTGTGGTTCGGAGCGTTGGCCGGGCTCGCAGCGCGGCGGGCGAGCGTGCTGCCGGCAGGGGAGACGCTTCTCGCCCTTCAGAACCCCGCCCCGGCCGAAATCTCCGCTCCGGGAGACTTTCTATTCGACCCCGACCCGGCCGTGGTCCGCGCCGGTCTGATCGACGAGCTGTCCGCAAAGCTCGGCGTGCGGCGCCTCGATGCGTCCGAAGAATACCTGACCGGTAATGAGCCGGTGGCGTCGCCGTTTGTGCAGACGTTCCGGATCGAATCGGTGCATGCGTTCGATACGAAGGGGCTTCGGCGGGTCGTCCGGCAGTCGGAGATCGGCGAGCTGGAGATCAAGGCGCGTCATACGCGGGTGGACGTCGAACGGCTGCGCAGGCAGTTGCGTCCTGACGGAGCGCTGCGGCGGACGCTGGTGATCGCGCGGTTTGAAGGAAAAACCCGCGCGATCATCGCCGAGCGTTTGACGAACACCGGGAAGTCGGCGGCGTTGAATCGGTCCGGCCGCTATTCCTGAACTTCCCGGAAGGAGAAGAAGTCGATCGGGACGAGCGTCTGGACCGGTTGGGGCCCGGCCGTCTGGTTGTAGGGAAAGCCGTACATCGCAACTTTGCCCGAATTGAGTTCCGCGACGAAGATGCCGCCGTTGGCGGGCGTTCCGCCGCCGCGCTGCGGAATGGCGACTCGTCCCGGAACGATCGCGTACTGTGCATTCTCCGAGACCTGAAAGTCGCGTGCCAGGTTGCGAACGTACATCTGGTTGAACCGGCCGGTGTTGGTGCTGTAAGCGCCGCCGACCAGGCGCCCTGTGACAAAGTCGAGGACGAACACGGCGTCGCTGTTCCCGGCCGTTGTGTCGGATGTGATCAAGGCGATCTTGCTGGCGCGGTCGACGGAAGTCGCCTGGACCTGTTCTGTGGGCCAGTAGAGGGAGACGGCCACTCCGAATACGGCGCCAACGACGAGCCAGGCGGCGCGGCTTTCAAACAATCGAGATTTCACGGCGGAACTCCTGCTGACGGGAAACTGCGAGGTGGAAGTTTGTCAGGTCGTGATCGTTGATATGCGGAGATCTCCCCGCTGGCTGACATAGCTAATATTATCCGATTCGGCAGATCCGAGCCAGAGGCGATCGATGGGCAGGGCTCCCTTTCGTTTCGTGAAGAGCGGGGCCTCTCGATGCGACTCTTTGGCGGCTGCGAAGCGGTTCAACTTCTTAAAGGACACGAACTTGCGGCCGGTTGTAATCGCCTGCGTCCGGCAGTATTCTGACTTCACGCCCAGGTCGCGTCACGCAAGCGCGCCCCCGATGCGCCCTCAATCGAACCAGCAGCCGGTCAGGAGACGAGCATGGAAACGACCAATGGATCGCTGAACCGCAAGCTCCGGATGGGACTGGTCGGCGGGGGACAGGGAGCCTTTATCGGCCGCGTCCATGCCACGGCCGCTGTCATCGACAACCGGGCCGAACTCGTCGCGGGAGCGCTCTCGTCCGATCCGGAGAAAGCGAAGGCGTCGGCGCCGTCGTACGACATCAAGCCGGACCGCGCCTACGGGTCGTATCAGGAGATGCTCGAATCAGAGTCGGCCCGGCCGGAGGACGAGCGGATCGACTTCGTCAGCGTGGCGACGCCGAACCATACGCACTTTGACGTCGCCAAAGCGGCCGCCGAGGCCGGCTTCAACGTGATGTGCGACAAGCCGATGACGTTCGATCTGAAGCAGGCCGAGGAACTCGCCAGGGTCGTGGAGTCGACGGGCGTGGTGTTCGCAGTGACGCACAATTACACGGGAAATCCACTGGTCCGGCAGGCGCGGGAGATGATTCTGGCCGGCGAACTGGGCGAGATTCAGGCGATCCGCTCATCCTACATCCAGGGGTGGCTCAGGACGCGGCTGGAGCAGGAAGGGCAGAAGCAGTCGGCCTGGCGGACCGATCCCAGCAAGTCGGGCGCGGCGGGCTGCTTCGGCGACATCGGCACCCACGCCTACAACCTCGCCCGCTACATGACGGGGCTCCTGCCGCAGGAGATCTCGTGCCATCTGAAGACCTTCGAAGAGGGCCGCCGGCTGGACGACTACGGGACGGCCGTGATCCGTTTTGACAACGGCGCACTGGGCACCGTGACGGCCAGTCAGATTTCCCACGGCCGGGAGAACGATCTGTTCATCGAAGTGGACGGGACGAAAGGCGCGCTACAGTGGCGGCAGGAAGAACCGAATGCCATGACGGTCCGCCAGAACGGAAGGCCCCACCAGATCTACTTCCGCGACCCCAACGCTCCCTTTGCGAGCGACCTGCACAAGTCCGCCTGCCGCATCCCGGCGGGACACCCCGAGGGATATCTCGAAGCGTTCGGTAACGTCTACCGCTTCGCCTTCGACGCGATGGTCCAGCGCGCCGCCGGCGAGTCATTCGAGACCCGCGATACGATCTACCCCAACGTCTACGACGGCGTGGACGGCATGCACTTCATCCAGCAGTCGGTCGCCAGCAGCGCCGAGAACGGGGCCTGGCTGCCGCTGAGCCATCCCGCCACGAGACGGTGACGACGCGAGAAACAACCGGCACTCGGCGCAGCAATCGGGTGCCACTGGCTCCGCCAGTGCGAATTTGGAGTGACGCCATCGGCGAAGGCACTGGCGGAGCCAGTGGCACCCTGTTTTCGTGGCAGCCGCTGCGGACGGGATTGCTGAACTGACGCGAATTGCTGCGGCCGGAGACGGGAATGTCTGAAACTACACCGCACAGCAACCGTCTGACGATGTGGATCGTCATCGCGATCGTCGCCGCGATCGCCGTGGCGCTGCTGCTGCCGGTCGTGTTCGGACTGGGGATTTCCGCGGACAACGTCGCTGAAGCCGCCGAGAACTACCCGGACGTGGCCGCCCTGATCGCTGACGGGAAGCGGGCCGAAGCGCGCCAGGCGTATATCGCTCACCGCGCAGAATCGCTGATCGTGCCGCTCAGGCTGGGCGGTGAGATCTTCCTCCGCGTCCTCAAGATGATCGTCGTCCCGCTCGTCGTCGCCTCGGTGATGACCGGCATCCTGGGCATGGGAGACGTTCGCAAGCTGGGACGCCCTGGCGGATACACGCTTCTGTACTATCTGTCGACGACGGTTCTGGCGGTCATCGTGGGTCTGATCCTGGTGAACATCATCCGCCCGGGAAAAGGCATGCAGGAGGACGTGCCCCAGATTCAAACGGCCCAGCAGAAACTCTATCAACATCTTGCCGAAGAGACTGATCTGAGCGACGACGACGTCGCAAAGGTCTTTGGCGACACCGAATACTCCGAACGGAAGAACCCGGGCATCGGGCGGGTGCTGGAGAACCTCGCCCTGATGCTCTTCACCGACAACCTGATCCTCGCCGCCGCCGAGACGCAACTGCTGCCGTTGATTGTCTTTTCGATCGTCTTTGCGGGACTGCTGACGACGATGGGCGAGCGGGTTGCGACGCTGACGCGGTTGATCCCGGAGATCAACGACGCGCTGCTGGCGCTGATCCTGATGATCATGAACTTCGCGCCGCTGGGCATCTTCTGCCTCGTTGCGGCGCGGTTCGGCGAAGCGAATGCGGAGGGTAAGTTCCTGGACGAACTCGCGAAAACCGGATGGTATTCGGCGACCGTCCTGATCGGGCTCGGCATTCACGCCTTCGTCACGCTCTCCGCGATCTACTGGTACTTCACTCGTAAGAATCCGTGGACATTCATTGCGCAAATGTCCCAGGCGCTGCTGACGGCGTTCTCGACCGCGAGTTCGTCGGCGACGTTGCCGGTGACGATGGAGAGCGCGGTCGACCGCGCCGGCGTGTCAAAGAAATCGGTCGACTTCGTCCTGCCGCTCGGCGCGACGATCAACATGGACGGCACGGCCCTGTATGAAGCCGTGGCCGCGATCTTCATCGCGCAGGTCACGGCGGCGGACATGTCGTTCACTCAGCAGATTATCGTCGCGGCGACGGCGACGCTGGCCGCGATCGGCGCCGCGGGAATTCCAGAGGCGGGCCTGGTGACAATGATCATCGTTCTCACGGCCGTCGGGCTGCCGATCGAGTACATCACGCTGATTCTCGCCGTCGACTGGCTGCTCGACCGCTTCCGCACGACCGTCAACGTCTTCGGCGACGCCTGCGGTGCGGCGATCATCGACCGCACCATGCCGCCCGATGAGCCCCCCCCACCCGGCGCGGCGTGAACTCATCAGTAGGGCCGGCTGCGCCGGCCGATTGCGTCGCCGATCGGTCGCGGCCCGCACAGCCGGCTCGCTTCAGCGCAGCCGCTCTCGCATGCGGTGCAGTTCCTGAAGCGCGGCCAAGGGCGTCATCTCGTCTAGGTTGAGCGACTTGATTTCATCCAGCAGCGGGTGGGGTTCGTCGGGAAAGAGCGAGAGCTGCCGGCCGGCGTCGCCCTGGGTCCGGGCGGGAATCGTGGGCTTGCCGGAGTCGTCGTGATGGTCAGCTTCGAGCGTCTCGAGAATCACCGACGCCCGGTCGATCACGCTCCGCGGCACTCCCGCCAGACGGGCGACGTGAATCCCGTAACTGCGGTCGGCGGAGCCGGGAACGATCCGGTGCAGGAAAATCACGTCCCCGTCCTGCTCGTGGACGGCGACGTTCCAGTTGGCGGTTCGGGGGAGCGTCTCGGGGAGGTCGGTCAGTTCATGATAGTGCGTCGCGAACAGTGTGCGGCACTTGACGACGTCGTGCAGGTATTCAGTAATGGCCCAGGCGAGAGAAATCCCGTCGTAAGTGCTCGTGCCGCGTCCGATTTCATCGAGGATGACAAGGCTGCGCTCGGAGGCGGCGTTGAGAATGCGGGCGGTTTCCGTCATTTCGACCATGAAGGTGCTCTGGCCCTTCTGCAACTCGTCGCTGGCGCCGACGCGGGCGAAGATGCGATCGGCGATGCCGATGCGGGCCGCAGCGGCCGGAACGAACGAGCCCATCTGGGCCATGATCGTCACGAGTGCAGTCTGACGGATGTAGGTGCTCTTGCCCGCCATGTTGGGACCGGTGATCAACGCCACGGTCGCGCCGGTTGATTGATCGTCCGCATCGGCCGATTCGTCGCACACCGCGCAACCGAGGAGCACGTCATTCGGAACGAACTCGCCCGACGGCTGGAGGCGGTCGAGGACGGGATGCCGCGCGTCGCGGATGTCGAGGATCGGGTCGGACGTCAGTTCGGGGCGGCAGTAGTTCCCGGCGACGGCGAGCGTCGCCAGCGAGGCGAGTGTGTCGAGCACCGCCAGAACGTCTGCCGTCTCCAGCAGCCGCCGGCACTCATCGCAGGTTCGCTGTTTGAGATCGGCGAACAGTTGCTGCTCGAGGGCGACGGCCCGTTCTTCCGCCCGCAGGACTTTCTCTTCGTACTCCTTGAGTTCCGGCGTGACGAACCGTTCCTGGTTCTTGAGGGTCTGCTTGCGGATGTAGTCATCCGGCACTTTGTCCTTGTTGGCCGCCGTGACTTCGAGGTAATAGCCGAAGACCTTGTTGAAGCCGACCTTAAGTGACTGAATTCCGGTCCGCTCGATTTCCTGCTGCTGGTAGGCGGCGATCCACTGTTTTCCACCCCGCGCGAGGTCGCGGAGTTCGTCCAACTGCGCACTAAACCCGCCACGGATGATGCCGCCGTCTGTGATCTGGACCGGCGGATCATCGACGAGCACGGTTTCGATGTCGGTCCGCACTTCGCCGCACAGATCGAGACGCGCTTCGAGCGTTCTCAAGAGGTCCGCCGACCGGCCGGCGAGTTTGGCCTTGAGCTTCGGCAGCAGTGCCAGCGTGGCCGCCAGGGCAGAGAGATCGCGCGGCGAGGCGCGGAGCGTGGCGACGCGGGAGCAGAGCCGCTGCAGGTCGTAGGCGCGCTCCAGTTGGTCGCGAATGTCCCGGCAGAGTGCGCTCTGCCCGGCGAGTTCCTCGACGGCATCGAGGCGGCGATGGATGGCGGCCGCATCGGTGAGCGGGTTGGAGAGCCATTCGGCCAGTTGCCGGGCGCCCATGGAGGTCACCGTCTCATCCATGACGCCGAGCAGGCTGCCGTCGCGACGGCCCTCCCGCAGCGTGCGGGTCAGTTCGAGGCTGCGGCGGGTGGTGTCGTCAATGAGGAGATTCGTACCGCGATGATAGGCCTCGAGCCGGAGGATATGTCCCAGCGACGCCTTTTGGGTTTCCTGAACATAGTCCAGCAGCGCGCCGGCCGCGGTGACTCCGGCGGAGTCGAGATCGACGTCGAAGCCCTCGAGAGTATTGGTTCCGAAGTGGTTGAGGAGCGTCTCGCGGCAGGCGGTGGCGGCGAAGCACCAGGCGGGACGTTCGGTGAGTACGGTGCCGTCCAGTTCGCGCAGGAACGTTGCGGCGGCGTGATCGCGCTCATCATCGGGGATCAGGCATTCGGCCGGCTGCAAGCGGGCCAATTCGTCCATCAATTGCCCGAAGGGGCGATCGTATTCCTCCGGCACGTCGGCGGCGGGCTGCAGCTCCATGCATTGGAACCGGCCGGTGGAGAGTTCGAGCCAAGCGACTCCCACCGCGTCGCGGAGCGGCAGCAGCGACGCGACGAAGTTGTTCTCTTTCGCATCAAGCAGGGCGTCGTCCGTGAGGGTGCCGGGGGTGACGATGCGGGTGACTTCCCGCCGGACGAGGCCCTTGGCCTGCTTGGGATCCTCAACCTGATCGCAGATGGCGGCCTTGTGGCCGGCCCGGATGAGTTTCTGCAGGTAACCATCAAGTGCGTGATGCGGAAACCCGGCCATCGGGACGGGGTTTTCCGATCCCTTGTCGCGGCTGGTGAGGGTCAGGCCGAGCAGCTTGGCGGCGACGACGGCGTCTTCGTTGAAGAGTTCGTAGAAGTCTCCCATGCGGAAGAGCAGCAGCGACCCCGGGGTCTCGCGCTTGACCTCCTGGTAGCGCTCCATCATGGGGGTCAGTTTGGCCGTCTTCTGCGGCATGATTCCTCTGCTGCGCCGTTTCGCTCGGATGCGTGTGTCGCTGCCAGCGTACTGTCATTGCCACTGGAATGGTACGGTTCCGCAGACCAGTAGGGCCGGCTGTGCCGGCCACCGATTTTCCGGCGGGAGACAGTCAGCCAAAGTCGGCGTACACCATCGGCCGGCACAGCCGGCCCTACTGTTACTGGGAATCGAGCGCGATTGGTACGGTGCAGGGACGCCGTGAAACGGCAAGCCGGGTGGCTTTGAGGTGCGAGAGGCGGGGCGATCGCGTAGAATGAGCGCTTGGAGGAATTGAGTTTCACCCCGATTCAGAGGAGTTCGCGCATATGAGTTTCACCCGTGGAGTTTTGTTCGCTCTGACGTCGGTCCTGTTCCTGGGCGCCGCCTTGGGAGCCGCCGACAAGAAGGATGAAGACGTGCCCGCCGTGCTGGATTTCGAGATGAAGTCGCTGGATGGCGAGGATGTGAACCTGGCCGACTACCAGGGCAAGGTGGTGCTGATCGTCAACGTGGCGAGCCAATGCGGAGCGACGCCGCAGTATGAAGCCCTCGAGGATCTGAACCGCAAGTACAAGGATGAAGGGCTCGTCGTGCTGGGATTCCCCTGCAACCAGTTCGGACAGCAGGAACCGGGCACGGCCGAGGAAATCCGCGACTTCTGCACGTCGACGTATGACGTGACGTTTGACATGTTCGCCAAGATTGACGTGAACGGCGACGACGCGGCCCCGCTGTACAAGTACCTGACCTCGGAAAAGACGAATCCGAAGCACGCCGGGAAAATCGACTGGAACTTTGAGAAGTTCCTGATCAGCCGCGACGGCGAGGTTGTGGCCCGCTTCAAGACGCGGATCGCTCCCGACACGGACGACGTCGTACAGGCGATCGAAGAGCAGTTGGAGAAGGAGTAGCGGTTCGATTTGATGAGTTTGCAAATAACCAACGCCCGGTTGCGAAAGTGCAACCGGGTTTTTCTTGCGCGGTTCGAATGGGCCGCGGATGAAGCGGATTCGGCGGATTGGCGCCGGTTTAATTTGTCATAACCTGCTCTGTCAGGGGAGGATATGTGGAACTCAGCATGTGAGCGATCGTTGCCGCGTGGCGGGTCATGGAACGCCGTCCACGGCCGTGATAGGCCGCAACCGGCGCCGCGCAAAACGATCTCCCGATGGTGGGCGTCGTGACGTAGAATCCCGCCGAAACCTGCAAATCTGATCGGCGACCGGTTTGGACGCCGGAGGGCCCGTCATGGAGGACGAAATGCCACGCATGCGCTGCGTCGCCGTAGTGACGATCTGTCTGTACTGGTGGGCTGGTTCGGTTTGCGGCCAGACATCGTTGCCGCTCGCTCCGCAGGCAGTTTCGGTACACCCGGCGCCGGAAGAAGACGACGCGACGTTGCACGACGTGCAGCTCGTGGGGGAGCGGCATGGCTGGGCGGTCGGCGATCGGGGGGGCGTGTGGAAAACAACCGACGGCGGAAAGACTTGGTTATTCTCGAAAGCGCCGGTCGAGTGTTCGCTGCGGAGCGTCTGTTTTCTGACCGATCGAATCGGCTGGATCGCCGGCGGAGGAATCGCGCCCCATGCGCGGCATCACTACGGCGTGGTGCTGGCGACGCAGGACGGCGGGGAGACCTGGAAATCGATCGGCCCGACCACGTTGCCGTATGCAGTGCACGTCCAGTTTTTCGATCTGGATCACGGCGTCTGCGTTTGTGAACCGACCGCTCGGCGGCCAAGCGGCGTGTTGATCACGGAGGACGGCGGGACAACCTGGACGAATGCGGAAGGAGTCGCTCCCGCCGGTTGGCGGGCGGCGGCGTTCGTCGATTCTTCCACCGGATATGTCGGCGGCCTGCGCGGGGAGCACGCGGGGGTCTCCGCCGGATCGGTGCGTCCCCGGCCGCTCCAGAACATGGGGCTCTCAGGGATTCATGCCCTCACAACGGACAGCGCCGGCCGACGCTGGATGGGGGGCGACGGGGCGCTGCTGCTGATGAGCGAAACGGCTGGAGCAACCTGGCAGGATCCGGTCGGGGCGTTGCCGGGCCAGTTGCGGGAATTCTTCGACATTCGCGCGATTGCGGCAGAGGGAGACATGGTCTGGGCGGCGGGATCGCCCGGCGGCGTGATCTGGCATTCGATCGACGGCGGCCGCAGTTGGGAACCACTGCCGACAGGCGATCCGACTCCGATATCGGCGATCGACTTCGCGAGTCCTGATCGCGGGTGTGCGGTGGGACCGTTCGGCAAGATTCTCGTCACCGAGGACGGCGGATATCACTGGACCGCGGCCCGCGCCGGCGGACGGCGGCTGGCGCTGCTGGTGCTCGCGCCCGACTCCGCGAGAACTCCCCTGCAGTTGCTGACGCAGACTTCGGGTGAACAGGGATATCGGTCGGCCGTGGCGCTGACCGCGCGACGCGACGTCGGTCCGGACGGCCATCTCCAAACAGACATCGATTTGAGACTGCACGACGCCGTGGTCGCGGCGGGGGGATGTGAAACGGAATTCGACTGGCGGCTGCCGATTTCGCTGCCGGGGCTCGATGACGACTATGACCGTCTGGTCGAGCACTTCTCGCAGGCGACCGACGGCAAGTTGCCCGACGTGATGCTGGGCCGTGTTGTGGCTCAACTGCGGACTTATCGGCCGGAAGTCCTGGTGCTGGATGCACCGGCCGGCGACGGAGCGGCGGCGGGCAAGCTGTTGAATCAGGCGATTCTGTTCGCCGTTGAACAGGCCGCGGACGAAACCCGGTTCGCGGATCAGATTCGGTGGGGCGGGCTCCAGCCGTGGACCGTGCAGAAAGTCTTCGCGCGTCTCCCTACGGGTGACGCGGGGACGGTGATGTTGAATCCGCATACGATTCTTCCGGGACGGGGGATGACGGTTTCGCTGGCGGCGGATGCGGCCGTCTCGCGGCTGCACGCGAGCACGGAAGATCCGAATGAACGGCAGGGATTCCGGTTGATTCACAATTCGGCCGGCCCGGTTGACTCCGCGGAATTCAATCGCGGGCTGTTCAGCGGTCTGCACTTGCCGGCCGGCGGCGACGCGCGGCGGGCGGCCCGCATCATTACGCAGCTCAACTACGACGAACTGGAACATCGGGCGCAGCATCAGCGCAACTTTGCGGAATGGTCGCGGCGGGCGCTGGGCAACGAACGCGCTGCGGCGCAACTGATCGCCCAGCTTTCCGACATCGTGGGGAACGCCCCGGACGAACAAGCGGCGCTGCAGCTTGCCGACCTGGCCGAACAATACAAGGCGGCGGGCCGGTGGCAGTTGGCGGAAGACACGTCGGTGCAGCTCGTGCAGCGCTATCCCCGAGAACCCGTGGCGGTCGACGCCATGCGGTGGCTGCTGAAGTTGTGGACCAGTCAGGAAATGGGATGGAGCCGGCTGCAAAACTTCTCGTACGGGGAGAACCAGGTCACAGTCGACGGCAAGGTCGCGCGGGAAAACGTCGAGCGAACCCGGGAACTGCTTGAGCGTCCCGAGGGGCTGGAACGGCTGAGGGAAATGGCCGACTCCCCGAACTCACCCCTGCTCATTCAACCCGTCGGCGGCGATGTCACGGTCGCAGGACGGAGCGGGCACCGGGAGGAGGAGGCGGGCCAATGGTACGAAAAGGCGTCCCGGTTGGCGGATGCGCTGCGGCGCATCGATCCCGTCTCCTTCGAACAACCGGATGTGCAGTTTACCTATGCAGCGCTGCTGCGACATCGCCGCGAGTATGAGCGGTCGGACGAGATCTATCGCGGTTTCTTCAACGAGACCGATCCGTTGTGGCAGCAGACGGCGCGGGGTGAAGTGTGGGCCCTGCACGGACCGGTGCAGTCTCCCAAGCCTGTGTTCCGTTGTCGCACCACGGCGGCGCCGCCCGTGCTGGACGGGGTGCTGAGCGATTCGTGCTGGCAAGAGGCGGAAGAGGTGTATCTGGAAGAAGCAGCGGCAGCGTCCGACAACAGCGATCAGTTTATCGGATCGGATCGGGTCACCGAAGACGGATCACTTGTGCGCAGGAGGAACCCGGATTCCGAGCGGGCGCTTGTCATGCTCGCGCACGACGAGAAGTACCTGTACTTTGCGGCGACGGTTCCACGACGCGAGGGGCAGCGGGACGCTCCTGTGCAACTGGCCGGTCGCGAACACGATGCGGACCTGACCGGCTTCGACAGGTTGAGCCTGCAACTCGACGTCGATCGCGATTACGCGACGTGGTACCGGTTCGACGTTGATTCGCGCGGCCAGACGCGCGAAGCATGCTGGATCAATCAGGCATGGAATCCCGCATGGTACCTTGCCGCGCAAGGCGACTCGCGGAGGTGGACAATCGAGGCGGCGATTCCGCTGGAGGCGCTGGTTCCGGCGGCGCCCGGTCCCCGAGCCACCTGGTCGATTGGCATCTCCCGCATCATGCCGGCCGAGGGCGTGCAAAGCTGGACGCAGCCTGCCGGTTCGGTGCCGCGAGGAGAGGCAATGGGGTTGCTGCGGTTCGAGTGACCTTTGGCCGGTCCTGTAGCCGAAGTCGTGAGCCTTCGGGCGAACACAGGCCTGGAAGCGTGTTCTACGTGGCTGGGAGGAGTCGGGTGGCGGGATCCTGGCGGTAGAAGTGGCTCAATGTTTCGTAGAGCTGGGGGTGGCGGCGACGGAGCCGGACCGGTTCCTGGAAGAATGTCTCGGTCGCCACGGCGAAGAACTCAGCGGCGTTCTCGGCGCCGTAGCAGTCGAGCAGCGAGGGTTGGCCGGAGCGGCAGTCGCGGCAGAGGTTGCTGAATTCTTCCGTCATCACCGACTTCCAACGCTCAGCGTCTACGGGAGAATGCATGGGGGGCGTTCCATCGGCAGAACCCCCGTTGAGCATGTCGAGTTCGTGAGCGAACTCGTGAAAGACAAGATTGGAGCGCCGCCCCTCTCGACGCCCGCCGGAGAGAACATCCGGCCAGGAAAGGACGACGGGGCCGCGATACCAGGCTTCCCCCAGTCGGTGCGAGCGGCCTTCGACGACGAGTGATCCGCTGACAGTGAACTGTTGCGGAGCGGAGTAGGCGTTGGGATAGATGAGGATTGACTGAACGCGGTCGTACCAGCCGATGTTGAGTCCGACGATGAGATAGCAGGCCTGCGCGGCGACGGTCACGCAGACTTCGTCGTTGATCTCCTGCCCGTACACGCCCTCCCAGTTCTTTTCCGCGACGAAGACCTGGACGTTGCTCTCCAGTTGCAATCGTTCCGGCTCGCTGAGTCGGGCGACGTGGCGGACGTTGTCCTCGATGATCGTTTCCCACTCGGCGGGAAACGGCGCGTCCCGGAGTTTCCGTCGCCTTCGATTTCGAAACCAGGAGAAAAGCATGGGGATCCCCCTCGGGCGGTTCGGTTCCGCGTCAAGGAACGCGCCATTTTCCGCCGCAATCACCGGTCCGACGCCGTCGGGACCGGCCCGGATTATTCACCACCGAGACACGGAGTCATTGAGGAGTTTGGGTGTCTGTCAGTTAGCACAAGTCGGCTGGAGCCCGGCTCCAGGGGATTCTCGAATAGGACACAGATTCTCGCAGATTTGGCGGATCAGCACGGATCTTCGAGGTATACCTCAAGCGGCGGCAGCGCCGAGGCCGCATCGATTCAGGATCGCATGGCATCGACACGCAAGACATCAATCAGTGAAAATCGGTCCCATCCGTGGTCATCCGCGTTCCATTCGAATCTCTCGGGGAGTCACTCAATCAGGGATCGAGAGATGCGTGTAAACGACAGTTTCGGGAGTGCGTCCGCCCGCATCGGCGCCGCATGGCGCGCGAATGTCAAGATCGTGAACGGTTTGTGCCTCATCAAGACTCAATCGACGGGTGCCACTGGCTCCGCCAGTGCGAACCAGAAAGGACGTCTACGCCGCGAGGCGCTGGCAAAGCCAGTGGCACCCAACCCGTCAATTCAGGATTGAACAACCACTCGTGTCCTCTCGTCACGCGCCAACCGCGCTGGAATTGCGTCAGGGATGACGCCAGGCGGCCCGCGGATTTCATCGCAGGCAGCACGCAATGTCGAACATGCCGCGTGTGGAATTTCGCCTCTAAGTCTTTTTCTCCGTGTCCTCTGTGTCTCTGTGGTGCAATTCTTGATGAATAATCCGGCCCGGCGCTCGGAATTACGGTGGTTCCCGGCAACGCATCCTCACTGAACCGACCGCGTTTGATCGATGATGCTTTACAATCGAACGGTCGCGCACGGTCGTTCGTTGCCCGCCGCAGCATATTGAGAAGGGAACGTCGTGAAAATTGTCATGATCGGAACGGGCTACGTCGGACTGGTGACCGGGACGTGCCTGTCGGACAGCGGGAACGACGTCACGTGCGTCGACATTGACGAGAAAAAAGTCGAGCTGCTCCAGAGCGGACGAATCCCGATCTATGAGCCGGGGCTCGAAGAGCTCATTCGCCGGTGCAGCAAGGCGGGCCGATTGCACTTCACGACTGACGCGGCGGCCGTCGTTTCCGAGGCCAGGGCGGTGTTTCTTGCCGTGGGAACTCCGCAGCAGGACGACGGGTCGGCTGATCTGTCAGACATCTTCGCCGCTGCGGAGGGAATCGCACCGTATCTGTCTGAGGATGCCGTCGTGGTTGTCAAGAGCACCGTTCCGGTGGGGACGAATCGACGAATTGCGGTGCGACTTCGCGAGTTGACGGGACGCTCAGTGGACGTGGCTTCGAATCCGGAGTTTCTCAAGGAGGGATGCGCGGTCGACGATTTCACGAAGCCCGACCGCGTCGTGATCGGTGTCGACCGTCCCGAAGTCGCTGAGGTGCTCAAGGAGGTTTATGAACCCTATCTGGATGCGGAACGGCCGTTCCTGGTGATGGGGCTCGAGAGCGCGGAGATGACCAAGTATGTCGCAAACTGTTTTCTGGCGACGAAAATCAGCTTCATCAACGAGATGGCGAACCTGTGCGAGCGAGTCGACGCCGACATCGACGAAGTCCGTAAAGGAATCGGATACGACCGGCGGATCGGGTTCTCGTTTCTGTATCCCGGCGCGGGATACGGAGGATCGTGCTTTCCGAAGGACGTTCGTGCGGCCGTCCGCGTGGCCGAGGCCGCGCAGTTTGATGCGAACTTGCTGAAGGTGGTCGACGAGGTGAACACGCGGCAGAAACACGTGTTGTTTGAGAAACTCAGCGATTGCTTGGGTGGGAAACTGCCGGGGCGCCGCGTGGCGGTCTGGGGCCTGGCCTTCAAGCCGCAGACAGACGACATCCGTGAAGCGCCGGCGTTGGTGTTGATCCGTCAACTACTCAAAGTAGGTGCGGAGATTCGCGTTTCCGACCCGGAGGCGATGGAGAACGTGCGTTCCGAGTTTGGAGACCGCTTGTTGTATCACGACGATCCTTACGCCGCACTGGACGGCGCTGACGCGCTGGTGCTGTGCACCGAGTGGGAAAACTTCCGGTCCCCGGACCTTGCCCGCATGTTCGCCTCAATGCGAAGGCCGATTGTCATTGACGGGCGCAACGTATGGGAACCGGAGGAAATTCGAGCGAGCGGCTTTAAGTACGTCGGGATCGGACGTCGTGGAGGGGCATCCGCAGGCTGACGCCGCACCGCTCACTGTTCTGCCGGTGTTCAGCCGTAGGGTCCGCTGTGCGGACCACCGTTCAAGCGTTGCTCGTGATCCTGTCTTCGCTCACTGTTCCGCCGGTATTGAAGATCAGGCCGCGACGGCGGGGGACTGCGGCGATTCGAGTTCGGCCGCGATGAGGCCTCCCCGCGCGATCGCGTAGAGCGGGTCGTCGACGATTTTCAGATCGGCGACGGCGACCGGGAGCCGGTTCCGGTGAATCAGTTCCCCGAGCAGCGGTGTGAAACCCCTCATGCGCGGCAGATCGCCACAACACACGAGCGTTTGCGCCTGACGGAGTGTCTCGACGTGAACGTTGTTCGTGAGCTGGACGGCGAGCGCGTTAATGAGTTCCTGCAAGAGCGTCTGGCAGGTATAGGCGAGAATCTGCACGTCGTCGTCGGCCGGGTTGTGGAGATCGAGGGCTGTTTGGCGTTTCCAGGTTTCAATGGCGGCGAGGTCGATGTAGCTGTTGCCGTTCATGTCCCAGATGACGCGCTCCGTCTTGCGCGCCAACTGCTCGTCGATCCAATCGCCCCCGCGCGGCAGGACGGCTTCTTCCGCGACCCTGCCGTTGTGAACCAGCGCCAATCCGGATGAAGACGCTTCGACTCGCAGTGTGAGCCCGGTGAAGGCCGTGTGCCCGAGTTCCGCCAGCGCGAGCGCCTGGCATTTCTTGACAGCGACCGGTTCGTAGCCCCGCAACCGGACGACCCGCGAGAAGAACTCCCATTCCCGCGTTGGTTCGCGATCCCGCGCCGTTTCCCCCTGCGGCAGGAGCAGCGCACAGGTTTCGTTCTTGACGACCGGCTCCGGCAGGAGCGACTCGATGATCGCAGCGAGCATCTGACGCGCCAGCGGATCATTCTCCGGAACTCGGCCCTCGGGGAGCAGGGGCAGGCGGGGGACGTGCAACAGGGGAGCGAGATCGGCGGCGTGTCGTCCGAGGAGGATCGTATTGCCGTCGCAGGTTGCATAGGGAATGCGGGCCCGCTCCAGCAGTCTCTTTTCTGCGTCGTGCGGAGGAACCGACAGATAGCAAGCCGGTGAGTGCCGGCCGATCAGGCGGCGACCCTGCCGGCGCAGCGACGAAAGGCGGCGACCGTCGATGTCGAGGGCGATACTCATTGAGGGTTCTCCGATTGCTGCGACTTGTTCGCCGCGCGCAGCGCGCGTTCCAGAGGTCCGACATCGCGACGATGTTGATTCGTTCGCTCGGCGTTGGCCTGCGGCTCAGAATCACCGCCGGCCGCCGCGACCGCGACCTGCTCTGTGGGGCGACTCTGCTGCCGGGATGCGAAGTGCGGTCCCTTGAGTGAGTGCGGCTCGCTATGCAGCAGGTACCGGTAGCCGACCGTTCGCCCGTGGAACTTCAGTTCTTCAGGAAACACAGTTTCTTCTTCGATCAGCGGCATTGTGTTGTTGATGAGTTCATCCAGAACCCCCGCCGGTTGCGCCGGCAGCGCGGGTTCGCCGGTGCGCGCTGTTTGCGGCACGCCTGAAGAATCGGCCGCCCGCTTCGACGCTCTCCGACGTCGACGCCGCTCCAGGTGCGCCCACGATACGGCGCCCAGCAGGCCCAGCGTGGCGATCAAACCGGTCGCGAGGGCGATTTTTCCGAGGCCGGTGAGCGAAGATTTTGATCGTTTCCGCAATTTCTCACCCGGTCGGTTGCCGGCGATCGAGGTCGTCGTCCGGGACGTTTTCCCCGTCTTCTGCACGTCCGTCTCGGCGAACGCTGCGGCATCGTGAGTTGCGACGGAAGGGGATTGATTCGTTTCGGGCTCAGGTGCGGAAAGGCCGGTCGTTGCGGCCACGCGGGGCTCCGAAGGGCCCGATTGCGGTCTCGACTCGCGGACGTACCGCGCTGGTGTTCGGGCGTGGACCTCACTCCGGGCCGAACTCGCCAATCCCGGCTGCGCCGCATCGTCGTCAATCCGTTGCTGCGCCCCGGCTGATGCATCGACCGCATCTGCGTCATTCAACGCCGGCCCGGCCGGATGCTCGACCGCGACGGGGTCGGGCAGAGAGCGCTTGGGAAGGAGTGCCGGTTGCTGGGACGTCTCCGTGGTTGATGGAGGCTCCCTCGTCGCGCGCTCGTCCACGGTCATCCCCTGCCGCAGCAACTGCAGGGCGTCCACGACCTCCTGGGGCGGTTCAGTCGTCTCAGCGGCATCGAACGGCTGAACGTCCTGCCGCAAGTGAGCCTCGATCCGCGCGAGCGCGGCGCGATCGATTTGGGCGGGATCGAAGATGAGAACGGCCCCGGAAGTGAGCATTGACCGGCCGGCCGCCAGCCCGCGTTGCGAGCTGATCACCTGCAGGGAACTCTGCAACTCCGGCGGTTGACCAAGGCTGTCGAGCACCTTCGCAACGCTCTCGTAGCCGGGCGTCAGAAACAAGACAACGGGACGATCCAGCAGGTTGATGCAGGCGACGTCGGTCACCGTCGGTTCGTCCGCTGCTGCTCGATGCGGCCCGCTCCGATTCGACTCGACAACGATTGTCGACCCGGCGGTCACGCTCACCGGCGGCAGGTCAGCCGAAAAGGCGACCTGCTCCGATCTGCGATCATTCAAGAGCCGAATCGTGCCGGTTGCATCCTGATTAACGCCGCCGGCTCGCTCGATTAGGTCGCTGAGCAGAACCTGCGCATCGTCGCTGGAGTAGGTGCCGGGAAATCGCACCGCGCCGACAACGGTGAAGTACGAGCTTGCCGCATTAGACGGGGCGGGCGACGGCGGCGCTTCCGCCGTGAGGGAGGCGACGACGGGCGCCGTGTCCACAGGCGATGAGGATGCGTCCGGACTCGGAGCCAGCAGAGGACCGGCCGGCGGCGGAGTGGCGTCAACCGGCTGGTATCCCACAAGCAGTGAGCCGCCCAGCAATACCGCTGCCACAAGAATCGCGGTAAGAGATCGCATCCGTGCCTCGCGTCATGTTGAATTCCGTTCCGGACAATCCACGGCGTTCGCAACCAGGGTCGTTCCGGCGCATTGAGACCGCCCGCGCAATCGGGACGATCCGCAATACCCTCCGAATCGTCAAAGTCTGCCTTCCGGCATGACCAATTCTGAATCAATGCAGCCTGCATGGGGAAATCCCGCATGCTGCGAGCGCGGCCTGACGCATCCTTTTCACGGGGTGAGCCGGTCGACATTTCTCCTCCCCTCACATCATCGCGCCACACGCGGCGAATGTTCTCAGACGTAAGATCAAACAGAATAGACAGTTGCGGCCTATTACGGTCCTGCGGCGCGGCGGGAACGCCCTCGCTTCAGCGGAGTATTCGCGGCGAGAGTTTCGAACGAGTGCAGTTGTCAGCAACGACTGGCTGCCGCAGGGGGAATGGGGGGTTCAGCAAGAACGGAATGCCGGGATGGTTTGGGTTAACTCGTGAAACAGCTTCCCGTGGGCGGATCGGGATCAGTGGAAATCGGGCCAGTCATGGTGTTGGCCTCGGGGCAGACAGGCTTTGAGCGATGTCGTTGAGGAACGAAGCCATTCGAGATCTGTGTCCGCCGCAGGGCGTGACGCGCGCCACGAATGATGCGCCGGTTTCGAACTCGCCCACGGCGATCCTTGACTCGCCATCTGACGCAACGGCGGAATCCGCAACCGACGCCTGCCGCGAGTCAGCGGCGCGGCGGGTGTTGCAATTCGAACTGGAGAACGACCCGGCAGGCGTCAGCGCCGTGGTGAACGCCGTGGTCGAAGAGGTCCGCCGCATCAGTCGACCGGATGGCTCGGAAGACGTCCGCCTCCGCGTCGCTCTGGAAGAGGCGTTGGTGAACGCCGTGGTCCATGGGAATCTGGAAGTCAGTTCGGATTTGAGGGAAGCGGGTGACGGGTCGTATGAGCGGCTGATCGACCGTCGCCGTCATCAGGCGAAGTACCGCGACCGCCGTGTGCGTCTGACGTGTGAGTTGCGACGGGATGAAGCGGTCTTCGTGGTGCGGGACGAGGGCGGCGGGTTCGATGCGGACCGACTGCCCGATCCCCGCGAGTCGGACCGCATGCAGCGCGCCGGAGGACGGGGCGTATTCCTGATGCGCACGCTGATGGACGCGGTCGAATACAGCGTCCAGGGAACGGTCGTCACGATGCGAAAACGGTGGGGCGCAACAAAATGACCCGCACTGAAACGATCAGTGCGGGTCGGGGCAAGACAGCAGCCCACACAATGCGTGCTCGCTGACTGGTTGGAATCGGGTGCCTTGCGTCGCAGAGGGAAAAGTCCGGCGGGAGAGAGCGTGGAATCGTTCGGGGTCCAGCCGGGCCGTTGCTTCCTCCTCAGAGGACTGTCGACAGAAAACTGTTCAGGCAATCCGGTTGATTTCCGTGGTGCAGGATACCGGTTAGTGGATGTCGCATTCGCCCGCACAGAAATCGAAGTGATCGTCGAATCCGCTGCCTTGGATGTGCCCTTTGTGGCCCCAGAATCCGTCGACGCAATACGACTGCTGGACGCAACTGAACGCACTGCCGACGTCTTCCAGTTCGTTGTTGATATTCAAAGCCACTTCGCTCAGGCCGACGATCATGGCAAGCACCGCGATGGTGGCGATGAGGACGAGTTCGGCGGAAACGATGAAACCGGCTTCGTCGTTGTACAGGCTGGTGATGAGATTCTGCATTGTGTGACTCCCGTGCTGTCTTGGTTGTGGCTTGCGGCGTCGACTTGTGACGTCCGATCTGAAAGTGATGTAAAGCAGGCTGAATGCCAAACCGTGAAGCGCGCCAAGATTCTTTGACACGGGCACCGGGAGATTCTCTGTAACCCGTTGACCCGCTTGTAGAAACGCCATCTCGCCAGATAGTCCTCGCGGAGCGATCCGCAGCCGGTCGCTCGACTTGATGATGCGTGAGTGCATCACGGCTCCCTCGAGCAGACGCCGAGGATCGCACATAACCTCCCTGACGAAAGCCGGTTGCATCGCGTTGCCGGATCGCAACAGGGGTTGGAAGTCGGCAACACGTGTTGCCGATCCGCGTCGCAAAGCACCGGCAGGCGGATCGGGCGCAGCCGGCCGGGCGGTTTTGCTATGCTCCCGTGTCGACCTGGGGGAGAAAGAATCGATGCATTGCCTGAATGTGATCCTGACCGTAAAGCAGCCTGACGACGTCGACGAAGTCGCCGCGCTCTTGACGGAAGCCGGGCGGATGTCGCGGGAAGAACCGGGGTGCCTTCGATTCGAGGTGTGCCATTCTCAGGCGGACCCGCAAATTTTCATTCTTTGCGAGCGCTGGGAATCTGTGGCCGCGTGGGAAGCACACAAAGAAGAACGAGCATTCAAAGAGATCTATCAACCGCGCGTGCTGCCGCTCGTTGATCGTGTCCCACATCCGTCCTCGTTGCTTGAGTGAAGAACCTCACGGATTTGTCAGGCGCGTGACCTCTTTGCATTGCGACTCACCGGGGCGACGGAGCCAGCTTCGTTGGAACAGACAATCGACCGATCGGCGGCAATCCGGAGTTTGACCTACGGGTCGCTGCGACTGGAAACGCGGTACCTGCTGTCTCCGCTGGCGGGGTTTACGAACCTGCCGTTCCGCAGGGTCTGTCGCGAACTGGGCGGCGTCGGCCTGGCGACGACCGATCTTGTCAGTGCGCGGGGGCTGCTGGAAGGCAGCCGGAAGTCGCTGCAGTTGATTGAAACATGTCCACAGGACCGTCCGTTCGCGGTCCAGATTTTCGGTCGCGAGCCGAACGTGATGAGGGACGCAGCCCGATTCCTGGCTGAGCGTGGGGTCGATTCGATCGACATCAATATGGGTTGCCCGGTCGACCGCATTACCAAGGGGGGGGCGGGATCGGCGATGATGTGCAGCCGGGACACGGTTTCTCTGGTGCGCACGGTTGTCGAAGCGGTCGACTTGCCGGTGACCGTCAAGATGCGGCTGGGCTGGGACGCGAAGCAGTTGACCGCGCCGCGGTTCGCCCGCGAATTCGAGCAGGTGGGTGCGGCCGCGATCGCGATTCACGGACGCACTCGGGAGCAGGGGTTTTCCGGTCAGGTCGACCTGGATGGAATCCGGGCGGTCGTGGAAGCGGTCGAACACATCCCCGTCATCGGAAACGGCGACGTGCGAAACGTTGAGGACGCGGCGCGCATGCTGAACGTGACGGGATGCGACGGGGTGTCGGTCGGCCGGGGAGCGCTGGCGAATCCGTGGATCTTCCGGCAGTTGGAGCAGTGGGAGCGGACGGGGCGATACGATCCCCCGGGAACGTTTGACGACCGGCTGGAACTGATGCAGCGCCAGTTCAAGTATTTACGCGACCAGGTGGGGGCCGATCGCGGGCTCAGGATGTTCCGCAAGATGGCGCACTGGTATCTGAAGGGAATGCGCGTGCGGGCGGCGCGGCGGCATCGCTTTCAACTCGTCAAGTCGCTGGACGAGTTTGAAGAGGCGGTGGCGGAGGTCCGCCGGGAAGGGCCGGCCTCCGGCTGCAGGGACGGCGTGCTCGAAGACGTCCACGTCCCGGTGCCGAAGGGACCGGTGGAGCGGTGGTGAGATCCCGCTGGTGATTGCATTCATGCCGGGATTGCCTGAGAATCAGAGCAGAATCGGAATCGGTCGTTCCCTCGTTCCCGGCAGCGCCGGAAACCGGCGTCTCCGGCCAATCCACTCCAGAAGAGAAATCACCATGAACTTCCATACACGCTCGTTGCTGACCGGACTGAGCACCTTGTTTCTGCTCACGCTCAGTGCTCGACCGGCGGTGAGCGACGACCTCTCGGAAATTGTCGCCGGTCCGGTCGAGAAAGTGATCGGCGATTGTGAATTCACTGAAGGGCCGGCCTGGCATCCGGGAGGCTTCCTGCTCTTCAGCGACATCCCGAACAACCGCATTCTGCGCGTCGACGTCGACGGCGGCGTGTCGGAGTGGTTGAAGCCCTCGCTCGGCGCAAACGGATTGACGTGTGACGCGAAGGGCAACGTGTATGTCTGTCAGGGGGAAGGCCGCCGGGTCGTGCGGCTGCAGACCGGTGAGAACGGCGAACCGCATCCCATCGGCCGCGTCCTCGCCGCCGAGTTCGAGGATAAACCTTTCAACAAGCCGAACGATCTGGCCCTGGACGGCGCCGGCGGACTGTACTTCACCGACCCGAACTATCGGCAGGAGGACGCCGTTCAACCGGTGGAAGGGGTCTATTACGTCAGCGCGGACGGCGACGTGACGCGCGTCGTGGACGATCTGCCCCGGCCGAACGGAGTGCTCGTCACGCAGGACGGAGGCGCGCTGCTGGTGGCGAATATCAACGAGCGGGAGATCATCCGGTATCCGATCGAAGAGCCGGGCAAGCTGGGCGCGGGAGAAGTCATCTTTACCGGAGAAGAAGAAGCGGACGGCCGCGGACCGGACGGGATGACGCTCGATGCGGAAGGCAACATCTACGCCACCTACAAGTCGGTGGTCGTGCTCACTCCGGAGGGCGGACTCAAAGGCCGGATTGAAGTTCCCGAGAAGCCGGCGAATTGCACATTCGGGGGCGACGACGGACGGACGCTGTACATTACAGCGCGGACCAGTCTCTATTCGGCGCCGATGCAGCAGTCAGCGGCCGATTTCCGGGAGAGCGGTCCCAAGACCGGCGATCTGCTCGTGCGGGCTCAGGCGCTGGAGTTGGTGATCCCGTCGGCCTGGCAGGCCGAAGCGCCAGCCAACCGGTTGCGTTTGGCGCAATTCGCCGTCCCCGGTGAGGAGGATGACGAGGAGACGGCGGGAGAATTCGTGGTCTTTCCTCCGTTCGGGGGGAGCGCGACCGACAACATCAAACGCTGGATCGATCAGTTCGATCCGGAAGACCGCAAACTGGCGATGTATGAGGGCCAGGCCCCGCAAGGGGATTACATCCTCGTCCAACTGGACGGCACGTATTTCAAGCCGGTCGGCCCTCCGATCCAGCGAAAGACGGAGCCGACCGAGGGAATGCGGATGCTGGCCGTGATTTTCTCGGCCGAAGCCGGCGGGAACTTCTTCCTCAAGCTGACCGGTCCGGAGGCGACCGTCGACGCGGCGGGCGAAGCGTTTCGCAAGACCTTCGGCGGAGACAGTGAGGGCGAAACCGAATACACACTGCCGGAAGAGTAAGCGTAGTGCCTCAACGAGGCTGGATTGTCGGGTTTCTCGAACTCGCCCGCACGCTTGTTGGCGTGCTCCCTGCACGGTTTCCGGGCGTCACTTCAGCTTCGATGATTCAGTAGTTTCAGCGCGCGAAGTCTTTCAGCCCGGTTTCATGTGAGGCCGGGCTGCTTTGTTATCTCGATTGCGAATCCGTTTGCTTATGCACCTCTGCCGAACAGCGTTGCTCGTTTTCGTCGGTTCGATCGTCTCGGCGCCCCTCATGGCCCAGGACGACGACCTGGCGTACGGTCTTCTGCGGGAAGCAGGGAGCGAACAGAGCCCCATCGGCGTCGATGAAGACCTGTCGTTTGTCTGGGACGCGCGGGACGGGGGGGAGCCGCAGCAGATTCGGTGGCGCGGCGAGTTGCTGATCCGGAACGCAACCGCTTACACGTTTCACGTTTTCCTCCAGGGGGAAGCTGAGGTCCGTCTCGACGGGGCGGTCGTTGTCAGCGGCGCTGCGGGCGAACCGCAGTGGGTCAGCGGCGATCCAATCTCACTCGACTTCGGATTTCGTCCGATCGAGGTGACGTATCGTCTCCCGGCGGTCGGAGGACGGCTGCACGTGTTCTGGTCGTCCGACCGCTTCCCGCTGGAACCGCTGCCGCCGCACCTGTTGTTTCGCGCGGAGGAAGATGTCGCCCCGGAGACCGACGAGCGGTTGGACGCCGTCGCACGCGGTCGCGCCCTGTTCGACGCGTCCCGTTGCGATCGCTGTCATCGGGATTCGGAACAGCCGTTGAGTCTGCCGGGACCGGCGCTCACGCATCTCGCCACCGGCCTGAATGCGAACTGGTTGCGGGACAAGTTGCTGCACCAGCACGCCGAGGCGGAGACGTCTCGCATGCCGGCGTTCGGGCTGAACGAGGCGGATGTTGATGCGTTGGCGGCGTTTCTGATGGACGCGTCGCAGCCTGCGGAGTTGCCGGAGGTGCCTGCGATCGACGTCGACCCGAAAAACCCCCCTCCGGAGGGGGATCTGCTGCTGAATTCGGTCGGTTGCCTGGCGTGTCACCGGGTGGGCGAACTGGGCGATCCGGGGCTGTACGGCGGCGGCGACCTGTCGCGGATCGGCAGTCGCCGTACGCGCGAATGGATCTACTCCAAGTTGACCGACTCAAATCGGCTGAATCCCCAGGCGCGCATGCCCGAAGCGAAGCTGACCGAAGTCGAGCGAGTCCAACTGGCGGAGACCCTCAGCGGATTCCGTGCGGATGATGATCAGCCGTTTGTTGATCCTGCACCGGCGGATTCTGCGCTGATTGAGCGAGGCCGTGCGCTGTTTGCCGCCGCGCGCTGTGCGGCGTGTCACGACTTGCCTGGTCAGACGGTGGACCTGACCGGTGTGCCGTCACTGGCGTCGATCAGCACGACGAATGACGTCGAGTGGTCGAAGAGCTGCCTGGCGAAGACACCCGATCGTGAGCGGCTGCGGCCGAGTTATCCCCACGTCGATCGCGAGGCGCTGCGGGCCGCTCTCGGCGCCGGTCAAGCCGCGGCCTTTGCGCGGGAGGATGAGTACCGGCTCGGTCGCCTGATTCTTCGGCGCAAAAACTGTCTGTCGTGTCACGAACGGGGACGCGGAACCGGCATCGTGGCGACGGCAGGGCGCGTGGCGAGGACCGATCCGCGATTGGCGGGTCAGAGCCAGGCGTTGATTCCCCCGAACCTGACTGCGGCGGGCGACAAACTGCTCGATGCTGCGCTGGCCGAGGCGATCACCGGCCAGTCGAAGTCTCGCAGGATGCCCTGGCTCCGCGTGCGAATGCCGCGTTACGAACATGCTCCCGAGGAGCAACAGGCGCTGCTGAGCTACTTGATTGGCCACGACCGGATTCCGAACGCCGCGCCGCAGACGCTGGGCGTCGACGCGGATGCCGAACCCGACGCGCAGACCCTGCTGACGGCCCGCGCGCTGGTGGGCGCCGGTGGGTTCAGTTGCATCGCCTGCCACGAGTTCGGCGACTATGTGCCGCCGAACGTCGCGATTGCGACGCACGGCTCGGATCTGCTCGGCCTCAAGTCGCGAATGCGGCCCGAGTTCTTCCTCCGCTGGACCCGTTCCCCGCTGCGCATCGTCCCCGGCATGGAGATGCCGTCCTATGAGCGACCGGTGCCGGGGATTCTCGACGGGGACGTCGATACGCAGCTTGCCGCATTATGGCACGCGTTGAATGATCCCGAGTTTACCGTGCCGACGAATCCGACGGCCGTGGAACAATTGCTTGTCGTTCCTGAAGGGACGCCGCCCCGAATCGTGCGGGATGTGTTCACCGTCTCTCCGGCGAACGGCGGAGGGTATGTGCCGCGGGCGCTGGGGATCGGTTTCGACAACGGGCACAGCCTGCTGTTCGATCTCGATCGGGCGACCGTGCGCGACTGGGCGATCGGCGAGTTCGCCCGACAGAGGACTCAGGGAAAAAGCTGGTTCTGGGACTTGGCGGGCGTCACGGTGACGGAGGGTTTCGATGAGGCGCCGGGCTTCGTGCTGCTGCATGATCAGGACGAGAAGTGGGTGCCGCTCGACGCGTTCGACGACGGTCGCGCTGCGCATCTGAAGGAATACCGTGTAACGAAGCGCGACGAGCGAGACGTCGTCTTGGTGCGGTACGACGTTGCCGTGCAGATCGATGGCGAAACGCACACGATTCGCGTCACGGATGAATTCTGCGCGATGCCATCGGAAGAGTCCGGAGTGACCGGGGTGCTCCGCAGCATCACCGCTGAAAATGTTCCGGAGGGGCGCAGGCTCGCCGTGTTACGTCCCGCTGTGGACCCGGGAGAGTTTCGTGTTTTCGCCGGACCGCGACCGGTTGACACGGCGCCCGTTTGGCAAGCGGTCGCAGAAGGGAAGCTGGCGGGGCCGTTTGTCCGCTCAGAGGACGGAGTACAACGACGAACAATCGTTTACGACAGCGCCGTGAGCCAACCGGTGCGGGAGTCGCCGCCGATCGATGTTGTGCCGACGAGTGACACGCCGATCACGACCGCCGCCGGGTTCGACGGCGCACGGCTCAAGCTTCCGGCTGCGATTATGCCGACGGCGTTCGCCTGGACGGATGACGGCACGCTGGTGTTCACGTCGCTGAAAGGGCACGTCTACAGCGCTCATGACTCGGACGGCGACGGAATCGAGGATTCATTGACGGTCGTCGAGGAAGGACTCGCCGCCCCCTTCGGAGTGCTGCCGGACGGCGAGGATCTGCTGGTGCTGCACAAGCCGGAACTGCTGCGGCTGCGGGACACCGACGGGGACGGGCGGACGGACGAGCGGATCGTCGCCGCCGACGGCTGGGGCTATACGCACGACTACCACGACTGGTCGACCGGACCGTTGCGCGATGCGGACGGCAATCTCTACATCGCGACCAGCAGCGACTACACGCACAAGACCGAGGATGCGCCGGGCCGGTGGCGCGGCAAGGTCTTGCGGGTGTCGACCAGCGGGACAATCGAGCCGATCGCCCACGAGTTGCGTTATCCAATCGGGTTCGCCCTCGATCACAAGGGCCGCATCTTCGCCAGCGACCAGCAGGGCGTGGCCAACACGTTTAATGAGATCAACCACATTCAGCCCGGCGGCCGGTACGGCGTGAAATCACGCGGAGATCCAACGGAGGGAACGGAAGAGAATCGCGCCGCCGTGCAACTGCCGCATCCCTGGACGCGGAGCGTCAACGGAATCTTCTTCATCCCGCAGTTGCCGAACGACCATCCGCTGAGCGATTTCGCCGGTCACGGCATCGGCTGCGAATACAACGGACGATTCCTGATCCGGTTCTCGCTGGACGATGTCGACGGCGAATTGCAGGGCGCCGCCTATGAGTTGACCGAGACGACCTGGGAATCAGACGAATCAACGTTCCTGGGGCCGATCTGCGGAGCCGTGAGTCCCGAGGGAGACCTGTACATCGGGTCGATCTTCGACAGCGGCTGGCTCGGAGGTCGGAACACCGGCGAGATCGTGAGATTGCGGCCGAACGGGGAGCCGCTCCCGAACGGCATGCGGGAGGTTCGCGCCGTTCCCGGCGGCTTCGAGATTGAATTTCTCAGGCCGGTCGACGCGGCTTCGGCCGCCGAGCCTGCAAACTACGAAATCTCCGGCTACACCCGGGTGTGGCAGGGCTCGTATGCGACGCCCGACTCCGGCCGGTACGCGGCGGAAGTGTCGCAGGCCGTCGTCTCTGATGACGCGACGCGGGTCAGACTGACGGTGGACGACCTCCGCGCATCGTTTGTCTACGACATTGTGTGCGGAGTCAGCGACTCCAGCGGCGAGCGGCTCAAACCGGACACGGCCTACTACACCATGAACCAGGTTCCCGAGGTGCGGCAGGTTACACGTTGAATCGGATGACGATTTCGTCGCCGTCCTGCACGATGTAGTCCTTCCCTTCGGTGCGGTGGAGGCCGGCGGCTTTGACTTCTTTTTCCGACCCGAGGCGGAGCAGGTCGGCGGTCGACATCACTTCCGCCCGAATGAAGCCGCGGGCGAGATCGGAGTGAATGGCGCCGGCCGCTTCCACGGCGTCGGAACCGCGACGCAGAAGCCAGGCGTGAACCTCTTTTTCATCGCAGGTGTAGAAGGTGATGTAGTCGGTGAGTTGAAAAATCGCCTGGATGACTCTCGCGCGGGATGATTCGCCGAGTCCCATCTCTTCGGCGAAAATGGCCCGTTCGTCTTCGGGAAGCTGGTTCACTTCGAGTTCGAGGCCGAAAGGGCCGGCCACGACGGGGCAGCCGAGTGCTTCGATCCGGCCGATCACGTCAGCGTCGATCGTGGAGTCGGCCGTATTCAGCAGCACGAGTTGCCGCTTGCGCGAGAGGAGCGAAAACGAGCGGGTCGCCTTCTCCTGGGCATCATCGAACTCCATGTCGTGCAGCGTGCTTCCTTCCTCCAGCCGGGCGGCGATGGGCAGCAGGGCGTCCAGTTCCTGCTGCAGTTCGGCCCGGTTGGGAACCGGCTTGGTGACGTCTTTCTTCAGCCGTTCGATGCGATTGGTGACGACCTGCAGATCGGCCAGCACGAGGTCGGTCAGGAAATCTTCAACCTCGCCGACGGCGTTCCCGCCGAGGAATCCGCCAACCACCTGTGCGAGTGCGGTCGCCTCGCGAATGACGCCCAGCCGCTGCGCGTTGCCGGCCTGTTCGCCGCGTGAGATGCCGGGGGTATCGAGCAGTTCAATCTTCGCCGGCGTCTCCTTCTTCGGCGCGTACATTTCGACCAGCCGGTCGAAACGTTCGTCCGGAACGACGGTGACTCCGACCTGCCCGGTGTGGTGCTTCGACGGGTCGGGCTTTACTCCGGTGAGGAGTTCAAAGACCGTGCTCTTTCCGGTTCCCTGGTACCCGACAATTCCGATGCGCATGGTGTTTCATTCCGTCCGCCGATCGAGACACGGGGTGTCTCAGCCGCGTGCCGTCCACTTCGGGCCGGATTGTGGCCGAGTCCCCGGCAGGCTGCAACCGGGGAACTGCCGGTTCCCGGTAGTCACGGCATCGGTCGCGTCGTAGAATACGAAGGTGTGAGGAGCTCATCATGGGTCTTTCTACTGACCAGTTAGCCGCTGTCCGTGACGGGAAGCCTGTCCGGATCCGCGAGGACGACGTCGAGTGCGTCGTCGTCCGCGCCGACCTGTTTGACCGAGTGCGTGCGAGCCTGGATGTCGACGCGGAGGAGCGCGTTGCCGATGCCTATCCGCTGGTCAACGACGCGCTGGTTGAAGACGATGCCCAGGATCCGCTGCTCGAAAGCTACCAGGCGTACCGTCGATGAATCGGTGCGGAGATGTCATCCTCGTTGACTTCCCATTCTCGGACGGCAGTGGTTCGAAGGTGCGGCCGGCGCTCCGTAGCGCACGCTGCCAGCGTGCGTCGCGCCTCAGAACACAATCGGTGATGGCCCCTCCGGCAGCCAGCCCGTTACGTCACCGTCCCTCTTGAAGCGTTCGCCGCACGACGAGAACTTCCAATCCTGCGGTTCCCGGACGAGTCCCGCCTTTACTGGATTTCCGCGAATGTAGAGCACGATGCGTTCGAGTTCCTCTTCGTCGCGCACCCAATGATCGTACGACTCACGCTGCCAGAACGGCCCTGTTCGCGCCAGCACGCGATTGGCGTGAGTGGCCGTGTAACTCTTGAGGCTGTGCATGATTCGCGATAGCGGACTGGCGTGGTCGGCAACCTCTCCGACCGCGAACTCCTCGTCCGGGACCATCGGACTTCCAGCCGGAAGAATCAGCAAGTGGACGTGGTTGGGCATGATGCAGTAGGCAAGCAGCTGATACAGCCGTCCGTCGTGGTGACCAAGGTTGTCACGCACGATCTTGCCAACCCGCGGGTCCGCGAGCCATTCGCGA
Organism: Planctomycetota bacterium; assembly: GCA_003388505.1. Classification (GTDB taxonomy): domain Bacteria; phylum Planctomycetota; class Planctomycetia; order Planctomycetales; family Planctomycetaceae; genus MB-PLM-1. The sequence goes on from QQVO01000019.1 coordinate 142,694, forward strand.
TCGCGATGTTGGTCCAGGTACTCGTCATAGGCTGAGAACAGTTGTTTGTGAATTCTCAATCGCTCGATACATCGAGATTCGCCGCGACTCAATCGCGACAGCAAGAGCTTGCGGCGATGTTGAAGTTCTTCAACGACAGTGCGGGGAAGTGATCCGGCCAGCCGATACGTCACGAAGCGTGCGGCACCTGGGACATACCAGTGCGGCAGGTTCCGGCGGGTGACGAGTTCTTGTTTTCGTCGGTGACTGGCCATCACGGTGAATCTTGATTTGGTCAAGGTCGGGCGACATTCGCTTCGCAAGGCGCGCCGCACCCCGTAGCGCAGGCTGCCAGCGTGCGCCTCGCCTCGTTCACCAAACGAGTGAAGTAAGGTCCAGCACCGTACCTATCATATCGCGATCCTCAGCAGCTTGTGCGACGTGCCATGAGGGTACCAGATCGTGTGGCTCGTGAGCTGCGCACGCAGGCTGCGTGCGCTACGTTGCTGCGCGCCGCGCAAAAATCCACCGAAACAGCCCGTCCACGCCGAACCAGGAGCCGGTCGGCAGCATGGCGATCGCCAGCAGGGCGATCGCCTCGATGAGGTTCTTGTTGATGATGTAGCTGTGTTCCGGACCGAGGACTTCTTCAGGATAGATCACACCGGGCCAGGGGGGGACGGGGAGGTAGAACATGATCAGCATGACCGCGCCGCCCAACGCCGCCAGCCGTGAGATGAAACCGAGCATCAGCAGCCCGCCGAGAATGATCAGCCCCCAGATCGTGGCCTGGTTGACCCGCCAGAGTTGGTCCCGCTCCACCGGAAGCGGACCGCGCGCGAACTGTTCCGGACTCAACAGTTCGCGCGCCTCTTGCTTCAGTTCCGCATCGAGAGCCCTCACCGGTCCCACCAGTTCGGAGCGGAGGGAGGCGATCCGCCGTGCAATGCGGCTGAGATGCTCGTGCTGGTACTCGACCCGCGCGGACTTCAGTCCCGCTTCGTATTCGTCCAGCAGATTGCGATAGATTTGAATCTCGCCGTAGCGCGTCGTGATGGCTTCTGCGGCCTGTTCTTCGGTCAGTTGCGGCCGCATTTCCGGGCGATAGCCCCGGTCGGTGAGCACGGCGACGGCCCCCACGCGGTCCGGATTGCCCCGCAACAAGGCGGCCAGTCGCTGCAGATAGCCGAGCCTCGCGGATTGCTGCTCCAGACTTTCAACCGCCTTGTAGAACTCGAGATCGGCTTCATCCGGAGCAGCGAGACTCCCGTCGTCGTTGCGAACCGGGTTCCCCTCCTCGTCGGCCAGGCCGTACTCTCCGTCGACTTTCACAACCGGAACTTTGCTCTGGAGTTCGGCGGCTTCGCTCGGCTTGAGCGGCTTGTCGCCGTAAACCCGCAGGCGTTTCGCCTCGGCATCGAATTCAAGCACTCCCATGCGGGTGAGGCGGTCGACCAGGTCGGCCGCGGCGTCGGGAATCGCTGCGAGTCCGGTCTCATGGACCCGCTTGCCCTCGAGCAATTCGGTCAATTGTCTCTGCTGCGTCTCGTCGAGGCCGTAGTGGCTCGCGAAACGCCGCTGCCAATCGGTCCACTCGGCCGACATGTGCTGATAGTCGAGCCAGTTGAGATCATCGGGATCGCCGACCATGCCGCGGAAGTGATCGCGGAACGGGCCTTGCGCATTCTTGAGATAACCGGCGGCCGACCACGGCCGGGCGGTGTCCTGCGTGTCGAGCTTCCACAGGCCTTCATAAAGAAACTGCCAGCCGATCGAAATCCGCAGCAGGACCAGGAAGACGATGGCTGCGTACGAAACTCGCTTGAGGTCTTTCACGGAGGGAGGTCTCTCTCAGGATATCCGAAGCGCGGGAAATGCTCCGGGGCGGGCGATCCAATCAGTCAGTCTTGTCGGCGCGCTCGGCGGCGGCGAAAAACAGCGTCTCCTCGGGGATGTTGCAGATGATCGGCTGCAGGGTGCGCCCCGCCGCCGGCGATGGAATCAGCAACGCACCGACCTGTGAATGATTATCGCAGTAGGCTTGAGCGTTTTCGAGTCCCATCACGTAGAACGCCGTGGAAAGCGCATCCGCTTCGCTCGCCGTCGGAGCGGTCACCGTCACCGAGAGCAGTCCGTCGGCGGGCCAGCCGGTGCGGGGATCGAGGATGTGGCCGTAGCGTTTGCCGTGGTAGCGGAAGAACTGTACGTTGGAGCCGCTGGTCGACAGGGCCTGATCGCGGAGCAGAATCGTGGCGTAGCGGGTCTCGGTAAAGAGCGGGTTTTTGATTCCGACCGGCCAGCCGGCCTGTCCGCAATGTTCGCCCCGCGCCAGGAGGCTGCTGTAGCCCCCGTGCAGGAGATAGTTCTCAAGGCCCTGCTCGTCGAGGAAGGCGGCTGCGCGGTCGATGGCGAAGCCCTTGCCGACCGCTCCCAGGTCGATCCCGACGCCGGGGGCGTCGAACGAGACAGTCATCGAGTCTTCATCGAGCGTGACGTGGTCCATGCCGGAAATCGCGAGCGCGGCGTCGATTTCCTCTTGAACCGGGATGCGCCCGGACTGACGGCAGTCGCGCCAGAGCAGGATCAGAGCCCGCACGGCGATGTCGAACGCGCCGCCCGTGAAGCGAGACAGGTCGCGGCAGGCGACCAGAAAACGGAAGAGCCCTTCCTCCACAGGTTGAGCCGACTCAGTCGCCTCGCGATTGATTGCGGAAACTTCACTGTCGTCCCGATAGACGCTGAGCTGCTGTTCCAACTCGTGGACGATCGACAACGCGTCGGACGCCCACATCACCTGTCGCGCCGGTCCGGGGTCCATCACGACCGACCAGGGACAGGCCATCGCGCGGGTCTCGAGCCGGACCGTGTCAAACCCGCGCGGCGCCCGACGTCCTTCCTGGGCGTCGACGACGGCGTCCGCGAGAACATCCTGCGCGTGTGCGGCGCGCTGCACGATGGCGCGGCCGCTGAGAAGATCGCGGCGGGTCGAGTCTGGGAAGTCGTCCGGCATTCGCGGTGCAGGCTGGACGCCCGTGTTTGTTCGGCGGCATCCGCAAGCTGACGCCGCGCGGCTCGCCTGATGGGATTACACGACTTCGCGGAGCGGCTCGCCCTGATCGAGCACGTACTGCGGGCGGCCCTGCGGGTCGATCAGCGTCACCTGTCGCGGGTCGATGCCGAGATTCCGGTAGACGGTGCAGAAGACGTCTTTGTATGTGACCGGGCGGTTTCGCGGTTCGGCGGCGAGGCGGTCTGTCTCGCCGATGACGCAGCCGGTTTTCATGCCGCCGCCGGCCAGCAGGCAGGGACCGACGCGGGGCCAGTGGTCGCGTCCGCCGTTCTTGTTGATATTGGGAGTGCGACCGAATTCGCCCCACGCGACGATCGTCACATCATCCAGCAGACCGTGCTCCTCCAGGTCGCTGACGAGCGTGCACAGTCCGCGATCGACGATCGGCAGGATCTGTTTCATCCGGGGGAAGTTCTCTTTGTGCGTGTCGAAATCGCTGATCGACAGGCTGACGACACGAGCGCCGGCTTCGATGAGCCGCCGCGCGAGCAGGAATTTCCGCGATGCCAGCGGACCGTCGCTCGTATACGACGCGAGCGAGTGTGGATCGCCGGCAGCGGTGTAGCGCTGGAGGACCGCCGGGTCTTCGTTGTCGAGATCGAGCGCATCCGCGAGGCGGCCGGAGGTGAGGATTCCGACGGCCTGCTGGTTGAACTGATCCATCGCGTCCATCATGCCGCCCGAATCGAGGTCGCGGCGGATACGATCGAGGCGGGCCAGCAGCCCCTGCCGCGTGTCGAGCCGGTCGGCAGAGAGAGCGCCATTGAGCGTGAGTTCCAGCGTGTGGTTCTCCCCCTGGCGGGCGAGTTCGCCCTTCATGCCGGGTTCAAGCTCGCGGTGGAAGAGATGAGAGATGTCGGGCCGGAACGGCTGATAGGCCGGGCCGAGGAATCCGGGACGCGCGCTGTTGCGAACGAGAGGCCGTCCCTGCATCAGGTCGATGAACGGCGGAGCCGGGTCGTCCGCCCGGCCGAACAGTTGAGAGACCACGCTGCCCATGGCGGGCCGGCCGCCGAGTGACGCGAGGTCTTTTTCCGTGTAGCCGGACTGGCACTGAAAGGCGTCGTGCCGGCCGGCAGAGCCGACGAGCGAGCGAATGAAGACGAACTTGTCCGCGAGTCGGGCCACGTCCGGCAGAAACTCGCCGACGTGAAAGCCGGGCAGTGCCGTCGCGATGGACGCACCAGGGCCGCGGATCTCCGATGGCGCCAGCGGCTTGGGGTCAATCGTCTCGTGCTGTGGGGGACCGCCGTCGAGATGGACGAAAATCACGCTCTTGCGGGAACCCGCCGCGCCGGCGTGCGCGTCGGCGCGCAGCAGGTTCGCGAGGGTGAGTCCTCCCAGTCCGCAACCGCCGATGCGCAGAATGTCTCTACGGGTGATGAGTCCGCTGCTCGTGATGTCGTTCGGGCCAGCGCGCATCGTCTCTTCCTCGCGTTCAGACCGGGTTGCGTCTCCCTAGAACATATCTGAAACGACTGATCTGTTCGAGCCGAATTCGCAGATTCCCAACGGTAGAGCGCACTGCGACGTATCAACGGGCGGCTCGGCAGGAGCTTCGCCCTTCCGAGGTTTCCCCAGTTTGCAAAGCCCGATCGCCCTGCTCAGGCGCCGCGCGCTTGTCCGACGGCAGCGCCCCACATCCCGACGCACTTACACCGACCACGGGGATTGCACGTCCCATGCGCGACCTGACCGACAAGCGGCTGATCTATCTCAAGGGCGTCTTGTTCCTCGTCTGCGGAGGCCTGGCGGCAGGTCTCCTGCTGATCGAGACTCCGACCGTCCGCACGGCGGTCCTCCTCGGCCTGGCCGTCTGGTGTTTCGCCCGCAGCTATTATTTCGCGTTCTATGTCATTGAGCACTACGTCGACGGCGGCTACAAATACGCTGGCCTGACGTACTTCGTCCGCTATCTGTACGGGCGCCGCAATTCCGACGTCGAGACTGAGTAGTCCGATCACCAAAGCCCGCCGGTTGCAACCGGCGGGACTCCCCACCCAACGACGCAACACCATGCCGCAAGCCAAGAACGTCCTCGGCACCCCCCTGGAAACGTGCTGCACAGACCCGCTGACCGGGTTCTATCGGACCGGCTGCTGTGAGACCGGCCCCGAGGACCAGGGACTGCACCTGGTCTGCGCCGAGATGACGGCTGATTTTCTCGAGTTCAGCCGGTTGCGGGGGAACGACCTCTCCACGCCGATGCCCGAATTCGGATTCCCCGGGCTGACGCCGGGCGACCGCTGGTGTCTCTGCGTGGAACGTTGGAAGGAAGCATTTGAAGCCGGCACGGCCCCGCCCGTCGTCCTCGAAGCGACTCACATGTCCGCCGTCGAGTTCGTCTCGCTGGAAGAACTCCAGTCCCACGCCGTCGACGCATAGTCCGACGACCGCAAGTCCCGATCCGAAAACCGCTCCAACGCCCGCCGGTTGCAACCGGCGGGTCTCTTTCCGCTCGTTCCACTCAAAACGCAAACGGCCCCTCGGCAACAATCTCCTCGAGCGGCTTTCGCCCCGAAGGCGCCCGGTCCATGTCCCGGTAGTTTTCCGGCAGATCGTCAATGCTGCCGGGGCGTCCGACGGCGATCATGACCTCCACGTCGTAGTTCTCCGGGACGCCCAGCACGGCGCGGGCCTTCCCCCGATCAAAACCGGCCATCGCGTGGCAGACCAGTCCCATCGAGGCGCCCTGCAGCAACAGGTTTTCCACCGCGAGCCCGCAGTCGAGCGTGTGCACCGGGTTCGGTTTTCCGTTGCGACTCATCACCTTGCACGACGTCCCGACGATCAGCATTCCCGCCCGCACGCACCAGGCCTGATTGGCTTCCATCAGCAACCCGAGAAACGTCTCCCAATGCGCGGTGTCGCGTACGGCGTAAAGAAATCGCCACTCCTGCTCGTTGTAGGTGGACGGCGCCCAGCGGGCCGCTTCGAACAGGGAATTCCGCTCCTCGGGAGAAAGCGGTTCGCCGCTCATCGCGCGGGGCGACCAGCGCTGCAGAAAGAGGGGCACGATTGGATGATCGGATGTCCGGTGATCGAGTGCATCGGGAAGAGTCGACATGAGAAATACCTTCGCGAATCAATGGTCAAACGAAATACCCCGAATCCGAATCGTATCGAATCCGGAGACAGGCTCCGAGCTTTCCGGTCAGTGTAGTTGTAGGGCCGGCTGTGCCGGCCGACTACTGACTCGTCAATGTCGCCGACTCGCTTCGCCGAGTCGGCCGGAGTCCGCGCGCACCGAACCTGCTGCGTTGCAACGCGACTGCGTCCGCAGCAGATGCAATCGGCGGCCGCTTCCGCCCGGCTTTGCAGCCGGTCTGAACGACCCCTATAGTCACACCCAGATCGTACTCGAAGCCGTCTCCCACGAATCCGATTCCCCCATGAACCTCAGCGCCGTCGGCCTGCCGCAGGCCGCACTCGACACCCCAGCCTATTGCATCGATCTCGACGTGATGGAGGCGAACATCGCCGCCATGGCGGCCCACATGCGGGAGCGTAAGAAGGACTGGCGGCCTCACGCGAAGTGCCACAAGACGCCGGCCATCGCGCACAAGCAACTGGCGGCCGGAGCGATCGGCGTCACCGTGGCCAAGGTCTCCGAGGCCGAAGTCTACGCCGCCGCCGGAATCCGCGACATCCTCATCGCCAACATGCTCTTTGGCGAGCCGAAGTTCGAGCGCGTCGCCGCTCTCTGCCGGCATGCCGACCCGATCGTGGCGTGCGATCATTTCGCTCAGGCGGAGGGTCTCGCCGCGGTCTGCACTCGCCGCGGCGTCACCTGCCGCATGGTTATCGAAGTCGACATCGGGCTGAACCGCGTGGGCATTCGGCCCGGGCCCGACTTCCTCGACCTGGCGCGCGGGATCAGCAAGCTCGAAGGTGTGCGGCTGGCGGGCGTCATGGGCTACGAAGGCCACCTGTTGCGCGTCGAGGATCCCGACGAGAAGCGGCAGAAGATCGACGCAGCGATGGCCTTGCTCGTCGAGCAGCGGGACCAGATGGTCTCAGACGGTCTCAACTGCGAAATCGTCAGCGCGGGCGGCACCGGTTCTTACCAGTACAGCGCGGATTGCCCCGGCATCACCGAAATGCAGGCCGGCGGCGGAATCTTCGCCGATCCGTACTATGTCGACGCGATGGGATTGAAGGAACTGCGGTCCTCGCTGCGGGTGCTGGCCACTGTCGTCAGTCGTCCTTCGCTGGAGCGAGCGGTCACAGACACCGGACGCAAGACGATTCATCCCGACCTGGCGATGCCGGTCGCGCGCGGCCGGGTGAACGGACGTCCGCTCACCGATGCCGTCTTCACCGGCCTCAGCGCCGAGCATGGCGTGCTGAAACTGGGACCGGATTCTCAGGATCTGCAGATCGGCGACAAGATCGAGGTCATCCCGGGATATACGGACTTCACGACCGTGCTGCACGAGCATTTTTACGGTTTGCGGAACGGTGTGGTGGAGACAGTGTGGCCGATCGCCGCCCGCGGCAAACTTCAATAACTCATCGAATAGCCCACCAAAGCCCACGAGTTGCACCCCGTGGGCCTTCCATGCCCATGCCGCACTTCATCGCCCAGCGCCAACTTCAGTTCTCCGAGACCGACATGGCGGGCATCGCCCACTTCTCCAATTTCTTTCGGTGGATGGAAGAGACCGAGCACGAGTACTTCTGTTCCCTGGGCCTGACGATCATGCGGCGGGAGCAGGGCGGGGTGCACCTCGGCTGGCCGCGCGTTTCCGCGTCCTGCAACTTCCACAAACCACTGTATTTTCAGGATGATTTCGAAATCCGGCTGACCGTCGAGCGGCTGGGCGTCAAGTCGATCTCCTATCTCTTCGAGTTGTGGCGCGGGAACGACCACATCGCCACCGGCCGCCTCAAGACCGCGTGTTGCATGTGCGGCCCCAACGGGGAGATCGCATCGATCGAGATCCCGCCGGACTATCTCACCCGCCTGCCCGCGGACGAATCGCTGGAGCAGTCGTCCTGAGCGCTGTCGTTTACACATAACTCTTGAGAAATCTGCTCTCGTTCAGGTCGCTTCACAAGAGTCTCGAATGGAACGCGGATGACCACGGATTGCACTGATTTTCGCGGATTGCTTTCTTGCGTGTCGACGCCATGCGCGCCTGAATCGATGCGGTCTCGGCCCTGCCACCTCTCGAGGAACACCCCCGAAAAATCGGTGCTGATCCGCCAAATCCGCGAAAATCTGTGTCCTATTCGAGAATCCCCTGGGCCCGGTTTCTCGGCGCCAGGCTCCGGCCGAGTTGTGTGTAGTTGTGTGTAACTGACAGGTCCTGAGCGACGTGACAGGGTCCAGGCGAAAGCGCCCCGTCTGCCGTTTGTTCGCGCGCCGCGATGACTCCGGTATGATGCCCTCCCAAAGCGGCAACGCGGCGAAACCCGGACTTTTGTAGTTCCGCACGCCGCCGGCGTGCGTCGATTCGTAGCGCACGCTGCCAGCGTGCGTCACCGTTGACGTCACATCGGGCTGCGATCCTATAGTGAACCGGGCCCGCGTCATGAATAATCCGGGGAAACCCTGTGCAGCGAGTCGGAGATGCCGGAGAAGGTCTTTCTTGCAATCGATCTTGGAGCGGAAAGCGGTCGCGTGATCGCCGGCCGCTTTGACGGGACGTGCATCCAACTCGATGAACTGCACCGGTTTCCCAACGGACCGGTCGACGTGGCGGGCACGCGGCGCTGGGACGTGCTGAGGTTGTGGAGCGAGATTCAGACCGGGTTGGAAAAGGCTGCGACAAAGTACGGTGAGGCCGTGACCTCGGTCGGCGTGGACACGTGGGGCGTGGATTACGTGCTGCTCTCCGGCAAAGACGAAATCCTGGGGCAGCCCTACAACTATCGAGACGCCCGCACACAGGGCATGCTGGCGCAGGCGTTCACCCGCGTTCCCCAGTCGGAAATCTTCGCTCGCACCGGTCTGCAGTTCATGGAGATCAACACGCTCTATCAACTGCTCTCGATGCATCTCTCGGATCCGGACCTGCTGAATGCGGCCGACCGGTTCCTGATGATGCCGGACTTCTTTCACTGGCTGTTGTGCGGCAGCAAAGTCGTCGAATTTACAAACGCGACCACATCGCAGTGTTTCGACGCCACACAGCGCGACTGGGCGACCGACATGCTGCGAAAACTGGGCATTCCGACGCACATCTTTCCGGAAGTCGTGTCGCCGGGAACACGCCTGGGAACGTTGCGGGAGACTGTCGCCGCCGCAACAGGTCTCCGACGGATCGACATCGTCGCCCCGGCCACCCATGACACCGGTTCTGCCGTCGCGGCCGTGCCGACCGAACGGACGGGACGCGCCGACTGGGCCTATATCAGTTCAGGCACCTGGTCGCTGATCGGCGTGGAGGTTCAGGACGCAGTGCTCAGCGAGGCCGCGTTGGCGCTCAACGTCACGAACGAAGGGGGCATCGACGGGACGTATCGGCTGCTGAAGAACGTGATGGGCTTGTGGCTGGTGCAGGAGTGCCGGAAGTCGTTTCAGCGGCAGGGAACAGAACTTGGATACGAACAACTGGCGCAACTGGCCGAGCAGGCCGAACCTTTTCGCTCGCTCGTGGACCCGAACGATGACTCCCTGCTGAGCCCGAGCGACATGCCGCAGGCGATTCAGGAATGCTGCCGTCGGGCAGGGCAACCGGTTCCGGAAACCGAGGGTCAACTCGTGCGATGTGCGCTGGAGAGTCTGGCGCTCAAATATCGCGAGGTGCTCGAGGGCATCGAGTCCCTGACGGGCGAGCGGATCGAGGTGATTCACGTCGTGGGAGGCGGCGGACGGAATGCCCTGCTCAACCAGTTCACGGCCAGCGCCTGCGGCAAGCCGGTCGCGGCCGGCCCCACTGAGGCAACCGCACTCGGGAATGTGCTGGTCCAGGCGCGGGCCGCGGGAGAGATCGGTTCGCTCAGCGAAATCCGGTCGGTGGTCCGCGATTCCAGCGAAATCACCACCTTCGAACCCCGCGACACTAACCACTGGGACGATGCGTACGTGCGCTTTCAAGACATCGCGCACTAACGACCATCAACGCCCACGGGTTGCAACCCGTGGGCGTTCTGAGGGTTGACCGATGGTTGAATCAACAGAACGTGAAACGGCGCGCTGGTTTCACGTCACCCTCGGCACGTACGGCTCCTGGCTCCCCGGCGACCCACGCGGCTTCCGCACGCGGAAGCATCGCCTGCATGTCGACGGAGATTACAAGAACCCGCCCCCGCCCGGCAAATTCGATGAAATGCATGCGCGAAGTCGCCAATTGATGAACTACCCCGCAACCAAGCTGGCAATGCCGGAGCGAAGAACCGTGGGCGACGCGTTGCGTGAGCGATTCGATCAACTGACGTGCGCCGTGCGATGTCTCGCCGTGAGCGCCCAGCATGCTCATGTCCTCACGAAACTGCCGCCGCCTGAAACGGAGACGTATGTCGGCCACGCGAAGCGGCACGCGTGGTACGCGCTGCGGGACGCTTCTAGAAGCGTAAAGCTGTGGGCCAAACGGGCTCGAATCGATCCGGTGAAGAACGATGCGCATCTCATCGCCGCCCACCGCTACATCCTCCGCCACGCCGACCAAGGCGCCTACGTCTGGGAAAACACCGCGTATGCGCTAGGCGAATAACCACTCGTCTGCAAGAATCCGCCACCACGGAAACACCCCACCAACGCCCACGGGTTGCAACCCGTGGGCTTCGCCACCAAAGACGTAGTCCGCAAACACCATGGGACTCTTCGATCGTTTCAAATCCGCCCTCACCAAGACCAAGGACGTCCTCCGCACCGATGTCCGCGACCTCCTCAAGGCGGGAGTCATCCTTGATGAAGAGAAACTCGAGGAGTTTCATCGCGGATTGATTCACACCGACATGGGCGTCACCGCGGCAGGCGCCATCGTCGATGAACTCCGGGAGAAGTTCGGCGGACGAACGGTTGAACCGGACAAGGTCTGGGCGGTCGTCAAAGACAAACTCAAGGAGATTCTTCGCGGGGAGGGAGACTGCCGCTGGGATCTGGACGATCCGCTCTCTCCACTGAAACTGGCCGACTCGGGACCGACGGCGATCCTGGTCTGCGGCGTGAACGGCGTCGGCAAGACGACGTCCATCGCCAAACTGGCAAACTTTCTGCAGCGGGCCGGCAAGACGGTTGTGCTGGCCGCCGGAGACACGTTTCGCGCGGCTGCCGTCGAGCAACTCACCATGTGGTCGGAACGACTGGGATGTGAAATCGTCACCAAGCCGTCCGGCGCCGACCCGGCGGCGGTCGCCTTCGAGGGTTGTGACCGTGCGGCCGAGACCGGAGCCGACATCGTCATCATCGACACCGCCGGCAGGTTGCAGACGCATCAGAACCTGATGCAGGAGTTGGGGAAAATCCACCGCGTCATCGGCAAACGCCTCCCCGGCGCCCCGCAGGAAAGCCTGCTCGTCCTCGACGCCACGACCGGACAGAACGGCCTCTCCCAGGCCTCCAAATTCTCCGAGGCGGCCCAATGCACCGGCATCGTTTTGGCCAAGCTCGACGGCACGGCCAAGGGGGGCGTCGTCGTCGCCATCCGCCAGCAAATGGGGATTCCCGTCAAATACGTCGGTCTCGGCGAGCAGATCGGCGACCTCGCCCTCTTCTCCCCGGACGACTTCGTCGACGCCCTCTTCGCCGACGTCTGAGCCGCCGATCAGCGTTCTATTCGTAGCGCACGCTGCCAGCGTGCGTCACCGTTGACTTGGCGTCGGCGTGTAATGCGTTCGAAAAGCGCGGCGCTTTCGGCGACTTCTCGATAACCTGCTGTTTGGCAAACACTTATAGTGAACCGCGCCCCGTCATGAATAATCCGGGTTCAGGGGATGCTTGAGCAGGATACTGATTTTCGCGGATTCGGCAGATCAGCAGGGATTTTGCGGGGTGTTCCTCAAAAGACGGCAGCGCCGAGACCGCATCGATTCAGGCGCGCAGGTCGTCGACACGCAAGACAGCAATCAGTGAAAATCGGTCCAATCCGTGGTCATCCGCGTCCCATTCGAATTTCTCGGAGAGTCACTCGAACGGGGATCGAGAAATGCGTGTAACTGACAGCCCATCAACCACCCCCATGACCCCCAAGACCGACCGCCACAGCACCGGCATCCCGCGACTCGACGAACTCCTCGGCGGCGGCCTCCTGCCGGGAACGCTCACCGTCGTACTCGGCGCCACCGGCATCGGCAAGACGCAACTCGGCATCCAGTTCGCCGATGCGGGGCAGCGCGACGAGGGCGAGCGGGGCGTCATCTTCGACATGACGGCCCGCGGCGATTCCCAGAACCACCGCGAATACGCCCATCGCATCTGTGGCTGGAATCTCCGCGAAATGGCGGGCGAACGGGAGGCGGACCTGTCGACGATCTGGGACGGCTCCACGGCCCGGTCCGATAGCTGCCATCTGTTCGCGAGGACGGGACGCCGGGTGACGACGGCCGATCTCGACACCGACGGCGTGCGCGAGTGGAAGTCGGAACTGAACCGCAGGCTGCAGCAGACGATCGCCTTCTTCTACGGCAACTTCATTCACGGAGTCGGCCGCTGCGTCGTCGACGGCATCGAGCCGTCCGATTCACCCCGCGAGTCGTTTCAACTCGAGGTCTTCGAATACATCTACCAGCAGATCCTCAGAAAGGAGCACGACTGGGTGGCCCGCGACCTGTTTCGAGCGAAGTTCCGCGAGAACGCCGCGCAGGTCGCCGCGCACGCTTACGATCACCGCGAGATCGGCTGCCTGCTGCTGGCGACAACGCACGAGGTCATGCTGGAACAGTTGCTGTCGCGGCCGATTCAAACTGGAGACGCGCTCTCCAACGCGAACACCGTCATCCTGATGGGCAAGCTCCGCGACGGCATGCAAATGGGACGGGCCCTCTGCATCGCCAAACACCGCGGCAGCGCGTGCGACGAATCGCTCGTGCCGTATGAGATTGACGCGAGCGGACTGCGCTTGCTCGGATGACTCATCGCGCGTAAGAAAGCCCACGGGTTGCATCCCGTGGGCTTCGATCAATCGACAACCTAACGCGCGGCCTACTTGAATTCCGACGGCGGGTCGACCGGTCCGATCGAGCCCCCCATCGTTCCGGAGACGCCGTTTTCAAACGTGCCCGTCCCGTCGTCGATCGTGAGTCCGAACCGCGCCAGGATCGGCGGCAAGGGGTTGGCCAGCGTCGCATCGACGGCGCCCGCAGGGCCGCCGGCGAACAGCAGTCCGACCGGCTGCCGGTCATCGGCGCCGCCCGGGTTCTTGATCACGACCAGCGATCCCGAGTCCCCCCCCTGGCTCAGCGGGGCGGCGAACGCGGTCAGATTCGCGCATTCGATCTGCTTGAGGAACAGCACCAGGCGGTTGCCGCCGTAGTTCACGCAAGCCGCCACGTTCAGGCCGGTGATGTTCCCCTCGGTTTGAATCGTCGTCCGCCCGTACTTCTGCACACGGTCGGAAAGCCGCGGCTTGTTCTTAACCGTTCGCGAAGGGGCTCCCCAACCACCGGGAGGCGTTGAGAATCCGGTCGTCCCCGGATCACATTGAATCACCGCCGCGTCCATGTAGTGCACCGGCGCCGTCCCGGCGGCACAGGCGTCTGCCGTCGCGGTGACGAGATCCTCCCAGTCCACCAGCACGCCCAGCACATCGGCCGGATCCAGCACGCACGGAATCGGCAGCTTGTCTCCTGTTGACGGCTGGACGATCCGCTCGCCCACCACACCCGTCAGCAACAGCGGGTTGGCGCACGCCGGAACACAGAACGTCGCCCCGACGTGGTTGTTCGTCAGGATGTACTGGTTGCCGAGCGCGTCGACGCAGCGGCAGCCCAACGTCCCCGAATAGCACAACGCCCGCGGCGGAATGTCGAGCAACCGGTCGGCGTTCGAGATGGAGACGCCGATCGGAACAGGACGCGGAAAACGGAGCGTCGGATCCGTAATCGTCGGGAGCGGTCGCTCCGTGGCCCGCTGCGCCCCCGGTTCCGCGCCGGATCCCCCGTCGTCCTCATCTGCGCCGAAGTTCGATCCGGCCGGGTAAGGCTTGCCGTCAACGTAAATCGTGTGGCCCGTTTCCGGAACCGCGCTGAACGGCTCCCCGATCACGAAGATCTCGACGCCGACCGTCTTGTCCACGTCCTTGATCTCATCCGGCAGCAGGTCGTCGACCCCCTCTCGCTGGGCGTAGACTTTAACAACCAGTTCTCCCTCGACATTCTCCGCCACGGCCGTGCCGTACACCAGCCCGTTCCCCTTCTGCATGAACGGAATCGTCATCTTCTCCTGCAACGCGGCGACGCGGTCGAAGTCCTTCTCGGAGTAGGACTTGCCGGGGATGTTCTCGTCATCGTCCGATTCGGCGTCGTTGTCGGCCGTACGTTCATCCTCCGGCAGGTACAGCGCTCGCAGTTCGAGCGAGAATTGGCGTCGCTGGTCGAGCGACAGGCGATCCTCGGACGTGAATTCAATCTTCTGCGTGCGGAGCGAGCGACCCGCCCGCAGCGTCCGTCCTTCGGCGAGGACTTCGACATACGGCTCGCCGGTTTCCAGTTCGCCCGTCGGCTCTTGCACCTTCAGCGAAATCAGCCCGGTCTCTTCGACCACGAGGACGATCGGTCCCGCGATGTCCTCTTCAGAGATGTTCTTCACGTTGACGGCCGCAAAGTGCTTTGCGCGGCCGGTGCTGCGCAGACCCGGGACCACGGTGATCTCCAGCTTGTCGCGGAGATCGAACTCTTCATGCGGAGCAGCCGAATCCTCTGCGGCAGCGTTGTTGCGGTCGGCCGGTTCATCCTGAGCGGGCGCTCGCCAGGTGAGAAGCATCAGTCCGGCGATGCAGCCGAGACCGGTGAGAATCTTCCATCGAAGTCGGGCTGCACGCATCAGAGCCATTGGTACCTCTCAAGTCGCCGGACGTGGATCGGAGGGTGAAAGGAACATCTTCCCCTCCCTGAGCGCTGGGGATGAGGCGCGTGCTGAAATCGCCCGAGCCTGCCTAACCCGGCAAGTCTGCGGAACCGGCTTCGTCAGCGCGCACGCTCCACCATCCACATTTCTCCGTAGACACCTTATTTATCAGGCTACGCTGCGGCGAAACCTGAGTCAACAACCGGCCTTTGGAAAAAGCCGCTCCAGCCGGCGCGGAATCTCCCGGCGGGACTGATTCCCGGCGTAACGACACGCTTGCGCCTTCGCAATATCAGGCAATTCGCACCTCCTCTCGCGGGTTGTAGGGTGTACGCCGCCCGAATCGGTCTTGCGGAATTTCCGCCAATGGGATATCCACCCCCTTCTTCAACTCCCCTCCCTCATCTCCACGCCTCATTGATTCCTCGCGGACGTTGCGCACGTCGCCTGAACACGCGCGTGCGCGGCGGCGGAGTTCGTGGAGCGTTCGTTTTCAGCAATTTCCACGCTTCCCTCACGGATGAGCGACAACCACGCCGTCTGGCCGTGCGTTGTGAAGGTGATGCCATGCCTGTAACTCGTCGGACGTTGATTCTCCGAATCGTCTGCCTGCTGGCCGGTTTGAGCGGCGCAGCGGGCGAGGCCCAGATTCAGCAATTCCCCTACGAAGCCGTCGTCCAGGCCGATGACGTCTACGTCCGCAGCGGACCGGGCAAGAACTACTACCCGACCGGCAAGGTCGGCAACGGCGACCGGGTGACCGTGCACCGGCACGACCCCGGGGGCTGGTACATGATCGCCCCCCCGCCCGGCAGCTTCAGTTGGATCGACGCAGGCCTCGTCAGGAAGACCGGTGCGGATCAGGGAGTGATCGAAGTGCCGCCCCTCGCAGGAGGGCAACCCGCCCGCGCCATCGTCCGCATCGGCAGCGAGTTCGGCGACGATCATTCAATTTACAGCCGCGAACTGAGAAACGGCGATGTCGTGCGGATCATCGGCGAACAAACGCTGCCCAGGGGAGACGCCTCGGTGCGGATGTACAAGATCGCGCCGCCCGACCTCGAATACCGGTGGGTGAAAGGCGACTTCATCGTTGCCGCCAACAGCGCCCTCCAGAAACAGCAGGATCTGGATCCGTTCTCGACTCCTTCCGCGATGCGGCGTCCCACCCCGCCGGAAGAACCGGTCGCTGCTGAGGACAAGCCGGTGGAGCGGGAGCTGACTCGCGAACAGAATGTCAGCGCGATGACGCCCGCCTCCGGAACGCTGCAACAGCTTGATCATCAATACGCGGCGATGATGGCGCAGGATCCCTCGACCTGGCGTCTCGACGAACTTGAGGCCCAGTACCGCGCCCTCCTCGCCGGCGCGGATGAACGGACAGCCGCCGGCATCGAACAGCGTCTGCGAGCGATCGACTCTCGGCGGCAGGTCTACTCCGAGTTCATGAATTTTCTGCAGTTGACGAGCCAGACCAGCCGTCGAGAAGCGGAGTTGCTGTCGATGCAGAGAGGATTGCCGTTCGCCTCACCGACGGCCTATCCGGGCGGTCCGGCCGCAACCCAGGGTCCGCCTGTCGCCCCTCAGCCGAATCCGGTCCCGCAGCCTGGCGGAAGTCAACCACCCCAGCCGCAACCGGTGGGGCCAAGGCTCGGGCCCACGATCGAGCCGATCCCGGAGCAGGAGTTGCCCTCCAGTCCCCAGTCGCCGGTCGCCCCTCGGTTCGACGGAGCGGGGATCGTCCAGCGGAGCGGGGCGACGTTCGGGACCGCCCCCACTCACGTGCTGATCTCTCCGGAAGGCCGACTACTGGCCTTCTTGCAGCCGGTCCGGGGAGTCAACCTGGACGCCTATGTCGGACACTCGGTCGGCGTGATCGGTCAACGTGAGTTTGACCCGCGTCTGCAAGCCGACCGCATCGTCGTGCGCCGACTCTCACCGGTCCAATTAAAGCCGTAGGCAGGATTATTCGTAGCGCACGCTGCCAGCGTGCGTCACCGTTGACTTGGCGTCGGCGTGCAATCGGTTCGAAGAGCGCGGCGCTTTGGGCAACTTTTTGATAACCTGATATTTGGTAGAAGCTTATACAGAACCGGGCCCTCATCATGAATAATCCGGGGTAGCGCTGCGTCTCACCATCGCCGACGCCGTTCTTCACATCGCGTTTAGCCGCACATCGCGTTTAGCCGCGACTCGCAGAGGAGCGCTCCCCTGTGCGCCTCGTCCCTCATGCGCGATTCCGTTCCGCGCCGCGCACCGTAATGAAGACCTGCTTCGGGTGAACTTCGTCTCCCCGTTGTTCGCCGATCGCAACCAGCCCCCCCTCGCCCGCCACGATCGCGACGCGGGTTCCCTCCTCCGCTGAGCCGTGTGCGGGAACCGGCCGGCCGTTGCGGAGCAGCTCCAGGCCGGACGCGTCGACTTCACACCGCGGCCAGTCGTTGATCGCCGCCAACGGAGGAACGGCCGACTCGTCGATATCGGCCAGACTGCCGAGCCGGTCAACGGGAACTGAATCCGCGAGATCGAACGGGCCGATGGAGACTCGCGTGAGTTCCGTCATCACGGCCCCGCTTCCCAGTCGAACGGCGATGTCGCGCCCGAGTGAGCGAACGTAGGTTCCCGTTCCGCACTCGATCTCCAGGCGGAACATGTCAGCGTCGAGTTCCAGAAGTTCGAGGCGATGAATCTCGACCCTGCGAGGAGGGGGGCGGACCTCATTTCCCGCACGAGCCAGTTTGTACGCCCTGCGACCGCCGATCTTGACGGCCGAAAAACTGGGCGGAACCTGTTCGATTGTTCCGAGGAACTCAGGCAGGACGCTCTCCAGTGCAGGCGCAGTGAGTTGCGGCGCGTCGGTCAGTTGGGTGACGTCGCTCTCAACGTCGTCCGACTCACTGGCGCAGCCCCAGCGAAAGGTCCCCCGGTAGACCTTCGGCAGTTCATGTAGAATGGGGACCAGCCGCGTGGCCGGACCGAGGCAGACGACGAGCACGCCGCTGGCGAGAGGGTCCAGCGTCCCGGCATGTCCGACCTTCGCGGGACGGACGAGCCTCTGAACGCGATTCACAACATCGCGAGACGTCCTTCCGGAGGGCTTGTTGAGATTGAGCAGACCAAACATCACCGCACAACAAACAGGAAAAGCCGCATTCCGCCCCCCCCGTTTAGCCCGGATTATTCGTAGCGCACGCTGCCAGCGTGCGTCACCGTTGACGTGACATCGGGGTGCAATCCGTTCGAAAAGCGCGGCGCGCTGGGCAATTTCTCGATAACCTGTTGTTTCAGAAACACTTATAGTGAACCAGGCCCTCGTCATGAATAATCCCGCTTAGCCGCGACCCGCAGGGGAGCGTTCCACTTTCCCCAAACCGGTGCGACGGGGTGGCCGGGGCTGGACTGAGCAAAGCGAGGGAAGCCCCGGTCCTCTTTCGGTGAGACTCAACCCGGACCATCGGGTTCGGTCGCGGCCCGGAATTCAAACCGACACCGACGCCCGCTGCTGGTGATAACGCAGTGCCGCCTCGACAAATCCGCGAAACAGCGGGTGCGCCGCATGCGGCTTCGATTTGAACTCCGGATGGAACTGCACCGCCACGAACCAGGGATGGGCCGGAATCTCGACGACCTCGACCAGCTTTCCGCTGGGACTCTTGCCCGCCGCGATCATGCCGGCCTTCTCAAAGGCCTGCTCATATTCCGGATTGAACTCATAACGATGTCGATGTCGCTCCGAGACCTCGGACGTCCCGTAACAGGCGGCGGCCCTGCTGTTCTCGACCAGTTGACAAGGCTGGGTTCCCAGCCGCATCGTGCCCCCCTTGTCGGTGACGGTCTTCTGCTCTTCGAGGAGACAGATGACGGGATCGGGCGTTTCGGCGGAAAACTCTGAACTGTTTGCTTCGGCAAGGCCGAGCCGGTTGCGGGCGAACTCGATGACGGCGCATTGCATGCCCAGGCAGATCCCGAAGTAGGGGATTTCGCACTCGCGGGCGAACTGGATCGCTTTGACCTTGCCTTCGATTCCCCGATACCCGAATCCGCCCGGCACCAGCAACCCGTCGATTCCGCTGAGAACAATTTCCGGATCCTGCTCCTCGAGTTCTTCCGCTTCGATCCGTTTGACCAGCACCCGCGAATTGTGAGAGAAGCCCGCATGGTCGAGCGACTCGTAAATTGACTTGTAGGCGTCACGGTGATCGATGTATTTGCCGACGACGGCGATCGTGACCTCCTGCTTCGGATGACGGATGCTCTGCATCAACTCCCGCCAGTCGTCGATCTTCAACTCACCCGCCGGAAGCCCCAGGCGGTCGGTAATCAACCGGTCGAGTTTGTGCTCCGCGAGACCGAGCGGAACTTCGTAGATGGAAAACTCTTTGTCCATCTCTTCGATCACGGCGTTCTTCTCAACATTGCAGAAGAGAGCGATCTTTTCGGCGTTCTCCCGTCCCAGCGGCCGCTCGGTGCGGACAATGAGGATGTCGGGTTGAATACCGATCTGCCGCAACTGCCCGACGCTGTGTTGAGTCGGCTTCGTCTTGGCCTCGCGCGCCGCCTTCAGATAGGGCACGAGCGTGAGATGGATATAGAGACAGTTCTGACGACCGACGTCGAGCGCCACCTGCCGGATCGCCTCGAGGAACGGCAGGCCTTCGATGTCGCCCACGGTCCCGCCGAGTTCGGTGATGACCACGTCGACGCCCGGTTCACCCAGGTCAAGCACGGCCGCCTTGATCTCGTCGGTGACGTGCGGCACAACCTGCACGGTGCCGCCGAGATACTCGCCCCGCCGCTCCTTCTCGATCACGCTGCGGTAGATGCGGCCGGTGGTGTAGTTCGACTTCTTGCTCAGCGGACTGTTGGTGAAGCGTTCGTAGTGTCCCAGGTCGAGATCGGTCTCCGAACCGTCGTCGAGCACGTAAACTTCCCCATGCTGGTAGGGGCTCATGGTCCCCGGGTCGACGTTGATGTAGGGATCGAGCTTCTGCATGCGGACGTTCAGTCCGCGTCGCTCGAGGAGCAATCCGATTGAGGCGGAGGTGAGTCCCTTCCCGAGGGAACTCACCACGCCTCCGGTGACAAAAATGTGCTTCGCCATCAGTGTGCCTCGCATCATGCTCAAGTCCGAGCCCCCAACGCCCACGGGCTGCGTCCCGTGGGCCTCCCCCCCGTGGCCCCCCCCCGCAAGGAATCATCCTGTCAGCCGCGACCCGCAGGGGAGCGCTCGTCATCGAGACGCCTCGACAACGAAAAAGGGACAGGCCCAGAAAACCTGCCCTACGAGACGCGCTGCCGTTCGACGAAACGAGCATAATCGTCGGCCGTATCGATGCCAACCGATCGATGCCGCACGACCTCCACGTGAATCGAAGCACCCGCTTCCAGGGCGCGTAACTGCTCCAGATTCTCCAGGCGCTCCAGCTTGGACTGCGGCATCTCCGTCAGCGCCAGCAGAAATTCACGGCGATAGGCGTAAAGCCCCATGTGCAACAGCCACGGAGACTCGCAATAGCCGGCAGATTCCTCGTCGTCGGCCCCCCAGAACTCCGCCGGACTCCCCTTCTGATAACACGGGATCGGCAAGCGCGAGAAGTACAGCGCCCGTCCGTCGGCGGCGCAGACGACCTTCACGCACGATCGATCTTCCAGGATCACGTCGTCCTGGATCGGAGACGCGAGCGTCGCCATTTCGACGGCCGGCCGTGATGCCAGCGACCGGGTGAGACGGTCAATCGTCGCGGGGTCGGCCTCCGGTTCGTCCCCCTGGATGTTGACGACCAGGTCAGCGTCGCGGAGTTCGCGGCGGACGACTTCCGCGATGCGGTCCGATCCGCTCGGGTGATCGCCGGTCATTGCCACTCGCGCCCCGAAGCCGCTCGCCGCCTCGGCGATCTCGTCGCTGTCCGTGGCGATCAGCACGTCGCTCAGGGTGGATGCGGCGGAGGCGTTTTCCCAGGCGTACTGGATGAGCGGCTTGCCGGTCTTGTCGAGCAGCAGCTTCCGCGGCAGGCGGGAGGAAGCGATGCGTGCCGGAATGACTCCATAGACGGTCGGTTCGCTCATGATTCACGGTTCCGTCCGGTGAAAGGCGGTCGTTTTCCGAAAACCGGGAAACCAACTTTACCCTGCGCACGGTGGGAATGGACAGTCCACCGGACGCCATTGGCTTCGCTCGGGTGCCACTCAACGCCGTTCACGATATCGCACACGAGTTGTATCTAACGCTTTGGGGTTGAAAGACTTCGAGCCTGTGATTCCTATGAGGTGTACCACCATCTCATACGAGCAGGGAGGCTCGAAGTGGCTCGCAA
>QQVO01000053.1 GCA_003388505.1 Planctomycetota bacterium
GGTGGAGTTGCGGCTGGTTCTGTTTGACGGTCAACACATAGTCGGCCTCGCGTTCGACAATCGCGCGAGCCGTCTCCACCTGGCAGTGCATGGCGTCCAGCGTGACCACGGCCCCGTCCAGTTCCAGGAGTTGCAGCAGCACCGGCACGGCGGGAATCTCGTTCGACTTCTCGCCGACCGACATCTGCCGCAGCACCAACCGCGTATCGGTGGCGAAGGCCGTGATGGTGTGCAGCGGGGATTGCCCGGCCGCCTGGTCGAACGACCCCCGCAACGTCTTGCCGTCGATGGCGATCCCCCGGCCCCGCAGCGACCCGGCGAACTGGTCGACCCACTCATGCATGGCCGAGAGAAACTCGCCTGTGTCGAGCCGTGCGAACACGCGGCCGAACGTGTCGTGCGAGGGGACGCCGTGCGGCAGTTCAATGTACTGAAGGAACCAGTCGAGCTTGGCCTTGGCGAAGCGTTCGACGTCGGCCCAGCCGTTCGCTCCGCAGAGGGCGGCCGTCAACGCGATGAACACCATTTCCAACAGATCGTGATTACAACCTCGGTCGACGCGCGGGTCTGTCACATCTTCAAAATGCCGTTGTACAATTTTCGCAGGTCCGAGCATGCCCTCTTCCTCCGTGCTGAAAATCCCCACCGACCCCCACGGCCGGTTGACTTCCACGCGGACAATGCAATCCTGAGACCAAACCCGTCACTAACGTGCGATTGCCGTGGGTAGAACCCGCCCTTGATCTGGGCGGCAAGTCGCATAGGCAGGTCTCCAGAATTTGCGAGCTATTTGTGAATCGTGATGACTCGATCTACAACATGAATTGATCGAGGAATCACAAATGACAGAAATCACGCTGCAATGGCAGGGTCCCTTCGCGTTCTTTCCTGAACAGACTCTCCCGTACCTATTCGATCAGAGTGCTGCACAAGGTCGAGGCCTCTACCTCTGGACAGTTCCGACCGATCGCGGGCACCAGGTCAACTATGTCGGCGTCGCACACGGAAAAACGCGAACGCTCGGCGCTCGCCTTGCCGAAGAGTTGATGGATGGTGTGCCGGACAGCCGCTACATCCAGGTCGTTGACCTCGATGCTTGGCGAAAGGGATACCGAAAAGTTCTGCACGACTACGGAACCTTCGATTCCAACGACCACAAGGAATCTCTCATCGAGATGCATCGATTCTGCGTCGGTTTCTTGGCCCAGATTGATGCCGACCGAGAGATCATCGAGCACTGTGAGCGATGTCTGATCATGCGTCTCGCCGCCGAGTACGACGATGGAGACGACTACGATGCGTATCTCAGCAACAAGGCCCGGCACCCAAACATGAGGGACATTCAAGTTCGATCATACGGCGAGGACATCTGGGGATTGCCAAACGGTGTGCTGCTCAACAAGGACGGGATCGTTCTCGAAGGGTAGTGTCCCTTGAACAATTGACATACATACCGTCAATTCGTACGCCCCATCCTTCGCTGCCTCCCGGTGGTTCCAATCCGCATGTCTCACCCAATTGCGAAGTGGATTGGAATCTCCGCGTGGTTGTTCATCCGTTGCGTTCAAACCATCGGGAACGCCTCCATGCCGCTTAGTTTCCAGCTTCTCTGTCGATCGCCATTCCCTTGAGGACAAGGAAAGCAAAAAAGCTCCCAGTCCCAACTAATATTGCGAAGAATGTTAACAAGAGCAGCGTTTTGAAAAGCGGTCTCCATCTCCAGATTTCATTTTGGTCTTCGTCCGCATTTCCGTATTCAATCAACAGAGATGTGACGTCACTTTGCACAACGCCAGTTTCGATCGCGGTAGTTGCGCCAGTCGTCAACCAAGGGCTGCTTAGATACCGATGGCTTCCGACTGTTCCAGTGAATGTCGCAAGGAGAGAAACATAAACACAGAGTGACGCGACAGCTCCAACGGCGTGCCACTTGAGCCAGTCGCGAAATCCAGTGCTGGCTGTTCCCTGATGAACGCAGGCAATCGCAACGACCCAAACCAAAGCGACGATAGTTGACAGCACGACCGAGTATGGCGGCCATGGAGGCACCCAGAAGTCCCATTTGAGACCAGCGAGTGGCAACGCCATGACCAAGCTGAGAATTAGACCATAGGCGGTTTTGATGCGCTTGCCGAATTCGGTCAAGTGTTTCAGCTGCTCAGAAGCGGCGTCGGTCTCTTCGTCTGCCATGGTTCCACACTTTCATTCCGGCACTTCTACTCCCTGGGATGGGTGATCACAGTCGACCGGTCCCATTCTGCCAGTCTCGGCACCATTCCGAAGCAAACGAAACATGTAGAAGCCGCGATCAAGCTCCAACGTCACCATCGTCGGAGTCGGTGCCTCAAGCCAGTTGTCGCGTCTCGCGTCTGCAGGCTCTGCATATTGCACGGTCGCGCCAGCCCCCTTCGCTCCAGTGACATATGTCGTACACTTGTTCTCGTCATTCACGAAGGCCAAATTTTCGTAAAAAAGGTGAACGCCGGAAAACACAGCTGGCCCCACATTTCCCGTGAAGATGGCTGGCCGGTACTCTCCTTCCCATTCGGTCTTGTATGCAAGCAGGCGGTCGTTCATCAGACCTTCTGACTGTAGTTGAGCGAAAAGCTCACTCGTGGCATGCACTTCGGCCAACGCCGCTTCAGGTAGGTTCTGCAACACATCTGGTGTTGTTACCAGCTTGGTGAATCTACTGGCAACTCCCGCAGCGTTCTCAAGAACTTCTGCTCGCTGAGCAGCCGCGTTTTCGGCGCCAAGTAGTACAACAACGACTCCGTCAAATGCGAGGAAGCGAGTCCCGGGACGCGTGGTGAGAGTGCCCCAGATGTCTCTCAATGCATCGGGGTCCTCGAAAACTCTGGCGTGAAAAAATTCTTCTCGACGATCTGGGTCATGAATCAGGAGGCGGACTGATCCCCGCGACCGCTCGAAGTCATGTCCAAGCATTGGTGTTGATCTTCGGGAGAAAGTCTGGCGACTTCTCGCGGTACAACTTGAACGAGAGTTGTTCCGATC
Source organism: Planctomycetota bacterium (assembly GCA_003388505.1). Lineage (GTDB taxonomy): Bacteria > Planctomycetota > Planctomycetia > Planctomycetales > Planctomycetaceae > MB-PLM-1. Next base: position 3,016 of record QQVO01000053.1, read on the forward strand.
TGCCTTGCTTCGCGATCGAATTCGACCGTCGAATACACCTGCCCCAGACTGTAGGAGTCACTCAGATGCTGCGTTGCTCGGAAGGGGGCAACCGAGTATTCGCGAGTTACGTCAAAGCCGTCAAACTCAGCCTTGTACCGGATTCGTACTGGTCCTTCCCTTTCAATCAACAACGTTGTCTCTTGTGAAAAATCAACCAGCCCGACCAACTCGGTTTGGCCGACTGCGACTGACTGGATGAATGCAATGACGGAAGTCACGGCGGCAATACGCCTAAGGAGCCCGACGCTGCTCATGATGAGATCTCCAGTCGAAGGTCCAACGTGGTTAGTGCCGATCCTAACCAGCCTTGTCGCAGAATTCACTTGCCAGCCGACAGGAAAGGCATTGTTTGAAGCGGAGGAGGGAATCATCGCGTAAGTGTTCACAGAGAGACGACTTTGCCAAGTGCGTAATTTCAATTGCAGAAAGCGAAGTGTGCTCACACCGCCAGCCCGCACACCGCATCCATCAGCCCGTGCAGTGCCTGTGACCTCTTCGGCAGCACCGCCAGATTCCGGCCCTTCAGTGCCTCCGTGAAGCCATTGAACAGCCGCCACACCGTCTTCCCACCCTCCTTGAATTCCGCGTGGCTCGGCTCACGCCATTCCGACAACACGGTTGGCACCTGCGTCACCGGCAGCACTTGGGCGTCCAGACTGCGGACGATCAAATCGTGAGCCGCCCGGTCGTTGATTCGCGTGCTCTTGTACGCCTCGATCCGCTGGTCCTGCTTGCCACGCATGCCAACGAGGCGACCAATCGCCTGAGTCACGAGACCGGGCAGATCCCGCTGGATGAACCGGGTGTGCTTGCGGGCAATCGTCACTTCGCCACTGAAGGCCAGGTTGTCGCAAATGAAGACGCCGCTTCCCAATGCGATTCCGGCCGGGAACGACTTGTCGTGCGAATTCCGCAGGCCGAGGACGAGCCCGTAGTCGTCATGGGCCTTTCCGTTCTGAACTTCCATCAGACCGAAATACCGGGTTCCCTCGTGCCACAGACCGTGCGACTGGTTCACGACCTGAAAGCCGTTGTCTCCGAGCGTTCGTTCGACCAGGCCCAGCAGCCGGTGGTGGGGGATCGGCACCCAGGTCTTCGTCCGGTCCGGCGTGGGAGCACAGAGGACTTCCTGCCTGTCGGCGTGATGAGCGCCACAGTGGAGCATCAGGTTCAGCATGGGTAGGTTCTCCGTTGATGGTTTTGTTTGATGGTTCTCAGTCAGGCCGACTCAGCCAATTGCTCGGCGTCCTCAGCAGAGGCGATTCGCCGGAAGGGAGTGTCGCCTCTCGTCAGCCGCGGATGCTCGGAGACCATGTCGTCGAGCAGCAGTTGGCTGACATCGGGGGCCTCAGAGTGGTTGACGTGCCACAGCATGAGGCCGGCGACTCCCACAGGCAGCAGGCAGAGCAGTCCCGCTCCCTGGGTGTAGAGGATCGGCGCCAGGACCGAGTCGGTGCGTCTTTGTGCGGCGATGTTGCGGCGTTCCTGTTCCAGAGCGTCCCGCTGCTGGTTCACGCCGTGCTGCTGGGCCTGGATGTCCCGCTGGGCGGCCAGGATCTCCGTTCGGGCCTCGGCGTCGGCTTCCACCAGTCGCTGGGTGCTCTCGGCGACTTCGCGGTTAAGCCGGACCATTTCCTGGTTCTGTTCGGCCTGCTGCTGCAAGGCCTGCTCGGCGACGCGGGCGACCTGCGCACCGTCGTCAGCGCAACCCGTGATGCCGAACATCAGCGTCAGCATCACCAACACGTGTCTTCTCATCTTGGGCTCTCCAGCGGGCAAAGAGTCGAGCCAGCAGTTCCTGAAGCGTCCGCCGCAGCCGGACTTCACGGGCCAATGCCCAGACGGCCAGCAGCAGCGCCAGGGACAGACAGACAACGAGCGATGTGTTCAGGGGCATCGCACCTCCTTTCGAGGGACAGGGTGAAGTGGGAACGGGAGCGGGTGGGTGGCGAAGAGAAAGCGTCTCACGGGCCAGTGCTGCGAGGGAGCAGAGCGGAAGGCCGTGCAGCAGGGCCGGCGCGAGGCGTAAAGAAGCCCACCAAGGCTTATGCGACAGTTGGGGCTTTTGTTTACCCCTCAGCGGTTGCAGAGAGCAAAGCTGGATGCGGACGGTGCTCCTCGTCATCAACGAACGAGCTCGTCAGAGTCCGGGTGTCAGTGACACCCGATTGGGGTGGTTTTGGGGTGTTTTTGGCGGTTTTCAGAGGACCACCAAACGTCCGTTTCACAGTAGAAAACAAGGGGTTTTCGCGATTTTGGAGAGTCGTCGGCGAGCGATTAAAAGTCCGTTGCTCTACCAACTGAGCTACGCCCTCTGTTGATGTAAGCGAATATCACCACATGGCTTACGAATACGCTGCGCCGCTGCCGCCGCCGTCGTTCGAGCGATGTCCGCGAGGTTGAACAGGCAGGTTCCCGGGCAGCGCTGTGGCGCTCTGCCTGGTTGCGGCGACGCGTCAAAGAGTCTACTGGTGCGTCCGTCGCGCGTAAAGCGGCGACGAAGCGTGACCAACTTCAACCAGATTTCCCCATTCTTTTCCACGCACGCAGCAGCTTTGAGCATTCGATTCGCGGAGAGCACCACCGCTTCCGAACGGCGGATGACGATCCGGAAGGTGCGGCACCGCCGAAGTAATTCAAGACTGAGCGACCGTCTCTCTCAAAGGCTGTCAGTTACACACAAGCTCGGCTGGGGCCCACTGCAAGGAACCGGACTCAGGGGATTCTCGAACAGGACACAGATTTTCGCGGATTCGGCGGATCAGCACGGATTTGCGGGGAATTTCTTCAAGAGGCGGCAGCGACGAGACCTCATTGATCCAGGCGTAAATACTCTGCACTCCACAGAAAACAATCAGCGAGAATCGGTCCGATCCGTGGTCATCCGCGTTCCACTCGAATCTCTCGGAGAGCAACTCTATCAGGAATCGAGAGATGTGTGTAAGCGACAGCTCTCAAAGGTTCTCCCCATCCCGCCTTGACACAGAGGAGTTCCGCACGGTTCGCGAGGCGATGCCGTTGCATCGCCGGATTGCGTCGATCCGGTTGGCGCGAGGTGCGGGATGCGCGCCTCCTGTTGCGACCTTTGCGACTCGGGGGGGGGGGAGGCCACGCTGGGGTGTTCGGGGGCATCCGCGGGCTGACGCCGCGCGGCTCGCCGGGTCTCTTTTTTGGGATGGGAGTTGCGCCGGGCCAAACGAAAGAACGTCCCGGGTCGTGAGACACCGGGACGCCTTTCGCCAGCGCTGGCCCGCGCTGTTGTGGCAACACGACGGATAGGCCGCTGACATGTCCGCGCCATGAGACAGTCATCGATTCTGCCTGGCCACTTCCCTTTCGTCTTGATTCGCCCTTCGATGTTTCCGGGGTGCGTGTCCCCCTGTTGAGAGAGTTACGAACGAACGGTTGGAAACCTGTCATGGTTTTCTGGGTTCGTCCGTTGCTCCTCTGACATCAGGAGTAGAACCGGCGGGTGTGACAGTTTTCTTGCGAAATCCGTAAGTCCAGTCGTGTGAGAGCGATGTGGTCTGGCGGTATGCCAGGTGGTAGACTGCGGATCTCCATCGTTCAGGGATCACGTCCGGGCCATGAACACCACTTCTCCGAGTCTGATTGAACGGCTGCGCACGACTGAGGATCAGCAGGCGTGGGGCCGGTTCGTCGAGTTGTATTCGCCGCTGCTCTATTACTGGGCGCACAAGATCGGGCTCTCGCGCGATCAGGCGGCCGACCTGGTGCAGGACGTGTGCCTGGTGCTGATGGACAAGCTGCCGGAGTTCGATTACGACGCGTCGCGCAGTTTTCGGGGCTGGCTGCGAACGATCACGCTGAACAAGTGCCGGGATCAGTTGCGGCGGCAGGCGCGGGGGCCGCGGAACGAAAGGACCGGCGAGATGGCGAAGCTTGACGTGAGCGACAACGTCGAGTTTCTCGGCGAACAGGAGTATCGCGAGCAGTTGGTGCGGCGGGCGCTGCAGTTGATGGAGACGGAGTTCGAGGCGACCACCTGGCGGGCCTGCTGGGAGCACGTCGTCTCGGGGAAGTCGGCGGAACGGATTGCGGCGGAACTGGGGATGTCGGTCAACGCGGTGTATCTCGCCAAGTCGCGCGTGTTGCGGCGGTTGCGGGAGGAGTTGGCGGGGTTGCTGGATCCGTAGTGTCGGCCCGGCCTCGTTGAGGCCGGCTACAGGTTTGGTGACGTTCCGGGGCTTCCTTCGCTTCGCTCGGTCCAGCCCCTGCCTGCGGTCGCTGGTTTGTCCGAAGTCTGACGACTTCGGCTACATGCCGGTCCGAAGTCTCACGACTTCGGCTACGTGTTGGTTCGTCGCTTTTCGCTGGAAAAGGTGACAGATTCGGGGGAGGCTGGGCGTATCCTGGGTGTCCGTGAGACGCTGTCGCCGCGCGTTTGCGCTGTCTGAGGAGTTTCGTCATGCCGCTCGTCGCCTGCCCCGATCGCCAGACGTTGAACGAGTTCCTGCTCGGGAGATTGTCGGGTGAGATTGCCGAGAGCATTGAGGAGCACTTTGCAAGCTGCGCAAGCTGCCTGGAATCCGCCAGCAATCTCGGCGCCGACGACGAGCTCTGCGCCGCAATGCGCGCGGCCGGCGAGGAGGATCTGGAGCGTTCGCCTGAAGTGTCGGAACTGGTCTCGCGGATTCAGTTTCAGTTGGCCAGCCGGGACACCGTGCTGACGGGCGATACGCATTCGGTTCCGGACGATGAGCCGGCCGAGGCAGATCTGAAACGGGAGTTGCTGGAGTGCCTCTCGCAGGCGGAGTCGGCCGATGAGCTGGGCCGGCTGGGGGGCTATCGCGTGCTGCGGCTGCTCGGCGTGGGCGGGATGGGGGCGGTGTTTGAGGCGGAAGATCCGAAGTTGAAGCGGCGGGTGGCGCTGAAGGTGATGCGTCCGTCGCTGGCGGCGATGACTTCGGCTCGGCAGCGGTTCCTGCGCGAGGCGCAGTCGGCCGCCGCGTTGCAGCACGACAACATCATCTCGATCTTCCAGGTTGGTGAGGACCGGAAGGTTTCGTTTCTGGCGATGCAGTTGCTGGAGGGGGAGTCGCTCGCCGCACGACTGAAGCGCGAGTCTCCGCTGCCTGCGGAGGAAGTCCTGCGGATCGGCAGGGAGATCGCGCAAGGCCTGGCCGCCGCGCATGAGCGGGGCCTGCTGCATCGCGACGTCAAGCCGGACAATATCTGGCTGGAAGCCGCCGGCGGCCGCGTGAAGCTGCTTGACTTCGGACTCGCGCGGGCTGTGGACGAAGGGGTGCAGGTGACTCAGACCGGCGCCATCATCGGGACTCCAAAGTACATGTCTCCCGAGCAGGCGACCGGCGGCGAGGTGGACCCGCGCAGCGACCTGTTCAGCCTGGGGAGCGTGCTGTACGAACTGGCGACCGGTCGTTCCGCCTTCGGGCGGCAGAACCTGATGGCGACGATTTCGGCGATCGGAGCGGCTCAACCGGCCGCGCCCGAAACCCTGAACGGCGAACTGCCGGTCGAACTCTCTTCGCTGATCATGCAGCTTCTGGAGAAGGCCCCGGACCGGCGGCCGCAGTCGGCAAGGGAGGTTGTCACGCGAATTCGGGGAATCGAGGAGTCGCGCACGTCGCCCGCCGCTGCGGTGCAAGTCGCCGCGATGAAGCAGCCGCCGATTTCTCGGAACAAGGTGCTGGCGGGTCTCGGCGGTGTCGCGGCGGCAGTCGTGCTGGCGATCGTGTTCTTCATGCCGACGCCGGAGGGGACGATCCGTGTGGAGATCAGGGACCCCAAAGTGAAGGTCGAGGTGGTCGATGAGGGGATCGTGTTTACGGATGCCGAAGGCAAGCCTGTCGAAGTTGGTGTGGGGGACCATGAACTGGTCGTGACGTACGGCGACCTGCGGTTCACGACCGATTCCTTCTCGGTGAAGAAAAACGACACGGTGATCGTCAGCGTGGAGTTGCTGGCGGGCAATGTGCGGGTCATGGCGGACGGCCGGGAAATCGGACGACACGATCTGCCGCCTCGAGAGAACAAAACACGCCGGATCGCCCAACTGGTCCTGGAATTGGGCGGTACTCTGAAGACCAGCGAAGGGGTGGTTGTTGCGATCGCAGAGTTGCCCGAGCCGCCGTTCCGAATCTGGGAAATTGACCTCAACGACACCGCGGTCCAGAACTCCGACCTGTCGCGCTTTTCGGAATTGACGACGTTGCGCAGGCTCTCGCTCGGATTCACGGAGGTTGGCGACGAGGGACTCGCCCACTTGGTCGGCCTGTCGAACCTGAATACACTCGTCCTCAATAACACCCGTGTGACCGACAAGGGGCTCGCGCAGCTTGCGGGGCTTTCGCATCTGTCGTACTTAAGTTTCGACGGCACAGGCGTCGCTGATTCAGGTCTCTCCCATCTCACGGGGTTGAATCGGCTCAGAACGCTCCTGCTGAGCGGGACGACGACCAGCGATGCGGGAGTCCGGCATATCGTCGAACTCAAGGGCCTCACGACTCTGAATCTTGACGGAACCCTGATCTCCGATACGGGGCTGGAACTCCTCGGGGAACTGAGAGAACTCGACTATCTCGGATTGCATGGCACGCAGGTCAGCGACCGGGGGGTCCAGCACATTCAATCACTGAAGAACCTCTCTGTTTTGCACCTTCAGAAAACTGAAGTCTCCGATGAGAGTTTGCCGGTCTTCGAGGAACTCGAGAGGCTGAAAGAGCTTCACCTCGATGACACAAGCGTGACGCCCGACGGTCTCAAACGGCTGAGACGGGCGCTGCCGAATTGCTGGATCACTCCCAGCGCGGGGCCGCCCGAAACGGCTGCGCTGACTCAGATCGCACTTGTCGGCGACCCGACCCCGCTCGAGGGAGTCCGCCGCTGGACCGTCGAAACAGCGCGGCATCGCGGGGCGGTGAAGGATCTGGCCGTCAGTCCGGACGACAGGCTGCTGGCGACGTGCGGGGTGGACGGGTCGGTGAGGCTGTGGTCGATGGAGTCGCTGGAGCTGGAGAAGATCCTGCTGCGTCATACAGACGAGGTGCAGAGTGTGGCGTGGTCATCGAAGGGTGACGTGCTGGCTTCGGCGTCATTGGACGGGACGATCGTGTTGTGGGACGTCGAGTCGGGTTCGGTCACGGGCACACTGGAGGCCGAGACGCGGCCGTACAGTCTGAGCTGGTCGGATGAGGGAGATTTGCTGGCGCTGATTGCCTTCGATCCAGACGCCGAGGCGCCGAATGAGCCCCGATACTCGGTCCACGTCTGGGATGTGGGTGCTGGCAAGCGGGTTCAAGAGCTTGACGGCTACGACCGCTTTCGCTGGAAGCCGGGTCAGCGGGTTCTCAGCCTGCGGCGGAATAACTCGATGACGTACGAAGAGCGCGACGGCGTGAGTGGAGAACTCGTGGGACGGACCGAACTGCCGGTCGAGATTGCATCGTCGGAAGTTTCACCCGATTTCACACAGGTCGCGGTGATCCAGGGCGCCACGGTTCAGATTCTCGACATGAGCACGGGCGAGGTTGCCGTCGAACTGGAAGGTCATACCGAGAACGTACGAGCGGGGGCCTGGTCGCCCGATTCCTCTCGCTACGCGACATTCACCGGCCGGGACAACTCGAACGAGAGCGAGTGCCGGATCTGGAATGTTGCAGACGGGACCGTTGAGCAGGTTTACGAGACGGGTGCATTCCGGCACGGTGACGGGTTTAGTGTTCGGTTGCGTTGGACGTCGGACAGTGAAGAGCTGGTATTGTGGACTCCCCCCATGCACAACGAGGGCAGGACGCATGTCTTGAGTCTGAACGGTGCGGAACAGCGCTTCCGTGAAATGAATTACGGGATTGTCACATACCATGGAGTACACGGTGCCAGGCTGCGCGTTCGGCCGTGGAAACCGGACGACGGATCACTGGTGTTTGGTAATCCAGGTTTCCTGTTGGTTGACCGGGAAAGCGGCTTTGTTCGGGAGACGTGGAATTGGAATCAGGTATCCGGATTCGTGTGGTCGCCGACGGGAGACACTGCGTATCTGGTCACGTCGTCGAGCGGCGGGCCGACTCCCGGCGTTCGAGTCATCGACGGCGGCACGGGTCAAGAGCGCGCGTACGTTCAAACCGATATGCGCTGGAGGTCGTGTTCGGCTGACGGCGAGCGACACGCACTGACCGTGCTGAATCGCGTGCGGATCGTCGAAATCGAGACGGATGAAACGATCAATGAATTTGAACTGCCGGTCTATCCGGAGGAACCGTCCGGCAACCAGTCGGTGCATCTGGCCCGGCTGTCGAACGATGGAGACCTGCTGGCGACGACCGGACGGGACACGGCACGTGTCTGGGACGCGGCCGTGCATGTCTGGGACGTGAGCACCGGTGAATTGCGTTGTGCGATCGAGGGTTTTCAGGAGCCGGTCACGTCTGTCCGATGGATTCCCGGCGACGAGATGCTCGCCACGACCGGACGGGACCGGATGATCCGGTTCTGGAACGCAGCGAGCGGGAAGCAGGAGTTTGCGCTTCAGGGCGGCGATGATCCGTTTGTCTCCTTCAGCATCTCGCCCGATGGTACTCAACTTGCGATTGTCACGGAGTCCGGCAAGTGCCGGCTGTGGGAGGTAGGATCGCGCGAATTTGCGATCAGTTTTCCGGTCTTCCCCGGAGGATGCGGGACACCGGAGTGGTCGCCCGACGGCAACGTTCTGGCCATCGGGACGCCGCACGGAACTGTGCAGTTGCACTCGACCGAGACCGGCGAGCGCTGGGGCACGTTCCTGACATGGCGCGGCGGTCCGCTCGTCGCGATCAGTGCCGACGGACACTTCCGGCTGAACAACGCGCGGACCGACGACAAGGACGAATTCGTCTATGTCGTCGAGACGGAGGACGGGTCGCAACTGACGCTCGACCGCACCGGGATGAGCAGCCGGTTCGGGTGGTTGAACGACCCGGTGGCGATCTCGCTGACTCCTGAAAACTGACGCCGTTGACCGCCGGGCAACATGAATTTCCGTCAACCCCTGCTACTGCCCTGTCAGGGCCTTATTTTCGGGTTGGCTGAACCGCAAAACCGCACGAAACCCTGCGGGATTCGTGCTTCCGAGCGAACCGCTCAACCCGAAGATTCTCAATTGACAAAGCCCTACGTCAACTCGGTCAGTCCCGGCTTCGCCAGCGGGAGTTGTTCCACAGTCGTATTCCAGTCCAGCGATTCGGGGACCAACTGCTGCTCGGAGTTGAGCGCCTGCTCCCAGGTGACCTGCTTGCCGGTGTAGGCCGCCATGCGGCCCATGACCCCCATCAAGGTCGTATGCGCCATACGATGGCCGTCGTTGATCGGACGCCCGCTGCGGATCGAAGCGAACAGCTCATCGTGCTCGACCTGGTACATGCTCCTGCCGTCGCGTTTGGCGCGCCACTCGGCGGCCCCTTCGATGACCGGCACGCGGCCGTCAAACCGGCCGACACCTGTTGAACCGATCACGAGATCCGCGTTTTCGAGGTAGCAGCCGTCCTGTGAGCGGCTGCCGAGGAACCCGCGCACGCCGCCGGCGTACTCGTACACGACGAAGACGTTGTCGTAGGTGTTGCCGTCCGAGGGGAACTGCTGGCTGCCGACCGCCACGGCCGATTCGGGCATCTGGTCGTCCAGCCACCACGCCATCTTGTCGAGGCTGTGGCCGCCGGAGAGTAGGATCGTCAGATCGCCCGACAGCCACAGGTACGGATACCAGTCCCGAATCTGCCATTCGAGGTCGCTCATCTCGGGCGTCCGCTCGCCGTAATACTTGTGTCCCAGGCTGTTGCGATAGTAAGTCGCATACACGGCCCGAATGTCGCCGATCGCACCGCCGGAGAGCTGTTCCTTGAACGCCCTGAGCCCCGGGTGATACCGCCAGCAGAACCCGGAAACGACCGACAACCCCTGCTCTTCCGCCTTGTCAGACGCCGCCAGCGCCGTTCGCACGCCGGGCGCGTCGATCGCAGCCGTGATCTCGACAAAGCAGTGCTTGCCGGCGTCGACCGCGGCCGCATACTGCTGTGCGCGAAAAGCGGGCGGCGTCGCCAGAATCACAACGTCCACGTCGCTTTCCAGCAGCCGCTGGTAGGCGTCGAAACCGAGATAGCACCGCTCGGGATCGACCCGGACCTTCTCACCCGCGTGGGTCTGCAGTTGAGTCAGGCTGGCCTGGAGGTTGTTCTCGAACAGATCGGCCATGGCGGTCAACGCCACATCCTCATCGGCCGCCAGCGCATTGAGCGCCGCGCCGGCCCCGCGCCCGCCGCAGCCGAGCAGTCCCACGCGGAGCGTTTGCGTACTCGGCACGGCAGAAAGCACGGCCGGCGCTGTGATCGTTGATCCGAGCGCCGTGCCGACGGCGGCGGTCGTCGAGGACTGGAGGAAGTCCCGGCGCGATGCGCCGGTTACTGAGGAGTCCCGTCGAGTCTTGTGTTGATCCATGATCTACTCATCCTCTCGCATTTCGTTCACGAACGCGCGATACATCTCAAGCGGCTGAGACATTTCGTCATCCAGCGGCGTCAGCGCCAATCGCACGCGTATGGACCGCTGGTCGCCCGGCCGCACATCATCGCCGAAGAGTGAGAGGTCAAACGCACTGTAATCAGTCAGCCGGTCTTCTTCGGTGTCGCCGTGATATCGCGTGCTGATCGCGTAGCAGTCTTCCGGCCGCGCCATCAGCACCACGGCCGACTGCTCTTCGGGATCTGTGAGAAACGCCAGGCAATACCCGTACCGTCTGACCGGGCACATCTGGACGAACGGCACGCCTCCCTCCGATCGTTCCCATCGTCCGTCCACACAATGCCGGGCCGCCAGCGGGTCGCGGGGAAACACGAGCACCGTATCGCGGAAGACGTCGTTCACCGTCGGCAACACCAGTTGCGGCTCATCGCCAATCCGCGGCTTGAGGTAGACGTGCGGCCGCAGCGTTCCGTCAAAATAGTTCGACATGAACAACTCGTAAGCGGCGTAGTTGCCGTTCGACCGCAGTCGCACGATGACATCGACCGAATTCCGACCCGACACTTCATACCGGGCCGTCAACTCTCCCAGATGCGAGTCGGTCTCCGGCCACGTGACTTCCGCCCAGTTGTCCTCGCTCGCGATCGACCGCTCCATAATCCGCGGCTGTCCCATCACCAGGTTGACCGACATCAGCTTGAAGAGATTCAGCGCGGAGTACCGGCTGTCGATCACCTGCCTCCCCGTTCGCTTGTCCACCAGCCGGGAGACGCCGTGATAATTTCCATCAAGCCGGATCGTGCCCTCCATGTCGTCGGTCGCGAACTCGAACGTCGACTCGGTCTCGCCGGGGCTCAGTGTCAGTTGCGTATCGTCCGCCGGCAACGTCGACCCGTACAGCGAGCACAGAGACGCCGCACACCACAAGATGAGTCGAGCCGGCTGGATCGTAAGTGTCATAGGATCAACTTCCGCTGGTTCTCAAAACGCTCACGAAACCCGGCTTCCTGAAATGAAACCGTCTCCTCCACCCCGACATCAGTGTGGACTGACCGAACTCCATCTGCAAGCGCGCGCGGAACCGGCGCTCTCGAAGTCAGAATTGGCGCGGCCGGTTACGGCTCGCGGCGGAGTTCGAGAATCTGAAGCTTGGTTCCGGAAGGAAATGCACACTGGTTTCCGGTTTCGTCACGAGTGGTGATCTGGAAACCGTGGTCCAGCGCAAGTTTGTAGAAACGTGGCGCCTGCGAGCGGCCGGGGTCCCCAATCCAGCACACGCCGCCCGGCGCGAGCATCGCCTGCAGCAGCGTCAGCAGCGGCTCGTGACTGCGGGCCTCGTAGATCACTTCGCAGCCCAGGATGACGGGGAACTGCCGCTCAGCCGGGCGACGCCAGTCGAGCCGCAGCGTCTCGACAGCTCCCAGCGAGTTTCTCTCGGCGTTGACCCGGCAGAGCGCCAGCGACGTCTCGTCATAGTCACTGAAGGTCACCTGCCAGCCACGCGCCTTGGCGGCCAGGCCGACCAGTCCGATTCCTGAACCAAGTTCCAGCACCTCGGTTCCGGGCGCCCAATTCGCCGTTTTCAGAACGCGGGCCATTGGAACACTGGCCGGCCAGAGATAGGTCCAGTACGGCATGTAATCGTCGCGGCGATTCGCTTCGAGCACACTCGGTTCGTCCAGAAAGCAGTCGGGCGTCGCCGGCTGGACGAGTTCGATCGTTCTCCAGCCCAGATCGATCGTCTGCCGCGTCCATCCGCCGGGGATCTCCGGCAAGCCGCCGGGTGTGGAGATGCTCGAAGCGTTGGTGGACAGAGTGGGCATGTCTGAATTGTACAGGGCGTTCGTGCATCGAAAACGATGGCCGCCCGGATTCCTCCCGACCTCCCGCCGCAGTAGGGAGGCCTCCCGCAGCGGACGCCATGAGACTTTCGACCCGCTGGCAGAGGCTGTGGAACGTGCGAAGGCTGCCCACTGCATGTCGCAGACGCCGTGAGACTTCTGATTGCTTCACGCCCAATCGTCCGAATTCGCGCGATTTCGGCTGCAGTCTCGGTTCCTCCGAAGTCTCACGACTTCGGAAACTGATCGGCGAGAATCGCCGGAACGGGCGGCCGGCGAGGCGATCAGAACGCCTCTGCTGCAAAAAATACAAAGTATCGGCAAAAACAGCCCCCGGTCTTGACCCAAAATTTCAACTCCGGTAGAAACCGCCACCCACAACGCGGACGGAACATCGACCCTCTCCCGTCCGTTCGTCCGGCCCGTTCGGGCCACTCGGCTCTCTCCCCCTCCCATTCCCGTAACGGTAGGAACGAATCCATGTTCGTGCTTTCGTCCCGCGCCCTTCGCGCGCTGTCTGTCGCCGGAGCCCTGCTGACGCTGAACGCGGTTGCGTCGGCCCAGTGGTACGATCCCTGCGGCCCCTGCGGCCAGCCGGTGGCCTACGCCCCGCCCCCCGTGACCGTCATGGCCAACCCCTGCCCCTGCCTGCAACCGGTGCAGGAGACGGTCTACAAGGAAGTGCCGGTCACGAAGTACCGCACTGTGCAACGCACGGTCAAGAAGCCGGTCGTGCGCACGGTTTACGAAGATCGCCCGGTCACCGCCTACCGCACCGAGTACGAACAGCGCACCGCGGAAGTCCCCGGCGTGTCCTACCAGACCGTCACGGAATGCCGTCAGGTGACGCAGAACCGCAGTTACTGGCGGACCGCCTGGCAGCCCAATCCCAAGATGTCTCCCTGTCAGTACGACCCGAGCCCGACCTTCATGGGCGCGATGAATCGCATGGGTTACTCCCTGCGGATGGCGATGACGCCGAACTACACGCCCCGCCGGGAGTTCGTGCCGAACGTCGTGGCCTATAACGTTCCCACCACGCGGACGGTGGCTGTGCCGACGACGCGGCAGGTGACCTATAACGTCGCCAAGACCGTTCCCTACCAGACCACGCAGCGTGTGGCGGTCCAGAAGACGGAATACGTCGATCAGGAAGTCACGGCCTACGAGCCTTACACCGAAATGCAGACCGTGGCCGTCGGCACGACGACCCGCTATGCCCTCGTCGACCCGACCGGTGGAACGGCCACCGCCGCCCGCCCCACGCCCGCCGCCACCGCCGAACAGCCCGTTCCGCAACGCACGGCGGATGGCTCGGACGACGAGACCGATTCGGGCTCGGACGACGCCAACTGGAATTTCAATTCCTACGAGCGGCCGAAATCGAAGACTCCCCGGGATCCCGGCTACTACGACACCCGCCGCGAGACCGACAACGAAGCCGCCCGCGTGGCGGATTCGTCCCAACCCGCCAGGCCCGGCGTTGTTCGCACCGCCGGTTGGCGCAAGTCCCGTCGCACCCGCGGCGACGCACCGGTTAAGACCGGCCCCGCTCGGTCGGTCGCCTCCAACTGAGGATCGCCCGCTCGCAATTCGCTGAAAAACTGAAACGACGCCGATCGTCCGGTCGGCGTCGTTTTCTTTTTCGGGCCGCATCATTTCGGTCCAGGCGTGCTCAGCGGCTCACATTCACTACAATTCTCACTCCACGCCACGACCAACGACTTCCTGCCTGCTGCAAATGGCCCACGCTTACACGCCCGGACTGCAGGTCGCACAGCGCACGCGGTACCGCGCGCGGCGGGTGCTGCCGATTGAAGGCGACGTGCTGGTCGAAGCGGGTCAGAAAGTCCAAGCAGAGGAGATCGTGGCGCGAGCCGAATTGCCGGGGGATATTTTCCCCGTCAACCTGGCCAACGTGCTTTCGGTTCCGCCGGCCGACGTCCCGACCTCTCTGCTCAAGCAAGAGGGGGACCGAATCGAGGTCGGCGAAGTCATCGCGATCACCAAGGGGATCTTCGGTTTCTTCAAATCGGAGTACGCCGCCAAGGTCGCCGGGCGGATCGAAACGGTCTCCGGCGTCACCGGCCAGATGATCGTCCGGGGTGCGCCGATCCCCGTGGAAGTCCGGGCGTACCTCACCGGCGAAGTTGTCGAAGTTCTCCCTTCGGAAGGCTGCGTGATTGAAGCCGAGACCACCTTCGTGCAGGGCATCTTCGGCATCGGCGGCGAGGCTTACGGCCCGATCCGGATGGCGTGCGCCGAGCACACGGAAGAGTTTTCGCCCGAACTGATTCGCGACGACATGCGCGGCGCGATCGTCATCGGCGGAGCGCGGGTGACGGGCGAAACCGTGAAGCGAGCGATCGACGCCGGAGTCAATGCGATCATCTCCGGCGGCATCGACGACGCCGACCTGAAGCAGGCGCTCGGCTACGATCTGGGCGTCGCCATCACCGGCACGGAGAAGATCGGCCTCACGCTGATCGTCACCGAAGGGTTCGGCGAGATCGCGATGGCGGAGCGGACGTTCCAGTTGCTCGCGGCCCACGAGGGCGCTGCCGCCGCCTGCAACGGCGCAACGCAGATTCGCGCGGGCGTGATGCGACCGGAGATCGTGATTCCACTCGCCGCCGCGGACGAAGAGGCCGCAGCGGCATCGAAGCACGTGGCGGCGGCCCTCGAAATCGGGACGCCGGTGCGAATCATCCGCGACCCGCACTTCGGCGTGCTGGGAGAAGTCGCTGCGCTGCCGTCCGAGCCGCAGGTGCTGGAGTCCGGTTCCAAAGCGCGGGTTCTGGAAGTAAAGTCTGCGTCGGGACAGACGCTGCTCGTGCCGCGGGCCAACGTGGAAATCATCGGAGGATAACGTGCGTTTCCATCACGCTGCGCTGATCTTGGCGCTGATTCTCGGGTGGAACGCAATGGCCCACAGTCAGGATGCGCCGCGGCCTCCCTCGGACGTCATTGCCGTCGATCAGCCGAACGACGTGGGCAATACAGTTGACGTTTCGTGGTCGCTGTCTCCCGACGATCGGGCAGACGTCTCTCCGCGGCTTGTCACCCGCTACGACGTGTACCGGCGTGCCGTGGGTGAAGAGGAGTTCGTCAAGGTGGGCGACCAGCCGCCCGGGGCCAGCACTCTCGCGGACTCCAATGCGGTCCGTGACACCGAGTATCTCTACCAGGTCGTCGCCGTCGGTCCGGACGAGGCGGAATCGGCTCCGGCCGCTGCCGCCGCGACCGTTGTTCCCCGCATGGAGTACTTCCGGCGGGACCGCGCGTGGTTCGCAGTCATCGTGTTCTGCATTTGCTCCACGGTGGTGGCCTTTATTGTGATCGCGCGATCCGGCCGCGAACTCTACATCCGGAAGATTCCCGGACTGGAGGCGGTCGACGAGGCGGTCGGCCGGGCGACCGAGATGGGCCGGGACTGCCTGTTCGTCCCGGGCATCATGGACATCAACGACATTCAGACCGTGGCGGGGATCAACGTCCTCAGCCGCGTCTCGCAACTGACGGCCGAGTTCGGCGCGCGTCTCGAAGTCCCCACCGCGCGATCGCTGGTGATGACGGCGGCTCGCGAGACGGTCGAAGCGTCCTACTACGCCGCCGGTCGCCCCGACGCCTACAACGAGGACGACATCTACTACATCTCGGACGAGCAATTCGGATACGTCGCGGGCGCGATGGGCGCGATGGTGCGCGAGAGACCGGCCGCCTGCTTCTACATGGGCGTTTTCTACGCAGAGAGCCTGCTGCTGGCGGAGACCGGGAATTCGATCGGCGCGATTCAGGTTGCCGGAACCGCGATGCCGGCCCAGTTGCCGTTCTTTGTCGCCGCCTGCGACTACACGCTGATCGGCGAAGAGTTCTTTGCAGCGTCGGCCTACCTGTCGGGTGAGGCGTCTCAGCTCGGCAGCCTGCGGGGACAGGACGTCGGCAAGCTGCTGGTGGCCTTTTTGCTCCTCGTCGGCTGCTCTGCCGCAACCATTGCCGGACTCACCGATTCCGACTCGGCGGAAACCGCGCTGACATTCATCAAGGACCACGTGCTGGGAGACAAAGGGTTTCTGCCGTGAAACGCACCGTGCCACTGATCATCGCCGGGACAGTCGGCTTCGTGCTGATCGTCTCGTACTTCATCCCCTACACCGAATCGTGGGGGGAGGATGCGATGACCTGGTTCAACATCCTGGCCGCCATCGCTTTTGTTCTGGGCGCGGGGAACCTGGTCAAGATGCATCTCAAGAAGATCTCCGACCAGCAGGCCGGCTGGGGATACTCGGCAATCACGCTCGCGGCGTTCTTCTTCACTCTGATCGTGGGGATGCTGAAGATCGGCGTGACGCCCTCGGAGAAGTATCCGACCAACGCCTGGGCCGGGCCGTATGACCAGGCAGGCTCGGCGTTTCGCTGGGTCTACGATTACCTGTTCCTGCCGCTTTCGGCGACGATGTTCGCAATGTTGGCGTTCTACATCGCGTCCGCCGCATTCCGCGCCTTCCGCGCCAAGAATGTGGAAGCGATTGCCCTGCTGACCACCGCGTTCATCGTCCTGCTCGGCCGCACCTACGCGGGCGTCTGGCTTACCGATTGGATTCCCGAGGAATCGATCGGACTCGAGGCGGATGCGCTGCGGCTCGACAACGTGACCGGCACGATCATGAACACGTTCAACCTGGCCGGCATGCGGGCCATCACCATCGGGATCGCCCTGGGAGTCGCCTCGACCAGCCTCAAAGTCCTGCTGGGCGTCGATCGCTCCTATCTCGGTTCCACGGACGATTAGAGCAAATTGCTCTACCATGTGTCCGCGTCGAGCGGTATTTGGACTGTCGAGAACGAGAATCCGCGAGAAAGATCGCCAACACTGATTTGCAAATCGCCATAAGTGCGGATGTATACGTTTCTCAGAGATCTTGACCGGCGCTGGATCTTCCTGTTGATGGGGATCGTGGCCACCGTCCCGATCCTCGCCGGCTGGCGGTTTCCCGAAGACCCCTCTCCCATGGTCCGGGACGTGTTTCACGCCATCGAGGATCTACCCGACGGCTCCCGCATTTTCATGGCCTACGACTACGACCCGGCCAGCCAGGGAGAACTGCACCCGATGGCGTTGGCGTTTACCCGTCACTGCGCGCTCAAGGGGCACAAGCTGTACTTCTTCACGCTCTGGCCGCAGGGAGGGCCGCTGATCCAGCAGAACATTCGACTGATCGAGCGGAATTTCCCCGATTACGAATACGGGGAGGACTACGTCAACCTGGGATACCGCTCGGGACAGGAAGGGCCGATCAAGGTGATCGTGACCGACCTGCGGAAGTCGGTTGCCGTCGACGTCAACGGGACCAGTCTGAGCGAAATTCCCATGACACGCGACATCCGCAACATTCAGCAGATGGACCTCATCGTGAATGTCAGCGCCGGTTACCCCGGCACCAAAGAGTGGGTGTTGTACGCCTCAACTCCCTACAACATCGAAACCGTCGCCGGCTGCACCGGAGTCTCGGCCCCGTATCTGTACCCCTACTATCCCGAGCAGTTAGCCGGCATTCTGGGAGCGATCAAGGCCGCGGCCGAGTACGAGTACACGCTGATCGAAGAGTATCCCCAGCTCAAGGACGATCCCACCGCCCAGGAAGCTTTGCGCCGCATGGGTCCGCAACTCGTGGCGCACGTCACGCTGATCGTGCTGATCATCGTCGGTAACACGATCTACTTCGTCGGCCGATCGCGGGGGGATGTGACATGAAGCCGCAGACCCTGGGCTGGACGCTGTTAATGGTCGTGGGAGGCGCGTTCCTCATCGGCCGCGCCGTGCTGACCGGGGCCGGCACGGTGTATGTCCAGGACGTCGAGATCGAGGTCGAGATTGAGGATGAAGCAGAAGAGGAAGCACAGGTCGTAACACTCCAGCGCGTCGAACAGGTTCCTCCGAACGCGCGGAGCGAGCCCGGCGTCCGGCTGAGCTACGTGCACACCTTCGGCCTCTGGGTCGCGGCTGCCTGTACGCTCGGCATTTTCTCGTTTCTGTGGGGCGACAACCCGCTCTACAAGGTGACGGAGGCGATCTTCGTCGGCTCATCGGCCGCATATGCCATGGTGGTCGCCTTCTGGTCTGAACTGGTGCAGAACCTCTGTGGCAATCTGCTGCCCGACCTGATGCGGGAGACGTTGATTCCGGGACTGAAAGTCGAAGAACCGAATCTCTGGTATCTCGTCCCGCTCGTGATGGCGATCATGCTGTTGTGGCGGCTGATGCCGAGCGGAGGCTGGATTTCGCGCTGGCCGCTGGCGTTCTTCATCGGCGCCACGGCGGGCTTCCGCATGATGGGCTACCTCGAAGCCGACTTCACGCAGCAGATCAGCAACACAATCATGCCGTTGATTGTCACCGGTGCAGACGGTTCGTTTCAGTTCTGGGCGTCGCTGAAGAACATGACCATCGTCGGCAGCGTGCTGGTCTGTCTCACCTATTTCTTCTTCTCGGTCGAGCACACCGGTCCCGTGGGTTGGGCGGCGAGGCTCGGCATCTGGGTGTTGATGATCACGTTCGGAGCGAGCTTCGGGTATACCGTCATGGGTCGGATCGCTCTCCTCGCGGGTCGTCTCGAATTCCTCTTCGACGACTGGCTCTGGCTGATCGACCCCCTCGGCCGCCGCCTCGACATGTAGCCGGCGAGAGCAATTCGCTCGACCGTGCGTCCGCGTTGAGCGGTGATCAGATTGCCGAACGTGCGCCCGGAGAGTCTCTCAGCCGTTGACGGTTTCTACGTCTGTCAGTGATACTCAGTGACACAGAAACCGGCGGAGCGACCGGAGGCCCGCCTGCGCACTTCTTTGACCAGGAGAGTTCTCATGGCTCGCCCCCACACTGTCGCCGCCTGTCTGATCGCCGCCGGGATCTTTGCCGCGTCGACTCTCACATTGCGAGCCGCTGAGCCGTCGTTGCTCGAAAAGTTGAAAGCCGACGAGGCGGACGCCGCGGCGGAAGCCGAGCGGTATTCCAAACAGGGCGCCCGGGACGTTTCGCAGGACGCGACTCACGTTCAGGTCGGCACGATCGATCTCGGCGGGACCGACGGCGGTTGCGTGGTCAATACGTTCTGTATGGTTTCCGAAGGCCGGTTGCTGGTCGCCGTCGGAGGGCGGCAGCAGTCGGTGCAGGTGGTCAGCGGAGAGCGGACCGTGGAGACGGTCGAGACCGGCAACGAGATCCGCATCTTTTCGCAGGAGGGCGAGCTGGTCGACACCTGGAACGTGCCGTTTGCTCCGCAGGCGATGAACGTCGCGCCGGATCTGTCGGTGTACATCGCCGGAGCCGGTCAGATCGCCAGGCTCGATGCGGAAGGGAACGTGGTCAAACAGGGCTCCACGCCGCAGATCGGCAATCTTGAAGAATTCAAGGAACAGGTGCGGCAGCAACTGGTCGAACAGGCCAAACAGCGAGCGGAAGTGTTCACGCAGCAGATCGAGCGTGCCGAGGAGATCGTCGCCAAACTGAACGAGAAGCCGGAGAACGAGCGGACGGCCATCGACAAGCTGAGGCTGCGGAACGCACAACGGCAGCTCGATCTGCTGGAGTCGAACGCCGAGTTGGTCGAGTCGCAATCGGCGGAGATCGATATCGGCTATTACATGACCTACAAGCTCAAGGTGCCGGGGATGGCGGTCAGCGAACAGGATGTGTTCGTGGCCGTCAGTGCGGTGAACGGCTACGGGTATGACGTGTGGCGGATGGACCATGACTTCGGCGATCCGGTGAAAGTCGTCGAAGGTCTCCGCGGCTGTTGCGGTCAGATGGACATTCAATGTCAGGACGGAGACCTGTATGTGGCGGAGAACTCCCGGCATCGCGTGTGCCGTTTCAGCCGGGAGGGAGAACTGATCGGCCAGTGGGGCAAAAGCGACCGCACCGGCAAGGAGGGCTTCGAGGGCTGTTGCAATCCGATGAATCTCCGCTTTGGCGCGAACGGAGAGGTGCTGACGGCGGAGTCCGGCTGTGGAGCGATCAAGCGGTATACGCCGGAGGGCGAATTCATCGGACTGCTCGGACACGCCGAACTCCAGGGAGGCTGCAAGCACGTGGCCGTGGCGGCGACGCCGGACTCATCGAAAGTCTTCATGCTCGACGTGCCGCGGACCAGGATCTGCATTCTGGAACCGCGTTCCGACGCGGCAACCCCCGCAGGCGACGGAGAGAAACCGGCGACGACCGTCAATCCGACGGATGAGAAACCCGCCGCAACAACGGAAACTTCCGCGTCGACTCCCGCCCCGGCCAAACCGGAGATTCGCCGTCCCGCGAAGTTGAAGGTGAAGCAGCGTCCGACGGTGTTGAGGCAGCGATCGGCGAAGGGTTCCCGCTGAAAACAACCGGCGATTAGCGTTGAGGCGCGCCGGCCGGTTCTTCGGGAGAGAAGCTCATGACATTCGGAATGCGTATGAACAAGTCGCAGCGAGTTTTCCTGGCGGTCGTGGTAGTGTGCGCGGCAGTGTCCGGCTTGGGACTGACCGCGCAGGCGGAAGACTCGCCGACCGATGCGTTTCAGCTCATCGTGATGGATCCGCTGGCGGCGCCGCTGGCGTGCGACTGCGTCGAGGGCTACGCACAGCGCAAGTACGAGAAACTGGGCGAGTACCTGGCGCCGTTCATCGGGCGGCCCGTCAACGTTGTCTTCGTCAACGCAATCGGGACGGCGCTGGAGGAGAAGTCGACCGGCCGCGCGGACCTGGTGATTGGAAAGCACTCGGTGGTCGCCTCGGACGCGAAAAAGAATGATCTGAGCCTCACCCCCGTCGCGCATTTAACGGGACCGGACGGAAAAACGACGCAGACCGGACTGATTGTCGTCCTGGCGGATGATCCCGCTCAAACGGCCGCTGATCTCGCAGGCTATCGTATTTTCTTCGGTCCGGCCGATTGCGACGAGAAGTCGGCCGCGCCGATGAAACTGTTGCGGGAAAGCGGCGTCGAGTTGCCCGAGGACGTTGAGACCTGCCCGGCTTGCAGCGACGCTGCGGTGAAGATTCTGGAACTCGGTCCGGAGGTGCGGTCCGCGGCGGTGATCTCCAGCTACGCGAAGCCTCTGCTGGAGGGATGCGGCACGGTGAAGAAAGGCGACCTGCGCGTCGTCGGTGAGTCGGACAAGGTGCCGTTTATCACGGCGTTCGTCAACGAAGACCTCTCCGCGAGTGAACGCGAAAAGGTGATGGCCGGCCTGAACGAAGTGCAGTACGACATCCAGATGCTGATTGCCCTGGAAAGCAAGGTCGGGTTCGTTCCCGTCGATCGCGCTGATGACGAGCCGGACGTCGCAAAAAAAAAGAACTGACCTCGGCGGTCGCTGATGAGGCGATTCGGCCGAAACGCGACGAATTCGTCTGGACGGGTTGGCGCGGGCCGGAGCGAGACGGACTTGTCCCGTGGCTGCCCGCCGCTTTCCCTGACCAGCCGAAGATTGAGTGGACGCTCCCGCTGACCGGCGACGGCCTGGCGGGCGTCGCGGCGACTTTGGAGCTTGTGATCGTCGCTGATCGCGATTTCCTGGACACGCACGACGTCTGGCGGTGTCTTGACGCGGCGCTCGGCCTCGAGTTGTGGACGGTGACCTACCGGGCCGAAGGCCAACTCGACTACGGGAATTCCCCCCGCGCGACTCCGCTGATCCACGGGGACTTCGTGTACCTGCAGGGAGCGTTCGGCCATCTGCTCTGCGTGGAACTGGCGAGCGGCGAAATTGTCTGGCAGCGAGACCTGCTGGCCGACTTTGATGCGGAACTGCCGATCTGGGGTCTGTGCGGGTCGCCGTTGATCGCCGGAGGAAACCTGATCGTCAATCCGGGCGGTCCGCAGGCGTTTCTCGCTGCTCTGGACCCTGCCACGGGCGAGACGCGGTGGACGACGCCCGGCCGGACTGCGGCGTATGCGTCGTTCATCGAAGCGGACCTCGGCGGCCGGCGGCAGCTCGTCGGATACGACAAGGTTTCTCTGGGAGGCTGGGACGTCGAAACGGGCCGCCGCCTGTGGGAACTCAAGCCGGCGATCCCCGGCGACTTCAATGTTCCCACGCCGGTCGTTGTCGAAAAGCAATTGCTCGTCACCACCGAGAACAATGGGACGAGGTTGTACGGCTTCAACGACGACGGGACGATCGTCCCGCAACCGAAAGCCCGTTACGAACGGCTGGCGGCCGATTCCAGCACCGCCGTCGTGATCGATGGTCGCGTGTTCGGCGTGTGGAATGATCTGCACTGCCTGTCGGCGGAAAACGACCTGGAACCGCTGTGGCGCAGCCGGGATCGTGTGTTTCGGGACTATGCCAGCCTGATCGCCGCACCGGGCCGGGTGCTGGTGACGACGACGAGCGGAGAATTGATCCTCGTCGACTCGACTTCGGCGGACTACAACGTCGTGGGGCGAATGCCGGTGATTGCCGACGACTCTGAGGTGCATGCGCATCCGGCGCTGGCGGGGACGCGGCTCTATGTGCGCAGCGCCTCGTCGATCCTTTGCGTCAATCTTGGCGATGCTGATCCGCTTCCGTAGAGCAAACTGCTCGACCGTGTGTCCGCGTCGAGCGGTGTTCGGACTGTCGAAGACGACAATCCGCGAGACAGATCCACAACCCTGATTTGCAAAGCGCTATAGCCGGGAGAGAACTCACGAAACCCCGGTTGATTTCATCCGGGTTCGGTCCGATGATTGGGGTTGCGTGACTTACGAATCATCGGAACACGACATGCGTCCACCGGCTCTTGTACGACTCACGGTGAGAATTCTCGCGTGGTTCGCAATTTCCGCGTGCAGCAAGTGCCTCGTCATGGACATCCGAATCGCGGAGCGAGTCGGCTCCATTGGAACCTTCTGTTTTTTCGTGTTCGTCGCGGCGTCGCCCGCGCGGGCCGTTGATGCGCCGCCGGAGATTTCCGGCCAGACGATGGGGACCAGCTACAGCGTCAAGCTGCGCCAGCTTCCACAAGGTCGCACGCCATCCGATTTGCAGGCGGACATCGACCGGTTGCTGGACGAGATCAACGACCAGATGTCGACCTACCGCGCAGACTCGGAACTGTCGCGTTTCAATCGGCGGGCGTCGCTCGAATGGTTTCCCGTTTCCGCCGACACGGCGGTCGTGGTGGCCCGCGCTCTCGCGGTTGCGGAAGACTCCGGCGGTGCGTTCGATCCGACCGTCGGTCCGCTGGTGCGGTTGTGGAACTTCGGTCCCGGACCACGGACGAATCAGGTTCCCGGAGATGCGGAGATTGACGCTGCGTTGGAAATCGTCGGCTATGAAAAGGTTACGGCCCGGACCGATCCGCCTTCGCTCCGCAAGACTGTTCCCGGCGTGGAACTTGATCTCAGTGCGATCGCCAAAGGATTCGCCGTCGACCGTGTCGCGGAATACCTGAGCGGGGCCGGTGTCGCAGATTTCATGGTGGAAATCGGCGGGGAGATGCGGGTGTCCGGCAGCCGGCCTGACGGCGACGCCTGGCGGATCGGCGTCGAAGCGCCCGCGATCGACGCGCGGCGGGCGGGCTGGATGCTGCCTCTGAGTGACGCGTCGCTGGCGACTTCGGGGGATTACCGCAACTACTTTGAATCGGACGGGACACGCTACTCGCATACGATTGATCCCCGCACCGGAAGACCGGTCACGCATTCGCTGGCATCGGTCACGATCGTCGCCGACGACTGCGCCACATCCGATGCTTGGGCGACGACGCTGATGGTGCTGGGGCCGGAGGAAGGCCTGCGTTGGGCGGAAGAGCGGAAAATCGCCGCGTGGATGCTGCTGCACGAGAGGGATGGGATTTCGCAGCAGGCGACATTGGATTTCTCGGAGCGTTTCGGTGAGCCGGAGCCCATCGGGGGAGTGACGGCTGAGGGTCCGCCGTCGTGGATCACGTTCGCATTGGCAGCGGCGCTGATCGGCGTGGCGGTGATCGGTCTGGGAATCGGCGGAATTGTTGCCAATCGGCAGTTGCGCGGTTCCTGCGGCGGGCTGGCGGAGATGACCGACGCGGCTGGAAATCCGGTCTGCTCGTCCTGCACGAATCCCCCGGAGGACTGCGACGAATTCCGGCGGCGGGTGGTGGACGCCGCCGCGAGCGACGCCCGCGATGAGTCGCCGAATCGGGGCTGAGGGCGGGTCGACCGAGCAGACGAGTGAAATTGAACACTCGCCGCGCACCTATTGTTTTCACGCAGCGTCCCGGCGCGGGCGACGCCCGCAACCCAACCACGTAGCGCACGCAGCCTTGCGTGCGTCCCGCTGATCGCAGAGGTGGTTGGCGCACGCCGGCAGCGTGCGCTACGGGCCCGCGCAAGAATCTGCGCTCGAAAGTCGAGTGTGGCCAGGTTCTTCGAGGGCCGGCCGATTGTTCGACGGATCGCGTCGGCCTATGATCCGGAAACGCGACAGGCCCGCTCGCCCGGATTATTCATGACGAGGGCCCGGTTCACTATAAGTGTTTGCCAAACAGCAGGTTATCAAGAAGTTGCCCAAAGCGCCGCGCTTTTCGAACGCATTGCACGCCGACGCCAAGTCAACGGAGACGCACGCTGGCAGCGTGCGCTACGAATAATCCGGGCTCGGTCTCGGGTGCGTGAAACAGGCGAGGTGGAACGACGGAAATGCCCGTTATCGAAGGACAGCTCGACGCCGGGCCGGATGCGGAACTGGCGATCGTGGTCGCGCGATTCAACGACGTCGTCACGCGGAAACTGCTGAGCGGCGCGTTGGCGACGCTGGGCGAACACGGCGTCTCGGAGGATCGTGTGAATGTCGTGTGGACGCCCGGTGCTTTTGAGATTCCGCTGGCCGCCGCTCGCCTGGCCGCCAGTGGACGATACGCCGCCGTGATCTGTCTCGGTGCGGTCGTTCAGGGCGAGACGCTGCATCACGAATACATCAACAGCGAGGTCTCGCGGGCGCTGATGCAGATTGGGCTGGAGACCGGAATCCCCGTCTTGTTCGGCGTGTTGACGACTCGTAATATGGAGCAGGCCCTGGAACGCGCCGGCGGGAAGGCCGGCAACAAGGGAAGCGAAGCGGCCTTGGCGGCCCTCGAGATGATCGGGTTGATCCAGCAGCTTCCCCCGCCTCACGACTCCGGCTCGTGAGCGGTCTTCTGAGACTCGCCGCGCTTCCCGGCGGGAGAATCAACGGCAAGAGTGGCGGTTATGGCACGGCGGAGCAAGGCGCGCGAAGTTGCGCTGCAGATGCTTTATCAGGTCGACTTGAATCCCGACGTGGACGGGCACGCCGTGCGCGAGATGATCGCGGAACGGATCCGGGAGAAACCGCTGCAGGATTTCGCTTGGACTCTGTTTGCCGGCGTGATGGAGTACCGCGCGGCCCTTGATGAACGGATCCAGCGGGTCGCCACGAACTGGAAACTGGGGCGGATGGCGGCGACCGATCGAAATTGCCTGCGGCTGGGCGCCTTTGAGCTGTTACACACCGAAACGCCGCACCGCATTCTGATCGATGAGGCGCTGGAACTGGCGAAGAAATACGGCAACGAACAGTCCGCTTCGTTCGTCAACGGCGTGCTCGACAAGCTGGTTCCGGAGGAGAAGCGGAAGGCGGACTCCGCCGAATAGCACGACGGGTCGGCAACGACTCTTTTCTGAATGGACGCGATGCCCGGTCTTCATCTGCTCGACCATCCTCTGGCGAAGCATCACCTCACGCATGTGCGGTCGCGCGATACGCAGCCGGGCGAGTTCCGCCGGCATGTCGGCGAACTGGTCAAACTGCTGGCATTCGACGCCACACGCGATCTTCGCGTCCGGGAAACGACCGTCATCACGCCGTTGTGTGAGACGACCGGGCATGTCATCGACGAGCGAGTCGGTCTTGTTCCAATTCTGCGGGCCGGCCTGGGCATGGTCGATCCGCTGCTCACGCTCCTCCCGGAAGCCGAGGTGTGGCATCTCGGTTTGTATCGCGACGAGCAGACGGCCCGACCGGTGGAGTACTATCGCAAGTTGCCGGAAGGGAACCCTGTTGAAACCGCGATTGTGCTCGATCCGATGCTGGCCACCGGCGGTTCGGCCCTGCTGGCTCTCGACGCGTTGAAGAAGTGGGGCGTCGCGCGACTCAAGCTGCTGGCCGTAATTGCGTCGGCTCCGGGAGTCGAGACCGTCGCGCAGGAGTTTCCCGAAGCATCGATCCACGTCTGCGTGGTCGACCCGGAGCTGAACGACCGGAAGTTCATCGTCCCCGGCCTGGGCGACGCGGGGGACCGGTCGTTCAATACGCTCGGAGAGTAAAGGGCGCGAGTCAGGCAATTACGTCCCAGATCGGCGAAGCGCCTTCGACGCCGACGAGCTTGTGATCGAGCCCGCCGTAGAAGTAGGTCAGGCCGTTGGGGTCGAGACCCATCTGGTGCAGGATGGTGGCGTGCAGGTTGCGGACATGGAGTTTGTTTTCGACCGCTGCGCTGCCCAGTTCGTCGGTGGCCCCGTAGCTGATCCCTCCTTTGACTCCGCCCCCCGCCATCCAGGTCGTGAAGCCGTACGAATTGTGGTCGCGGCCGGTGCCCTGCGCGTATTCCGCTGTCGGCTGCCGGCCGAATTCGCCGCTCCAGACGATGATCGTCTTCTCCAGCAGGCCGCGCTGCCGGAGATCGGTCAGCAGCCCGGCGATCGGTTTGTCGGTTTCGCCCGCGTGCAGGTCGTGATTGGCCTTCATGTCGGCATGGGCGTCCCAGTTGTCGTCGTTATGCGCACCGCCTGAGTAGATCTGCACGAACCGCACGCCGCGCTCAACCAGCCTGCGGGCCAGCAGGCATTGCCGGGCGACCGTGGCGCACTTTGGATCGTCGAGTCCGTAGAGTTTCTGCGTCGCTTCGGTCTCCTGGGACAGGTCGACTGCTTCGGGCGCGTGTGTCTGCATTTTATAGGCCAGTTCGTAGCTGGCGATGCGGGCCGCGAGGTTGGAATTGTCCGCACGCGACTGCAGGTGGTCTTCGTTGTAGTCGCGGAGCGCATCGAGCAACGCCCGCTGGGCGCCCAATGAGAGTTCCTCGGGCGGTTTGAGGTCCAGGATCGGTTCGCCCTGAGAGCGCATCAAAGTCGCCTGGTAGGTGGCCGGCATGAACCCGCTGGACCAGTTCTTGGGGCCGGAGATCGGTCCGCCGCGCGGATCGAGCATCACGACAAAGCCGGGCAGATTCTCGTTGACCGTACCCAGGCCGTAGTTGAGCCAGGAGCCGATGCAGGGACTGCCGCTGAGGATGCGGCCGGAGTTCATCATCAGCATCGCCGAGCCGTGGATCGGCGAGTCGGCCGTCATTGAGTGCAGGAAGGCGATGTCGTCCACCCGCTCGCCCAGATGCGGAAACAGGTCGCTGACGTACTTGCCGCACTCGCCGTACTGCTTGAACTCCCAGCGCGGCTCGACGATGCGGCCTTCATTGCGGTGGCCCGCACGGCCGAACGTTTTGACTTCGACAGTCTGGTTGTCGCGGCCGTACATCTCCGGCTTGTAGTCGAACGTATCGATGTGGCTCGGACCGCCGTACATGTAAAGAAATATGCAGGCGGTCGCAGCCGGATCGTGATGCGGCGGCTTCGGCGCGAGCGGATTCTTGAAGGGCGTCCTGCCGTCAGCGGCGAGAGCCTGATCTGAGAAGAACCCGTCGTCGCTGAGCATGGCCGAGAGCGCGAGCCCGGTGAAGCCGCAACCGGTTTGCCAGAGGAATTCCCTGCGGGTGCGGCCGCAGAAGTTGGGGCGGATGGTGTTGGTCACGATCATGTCTCCTCGAAATGGTCTCAACGCCCGCGAGCGAGAAACCCCTTTTCCGGGTCACACAGAAGGAAAGCAAGTCAACGAAGCGGGCTCCCTGTTCGTTCTCGCCAAACTCATGACATCCAGAGTGCCCTGGCAGGGCTGTGTTTACGTGTTGGCTGGATTGCGAATTCGCACGAAACCCTGCGGGATTCGTGCTTCCGTACGAACCGCTCAACCTGCAAATTCGCAATTGCCGGAACAAGAGTTCAAGGTTCTGCTCCCAGCCCACCCGCGCGACCACAGCCGGCCGCATTCTTACCCACTTTTCGTTCCCTTCGTTTCCTTCTGTCCTCCCGAACCACTCACGAACTCTCCTCGTCGCCTCCGTTCCGAAACGGAAGTTCGGGAACGAGGAGTCGTACCACTGTTGCTGAGCATTTCACGACTGGTGTCCCGCTGAACGTTCGCGAGTTTCGCGCAGCGCCTGTTTCGCCTGCTCGAAGGCCATATCCACCGGAATACCTTGCACCGTGCCGTCCCTCAACTCCTGCGCGCGACGCTTGTAGATCTCCATCGCTTCGTCGTCGATGACGACCTGCACGCTCTCAATCAGCCGTTCCCCGATCGCCAGCCGCTGCTCGGGGGTGAGTTGCAGCAGCCGGTCGACGGTGGCTTCAAGTTCGGTCGGCAGCTCGCTCTTGGTTTCGGTGTTCATGAGTCTCTTGATTCTCTCTCGTTCCCGCTCTTTTATCTTACCCGCAGCCTCCACTCCGGCGAGCACCGACGAATTCGGACCCGCGCGTCCCGCACAGCGGACGCTGCCGGTTCATTTCCTCAACCTTCTTCACTTGCAAGTTTGTCGAAGCGTTTCTGCCAGTAGGTGTGGTCTCGATGTCCGTGGTGGACGGCGATAATCCAGATGTCGTCTGTGCGCTCGACGAAGACAACCCAGTATGAAAACGGTCGAACCGATTTCAGCCGAAACCCTCCGTCAAGAATGCCTGTCTGTGGATTCGCCCTGATCACCTGCAACGCGTCGCCAACGAGCGCTCGGAATCTTCGGCCAAGACGGCTTTGTTGACTTTCGAGGTATCGAACCGCCTCCCGCAATTCAGTTCGTGCGTCAGGATGGAAGCGGAAACTCTTCATCGAGCATCTTCCGAATCTCGGTCATCACTTCGTCGGCGGGAATACCTTGCACCGTGCCGTCCCTCAACTCCTGCGCGCGACGCTTGTAGATCTCCATCGCTTCGTCGTCGATGACGACCTGCACGCTCTCAATCAGCCGTTCCCCGATCGCCAGCCGCTGCTCGGGGGGGAGTTGCAGCAGGCGATCGATGGTTGCTTCGAGTTCCGCGGACAAGTCGCCACCTGTGTTCGTCTTCATAGGACACTCACTCCCAGCCGCTCCTCCAGTTTTCGGAAGACGTCGTCTCCGTCTACGCCCTCCACTTCACCGGATTCGATTTGCCGAATCCGTTCGGCAATTTCCGCGGACCGGGCATGGTCGGTCTCTTCGATGGTAATGCTGTCGACCAACCGACGACTGATTTCAAGCCGTTGATTGGCGGGCAATTGGAGCAGTCGCGTGACAGTACCCGCAATGTCCGGTGGGAGAGTTGTCGGCTCGTTCATGGAGTCCACTTCGCGTCAATCCAGATACACAAACTCGTTCAGATTCAGCGCCAGCACACAGTAGTACCGCAGGGCGTCGGCGCGGCTGAGGCCGTGGTCGGTCTCGAGCAATTCCATCAGTTCGACGCCGCGCGTGATCTCGTTCTCGTTGGGGGGCCGCTGAGTCACACGGCCGAGAAGCAGGGCCACCTGATCCCTTCGTTCGTCGCCGGCGTTCTCGCGGACGAATTCGGCGAAGACGCGGGCCTCGCTCCCGACGAACTCACTGTTGAGGAGCGTGAGGGCCTGCGTCGGCTGCGTGGTGGCGAAGCGGACCGGGCAGGTGAAGTCGGTGTCGGCGGCGTCGAAGGCCGCCAGCAGCGGAACCGCCAGCGACCGTTTCACGTGGATGTAGATGCTCCTCCGCCGGCGGTCTGCGGGAGACGACTCACCCCATCCGTGCCCGGGACGCGACTGCCCGGCGAGCACTTCCGCAGGGATGACCTCGTAGATGCTCGGGCCGTGCATCTTGTCCAGATTGAGGCTGCCGTTGACAGCCAGGATCGAATCGCGAATCTCCTCGGCGCGCAGCCGCCGCATGTCGAATCGCCAGAACAGATCGTTCTGCGGGTCTTGTTCGAGTCCGGCGGACTGACCGGGCGACGACATGCGATAAGTGTTCGACGTCAGGATCAGCCGGTGCATCTCCTTGATGCTCCAGCCGCGCGCGATGAACTCAGACGCCAGCCAGTCGAGGAGTTGCGGATGGGTCGGCGCGTCGCCCTGGAGGCCGAGATTATTGGGCGAACGGACGATGCCGCGTCCGAAATGCCACTGCCAGATGCGGTTGGCCATCACGCGGGCGGTGAGCGGATTCGCCGGATCGGCGATCCAGTTCGCCAGCGCCAGCCGACGTCCACAACTCTCGCCGTCCTCGGGGACGGCGATGTGCGGTTCGGGCGGTGAAAGGACCACCGGGAACGCGGGCAGGACTTCCTCACCTTTCGCTTTCGGGCTTCCGCGGGCCAGCAGAAACGTCGGCGGGCACTCCGCGCCATGTTCCTTGATGCACAGCGCCTGATGCGCGCTCTGGGGCGGGAAGTTGCGGAGGTCGGTCCACTCCTTCCGCCGGCGCGCGTATTCGTCGAAGGCGTCTTGCGTGATATGGCGGCCGATCTGTTTTTCGATGATGCGGAGCCGCACCGCATCGTCCTGAAAGTCGTCCTTTTCACCCCCTGCGAGGTGCGGCCGGATTTCATTTTCGACCGCGTCGAGTTCTGTGCGCAGTTCGGCGACGCGCTGCTCGTGGGCGATCCGCTCTGCTTCGAATGCGGCCCGTTGTTCGGGCGTTGAAATGTCCCGCACCGATGCGGCAAAGACCGTTTCGTCCGCGCGAACGCCGTAATGCCGGATGTTGCGGAAGAACGAGATGAAGCTGTAGTAGTCGTGCTGCGAGATCGGGTCGAGCTTATGGTCGTGGCAGCGGGCGCAGTTCATCGTCAGGCCGAGAAAGGCCTGCGCCGTCGTGGCGGCGATGTCGTCGAGGCCATCGTAGAACGCCAGTTCCGCGTCGACCGGTTCGTCGTCCCACAACCCCAACCGATAGTAGCCGGTGGCGATTATCGTCTCGGCCGTCGCGTCGGGGAGTTCATCGCCGGCGAGTTGCTCGCGGATGAACCGGTCGTAAGGCTTGTCGTTGTTGAAGGCGTCGATGACGTAGTCGCGGTATCTCCACACGAACGGCTTCGGATTGTCGCGTTCGTAGCTGTTGGATTCGGCGTAGCGCACAATGTCGAGCCAATAGCGGGCCCAGTGCTCGCCGTAATGGGGCGAATCGAGCAGCCGCTCGATGAGTTGTTCGTACGCGTCGGGAGAGTCATCGGCTGCGAAGGCTGCGACGCCTTCGGGCGTCGGCGGCAGTCCGAGCAGGTCGTAATGGACGCGGCGCATCAGTGTCCGCCGGTCGGCGGGAGGAGCCGGCGTCAGCCCGGCCGACTCCAGACGCGAGAGGACGAAGGCGTCAATCGGGTTGGCGATCCATTCGGCGTGCGAGACCGTCGGAACGTCCGGACGCTCTAAAGCGCGAAACGACCAGTGGTTTCGCGTCTGTTCATTGACCTGCGGCGGACCGGCGTGTTCGACCTCGACGTCAATCTCTCCATCGGGCATCGGTGCGCCCTGCTTGACCCACGCCGTCAGAATCGCAATCGACTCGGCCGGGAGCTTCCCGGTCGGCGGCATCTCGAAGCTCTCGTAGTTGATCGCTTCGATCAGCAGGCTGGCTTCGGGGTCGTCCGCATCGACGGCGGGGCCGCTGTCACCGCCTGTGAGAATTGCGTTCCGGGAGGTCAATTCCAGGCCGCCTTTCGGTTCTTCACCGGAGTGGCACTTCAAGCAATTTTTCTGCAGGATCGGGAGCACTTCCTCGTGGAACGCCTGCAGGCGATCGCTCTCGGTCCGGTCGTCCGCAGCGAGTGCGCAGCATGAAACGCCGATGATCGGCAGTACCGCGGTGAGAGTGAAGCCCCATACCGTTGACATACTTGCGGGGCTGAGCAATCGGTTCATGTCGTTACCGAGCCGTGACAGGTCTGGAGATAACTGGATTCGCGTTTCCCGGAATACTCAGTGTAACAGGCGGCGCATGACGCGCTCCATACTGTGTGAGCAATCGAAAGAGATGTGGCGCCGCCAGCTCGGTCATTGGCCGGACCCCGGTTTCGAGGGAAAAACGACCAGGACGCTCGACGGAAGCCACAGGAGGAACTTATCTTAAGAATCTTGCCACGGACCGTCGGCACAAGTCGAGTTGCCGCCGAATCGGAATCCCCGGCGGCGATCCGGTTCCCGTTCACGACGAACAGCTCTGATCGCCATGCCTCATCGGCTCATCACCCGCCAGGATCAACTCGAAGAGCTTTGCACGCACATCCGCGAGGCGGGCATCGTCGGATTCGACACCGAGTTCGTAGCCGAGTACTACTACCGGCCGCGTCTGTGTCTGCTGCAGTTCGCGACGCCGGATCGATTGACGGCGATCGACCCGTTTGAAGTCGACGACCTGTCGCCGTGGTGGGAGCTGATGACCGATTCGGAAACGACGGTCGTGGTCCACGGCGGGCGCGAAGAGGTGCGTTTCTGCCACCAGATAACCGGTCAATTGCCGCAGCGACTGGTTGACGTGCAGATCGTGGAAGGCTTGCTCAGTCGCGGTTACCCGCTGTCCTACACGAATCTGGTGCAGCGGGTCGTCGGAGATCGTCTCAAAAGCCATGAGACACGCACGGAATGGCGACGGCGGCCGCTGACAAGCCAGCAGGTGGACTATGCCCTCGACGACGTGCGGCACCTGATCCGCATCTGGGAATGCCAGCAGGAGATGCTGTCCGAGCACGGCCGCAGCGACTGGGCCGAAGTCGAGGTTGCGAGGTTTATTGAGGAATCGACGTCGAACGGGAACGGCGAGCCCTGGCGGCGGTTGTCCGGCGTTCATCGGCTCAGTCGCCGGGCGCTGGGGTGCATTCGGGAGTTGTTCGAGTGGCGGGAACGGTTGGCGGAGCAGCAGGATCGGCCCGTGCGGGGAGTCTTGCGGGATGATCTGCTGGTCGAGGTCGCGAAGCGACAACCGCGTTCGCGCGACGACGTTACGGCGATCCGCGGCATGCAGCGGCGGGATTATGCGAAGTTCGCACAGGATCTGCTGGACTGCGTCGAGCGCGCGGCCGCGTTGTCGGACAAGGAGTTGCCGGCGAAATCCCCGCCCCGGCCGACCGTGACGCAGAACGAAGTGCTCGGCAAAATGCTGTCCATCGCACTGGCGCAGCGGTGCGCCGAATGCGGCATCTCGACAACGCTGGTGGGCACTAACGCCGACCTGCAGGAACTTGTGCGGTGGTATCTTTCCGGTCGAAAGCCTGAAAACGCTCCCCGCCTTGCGGAAGGATGGCGGGGCGAGGTGTGCGGCGACCTCCTCGGCGACGTACTGGCCGGCAAAGTCGCTCTGCGGATCGTCGACCCCGCCGCCGACGCACCCTTGCGGTTTGAGCGACTCGACTCGTAAAGGCGCGCTGGGAACGGAATTCACAGACCGTGCAGATCGTCGCGGGTCAACCGGCCGTCGTGCAGGGCCGACGCCACCAATGCGGCATCCACTCCGGAATCGGCGAGTCTCATCAGGTCGTCTCGATTTCGGACGCCGCCGCCCGTGATCAGTTCCAGACTCGGGAATCGCTTTCGCAGGCGACGGCAGAGATCACTGGTCGGGACGCCGTTCCCTTCGCCGACGGAGGCGAGATCCAGCAGAATCAGGCAGTTGACACCGCAGTCAACAGCCTGCACCGCGATGCTGAACGGGTCGTCCCCGCTCCAGCGGGACGGGTCGCCGAGCGGCCGGCCCAGTTTCATATCGAGACTGAAGACCAGCGACTCACTCCCGATGCACTTGACGAAAGCGGCGAGTTGCTCGGGACCGTGGGACGTTTCCAGCGCGGCGACGACCCGCCGGACCCCGGAAGCGATGAGCGCTCGTCCGTCGGCGACGTCGCGCAGACCGGGGTCGACCAGCAGATCGAATCGGGCGGCAGCGAGTTGAGCGATGGCATTCGACGGCGGCCGCTCCGCCTGAATCGCATCGAGGTCGGCAAGATAGAGTTCATTCGCGCCGAATTCGCGGCGCAGCCCCTGCGCGACGTCGAGGGGACCAGACGTCTCGGAGAGTCGGCTGCGAACAGGCTGGTATTCGTGGCGGCGCCCGCCGACGCCCCGGACCACCCGGCCTTGCATCAGATCGAGAACAGGAATCACGCGCATTCGATGGGTCACCCGATCTGTCAACCGCTCATTCGGTCGCGTATCATAGCTTGGGATCCCGAGGGGAGATACAACCCGTTTCGTGGCTCTTTGGGCTCCGCCGGTGGGAGTGAAAATTGCTCTCACTCCAGCACACCCTCAGCGGCTTTTTCGCGTCCGCAGACCGAGCCTGTAGACCGTTTCCATGAATGGCGAGTCGACTGACCTCACTGAAAAGCGTATGCGTCGGCGCGGGTTTCTCATCCGGCTGATGCTGTTCGTGTTTGTGCCGTATGCCACAATCGCAGCGATGCTCGCATTCTTCCAGCGGAAACTGATCTACCTGCCGACCAGAGAAGCGGTCTCCGCATCTGACGCTGGTTTCTCGAACGGTCAACTGCATCATGTCGAGGTCAAGGTTGACGAGGGACTCGACCTGCAGGGGTGGCTCGTGCTGGCGGAAGGAAGCAGCAGCGAGTCCAACGACCTTGAGAATTCGCTGCGCACCGACGAACGACGTCTGATTCTCTACTTCGCGGGAAACGGCGGTCATCGCGGGTACCGGCTGAAGGAAATCCGGCAGTTCACCGGTCTCGGCAACCACGTGTTGTACGTCGACTATCGTGGATACGCGGAGAACCGCGGCAGTCCCACGGAGATCGACCTGGTCCGTGATGCTCGGCACATCTGGGACTTCGCCACGGTCGATCTCGGCGTCCCTC
This sequence comes from Planctomycetota bacterium, assembly GCA_003388505.1. Classification (GTDB taxonomy): domain Bacteria; phylum Planctomycetota; class Planctomycetia; order Planctomycetales; family Planctomycetaceae; genus MB-PLM-1. The sequence continues at coordinate 38,242 of QQVO01000053.1, forward strand.
CCGAACGGGTCATTCTCTGGGGAGAGTCTCTCGGGGGCGGCGTCGCGATTCAACTGGCGGCGAACCTCTGCGACGAGGGGACGATTCCCGGCGGGTTAATGTTGCGCGGAACATTCACCGCACTGACCGATGCCGCCGCCTACCACTATCCGTGGCTGCCCGTCCGGTGGCTGCTGCTCGACCGGTATCCGTCGATTGACCGGATTCCGGATGTCGCGTCCCCGCTCCTGGTCATTCACGGCAGGCGGGACCGGGTCGTCCCCTTCGAGCAGGGTGAGCGGCTGTTTGCGGCCGCCCCGGACGAATCTCACAACGGCGTCGCCAAAATGTTCGTCGAACTCCCCGAGGCCGGACACAACGACGTGATGTACGTTGCGGCCGACGAGGTGGAAACGGCGGTGGCCACGTTTCTTGACAGTTTGCCGGATTGAAGCGGATGGACGACGCCATCGTTCGCAAAGCGCGGAGGCATCTTCGGAAGTCCGATCCTGTGATGCGCGGCGTGATCGAACGAGTCGGCCCGTTCAGCTTGAAGCTGCAGAGAAACCGGTTTCAGTCGCTGGTGCGGGCGATTATCGCGCAGCAGATCTCCGGTCAGGCGGCGCGATCCATCAACAACCGGCTGCAGCAGGCGATCCGGCCGCGGCGAATGACACCGGACGTGATTGCCGGGATGACCCTCGAGCAACTGCGGTCGCTCGGTCTCTCGCCGCAGAAGGCGTCCTACGTCCACGATTTGGCCGCGAAAGTCAGCGACGGCCGCGTCCGATTGAACCGCGTCCGCACGATGTCGGATGCGGAAGTCGTGGCGGAACTCGTCCAGGTCAAGGGCATCGGCGTGTGGACGGCGCAGATGTTCCTGATTTTCTCGCTCGGACGGCCCGACGTTTTCCCGCACGACGACCTCGGCATCCGGATGGCGCTTCGCAACCTCTACAACCTCAGCGACCTGCCGGGGAAGGAGGAATCGCACGCGATCGCAGACTGCTGGCGCCCCTATGCGACCGTCGCGTCGTGGTACTGCTGGCGGAGTCTGGACAATGGCGGCGCGGCGTGACTGAATCCACCCTGCTCAGGCTGACAGGTTCCCCGCCAGGAAGTCACCGAGTTATTGACACCCCGATTGACGACCTTGAGCCACGGACCGAGATCATGAAAGCACAGTCGACACTCCGGCGGATCGCCTTCCTCATCGTTCTGTTCTGTCTCGTTGCTTCTCCGGAGGCGTTCGGATGGGGAAAAGGGCATCGCTTGATCCGGCTGTGGGCCGTCGCGAGGCTGCCGGAGTGGCAACGGGAGATGATCGGCCGGGAGCACCTCGACCGCCTCTGCCGCGAGTATACGTCGCTTCAGGACCAGCACGCAGGGGGAACGGCGCCAGAACTTGATCCCTACTGCCTCGTGCCCGGTGCGCGGCTTTCACTGCACGACGTGAATCCGGCGGAGCCGAGCTTGATCGGGATGCGTTGGTATATCGAGCAGGTCTCCGAACAGCTTGCGGCCGGCGAGACCGACGAGGCGATGAAATTCCTGGGCGTGCTCTGCCACTGGAATGAAGATCCCGGCTGCCCGTCGGCTCACAGCAGTCCCGTTTCGGAACTTCAACTGCGAAGGCTGTTGCCTCCCCCGAAGGACAAGCAGCGGTACAACTATCTCTTCGGCTACGGCGGCATCGCCGACGTCGGCAGCTACGAGATCGATGACGTCGAATATCAACCTCAACTGCTGGGGACCACCGTCGACGAGGCGGCGGCGAGAATCTACCAGCATCAACGACTGCTTCGCGCCGGGGCGGCGGCGCACATCGTGCCGATCGTGCAGGACATGATGCACGGCGATGGCGCGGCGGCCGACGAGCACCGCGCCGCGGCGGCGCTGGCCAACGCCCGGCATACGGCCGACGTCATCTACACGGTGCTCTGCCTCTCCGCCGGCCGGGTCGATGAAGAAGAGGCGGAAGCGCTGGCCGTCCAGCGGTTGAGCGAGTGGCTTCCCGAATTCGAAGGACAGATGATCGGGCACCCGTACTACGTGACGCCGTTTCTGGTCGATCAGTCGATGGACGCCCGACGGAACCTGCACCCGCTGGCCTTGCCGGGAACCGGCGAGCCCGAACCGGTGGAATTCGGTTTCGGCATGGGGGCGCCGTTCTCGCTCGATTTCACTCTTGCCCCGGCGGGCGTTTTCGATCGCTTCACCTGCCGTGTCGGCCTGCATCCGACGGCGGGTCCGGAAGGTGAAGTGGCCTTTGCAGTCTGCGCCGGAGACGAAGAGCTGATCCGCACCGACCCGATCCGATCGGGGGCATCACCACAGGCGATCGACATCGCACTCCCGCGCGACGAAACACTCACGCTCTCGCTCAAGACGATCCCCTCCGATCAATCCAAGTCGCTTCAGAATCTTGCGGTGTGGGCCGAACCAACGCTGCACCGGGCAAAGACCGAATAGTGCTGCCGGCGATTCAGTGTGGCGTCGGCGGATTGAGCGACGCAGGGTCCGCTGTGCGGACCAGAGTTTGGAGCCACGGCCTTGGAAGGCTTTCTCTTTCACACAACTCTCGATCCCCGATTGAGTGACTCTTCGAGAGATTCGAATGGAACGCGGATGACCACGGATGGGACCGAATTTCGCTGATTGCTTTCTGTGGAGTACAGAGTATTTACGCCTGGATCGCTGCGGTCTCGTCGCTGCCGACTCTTGAGGAACACCCCGGCGAATTCGTGCTGATCCGCCGAATCCGCGAAAATCTGTGTCCCATTCGAGAATCCCCTGGGCCCGGTTCCTCGGGGACTGGCGCCAGCCGAGTCGTGCGTAACTGACAGCCGTCCGAGGCCGTGATAGTTCCTGGCAGCGCCCGCGCTGGGCACTCTGGGGCTCTGTGGTGCAAGACTCGATGAATAATCCGGGATCGGGTGGCCGCAGGCCGGCCGCGCTCTCCGCGGAGTTCGGCAGCCGGTGAGAGTCCCAAATCGCGGCGGCAATCCCAGGCGAGAACCAGTGCGCTGGAAATTGTGAGCGGCAGCGCGAAGCTCTGGATTCTCTTCCGCTTTTTTTCCGGGTTCGCGCCAGGTTCTCCATCGGCATCGCCGCCGCCGGGGGGCGCTCGCGTGCCCGTCCCTCGGACGACCTGCACAAACAGCGTCAGGGCGACGACAACCACCGATCCGAACAGGATCCGCAGCGCTTCGCCGGGACCGACCCAGGCGCCGATGGCCGCGAAAAGTTTGACGTCGCCGCCCCCACCCGTGCCGAGAACCCACAGCAGGAAGAAGACCCCGAACGCCAGTGCGAAGCCGGCGATGGCGAACAGCAATCCGTCGATAGCGCCAAGACCCGCTCCGGTCGGAGACAGCAGGAAGACCCGCTGCTTCAGACCGCCCAGCCACGCGCCGCGCAGGAGATTCATGAGCAATCCGCCGGCAAGAATGCTGAGCGTCATGCGGTTGGGGATCTTGAGCGTCCGGAAGTCGTTGATCGCGACGCGTGCGAGCAGGCCGACCAACAGCAGCACTGTGGCCCACGCGAAGACCGGGTTGGGAAAGTGAAGCTCACCCACTGGTCGAATCAGTCTGAAACCGCTGCGTGAGACGCTCCCACGGAGCACGGACAGTCGGAGACTCACACGATCAAGTCGTGCAGGACCTCCCCGTGGACGTCGGTCAGGCGGAACTCGCGACCCTGGTATTTGAACGTGAGTCGTTCGTGGTCGAGGCCCAGGAGGTGCAGCAGCGTCGCATTGAGATCGTGGACGTGGACCGGTTTGTCGACCGGACTGAAGCCGAATTCGTCGGTTTCTCCGTAGGAAACCCCGCCCTTCACGCCGCCCCCCGCCAGCCACGTGCAATAGGCGTCCTTGTGATGATCGCGACCGGGATTGGTGGAATTCCCCTCGCCATTCACTCCCTGCCGCAACGGCGTCCGGCCGAATTCCGATCCCCACACGATCAGTGTTTCGTCCAGCAGCCCGCGCTGTTTGAGATCCGCGATGAGTGCCGCCATCGCCCGGTCGACCTGTTCGCACTTTTCCGGAAGCGACTTCCGGATGTTCGAGTGGTGGTCCCAGTCGGCGTCGTACAGTTCGATGATTCGCACGCCCCGCTCGACCAGACGCCGGGCCAGCAGGCAGTTGTTGGCGAACGACGCGCCGCCCGGTTGTGCGCCGTACAGGTCGATCGTCTGCTTCGTTTCCTGGGCAATGTCCATCAGGTCGGGCACCGACGTCTGCATGCGATACGCCATCTCATACTGACTGATGCGAGTCGCAATCTCCGGATCACCGACTAGGGCGAGGCGGCGCTCGTTCAGGGATTTGACGGCGTCGAAGATCCGCCGGCGGTCCGCGTCGCTCTGTCCGTCGGGATTGCTGAGAAACAGCACCGGGTCGCCGCTGCTGCGAAACTGAACGCCCTGATACACGCTCGGCAGAAATCCATTGGACCACACCGACGTCCCCGCCCCGCCCAGCGGCCCGGAGAGCATCACGACGTAGGCGGGCAGGTTCTGATTCTCCGTTCCGAGTCCATAGTTGACCCACGAACCGAAACTCGGGCGTCCACCGCGGCCGAAGCCGGTGTGCAGGAACATCTGCGCCGGTGCGTGATTGATCTCCTCGGTATGCAGGGTGCGGACAATCGCCAGTTCGTCAGCGACGCTGGAGAGGTGAGGCAGCAGTTCCGAGATTTCCTGTCCGCTCTCGCCGTGCCGTGAGAACCGGAACGGGCTGCCGGCGAGTGTCATCTTCCCGCCGATGAAGGCGAACCGCCGGCCCTCGAGAAACGATTCGGGGCATTCCTCGCCGTCCCGGGCCGACAACTCGGGCCGGTGGGTGAAGAGATCGAGCTGAGACGGCGCCCCGATCATATGCAGATAGATGACGTGCTTCGCGCGCGGTGGAGACATCGCAGGCCGCGCAGCGCGCGGATCCCGATCAGCGGCCCGGAGGCTGGAATCCTCCCGGAGCAACGACGCCAGCGCCGCCGCACCGAGGCAGACGCCGGAGCGCCCCAGAAACTGGCGCCGCGTAGCTTGCAGTAATGTTTGCTCAAGCGAAATCATGGTGGTCAGTTCTTGGAGATCGTCTCGTCGAGATTCAAGACCGCCGTGGCGACGGCGTACCAGGCGGCCAGTTCGCCGGCCGTCTGCCGGGGAGACAGTGGGAACTCTCCGATGAGCCGGATTGCGGACTCGGGATCGGCGGCCACAGCGGATCGTTGGCTCTCCAGCAGAGCAGAGAGGACGTCGACCTCGGCCGGTTCCGGCGGGCGGGCGACGGCGACGCGCATGGCGAATGCAATTCGCACTTCGTCGCTCGCTTCAGGGCGTTCCGTGAGAATCCGCGCCGCAAAAGCCTTCGCCGCTTCGACGTAAACCGGGTCGTTCATCAGCGTCAGCGCCTGAAGCGGCGTGTTCGACCGGGGACGCTTGACGCGGCAGGCCATGCGGTTGTCGGCGTCGAAATTGACGAAGCTGGGATACGGTGCGCCGCGTTTCAAAACAACGTACAGTCCGCGTCGATACCGCTGCTCCCCGGGGCTGACCTTGTAGTCGTAGCGCTGGCCGCCCACCTTCACCCAGATGCCGTCCGGCTGATAGGGCTTGATCGGCGGCCCGCCACGATTGAGGCTCAACAGTCCGGCAATTGAAAGGGCGTTGTCCCGGACCATCTCCGCGCTCATCCGAAACCGTGGGCCTCTCGCGTAGAACAGGTTCTGGTCGTCGGCCGCGAGAAGTTCCGGAGTCACCGCCGACGACTGACGGTAGGTCTCCGAGAGCACGATCGTTCGCAGGACGTGTTTCATCGACCAGCCGCTCTCCATGAATTCGACGGCCAGCCAGTCGAGGAGGTCAGGATGCGTGGGCCGTTCCCCTTTGACTCCAAAATCTTCAGGAGTTGTGACAAGGCCGTGTCCGAACAGTTCGGCCCACCAGCGGTTGACCGTCACGCGGGCGGTCAGCGGATTCTGCGGGTCGACCAGCCAGCGGGCGAGGTCCATCCGCGTCGGAGCCGCATCGCCGCCTGCATCAAGATCATGCAGGATGGCGGGCGTAGACGGTGTCACCGGCTCGCCCGGCGTCTGATAATTTCCGCGCAGAAAGACCGCGTTCGCCCGCTGCTGCTCGACTTCTTGCATCACGAGCGTCGTGGGCGGTTTTATGGCTGCGAGTTCTTTCTCGAGACGAGCGTGTTTCGCCTTGAGTTCCCGGTACGTCTCATCGTGGTCACGGCGATAGCTCAAGACCGCGTCCCGCTGCTCCTCGGTGCGTTCCCGGTGGTCGACGGCCAGCGCCGTCGCTACGGCGCTGGGAATCGTCGCTCCGCGGTAGTCGCCAGTGATCGCGGACAGCCGCAACCGACCGATCGTACGGGCCCCTCCATGGTTCTGCACGAGTTGGAATTCGAAAGCGCTCTCGCCGGTGCAATCCACAGGGTGTTCCGTCTCGAACACGGCCCAATGCGGCTTGTGAAACTGCGGGTGGATCGCCCAGGCGGACTTCGGATCCTGGTCGATGGCGCCGGCGATGTCGTAGTTCTTCTGCGAAAAGTCAGCAGTCGCAGCGACGAATCGAACCGTCTGGGGCTCGCCCCCCGCCGCCGGTCGGACCGACAGCCGGAAGGCGTGGAGTACAAAATTCGGTCGCTCGGCGTCGCCGCGTCCGGGCCCCTTTCCCGGCAGAGACGGGTCGGTGAGCGCTTCGAGTTTGAAGGCCGTCACGCCGCTCAGGTTCGGCCGGGCGCGAATCGTGTAAGTGTCCCGCGCCGGCGCATCGCCACGGAGCAAAATCGATCGGTCATCCAGAACCTCGTGCCCTGCCCCGCCGGACGATTCGAACCCGGTCACCTCAAGCGGATGCTCCTGCGGCGCATCCGCGATCGCGCCGGCGAGTTCAGTTTCCCATTCGGCGTCAAACTCTTGCAGTTCCGCCTCTCGGGCTGTCAATTCTGCCGCAACGGCGTCGATTTCTGTTTGCAACGCATCCCGCTGTCTCTGCACGACCGGATCGGTGAGCGGCATTGACGGACCGAGAAACTTGATCGAACCCGGCACATCCGGATTGGCCCGATCAGCCTCGATCTCGGTTCCGTTGAAGAACGCGAACAGCCCGTAGTAGTCCCGCATTGTGAACGGATCGTACTTGTGGTCGTGGCATTGGCAGCATTCGAGGGTGCTGCCCAACCAGACCATGCCGAGTGTGTTCACCCGGTCGAAAATCTGATTGACCCGCGTCTCTTCCGGTTCCGTGCCCGCCTCAACGTTCGTCGGAGCGCTGCGGTTAAATCCGGTCGCGATCCGTTGTGATTCGGCGGCGTTCGGCAACAGGTCTCCGGCAAGTTGTTCGATCGAAAACCGATCAAACGGCATATCGTCGTTCAGTGCGTCAACCACCCAGTCGCGATACGGCCAGAGGTCGCGAAAGTCATCCCGCTGAAAACCGTGCGAATCGGCATAGCGGGCGTAGTCGAGCCACGGTCGAGCCCAGCGAACGCCGAACTGATCGGAGGCCAGCAAACGGTCGACGAGTTCCTCATAAGCGATCGGAGAGTCGTCGTTCAAAAAGGCGTCGACATCTTCCGGCGAGGGGGGCAGACCGATCAGATCGAGAGTCACCCGCCGAATCAACGTCTCCCGATCGGCGCGCGGTGAGGGGGCGAGTCCCCGTTCCTCCAGTCGCGCCAAAACAAAGCGATCCACTGGGTTGGCCGTCCATCGGGCTCGCTCAACCTCTGGCAGCGTCGGCCGCTCGGGGCGCTGATAGGCCCAGTGCACAAGATCCTGATTGGAAGCGGGCCACACGGCGCCCTGTTCAATCCAGTTCCGCAACAGTTCGATCTGTTCGCCCGTAAGCGGGTCGCCGACAGCCGGCATGATTTCTGGATCACCGGCCGGGAGGGCAACGCGGCGAATCAATTCACTTTCGCCCGGTGCGCCGGGCTGCACGACTTTTCCGCTGTCGCCGCCGTTGAGCGCGGCCGCTCGATTGTCGAGGCGCAGCCCCCCTTCCTGCTTCTGCGGACCGTGGCATTCGACACAGGCGCGCACCAGCAGAGGACGCACCTCGGTTTCGAAGTCGATCGGAGCGTCCGCCGAACGTGCCCCATCCTCTCCCAGACCGCAGACAGGCGCCGCAAACAATGCCAACAACAGCGTCGCGCTTCGAATTGGAAAGATCACTCTCATTTTGATCGATCCGTCGCCTTTGCCGGCGACGATGTGCGCTGTTCGTCAGAATCAGGAATCGTCCGTCGACAACAGTTCAATCTTGCGGCTGTCTGGAAACGGAGTCGCCGTCGGTGGCGAGCGCTTCGTAGTACCGCCGGACCAGTTCATCGTAAGCGGGCAGGAACCGTTCGCTGAACGCGCCTTGCATGCGGTCCCGCTTTCGCGGCGGGAGATGCCCCCAGACGGAAGTCGCCAGGTCGAGTCGCTGCTCGACTTCCGTTGCGCTCGGGTCTCCCCCCTGCCGGGGCGTTTCTGATGAGTCTCCCTCGCCGGACGGGCTGTCTCCGCCCGCATCAGGACTGCCCGTTCGCTCCGCTTCGGACGTCTCCGCAGTTTGTGACTCGGAATCCGACTCGGTGTCCATCGGCACGTCCACCCGCTCAGCCTTCTGGTTCGCCGCCTGCTCCAACAGGTCTTCCAGATTCGCGAGAATCCGCTGCTGCAAATACGCGGTTTCATCGTCCAGTTTCGCGTCGGCCAATCGTGTCTCGGCCTGTCGCATCAATTCGAGCGTCTCTCGAATCGCCGCATCGGTCTGATCGGCAGAGGCGTCTGCCAAGTTCTCTTGCGCCGGTTCGGCGGTGATCTGAGGATCGACACTCTCCTCTGCGCGAACAGACAGGCTGCTGAGCAGGACCGCCGCCGTCAGGCAGAAGACGTGCAATCCCACCGGGCGCCGCTGAGAATCAGTAATGAACGCCACATTCATGGGGTGACCTCGGTCGGTTCGTCCGTGGGAACTGCATCGGCCTGAGCCTGCAGCAATTCTGAGAGGAGCGACCTCAGCCGCGCCTGCTGCTGCTCCAGTCGTTCGCGCTGGGAATCCTCGGCGGGAGAGAGTTCGTCGGCTTCGCCGGCGCTCTCGATCAGTTCGGCGGTGCGTCGGGCGACGTCCTTCTGCATGCTCAGCACCAGTCGGACTTGAGAAATGACCGACCATCCGGACGAGCCGGATTCATTCTGATCGGTTGTTGCGCCGGGGCTGACTTCACGCCGCGACTCCACCTCCTGCAGGGACTCGAGGACGCCCTGCATCGATGTCAACGCAGCCTGCTGGATCTGCTGGACCTGCCCATCCACTTTTCGGTCGGAGAGCAATTCTGCTGCCGCCGACATTTCGTCGGCAGCGAGACGGAGCACCTCTCTGAAGACCAGTGCGTCTTCGACCGTTTCCGCCAACCGGCGAACGTCACCTTGCAATTGCGCCTGCGCCTCGGCCGTGCTGTGCAGCGTTTGCAGTTGCGCTCGCGTCAGATTCCCCCGCGCCTGGCGGGCCTGGTCGAGGCGTGTTGTCTCCTCGGCAAGTCCCTGCTGTCGTTCAATACAGGACTCCAGCATCGCCGACACTTCGGCAATCTGCGCGCCGGTTCGGGCTGACATGATGCGCTGGCGCATCGCGGACAGTTCCCGCTGCGCCTGCAGCAGATCGTCGACTGCGTCCTGCTGCTTCGCCAGCACGTCCGGCGGAACCGCTTCATCCTGTAATCCGACGGCCGCCTGCCGCATCGTTCGCGCGGCGCGAGACCCAATCGATGCCGAGTCCCCCAATTGCTGTCGGCGAAGGCGTTGCGCGAACTCTTCCGTCTGCCGGGCCAGTCGCTCCTGTTCACGTCGCAGTTGTTCGAGTTGTTCGGAATGCGATGGACCGCTTTCGGCGATCTCCCGCGCTTTGCGCAGCGTTTCTTCCTGCCGCTCTCGAAGTGATTCCAGTTCGGTCTCCGCGGCCTCAATCTGGCTGAGCAGAGTGTCGGGAGAAGGCACGCCCAGGCCGCGGAGGATCTCTTCGAGTTCCTCCAGCGACTCGAGAAGTTGCTTCTGCGTCTCGGCGGAGTCGATGACCTCATTCTCGGCCAGCAGGTGCGCGGCGCGCTGCATCTCTTCCTTGATTCGCCGGTCTCGCAGCAGCGCGAGGGCGTCGCGGAGGTCTTCGCGAGCCACCGTCGCGCGATCGGCGTCGGAATCGGCCGCCATCCGGGAGAGTTGCTCATCAAGTCGTTCGATCTGACGCGACAACTGTTCTTCCCGTTCGGCAAGCCGCAGGAGGTCCGCTTGCAGTTGCGCCGGGAGCGAATCGAACGGCGTGGTCAACGTCTGCTGTCCAAGGCGAATGCTCTCCTGGTGCAACTTCTCCTGTTCCTCGTGGATTTCGGCCGCGCGGCGGATCACGTCAAACTGCCGCTGCCATTCAGAAAACAACGCCGCAAGAGAATCGAGCGTCTCGAGGGCTGCGGTCTGCGAACGTTCGGCGTTGATCAACTCCTGTTCGACGTCGCGCCTTGCCACCTCCGCCTCTGTGGAGAGCGCCTTGCGAACGAACGTCAACGAATTCTCAGTCGCGGGGAGAGCCTCGGTGCGGAGCCGGGTGAGTTGATCGACCAGTTGGTTCAGACGCAGCGCCGTCGGTTGATCGGCGATGCCGTTCCAGTCGAGTTCGGACAGAATCTCTTGTGCGCGGTCAACCACTCCGTTCCGTTCATCGAAGAGCCGTTCGGTCAGCCGCTGCTGATTGCTCCGGATGCGCTTGATCCGATCGACGTCTTCGACGAGGAATTCGCCCGCTGCCTGCCACTGGACGACCAACTCGCGCGTCTGCTGGACAGCCTGCGACTGCATCGAACGGGCACTTTGCAGGCTTTGTGCAATCCCCTTCTGGCGAGATTGAAGCTCCCGCAGTTTCTCTTCGGCGGCCACAATCCGCACGATTCGGGCTTCGCTCCGTCCCGGTTCCCGGCCGCTGTTTGCGTTCGCGTCAAAAGCCTCGGCGCGAACGGACAGTTCCCGGCCGGGGGCCAGTTCGAACTCAGCGATCTCGAGCGTCGAGTCGACCCGTGTTTCGCTGACGTCGGCGGGCGTCGACAAGGGGAAGTAGTGGTCCTCGGCGCTGCCGGGCAATTCGGACACCGCAAGCCGCATCCGGACGATCTCGTGATTATCCCGCGCATCGATTGAGAGCGGCAATCTGGCGACTGGAGTCACGGTCACGTCGTGCGCCGGCTGCAGTATCGCGACGACCGGCGGCTGATCGACGACGGCAACCACCTCAAAGCGATCGGCAATTGTCGATTTCAATCCGCTCCTGGCTGTCAATTCAAACCAGTAGCTGAATCGAGCGGCCTCATCGAGTTGAAATTCGACGTGAAAACTCTTGCGATCGCCGTGAAGTTGGAGGTTCTGCGGTGATTCGCCGTCGCGGCAGAGTCGCGCAGCGGCCAGGGGGGTGTTGGCTTCCACATCGATCCGCACATGGGAGCCGACGAGGCCTTCGAAACTGCCGGTTTCGGCGGTTCTCTCTGAGACGTCGCCGCCCAGGTAGTCGGGATCGGTTGTCGTGATCGTCAACTGCTCGATCGCAGGGCGGGGTGAAAACCGATACGTGTACCACGGCATCCTGCGATCGTCGCCCCCGGTCGCCTTCACCGAGACGGAATCCGTCACAGCGGGCAAGACGGCGAAACCGACCGTCGTCTCCCGGCCGTTCCGGCCATCCAGCGTGGTGCGCCTCAGCGCAATCGTTTCCCGCTCTCCATCCGGATGGGCGATGTGCAGCACCGCGTCTTCGGGAAGTTCCGAATCCACGTCTTCGATGAAGAGCGTGACCGGTTCCCCGCGCGCCGATTCGATGGGCGCGGTTGGCGGCGGCAGCGGCTGACCGTGATGATCCAGCAGAACGAGCGTGTGCTCTCGCGGCCATTCCGCCGCAGTCGAGGGAAAGAGCAGCCTTTCCAGAGCGAGCGCGGCGCGGTCCGGGCTTCCCACCACGATCGCCGCCGCAGCCAGACAGCTAAGCAGGGCGCTGCCGGCGGCGATGACCAGCGGCTGCGTGCTCACGAGCGTGTCGAGTTCAGCTTGTGACAACGCGCCCCCGGCGCGATTCACCACGGACCGCTGCAGAGTCGGCGCGCCCAACCGGGGATCGCAGCCGGCCTCAATAAACTCGACGCTGCTCGCCAGCGAGCCGCCCCATCCAGGCTGAATGCGTTCAATCTGCCGAGCGAGTTCGAGATCCCCGTACCGCCGCATCCACGGCCGAACAATCAACAGCCCCGCCGCGACACTCGCCAGCAGGAGCATGCCCGCGCCAAGCCAGATTCTCTGGCTGACGTTGTCGAAGTGAAGCCACCAGTCGCCCAGGCAGACGGCCATCAGCGCGCACAGCACCGTCGTAAACCACCACACGGCGCCGGCGGCGGCGCCCATGCGGCGCAGCCTCTGCCGCAAGCGATCCAGGATTTCGTTCGGCGCACGCATTGCCATTCATCATACCAGCCGGAGGCGCTTCCTCAACGTCCATTCACACGCCAGCAGGCCAACGAATGCCAGCAACACCTCCACACGGCTCCACAGCGGAATCGAGTCCGCATCGGCGACGGCGACGGCTTTGCCGCGCGGCAGCACCTCGGGAATTCGGCCCACCGCAGCGATGTCCAGATAAGTCCCCCCGGTTTGCGCTGCGGCTCGCGCCAGGTCGGCCGGGTCCGCAGCCCGCTCCTGAAGCTCCCGTTGAGGCAGTTCCACCAGAAAGTCACAGGCGGGAGGGGCGTCCGGAAACGTCGGCGCAGCCAGCCAGGCGTGATACGAACCGACCGTTGCGTTGGACACCGAACCCTCGAAGACCGAGTCATCCGAACTGCGGCGGGACAGCTCCACCCGCACCTGTCTCCCGTCATGATGTTCCAGAATGACCGTGACCGGCTCGCCGGACTTCGGAACGAGTCTCTGATCCACAAACCGCAGTCGAAGGCGGATCGTCTCACCGTCCACGTAGGTTTGCCGATCGGACGTCAGTTCAACGCCCCGCACGCCGCCCAGCAGCCGGGAGCGGCTCAAAAACCTCACGGCTTGCGACCAGTACCGGCCATAGAATTGATTTTCAACCTGTCGCCGCCACCGCCACAGTTCGTCGGTCGCATGAAACAGCACCTGTCCGGCGCCGAACCGCTGGAGCACGATCATGGGCAGCCGGCCCTCAGCGGTGTGCCGCGACGAATGCGCGGCAAGAACCAGTGCGGCGGGCCGACGCCGCGGCGCCTCGACCGCCCAGTAGATGGGCGGCAGTTCTCCCCACAGCGCCCGGTTCGCCGACTCCCCGTCCAGTAACTGAAAGATGGGGCTGCTGAAACCGGCTCGAGTCGGTTTAATGCGAAAGCCGCTCGTCGCGGCGGCCGGTTGCGTGAGCGTGTCAAGCTCGACGGGAACGAGCGGCTCGATGACCGATCCGCGAAACGCCAGCGGGTTATGCGATTCCCCGGCGATCAGTATCAGACCGCCCCCTCGTTCGGAGACGAACGCGCGGATGGAGTCGAGAGCGCCGGGGTTGAGGTATTGCAGGTCCACGTCGCCGAGAATGATCACGTCGTACTCGAACAGTTCCTCCTGCGCGGCGGGAAACGCCGCCAAAGCCGTGCGATCCTCTTCCTGGTAGGCCGGATCCGATTCCTGCAGGACCGTCGCCACCGAAACCGCGTCGTCGAACTCCAGCACCGCTTTCAAGTGCCGGTACTCCCAGCGCGGCGCCCGATCGACGAGCAGCACCCGAATCTGTTCCCGCTGGACGCGCACTCGGCGGCGGAGCACGTTGTTCTCCAGGTTGGTTTCACCGGGGACCGGTCTGGCTTCGACGATGAACTCGTAGTCTCCCTCCTCCCGGGGAGTGAACGTCAGTCGCAGTGGAACCGCGACCCCGTCGCCCGGAACCCGGACTTCTTCACGGGCCAGAATCTCGTTGCGATCTGACTCGCGGACCACGACCTCGACCGATTCGCCGGAGTAGTCATAGGCTTTCGCTTGCAGCTCGAACGTGACGGGATCTTCGACGAACACGACCGAGTCGGCGAGCAGATCGTAAATCTGCACATCGCGCGTCGGTTTGCTGGTCCCCAAGCCGATCGGAAACACGGGGACGGTCCGGCCGACGGCCGACTCGGCCGCCGCCGACAGGCGGTCGTTGTCTCCCGTGCTGGAGACTCCGTCGGTCAGCACAACAATCGCGGCCGGTGGAGCGCCGCGATGTTCATCCAGCACCTGCTTGAGGCTGGCCCCCGGACTCGTGTTCGCGCCGTCCGCCGTCAATGCCCGGATGCTCTCGAGCGGAACCCGATCCGGCGACGCGCCCGGTTCCTGAACCAATGGTTCAGCCGACTCGGCGAACGTGTAAAGCTTCAGCCGATAGTCTTCGGCCAGTTGTGCCAGCAAACGCCCCTCGTCCTGCAAGAGAATGGACTTCGCCAGGGCGAGTCGGGCCAGGCGGTCGGTCCCCGGTTCGCCGGTCAGTGTCCCGGCAGCCGCCGCCTCTTCCCCAGAGTAGCGGTCGTCCAGTCCCATGCTGGCGGACGTATCGATCATCACGATCAGCGTCGGCAACCCGGTCCGCACGGCGTGGAGAGTCAGTTCGCCGAACCAGAAGGCCACCAACAACAGAGCCAGCAGCCTGAACATGGGGAGCAGCCAGCGGGCTGTCCCTGTCACGCGCCGCAGTTCACGACTGTAAATCAGGACGACGCAAACCGCGCACACCAGCAGCAGCACCACCCGCCAGCCCGAAAAGACGTCGGCGCCCTCGAGCGAGAGCCTCCAATCGGTCCCCTCTCCCGAACCGGCCGGTTCGATTCCGAAATACCATTCCAGCAACCGCTCAATCACGGACATTCCCGGCTTCGACTGGCGCACTCACCTCGCGCATTCAAGAACAGCGCCGCGCCCAATTATACGGGCAGGCCGTGGAAGCGGTAGACGAACGCAGAGAATAGGAATCGCCGAGCGTGGCTCAGTCGAGCCTGAGTCTGATCTGCCTCAGGTTGATCGGACAGATCAACCACTGAACTCTGTCAGTGACACACAACTCTTCCGAAACCCTCGTGCGACGTTGGCCAGAAACGCCGACTTGAGCGACGCTGAAGGCGTCGCACAGCAAAGCCGGGGGTCGCGACGACAGGAGCGCACCCCCGGTCTACGGTCTACGCGCACGCAGGAACGCTGAAGGCGTTCGACTCCTATTCTGAAGGGCTCAATGAGGATTGTTCGATGTCGGCCTATTCGGTACACTTGTACACCTACGGTCGCAGCAGGCTTGGCGCTGTCAGTTCCACACAACTCGACTGGGGCCCGGCCCCGCGAAACCGGGCCCAGGGGATTCTCGAACAGGACACAGATTCTCGCGGATTCGGCGGATCAGCACGGATTTGGCGGAGTGTTCCCCAAGAGGCGGCAGCGCCGAGGCCGCATCGATTCAGGCGCGCCTGGCGTCAACACGCAAGAAAACAATCAGCGAAAATCGGTCCGATCCGTGGTCATCCGCGTTCCATTCGATTCTCTCGGAGAGTCACCCGAATGGGCATCCAGAGATGTGTGTAAACGACAGGGCTTGCCGTCGTAACCCGTCAAACGAATGAAATGAAACACTCGTCGCCGAAGGGTCGGGGATCGGGGATTCAGCCGCCGAATCGGTTCGAGTCGGTGGCGGCGGAGGCGGACTTCGAACACGTCGCGGAGGACGAGGAGTACCTGGCCGGGCTGGGGAGCGTGCGGACCGAGTACCTCCCGGATGAGTCGCGATCGATCATCAGTGAGAATGACAGTCCGGATCTGCCGTTCCGGTACAGTCTGAATCCTTACCGGGGCTGTCAGCACGGATGCGCGTACTGCTACGCACGGCCGACGCACGAGTACCTCGGGTTGAGCGCGGGGCTCGATTTCGAGTCGAAGATCTTCGTCAAGCATCGTGCGGCGGAACTGTTTCGCGAGTGGCTGCGGCGGCCGAGGTATCAGCCGGAGACGGTGACACTGTCGGGAGTGACCGACTGCTATCAGCCGGGAGAGCGGGAGTTTCGCATCACGCGCTCGTGCCTGGAGGTGGCGCTGGAGGCGCGGCAGCCGGTTACGATCGTCACCAAGAACGCTCTGGTCACGCGCGACCTGGACCTGCTGAGCGAGATGGCGGCGATGTCGCTGGTGGCCGTTGCGGTGAGCGTTACGACACTGGATGCCGGGCTGGCGCGTGTGCTGGAGCCGCGAACGAGCAGTCCGGAGGCGCGACTCAACGCACTGCGCAGTCTGAGTGACGCGGGGATTCCGACGCGGGTGATGACGGCGCCGATCATCCCGGGACTGAATGACTCGGAGTTGCCGGCGGTCCTGCAGGCGGCGGCGGATGCGGGAGCGAGGTCAGCGGGCTACATCCTGCTGCGGCTGCCGCTGGCGGTGCGGCCGATCTTCGAAGAATGGTTGTCGCGGAATGCGCCGAGCAAGGCGTCGCGGGTGGAGTCGCTGATTCGATCCACGCGCGAAGGGCAGATGAACGACAGCCGGTTCGGCAGTCGATTTCGCGGGACGGGACAGATCGCGGAACAGATTCGGCGGACTTTTCAGGTGTTTTCTCGCAAGTATGGCCTCGATGGTGCGGGGCAGCCGCTCGATGTGTCGCGGTTTCGGCGGCCGCGGGCGGTAGAGGGGCAGTTGGAGTTGTTCTGAACGGGGGCGCGCTCATGGTTCTGCGGGACAAGCCGGCAGTGGTCCGCGATGTTCACGCGAGAGCGTAAGCTTCGTCGGTTTCTTCCAGCATCGCCTCCCATTGCTCCATCGTCATGACGACTTCGCGGGACTTGGAGCCGTTGTAGTCGCCGACGATTCCGTCTTCGGCCATGTAGTCGACCATGCGGGCGGCGCGGCCGTAGCCGATGCCCAGCGCACGTTGCAGGAGTGAGACGCTGCCGCGTCCTTCGCGAATGACGACCTCGACCGCCTGGTGATAGAGTTCGTCGCGACGACGGGACTCATCGAGTCCCGCTCCGCCGTTGGCCGCGGCTTTGGTCGCCTGCTCGATCTCGACGCTGTAATCGGGCTGATGGTCGCCGAAGAAATCGATAATGTTGTTGACCTCTTCGTCGCTGACGAAGGTGCCCTGGGCCCGCGTCAACTCGCTTGTCCCCGGGGCAAGATACAGCATGTCGCCGTTGCCGAGCAGCCGATCGGCGCCGCCTTCGTCGAGGACGACGCGGCTGTCGGTGCGGCTGGCGACCTGGAACGAGATGCGGGCCGGGAGGTTCGACTTGATCAGTCCGGTGATGACGTCGACGGTCGGCTTCTGTGTCGCCAGCACCAGGTGGATGCCCACGGCGCGCGACTTCTGCGCAAGGCGGATGATGTGGCCTTCCACGTCCTTGCCCGAGGTCATCATCATGTCGGCCATTTCGTCGGCGACGATCACGATGTAGGGCATCTTCTCGGGGATATTCTCGGCGTCTTCATCGTCTGGATCGAGGCCCATACGGTCGAGAACGCGATCGCGGCCGAGCTTGTTGTAACTGTCGAGATGGCGGACCCCGGCCCGCGCCAGGAGGTCGTATCGTTCTTCCATCTTTTCGACCGCCCAGGCCAGCACCGCTTCGGCCTTCTTCATGTCCGTAATGACGGGATGCATCAGGTGCGGAATCCGCATGTAGGGGCTGAGTTCGACCATTTTGGGGTCGATCAGCAGCATGCGGACGTCGTCGGGTGAACGGCTCATGAGCATCGAGAGGATGAGCGTGTTGAGACAGACGCTCTTTCCGGTCCCGGTGCGGCCGGCAATCAGGAGGTGCGGCAGTTTGGTGAGGTCGACGGTCAGGGGGCGTCCGCTGACGTCCTTGCCGAGGAAGATCGGGATCCGCATCTTCTCGTCGGACGAGTCGCAGGCGTCTATCAGTTCGCGGAGGCGGACCATGACGCGTTTGTCGTTGGGCACTTCGACGCCCACGGTGTTCTTGCCGGGAATCGGAGAGACAACGCGAACCGCCGGTACGCGGAGTGCGATTGCGAGGTCGTCCGCCAGGTTGGCGACCTTCGACACGCGCAGACCGGGTTCGAGCTTCAATTCGAACTGCGTGACGACCGGACCGGTGTCGACCTCGGAGACTTTGACGTTCAGGCCGAATTCCTCGAAGGTCCGCTCCAGAATGGCGGCGGTCTGTTGCGCCTTTCTGGCGAGCAGTTCAAAGGGGAATTCCTCCGCCTCTTCGAGAAGGTCGAGGCTGGGGAACTGGAACTCTTCATCAGACGGTTGGCGGTCGCGTGCCGCCATCGCTTCGCGAACGGCGTCGCGCACTGTGAGCGGAGCGACCGGCGGATTGACCTTGAACTCCGACTCCTCCGCTTCATCCGGTTCGATCTCGTCGTTCTGCGCAGCCTCGTCCGGATCAACGAGCGAAAGCGGATCACCGCGATCCGCGTCTGCTTCGTCGTGTTGCTTCTCGATGCCCGGTTCCCGACCGGCGGTCGACTCCCGCACCAGTCCGTAGAAGGGCCACATGGCGACGGCGATCGGCAGTGTCGCGGTCCGCCAGACAAGGCGCAACATCCAGATCTCGCCCGACATGATGACGCCGGCCGTGAGCAGAGTCGCCAGGAAAATGAGGGCCCCTCCCGACGAGAAGTGCTCGGAGAGCATGGTGCTGCCGAGCGCGCCGACATAGCCGCCGCTGCCGATCACGGGGCCGTCGCCGAGGCTCGGGACGAGCGTTTGCAGGGTTCCACAACCGGCAAGGACGACGCAGAGCCAGCCCGTCGTGCGAATCCCCGGGTCGTGCAAGCCGTCGCGCGAAAAGAGTTGCAGGTCGACGACGACCATCACGCCGAGCAGCAGCCACGCGCCGAGACCGAGGCCCTTCTTCAAGCTGTGGGCGAGATGCGCTCCGACCGGCCCGCAGAGATTGACTGGCTCAGAGTTGAGTGGATAAACCGACGTCGACGGAGGATCGGCCGGGTCATAGCTGAACAGGCTCACGGCGAGAAAGACACACCCCGCCAGGAGCGCTAGAGCCAGCAGATCGGTGATGAGACGTCGATAGTCGATCATGACAGGACAGGCGCGCACCGCGATCGCGGCGGCGCGCGGGGCGCAGGCTCCTCCAGTCGAAATTGGAGATCACGGATCGGATGACAGCGTCCCTGGTCATTGGATGGGCCGGCCCGTCGACCCCGTCCAGACGAGTCCTGGTTGAGCCGGCTCAGCCCAAATCTAGCACCTGTCCGGCAGCGTGAGGCGTTTCGGCAGCCTCCGCTGTTGCTTTTTTGCAACGCCCCGTCCGCAAAGCGCGATTATGAGGGTGACGGCCGACGGTTGTGCAGGTCGAAAAGGAGCCTGCGGGACGTGTGGAATCGGAGTGCAGTACGGCTGAGGCAAGCTGCGTGAAGCGCACGGTGGGACGCGCACTCCTCGTCGCGCACGCAGCCTGCGTGCGCCGCTCCCCGTAGCGCACGCAGCCTGCGTGCGCCGCTCCCCGTAGCGCACGCAGCCTGCGTGCGCCGCCACAGCGTGTGCCCAGACTCCTGGATTGGCGCAGTTCCAGTCACTCCAGCCGGGTCTTCCCAAACGGATGTTCGGAAACGAGAAATCGACGTGCGACGAAGCGGATCACGGCATCGCGCGATCACGCGGAAGCGGAACGAATCCGTCCGATCCAGGCGATGAGATCGCGGGCGATGGCGCTCTTTGAGCCGGTCCATTGGGCCTGGATCTCACCGGTCGGGTCGATCAATTCGACGGAATTGTCGTCGGACCCCACTGCCGACGGTGCGTTCAGGACGATCCAGTCGCAGTTCTTGCGCCGGAGCTTCTGCAGCGCGTTTTCATGGGGATTCTGCGCTTCCAGCGCAAACCCCAGAACCCAACGATGTTCTTTTTTCGCGCCGAGGGCGGCGAGAACGTCGTCGGTTTCGATCATTTCGAGCGTGATGCCCCCGCCGGTCTTGGAGATTTTGCCCGCTGTGCGCTGTCGGGGCCGGTAATCGCAAACGGCCGCCGCGGCGATGACGCCGTCGCAGTTCGGGAAGGCGTCCGTTGCGGCCGCCAGCATCTCCGCAGTCGTTACGACCGGCAAAACGGTGCAGCCCACCGGCGGATTGATCTCCACCGGACCGGTGACGAGGGTGACGTCCCACCCCGAATCCCGCGCCGCTTGCGCGAGGGCGTACCCCATCTTGCCGCTGCTGGCGTTCGTCAGATAGCGAACGTCGTCGAGGTATTCGCGGGTGGGGCCCGCGGTGATGAGCACGTGCATGGAACAATCGCCGACTGCAAGTCCCGCAAGGAATCGGCCCTGACCGGACCGCCGCTTCCCGGACGGTATCCCGTCGATCGCTCCCGGTAAACCGCGGCGTTACATGATGCTGAAGTAGTTCTTCACGGCGACGTCGAGCCGCTCGGGAGTCGCCTCCAGGGGGAGCTTGTGGAGCTTGCAGTAGTGCTCCACCTGCCGGAGCAGGTCGCGCGGGTGGCAGAAGCGCATCCCGCGTTCGGCCTGCCGGTAGTGACGGTCGATGACGTAATCGACATCCTCCGGGGAGCATTCGATCTCCATCGCCTCGGCCAGGTCCAGGAAGAGCGTCCGGTACTGCTCGACGGTGGGATCGAGCACTTCAATCTTGTACGGGATTCGACGGAGGAACGCTTCTTCCACAAGATCACGGGGTTCAAGGTTCGTCGAGAAGACAATCAGTTCGTCGAAGGGGACTTCGACGGTGCGTCCGCTTTCCAGATAAAGGAAATCGCGACGCTCTTCGAGCGGGACGATCCAGCGGTTGAGCAGCTCGTCCACGTTCATCCGTTGACGGCCGAAATCGTCAATCAGCAGCGTCCCGCAGTTCGCCTTGAGTTGCAGCGGCGCTTCTCCGATTCCCGAACCGCGGGTGTAGGCGATTTCGAGATTCTCCATCCGGAGCTCACCGCCGGCGATGATCGTCGGTCGTTCAATGCAGACCCAGCGGCCGTCGGCCAGCCTGCCCAGGTTGGGATCGACGATGACGGCCTTGTGCTTGTTCGGATCGTAAAGCCGGATGATTTCTCCGGCCGTGATGATCGACTTCGGAATCCAGATCGTGTCGCCGAACGCCTTGGTAATGCGCGAGGCGATGCTGGTTTTTCCGTTTCCGGCGTTTCCGAAGAGAAACATGCCCCGCCCGGCGTGAATGGCCTGGCCGACGCGGCTCACCAGCCGTTCGCTCATCGACATGTCGGCAAACGCCGCGCGGATTTTCTCCAGCGTCGGCCGGCGATTATCGAGCGTTTGCGCCTGCACGCTTTCGACGTACTGGTCGAGAGGCACCGGCGCGGCGCCGAAGTAGGATGATTGGGCAACGAGACCGCGGGCCTGCTCCAGACCGATCTCGGTCAATTCGTAAACGTAGTCGCCTCCCGCCGCAGATCCCTTGTAGACGACAAGACGGTCCTGCTTCATCTGCCGGAGCAACCCCTCGATGACCGGCAGGCGCAGCCCGAGTTGATGGGCCGTGCGAAACCCGGTCTCTGCCCTCCGGTGGTAGAGGAACTTGAGAATCAGCGCGCTGACGTCGGATTCGGGGAGTCCCACGTCATCCAGCGTTCGCGGCGCCTCCGGGAGAAAGACGTCGGACTTTGTCCGCTTGCGTTGTTTCGGTTTCTTGACCGGCGGTTCGGCGTCCGGTGTGTCGGTCGGCAGTTGCGGAGGAGTCGGTTCAACACTCGCTGCGGGCGGTTCGGATTCTACGACCCCGGCGGCCGCTCCCTGACCGTCCGCCGGAGGTTCGCCGGCCAGTCCGAGACTCAACAGCAACGAATCGATCTTGTGTGTTGTCTGAGCCATTTCAATGGAAACCTCAGTCGATCGAACAGATAGAACGCGGAGAGTTCCGCAACCCGACTGGACGACGTTGAACAACGTGTCGAACTGGATGAGTGGTTTGGCAAGTGCGAATTCCCGGGTCGCGCGGTTCGCCCGCAATCGCGAATCCCGCAGGGTTTCGTGCGGATTCGCGGTTCAGCAACCCGAAAACAATGCCCCGACAGGGCATTGGCCGCAATCGCCGCTTGCGCCGCGTCGAGCGGACTCCCTTCCCTCGACGGAAGAGCGTGCTTCAAGAATGGGGTCCGTATACGAGCGTGACCGAGATTCAATGCGCCTGGAGGACGAATCACGTCGAATCGATAGCGTCCGCCGCGATTGTGCAGATGGCGCGGGTTCCGCGAATTAAAGCGGCCGAACCATGTTGCGCGTCTCACAACGCACGCCGAGTCCGTCAGTGAGCAGGCCCGCCGGGATCAATGAGTGGACCGGCAAGGCCTGGCCCGGATTATTCACTGAGGAGTTTGGGCGTGCGTCGTTGACACACAACTCGTGGTCCATTCGCCAGACGCCGGCCCGCGGGGACGTCCGAATGGACCGCGGATCGGCACCGATCCAGCGGATTGGCGCGGATTCGACCACGTCGCGCTGCTCGAGCTGAAACGCAGAGTGACGTAGCACCAATCGATCTCTCTGAGTGGCACGCAACGCCGCAGAGCGGACCCTGGCGTCGGTGGAGGTGGACCCCCCGACAGCGGTTCGAATTCCGAGCAAGTCAATCAGCGACCATCGGTTCAATCCGTGCTGATCCGTGTTCTCTTCGTGTCTCTCGTACGACGAACGAAACGAGGACGGGCTGTCCAGAAGCTGTGGAACTCTTTCAGAGTTCAGGCGACCACGTCGTCCACGACACCCAGGGTGGCGCGGCTCCGCCGCTGTCCCTGGGCTTTGATTGTCGTGCGCCTTCAGCGTACTGGAATCGCGTCAGGAACGACGCCGGGCGCCCGCACATTTCATCGAAGGCAGCACACAATACACCATGTCGAACATGCTGCGCGCCGGGTTTCGCTTTGAGTCTTTTTCTCCGTGTCCTCCGTGCCTTTGTGGTGCAACTCTCGATGAATCATCCGGGTTAGCGATCTCCGGAGCCCGCCCGCAGGTTGATCCACTCGATCGATCGGACGTGCTGCGCGACGACCGGGAAGTGCGCATCCACGGCGCCGTCGTTGGCAGCCTCCCGCCAGAAACGGCCGGGGCGATCAGTCGATTTCATCAGCACAAGTTTCTGCGCGTCCATCATCGCGGCGATCCATCCGGCGATCGTATCGGAGGCTGCGTCCCAGGTGTGGGGGAGGGGGAGATTCGAGCGCGCCTCCAGGTCTGCGAGAACGCGAGGGGGATGGACAATGGGAATGAGTCCTTCGCGCCAGGCCGGTTCGATCTCGCTGTCATCGAACACCAAGACCGACTGCGGCAGCAGACGGACGACAAGCGCGGCGTTGAAGGCCATCGCCTCGAGAGCCAGTTGATGGGCCGTCTCTTCCGAGAGGCAGAATTGCCTGCTCCAGCGTCGCACGATGTCGGCCGCCGCCCCGCCGCCGACGACGAGCAGGCTGCGGGAGCGTCCCTGTTCCTCCAGGACGGATTCGATTCGCTCCGCCAGGCCGGGCAGGGAAAGCAGGCTGCCCCCCAGCTTGCAAACGACCAGTTTCGAATCGTCGTTCTGGTCAGGGGAGGCGGGCATTTCGATACGAAGGCGGTCACGACCTCCGGCGGGCCGACGCGCAGAGCGGCGTCAGTCGATGATCTTGCTGATCGGAAACTCGACGATGCCGGTGGCGCCGATCTCCTTGAGTTGCGGAATGATCGATCGCACCGTGGACTCGTCAAGAATCGTGTTGACGGCGACCCAATCCGGGTCGGACAGCGAGGAGACGGTCGGCTTCTGCAATGCCGGCAGCACATCCAGCACCTGAGAGAGGTCTGTGCGGTGGACGTTGAGCATCAGTCCGACCTTGCCTTCAGCGGCGAGGCACGATTCGAGCATCAGGGCGATGTTCTCGAGTTTCTGCCGTTTCGAATCGTCGCGCCAGGCCGCCTGGTTGGCGATGAGACGGGTCGTGCTTTGCAGCACTTCCGCGACGATGCGGAGATTGTTGGCGCGGAGAGACGACCCGGTTTCGGTCACTTCGACGATGGCGTCGGCCAGTCGGGGCGGTTTGACCTCGGTGGCCCCCCAGGAGAATTCGACCTCCGCCGACACGCCGTGCTCGGCAAGGAAACTCTTCGTCAGCCCGACCGCTTCGGTGGCGATGTGCTTGCCTTCCAGGTCTTTCACGGACTGGACGGGCGAGTCGTCGGGAACGCAGAGAACCCACCGCACCGGCCGGCGGCTGACTTTCGAGAACATGAGTTCGCAGACCTCGTGCACGTCCGCGCCGGTTTCCTTGACCCAGTCATGGCCGGTGATGCCGGCATCGAGGATGCCCTGCTCGACATACCGCGCCATTTCCTGGGCGCGAATGAGGAGACATTCGATCTCGTCGTCGTCGATCGACGGATAGTACGACCGCGAGGCAAACTTGATGTTGTAGCCCGCCTTGCGGAACAGTTCGGCCGTCGCCTCCTGCAGGCTGCCGGCGGGGATACCAAGTTTGAGGGTGGAGTTGGACATGGGTAGCTAGCTCTTCTTGTACACCTCAGCCGGGTCGAAGATCCGCTCGCCTTCGACGCTCACTTCGCCGGACTCGGGGTCGACGCGGCGGAAGAAGCAGCTCTGGTAGCCCTCGTGGCAGGCGGCCCCGCCGATCTGGTTCACCTTCACCAGAATCGTGTCGGCGTCGCAGTCGAAGTAGACGGCCCGCAGCTCCTGCACGTTCCCGCTCTCTTCGCCTTTCCGCCACAGTTTCCCGCGGCTGCGGGAGAAGTAGCAGACGCGGCCGGTGCGCAGCGATTCCTCGTACGCTTCGCGGTTCATCCAGGCCATCATCAACACGACCCCGGTCTCCTCGTCCTGGGCGATGGCCGGGATGAGATCGTGTTTCGAGAAATCGGGTGCGGTCGCGTCGGTCGCCATGGGTCTCAGACGGTTCGTTGAAGCAGATACTCGTTCGACGACTGCCGCCGGCATGAACGCTGCCAGGCCGGCAAGCCGCGGCGGGACTGTCGATCGTGGGAGCCGACAGGCTGGAGACCTGTCATACGGCACGAATATTTCGCCGGAGGGGCACTCTATCAGTTCCGCCGAAAGGCCTCCAGCGGCTGCGAAGTAGCCTTTCCGCGTGCTGCGGCATTCTCTACCATCGCCGCTTTCCGGGCCCGGCCGTCACCCGCTGCGGGCTCTGATTCTCCTGGCTAGAGCAAATTGCTCTACCATGTGTCCGCGTCGATCGGTGTTCGGACTGTCGAGGACGAGAATCCGCGAGACAGATCGCCAACACTGATAAGCAATGCGGTATCAGCCGGCTTTTTCCGGAGAGGCCGCCCACACCGGAGCGGCTTCCCAAACCTGCGTCGCGCGTGTGGGCGACGCTCTCCGGATCGCCCGAACCTCGAACAGGAACACCCGACAGAATCATGGCACAACAAGTCGCAACCAACATCACCTGGCACGAACAGAGTGTATCGAGCGAGGATCGCAAGAAACTCAAGGGCCACAAGGGGGCCGTGCTCTGGTTTACGGGGCTCTCCGCGTGCGGAAAGAGCACGATCGCCAACACCGTCGACCACATGCTGCACTCGTTGGGCAAGCACACCTATCTGCTCGACGGCGACAACATCCGTCACGGCTTGAACAAGAACCTGGGTTTCTCGCCGGAGGACCGGACGGAAAACATCCGCCGCATCGGCGAAGTCGCGAAGCTGTTCGCGGACTCAGGTCACCTGGTCTTGACGGCGTTCATTTCCCCCTACCGCGCCGACCGCGATGCGGTTCGGGAACTGCTCGCCGACGGCGAGTTCATCGAAGTGTTTGTGAATGCGTCACTCGAAACGTGCGAAAAGCGCGACCCGAAGGGGTTGTACAAGAAGGCGCGGGCGGGCGAAATCCCGGGATTTACGGGCATCGACGCTCCCTACGAAGCTCCCGAAAAGCCGGAGCTGGTCCTCGACTCCGACAACAAGGGGATCGACGAACTGGCGCAGGAGGTTGTGAACTACCTCGACGAGAAAGGTTACCTCACGCTGTAAGCAGAGCCCGCAGGTTGCAACCTGTCGGCCTTAATGCTGAGCGTTACGTCTCAGCGCCGTAGTAACGTGCAGCGCGAAGACCGGTTTCGCCTTCGACGCGGTCGGCGATGTCGTCGACCTCTGCGGCGGAAAGCGGCGTCACGTAGTCTTCCGCCGGCCGGCGGGCCACGGTGTAGACCTGCACCAGCTTGATCCGGCCTCCCGACTCCGTGATTTCGCGCAGGCGCTGGAGATAGGCGTCGATCTCTGACACGGGCGGCGGTTCACCGCCAACCCGCATGAACAGGCTCTGAATCACCAGCGGCCTGATGCGGGCCGCTCGGGCGATGTTCTCCAGAACCCGGTCAAACGGGATCTTCGTGCGTTCGATCAACTGATAGTAGGGCTCGGTCCCGGCGTCGAGTTTGGCCCAGACTTCGCCGTTGTTCGCATCGAGCACGGACAGGCCTCGTTCGACCGCCGGACGGTGGAACATGCTGGCGTTTGTGATCAGCACAAGTTTCACGTCGGAGAGATCGTGCGCCCGCTTGAGCCGGGCGACGCGAGAAATGATCTCGTCGAAGTTTCGATACGTGGTCGGTTCGCCGTCGCCCGAGAAGGCGATGTCGTTCAATCGCCGCAACTCCTTGGGGACCGTCGAAAAGCCGGGATCGCTCCAGATGCGGCCGCTGGTGACATGTGCCAGCAGTCCGTCGACTTCGTCGAGAAGCTGGTCCATTCCGACGAACCGGGTCTCCGCCTCGCTGCGGCGATCGACCTGGCAGTAGATGCAGTCGAAATTGCAGACCTTGTCGGGGTTGAGGTTCACCCCGATCGAGATCCCCCGGCTGCGCCGAGACAAGACCGGATAAGCGAACCGGTTCTGCTCATACTGCCGGGGATGGGCGACGTGTTGCGGGAGGACGGGCAGACTCATCGGATTCAACGTTCGTTTAGGGCCTCGCCATTATAGGGGCGGACCGCTCAGGAGGAGGAGATGTTCGCGGATTCGTCCGCAGGCGGATGCGAGAACATGAACAAAATGTGAACATTTCTGTTATCCAGGAGCGAAGGAGACCGGGCCTGGTCTCCTTGTCGTTTACACATAACTCGTGAGAAATCTGCTCTCGTTCAGGTCGCTTCACAAGAGTCTCGAATGGAACGCGGATGACCACGGATTGCACTGATTTTCGCGGATTGCTTTCTTGCGTGTCGACGCCATGCGCGCCTGAATCGATGCGGTCTCGGCCCTGCCACCTCTCAAGGAACACCCCGAAAAATCGGTGCTGATCCGCCAAATCCGTGAGAATCTGTGTCCGATTCGAGAATCCCCTGGGCCCCGTTTCTCGGCGCCAGGCCCCGGACGAGTTGTGTGTAACTGACAGGCCTGGTGTCTAAGCATCCGACTCCTCCCCGGGGCGTGGCATCTGGCCCGGCTGAACCATCCGGTACAGCGTGTCGACGAGGTGGATGGCGTCTTCCCGAAGGTGTGTTTCGAGAACGACGTCGAGCTTGCGGATCGCCTCTCGTTTGCGATTGATCGCTTCGGCGGCGAGCACGACGCCCCGCGCCGTGAGTTGCCCGCCCGTTCCGAACATGCTGTAGAGTTCGTCCAGTTCCTGTTCCGACCAACCTCGGAACAGGTCCGGACGGTCGTCGATCACCGCAGAAACTTCAGGATTTGTCGCTCGATCGAAGGTGGCGGTGGCGGCGCGCTGCGGCGCGGCTTCGCCGCGGCCGGGGGGACACAGGAGTTGCTCAACCGGGATCTCCAGCGCCTCGGCGATGCGCTTCAGGGTCTTCGTGCGCGGTCGTCCGGTCCGCCCTCGATCAAGATTGTACAGCGTCGTACGGGAGATGCCGGCGCGGTCCGCGACCTCGCAGATGTCCCGTCCTTGACGGACGCATTCTGTACGAATCCGGTCCGCCAGATCGCGACCGGCCTGGGAATCGACACGGTTCGCCGGGACGACAGGCACACCTTACCCCAAAATTACAGAAATGTTCACTTTTAAGTTGACCATACTTGTCATTACATGGTACTATCTGGCGCAGTGGTGGTCAACGACTGTAGAGCGCTGAACAAACACCATGTTCGCGGAGTCGCAGGGACGGGTGCAGCGGCAGGGAGGCCGCGCCGTTGGGGTTTGCTGCAGGAGGCTTTGCTGCGACACGGATGTCGCGCCTCAACGGCATTGCGTTGCCAGACCTGTCCGCGCCGCAGCGGGCGACTCCATTCACCCATGCACAGGGAGGCAAACCACGATGGTTCGCACGGCGAGATTCTCATTTGATGAGTTTGACCGGGTCGATCCTGAGCCGCCCGCGGCGGCCGAACCGGACACGGACTTCGACTGGAACGATTCGCTCCGCCCCTCACGCCGCGATACGGATGCGGCGCGACGAGGCGGCCGCAAGCCCTCACGGCGAAGACGCGGCGACCGATCGCAGGCGAGCGAGGGCGAAGGCAAGACGAATCCCGATCGCCGCTGACCGCAGTTTTCGACAAGCCGATCCCTGAAACCTGGAGGCATTGAATTCATGCAGCCTGTCGAGATTCGCAAGCAGATTTCCATCTTCGTCCCGATCTCCGACTGGAGGGTGATTCGCCAGGAGGCGGCCCGGCGGAGGATCCCCATCACAGAACTGTGCCGCCGCTGGATGCGTCCCGAGATCGCGGTGCTCCGCAAGAAAGCAGAGCAGGAAAGGAACTGGTCGGATGTGGCGTAATCCGTTCCCCACGTCCGGCGGCCCTCGCGCTGCATCACAGACACTCGGTCCAGAGGGAAACCACGGGCCGGGGGCCGTTCGATCAGGGCGTGAGGGTGTCTCTACCGGTCTCGACCGGCGATCCCGCCCGCTATTGCCAAGCCGTCGCGGCTATCCGAGCGACACCACGGACGCACAGTGGCAGACGATTCGCCCTTTCGTGCTGGGCGATCCGAACGACAGCCGACGGGCCTCGGAAGCGGCAGTGCGGGAGATCGTCAACGCCGTGAACTACCGCTGGCGCACCGGCTGCTCATGGCGGATGCTGCCGCACGACTTTCCCGCCTGGCAGACGGTTTACGGCTATTTTCGTCGCTGGCGCAACTCGGGCGTATTGAGCAGAATCCGGGCGAAGATTGTCTCGCGGCCGGAAACGCAGGAGTCGCCATTCCGCGAAAAATCGTCCGATTCTCGAGATTGCCGCTAACGGGGCGGGCCGTCCGGACGTCGTAAGGACGGTCTGCGGCCGCTGTTGGGAAACGGAATGAGTGAGAACGGGCAGGCGACGCGCCTGGCTTGGGTGAGCGCTGCCCTCGACCGGTTCGAGGGCCGCCTGTTGCGCTATGCGCAGCGCATCACCAGAGATGAGGAGCGGGCGCGTGACGTCGTTCAAGAGACGTTTCTCAAGTTGTGCAAGGAAGATCCGCAGACGCTCAACGGCCGGTTGGCTCAATGGTTGTACACGGTTTGCCGCAACAGCGCCCTCGATGTGCGGCGCAAAGAGTCGCGCATCTCGGTCCTTGAGGGCCGTCTGCCGGACCCGCGGCAGTCACGAGAGACAGATCCCGCCGAGTCGGCCGAGTCGCACGATTCAGTTTGCCTGATTCTCGAGGAAATCGATCATCTGACGCAAAACCAGCAGGAGTGCATCCGGCTGAAGTTTCAGCACGGATTGAGTTATCGGGAGATTTCCGCGGTGACTGGACTGTCGCTGTCCAACGTCGGATTTCTGATTCACATCGGTCTGAAAAGGGTTCGCGAACGCGTTCATCGGCGGGCGCCTCCCTGAACAAACCGCACCTTGCATCGTGTCCCCGTATTCTCACACCCACGGTGGATAACCGTGAGCATCGTCGAAAAATCTTCATCCGTTCGATATTCCCGGCCCCGCGTCAGGACTCTGATCCCGGGTCGGCCGGACTGCGAATCCTCCCAGCGCGGCCTCCGGCCGCAACCAATGTAGCCGACTCGCTCCGTCGAGTCGGATGTCCACGACGTGGAGTATGCTGCACGCGAAATTTGCGCACCACGCGAAGATTCTCAGCGTTAGTAGCACGAAATTCGCCGGGCTTCGTGCTTTCGTGACGACCGGTCAACCTCCAGAAACTCTCTTCCCGCACCGTTAGTTCGAGCGCCGCACGATATCGCGGCCGGAGGCGTCCGATGCCGGACTCAAGACAGACAGATCTCAGCCAGCAGGCGACCGCCTACGCTTTGAACGAATTGACCCCCGCCGAGCAGCGGATCTTCGAGCAATTCCTCGAGGAGAACCCGGCCTTGAAGCGCGACGTCGAAGTCGCGCGAGAGGCGGCGGCGCTGGTGTTTCGCGCGCTGCAATGCGGACCGGCGCCCAATCTGACCTCGGATCAGCGCCAACGGATTCGACAGGCGGCGAGCGCCGCCGATGACGGGGAGCCGCGCTCCATCCGTGGCTCAACCGGGAAACCTGCGGCGCCGCGGCGCAGCGCCGGTCTCGCGGCACGCGGCGCCGTCCTGCTCTCGATGCTGGCGATGACCGCCTGCGCGTTGCTGCTCGCGACGGTGTCGCAGCCGCCCGGACTTGTCGACGAATTCAACTTCGATTCTCAATCCTGGGCGGTGATCGCCCTGGAGAATCGCGATCGGGTCGGCGGGAACCCGGAAGCGTCTCTGGCGCAGGTGACGTATGCGTTCCGAGTAACGGGCGGTGCGCCACAGGGCCTTCAATTCGACCCGGATCTGGGATTGAACTCGGTCAGCGTCGCCAACGGCGACGCGACCGATCAGTTGCTGGTGATGACGACGCCTGGAGCGCAGTCCTCCCTTCACAGTTTCGATGTCTTCGAGAACGCGGCGGCGG
Organism: Planctomycetota bacterium; assembly: GCA_003388505.1. Taxonomy (GTDB): domain Bacteria; phylum Planctomycetota; class Planctomycetia; order Planctomycetales; family Planctomycetaceae; genus MB-PLM-1. The sequence goes on from QQVO01000053.1 coordinate 69,030, forward strand.
GCGTGATGTCGACGACGGGAAGGGATCCGAATGAAGCGTCCGATCAGGTTGCCGAACAGTTGCTCTCGGAACTTATTGCCGACCGGCAGACGAACGAACAATTGGAAGAGGGCGTGGAACTCCCGGACGCCGCCGCTGCGCTGCGCCGCAGGGCGGATGTCGATTTTCCGTACGGGGAGTCCGAACTTGACCGGGCCGGACTTGATCTTCGTCGGGCCGAGTCGCGCATCAGCCGCCAACTGACAACCACGGCCGTGATCAGTGAGCGGACTCGAAACCTCCGTCGCGGGAAATGCCTCGCCTACAGGTTGGCAGGCGACGAACCGACCTCCCCGGACGGCATTGAACAGCGGGTCAGCATGCGACTGGTCGATGCCGGGGAATCTCCCAGCGTCGCGCTCGATGACATCATTCGCGAAAGCGAACCTGCCGGGACGACGGAAGGTCGATTTCTTGCAGAAGAATCCAATCAACCGTTCGTTCCGCACAGTCGGAGTCTGACCGCCGGCGGATCGTCGGACCGGTCGCAAACCGAATTCAGCGAGGCGCTCGGCGGGATTCGTCACTCGGCGACCGACGGCGTTGACCCCGCTTTCGGCGTTCCAGCCGAGGAATTGTCTCGTCGACTTTATTCTCTTCCGAGCAACGGATTGTCGCTGCTGCAGATCGCGAACGCAGGGTGGGAGGATGAAAATCGCGGCCGGGGAGCGCAACCGCCGGCCGAACCCCCGCGGCCCGGATCTCTGGGACTGAGTTTCGACAATGACGCGGACGGTGAGGACTCGCTTTTCGTCTCGACGCTGCACGCGCCGATCGCCGCGGTTCCGGTTGTCTTCGAGACCCCCTCGACAGACCTGCTGGTGCAGCACCTGAACGCCGGAGTGTGGCCCCCACCGGAAGTGGTGCGGGTGGATGAACTCGCCTCAAGTTTTTCCGCCACTCCTCGTCGACCGGACGCTCCCGATCCAGTTCAGGCGACTGCGGAAGCGGGACACTGTCCCTGGGCGCCGTCGAACTGGCTGGCGATGGTCACCGTCTGGACGGATGACGTGCCACTCGACAACGTGGCGGTCGACGTCGATTTCAATCCGCTGCGGGTGGAAGGCTATCGGGTGGTCGGAAAAGAAACGGCTCCGCCGCCGACCGATGCGGGCTTCACGGCAGGGGACGGCGGCGGAACCCGCCTCAGCGTGGATCCGTGCACGGCGTATTTCGAGATGGTTCCGCGCCGGCGGCAGACAGCGGAGTCGCCCGAACTCAATTTCGCTCTGCTGGAGCGGTGCCGCCGGTTCGGCTGGCGGCCGGACGACTTCATTGCGATCCACAACGGCCGCAGTTCGATTGAGATCAACGGAATCGTCGCCACGGACGACCAGAAACAGGAAGTCGGCCGCCTCGTCGATGAGATGTTCACTCGCAATCAGACGCAACAGCGAGCGACCATCTCCAATCAGATCGCGGTCGATCCCGCCGCCGCATTCCGGCCGCAGACGATTTCGATTGACGATCTCCTGACTTTGCGCGTTCGCTACACCGACGAGCAGCGCACGGAGACGTCGCCTGTCGAGCTTGAAGTGCGACTCGCGGAACCTCGTCCCGGCGAAACCCCGTCAGGCGCATTCGTGTTCAACAGCAGCGTTGTGCAGTTCGGCAGGCTGCTGCGTCATCCGGGCGAGGTCACGCCGGACTCTCTGCAAGTGGTGCGGGCCAACGCGGCCGCGGCGGCGGTCGATGACTTTGAGGAGCAGCAACGCCGGTTCCTGCGGTTGGCCGATCAGGCGCGCTCGCTGGTTGAATCGGACCGGCTGGCGGGCCTGTTCGGCGCAGAAACCGCCGCGCACCAGGATTCCGCGCAGCGGATCGTCTACGAGATTGACGCTCCCGAAGACGCGTATCGCGTCGGCCTGTACGAAGACTATGGTTACTGGACCCCCCGGGCCGAAACACCGCAATCGCCGTTGCCTTCCGGCTACTGGGTGTACGCCTACCCCAAGTGGTACGTCTGGAGCGACACCGTCGATTCGCCGCCTGCTGGATCGAAACCGATGCCGCCCGCTCCCGCACCGTGACGGACGCCGAACTTTGGGAAGCGGCGGCGATTCTCCTTAGAGCGGATTATTCACCACGGAGTCGCGGAGACACGGAAAAGTTTCATGGTGAGATCCGCGGGACAGCACCACCTCTCCGTGCTACTCACGTGCAGAATCTGGTTGTCCTGCACAAATTCTTGCGCTGGCCCGTAGCGCACGCAGCCTTGCGTGCGCCCCGCTGATCGCAGAGGTGGTTGACGCACGCTGGCAGCGTGCGCTACGTGGTTGGGTTGCGGAAGACGCCCGCGCTGGGTCCTCCGTGTCTGAGTGGTGACATCCTTGATGAATAATCCGGGTTAGCCCAAGTTCGCCAGTTGTCGACGTAAGTTGTTGCGGCGCAGCGTTTGGTGGGTGGATTTTTCCACTACATCAGGTTTCGGTTTGTTGCAGCGAGGACGGCAGGGTCAGGCCGAGGTGGTGCAGGAGGATGGCCTGGTGGTCGGTTGGTTTGGTCACGCAGCGTTTGCGGATCTCGACGCCGGACTTTGTCGGCAGGATCACGTCGATGCTGCGGATTTGTGAGAGTTCTTCCAACACGCGGCGGGGTTCGTGGCCGAGAGCGGCCTGCTGGCACAGGGCCGCCAGTCCGGACCTTCGAGAGATCGACTTCGGCGTATCGTGGAAGCGTCTGCTCATCGAACAAAGACTGCTGACGATCACGCGTGTCTCTGGGCTCCGCCGCCTGCCGGACTCCCCGCCGCTCGGCCTCTTTGATGTCGCCCAGATAAGCCACGACTCTCTGACGCGGCCCGCGCTCGGTGCGAACCGACTCGACCAACGCCCAATACGCGTGGCGTTCGCCGTTGACCGTGCGGAAGTGGGGCCGCAGAAACATGAGCGTTTTGTACGCTCTGGAAATCCATCGTCGAGAGCAGTTTTTTCCACGACAACCCGACCGGCAGCCGTCCCGACCCGTCGGGACGCCCGTCGCACCACCACTCAACGACTTACGCCAAAAAATCGGCTCGAAAAATCCCAGATTTCTCCAATTGGCAGATCTACTGGCGAACTTGGGTTAGCGCAGAACACCGAAAGTGGTTCACGACATTCTCGTCATTTTTCCAGCAACGTTGAGATCCGCGTCGGCTGGTAACGGCCGACTGTCGATCATCTCCTCGGTCGCTAAGCGTGTTCTCGAAGCTGGTCGAGCGAATTCATGGCGAATCCCACGTGCAACGCCGTCCCGAGCGGCAAGGCGTCTTCGTCCACTTTGAACTTCGGATGGTGCACGTTGAAAATCGCGCCCTGCTGTTCGTTCCGCACACCGATGGCCACGAAGCAGCCGGGAATCTGTTCGGTGTAGAACGCAAAGTCCTCTCCCCCCATGACGGCATCCAGCTCGTGCACCCGATCCGGGCTCGTCAGTTCTCCGGCGAGCTGCTTCGCCAGGCTCCAGCAGTCTGCATCGTTCACTGTGGGCGGATAATCGTTTCCGGGAAACGACGTCTGAACCTCGCAGCGGTGAGCCTCAGCGACATGCGCTGCAATCTCCCGCACTCGCCGCTGAATGTGCAGCAGGCCTTCCATCGACAATGCGCGTACCGTGCCTCTCATCTGCACGGTCTCGGGAATCACATTGTAGGCATCTCCACCGTGAATCGCGGTGATGCTGACAACCCCCGAATTCAGCGGATCGAGTTCCCGCGAAACGATGGTCTGCAGCTCGTTCACGATCTTTGCAGCGACGGACACCGGATCGACTGCCCGATGCGGCATCGCGGCGTGCCCACCCTGGCCACGGACGGTCATCTCGACGCCGCCGGCCGCCGCGAGAAACACACCGGTTCGCGAACCGACGGAACCGACCGGCAATTGCGGCCAGACGTGCAGACCGAAGATTCGTTGAACGGGCGGATCGTCTAAGGCGCCCTCGTCGCGCATGCGTTGTCCTCCGGCCCCGCCTTCTTCGGCCGGCTGGAAGAGCAGCTTGACCGTGCCGTGGATCTCATCCTCCCGCTGCTTCAACAACCGGGCCGCCCCCAACAGCATCGCGGTATGACAGTCATGCCCACAGGCGTGCATCTTGCCGTCGTGCTCGCTGCGGAATGAGATATCGGCTTCTTCATGAATCGGAAGCGCATCCATGTCGGCCCGCAAGGCGACGGTGGGCCCCTTCCCGTCCCCGATCGTAGCCAGGACGCCGGTTTCTGCGAGGGGGTAACGATACGGAATCTCCAGCTCGTCCAGCGTCTGCCGCACCAATCGGCTCGTCTGGACTTCCTCGTACATCAACTCCGGGAATCGATGCAATGTTCGCCGTCTCTCGACGATCCAGTCTCGAATGCTGCAAGCGTCATCGTAACAGGATTCATAACGCATCACATTTCCTCCGGCGGGACACTCAGTCGCCGACAGTCTTCCTTGATCGCTCCGCAAAGTAAAGGATGCCGCCACTCCGGCGGAGCGGAATGACCTCTTCAAATTCAAATCGCCGCCGGCCGGTGCAGACGGCTCAATACCCGCCTGACGCCCCGGAGTCGATCCTGCGTCGCCGCGCCTTCGGGATCGTCAGCGAACTTTCCGAGAATCTTCTTCGTTCAGTGTCCGGTGGCGTAGAGGAACATCGGAAAATCAGCCGACCGCTTTTCGGGCTTTGAGTTTCGAGAAGCGCGTTTCGTGGTAGACTTCGACGTTACCCCATAAAACACGCGGTTTGGCCGAGTGGCGGAACAGGCAGACGCATCGGACTTAAAATCCGATGGGGGGTCACCCCCGTGCGGGTTCGAATCCCGCCTCGGCTATTGAACGCCTGCCCGGTCTCACGCGGCAGGCGCCCTGCCACACAAGAGAATGCATTCCTGATGGACGACGGTTCGCAGCAGCGCGAGGTGATCGCAAGGCAATTCACATCGTTGATCGATGCAGTGTGAGAGACCAGCAGTGGGATCATCCACAATGAATGTTCGAGAACTTGAGCGGAAACTGTCTCGCCGGTCATACGAAGAGCTGGATAACGACATGGCGGCATTTGATGATGCCGTTTTACTAGAGTTGCTGGACAGCAGATCGATAAAGGTTGGCGATACAGCAGCAAGCCTGCTAAGCCGTAGAGGGAAAACCAACGCTATCGTTGACTCAGTTCTGGCCGGGCATGTCTCAACGAAAGTCGGAAAGATCAGGGCGATAAACATTCTGAGTTCGGCGGGAACTTCGTGTGTTCGTGCGAGAGAGGCATACTTGTCCCTGCTTTACGATAAGAATCATGATGTCGTCGATAGCGCACTCTTCGGCTTGGTCTTTTTGCAAGACAGGCGATCCATCGGCGCCATACGTGACGCAATGGCCACTCAGACAGAAGGCTCAGAAACCCATGCAAGGTGTCTGACAGCGATCGAGGCTTTACAACAACAGGATCCCTTCATCTTTTCGCCATATTATCATGACGCTGGTGATGTCTGGGGACTCGACAAGCAACGTTTTGGTGACCGAATTGGATGGTAGTGTCTTCGACCGCTTGCTGCTGTCGGAAGACATCTGCATGCTGAATCACCTGAAATACGCGGGCGGGAAGGGATTCGGCTACCTGCTCGAAGTCTTCGTGCCGTTGCTCAAGGAGCGCGACATCACCGATGACCAGATCCACCAGATGCTCGTTGAAAACCCGGCCCGCGTGTTCTCGCGCGCCTGCCGCGCGTAGTGGCTGAGAACTGCGCACGACCCGCTTCGCCAGTGCGATCTGTTCTCACGCAGAGACGCCAAGCCGCGGAGAGTCCCCAAGAGAACACGAGCGATCGTCCGGGTGTCCGGTGGCGCCGTGTGACACGTCTCCGGCGGCTGTCAGTGGCACACAACTCGGCTGGCACGCGGCCCCGAGAAACCGGGCCCAGGGGATTCTCGAACAGGACATAGATTTCCGCGGTTTCGACGGATCAGCACGGATTTTGCGGGGAATTCCTCAAGAGGCGGCAGCGCCGAAACCGCATCGATCCAGGAGCGCTGCGCGTCGACACGCAAGAAAACAATCAGCGAAAATCGGTCCAATCCGTGGTCATCCGCGTTCCATTCGAATCTCTCGGAGAGTCACCCAATCGGGGATCGAGAGATGTGTGTCAACGACAGGTCTCAGGCGGACATCTGTGGAGTCGGGATTGCGATCGCGTCTTCCGCGACCTTTATGGCGGGAGTCATCGTGATCGTCGGGGACCACATCGCTTCGAACCTCAATCCGTCAAGCAACACTGCAGAATGAGGCGGCGGGTCATCCGCATCCCTCTCCGAGTTCCATAATGTCGCGTTCAAGGGTGCTGGTCACCGCTTCCCACCCGGTGCGACGGTTCGGCAGGGCATTGAATACGCGCGGCGATCCGATGCGGAGTGTGATCCGCGACGGCCTCGGAAGCACGGCGCCGGCCGGCAAGGCCTCGAACGTCCCGCTCACATGACACGGGATGACCGGAACCTCCGTGCCGGCCACCAGCATGCCCACGCCCGGCTTGAACGGCAGCATGCGGCCGTCGCGCGTCCTCCCCCCCTCCGGAAAAAGAATGTAGATGCCGCTCGATTCCACAATCCCGCGACGCAGGTCTTTGAGGGCCTGCGCCCCGCAGTTCGTCCGCCAGACCGGACGGGCGTTGAGCACTGTCGTGGCGAACGCGGCAACGGCCGGTTTCTCGAAGAACACGTCGCCCGCTGCCAGCGGGGACAGCCGGTTGCGGTGCGCGAGTGGGAGAACCGACCCCAGCGCGAGCGCGTCGAGATGGCTGGCGTGGTTCGCCACCAGCACGAACGGACCCGATTCAGGAACGTGCTCGCGTCCGTGCACGTCAATCCGGTGCAGAATCCGCATCGACGACTTGATCGTCGACCACCAGCAAAGCCGCGCCGTATCAGCCACAGGACCGGCGTCAAACCGGGAAAGCGACGCGGACTTCGGCGAAACACGGCCCCCGACGGAACTGCTGCTGAGTGCGGAGGCGTCGAAGCGGATCGGATAGCTGAGCATGAGCCTTCTCCTGGATGCCCGTATGGGTTGTTGTGCTGACAGAGGAGAAGGCGATGATTGACGCGAGATATCACGGCGGGAATCAGTTAACGGATTATTCGTAGCGCACGCTGCCAGCGTGCGCCACCGTTGACGTGTCATCGGGGTGCAATCAGCTCAAAAAGCGCGGCGCTCCGGGCAACGTTTCGATAACCTGATGTATGGCAAACACTTATGGTGAACCGGGCCCTCATCATGAATAATCCGGGCTAAACGCAACCTTACGTTGTGAAAACAGGTTGCGAAAAAACTTCAACCCCATCGGTTGGAGTCATCCCGGCGCAAGACACGAGCCCGCAGGGTCCAGGTTCCTGCGGGCTCGTTGCTTGTCGTCAGGCAGTGCGCTTTCGGGGTCAGATGATGCCGGCGAGCTCCTGGAGGACGTGCCAGTTTTCGAGGCGGTCCTGCTTCGCGAACTGCAGGGTTTGCGAGGGGTTGCCGTCCTTGTCGAAATGCTTGGCGAAGCGGCCTTCGCTGCGGGCGAAACTGATGAAGTCAACCACCTCGCCGGTCTTGGGCATGGTATACCAGTCTTCCTTCACGGCGGGATTGCCCTGCAGGCTGAGCCGGTCCTTGATCTTGTCTCCCTTGCGGGGATCGTAAACCAGCAGCGGGAAGGCGCGGCTGTCGACGGCGAGACGCGCCTGGTCGGCCGCCATGTTGTCCGCAACGCCGTGTTCCGGCTGGCAGGTGGTGTAGCAACTGATGATCGCCGGTCCGTCAAACTCCAGAGCCCCGAGGACCGACTTGTAGAAGTGGTTGGTGTGGGCGCAGGTCGTCTGGGCGACGTACGTGCGGGGATGCATCATCGCGATCTGGGCGATCTCCTTGCGGCGTTCCTGCTTGCCGTCGATCTTCTTGCCGTGCAGGCTCATCTTGGTGTTCTGCCCGGTGAAGGTGCTGGTGGACGACTGGCCGCCGGTGTTGGAGTACACCTGCGTATCCAGCACGAACACCTTGATGTTCAGACCGGAGGCCAGCATGCGGGAAAGCGACTGGAACCCGATGTCGAACATGGCGCCGTCGCCGCCGATGCACCACAACGGTTTGTCCTCCCAGCCGATCTGGTTCCAACGCATGCGGACGCCCATCGCATCAGCGGGAGCGTTCTCGAACAGCGAGTTCGTCCACGGGATGAGATACGGGTTGTACGGATAGGTCGAGGTGTAAACGGTGTTGCAGCCGGTGGCGGCGACGATGCCCCACTGGTCGCCGTACTTGGCGCCCGTCGCAGAGCACATCATCCGGAGTGCGGTCCCTTCGCCGCATCCCGCGCAGGAGCCGGCCCCGCCGACGTAGATGTGGGTCTGCTCCTTGAGCATCATGTCGATGAGCAGGTTGTCGTTGATGTACTGCTCGTCGGACGGTCCCACCTCCTTGAAGAAGCGATGGCTCTTCTGGATCTCGAGCATCGTGTTGTCCGTCTTGTCGACCATTTTGAGGGCGAGGTCGTCGCAGACGGTGACGCATTCCGCGCAGCCTTTGCACTTGCTGGGATCGATGATGATCGCAAAGCGACCGCCCTCTTTCCCCTTCTTTTGCGGCCCTTCGTAGTACTTGCGGGTTTTCGACCACTGACGGTCGAACATCGCCCGATCGTCTTCTTCGGGAATGGCCGAGAGCTTTTCGGTGAGCACCGATTCGGAGAGGACCTTCCCCAGAATGGCCGTGTCCGGGCATTGGGTGACGCAGTCCATGCAGCCGGTGCAGTTCTCCGGGATGTAATCGGGAATCTCCGGCGCAACGTAGCTGAAGTCCCGCAGGGTGGCCGTTCCGGCTGGAATTAACGACCGGGCCAGCGAGAGGTCGGCCGGCAACCCCTTTTCGCCGTGACCTTCCTCGTAGCCGCGGATGATGCGGTCGTTGAAGTCGTTGACGTCGAGGACCGGCAGTTCGACTCCGACGTATCCGGAATCGAGCAGGGTTCCGTAACAGTTATTGTTGAACGGATCGCGATCGCTCGCGTTGTTCATCGACTTGGAGGCTTCGGTGGTCGCCATGTTCTCAGTTTCCTTTCCGGTTCGACGCGAACCGTATCGAATGTCCGGGATGACCCATCCCATGCGGGACAGTTGCAGCGCCTGCGATGACGAATCGATCCTTCTCAGGCGTCCCAGTACCAGACTTGTTCCATCACGTACTCAAGTTCATCTCGTTTGGGATTCGGCTGCCCGCCGTCGTCCTCATCAAATCCGAAATCCCGCCAAATCTCCTCCAGGGCGTGATAGGCCTCATCTTTCGAACCGCCGGCAGCGTAGAACCCACTCACGATGATTCGGAGTTTCTGATGATCGGCGCCCTGATCGAGTGACTCCTGAATCTCGGATTTCAAGCCTTTGTGCGTAATCATTCTCAACTCACTTTCGCCCACGCCGGTGCAGTCCGTCTTATCAGTTCCACGAACCGCAGAAATGTCATCGTGTCGTTGGGACCAATCGAGACATGGCGCGGACCGTCCTGACAGGCCATAAGGTCCGACGGCAGGTCTCTATTCTTGATTCTCCACACCTCAGTTTTCTTGTGTGAGCCTCCGAACTTGATCGGCAGGGCAAAGGGCGGCAACAGGAGCAATTCCGGTGCGCAGGACAGACCGTTCTTTCCTCCCGCATGGAATGCAGGGCGATGCACTAACCCATTGGCATCCACCGCAATGTCACGCCCCGGCCGGATTCCCAACCGCACGGCCGACTGACCCGGCATCGGAAATCCGTTCTCTTCCAACATGGCACGATAGATCCACTCTCCGGTTGTCGCTTCATTATTGCTGGGCACTTCCGGTCACGTCTCTGGAGCTGGAGTCACATCTTCAGGGAAGCGATCCCACTCCAGTCGCGTTGTCTTGCCTGATGATCAGTAGAACTGTTCGGTTGTTGCACCCGTTTTTGTCCGTGTCCTCGACGAGTCGTTAAAGACCAGCCGACGGGACCGACTTCAAACAACTCCGTTCCCCTCATGAATCATCGACTGCGGAATCTCCTGCATTTCGCTGTAACCGCGTTTCACGCAGGTCAGGTTGTCCTGGACGACCTGCTCGCCGCGCTTGCCGAAGTATTTGCGGAGGGCGTCTTCCACGCCTCCGTAAACCTGTTCGTCAGTCATGTTGAGGTCGCGGGCGTAAGGCGTCAGCTTGAGGAAGCCGCCGAGCAACACAATGCCCTGCATCCGCATCTCGAGGTCGGCCGCCGTGGCGACTTCCCTGGCGATTTCGACCATGTCGACGAAGTACACCCGCAGATTCTTCTCGCGGATCGTCTGTTTGTGGTGCTCGGGAATTCGCCGCCAGACGTCGGCCGGTTCGGTGTAGGGACTCTGCATGAAGATCGCGCCGCCGTCCACCATGCCCTTCAGCGGATTGCCGCTGTACAAAGCCGTCGTGTCGTTGAGCACAACCAGGTCGACGTACTCAAGTTCGCTGTGCGAATAGATGTGCGAATCGGCGATCGTGAGATAGTAGGTGGTGGGCAGCCCCTTCTTCTCCGACCCATACTTGGGATAGGCCTGCACGTCTTTCCCGAAGACCTGCCCGCCGATGGTCGCGATGACCTTGTTGGTTGTGACCGACCCGAAACCGCCGACGGAGTGGCCCCGCATCGAAAATGCGCCGGTCGGCCGGAGATCGGGGTCTTCCTTGACCTCGAGCGCGAGCGGATGCTTGATGCCGACGCAGAAGAAGTGAGGACCGTCCTTCTGCATGTTCTCAAACGTGGCCAGGACGTCGCCCGCGCGGACGTCGCGACTGCCGAGACCGGCCGCGGCATGGTAGATGCGCGGGATGCGATCCAGCTTCTCCATCCCGTTCTGTCCGTTCGCCGCGTCACAAAAAGCCGCCTTGATTTCCCGCGTGAGGTGGTTGCCGGTGGTCGACAACGGATCGTCCATTCGCTCGTAGACGGTGAACGCCTGGCAGTTCTTGAGCACGTCGACGATCTGCCGGGCCGGGAACGGCCGGAAGCAGTACACGTTGAGGCAGCCCGCCTTGATGCCCCGCTCGTCGCGGAGGAAATCGACAGTCGTCTGGGCCGTCTCCATGTACGAGCCGATCCCGACGATGATGAAATCGGCGTCTTCGCAGCGGTAGGCGTCGACAAAGCCGTAACGGCGGCCGGTCTTCCGGTAGAACTCGTCGAAAGCGTCCTCCAGAGCCGGTTCCACCTGGTCGTAGTACCAGCGCTGGGCGATCTTGCCCTTCATGTAGGAGTCCTGGTTCTGGACGACCCCCGACATCAGCGGGTTGGCCGGGTCCATCAGGTTCACCAGCTTGTCCGCAGGCGCGCCGATGTAGTCCTTCATGAAGTCCGGCTCGGGGAGCCGGACCGACTCAACGGTGTGCGTCGTCAGGAAGCCATCCTGAACGGCGAAAAACGGCGTCTGCGAGGCTTCCGCCGCGCGGCGCGCGATCAGGCAGATGTCTCCCGCTTCCTGGGCGTTGCGGGCGAACAGCATCCCCCAGCCGCAATCGGCGACGCTCATCACGTCGTCGTGGCCGGCGTGAACGTTCAGCCCCTGGCTGGTCAGCGCCCGCGCGCCGATGTTGAACACCACCGGCAGACGCTTGCCGGAAATCGTGTACAGAACCTCCTTCATCAGGACCAGTCCCTGGCCTGAGGTGAAGTTCGTCACGCGGCCGCCGGCGAGTGCGAACCCTTCGCAGAACGTGGCGGAGGAGTGTTCGCTCTCCGGCTCCATGAAGACCAGTTCGTCGCCCCACATATTGGGGATGCCGTTCATGACCGCCGCGTTGAAGCCGCCGCCCATCGTGGTCGAACTGGTGATCGGGTAAGCGCCCGACCCCTGGCAGACCCGCGTCTCGACCCAGACAACCGCTTCGGCGCCGTCGCAGGTCGTGGGGATGCCCGGGTACTCGAACTTGGGCTCGGTCTCTTCGACGACCGGAGTGTCAATGACCTTGTCGATTTCACCAACTGCCATGGTTGCTGCTGCTCCCGTCGATGGAAAGCGTCTATCGGATGACTACTGCCCTGTCAGGCCTTTGTCTGCGGGTTGTCCGGACCGAAAATCCACACGAAACCCTGCCGGATTCGTGCTTCCGTAAGAACCGCTCAACCCGAACGTCTTCAATTGACAACCCACTGCTTGTGGTCAGAATCAGTGATCGGAACGGGGATCGAACGCGAAGCCGCCTGCGAATGGTTCCAGGATGCCCGCACCGGACCGAACACTGCGGACGTCGATCCCGCCCATCCGCAACACGTCCGGGAGAATTGCTCCCCGGCCCCTCCCGTCCCCCGTCTGTGATGCGCCGGGGTTTTCGGACTCGCGAAGTGATTCCGTCCGGAGAGTCGCCGTCCGATGGGACGCTCTCCGCAGCAGTATCGTATCAACTCCGTTTTGCGATGCGAAGCCCATCCCGCGTGCGGCGCACGCCGCAGGGCGATCGGGTTTTACAATCTGGGCAAGGACAGGGAGGGCGAAGCTCCTGCTGAGCCGCGCAGCAAGTTGAACGCTGAGCAGCGTGTTGAACGCCGGGTGCCACTGGCGTCTCGCCAGTGCGAATCCCAGGGGACGCCGCGTGCCAATATCCCGGATTATTCATCAAGGATTTCACCACTGAGACACAGAAGACACGGAGAAAAGAACTTACGGCGAAGTTTCAGACGCAGCAACTTCGACACTGTGTGCTGCCTGCGCTGGAATCGTGGTGAAGTCGATCTCGCGATTCGACGCGGCCGCACTGTGCCGAATCGCCACGATTCATTCATGATCGCTGGAAATTACGTGCGTCATGCGACGCCGTGATTGTGAGAAGCACGATCAAGTTCCTCCGTGTCTCCGTGTCTCCGTGCCTCCGTGGTGAATAAACCGGGCTATTTCACCGCCTCTCTCCGTCGCGGCCGGCGCGACGTGAACTCTCCCATCCCGCCGCGAACCTCGTGCACAAGGTAACGCCCCGCACGAAACACCACCGGATGCGACCACGGATACGTTCCGTCCAGTTCACCCGCGTCGTACGTCGGCGGCGGTGAAAGCGGTCCTCCGGGACCGACTGCGTTCGCCTCCCGCTCGGAAAATCCGTCCAGAACAAGGTCCGAAACCACGTAGCGCTGCGGCGACTCTTCCAGCAGTGCGGCAATATCGTCCCGGCGGTGGACGAAGAACCGGTTGGCGTAGATCCGGGGACAGATGAACCGGCAGGGCGGTTCGATATCAAGCTCCCAATACAGTTTCATCGTCGAGTAGCTGTAGCAGCAGACCTCGCCGTCGCCGACGCCGCGCGACCGAAGGAATCCCGCGACCGCATCAAGCTGCGTTAGGTCCGGCGCGCCCGGATAGATGCGATCAAGCGGACCGCGCAGCCTGTCGCGCGTCTCCGGTGTGACCGGGCCCGTAACGCATCGTCGCCACAGCGGCAGATGCTCGAACCGCGCCAGCGGCGACATCCACAGAACGCCCAACACCCACACCGCAAACACCGGCCGCCACAACCGCGCGGCGGTTAACTGCGGCGCTCCCGCGACAATCGCGGCGGCAATCATCAGCGGCGGCAAGTGCACGTACGCATGCCCATGCTGGAGCAGCAACGCCTGGGCAGTCCAACCCACATACAGCGCCGCCAGCAGCGCCTGCGCCCGGCGAACGCCGGCCGCTTCATCCGTTCGTCCCCGCCACCACAACCACATTACGCACACTGCGAGCAGATGCAACAGGCTCCACGGACCGAAATGAATCGCCAGCGCCAACAGCACACCCCACGACGCCTGACGCGACGCAAAGTAATCGCTGTTCCACTCCCGATTCACTTCCAGAAAATGCGGCCACACCCCTTCCCCGATCATCCACACCAGCCCCAGCGCACCGGTCACAAGTCCTCCCGCCAGCAGACCGGGAAAGTCGGCACACTGCGATCGCGCTGTCTCAGCCGAACGCCGATCAGCCAGCCACACGGCCGCGCCGGGCACGATCACAAACGGTTTGATCCAGACAGCGCAACCCCACAGTGCGCCCTCCACAAAGCAGAGCAAATGCCAGCGCAACCTCGACTGGATCTTGGACCCACCGCGTCGCCAGCGAACTTCCATCGCCAGCATCGCGAAACTAAGCATCCAGCCGTCCCGCTGGCACTGGCACCAGATCGACTGCGACCCGTAGAACCAGATCAACAACAGCGCCAACACCCACGCCGTGAGTCGGTTGCGCCCCAGACGTCTCGTCCAGACGGCCAGTGATCCAATCACAAACCCCATCAGCACCAGATCAACCGCCCGCAACGCCTCACTGCTCGTGCCGAGCAAAGTCCGCACAGCCGCGTGAATCCACAGTGTCCCCGGCGGGTTCGTCTGGAAGATGTCGCGGTAAAGCATCCCGCCGCGCATCATCGTCCGCCATTCGAGATCGAAGATGTAGCAATCGGCCGTCAGCGGCCGCCGCAATGTGAGGGGAACCTCCACCGTCGCCAGCAGCGCACACGCGGCGACGATCACGATCATCATCCGCCGCTGGGACATGGGAGTGGGCCGTCGTAGTGTCGCAGTGAACCGGACGAACAGGACGCTCCTGCAAGTATGGCCGCACCGCCCGACCCTCTACAATCTCGGTCTGCGGCAGTTGCGCATCACCATCGGCCGGCATTCGTTTTCCGCAATCAGAAGGCGCGTATCAAATGACGATCACTCGCGGTCACCGAACGGCTCTGCAAACCCTGTCCTGCCTGCTTCTAACGCTGACTTTCGTCGCCGGTCACCAACCTCTTGCGGCTGACGACCTGCTGCGCGTTCCGTTTCATGTGAAACGGACCGTCCCCCTGCAGTACGACGCCGGCGACTTCCTCTGGTTTCATCCCCGCGCAGTCGTCCTGCCCGCAACAACCGAGACCGACGGTCGACGAGCCGTCATGACGCTGCAGAAGCACCTTTACACATCAGATCATTACTCTGGCCTGAGCGTGATGCACACCGCCGACGGCGGCGCAACCTGGACAGCGCCCGACCCGCGGCCGGAACTCGACTGGGTCGCCGAATCGCCCGATGTCGATATCGCAGTCGCCGATGTGACCCCCGGCTGGCATCCGCAGACAAAGAAAGTCATCGCCGTCGGCTGCCAGGTCCGCTACAGCAAGACAGGCGCGCAGCTCGACGACAAGCCCCGCACTCAGCAGACCGCCTACGCCGTCTTCAACCCGGCCGACGGTTCCTGGACGAGGTGGAAGGTCGTCGACATGCCGCAGGAGGAGATCTTCAACTTCGCCCGCAGCGCCTGTGCGCAATGGGTGGCCGAAGAGGACGGCGCGGTCCTCCTGCCCTGCTACATCGGAATCAACGCGTCCGCTCCCTCGGCGGTGACCGTCGTCCGCTGCACCTTCGACGGGAACGAATTGACATACGATTCCCACGGCACGATCCATCGGCTCGATGAAAACAGAGGGCTGCACGAGCCGTCGGTCGTCCGCTTCGGCGGGCGGTACTACATGACGGTCCGCCACGACGCCGGGGCGCTGGTCACCGTCAGCGACGACGGGCTGCACTATGAGGAGCTGCGGCCCTGGCGGTTCGACGACGGCACGGAACTCGGCAGCTACAACACGCAGCAGCACTGGTTCACGCTGAAGGATGGGCTGTTCCTGGCGTACACGCGGCGGGGGGATGAGAACGACCACATCTTCCGCCACCGCGCGCCGCTGCTTGCAGCGCAGGTCGACCCGCAACGGCTGCACGTGCTGAAGGACACCGAGCAGGTCGTCGTCGCCGAACGCGGCGCGACGCTGGGCAACTTCGGCGCCTGTCAGGTCAGCGAAAACGAGGCCTGGGTCACCGTCGCGGAGGGCATCTGGAACGACGACGCCCGCCGCCACGGCGCGACGGGAGCAGTGTTCCTGGCACGTGTGATCGCTGAGGAAGACGTCACGCCGCCCTCGACGCCGCGCACGGCCGAACTTCTGCGAACCGGCAGCGAACCGGTGCGGATCGTCTGCTTCGGCGACAGCGTGACGGGCGTCTATTACCACACCGGCAGTCGCCGGGCGTATACCGACATGCTCGGACTCGGCATCGATCGCGTGTTTCCGCGAGCCGACGTCACGACGATCAACGCCGGCATCAGCGGCAACACCACGAGCGACGGCCTCGCGAGAATCCAGCGAGACGTCCTCGATCAAAATCCGGCGCTGGTGACGGTCATGTTCGGCCTCAACGACATGACGCGCGTGCCGCTCGAAGACTACCGCACGAACCTGGAAACGATTGTCGACAAGTGCCGCGCCGCCGGCGCTGAGGTCGTGCTCTGTACGCCCAACGCCGTCTTCGACACGCCGGGCCGGCCGCGGGAGAAACTGGTCGACTATTGCGAAGTCGTGCGATCGGTCGGTCGGGACATGGACGTTCCGGTCTGCGACTGGTATGCGGCCGGCGAAGACTGGCGGGAAACAGACCCCCGCGCCTGGCGGCTCACGATGAGCGACGCGATTCATCCCAACATGGACGGCCACCAGCAGATCGCCGAACTGCTGACCCGCACGATCACCGGGCGGACCGTGTCGCTGGCGGACATCGGCCCGCCCGTTCCGTTCCTGCCGCGAACCCGGCAACGGCTGCACGCTGGCGAACCGGTGCAGGTGCTCGCCATGACGCCGACGGACGAACTGTTCTCTGAGGCGGTGCTGCAGGCCTTCCCGGAAGCCGAGTTGGATGTGACAGCCTGGAGCGCTGAAGAAAAGTCGCTCGCGGAATTGATGCAGGAAGCGCAAGAGACCGTGCGCGAGATGCAGCCCGACCTGGTCGTGTTGTCGATCCCACGCGCGGCGCTCCCGGACGATGAAGAACAACTGATCCACGACTACGCCTGGACGATGAACCACTCGCTCGCGTTCGGCACCGGCGGCTGGGACTGCCTGGTCATCGATCCGGACGTCCTCAATCCACTGAAGACGCCCGCGGACACCGATTCGCTCGTCCAGCAATTGGTCGGTGCACAAGACCTACCGGCGATCATCCGCGACCCCGGCGAGGATTCGAGCCCGGCTGAAATCGTGCAACGTTGGGTCTCCCGGCACTTGAAGTGAATCTGAGGCAACCAGAATCCGATCGTCCTTCGTGCTACTATCGGTTCAAATCTTCGCGCCACGCGCAAATTTCGCGTGCAAGAGGCTCCACGTCCTGGACATCCGACTCGGCGGAGCGAGTCGGTGACTTTGTTGCGGCTGGAGACCGCAACCCCACATCGTAGCGCACGCAGCCTTGCGTGCGTGCCGCTGATCGCAAAGGCCGCTGACGCACGCTGGCAGCGTGCGCTACGGACAATCGCAACAATCTGCGCAGTAAGACAAGATTTCGTACGTTACGAGCACAAAGGCAAGAAACTGGTGGCGGCCTCCGTGATCTCTCCGTGTCTCTGTGACTCCGTGGTGACCCGCCGGCGTCACTCGGAGAACTCGATGCGGACTTCATCGAGCATCACGTAGCCTTCCGGCAGGCGGGACCGCCACACGGGGTAGTCGCGTTCGGGTCTCAGCAGGTGCGGGTCGCCGTCGAGCGGTCCCATGGGGGCGATGTCGAGCGGGAAGAGGACCAGCAGGATGTCGGCGTTGACGTCGGCCAGCACGGTCTTGAGCGGCGTGCGGCCGTAGAAGTCGGTCCTGTCGTGCCGGCTGCCGAGACAGGTCCACTGCTCCTCGTCCGGCGTGCAATGGACCGTCTGTTCGGACCAGTCTGGCGTGACGTCGAACGACTGCCCGGTCAAAATCCAGCCGGTGCAAAGACCGTTGTGCGTTCCCTGGCAGAGCAGATGCAGCTTCGTGCCGCTGGCGATCAGTTCCCCCTTCAGCCGCAGCGTGACCCGCGCGTCGGTGAAGTCGGTCCCGAATCCGCCGGAGACAAACCGGTTCGGCCCGGCGACCTCGCGATGGTGCTCCCCCGCCGCGCCGCCCGTGAAGAGCATGTAGAGCAGGTGCATGTACCCCGCCCCCGGCGGCGCATGGTTGTAGTCGATCCACCACGGGCTGCGCGAGATTGCGGCCCCGCCCTGGATTTCCAACGGCCGGGGACCGCCCGCGTTGCTGATCCACCCGAACCAGCCGCCGGGATCGTGGTCGAACGTTTCGATGTATGTGGGCATGGTGCTTCCCAGAAGTGCAGTGCGAATCCACTCCACAAGTTGGGCAGCATACCTGCCCTTCGCGAAAGTGTCGCCCAAGGGCACAGAAGGGACAGAGAGGCGTGGTCGTGGGGGGGGCTCGCGGAGGCGCAGAGTTGCGGCGGGGTGAGCTGGACGCCGGGACTGGGGCGCAGGGTGAGTTCGCAGTGGCGCCTTCGAGTCGAGTCCCGCAGGTGAGGTCTCTCGTTGCTGCGCATGTCAACCGGTCGACAGATTGGGCGCATTCGCTGGCGGGACCGGTGTCGGAGACACAGAAGGAAACGAAGGGAGGGAAGGGAGAACATCGCGCTGAGAGTTGATTCTCATTGGCGGAACGGTTGGGATCGGGGAAAATGTGTGGAGGGACTTCGCGGAGATTGACGTGATGCGGGAAGATGTCGGATGTAGCATTGTTGAGTAAAGGATCGTCGTGGCGCTGCGGCATGGTTAGAAAGCACGACATCGATCGGATCGAAACAGAGTTGGCGGTCACGCTTCCCACGCATTACCGCGACTTTCTCGCGAGTTTTCCCTCAACACTCATTGAAACCAAGGCCGACCTGGGCTGGAAACAGGAGGCCCCGGCGGATCGCGAGTTCAGAAATGATCCGGACGAAATCGTCTCCCTGAATCGTGACGTACGGTCTCCCGGAACACCCTGGACCGAAGACGAGGGGCCGTGGCCAGACAGATATTTCGTCATCGGTGATGACGAATGCGGTAACTATTGGGTGATCGATCTCGATTCCGACGATGAGGGAGTGTGGTTCTACGATCACGAACTCTCAAGATTTGAACGCCAGCATGAGTCTCTGCAAGCGTTCCAAGCGGCCCTTGTGAAAGAGATCAATGAATGGAACAGCGAGAAGTCCGAGAATTGAGCAGGCCTGGCGTTCTCGAGCACACCGACAGGTCTCGGCCGGCACAGCCGGCCCTACTTGCTTGCTTGATATAGACTGGAACGGAACATGACTGCTTCGACATGGACCGAATCGGATACGGCGAAAGCCGAACAGATCTGGTCGGATTTCCGGGAACAACACGATCTCTCGGACTCTCTCGGGAAGACAGCCGGGATTGACCCGCAGACAGGACGTGTCTGGATTGGCGAGTCGATTCAGGATGTGCTGTCGCAACGCGACGCTGATGGAGTGGACTCGTTGTTGTTCTTCGAACGCATTGGTTCGGAGACCTATTATCGCAAGGGGGCCGGCGGTGATTGTGGGGGATGTTTCCCATGACGGCGTACTCGCCGGAATTGATCGAGGTTGATTGGGATGCGCGATCCCATCGTTGAAGAATCCGCAAATCCCGTGAGCAGTACGCGGCAAAGTTCAACCACGACCTGGCCGCGATCTGCAAAGACCTTCGCGAACGACAGGCAGGTTGCGGACGGGGAGTCGTCTCGCGGCCGCCCGGGCGGGTTCCGCCGGAGCAGCGGCCGAACAAGAACCCCGCCGCGTGACGGATGCGTAACGCTCGCGCGAATCAAGTCGGCGTGGAGTTGCCTCGAAGTCGTTCGCGGCCGGCAGAGCCGGCCCTACTTGCTGGGACGATGGTGGTTCGCACAGAAGGGAACGAAGGAAACGGAGAGGTGACGTAGCAGGGAGTCTCGCGCAGAAGGAAGCTGGACCGGGACTGGTGCGGGGATGAATTCGCTGCCGGCTCTTGAACTCAATGCAGGGGGCGAGGCATCCTGTTGCTGCACAACCCGACCGGTCGGGTCACCCGCGGTGGAGGCTTGACTTCGAGTGTTGAGGGTGAGGCCGTCCGTTGCGGCGCAGGTGAAGCGGGGGATGGAAACGTCATGACGAAAGATGAGATGGACGCCGTTGTCGCCGAGAAGTTGGCTCGGTTTCGCCAGTGGAGTTACGATCAACTTGCGGAGCGGGTGGAGCGGGACCGCGCGGCGCACGATTGCCTGGAATATGTGGAGGGAGTCGCGAGCGACGGGACGGCATATGCGATCGAGTTGAACGCCATGTGGGATGGCAAGCGAGGCGGGGACGTCCGTGTCTGCGGGTTTCTCTCAACAATCCCTCTGAGGCCGCTGTTCGGTTTTCTGCCGATCTACACATCGGACGCAGGTGATTGCTTCATCATGAGTCCGGAGGGGCGACTTATTGACGAGGAGTGAGCATGCCATCCAGGACGCACGATTGCCCTGCTAACGGTAGACTCTGGTGAGAAACGCCAGTGGCCTACCGGTGCATTGCTGCCGGCGCGGCCGGCAACAGCATCTCGCGAGTGCGAGCGAGATCGGATTCTGAACTCGCACTGGCGGAACGCCAGTGGCACCCGGCAGATTGAAGTCACAGCCAGTGCGATAAGCCTTACCCCAGATCGGTCACCGGTTCCCCTTCACTCAGATGCCGGGGGATGTTCTGGAAGTGGTCGTGGTAGGTTTGGGTGTGGTCGATGCCGAGGTGGTGGAAGATGGTGGCGGCGAGGTCGGCGGGGGAGACTGGTTTTTCTTCCACGTAGCCGGCGTTGTAGGTCGTGCGGCCGTAGACCTGTCCGCCGCGGACGCCGCCGCCGGCCACCAGCGCGGTGAAGGCGTGGGGCCAGTGGTCGCGGCCGGTCGGCTTGGTGTTGCTGCTTTGCGTGAACTGGCCCAGCTTGGGCGTGCGGCCGAACTCGCCGACGGCCACCACCAGCGTTGTCTCCAGCAGGCCACGGTCGTCGAGGTCTTGCAGGAAGGCCGAGAAGCAACGGTCGAACATCGGGCAGAGCAGCGTTTTGAGCTTGTCGAAGTTGTCCTTGTGCGTGTCCCAGCAGGTGTCGGTACCGGAGATCTTGGTTTCGTCTTCCCAGTTGACCGTGACGAGTGAAACGCCCGCTTCGACCAGCCTGCGGGCGAGCAGGAAGCTCTGCGCGATCTTCGATTCGCCGTAGCGTTCGCGGAGTTTAGGCGACTCGCCGCTGAGGTCAAACGCCTGGCCGGCTTTCCGATTGAGCATTTCGTAGGCTTGCAGGTGGTTCTGCTCGAAGTCGCGGACGTCGGAGATCTCTTCGACGCGCTGATCGGCCTGCTCGGCGAGTTTTGAGAGGACTCGCCGGCGTTCGACCAGCCTTGCGTGGGAGACGTCCTCGGGCAGCAGGAAGCCCTGCATGGCGAAATCGGGCTGGCTGGGATCGCCTTCAACGAGCATGGCGTCGCGGCCGCGGCCCATCCGGCCGGCGCGCTGACCGGCGATCAGGCGTTCCTGTCCGGGGAACTGAAGGTACCAGGGGAGGACGATCGAGTTGGGCAGGCCGGGCTGCTGGCGGCCGTATTGCATGGTGAGCGCACTGATCGACGGCCAGTCCTCGGGTCGCTCCATGTCGGTGGTCGGCGGGAAGGGGTACTCGCGGCCGGTGAGGATTTCGCTGCAGGCCGGACCGTGGACGTTCATGCCGTGGGTCATTGACCGGAGCAGGCAGAGCTTGTCGGTCTGCTGGGCGAGCAGCGGGAGGTGCTCGCAAAGGTCGATGCCGGGGACTTTGGTCGGGACCGGGTTGAAGTCGCCTCGGTTTTCGACCGGCGCGTCGGGCTTCATGTCCCACAAGTCAATGTGGCTCGGCCCGCCGAAGAGGAAGATGAAGACGCAGGAGTTGGCGCGGGGTTGTGAGGTCGTGGAATTCGCGCGGAGCCGATCGAGTTGGAGGGCGTTGAGTCCGAGCAGACTCAGTCCGCCCACCTGTAATGCGGCGCGGCGGTTGGGAGGTGAGAGTTTCGGGTTGTTTGCAGACATCGTGCTGGCTCCCGAGTCTGTGAGAAACACGCTCCCTTGTGGGTCGCGGCCAAACGCACGCGTGATCGAGTGCGCGGCGGGGCGGCGGCGTTCCTGTTTCTATATGGTAAACGGCAACGAGAGCGGGGGACAAGTTGCGTAGGCTGGTTCACACGGCGACTTGACCAAGGACGATCGTAAGTAAACAATACTTGATATTTTTTTACCAACGCCAAGCTGTCGTAAAGGCGACTTTACCAGTGCGTCGCAGCGAATTCTCTCGTCGATTTCCGGGAAGACTGGTCAAGACCGCGATGGAGGAGTATCCGGACGGATTGCTTGGGGATCCGGTTGCGACTGAAACTTGGGCCTTTGTGCCCGACGATCTGCCACCAGACCTGAACTGGCCCGCAATCCGGCTGGAACATTTCGACCTGTACACACAGACGGTTTCCGAACTCGGCAAGCTGAATGGACTTCACAAGCGAGTTGGAAAGGCTGCCGGCCTGCTCCGGACGCTCTGGATGCGCGAAGCCAAACTCTCGTCACAAATCGAAGACATCGAGACAACCGCGGAGGAACTGGTTCTGGCTGGAGCCGGGCGCCGCCTCGGAGTTCGAGAGAGCGGTCTCGAAAGTTGGAATTGTGTCCTGGCCCTCGAGCATGGCGTGTCGTCTGACCTTCCGTGGTCAGTGCGAGTCATCAAAGAAATGCATCGACTGCTGCTCTCCGACGTCCGAGGGGAGGAAAAGCGTCCCGGCGAACTTCGCCAACGGGGAGTCTATATCGGCGGACGAACACACGGAGTGAAGGGGGCCCGGTTCGTCCCGATGCCGGCCGGCGACGAGATGGTCAATGCGCTCAGTCAACTGGAACGGTTCGTCAACACACGGCATGACGCGATCCCGCCGCTCTTCGTGATTGCACTGACGCACTACCAGTTTGAAACGATTCATCCCTTCAGCGACGGAAACGGACGCATTGGCCGCGTGTTGATCTCGCGCTCGCTGGTCAAGGAAGGACTGTTGGAGCACCCCGTCGTCTACATGAGCGCGTACATCAACCAACATAAGCAACAATACGTCGACTTGCTCCTCAACATCAGTCGTCATGGAGGCGAATACTGGTCGCACTGGATTGGGTTCATCCTGGACGCCGTTCGCACGCAGGCGCTGGACGCGATCTGGCGCAGCGAGCGGCTCATTTCACTGCGCGAAAGGTATCATGATCGTTTGAAAGAGGACGGAGCTCCGAGCAGGCTGTTTCAAGTCGTGGACGAACTTTTTGCGATGCCCGCCATCAATGTCAAGGAAATCGCGCAGCGCAGTGGAATCACGAAACCGACAGCCAACAGCGACGTGCAGCGGCTGGAACAGCTCGGGATCCTGTCGGAATATACGGGTCGCAAACGGGATCGCGACTGGGTCGCCCGCGAAATCATTCACGTGATCGAGGAGGACGAGAGGGAGGAATAATCGAGCGACTGGTTGGGGCCGAGTGGCGGAACAGGCAGACGCATCGGACTTAAAATCCGATGGGGGATGACCCCGGTGCGGGTTCGAATCCCGCCTCGGCGATCCGGCGTTGCCGCCTTCGTTCGTTTGGATTTCCGTCTCACGGGTGGCGCGGATGCTGCCTCGGGGGGACAAGTTCTGCCGGCGCATGACAGGCTGGATGAACGCGCCAGAACGGGTGGCGTAACGATCGTGAGACGTACGCGGATTGCCGTAAACGCCCGGACATTGTCTCGCGCGCTTCGGGGCCTCAGCCGGTTGGTGAAGACGCCAAAAGGTAGGCTGCGGTATGCGGGCGGCGCGCCCGGTCATAGACTGAGATGCAGACTTGGCCGTGCTGTCCGCTTCGAGAAGTGGAGTGCAATGACATTGTAATCTGGTCCGACCATCCCTTGGGCGTGCACTCGCCTTCTACCGCGTTGCACGCTTTCATTCTCTGGAGGAGCTTTCCGTGAAACGTCACGTTGCCTGGCTGTTTGTGTCCGCAATCGCGATCGCTTCGTTCTCTTACGCGGCGGGGGAGCCGAAGGCCGAAGAGGACGTTTCCGCTCCGGTCTACAAAGTGATGGCTCGATTGGAGATTGACAAGCTCGGACTGGACGGCGAATTGCCTCCGAATCATTCCTACGAACCGTCGCTGGAGCGGGGATTGAATCTGCTGGCTGCTGAAGGTTGGGAGTTGGTCGCGGTCGAGGGCGGCCGGATGCGGACGTTCAACGGCAAGGGCGATGCCTCGCTCAATATCCATCCGACCTACATCTTTCGGAGACGAGCGAACGGGGGTTGAGCGTTGGTCGAGTGGGGCGTGCGATCCAGGATTCGCAGAATCAGTGCTGCGGACACTTGAGTGTGGCGGCGAATTATCGGGAGTTTGCGGTTGTCTACGCGGCCAGAGCCGCTCCCGTGATCCGCGCGCCACTCGAGTGACGAATCTGGTTCGAGCGTGACTTGGATCTGTTGGACATCTGCCGCGGGGCACTGATAATGAGTCGGTCGGCGGGCGACCTCTCCATTGTCAATTCTCGGAGTCACTTTCGATGACCGACTACACCCCAAGTCTCCGCGTGCGTCGACTCATGCTTGGATGGGCCGTGATGACGGCGATGTGCGTGACCGGCCGCTTCTCGATTGCGCAAACCGAATACAGCAGTGCGCGGGAGGCCTACAGCGCGGGCGCGAAGCTCTACAATATGCGAAAGTACGCCGAGTGCCGCGAACCGTTCGAGGCGGCGCTGCGGCTGTCTGATGACAATCAATTCAAGGTTCGCGTTTACCGTTCTCTGATGCAGTCTTACCGGCAGTTGCCGGAAATCGACAAGATGCTGGAGGCGACCGATTTCATTTTCGAGCATGGCGAGAGCAGTGTGGAGAAGTCCCTGATCGCCCGTCGGCTGGCGTCGTTCGCGCACGAACGGGGAAAGACGCAGGAAGTCGTGGAGATCTACGAGGACAAGCTCAGGGATGATCCCCAACACCGGCCCGCACTGTATACGCTGACGCAAATCTACGATCGCGTTGAGCCGAATCCGGAGCGACGCAACGAGTTGTTGGAAGCGCTGGCGGTCGTCGAGCGGGAGGACGAACGGCAACTCGCCGGCAGATTCGAAGCGCTTGCCGCTGAGGAACCGAACTTCGCAACGCGTCATTGGAAAGACGCTGCCGCGGCCTGGCTGCGGGCGGAGGAGACGGAGAAAGCGCGTGCGGCGGTCCGGCGGGCCGAAGCGACCGGCCCCGAAACGACGAACGACCTTCTCGCCCACCAGTGGCATAGGGGGATGGGGGACATCTTCCTGCAACTGGGTGAGCCGGAGTCCGCGATTCCGCACTACGAGAAGGCGATCGCGAAGACGGATATCGCGGGGTACATCGAGGCTTGTGAGGAGCAGCTCGCCAAGGCACGGGCTGCTGCCAAGCCGTAGGGGTTTTCGCGGCGATGGTGCGGGAGGGGGGAGTGACGTTCGGCTGATGATCGCGGGCCTCACGAACGGCTGCTGCTGAATTCGCGCCCACGCGGAGCCGCCATCGGACGTAGATGCTACTGATTCGCCCCGTGATTCAGATTTCTTAGTGAATCCCTGCGGCGAGTCGGCGTTTCTCTTCTCAGCACGTCTCGTGCAGGACGGACATGTTCTATTCCGATCGCGATGAGGATGCGCATGCCGGATGATCCGCGAGCAGACATGCGCCGCCCTGAGGCGGGAGAATCGGTGCTGCGTCACTGGCTGATGCGGCGGGTCACGTGTCCGAACCCGTTCTATCTGCTGAGCGCGGCGTGCGTGATCCATGCGACGGGCGTACCGCTGGAGTCCTACGCCGACGCGCTCTCGCCGGAGGCGCTGCTGGCCGTCATCGGCGGGTACGCGGCGATCCTTGCCGCCGTTGCTTGTCTGATCGTCCGGCTCTGGAAGGTGTGGGACGACGCCCGTTCGATCTTCATGATCCTGCTGCTGCTGTTTCTCGAGATGGCGCTTTGCGCCGACAGCCTGGTGCAAGACGATCCGCTGCGTGCGGCGCGGCTGCTGGCTGTCGGATTCGCCGCGGCCGTCGGTGTTTCCGAGTTCCTGCTGCACACTTTGCGACTGCGACTGCCGGCGTTGTTCCGCATCCCTTACTACCTGCAGTTGGCGCTGCTGTTTCTCTACCCGTTTGTGCTGCTGCCGTCGTTACGCGCGCATGATGGGGCGGCGACGACTTGGGGGATTTTCGCGTTCCCGTTCCTCGTTGGGCTGACCGGCTTGAGCCTGTGGCCGGCGATGCGGCGCGGACCGGACGCCGTTCGTGACAACGGCTCTCCCTGGGTGTGGGGTTGGTATCCCTGGACGCTGTTCGTTTTTCTGGGCTTTTGCCTCTGCCTGCGTTCTTACACGCTGTGTCTTTCGTTCGATGCGGCGACGGCTCTGGGCGCAGCGGCCGCTTACCGGCTGGAGAGCATCTTCGGAGCGTATTTCCTGGCGCCCGTCCTGTTCGCTGCGGCGGTGCTGCTGCTCGAAGCGGGACTTCAGAGTTCGCATCGCACGGTTCTAAGAATTGCGTTGTGGTTACCGGTGGTGGTGGTCGCTCTGTCGTTTCCGGGCAGTGGTCGAAACGCCGCCGATGCGCTATTCATCTCAAGGCTGCTCGACACCGTCGGCTCTCCCGTGTGGTGGTCCTTGATGACAGCCTGCGTGTTCTATGGTGTCGCCGCGCTGCGCGGGGCGCCCGGTGCGCGGCGTTTCACCGTGTACAGCATCGCCGCGTTGGCCGTCATCGACCGCGAGTCGACCGTGGACTGGAATACGCTGACGGCCGTCCAGCCCTGGCCGCTCTTTGCGGCGGCGCTGCTGGCGGGAGTCGCCGGGTTTCGCTCGCGCCGCAGTGGTGAATTGTGCGAGGCGTTG
The DNA here is from genome assembly GCA_003388505.1 of Planctomycetota bacterium. Lineage (GTDB taxonomy): Bacteria > Planctomycetota > Planctomycetia > Planctomycetales > Planctomycetaceae > MB-PLM-1. The sequence goes on from QQVO01000053.1 coordinate 95,787, forward strand.
GTGTTCCTCGCCATCGGCGCTGTCGCGTTTGACTCGGTCGCTTCCTTGCCGATCCCGCGCGAGTTGGTTGTCTGTCACATCGTGCTGATTTCGATGCTGACAGTCGGCGTGCTGCTGGACGACGGCACGGCGCGAATGCTGCGTAAGCTGGGTGTCGCCGCGCTGATGGTCGCCGCTGCGCTCACGTGTCTGCACAGCGCCGCTGTTTCGGCCGCCGCATGGGTGACGCCGGTCTACGTCGGCGGCGTCACGCTTGTGATTGCGTGCGTGGTCTGGCTGCGGCCGTCGGGTTGGCTCAAGGCGGCGTTGTGCATTCAACTCGTTGCGGTCTATGCCGGACTGATCGTGCAAGGCTGCCAGTTGCTGCAGCGGAGCGTCCGCGGTCAGGGAGGTCCGTCGTTTCTGATGGCGGTGGTGCTGCTCCACTTTGGGCTGTTGCTGAGCGCGCTCAAAGCCGGCGCCTTGCAGCGGTTCGCGCAGAGATTGCTGGGCAGCGACGACGAACGGGCTGCGGGAGAGTCATAAGGGTCATAGCCGGTCCGGTCGCGCGCTGGTCGTCAGCCGCCGGTGCGTCCGCCGCTGCCGGCTTCGATCAGCAGAAGCTGCGAGTGGGCGCTCGCATCGGCCGTCCTCGTGGCAAGTGAGGCACCCTGTGTTGTTGCGCGGATCACCGTGGACCGGACCAACCCGAAGCGCGGGCAGTGCCTGTGGTGGCGGGGTGGATTCAGAAGAGTCCGCCGCCACCAGACGCCACCAATGGGATTCTCTGAGGAACTTTCAGTAAGGCAAAGGCCGGTGCGTCAACGGGTGATGCGTGATGGGCGGGCACACAAGCGGAGAGGGCGGGATTCGAACCCGCGGTCCCCTTTCGAGGACACAGCATTTCCAGTGCTGCACAATCGGCCACTCTGCCACCTCTCCGACGGTCAGCGACCATGTCGAAGTCTACTCGCACAGCCGGTGCAGGCAAGTCTGTCCGCTCTTGCGGCGCACGCGGGCCGGGGGGGCTGCCGGCCGCAGCGCAGATGCGGTCATGGCATCGTCAGACCGGACGTCCAACTGTTCTCCAGGCTCGCGACCGGCGACGGGAGACCGTCTGCGTGTTACTCTCAGGCCGGTCTGAAGCGCGTTTCAACACGAACTCGGATCGTCTGATGCACGACCTGAACATTTACGACCAGTTGCAACATCTGATTCGCAAGGTTGAGCGGACGATTGGTGAGATCGACGAGGGCTATCCGCTGAAACACTGGTTCTCAATCGAACTCGAAATGTTCGCTCCCGGTCCGCGGGAATCGGCAACGATGAAGGACGTCAGCGCCCGCATGCGGGCAGTCCGCCAATTGGAGTATATGGTCGACAGCGCATTGCTCGGCGCCGTGGATTCCCGCGGCACGATGGAGTCGACCTACACGCAGATGTCGCGCGTCCCTTCGAGCCTGCTGGACGCGGTTCGGCAAACGAATTTCAGCATCGAGCCGGCGCTGCTGCTGGAGGCCGCCGAGCCTGTCGATCTGTTCGAGCTGGTCAGCCCGACGGCCAAGATCGTCAGCTTTCTCCGCAACCGGGACAACTCATTGGAGTTCGCCGAGCGACTTTCGTGCCCGGAGGAGTCGCGTAGCCTGCTCGAGCAACTCGGTATTGTCGATCCAGCCGTGCATCAGAAACTGGCGACGCTGTTTCGCTCGCGGTACGACTGCATCAACAGTGTGATTGAAAGACACGCGGCGTTTCAGGTTCTGGAAATCGGAGCGGGCATCTCGCCGCGCGGCCTGCACTGGTCGCGGGAGCATCCCGGGACGCTCTACGTCGAATCGGATCTGCCCTCACTGATGCGCGAGAAGGCGAAACGTCTGCGCGATTCGATTGTGGACGACGAGGTCGGGGAGCGCGGCGTTCTGCATTGCTGCGGACTGGATGCGCTCGATCTTGAAAGTCTGCGGCACGCACTGGAGTACACCGACCCCGACGCCCCGCTGGTGATCGTGACCGAAGGGGTTCTCCTCTATTTCAGTGCGGAGGAGACCCAGCGTTTCCTGCAGATCATGCGAACGATCCTCTCGGAGCGCCGGCGGGCCGTGTGGGTCGTTGACGTGGTGACGCGGCAAAATCTCGCCGAGTTGTGTGAGTACGACGCGTCGGTGGCGTCCGCCGTAAAAAGCGTCTTCGCTTCGACGCAAAGGGCCGTGATCGAGGCGAATCCGTTTCCTGACGACGCGAGCGTCGCGGATGCTGTAAGCGCCAACGGAATGCAGGTTGTGTCTCAGACCCCTCTGCGGACGTTCGATACCGGAGCAGACAGGGCGTCCGGCGGTGAGTTCGATTCGGTCTGCGGCAGCCGCAGGATCTGGGCGATTGCCGGGCAGGGAACGCCGAATGGGGTGTAACCCTGTCGATTACGAACAAGCCGGCATACGCACGCTGGCAGCGTGCGGTACGGGGAGCGGCACGAATCGGGAAGAATGGCGACGCCAGTCTGGCACTTGCCCTTGAAACCGGGCGGTTTCCGGCAAGAATCTGGTGCGGTGAGTCTCAGAACAGGAGTTTCAAGATGGTGCTCGGCGGCCGGTGTCTCTGGATTTTCGCATGCCTGGTGGTCATGGGACCGCCGCGGCTCGTGGCTGAGGATGCGGAGAATCGTCTGGCATTCCGCTTGCCGACCTCGAGCGGCGAGACGGTCGTATATCCGGTGGAAGTCGATGAGGGCCTCACGGTCGTTTGCTTTCTCGGGGCGGAGTGCCCGCTGGCCCGGCTGTACGGCCCGAGATTGCAGTCGCTGGCCGACCAGTTTGCCTCGCAGGGCGTCCGTTTCATCGGCGTCAACAGCAATCATCAGGATTCGATGGAGGACGTGCGGGCCTACGTGGAGCAGCATGAGATTCGCTTTCCGATCGCCAAGGACTACGACCACGGCGTGGCCGACCGGTTCGACGCACGGCGAACGCCGGAGGTTTTTCTGATCGATGGCGACGGCGCAGTGCGATACCGCGGGCTGATTGACGACCAGTATCGGCCCGGAATCTCCCGGCCCGACTCGGCAAAACAGTATTTGCGCGATGCGATTGAGCAATCGCTGGCGGGAGAACCTGTGGCGGTTGGCGAGACTGACGCCGTCGGATGCGTCATCGGCCGCGTCCGCGAGAGTGAGGCGACTTGCGAGGAAACGTATTGCCGGGAAGTCTCCCGCATTCTGCAGGCGCATTGCATCGAATGCCACCGGGACGGCGAGATCGGTCCGTTTTCTCTCACGGATTACGACGAGGTCGTCGGGTGGGGCGAGACGATGATCGAAACGATCGACGACGGCCGGATGCCGCCGTGGCATGCGAGTCCCGAGCACGGGGACTTCGCGAATGCGCGGTTGATGCCGAAATCGGACAAGCAGGCGCTGCGGAACTGGGTGGCAGGCGGCATGCCGTTCGGCGACGTGGCCGATCTGCCCGAACCTCGGGAGTTCGTCGACGAATGGCAACTGGCACGCGAACCCGACGCGGTGTACGAGATGCGGGACCGGCCGTTTCGCGTCCCGGCGCAGGGCGTCGTCGAATATCAATACTTCGTCGTTGATCCCGGATTCGAGGAGGACGTCTGGGTGCGTGGTGCCCAGGTGATTCCCGGCAACCGCGCCGTGGTGCATCACGCCATCGTGTTCGTCCGTCCGCCTGATGGATCGAAGTTTCGCGGCATGGGATGGGTCGCCGCTTACGTTCCGGGGCAGCGCTCCACGATGCTGCCGGAGCATTACGCGCGGAGAATCCCGGCCGGCTCGCTGCTCGTGTTCCAGATGCACTATACGCCCACCGGGACGGAACAGGACGACCTGACTCGCGTGGGTCTGGTGTTCGAGGACGAAGAAGACGTCACCCATCAGGTCTTCACGCTGGTCGCGCTCGATCAGGAATTCGAGATTCCGCCGCACGCCGATGACTATGCGGTGAACGGGCGGCTCTCCCGGATTCCCGATCAAGGCAGCCTGCTGGCGATTGCGCCGCACATGCACGTTCGCGGCCGGTCGTTCGAGCTGCGTGCCCGGTACGACGGCGCCGAGACCACGCTGCTGGAGGTTCCCCACTACGACTTCAACTGGCAGCATGTCTATGAACTGACGGAGCCGCTGCCTCTCGACGACGTGGATGACCTGGAGTTCACGGTTCGGTTCGATAATTCGGCGCACAATCCGTTCAATCCCGACCCGTCTCAGTACGTGACCTGGGGCGACCAGACCTGGGAAGAGATGGCGATTGCCTTCTTCGAGATCGCCGAGCCGCGCTCTGCATCGAACGAGAAACGCGAAGAGGAACCGGCGGACGCGGCCGCTAGGGCACGACGGCAAGAGAAGATCGACGACTTCGTGGAGCAGTTTTTCAGGCGTTTCGATGCGGATGAGGACGGGGTGGTCGTGGAAGATGAAGTGCCGTTGACCGTTCAGCGATTCGGTTTCCGTCAATACGACGACGACGGGGACGGCCGCGTGACCGACAACGAAATCCGAAAGGCCGCGGAACGGGAGTTTTGAAATCCAAGGAACGGAGCAGGGCCGGCCGTGCCGGCCGAAACTTCTTCTCTGCCCACATTGCATGCGGCGGCCGGCACAGCCGGCCCTACTCCGCTGCCCACATTGAATGCGGCGGCCGGCACAGCCGGCCCGACTCGATTGCCAAACGCCGCCTGCGGGACATCTGCCAGCACGCTCAACCGGTGATTCTCCGTGTCCCGCATCTTTGATCGCACGTTCGGCGCTACGGTCGACCATCGCCCGCTCACGCTGCTGTTGATTCTGGCCGTGACCGGTCTGGCGGTGCTCGGCTACGTCGCGCCGCATCGGCTGACAGGGTTATTCACCCAGGAACCCGCAGAGTCCGACAGTCAGGACTCGACAGCCGGAAATGCGGTGCAGCCGACGCCGGACGTCGATCCGGTCAGCCTGTCGGATTCCGACGTTGTTCTCGTCGTCGATTCCGACGACTTCTTTACACCCCAGGGTGCGTCCGCGTTAAGAGCGATCGTCGAGTCTCTGGAGGAACTGGACTACGTCGAGAGCATCCTGTGGATGGACGAGGTTCCGGTCCTCAACATTTTCGGCTTGCAGCAACCGCTGCTGCCGCGGGCGACCGCATCCGCGCGGCAGTTCGAAGAGTCCCGCGAAAAGGCGCTCTCGCATCCGCTTGTGCACGGTCAACTCCTCTCGACCGACGGTCGCACGCTGCTGCTGTTGATCAAGATCAACTGGCTGTTTGTCGAGAGCGACGAAGACTGTACGACCCGGTTGCGCGAAGTCGCCGAACAGGCGGCCGCCGCGTACCCGGAGACCGAGTTTTCGTTTCTGACGACCGGCCGCGTCCCGATTTACCTCACGTTCATGCAGGCCCACAGCGAGAACCTGTGGAAGTACCAGATGATCGGTTACGGAATGGTGGGACTGATGGCCGTGATCCTGTTCCGCGGCATTCGCGCGGTCTTGATCGTCGCTTTGGCGCCGTCGACCGGCGTCTTCTGGACGCTGGGAATCCTGCGGTTCTTTGACTTCCAGGACAATCCGTTCAACGACGTGTTGCTGCCGGTGTTGTTGAGCCTGGTGGGACTGACGGACGGCGTGCATTTGATGGTCGAGATTCGCCGACGACGAGCGGCGGGGGCGAGTGAGCGCGAGGCCGCCCGGGGGGGCGTTTCGAAAGTCGGTCTGGCTTGTGCGCTCACGTCGGTGACGACGGCCGTCGGGTTTGGATCCCTGTCGCTGGCGCACCATGACGTGGTCCGCGAGTTCGGTTGGAGTTGCACGATCGGCGTCCTGCTGACTTTTCTGGCGGTGATCACCGTGATTCCGCTGGCCTGCTCCTCGTGGCTCGGACGGCGCGTGCATCACGGGCACGAGAAGGGTCTCATCGATCGCAACCTGGGGAGAATCGGCGGTGTCGTGGAGTTCGTCCTGCTCCGTGACCGTCTGATCAGCCGGATTGGAATCGCCGCCACGGTGCTCTTGATCCTGATCTCAATGACGTTGCGGCCGGACGAGCGGCGGTCGGCCGCCTTGCCGACGACTTCGGAGACTGCGATTGCCCTGGAGCATATGGATCGGGCGTTCGGCGGTCTGGAACTCTCGTCCGTGGAGGTGACTTGGTCGGACGAGGTCGAGTCCGATTCACCGGACGTATTGAGAGCGGTGGCGGCGGTTGACGACCTGCTGCGAAAGGAAGAATTGATCGGCCATCCCTTGTCGATTCGCAACTTTATCGAAGCCCTGCCCGGCGACGGCGACCCGGCGGAGCGGATGACGACGCTGGAACTTCTGCCGCCCCCGCTGAAGCGCGCCTTTTACACGCCGGAGCAGCGGACCGCTTCGGTCAGCTTTCGCGTTCAGGATCTGGGAATCGCGACTTACGGTCCCGTGTTCGAGCGGGTCGAAGCGGGGTTGGAGCAGATCGCCGGGCAGTATCCGTCGTTTCAGTTCGAGTTGACGGGATCGGCGGTCAGGCGTTGGCGAAACCTGTACCAGATCGTGCTGGACCTGATCGCCAGCCTGGGAAGCGCTTCGCTGATTATTTTCCTGATGCTCGCCGGGGTCTATCGATCGATCCGGATGGGCCTGATTTCGATCGTTCCGAATTTCTTTCCGCTGGCAGTGACGGGGACGTATCTCGTCCTCACCGGCCAGACGCTGGAGATCGTGAGCGTCTGTGCGTTTACGGTCTGTCTCGGCATCGCCGTCGACGACACGATTCACTTTCTGACGCGGTTCGAGGAGGAACGGAAAGGTCGCGATGATGCGGATGCGATTCGCCGCGCTTTTACGGGGACCGGCACGGCGCTCATCATGACGACGGTGGTGCTGGTGGTCGGATTCGCAACGGTGATGTTCAGCGACATGCGGGATCAGCGGATCTTCGCAACGATGGGGGGGCTCACGATCGGGTCGGCGCTGTTCGGCGATCTGGTTTTTCTGCCGGCCCTGCTCTCCCGTTTCGCGCCCCCGGCTGCCGCGAGCGAGCCGGAGCAATCTGCAAACTGAGTCGGCACGGTCAAGACCAGTCGCTTCGCGCGTGCGAAACTCCTGAGTGTGAGAAAATAGAACTGCGTGTGCTGCGTGATTCCCGGAAAACGGACAAATTGCAATGATTGTTGTTGACATTTTTATCATTCCACAGAAAATCGTCTTATTCGGACGCGAGGATCCTCAGGGGCGGTGTTGAAATCGCCTATCTCTAGGACGCCCAACGCTTTGCGGCGTGTACCGAAGGATTCGGACACCCGGCCTGCCAGGCAGGTTGGAGGGGCAGAACGGATTGTGAGGCGGGGACCGTTTGTCACGGGCTCCGCCCGGCCTGCGTCTTGAACAGTCGTTCTGCGTGACCCGAATTGTTGAGGGAGGAGAAGCACATGGAGTTCTCTTTCGAGGTAGACCCAGACCTCGACCTGGCTGTCGGCACCGAATTGAGTTTCGAGGAGGCTGCCGAAGAGTACGCTGAGGACGGTGTCGATCTGTTGGACAGCAATCCTGTTCAGCCCACGGAAGCGAAGCCCGGCTCCGAGGAGAAGGTTCGCATGCTGGCTGCACGTTATTCCGCTGGAATGCCGTTGTGGCACGATTCCGATTGCTACGACCATGGACCGGCGCCGGAAGGCTTTGGAGGAGACGACGGACTCGGCGGCGAAGACGATGACGACTTCTGATGCCCTGTCAGGGCTCTGTTTTCGGGCCGGCTGAACCGCAAGGCCGCACGAAACCCTGCGGGTTTGGTGCTCCCGAGCGAACCATTCAACCCCGGGAATCTGAATTGACAGACCACTCGTCAGGGTGAGTTGTAAGGACGCGGCTCAAGCAACAAACACAGCCGAGGTTGAGTTCAACAGGAACTCAACCCCGGCTTTTTTTTGCAACGACTCGAGTGGTTGTTCAATCCTGAATTGACAGGTTGGGCGCCATGGGGCTTTGCCAGTGCAACGCGGAGTCGACGTCCTCTCTGGTTCGCACTGGCGGGACGCCAGTGGCACCCGTCAATTCAGCCTGGATGAGCCACCCAGGACTGTCGCCATGTCTTCGCGGTTGAGGGACAAGGAATTCTCGCTCCCCGTGCAGGGAGGAAGGAAGTCCTCAATCGAGTTGCTTGATGACAATGTCCTTGAAGGAAATCCGCATGTCGTGTCCGCGATGCAGTTGCAGCGCGATCACGCCGCTCTTCTCTCCGTCGGGATCATTGATGTCCACAGTCACAACGCCGTTCAGTTCCTGGCGAATGTGGTCGCCGTCGGCGGTGATGACGTACTCGTTCCAGCCGTCCTTGACGACGGCGTCCTCCAGTTTTTCGCGCACTTCGTCCGTCACGTCGTGGATGATGCCGCGTCCGGTCTTTTCACCGTACAGAATCCCCATATAGCGCTCTGACGCGATGTCGGCCTGATAACCGGCCACCACGAAATCCGGCAGCTCTTTGCCGCCCAGTTCCTGAATCTCTTTGCTGCGAAACTGAATCCCGCTGTTCCCCTGATGGTCGTGCAGCCGGAACTTCACTTTCAGCACGAAATCCCCGAATTCCCTGTCGCTGATCAGAAAGGTGTTGTCGGGGATCTCTCCGTCGGTCGCTCCCAGAATCGCGCCGTCTTCGACGCTCCACAGTTCTTCGTCTCCGTGCCAGCCATCCAAGGTCTTGCCGTCGAAGAGCGAAACGAACTCGTCTTCTTTTTCTTCCGCTACAATTGAGGTTCCGCTCATAATCAGGCAGCAAACCATCGCCAGAGTTCGTCGGTGCCGGTGCATTGTGAGATCTCCCATGAGTTGCGCCCTGCCGGGAGGCGGGGCGTCGAAATGCGTGAACGGTCCGCCAGCGTAGATGAGAACGGGTCAGAGCACCAGTTTTGCACGCTTCCGACGATCATTCCCTCGACACTCACCAGGTCTCCGAGCTGCAACGCAGATGTCGCACTACCACCACACCCAGCGCGCCCCGACGTGCCTGCTGATTTACGCAGCCTCCGCGGCGTTTCTCGTGAGCGCCTGGGCGATGCGGGGACTGCCGGCAGGCGCCATCGGATTTCTGATCGGCTCGATCCTGCTTGCCGTGCTTGCGGCGGCGTTTCATCATCTCACGGTGTCGGACGAGAGCGATCGCCTGGCGGTTCGCTTCGGGCCCGTACCGCTGTTCCATCGCAGTGTGCCTTACGACTTGATCGTTTCCGCCGAGCAGGGGCGCACCACGCTTCTCGACGGTTGGGGCATCCATTACAGCCTGCAGGGGGGTTGGGTCTGGAACCTGTGGGGCTTCGACTGTGTGGTGCTCCAGTTGCAGAAAGGCAAACTCCTGATCGGGACCGACGACGCCGAGAATCTCTGCCGATTCGTACAGGAGCGGATCGCCGATCGGAAGTGAGTGCTCTGTCAGGGCTGTTGTCGGAGGTCGGCCGGACTGCCGATCCGCACAGCGCGGACATCGCCCGCAACGCAACAACGTACCGCACGCAGCCTTGCGTGCGTCCCGCTGATCGCAAAAACCGCTGACACACGCTGGCAGCGTGCGCTGAGAAGAATCGGGCCTGGTGGCTGCTCCGGCGAGACTTACGCAGCAACGGCGCTCTTGTGACAGTGCGGGCAGGCCCAGCGGCGCGTCTTGAAGATACGTTGCGCCCAGAGGCCGAGCATCAACAGGCCGGTGGCGGGGGTGACCAGGCTGGTCCCGATCATTGCCAGAGTCAGGGCGGAATAGGCGTGGTGTTTTGGTTCTTCCCAGCGGAACATCGCGTGGCACTGACAGTGACGGCAATACTGGGCTCGACGTTCGGGAACCATGATGCGACCTCCTGAAGTTCAGAGATGTGATTCAGAGAGAGGAGTTGTCTGTCGATGCACAGGCCAGAACAGGCCGGGACGTGCGATCGACCGCTTTCGGGAAAGAAAACGGCCAAGACAACGATAGGTCGCTGTTCCCAGGGGCGCCGGCTCTTTCTTACACCGAGTGCAGCAGAACACGCGAGAGTGTGACGATTACGCAGACTGCGAGACGGCAGAGCGTCAGATTCTGTCGATCACAACGACCTTGCGGCCGTCCCCGGTCCCTCTCCCGGCGGCGGCGCACTCGCAAATTGCTCTCCCATGTGTCCGCGTCGAGCGGTGTTTGGACTGTCGAGGACGAGAATCCGCGAGACAGATCGCCAACACTGATTTGCAAAGCGCTCTACGAATCGATGCAGACGGGCCTGCGTTCATAAAGTTTTCCGTCTCCAGAACAAACGACGCAGATGGCCCGAACCCCGGCCCCGTGATGAGCCGATCCTAGTGCCAGCGGCACTCAAGCGTGGCGGCGTCTGGGAGCGTTGTTGCCTATGTTTGCGGCATTTGACGCCGCCAGGACTGCTCTACTTGTCCCGTGGCCGCAGTCACGACCACAGGGCCGCGCCGCCCCAGACCAGTCTGCACACCGATCGCCGGTTGAACTATGCAGGGAACTGCCCGCGACGCCATGTCGGCCGACGCGCTCACCATGAGCGCGGAACAACCGCTTCACAAGGCGATCGAGCGGCTCGCCGCAGACGGCGAGTGCGACGTCTATATCGTCAACGAAGAGGGCGCTCTGCTGGGGATCGTTCCGGATTACGAACTGCTCAAAGCCCGGCTTCTTGATGCATCTCCCACCCAGCCGCTCGCCGCGTTCATGACGCCGGCAGCCTGCGTCGCCGAAGCCGAAACGCCCCTGTGTGAAGTCGCTGTTCGTCTCCGGTCGTGTCTGCAGCGACAGATGCCGGTCGTGGAAAACGGACGGCTGATCGGGCGGATCACGCGGACCGGCCTGTTGAGATTCCTCGCTCAGCAGCAGGTGTCTCTCGGAACCGAAGACGCCTTCGATCCGCCGCCGCGACAATCACCGCCCCCTCCGAATTTCCTGCGGGCCCTGCGTCGTGCAGAGGCCGTGAACAGCGGCGCGGAGACGACTCGCCCGGATTAGAGCAAATTGCTCTACCATGTGTCCGCGTCGAGCGGTGTTTGGACTGTCGAGGACGAGAATCCGCGAGACAGATCGCCAACACTGATTTGCAAAGCGCTACAATCATGACGAGAGCGGAGAGCACCCCGATGTCACGTCAGCGGTGACGCACGCTGGCCGCGTACGCTACGAATAATCCGGGCTCGGGCCCGATTGCCCGGAGACTGATCGTGCCGGCGCGGTAAGGCGCTCTCTATGCCGACTTCGGCGTCGCCGTCACGGAAGCGGAGTTGATCGATACGTCCTCGACGGGTCGGTCGCCGGCGCCGGTTTTCACCGATCCGATGGACAGGACGACCTGCAGGCTGTCGTCGTCTGCGGTCTGGCCGAAGGCCGTGTACTGCCGGTCCAGGTGCGGCACGCGATCGAGACAGATAAAGAACTGCGACCCGGCGGAATTCGGATCGCTGGTGCGGGCCATCGAGAGGACTCCGGCTTCGTGTTCGCGTTCGTTGAACTCGGCGTCGATGGTATAGCCGGGGCCTCCGGTCCCGTTGCCCTCCGGGCACCCGACCTGCATCACAAAATTGGGGATCACGCGGTGGACGATGATCCCGTCGTAAAATCCGATGCTGGCCAGCCCGATCAGGTTCTTGCAGTGGCCGGGCGCGACGTCGGGCCACAGGTTCAGTCGGATCTTTCCTTTCGTCGTGTCGAATTCGACCTGGTATTCGTTGGCGTCAAAGTCGACGTCGGCGACGGCGGCGTCGACTTCCGAGCGGCGGTTGGCAGGCACAGCAGGCTCCCGGGGTTGGCAGGTTTCGTGATGCACCTGCATCGTAAGGGGATGCCGAGGCAGATGAAAGGCGGTCCGAAATCACCGAGACGTCCGGCCCGGATGATTCATCAAGGATTTCATCACAGAGGACACAGCGCAGGCGTCGCCCGCAACCCAACCACGTAGCGCACGCAGCCTTGCGTGCGTCCCGCTGATCGCAGAGGTGGTTGACGCACGCTGGCAGCGTGCGCTACGTGGTGAATCATTTGGAGTGGCGGCAATGAGGCCGTTTACGACGGCGCGCCGTATCCGCCGCCGCCGGGCGTCTCGATCGTCAGAATGTCCCCCGGTTGGACCTCGATCGCAAAGCAGCCGTCCAGGTCGATCTCCTCGCCGGAGGCGGCGCGGCGCAACAGGTTGCGCCCGAGTTTCCCGGGATGGCCTCCCTCGAGTCCGAACGGCGGATACGGACCGCGCCGCTGCGAAAGCATTGAAACCTCGAGCGGCCTGAGAAACTCCAGACGGCGGATGATCCCGTCCCCTCCGGGGTTTCGTCCCGCGCCGCCCGACCCGCGGCGGATCTCAAATGAAAGCACGCGGACCGGATACCGCCGCTCGATGACTTCGGCGTCGGTCAACCGTGTGTTGGTCATGTGCGTGTGGACTGCATCCGCGCCGCGAGAGTCGGGCGTCGCGCCGCTGCCTCCGCAGATCGTTTCGTAGTAGCCGAAGGTTTCGTCGCCGAACGTGAGGTTGTTCATCGTTCCCTGGCTGGCCGCGGCGATCTGCAAAGCGCCGAGCAGCACGTCGACGACGCGTTGCGAGGTCTCGACGTTTCCCCCGACGACGGCCGGGCACTGTTCCGGATCGTCGTCCGCCGGGGGATTGAGCAGGCAGCGAGGCAAGATGATCTCGACCGGTTCGAGCACGCCGCTGTTAAGCGGGATGTCCTCACGAATCAGACAGCGGAACACGTACAGCACGGCGGCGGTGACGATGGCGCGATTGGCGTTGAGATTCGTGCCGAGCACCGGTCCCGTGCCGGTGAAGTCGACAACCGCCTGCCGTCCCTCCACTTTGATCTTCACCGCAATGGGCGAGCCGTCGTCCAGCGCGTCGGAGAGGGCGTACTCGCCGTCGGGCAGTTCCGCCAACGCCATTTTCATCTTTTCCGCGGCCGCATTCTGGATGTGCTGCATGTAGGCCTGCACGACCGGCAGCGTATTGCGGTCGACCAGCTCGTGCAGCAGCCGCACTCCGGTGCGATTGGCGGCGACCTGTGCGGAAACATCGGCGAGATTGTCGTGCACGTTGCGCGTCGGCCGGGAGGACTCCACGAGCAGTTTCCGCAGTTCGTCCTCGCGGTAACGTCCTCCGTCGACGAGTTTGAAGTTCCGGATCAAGACCCCCTCGTCGGCGAGGTTCCTGGAGAACGGAGGCATGCTGCCGGGGACGATTCCGCCGATCTCCGCGTGGTGGGCGCGGCTCGCCGTGAAGAAGATCCGCTCGCCCGTTTGCGCGTCGTGCACGGGCGTCACCACGGTGACGTCCGGCAGATGAGACCCGCCGCGATAGGGGTCATTCGTCACGAACACGTCGCCCGGCGACATCCGCGGGTTGTCGGCCAGAACGGATTTGACCGATTCACTCATGGCGCCGAGATGGACCGGAATATGCGGGGCGTTGCAGACGAGGTTGCCGTCGGCGTCGAAGACCGCACAACTGAAATCGAGCCGTTCCTTGACGTTTGTCGAGATTGAAGTCTTCTGCAGCGTGACGCCCATCTGCTCGGCGACCGATGCGAAGAGGTTGTTGAAGATTTCGAGACGAATCGGATCGGGCGCCTGCTCTGCTGCGGTGGGGCCGGCAGCGCTGCCCGCTGGTGAGGAATCATCGTTGTCCCGAATCAGGATTTCGCCGCGCGCCAGCAGCGAGGCGTTGAATCCCGGGTCGACGACGACCGTCGACGTCGGCTCACAGATGATCGCCGGTCCGTCGATCTCGTCTCCCGGTTGCAGTTTCTCGCGGAAGTAGACGGCGGTCTCGTGCGGTTCGCCGAGAAACCAGGTGCGGGTTGTTTCATCCGGTTCCGGCCGCCGGGAGTGGAGCGGCGCTTCCGGTTCCCGCGCGGCGGGCAGGCTGCCTGACACGGCGACTCGCGCCGCGACGACTTCAATTCCCCGCCCGGCATGGCGGTAGCCGTACTGCTGTTCGTGCTGCGTTTCGAACGCCTCGGCGAAGTCTCCCTCCTCCGGCTGAACGATATTGAGGGCCGAATCCGCGCCCTGGTAGCGGAGATCGAGCGAGAGGACCGGCGGCTTGACGTCCTCAGCCGCAACGCCTTCTGCCAGGACTTGCTGCCGCAAAGCGTCCTGCATCTCGGAGAACATCTCCTGCACGGACGCCAACGTTTCGCCGTTAAGAGCCTTTAACACCGACCGTTCCGCGAAGCGCGACACGTCGGCCAGTCCCATGCCGTAGGCGCTGAGGATTCCGGCGAAGGGATGAATCAGGATTCGTCCGATTCCCAACAGTCGCGCCATGGCGCATGAGTGCTGGGCTCCGGCGCCGCCGAAGGTGACGAGCGTGTAATGGGCCGGGTCGTAGCCCTTTCCCACGGAGATGCGGCGGATGGCCCGCACCATGTTGGCGTTCGCGATGTCGACGAACCCCTGCGCGAGTTCGATGGGCGCATACCGCACGCCGCCGGGTGAAGCAGCAATCTGGTCGCACAGTTCCTGAAGACGTCGGCTGACACTCTCGGCATCGAGTGGAAACGGAAACCGCTCCGGCAGAATGCGGCCGAGGGCGAGATTGACGTCGGTGACTGTCAGCGGTCCACCGCGACCGTAACAGGCCGGACCCGGGTCCGCGCCGCCGCTTTCGGGACCGACGGCCAGTTTGACGCCGTCGAACCGGCAGATGCTGCCTCCGCCGGCGGCGACCGTCTCGATGGCCAGCATGGGGGCGACGATCCGCACGCCGGCTTTCCTGGTTTCGTATTCCAGGTCGTACGTGCCGTCGAACCGGGAGACGTCGGTGCTTGTTCCGCCCATGTCGAACCCGATCGCTCGATCGATTCCGGCCCGCTGCGCGACCCTCGAGAAACCGATCACCCCGCCCGCCGGTCCGGAGAGAATGCTGTCCTTGCCCACAAAGTGATCCGCCTCGACCAGTCCTCCTGCGGACGTCATCAAGCGGAGGGACGATTGCAAATCGTCGTCGCCCGATGATTCCCGGCCGCCCGGTTCCAATGAATTCCTCAACGTCTGAACGTACTGGCGGAGAACCGGGTTCAGATAGGCGTCGACGGTCGTCGTGTCGCCGCGCGAGACGATCTTGATCAGCGGTGAGAGCCGACTGGACGTACTGATCTCGGCAAACCCGACCTCCCTTGCGATCCGTTCGACGAGCGCTTCATGATCCGGATTGGCAAAGGCGTGCAACAGGCAGATGGCGACCGACTCAACGCCGGTGGCGCGAAGTTCCGAGAGTGAGGTCCGGACGGCCTCCTGATCCGGTGCGCGCAAGACGTCTCCTTCGGCGTCCAGCCGCTCGTCGATCTCAACGACATTGGTAAACAGCGGCTCAGGCTTGACGATGTCGAGATCGAACAGGCGCGGCCTGTCCTGATTGGCGATGAGCAGAACATCCGCGAAGCCGCGCGTCGTGATCAGCGCCGTTCGCGCCCCCTTCCGCTCCAGCAGGGCATTCGTGCCGCGGGTCGTTCCGAGCCGGACGTCGATCGGCGGCAGCGGCTCGTCAAGCGGCAGCCGAAGGAGGCGGCGAATGGCGACGATCGGAGCTTCTTCACCCGAAGAGAGTTCAATCCGCGTTCCGCGTTGAATCGCCGGGAGGAGGTCTTCGCTGGCCTGCACAACGCCGAGCCCGTTTCGCGAGGACGCGACCTCAGCCTCCTGGATCGTCTCCCCCACTTCGTCGAGGAATCGCAGCCGGTGACCGTTCCAGAAATCGTCCGGCTCGGCAGACTCCTGCAGAGTGGTCAGCGTGCGGGCGTCCGTCACCTCGCCGATGCGGCCCTTGGTGACGCCGGAACTCAGCACCTTGCAGGTCTGCAGTGCACCGTCGGGCGACCGCGCAATGCAGTCGGTGAAGGTGCCGCCGACGTCGATCCAGAATTGCCAGCGCATGCAATGAGTGGGAACCGTAAGGAGTGTGGTTTCCGACCAGACCGGATGGAGAATCAACCTGCATCGTATCGGGCGGCGGCGGAAAATCGACCGGACGCGAAATTCGCGCGTCATCCCAGCGCGGGCGTCGCCCGCAAGCCAACCGCGCAGCGCACGCTGGCAGCGTGCGCTACGGGCCAGCGCATAACCCTCCCGGACGTGGGTTTCGAGAATGCGCTGGCGGCCCGCGCCGGCGCGGAGTATGCTTGGGCCATACGACGAATCTTGTTTGCGCGAACGAGGTTACGGGGGGCGGGATGGGCGATACATACAAGATCAGCGAGCAGCCCGGCAAAGGAAAACCGAGTTCCGAGGTGACGCCTGCCAAGGATGCGCTGAAGGGTCGTGCGAACCGGCCTGTCGGACTGACGACGAACGAAGAGCGGCGGTTGATGGCCGAACGCTCCAAGCCCAGAAATCCCGGCCGGCTGGTCTCTCTCGACGCGTATCGCGGCTTCATCATGCTCGTGCTGGCGGCCAACGGCTTCGGCATTGCCGCGTTCGCAGCGATCGATCGCGAGCGTGACGTCTGGCGGGTCGCCGACTATGAAACCTGGCAGCAGATCGGATTCCACTTCGATCATCCGCCCTGGCGAAGCAACTTCCTCCCGGGGTTTCTGTCTGATCCGGCGACACCTGCATCGGAACGATCCGAGTTTCTCAAGATCTGCGTCTCATTCTGGGATCTGATTCAACCGGCGTTCATGTTCATGGTCGGCGTGGCGATGCCGTTTTCCTACCGCAAGCGATCCGCCGAGGGACAATCGGCGGGGCGTCGCTTCGGCCATGCGGTGTGGCGCGGGCTGGTGCTGGTGCTGATGGCCGTCTTCCTCTCCTCCATGTCGTCGCCGAGCACGGAGTGGGAATTCGTCAACGTGCTGGCTCAGATCGGTCTCGGTTACGTCTTCGTCTATCTGATGCAGGGCTGGCGGCTCTGGATGCAACTGACGGCCTTTGCAGGAATTCTCATCGGGTACTGGTTCTTCATCGAGTCGTATGCGGCCCCGGCGGATTACAACTTCGCCGCTCGCGACGCGACCGTGGAGGAGGGTCAGGTCTATCCGGGGAGATTCCGCTCCTGGTCGAAGAACGGCAATGCGGCTCACAACGTCGATTTTCGACTGCTCAATCTGTTCCGTACGCTTGATCCGGATCAGAAAGCCTCTCATGGAATCGCGATGGACGCGACCGACTGGGCGCCGCAGCCGGTCCGCCGGGCGCTGTTCGCCTTCCACGAGCCGTTTCTCTACAACCGGGGCGGCTACCAGACACTGAACTTCGTGCCCTCCATCGCCA
The DNA here is from genome assembly GCA_003388505.1 of Planctomycetota bacterium. GTDB lineage: Bacteria > Planctomycetota > Planctomycetia > Planctomycetales > Planctomycetaceae > MB-PLM-1. The sequence goes on from QQVO01000053.1 coordinate 112,961, forward strand.
CGATGCTGCTCGGCCTGATCTGCGGCGGGCTGCTGCTGTCATCGCAGACTCAGTGGAAGAAGCTGGGAATCCTGCTCGCCGGCGGCGTGCTGTGCATGGCGTTGAGCCTCGTCGCGGCGGAGACAGTCTGCCCGATCGTCAAACGCATCTGGACTCCCTCGTGGGTGCTCTTCAGCGGCGCTTACGTGATGTGGATGCTGGCGGGGTTCTATCTGTTGTTCGACGTGCTGCCGCTGAAGGCGCTGGCGTTCCCGCTCGCGATCGTCGGGATGAACTCGATTGCGGTGTATCTCATGGGCCAGTTGTTCCGCGGTTGGACGGACGAGCACGTGGTGCAGACTCACCTCCAGGGACTGCTCGAAGTCTGCTTCGGCAGCAAGGCGTTGGGACCGGAGATGTACGGACCGATCATCAGCGCGACGGCGGTGGCGTTCGTCTTCTGGCTGGTGATTCTGTGGATGCATCGTCGCCGGATCTATCTCCGCGTTTGACTGCAGTCGGCGCCTGGCAGGAATTCGGTCGATGTCGCTTGCCTCGTCAAGAGAACCCACCGGAGTGTTGGGCGCAATTCGCGTCTTTCTTGGGGAGTCGGGCGTTTCGTTCCGGGAAGTTCGTCACGGTGAAACGCGGACGTCGGAGGAAGCGGCCCGCGCCCGCGGCGAAGACCTGCGCATCGGGGGCAAGGCGCTGCTGATCAAGACCGACAAGAAGTTCCGCCTGTTCGTCCTGCCGGCTGACTGCCGGCTTGACTCGGCCGCGGTGCGGCGCGAGCTAGGGCTCAAGAAAACCCGTTTCGCCTCGCCGGAAGAACTGGTCCAACAGACCGGCCTCGTGCCGGGCAGCGTCCCTCCGTTCGGCCGCCCGATTCTGCCGTTTGAACTCTACGTCGACTCGGGAATCGGCGACAACGAGCGGATCGCCTTTAACGCCGGTTCTCTGACCGACTCGATCATCATGAGCACTGACGACTACTTTCGCACGGCGCAACCAAGCCGTGTGTTCTCATTTTCCAAAGACGATACGGCCTGACGGGCGACCGATTTCCCGGAACGTTTGCTCGAGCGCAACTCGTTGCAATGAGTGCCGCCGAAGGGGTGAAATCGAACCGCAGCGTCCTTGAAACCGTTCGCTTGCCGATCGGTCCGGAAGAGTCAACTTTACGCCACCCGTGCCCATCGGTCACAATGCAGGCGTCAGGACGAGTCCGGCGAAGGGCCGACGACCTGCCGTTTCCAAGTCAACAGCGAGAGCCTGCGGGCGCGCCGCCGGCGCGGGTCTCAGAACGGAGCCTCCATGGCGTCACGCAAGAAATCGGGATCGCGTCCGCAACTCTCGAAGGACGATCAGACCGCCGTGCGCGAGATGCTGGGCCATCTCAATTTCTCAGCCGGCACGCGCGAACCGGTCTTTCTGCGGCATTTGAACCGGCTGTGGGAAATCCTGCCCGACGAGGCGAAGGCGGCCTCCCTCGCCGCGCTGCTGCGGGACGAATTGAATTCGCTGGCCGGTTCCTCCGCTGCCTTCGCAGATTGCCGGCAGGCGAACGCCGTGATCGGCTATGCGCTGGAGGAACTTCCGGAGGCGTACCGCGCGCACCATGCGGACCTGCTGTTTCACCTCGAGGATTCTGACTTCGAGCAGCCCTACCTGCTAGGCTGCTTCTTCGAGGCCGTGCTCGCGGAGGGGGAACCCTGGGACGACCGCAACCGCATCATCAACGGCGCGCTGGCGCGACTCAACGATTTCGTCGGCTACCGCCCTGTTGCGGTTCTGGAGAACGGACGCCGTTCGGAGGTTTACGACCATGAGCGGTACCGGCCGCTGCCGGTCTACATCCGCGGGGCCGGGACGGCCGCCGGAAAGTATCACGATTTGATCGAACAGACGATCGCGTTTCTCGACGAAGCGCCGAGCGATCTGTTGGAGCAGTCGCACTTCCGCTTGCGCGTGCTGGACGAACTTTCGGTCGACATGCGGGCTCACGATCACATGCATCCCGTCAACAAACGCACGAACTACATGTTCGGCGAGTGGGATCCGCATGTGATCGACGTCAAGGGCGACTACCGGCGATTTGTCGTTCGTAAGATCATTCTCGACTCGCTCTGCGACTGGGTGGAAAAGGACGGCCAGGGGGCCCGCAAGGAGCGATTGTTCGACGCGGCGGCCGCGCTGTGCGGAACGATGCTCATGGCGGCGTCGATCAGCGGCAGCGGTCCCGAGACCCACGACTCGTCGGTTTCGTTGACTTCGCTCCTGCCGGTCGTCGCCCGACGCCGGGATGAATTTTACGCGCGGCTGATGCGCCAGGTGTCGGGCGCTCGCGCGAAACGCCTGCAGAAAGAACAAAGACGAACGCACCAGCCCTTCGGACACGTCCGTCAGTACCTGAACATGCGGCTGGCCAGCTATGGCGCGCGGCAGGTGCAGCATCACGAACTGGCCCAGCTTTACGCCCAGATGGGGCACATCGACGCGGCACGGGAGCAGGCGGCGGCGATCCCGGCGGCCTCGATCCGTTTCGAATGCGAGCTGCAGTGTGTGATGGCCGGCGCGAGGCTGGCGCTCAATCGCTCCCGCGTCAAAGAGGCGGCGGCGCAAATTCAGGAACTGGAACCACTCTTGAAGCGGGGGGTCGCCTGCGGCGCGCTGGTTGACCCGTGGAATTTTCTTGGCTTTCAGGGGCAGTTCCCGCTGTTCGCCTCCCGCGAGGACGCGATTCCCGACAGCCGCATCGAGTCCCTGCTGGAACTGATGGAAGGAGTCTTTTCCGTCTTCTCCAAGGGCGTCGCTGAAGCGGCTGCGCAGGGTGAAGTCGAACTGCAGGAACAGCTTGTTTCCCGGTTCTACCGACTCTCCCGCTGGTGGGACCAATTCGGCAGCGACATCGTCGACGACCTGCCGGACGTCTCGGGAGGCGACAGCTACGAGGCGGCCGTGAGCGCCTCCCGGGCGCTGGCCCGCTGGCGGGAAGCGGGGGAGGCGGCCGGGGATATCTCGTTCTGGCGGCAGCACGTCGATCAGTTCGGCAGCGCGCACGCTTACGTGCAGGTCGTCCAGGCGCTGCTCGACAAGGGCGATCACGTCGCCGCGCTCGGCCTGCTGATGCAATGGCTGAGCCAGATCGAGGAGATCGGCCTCGAGTCGCCGGAAGAGTCGATTCTGTCCCTGCTCATTCGCTGGACGAAGCAGTTGACGTCGGAAGACTCCCCCGTCAAAGGTGCGGAACGCGCGCGGCTCCTCCGCAGAATGTTCGATTCAATGGAGGCCAACGCGGAGGAGTTCTGGTCCGTTCCGACGCTCGAGGATTCCGTCGGGAGCAGCCCCAGGATCTCGTCCGGATTCGACGAAGCCCAGCCGACGGAGTTCGACGAAGACGACGACGGCGACGACATCTTCGGCGCCGCCTACGAATCGGTGACCTACCAGGACACCGCCGATGACGGCACCTGGGGCGACACCCTGGACGAGGGGCAGGGCTTCGGAAACACCGAATTCGAAGTGATCAACCGGGAACTGGAAGCGCGGCTCAAATTCCTCAACGCCGTCGGCCAGATGTGGCAACTCTCGGCCTGCGGTCTCGCGGCGGATCTGGCCGACCGCGACGCTGAACTTGATGAACCGGTCCAGGAGGCGATTGCCGGCTGGCAGCGGCAGATTCTCCAATGGGAGCAGGATCTGCTCAGGCTGATGAACAGCCTCTGGGAGCATGACGTCCCGGAGTCCGCCGGAGACCATGATTCCAACATCGAGTACGACCTCCAGTTGCAGGTGAAGTTCTATCTGCTCAATCAGGTCATCACGACGCTGGTGTGCCTGAAGAATGCGCGGCGGCTGCTGCAGGGCTTCCTCCGCAAGCCGCCTCGCGGCGACAACAGCGAAGAAGAGAAGGCGGTCGCCTCCCTGTACAGCGCGATCATTCGCAGGGACGCGGCGCTGGTCCGAGAGCAACTCCCCGGTTTTCTCAAGTGGATCGAGAAGCAGCCGCTGTTGTACGTGCCGTTCGAGCATGACGGCCAGCCCGGCCCGCTGCTCAAGACGCAAAGCGTGCAGGCGGTGATCCGCATGCTGCTCCGGCAACTCCCTCCGCTGGGCATGCTGCGGGAAGGGTGGCACGTGTTGCAAGCCGCCTATCGCATGGAGCGCCGCTGGCGTCCCGAAGGGCAGGCCATCACGGAGTTCGACCGCCTGTTTCAAATCTCGCTCCGGAGTGTGCTCGACACGGTGTTGAGTTCCGCCCGGCGATGGCGATCCGGACGCTTCAGCTCCGAGGAGTTGATCGACGTCATCAGCGAATTGATCGAGCCTTACCAGGCGCTGTGGCTCAAGCACAGCCACACGATGCGGCTGTCGTCGGTCGACGGCGTCCGCAGCGACGAAGACTGGGCCGAACTCGCCGGGTTCATCCAGGAATACGGAGCGGACCTGTTTCACGCCAGCCAGCTCACGCTCGGCAACGTGCGGGCCATCCTGCACAACGGCGTCGACTGGCTGCTGAATTACTTTGAAGAGAACGACGATCCGCTGCATCCGGTCAAGCTGGTCGATGATCTTCGCAGCGGCCGCCTCGATCGCGACGACGCCCAGTGGTGCCTGGAAACGATCTACTCCATGATCGTCGATCGCTTCGACCGGTTTCTGGACTACAACACCACCACGACGCAGTCCGATTACGGGGACATGTTCTTCTGTCTGCTGGAGTTCCTCCGGGTCGAATCTCATTACGACCGCGACGCGTGGCACATGCTGCCCCTCACGCTCGTGCACGAGATGCTGACGAGAAACGGGTGGGATGAGGCCGCCGAGGCGTGGGCCGCGACTTTCGAAGTCCAGACCGAGGACATCGCCGACCGGCATTTGGCCGACATCGCGGCCCTCGAAGAACGCTACGGCATGCAGATGCCGACGATTCGCGATCACCTCAATCAGCGCTTCGTCAAACCCCTTGCCGTCAATCGCATGGTGGGCCACGTCGCCCAGTCGGTGCGCGACATGCAGCGCGGCCGCAGGACGTCGGCGGCGTTTCGCCGGTTGCGAACCGAGATCGACGAATACCTTACCGACTCCTGGGGATCCGGCGTCGAAGTGCCGTCGTGGCTCCGCATGTTGGAGCAGGAAGTCGAAGACTCCGGCGATGCGACCGACGGGGGACGCCCCGGAACCGAAGCCCCGTTGTCCCTGCCGGCCGTGCGGCTCGGCATCCGCGACTTCCGCCAGCAGATGCGGAAGTGGAAAGAACCGCTCGCGCCCTCGCCGGCCCGACAGGATCCCAAGCGACCCCAGCGCCGCGGCCGCAAATCGACCAAGCCCAGGAGCGATCCCAGACCGGAGGGAGAGGCGTAGCAGATTCGCGATGCCTTCGCCCGATCCCGCAGTCGCGATCGAGAGAGATTTCGCGCAATCAGGGGCTTGATGGAGAGCCCGGCGCGATGAGCATCGCCAGGAGAACGACGGGGCACGCGCTCCGCGCCGACAGTTCGAGGAACTCCAGATATGACTCGCGTTGAAACTTGTGCCGTTGTCGGTGAAGACCGATTAGTGACCGCGCGCCTGCCAGACGAGGTGACGCCCGGCGAGCATCGCGTCATCGTGCTCATCGACGGAGAACACGAGAAGATCGAAACCGCCACTGACAAACCTCAGCTCGCTGACGTGGACGAGGCCTCGTCGGAGGACTGCCTGGAGTGGAAAGAGGGGCTGTTGGTCTACACGGGGAAGCTGGAGTGTGATCCGATGCAGGTGTTGCGGCAAATCCGCGAAGCACGAGAACATCGTCTCGTCTACGGACCGTTTGAATGAAAGTGTTTCTCGACACTTCGGTCCTGGTCGCGGGCCTGATTCAGGATCGACATCACCGAAGCTCGTCCAGGAACTGTTTGAGAACCGGAGCAACGCCATGTCCCACACAGTCGAGAACGACCGCATCGATGGAACCCGGATCACGGTTTGGGATGTCTTTCTCTACCTTGAGGATGGTTTGTCGCCGGAGCAGATTGCGGATGTGCTTCCACTGTCGGTCAGCCAGGTGCAGGCGGCGATCGAATTCATCGACCGAAACCGCGAATACGTTCTCGGAGGCCATCGAAAAATCGAGGAGCGGAACGCTCGCGGCAATCCTCCCGAAATCGAAGAGAAGCTCGTAAAGTCCCGGGCTCGAATGGAAGCCTGGCGCGATGAGCATCGGAAGGAGGATGCCGGTGCGCGGGCTTCTGGCTGACGTCAACTGCGAAGGGTACGTGCGTCTCTCGGCAGGACTGCTCGAGGCTGACTCAAGGCGGGGGTTGTGGCAGTCGCTGGAGTTCGAATTTTTCGAGTTTTCTGATGTCGGTCTGGACGTCACCAGTTCCGACCGAACCGTCTGGCATCGTGCTCAGTCGGACGAAATGCTGCTTATCACGGCGAACCGCAACGCCCGTGACGACGACTCGCTCCAGGCGGTCATCGACGAGCAGAACGCTGCCGACTCGCTGCCAATCATTACGATCAGCAACCCGCGACGATTGGCGCGGGACGCCCACTACGCCAACGGGGCCGCCGACCGTTTGCTTGAGTATCTGTTCGATATTGACAATTACTATGGGACCGGGCGGCTCTTTCTTCCATGAAACATTCGAGCGCCCGCCCAACTGCAACTTGCCAGGCTGTTATGTCCGACATCCCCAAGCAATACGATCCCCGCGCCGCCCAGGAGAAGTGGTTCGCCTTCTGGGAAACCCACGGCTATTTCAACGCCGACCCCAACGCGGAGAAGAAGCCGCATACGATCATGATCCCGCTGCCGAACGTGACCGGCGCGCTGCACATGGGGCACGCCCTCAACGGAACCTGCCAGGATCTCATCACCCGCTGGCGACGCATGCAGGGCTATGAAGCGCTCTGGATGCCGGGCACCGACCACGCCGGCATCGCCACGCAGGCCGTCGTCGAACGCCGCATGCTCGAAGAGGAAGGCCTCACCCGGCACGACATCGGCCGCGAAGCGCTCGTCAACCGCATCTGGAAGTGGAAGGAGTCGTACGAGAAACGCATTATCGGGCAGCTCAAACAGCTTGGTGCAAGTTGCGACTGGCGGCGGAGACGGTTCACGCTCGACGACGTCTGCTCGAAAGCGGTCCGCCGCACGTTCTTCAAGCTCTTCAAGGACGGCTACATCTACCGCGGCAAGCGGCTCGTCAACTGGGACACCTACCTCCAGACCGCCGTCGCCGATGACGAAGTCTTCGAAGAAGAAATCGACGGACACTTCTGGACGTTTCACTACCCGGTTGTGGACGACTCCGGCAACGACACCACGGAGTCGATCCGCTTCGCCACCACCCGCCCGGAGACAATGCTGGGCGACACGGCGGTCTGCGTGCATCCGACCGACGAGCGCTATACGCATCTCATCGGCAAGCGGGTGCGCATCCCCCTCAACGATCGCTTGATCCCGATCATCGCCGACGCACTCCTGGCCGACAAAGAACTCGGCACCGGCGCGGTCAAGGTCACCCCCGCGCATGATCCGAACGATTACGCCTGCTACCAGCGCAATCCCGAGATCGGCGTGATCAACATCCTCAATCCCGACGGCACACTCAACGAAGACGGAGGAGAATGGCAGGGACAGGACCGTTACGACGTCCGCGACAAGGTGGTGGAGCGGATGTCGGAACTCGGTTTCTACGACGGCATCGAAGACCGCAAGATCCCCCTCAAGCACTCCGACCGCTCCAAGACCCCCGTCGAGCCGTACCTCTCGGACCAGTGGTTCGTGGCGATGGACGAACTGGCCCAGAACGCAATCGATGCGGTCGAAGACGGCCGGGTCAGGTTCTACCCCTCACGCTACGCAAAAACCTACCTCGACTGGCTCGGCGAAAAACGCGACTGGTGCATCAGCCGACAGTTGTGGTGGGGGCATCGAATTCCGATCTGGTCCAAACCGCTGCCTGAGCCTCAATCAGATTCACCGGAGGATCCGTATCGACACGAACGTATCGAGCATGAGCTGCCGGAAGAGTGGTCCGGTTCGGCGGCAGCGACAATTGGGGATGGAGTGGAGCCCGGACAGAAACTGCTGTTGATCTGCGTCGATGAGGGAAATCCCGAGATCGAACAACAACTCGAATCAGACGGCTTCGAACAGGATCCCGACGTCCTCGACACCTGGTTCTCATCCGCCCTCTGGCCCCACGCCACCCTCGGCTGGCCGGATGAGGAGCATGATCCGCCGTTAGACGAGGAGGAAGTCGCCAAGCAAAGCCCGGCGGTTGCAACCGCCGGGCGTTCCGGCTCGCCCTCGACCATCGACCCTCGACCCTCGACCGGCCAGAACGAAGTTCTGGCCACATTTTACCCCGGCAGCGTCCTCGTCACCTCGCGCGACATCATCACCCTCTGGGTCGCCCGCATGGTCCTCACCGGCCTCTACAACATGGGGGATGTCCCGTTCAAACACGTCTGCGTGCATCCCAAGATTCTCGACGGCTTCGGGCAGACGATGTCCAAATCCAAAGGCAACGGCGTCGACCCGATGGACCTCATCGACAAGTACGGCACCGACGCCGTGCGGTTCACGATCGCCTCGTTCGCCGGGGAAACGCAGGACGTGCGGCTGCCGGTCGGTTACGAGTGCCCGCACTGCGGCACAGTCATCCCGCAGACGCTCGAGCATCAGAAGGCGATCCCCGCCGGCGGCGAGAAACCCCGGATCAAGTGCCCCAACAAGAAGTGCAAGCAGGAGTCGCAGTTCAGCAGCGCGTGGTTCGATCCCGATCCGGGCGAACCGGTGGCGCGCATCGTGAGCGAGCGGTTCGAGTACGGCCGGAACTTCTGCAACAAGTTCTGGAACGCAGCGCGGTTCGCCATGATGAACCTGGAGGGCTACACGCCCGCCCCGGTGACGGCGGATCAGTTGCAATTGGAGGACCGCTGGATTCTCAGCCGGCTGGCCACCGTCGTCGCCCAGATGAACGAGTACCTCGGCCGTTACCAGTTCGACGCCGCGACGCGGACGATTCGTGAGTTCACGTGGAACGAGTTCTGCGACTGGTATCTGGAGATGGTCAAACCGCGGCTGCGGGGTGACGAGGGTCAAGCGCCGAGCGACGAGGCGCGTGCGGTTGCGCAACGTGTTCTGTTGGCGGTGCTTGATTCCCTCGTGCGGATGCTACAGCCCTTTGCGCCGTATATCTGCGAAGAACTCTGGCAACGGCTCGCGGAGATCGCGCCGGAGCGCGCACTCCCGCCCTCATCCGCCGACCCTCGACCCTCGACCCTCGACCCTAGACGCGCCGAAGGCGCCGCCATCATTGCCGCCTGGCCGGAACTCCCCTCCAACTGGCGCGACGAGTCGCTCGAAAAGCGGTTCGAGCGCTTGCAGGACACGATTGTCGCCGTCCGGAATGTGCGGGCGATCTATAACATTCCGCCTTCGACCCAACTCGAATTGATGGTCCGGGCGCCGGCCGAGGTCGCGGGCGACCTGCAGAACGTGGCCGCCCAGTTCGACAATCTGGCGAAGGCCGTTCTCGCGGCGGCCGGCGCCGACGTCGTGCGGCCCCCCGCTTCGGCCAGTTTCTCACTGGACGACGCCGACGGCTACGTGCCGCTGGAAGGCATCATCAACCGCGATGCGGAGATCGAGCGGCAGGAGAAGGAGGCCGAGAAGCTGCGCAAGCACATCGCCGGTCACGAAGGCAAACTGGCGAACGAGAGCTTCGTCAGCAAGGCCCCGCCCGAGGTGGTGGCCGACGTCCGCGAGACGCTGGACGGCCTGAAGAAGCAACTTGCCAGCGTCGAGGAGATCCTCCGCGATCTTAGTGACTCGTGAGACCCAACCACGGATTCCCTCGATACAGATCCCGGCGTCGGGCCGGCCGGCTGTTTTGCTCAGGTCAAGAATATGCCGATTTCCGTTTCGTGTCCGTCCTGTGGAAAGGCCTATATCGTCAAGGACGAAGCCCGCGGCGTGAGGTTCCTCTGCAAGGAGTGCGGCGCTGTGACGCACGTCTCCGCAGCGGCGGCGACGCTCCCAGCGGTGCGCGAAACGCGACGTCCGGAACGCGGCAGGGAATACGCGTTTGATCGGGTCCATGGTCCGGCGGGGGCGCTGCAGATCGTGACGGCGTTCTCCCTGATCGTGTGCGTCCTCGCGGCGATTGTGATTCCGATCGTCCTGGCTCTGGGCAACGGCAGACTACAGCCTGAGGCGGTCGTGCGTCTGGTTGTGCAACTCGTCTGGTGCGTCGTCGTTGTGATCGTTTGTTCCGTCATTCTGTACGGCGCGTCGCGAATGAAGAGGCTCGAGTCGTATCGGTGGGCGATGACGGCGGCGGCCGTCTCGACCGTTCCCTGCCTCACTCCCTGTTTCGTCTTGAACATCGGCTTCGGCGTCTGGGCCCTGATTGTCCTCAGCGATCCCGACGTGAAAGCCGCATTCGCGCAACAAGCCCGCGACGACCGGAGAACAACGCCGGCATCGACCGCGAGTTGATACAACGGCGAGCACGAATCTCTGCGGTCACCCGCATTTCAAGCATCCCTCCGCAACATCCTGACAGGCCGCTACCGGCGAGTTGGCAGCGGTCGCCGGCCGCCCGGTTCGTTCGGGACCGTCCGGTCAATCAAACGGCGGAGCAGCACTTCGCTGACCTGGCCGCGGAAGCGGATCTTGCCGTCGATTTCGATGACCGGCACGCACGTGCCGAACTTCTCGGCCAGGCGGGGATCACCGTCGACGTCGACTTCGACGGGGGGCGGCAGGAATTTCCGGTAAATCGCGATCAGTTCCCGCGCTTCGTCGCACAACGGGCACTCGCTCCGCTTGTACAGGACCAGCGAATGAAAGCGGACCCCCGCGTTTCGCGGCCGCCAGCCGGTCCGGGGATGCCCGCTGTTCCAGAGCAGGCGGCACCCGGCCAGCACACACGCCACGGAACTGCAGATCAGGATCGTTCCGGCCCTCAGCCACCAGCGCTCGATCCGCCGCGGCAGCAGGTCGTAGCGATGCAGCGCCGTCGCGACCAGGCCCGCCGTGCCCAGCACCAACAGAAATGTCCCGGCGGCGTGAGCGAATCTCCGCGTCCGGGCGCGATCACTGGTCGATTCCACAGGGGACTGATTTCCGTTCATCAATCGGTTTCGAGCAAATTGCTCGACCATGTGTCCGCGTCGAGCAGTCGCTTGACTGTCGAGCCCGAGATTCCGCGAGACAGATCGCCAACACTGATTCGTAAGACGCTGGAAGGCAAAAAGAGCTCAGCACAGACGATTCTCTTCGCAAGCGGCGGCAATTGGAAGCGGAGTGGTACGTACCAGAGCCCCTTGGTATCGTATGGATCAAAGCAGCCTGTCATGGACTTTTTTCGGAGAGACTGCATGCTGCGGCGGTTCGTGTTCCGGTCCGGCCTCGATTTCCACGATCGCGCGGCACACATCCGATCCGCCCGGTTTTCGCCGATCTGACTCCAGTCGTTGGTGAAATGAAAAAGTGGGCGCCTCCTGTCAGCAGTGCAAACTGCCGTCTCGGAATTGATGGCCAGCAAAATATCGCTCGATTCGTTTCTGGCAGTCGTCAAGCGCAGCAATCTGGTCAGCAGTGACCAGTTGAAGACGCTCCGGGAGAGCTATCTGGAGACCGGGGGAGAACCCGACAACGCCAGAAAGTTCGCCGAGTACCTCGTCAAGCAGAATGTGCTGACCGTCTGGCAGGCGGAAAAGTTGCTGCAGGGGAAGCATAAGGGCTTTTTCCTCGGCAAGTACCGCCTGCTCGCGCTGCTGGGAAAAGGCGGGATGAGTTCCGTCTACCTGGCCGAGCACGTGCTCATGCGCCGCCGCTGCGCGATCAAGGTTCTCCCCACGCGGCGTGTCCACGACTCGTCGTATCTCGGGCGATTTCACCGGGAAGCGCAGGCGGTCGCCTCCCTCGACGATCCGAACATCGTCCGGGCGTATGACGTCGACCATGAGGTGGACGGGGAGATGGAAATCCATTTTCTCGTCATGGAGTACGTCAACGGGAAAAGCCTGCTCGATCTCGTGCAGAAGCAGCGATTCCTCTCGCCGGTGCAGTCGGCCGAGTACATTCGACAGGCCGCCCGCGGCCTGCAACACGCCCACGCCGCCGGATTGGTGCACCGCGACATCAAGCCGGGAAACCTGCTCGTCGACAACTCCGGCGTGGTCAAGCTGCTCGATCTGGGCCTCGCGCGATTCTTCGAGGGGAATGAAGAAACCAGCCTGACAGTGCAACACGACGAGCGAGTCCTCGGCACGGCCGACTACCTGGCCCCGGAACAGGCGGTCGACAGCCACCAGGTCGACGCCCGCGCGGATATCTACAGCCTCGGCTGCACGCTCTATTTCTGCCTGACCGGCCACCCGCCGTTTACCCAGGGCACCCTGGCACAACGCTTACTGGCCCACCAGACCAAAGAGCCCACGCGCGTCGAAACGGAGCGCCCGGAAGTTCCCGCCTCTCTGGGTGAAATCCTTCGGAAAATGATGGCCAAGGAACCGGACGACCGCTACCAGACGGCGGGCGAAGTCGCGGATGTGCTCGATCGTTGGCTGTTGGACCAGCCCGGCGCCGTCCAACCCGGCGGAGACAGCGGAAGCAGACAGACCGGCTCCACGGCGGCCTCCGAGCAGGAGACGCCGCCGATGATCAAGCGACGCGATCAAAAACAGCCGCCCGCGGGTCGCAAGAATAAAGAGCCGGTCTCGCAGCAGGACGCGGTGGAGCCGGAATTGGGGGCCTTTCTGACCCACCTGGACGAGGAATCGTCCGTGACCTCCCTCAGTTCAACGCCTCCCCCTCAACGAAGGACCGCGCCGTCGGAATCGAAACCGGCCGCGAAGACGGATGCTGCCGCAGTTTCCGTCGTCGACGCGGAGCCGGTCGAAGATGCGGAGCCGGCGGAATCATCCGCCGTGGCGCTGCCGGCCGATTCGTCCATTCCGCGGAATCAACCGGCAAAGGAAGCGGTGGTCGAGGCGGAAGCGGCCGAGTCCGGTACGGGTGGCAGCCGCCTCTCGGGCGCCGCGGTCGCTCCGCGCCGATCAATGAAGAAGCCTTCCATGCCGCTGCTGATCGGCGGAGGCGTTGCGGCGGTCGTCGTCCTCGCAGTCGTGGTCGCAATGATGAGCGGCGGTAACGGCTCGGGCGAAAACGAGGATCGTGGTGTTATTAAGCCTCCGCCCGAGGAACCTGAGCCTCGCAAGGAGTTGGGACCGGAGCTTGCCGTCGGTTCCGAAGGCGATTTCCAAACCATCAGCGCGGCACTCGAATACATCGAAGACAATCCGGACCGCTTCACCGGTCCCGAGACCTGGAGTATTACGGTCGCCGGCGGTGAGACCTACGACGAGCGGATTTCCATCGAGGGGGGCGGTTTCAGTGCATTGCCGCGGGGACTGACGATCAGTTCCAGCGGAGACGAACCCGCCGTGCTGAGTCCCAGCGAAGACGGGCCGATCATCGATCTGAACGGGATCGAAGGATTGACAATTCGCGGGTTGCGGTTGGACGCCGCCGGCCGCCAGGCCGCCATTCGGCTCGAGGGATTTCTCGTCGGGACGCGCCTCGAAGACATTGAAGTCCGGGGCGTCAGTCAGTTCGGCATCGATTCCACCGACGTTGCCGCCATCGACGGTCAGCCGCTGCAACTTGTGAGAATCGAATTCGTCGGAACGTCCTCCACCGCCACCGGAATACGGCTGGGCGACGCGCGCCAGTTGCGAATCGACGGCTGCCGGTTCGTGGGCCCGATGAATGCGGGCATCGAAAAGACTTCCTCGTCCTGGAATTCCGACGTGGACGTCCGTCACTGCATTTTCAGTAACGTACAGGTCGGAGTCCTGTTCTCCGGGCCGCCGCAGGACGTCCAGCGGGTTGCGCTCGTCAATAATACCTTTCATAAGGTGCAACGCGGAATCGTCTTCCAGAATATGCCGCAGCCGGGCAGCTCAGGACTTCTGATCGCCCACAACCTCTTCACCGAGTTGACAGGGCCTGAAGCGTCGGTTGACGCCGGCCTCGACGCCGGACAATTCGAGGCTCTGTTGTCGACCGCGGCGGGAGATCGCAACAACTGGTCCGACCGTGCAGTCGGGGAAAACGAGGCGTCCGCCGTCGACATTTTCGGTGATGACGGTCGCCGCGGGATCGAGGCCGTCCCGTTCGCCTCGCGCGACCCATCTGCCGACAATTTTCTCAAGCCGACCGATCCCCGAGTTCGAAGTGAGGTCAATACGCCCACCGCAGGCGCCGACCCCTGGGTTGGGGCGGCGGCGCCCTGATCGCCCGTCAGCGACACGCGGGCGTCTATCTCGTTGCCAGCCAACACATTGCACTAATCACCACTTCCCGGACCCGACGATCTCCGAGTCCAGCCTGCGCTGCTTCCGCTCAATTCACCCCTCCGGCACGTCTCAACACTTCCTTTGCGACAACCGAGCCAGAGCCCCGCTTGCGTGTCTGGGTCGCGGTCATGTTCGTTGGTTCTGATCCCGTCTTTCCGCGTTTTCACGTTTCTGTTATAGCGCCCCGCCAGAGGGCACGTCGGGCGGCATCGACTGCATCGATGCATCAGGCCACGCCGATCGACGACGGCATTCGCCGACTCACGACCCGCGTGCGGATTCGCGGTCCAGCCAACCCGGAAACAGAGCCCTGACAGGGCGCTCCGCAAGCTCTTGAACACCGATCCCCAAGGGACCTGATTCGTGGCACAAGCTACATCAAGCCGCCAGTCGGAGTCGTCGCGCTGGTCGTTGCGGCCGCCGCAGGTCCGCCTCAGCCGCCCGGCGCTGGGCGCGCTGCTCGCTCTGAGCGCATGGCTGGCACAGAGTTACGTCAGCAGCCTGGATGATGCACAACGGGAACTGCGCGACGCCATGCGCACGGCACGAAATCGCCGCGAGACATGGCTCATCGAGTACAACGGCAGCCTGGTCCGGCAACCGGTCCGCCAACGCGTAACCGCCCGCGCTGCGCTGGAGTTGGTCGAAAGCACTCGCGAATGTCTGGCCCTCGCCGCAGCCGCAGACCAGGGACCCTTTGCGTTTCGGTCCGACGCATTCGCCGCGGCGCACGAGGATATCGCAACGGCCCGCAGTCTGTTTGAAGAGCGGAAATACCGCGACCTGCAAGCCGAACTCGAGGCGGTGAACACCGAGTACGAGAAGCTTCAGGAGCGCGAAGCAGCCGCCGGCGGCCCCATGACGGCGGGAGTCGTCTGGTGGCGTCACGCCATTCCGCTGGTGTTTCTCGTCGGCATCGGGCTGTGCCTTACAGCCAGGCGGGAAACGGCTGAGGAATAGCCGGGATTATTCATCGAGTCTCGCACAGCAGCAGTCGTGTCCGCTGTGCGGACCACCGTTCGGATGCGGCTCGTGGTCCACAGGGCGGACCCTACTTTGCTGCCGCATCCGCTTGCAGCTTCTCGCCCGTCGCCTGGATGCGAAGCACCTCGTTGTACGAGCGAATCTCGATCAGTCCTTCCGTTCGATTCACGGCCAACTGGTAGTGATTGCCGTTCGGTGAGGCGCGTTCGTCGTCGACCACCACGCGGCCCGTCCCCTTATCGAGCACCAGCAGACGGACTTTTGCGTAGCCGTACTGTGACTTCTCGAGGGTCACGTGCTCGTAGGAGAGAAACACCATCAGCGGTGAATGCGTGAACTGCGTCAACAGCAGGTTCTGACTTTCGACCTGCCGGCTCCAGGCCTTGCCCTCCCCGTTGCGCGGCAGGGCGATCACCGTCCCGTTCACCCGCACCACGGGAGGATTCACGTAGGAATGCCGATGATTGTTCAGATGGTCGACCAGCACGTAAACGAACTCCGAGTCGGCCACCGCGTGGATCTGTGTGGCTGAATCGAGGATTTCCTTCGACACCGTTCCCAGGACGGACCGTTCACCGCTGCCCAGATCGACCACCGCGCACTCGCCGGTCTCTTCGTTGAGCACCAGTAGAGACGTCTCACCCAGGCGCGTCAGCTCCGATTTGATCGCGAAGTAGTGCGACCAGGCAATCTCGCGGGACGCGGGATCGACCGCTCGAATCCGGAGTTCGCGTTTGCGATCGTCGCCGCGCGGCGTGTCGACCGTCACGCACCCATCATCCGTCAGCGCCACGCTGTCCTTCAACAGGTCGCTGAGCCGGTCGATTTCGAGCGGCGCTCCATCCCGGGCCCGCAGCGCCGTCGCGTCGTTGATGTTCGGCGGCATGACGTAGATGGTCTCGACGTCTCCACACACCGTCGTGTTCGGGAGGATGCCGCGCCGTCGCCACAACAGTTCCCCCGTGAGCGGGTCCACGACGACCAGTTCGGCCCGTCCATAGTGCGCCACGTAATTCGGTGTCGCCAGAGCGAGCATTCCCTGCCCCGCCTGGCTTCGCGCCAGTCCGGACTGCGCGACGAAACTGGTCGCGGGGTGCATGTTCTGCACCTGGTCGAAGTACACCTGCCGCGTGAATGAATTCGGTCCCCGGCCCGGCAACTGCCGCGTCCAGAGGATCGTCCGGTCGACGGGAGAGACGGCGTGCAACACGCCGCGATGGAGCGCCACCATCTGCAAGCCGCTCGTCAGAACGCCGACTGTCTGGTTGTACGCGTTCTGCTGCGGCATCCGCAGCGGAATCATCCAATGGAGATGATCGTCGGCGGCCCGCACGATCGACAGCGACGACGTCTGCTGATCGAATTCAACGCGATGCCTCCGGAAGAACCAGCCGGCTTCGTCCGATAGATCCGGATCCTGACTCCCCCCGTAATACCGGTTGTACTGGATGCGGGAACGTGTGACTTCAAACGCTTCGTTCGACCAGACGGAGACCGGAGGCAGCGCCAACGACTCCGGCCCCACGCCTGCCGCTTGCATCCGCTCCGCGGCCGCGTCGCCGCACCGCACGCCGTTCGCCAGGGTCACGTCGGCGTACGGTTCGGCGGTCAGGCGGACAAAGCAGTCCGCCGCGTCCACCGGTTGCTCGAACTGCAGCAACAGTTCGCCCAGCCGCAGCCAGGCCGAGGCCCCAATCGACGGATCGGGATTCGCCGCCATCCGCCTCAGCCGCACTTCAGCCGGCGCAAATTCACCTCGTGCGACGGCCGCTTCCACCGCCGCCCAGAGAACGGGCTGCGCGGCGGGATGAAATCCGAACAGCCGCTCGAAGGAACCCCATTCTTCAGGAGGGCCTGCCAGAACTTCCGTCGTCCGGTCGGAAATACGGCGCGTGATCTCCGCCTGGAGTTCCTCGTCGCCGCTGCGCCAGACGTCCAGCAATCGTCCGCTGAGCCATTGATCGAGCCGGATCGTCACGAGGCCGTCGGTCAGCAGATAGTCGTGCGGGTACTGCTCGGTCATGCGCCAGTAGAGATTGAACGCCGCGTCCGTGTTCCCCCGCGCCGATTCCCGTTCGGCCGCGAGCCGGCTGACGGCGATCTCTTCGTCGGCGCCTTCCGCCAAATCTCGCGCCCGTTCGAACTCGCGCTCGTGGGATTCGCGGTTCCGGGACGCGATCTCCACCAGCATGCGGAACGTCAGGCCGCGGTGCCGCTCGCGCAATTCCTGGTCGTCTGCATCGACCGGCGTGGCGCGATCGAGAGATTCGAGCGCGGCGGCGTACCGCCCCTCCGCCTCATTGACTTCCGCGTCCCGAACCGCCGCCCACAGGTCTCCGGCGTCCGCCGCGCGGTGCTCGGCGATCTCTTGAAGAACGACGTCCCGCTGCTCGAAACCGGTCAACCCGTCCGGTCCCAGGGAAAGCAGGGTCGCGTCATGCATCACCAGGTTGCCGAGCGGGGGGCGCCCCTCGCGCACCTGCATCTCACTCGCAAGTTCGCCGTTCTCGATGTTCAAGGTCCACAAGCGTCCCGTCTGCAGCGGCAGCAGCAGTTGTTTCCCCACCGGAGCCGCCCTCCCCGACGGAGGCCCCTGCTCAGCGGGAATCTCGCGCTTCCACAGCGTCTTCCCCTGTTCAGACAACGAAACCGCGCGAACCGTGGTTCTCCCGACAATCACCGCGGCGTCGTCGAACACCCCCGCCAGGTACAGCCCGTCCTGCTTCTCCTGTTCCCAGAGGATCTCTCCCGTCAGCGCGTCGAGACAGGTGAGCCTCGGTTGATCGATGCCGGACGCGCTCGGTTGCTCCGACGGCGTATGAAGCACGCAACCGGACGCCAGGATCGGCGGGGACGAACACCACCTCGAATTCAAAGGCTGCAACGAATGGGCGGTGGCGGCGCCGCCCCGGAATCCCTGCCGTTCGACGCGCTCTTCAAACCGGTGCGCCCAACGGATGCGATGCGTGTCGCGGTCGATCGCATACAGCCACCCGCAGGATGTGGGACAGACGATCGTCGCCGCATCCACCGCCGGTACACAGGCCCACATGCGACGCACCGCATCCCGGTCCACCGTCGTCGAGACCTCCGTGAGCGGCAACGACCACAGCAGCCGGCCGTTCTCCTGCGCCAGGGCGAACAATTCGACCTGTTTATCCCGCTCGCCGATCGCAAACAGCTCATTGCCGTCAGCGACGGGCGGACCGAAGAAAAACGTCCCCGCCAGCGGCGGATCAAACGGTTCGAGCATCCGCCGGCCTCCCACTTCCCAGAGCGGACGGCCCGACTCAAAGTCGTAGGCGACAATCTGGTTCGACGTCCAGTCGCGGCCGTACGGATCCTGAGACGACGGATCGACGTTGTTCCACCAGTAGCCGTAGTTCGACTGCACCATCACCGCGTTGTTTTCCACCGCGTACAGCCGCTTGCCGTCGCTGCTCAACAGCCCGTTCACGGCGTCCCGGAACAGGAGGCTGGTCAGTTGATGGTGATCGAACTGGGTCGGCGAGTAATCCGAGACGATCCGGCGAAAGCCCATCTGACGACTGGAAAACGTCGGCTCGGCTTCTCCGGACAACAGCGTCTCCGGCGAAACACCGGTGCGGCTTTCCCAGACCGGACGGCCGGTCCGAACGTCGGCCACCGACAGCCCGCGCAATGTGCGGAACGCGACCTTCCCGTCGACGACGATCGGAAACAGCGCCGGGATGCCGGCCCGGTCATTGTCGGACATGTCGAGCAACAGTTCATCGATTTCGAGTTCGATCGCGTGACGGTACGTCAGCGGTTCCGACCACCGCTCCAGCAGCAAGGGTTCTCCGCCTTCCGTCGTGCCGACGTGCGACGAAGTGCCGTGGATCATCGGCCAGTCCTGCAACACCGGCGTGGGCGAAAACCGGTCGGCGCTCACTTCAGCCAGCCAGGTGTTTGCGGCCTGGCCGTCCGGAAGATGAAAGACAAGGTCCGCAGGCGGGTCGGCGGCCAAGGCGTCCAGCAGCGATTGCGCATCACCCGGCCGGCCCGCCTTCATCAGGCAATAGGCAGCCCGCACCCGCCATTCGGATGTCTCGGTCAGCGGCGGGGCGGCCTCCCACAACCTCTCGAACCACGCCGCCGCCACGCGATACTCCGTGCGGTCGAAGTAAGCGCCGGCCACGGCGTTCGCCGCCTGATAGCCCGCGTCCGTATGGAAATACCGGTCGGCGACCTGCACGCACGCATCGATGTCTGCCAGCCCCCCCTCGCGTTGCAGCAACTGGGCCGCCGCTTCTGCATACTGCACGCGGTACTCGCGCAATCCCGCCGGCCCCAGGCGGCCCACCCGAGCCTCGGCCTCGGTGCGCAGCGACACCCAGGTCCCGTCGTCGCGCCGCCACAACGTGTCGTAGGGGTGATCAATCACTTCCTGCATCAACCGGACGGCGTAAATCCACCGTTCTTCGTCCCCCTCGGCCGCTGCTTCCGCATGCTCCGTCGCCGTCTCGAGCGTCTTGTTCAACTCGTTGTCGGAGATCACCTGGTGATCAATCGGATCCGATTGTCGCCCCTGCTCCGCTTCCGTGTCCGGCTCGGCCGCGTCTCCTTCGGCCTCGTCCGAACCTCCGCCGAGAAGTTTCTTCAGAAATCCGGTGAGCGGATTCGCCGGGGGTTCTTCCCCCTTCTCCTCCGCAGCTTCAGCCTCAGCTTCAGCGGCCGCTTCCTGAGCGCGGCCGTCCACGGCGAGCAGGCCGACCCCGCCGGCGAGGATCGCACCCACAACGGCCGTCCGCACCAGCGCGCGGCGTCGCCAGGAACAGCGAATCGTTTGAAGGAGAAGCAACCACCGGGGACCGTGTCGGGTATGGGTAGGCATCCGCGACACCTTTATCAAGAACGGTAAAAACAGGCAGACGTCAGGGGGTGTTCGATTCGACTGCCGGACGTGCGCCGATCTGCGGAACCGTCAAATGCGGTCCCTCCGGCAGTCGAAGAGAGCCCCACTCACGTTACTTTTTCCACGAAAGTTATGCACTCGACTCAGGTCTCAGCGACCAACGGAAGCGTCTTCCCGACGGCGAGCGGCAGCTCGCATGGTCCGAGGCCCTGCCTCGGTAGAGTATAACTCGCTGTGGAACGTTGCACACGTCGGAGTGATCGGCGACACTCGCCGACGCGGGTTTCTTGCCCCCTCCGCTGCACAAAAACGCCATGAGCACCGAGTCATCCAAGCGTCGCCTGGGACCGTTCCAGCTTGAGAAAAAACTCGGCGTCGGCGGCATGGGGATCGTTTACCGCGCCACTTATCTCAAAACCGGCCAGGCCGTGGCGCTCAAGGTTCTCGCGCCCGATCTCTCCGCCGACCCGAAAATCGCGAAGCGGTTCGAGCGCGAGATGGACATCCTCAAGCGGCTCAAGCACCCGCACATCATCCAGTACTTCGGAGGCAGCACCAGCGGGGCCCAGCGTTACTATGCGATGGAACTGCTGCCGGGCGGCACCCTGGACGAAGTTCTCCGCAAAAAGGGCCGCTTCTCCTGGGAGGAAACCGTCGAATACGGTCTCCAGATTGCGCAAGCCCTGGAACACGCCCACAATGCGGGCATCATCCATCGCGACTTGAAGCCCAGCAACCTGCTCCTCACGAAGAAGGGACAACTCAAACTCAGCGACTTCGGCATCGCACGCGATACGCAGGCGACCCAGATCACCGCCGCCGGAAAAACGGTCGGCACCATGGCCTACATGGCCCCCGAGCAGATCACCGGCAAGCAACCGGTCAGCCGCAAGACCGATCTCTATGCGCTCGGCTGCGTGCTGTTTCAGATGCTGACCGGCCGGCCGCCGTTCGAGTCGGAAACCCAGCCTGAACTCCTCTTCAAGCACGTCGAAGAAGAACCCCCCTCGGTCAGAGAATTCGCCGTCGATGTCCCCCGCTGGCTGGACGAACTGATCGACGAACTCCTTGAGAAAGACCCGGAGGACCGGACGTACGACGCGCTCGCCGTGCAGGTCCGCCTCAAGGAGGTCAAGCAGAAGGTCGCCGAACAGGAGAAGATGGTCTCCAAAACGGCCGGCGGGGGCTCGACGCTCACGTTGGGAGACGGCGACCCGACGATGGAACGCGTGCTCGGCAAGAAGAAAAAGAAGAAGAAACGCAAACGCAAGGAGATCGCGACTCCGTTCTACGAGCAAACCTGGTTCCTCAGCCTCGGGCTCGCGCTCATCATTGCGCTCGTCGTCTGGGCGCTCTGGCCGGAGAGCGAGCAGACGGTCTACGAACGCGCCGAACCGCTGATGGCCAGCACCAACACGTCAGACTGGTTCGAAGCCGAGGACGACTTGCAGGATCTCGTCGAGCGCTTCCCCAACGGCCAATACGCCAAGCAGGCGAACAAATGGCTCAACGACATCGCGGTCGAGCGCAAAGTCCGCCAGATCACGACGCGGCTGGGGCGTTCCGGTTACGTGCCGGATAACGAGCCGGAACGGCTGATCCTCCGCGCCCGCGAGTATCGCAAGTTCGGGGACGGCGTGGCCGCCCTCGAAGTCTACAACAACATGGAGAACATCTTCAGCGAAGACGCCGACCCGATCGAGACGCGGGCCTTCTCCAAACTGGCCCGCCTCGAGGCCGAGGAAACCGAAGCGGCCCTCACCGACGAATCCACCAGCCGCACCGCCTACGTCGACCGGCAACTTGAAGAGGCTGATGAGCTGTACCGCGATGGAAGCACCGACCAGGCGCGAGCCAAGTGGCAAAGCATTGTTCGTCTCTACGGGGGACGCGAGGGCTTCAGGGTTCAGGTCCACCGCGCCCAGTCCAGAATCGACGATCCGTCGACAGCCCTCTCCTCCGACGAGCCGACGGAAGACGAATAATGGTTCAGGCCAATGTCGATCGCGACTGGGACGCCCGTTATCGCAGCGGGGAAACGCCTTGGGATTCCGCCCTCGTCTCGCGCGAGCTGCGGATCGTCCTCGATGAACGCCCGATCGTTCCCGGCCGCGCGATAGAACTCGGTTGCGGCACCGGCACCAATGCCGTCTTCCTTGCACAGCAAGGCTTTCAGGTCACCGCCGTCGACTGCTCCGCTCCGGCGCTGGAGCAGGCCGCAGAGAAGGCACAACAGGCCGGCGTTTCCGTGGACTGGATCGAGGCCGATGTCCAGCATTTCGGCGATCATCTGCAGCCGTTCGATTTTGTCTTTGACCGCGGCTGCTACCACTGCTGCCGACGGACCGACCTGCCGGGCATTCTCACCACGCTGGCAAACATTACGCATCCCGGCTCTCTCTTCCTCTGCCTCGCCGGGAACGCCAACGAACAGACCGAACACGGTCCCCCGAGGGTCACCGAGCAGGAGATCCGCGATGAACTCGGCAGGCTGTTCGGCGTGGAGTTCATCCGCGAATTCCGCTTCCAGGACGCCGGCGAAGTCGAAGGCCCGCTCGGCTGGTCCTGCCTTCTGGTTCGCAAGAGTGATTGAAGCAATCCGTTCTGTAGCCGGGCTCACTCGCCCGGCCGATCAGCACCGCGCCCCACCGGCGAGCCGCGCGGCGTGAGCCCGCGGATGCTCCCCTTGCTTGGATTCGGATTGACCGCAACCCGGACCGTACGTACCCTGAATAGACTGGGTCTCCAAGCTCTCAACCGTTGGCCATGCTGCACTGCCTCACCACACTGCTGGTCCTGATCGCGTTGCTGACATGCCCCTACGCATGTCTGGCGATTCCGGGCTGCTGTGCATTCGATGAGGCCGGACCGAACGCCGCTTGTTGTGGGTCTTGCACGCACGATCACGCGTCTGATCGGCCGATCGACCGGACGCCAACCGACGAGACCTGCAACGACTGGTGTCTCTGCAAAGGCGCCGTTCTCGATCACGCCGCTCCCGGCGTCCAGCCGCCTGTGGAATGTCCCTTCGACCTTCCGCATGCTGCCGACGTGCCATCGCCGGCCACGCACGGCAAGCCGTCGGAGCCCCGATCTGCTTCGTTCGGGGCGTGCGCTGACTCTTACGGAGAGAGTCTGCGCATCGCAATCAGCTCTCTGTTGTGCTGATGCGATTGGCGACCCGCTCTCGGGACGACCGCACCGTCTGACACATCGTCCTGACGCCTGCGCGCCGTCACACGCCACGCCTCTCCGTAAGAGCTGTCTGTGTTCACCTTCCGCCCGCTGCCGTGGGAATACGGCATCCGCAATCTGTTGCGGCGTCCGCTGCGCACCGGCTTGACGCTGCTGGCCCTGACGACCGTCACGCTGCTCGTGATGGTCGTGATGGGCTTCGTGCGCGGCCTCGACCGGTCCCTGGCCGTCAGCGGCGACCCGCAGACGGCCATCGTCTTCTCCCTCGGAATGGGCGAGAACCTCGAGTATTCGTCGGTCCCCATGCGCACGGCCGACCTGCTGGCGTCGAGCATCACCGGAGTTCGCGAACGGTACGGGCAGAAGTACGCCTCCCCGGAGTTGTATCTGGGCACCCTGGTCCGGGCGACCGAAGACGCGCCCGAAGAAATGGGGCTCGTCCGCGGGCTCACGCCGTCCGCGCTGCTGGTCCACGGTGATGTCGAGATCACCCGCGGCGACTGGCCCCGCGTGAACGAAGTGCTCATCGGCCGCATGGCGGCCACCAAACTCGGCCTCTCAGACGATCAGGTCCGACCGGGACGACAACTGCTGTTCGAAGGCCGCACATGGACCATCAGCGGCACATTCGCCGCGGCCGGATCGACCTACGAATCAGAAATCTGGTGCCGGCTCGACGACCTGCAGCAGGCGATGAAGCGGCAGGATCTTAGCCTCGTCGCCCTCACGCTCGGGCCGGGGGCCGAGTTTCAGGACGTCGACCTGTTCTGCAAGGAGCGACTCGATCTCGAGCTGCAGGCGATTCGCCAGACCGACTACTTCGCCACGCTGCAAAAGGACTACGCCCCCATCCGCTGGCTCTCGTGGCTCGTGGTGGCCCTCGTCTCCGGGGCCGGAGTGTTCATCGGCCTCAACACGATGTACGGGGCGGTCGTCGGCCGGATTCCCGAACTGGCCACGCTGCAGACGATCGGATTCTCCCGCCGGGCCGCCATCCTAAGCGTGATGCAGGAGGGCACCGTGCTCGCCATGACCTCCGCGTTGCTGGCGTCGATCATCGGCTATGGACTCATTCATCGTGCGGCCGTCCGCTTCACGATGGGGGCGTTTGAACTCCAGATCGACAGCGGCACGCTGCTGATCGCCTACGGAATCGCCCTGTTTCTCGGAATCGTCGGCTCATTGCCGCCGTCGGTTCGCATGTTTCGATTGTCCGTCGTGGACGGCCTCAAGGCCGTCTGACTCAACTTCAAAAGGATTGAACAGATGATTCGCCGATTGGTTTGTCTCTCAGCACTCGTTCTCTTCGCCTCCATCTCCGGTTGCTCGTCGAAGACCGACGTCGAGACGGCAACCGTCTCGCCGCAACCCAGCGCGGAAGGAGAGAAGTACCTGCTCTCCGACGCTCCAGCCGAATCTCAAGACGTCATTCCCACCCTGGAGGACGTCGAGGATGGTCAGGACGTCGTCGTCATCGGGCGCATCGGCGGCGACGTCAACCCCTGGGTCGAAGGGCTCGCCGCGTTCTCAATCGTCGACCGGTCGCTCGCCGCCTGCACCGACATTCCCGGCGACAAATGCCCAACGCCTTGGGATTACTGCTGTGTCACTGACCAACTCAAGGGGGCCAAGACGCTCGTCAAAGTGGTTGATGAAGAGGGCGAAGTCATCCAAACCGACGCGCGCAAGCTTCTCGGCCTCGAAGAACTCCAGACGCTCGTCATCAAGGGCCAGGCCCGGAAGGACGACGCAGGCAACGTCACACTGCTGGCCCACGCCATCTACGTCGATCCGGCCAACCCCGGCCAGGTCAAATGGAGCGACTTGGAAAAGGATCACGACCACGCGCATGACCACGACCACAGCGATGCGGATGAGACAAAGTCGGAGAACGACAACGACTCGTCCGTCCCCAAAGTGCAAGGTGACTAATGAGCACGTCGAGTCAGATCGACCTGAAAGACCTCGCGATCCGTGGTGAACGCGACGGGCGGCCGAGTCTGGCCCCGAAGCGGCGCATTATTTCTCGCGTCGTCCTGCCGGGACTGTTGATTATCGGCTTTGTCTCCGTGCTCGCCTGGGCCGCACGGGATACTTGGCTTCCCCGGACTCCGGTGACAGTCGTACCGGTCCGCGTCAGCCTCTCCGAACTACAAAGCGGGGGGACACCGTTGTTCAACGCCGCCGGATGGGTCGAGCCCAGGCCGACACCCATCCGCGTCGCGGCGCTGGCGTCCGGTGTCGTGGAGGAACTACTGGTGGTCGAGGACCAGTTTGTCGAGCAGGGAGAGCCGATCGCGAGGCTGGTCGATGAAGACGCGATCCTGGCGCTCGAACAGGCAAAGGCCGTCTATCGCCTGCGCGAGGCGGAAGTCAAAGAGGCACAGGCCGCCGTGACGGCGGCGCAGGTCAACTTCGACATCCCGGCCCATCTCGAACTTCCGGTCGCCGAAGCCGAGGCGGCACTGGCCGCAATTGAAACCGAACTGTCAAACCTGCCTCATCAACAAAAACGGGCCGAAGCTCGCCTTCGTCTCGCCGAGTACGACCTGGAGACAAAGAAGAACCTCGGAGACGCCACCACGCGGCTGAGCGTTCAGGAGGCGCAAAGTGAACGCGATGCGGCAATCGCAGAGGTCGCCGAACTCACCAAGCGACAGCCGGCGCTTATCAATCAAAAGAAAGCTCTCAGCCGCCTGGTCGATGCGGCGGCAACACGGCTCGAATTGAAAACCGACGAACAACAGGCGCTTGATGCAGCGCAGGCCCGACTGCTCGCAGCCCAATCCCGTCTGGATCAGGCAAAGGTCGCCGTCGACGAAGCCGAACTGCGGCTCTCGCGAATGACCGTCTACGCACCGGTCGACGGCCGGATTCTCGATCTCACCACACAACCCGGTTCACACGTCATGGGGAGCACGGGAGCCATGCAGGGGGAAGACCGCAGCACTGTTGTAAAACTGTACGATCCCCAGGCGCTGCAGGTCCGCGTCGATGTAAGGTTCGAAGATCTTCCACAGACCGGCGGCTCGCAACCGGTGGAAGTCCGCAGTCCGGCCGTCTCCGCGCCGCTCAAAGGTGAGGTCCTGTTTCTCACTGGCTTCGCCAACATTCAAAAGAACACACTGGAAGTGAAAGTCAGCATCGACGACCCGCCGGCCGTCCTCAAACCCGACATGCTCGTCGACGTCACGTTTCTCGCACCGGAGACCGAAGCGGCGGACGATCAACCTTCGGAGCAGTTCAGGCTGTTCGTGCCGCAATCGCTTGTTCAGCGCGAAGGAGACGCCGCGTTCGTCTGGGTGGCCGACGTCGCGGAACAGGTCGCCCGCCGCCGGCGCGTGACTGTCGGAAAGAACCAGAATTCCGACTTCGTCGAAGTCACCGACGGTTTGACCGCTGCCAGCCGGCTGATTGCCTCCGGCCGGGAACTGCTCGAAGAAGGCGACCGCATTCTCATTACAGGCGAGGAAGCAGCCAGGGGAGGCGACGTCGCCGAACCGGCCTCTCCCAGCCGATTTCCCGAGTCGCCCGGCCAATGAGGGAAAAGCAAATGGCTCTCATTCACGTCAACCAGGTCACCAAACAGTTTCGCAAGGGCGCTGAAACGATCACGCCGCTCAAGGAGGCGGAACTGCAGATCGAACGCGGACAGTTCGTCTCGCTGATGGGCGCCAGCGGCACCGGAAAATCGACGCTGCTCAACCTCATCGCCGGGATCGACAAGCCGACGTCCGGCCGGATCATCGTCGACGGGACCGATATCACCCGACTGTCTCGCACCAAACTCGCCGCCTGGCGGGCCCGCAACATCGGCTACATCTTTCAGACCCACAACCTGATCCCCGTGCTCACCGCCTACGAGAACATCGAGCTGCCGCTCATGCTCCTGCCGATGAACCGGTCCGAACGCCGGCGGAGAGTCGAAGTCGCCCTCACGGCCGTCGATCTGGTCGATCGCGCCAACCACTATCCGCGGCAACTCTCCGGAGGACAGGAACAGCGCGTCGGCATCGCCCGCGCCATCGTCACCGACCCCACCGTCGTCGTCGCCGATGAACCGACCGGCGATCTCGACACGGAAACCTCAGCGCAGATCCTCGAACTGCTTGAGCGTCTCAACGACGAACTCGACACAACGCTGCTCATGGTCACCCACGACCCGGACGCCGCAGCCATTGCCGAGCGAAGATTGAAACTCGACCACGGCCGGCTCATCGAACACGCCCAGGCGGCAGCGCCCGCCGTGCATGCGGGAGCATCATAATGTTCAAGTTCGCCCCCTACCTGCTCAAGACTCTGTGGCGGCATCGCACGCGGACGCTGCTGACCGTCAGCGGCTCGGCCGTTGCGCTGTTCGTGTTCTGCTTTGTGTTGACCGTCCGGCAGGGACTGCAGCGACTCACGCAG
Organism: Planctomycetota bacterium; assembly: GCA_003388505.1. Lineage (GTDB taxonomy): Bacteria > Planctomycetota > Planctomycetia > Planctomycetales > Planctomycetaceae > MB-PLM-1. The sequence goes on from QQVO01000053.1 coordinate 140,772, forward strand.
CAGGACGATTCCGTGCTGATCGTGTTTCAGGCCAACAAATTCTGCCCGGCGACGAGCCACCTTCCGCAGGACTACGACCAGGTCATCAGCCGCATGCCGGGCGTGCGCGACGTCGTGCCGATCCAGGTCTTCACCAACAACTGCCGGGCCAGCCTCGATGTGGTCGTCTTCTACGGAGCGCCCGCCGAAAAGGTCCGCCGGGTGCGTGACTTCGAACTCATCGACGGGAGTTGGGGAGAGTTCGAAAGCCATCAGGACGCCGCCATCGTCGGCCAGGCCTTGGCGTCTCGACGCGGAATTCAGGTCGGCGAACGCTTCTCCGTCGGCGACGTGACAGTCGCAGTCGCCGGTCTCTTCACCAGTCAGAATCGAGCCGAAGAAGACTACGTCTACTGCCACCTCGATTTTCTCCAGCGGACGCGCGGGCTCGACCTCGTCGGCACCGTGACGCAGCACGAAGTCTGGCTCGAAGACTCCGCAAACCCCGAACAGGCTGCCGCCGCCATCGATGAAAAGCTGAAGTCCGGCCAGATCGAAACAGACACCCGCACCAAGGGCGCCTTTCAGGCCTCCAGCCTCGCCGATCTCATCCACTTGATCGACCTGTCCCGCTATCTCGGCTGGGCCTGCCTGTTCCTGATGGCCGTGCTGCTCGCCACAACGACCATCATGACCGTGGAAGACCGCATCGGTGAACACGCCGTGTTGCAGACTCTGGGATTCTCCACACGGCACGTCTTTCGGCTCGTGATGTCGGAGACGGTGCTGCTCAGCGTTGTGGGCGGATGCGTGGGAATCGCCTTGGCCGTCCTCGCCCTGTCTCAGTCGGCGCTCTCAGTGGGAGCGGAAGCGGTCACGATCGCCTTCGAGCCAAGTTGGGACATGGTGCTGACGGCCGCCCTGACGTCCCTCGTGATCGGCCTCATCGCCGGCATCGCCCCCGCCGCCCGCGCCGCCAAAGCCGACATCGTCACCGCCCTGCGATTCTCCGGGTGATTCGCCGCCGACTCACCCACCCGCCCTACTCCGCCGCAACAACCGCCTCGCGAAGCTCTCCCGGTCTCACCGTGTCGAAAGCCGACAACTCCATTTCCCGGTCACAACACGTAGGCGGCTCCTTTTCTGGAAGTTGTTCCACGACCTGCCCGCAAGCCTGGCAACAGTAGATGTCGATTCTCTGAAGTTCCTCCGCCCCGGCCGGCGGAGGGGCGGTATGAATCCGGCGCTCGATGATCCCCGCAAGTTCGGCCGTCAAGCCGTGCAGGCTGATCACCGCCTGCCGGGCGCCCGATTCCTGCGCGCGGCGGTCGGGATCAACCGCGATGGACTCCACGCCGTCCGAACGCAACGCGGCAATCCAGTCCAGCATCGACTCCGAATCGAGTTCCACGACGACGTCGGTCTTTCTCCACCCCGCCGCCTCAAGGTACTCCTCAGCTTTGAGCTGCGTCGTAAAGGCCGCGGCCGACTCATCCGGATTGACGTCTCCAGCAGCGAAAATCGGACTGCTCAGTTCCGCTTCATCCCGAGCGGTGATGATATAGACGGACATGTACTCGGTTCTCCTGAGTGGCGTTATTGCGATGGCCCAATCCTGGCGGCGCGGTCGCCTGGCCAGGCTCTGCTGTTCAATCGTGCGCGAGACTTCTGCAGCACGTGCCGTTCAATGCTGCGCTCATTCGAAAGCGACAAACTCCGTCGCGTCCTAAACCCTCCCCAACACCAGCAAGACCAGCAGGAGCTGCAACAGCAGCCCGCCGGACCCTCCGATGTAGAAATCCTGAAGGAACAGAGCCCCCAGCAGGCTGACCAGGACAACGCCGACGAGTCCGAATCGCATGAGATCGTTCCTCAAAGTGATTCGCGTGATTCCAACTCTCTGCCCGCTGGAGCGTCACCCCGGATTGCAGCTTTTGTGCCACCTCTTCCCCGTCGGGATGCATTCGCTGTATCTCTGCGTTGGAGAAATACTTGCCGAGACTCGACCGGGGACCGACGCGCTCGGGGGGATTTGATTCCCGAACCGGGAATGGCTCGCCGGCGGTCAATTTGTGCGATCAGCGATCGATGCCCGCGAGCCCGCCCTGAAACAAAGCTGAGATCAGGCGTCACTCGCCCGAGCGGGCAGATTCGGCGTCGGCAGGGAAAGCCAGTCAAGCACCCGCCAGTCCATCCATCGCCGGTCTGGATCCTCGCCCCGTCGAGCGATGAAACCGAGGTGGCCGCCGCCGCCGCTGATGTGCATCCGGACCGAACTCGAGTGAGCACACCCCGCGAAAATCGAAACCGGCACCAGTGGGTCGTCGCGCGCGGCGAGGATCAGTGTCGGCACGTCAATCGCAGGCAGAAACTGAGCCGCACTGCACCGCGCGTAGTAGTCCTCCGCGCTGGCGAAGCCGGACACCGGGGCCGTGTACAGGTCGTCAAAGTCGTAGAGCCGGCGGGGGCGGCGATAGTCCTGCGGGACCGGCGCGTCGGGCAACAGCCGTTTCCGGCTCTCCAGACTATTGTGCAGCAACTTGACGAAGTGCCGGTTATACATCCGATTCGAGAACCGATCGAGTTCACGAACGCAGCAGCGCAGATCAATCGGCGGGCTGACCGCCATCGCCCGCTCGACACACGCCGGCACCGACGCCGGAGACTCCCCGAGCAGCTTGAGCAGGATGTTCCCACTCAGCGAAAACCCCACGGGGGAAATCGACGAACCGGGACAGAGTCGCTGCAAATGCTCAAGCACGCAGAACACGTCCGCCGAGCAGCCGGCGTTATACGGACGACGCGCCAGCCCGATCCCGGCCCCTGATCCGCGCAAATCGAGCCGGAACGACCGAACGCCCCGTTCCAGCAGGCGTTGGCTGATTCTCACCATGTAGCCGCTGCGGTGACTCCCCCCCAGCCCATGCATCAGCAGCGCCACAGGTCCGCCGGGCGTCCATTCCGGCGGACAATCATCGTGCAGGACCAACGAGTCCTCGTCCGGGAGCGCCACCCGATGCTCCACCGGAGTCGAGACAGATTTCCGCCACGGCAGATAGGCCCCCGCCAGCGTCTGCGCGTGGCCTCCGCGGAACGAGGGATGCGGTCGGAACTCCGAAAACTGAGGACGGGACATCGTGGAGACTGTGGGCAGTCAAGTGGCGGAGTTGACGGAGTTTCCGATGCCGGTTCGCGGAATCTCCGGCTCAACAGGCTGAAGACCATCCGAGGCGGAGACACGGTACTGCACTTTGCCCCAACCTGCATCGCCGACGATCTGATTCAAGCCGCTCGTCCCGACTCACCACCAGGATACGGGCTGAAGATCGTTTCCGGAGCAACCCGTCCGATCAGCACGTTCCTGTTCAGGGAGGTGTCCGTCGTCAACTTCAAGTGCTCAATATAAGCGTCGCGATGAGCGACAATGGGGCGATTCAGCCGGAAGAACATTTCAAAGTCCGACTGCATTCCGTTCCATTCGTTCACCCGAAACGGATGCTCCAGCCACACTTCCCGCCGCATGCCGGTCAGGGACCACCCGCCGAACCACGTCGGGAAGACAGGATCCTCCAGAGTCTGAACTTCCGCTGCGTGGTAAAAGTCATAGTCCGACAACAGCGCCCATTTGCCGTTCTCGCGGCGGAGCGGGTTCTTAACGACGTTCAGCAGCGGTGAGCCCTGGCAGAGGCGGCAGTATCCCGTGGCGATCGCGTGCGCTTCCAGCAGTTCGGCGACCAGCCGATACGCCTGCACCGTCACAACGACGTCGTCCGCGACAACGAGATAGTTTTCGTAACGGGTCTCCGCGATGAACCTGTTGAACGGTTCAACAAGTTCGCGCTCCCGATACGCACGGAAATAGACCTTGTCGAGCGGCAACTGCGCGATCGATTCCAGACACTCCGAAATCGCGCGGGGCTGCAGCACCAGCAAACAGTTCCGCGAATATCGAGCGCCTGCAACCGCTCCCGGACCCATCGCATTCTTCAGCATGGCTGACACGGCAACTCACCTCACTGCTGCTGTTCACAATCGCCAACGGTTGGCGCGGCCCATTCAGTTCCGCCATTCGTGGTTGTTCGATCCTGAATTGACTGGTTGGGTGCCACTGGCTTTGCCAGTGCATCGCGGAGTAGACGCCCTTTTTCGTTCGCACTGGCGGAGCCAGTGGCACCCGTCAATTCAGCCTGGATGAGCCATTCGCAGAGAACCTTCTACGCCAAGAACCCGCCTCCCGCCTCCGGCGACGAGACGTGCAGGAAGTCGCCCCCGTGGTTCTGCTTCATTAACTCCAGACACGCGACTCCCAGCGTGAACGCGCGATCGTCGTGATGGACGCCGTCGTTCACGTGGTCGAATCGAAGGCGATCGCCCGGCCGCGTTTTGACGATCAGACTCGCCAGTTCGGTTTCCAGGTCGTCCCGGCCGGCCGCAGAGTGGATCTGACCACAGTTCGCATACCAGGCGACCCGCCGGTTGATAATCAGATTCCGCAGATTCACCGCCAACGCGTGATTGCCCCTGCTGCCCCCGAAAGGAAACCGCTCGATGGCATAAGTCGCCGAGTATTGTTGAATCACGCTCAGCAACTGGTACTCGTCGACGACGAATCGCACGGTGTGGAAATCTCGCGCGATGCGCCGGATCCACTCTTCCACCCAGCGCACCGGCGTCGGTCGGCCGGGACCGGGACTCACGACGTCCATCCGGTCGACGACCACGCGTCCGCCCGCGTAATGACAGACGCAGCCTACCGTGTTGTCACGCTTTTCCGCATAGTCGATCGCCGCCACGTACAAACGTCCCGGCTCACCGAGGTCCTGCATCGTCAACCAATCGTCCCGGCACGCCTCCGCCTCCGCCAGCGTGACGAACGCTCCGTCGGAGTGCTGCCAGCGGTTCAGCCACAGTCGTTCAAACACGGGCGGCGGGAGAATCCGCCGCTGTTCTTCCAACGCTTCCTCGCCGATCCACGGTGCACACGGCCCGTCGAGCGATGAAAAATGCCACTCCGGGCTGCTCAGCGCATGCTCGCGAAGCTGCCACTGCCAACCGCACCCCGCGCCCGCGTTGGTCAGCACCACCAGCACGCAATCGGGCCGCTTCGCCGCAGACGAAACGAGCGAATGCCACAGCTCTTCGTGTTCCCAGTGACACAACTCGTCGCAGATGACGAAATCGGGCAGCAGACCCCACGAACTGCCGACGTCCGAGGCGATAAAGTCGATCCGGCTCCTCGTGCGCAGGTTCAGAATCCGGTCGCGCCGGACGGCCAGGTCGCTGCAGAGTCGCGGATTCCACGCGACGATTCGCTCGATCGCGTCCCGCAGCAATTGCGCCTGCTCGCGATCGGCGGCCGCAACCACGCCCTGCAGCTTCCGCCGTGAGGCCAGCGCCACCCACGCCGCCTGGACGGCGAGATCGGTCGTCTTTGAGTGTCCCCGCGGCCGCTCGATCCAGGCTCGCTGCAAAGGCGCGTTGCCCCCTCTCCGGGGACGACCGGCCAGGCGTCTCCAGGCCGGGTCGAGCGCCTCGAAGTCGTCTCGCTGCCACCGCTGCATCACCGCATTGAAGCGGCGCCCCGAGTGTTCCACGATCACTCGGCGGCGGAACGACTCAGGACTCCGCAGCGCCAGCGTCTTCAGCGCGGACGCGAGAGAACTCATCCGCGAGATCAGATGAGAGCGCCTGTATTCGTTGCCAGAGTTCTTCATCCGTCATCTCAGCGTAATCGGCGTCCTCCGCACCAGCCCCTTGAGCTTCGGCATCACCGGAGGACGCCAGGAATCGCAGGTAAAGGGTCTGCGCCGTGACCTTGCCCTCCATCGCCGAGCGGTACACGGCCGCCAGCACGTTCTCCCGCAGAGCCGATTCCACCTGTTCAATCTGTGACCGGAACGATTCATCCTCCTCGCGGGTGATCAGAACGCTGGTCAGGCTGACCCCCAGCGTCTTGCAGGCGACAGCCGGAGACCCCCCGCGGGTGATCAACCGGATGTATTCCCTCCGCTCACTTTTCCCCAGCGGGTGCGCCTCGTGCAGCGGAACGATCAGCGAAGTGTCGTCGCCCGCCGTGTCAGTCGCGCCGGTTCTGGTCGGAACCTCCCCGGCTGGGATCTCCGTCTGCGGCGCTGAATTCGCGCGATTTTGTTTCGTCGTTTTCTCTTTGCCGTCCATCGGCTGCGACGCCTCGGCTGCGATTGTCAAACACGTAATAGACCGGATGGCCGTAACGGCTCTTGTGGAACGTCTCCGGCGTGATCAGTCTTCGGCCTGCCCTCTTTCGGCGCCCGCCGTAAATCGTCGAAAGCGCCCTGCGAGTGCGACTCTTCGGGGACGTCGAACCGGCCCGGACGAAACCGGCCTTCTCGAAAAACGGATTCACGCGGCCCATCTCCGCGAGCGCCTCAATCCAGCGATAGGGGCACAGTTCGCAACTCCGGCGGACGAACGCGGCCGCCAGTCCCGCGCCCCGATACGACGGATGCAGCACCACCCGCGAGAGCATCACCAGTTGCGCGTTCATCGCCCGAATCACGTCGCGCGACCAACGTCCACTACGGCCGAAGTAGCGGTTGCGCGGCGCCAGCGACATCGGCGGCGAGACGAACAGGCAGATGCCGATCGGTTCCTCCCCGTGCCATAACAACGTTCCAAACCGCATCAGACCGATGTGCCTGCTGCGATAATGCCACCGAGCGAAGTACGCCCAGTCGCGCGGGGACGAGCGGCTGATCCACAAGTCCCTTGCGAATGAGATCGCTCTTTTTTTTTCGCGCTGTCCCGCCCTTGCACCTCAATGCCCCCGTTCAGACGGCACACGACGTGCACGTCGGGCGCCAGATCATCGACCACATCTTCGTGAGTCGTCGCCAGCAGAAAGCCTTGCCCCGTCCGCCGGGCGGTGCGCCGGATGTTGTACGCGATCACCCGCGCCAGCGTGCGGTCCAGGGTGGCGGTGAACTCATCCGCCAGCAGCCATTCGGCCTGCTCCCGAAGGCCACGCGCCAAGCGGTAGCGATACCGCTGACCGTCACTCAACTCCGCCGGCGTGCGCAGCATCAACTGCGCTTCACCCAGACCGCACGTCGACAGCGCATGCATCGCTTCGGCGACCGGAAGCCGCATCCCGTCGATCAGCGTCCCCTCCCCCAATTCGAGCGCGTCGACGTCCACAACCCCCGCCCCGCCGGATGGTTCACCGCCATCACTCAACCACCCGGCGGTTGCGCGCAGCAGCGACGATTTCCCCGATCCGCTCTCCCCGCCGAAGAGCACAACGTCGCCCCCTTCGATCGGCAACTCCAGATCCTCGGCAATCACGTGCCGCCCCTGGTCGAACCCGATCCCGAAGTGGTCCATGACCTGCGCAGCACGAACGGAGTTCTGCTTAGGCAGAAAACTGTGTGACACTGTCAGCTTCATTCGATTCCTCCGTGTCTCCGTGCCTCCGTGGTGAACAGTCCGCACTATTCATCGATGGAACTTCGCGGTACATCGCGACCGAACGAGACATGCAACGCAACGTCCCCCTCGGCAGCGAGCAAGTCATCAAGCCGCGCCCGGACGCCCCCCCACCGCTCGTGGGGCACTTCGAGAACGGCCCTCACGTTCGAACCATCGATCGCGTCCTCCTGATCCGACGCGACGGACTCCGTCTCCGCCGGTTCGAATACGAGATCCCGCAGTTCGTCCTCGTCGAATCCGGTGAGCGTGGCGTCGAAGTCGGGAAGGGCGCACAGCTCCTCCGTCAGTTCAACCAGCTTCATCGCGTCCCAGTCTCCCGCCGCCGACTGGTTGTTCAGCACGACGTTCAGCGCCTTCTCGCGTTCGAGCGGCAGGTCGACCACGATGCAGTCCACCTCCTCGTCCCCCCGTTGCCGCAGGATTCCCAGCCGCTGGTGCCCGCCCACAACATGCCCGGTGCGTCGATTCCACACCAGCGGCTGTACGAGATCGAATTCCTCCAGCGACCGCTTCAGTTTCTCGTAGGCCCGGTCGCCCGGCCGCAAAGCAATCCGCGGGTTGTACGGCGCCGGTTGCAGTTGCGAGATCGGAATGCGTTGGTAGTCCATGGCGTTACTCTCCCGCGCCGTTGCGGCGTTCGTCCGCCGTATTCGGACATCGCTGCCTCGAATCGGAGCGGCAATCGCGACGCACCCGCAGCAGTTCCGGCGGCGGATCGAAATTCGTCTGGAGTTCCTGCTGAATCTTCCGCAGACAGCGGGAGACATGCCCCTTGGGGTGCCCGAACGCCCGCCCGATGCACTCCAAAGGCCAGTCGGCGTTGGTTCGCAGCGACAGCATCGCGAGGTACTTCCACCGCAACTGGTCATCCCCCGCGTAATGCCGATGCACCTCGGTCCAGAAGTCATCCGGACCGCTGCGCGGGAGAATCACCTTTTCCTTGCCCCTGTTCATCACCGACATCTCTGATCGCCTCCGGGAACGCAGCAGGTCTCATCCGGCGCCGCTCAAACTGGCGCGGTCCGTTGCGCCGGGCTCCGCTGAGCCCGGTTGCGCGCGACGGGCAAAGTCTCGCGCTACTAACGCCGCCGCGCGAAGACCGAACAGATCGTTTTCCGCCCCGGCGCGAAAATTCGCAGCCCGTCCTGCCTCCCCCGCGAGTCAGCACTCACACAGTGCGCTGCAACCAACGCCCGCAAACAGCTAAGCTGCACTCGCCCCCCCCACTGCGGGGAATCGAAATTGTCCAAACCGCCGTGTCGTCAATGATCCCGCCCGAATTCGAGCGATATCAGAAACAGGTTCTCTTCGCCGGCATCGGCGAAGAGGGGCAGCGGCGCATCACGCAGTCACGAGCTCTGCTCATCGGCTGCGGCGCGCTCGGATCGGTGATCGCCGACCAGATCGTCCGCGCTGGAGTCGGTTTCATCCGTCTCGTCGATCGCGACTTCGTGGAGCTTTCCAACCTGCAGCGGCAGGTGCTCTACGACGAACAGGACGTGGCCGATCAGTTGCCCAAAGCAGTCGCCGCCGAACGCAAACTGCGGCGAATCAACAGCGCGATCGAAATCGAATCGGTCGTCGCCGACGTCAACCACACGAACATCCTCGAGCTGGCGGACGGCGTCGATGTCATCCTCGACGGGACCGACAACTTCGAGGTCCGGTTTCTCATCAACGACGCCTCGCTCGAAACCGGCATCCCCTGGGTCAACGGAGGCTGCATCGGCTCTCACGGTCAGGTGATGACGATCATTCCCGGCCGCACCGCGTGCCTCCGCTGCCTGATCACCGGCGAACCGGAACCCGGCGCGACGGAAACCTGCGACACGGCCGGCGTGCTGGGACCGGCGGTCAACGTCGTCTCCTCGTTACAGACCGTCGACGCGCTCAAATTGCTCTCCGGACAGTTCGATGCGATCGATCCGGTCCTCACCGTCATCGACGTCTGGGACGGAACAATGCGGCGGCTCAAACTCGGCGATCTCCCGGAAAAGACCAACTGTCCCGCCTGTCGCGGCGGCGAGCGAAAATGGCTCCGCGGAGAACAGGGAGCCCGCACCACCGTGCTCTGCGGCAGAAACGCGGTGCAGGTTTCTCCCGGCCGAATGGCGCAGTTGTCGCTGGATGAACTCTCCACGAAGCTCCGCCCCAGCGGCGAAGTGACGGCGAATCCGTTCCTGTTGAAGCTGAAATTGAAGGAGCCCGACTGCGAAATCACAGTCTTTCGGGACGGCCGCGCCATCATTAAAGGAACCGACGATGTCGCAGCAGCCCGCTCGCTCTACTCCCGCTACATCGGTAGCTGAGCCCGACCCCGGATTGTTCATCGAGTCTGGCACCACACGCACAGAGCGCCCAGCAGTAGGGTCCGGCTGTGCGCCTTACGAATCGATTCCGAGTCCGGGCCGGTCAATCGTCGCGATCCAGCACGCGTTCAATGAGCCGGGAGGCCGCCTGCAGCGCCTCGGCAGGAATCTGGTGCATGCCCGCAAACGGGAGAAACTGAACTTCCAGACCGGCGCCGGTCAACACGTCGCGCAACCATTCAGCGGCTTCAAAAGGCAGCAACGGATCGGACCGGCCATGACTCTGGACAACCGGCAACCCCGATCGACGCGGAGCCGCATCCCGCCATTCATCCTCACACAAAAGCGTCCCCGACCAGACGACCACCCCGCCCGGCGCTTCATCAGCGCGGAGCGCAACATCAGTCGCCAGCATCGAACCCTGAGAAAACCCCCCGATGACGAACCGCGACATCGGCAACCCCGTCTCTTCCCGGATCTCGCTCAGCAATTCGTTCAACATCCTTCGCGCGTCGGCCAGTTGCGGCGGACAATCCTTTCGCAGATCGCGAAACTCCCCCCCTTCAATCGCCGCCTGCATCCGAGCCATGTCGAGCGGCCACCAGGCCCGGCCTCCCGGAATTCCTTCGCTGTCCAATCGCAACGGCGCTGCAGGAAACACGAATCGCACTCGATCCGCCGACGCGCCAAGGTGCCGTCCCAGTTCTCCCACAACCGGAACCAGATCCTCACCCGGCGCTCCAAAGCCGTGACAGAACACCGCCACCACCGCCGGAGACTCCCTCGCCCCCTCGCGATCGACGATGTTGCACTCAAGCCCCCCGCGCGTCGTCGTTTCGATCTGATACATGAGCAATCCCCCCGGTTGGCTCCCGCTGCCCTGCCAAGCGACTGATTTCGTCCCAACTCTCGTCAATCCCCACCGGCCGGCTCATTCGACGCGGCAATGAGCTGAGTCACATTGACAACATGCGTGTCATATTGACGTCACTCCGCGTGTCAAATCGCCCCGATCCGTCACGGCGAGCAATTGTGCTAAGTTTATACAATAAAACGGCTTGTGATTCAAACGCCTCCCTCACCCAGCCAACGGCATGAGGTCTGCATTACGAAGACTCCCGGGAAATCTCCCGCACAATCGATCCACCCTTCGACCCAGGGAGCCAATCATGAAAGCCACCGGCCTCACAACCGCCGCAGTCCTCCTTGCTCTGATTTCGTTCAACGACAGCGCCTTCGCCAACCACCGCACCTGGCGCGTGCTGGACGATCTGACCTACGACGCGCTCGGCCACGCCCGCGACGCCCGCTGGGAAATCCACGACCACTTCGTCGCCTCCCGCGATTACGAAGAACTGCTCGACGACGCCCACGCCCTCACTTCCGCACTGAGGGCGATCCAAGACGCCATCGAAGAGGAACGAAACCCCCGCGCCATCCGGCGGCTGGTCGGCGAGACGCACGATATTCTGATGCACCTCGAGGAACACGCCGAACGCTGCGAGTACGGCCGCATGGTCCCCGGCACGGTCTCCTACAACAACGGGCGGTTCCGCTATCGTCCTGAGATTCGGCATGCCGGGTACGTCCACGTGCGGGCCCTGAAGGAACACATCCGCCTCGTCGACGACATCCTGCACGAACTCGAAGAGGAACTCATTCTCATGCGCCGCGGACGCCGCCATGATCACGACATCCACGACGACCGGGCACCCCGAGTCCCGTATTTCGACGATTCCACCGCTCCCGGCCCGGCCCTTCCCCCGCGACCGACGATTCTGCCCTACGAGAGCAGCGCCGAATCACACGACGTCAGCCGCCCTTTGGTCGGCAGCCGCACCAACGACTTCTGGCTGCGACTGCTCCTGAACTGACCGGCGACTTCACTGACACCACCGGAATCCACGATCCCGCAGCGGGAACGCCCGCTGCGGGATCGTTTTTTTCGCACAACCTCGAATTGTCCTCGGCGGTTCAACCCCCCGCTTCGCCGCGGTGCAATCGCTGCTGTTTCGTGGTTCAGGCCACGCCGCTTGCATTTTCGGATGTTAAGGTCCTAAAATCCGGATGTGATTTCTCAATCGGTCGAATACGCGCTCCGCGCTATCGTCACGCTCGCCCAGCAGGAGGGAGAACCGTGCACGGCAAAGGTGATCGCGCAGATCACCCGCGTCCCGGAAGCCTATCTTGCGAAACTCATGCAGGGGTTGGCACGGGCGGGGCTCGTCAACTCCCAGCGCGGCCTCCACGGCGGATTCACACTCAATCGAGATCCGCACGATTTGACGATCTGGAACATTGTTGAAATCGTTGATCCGATTCGCCGGATTCATGAGTGCCCCCTGGGGATCGAGTCACACGGAACGACACTGTGTCCCCTGCACCGACGGCTCGACGAGGCGATACAAGGCGTCGAGACCACATTTCGAGAGACGACTGTGAGCGAACTTCTGGCGCCTGCAGGCAGCGTCGCGCCGCTGTGTGAGGAAACGAAAGTGTTCTCGCTCGACGGCCGCACCGGTCGCGTACGGTCACGAAAACGATCAACCTCGAAGTGAATCCCGATTCCTGACAGATCCAATGATGCACTCGATTCCTGCACGGACACATTCGGCGACCTGTTGGAGATGGCTGGGCTGCCTCACGCTTCTGGTCGCCGCCCGAACGGCCCAAGCGCAACTCAACTTTGAATCGGAGCCCATCAACTACGAGACCGCGCCCACGACGAATCGCGTCGCGTCTCTGCAGCAGGCCATTGACGATGGCGCGGCAACGCTCGAATGGGACGAAGAACATGGCTATCTCCGTTCCGTATTGGAGCATCTCGACGTTCCGGTTTCGTCCCAGATGCTGGTCTTCTCGAAAACCAGCTTTCAGCAACGTCGCATCACGTCTCGCCGTCCACGAGCGATCTATTTCAACGACGACGTCTACGTCGGCTGGGTGCAACGAGGGGACGTGGTCGAGGTGTCGACCGTCGACAACAATCTCGGAGGCGTTTTCTATACGCTCAATCAGGAAGAAACCGAGACCCCTCGCTTTGTCCGCGACCGAGGGCAATGCCTCACCTGCCACGCTTCATCGCGAACGGCCGGAGTTCCCGGGCATCTCGTTCGTTCGGTCTACGCCGACCGATCGGGACAACCGTTCTTCGGCTCGGGAACCTTCACAACCGACCATCGCAGTCCGTTCAAGGAACGCTGGGGCGGATGGTACGTCACCGGATCGCACGGAAAGCAGCGGCACATGGGCAATGTCGCGCTCGACAGATCCGATGCCCCCGAAGCGATGGATCGAGAGGCCGGAGCGAACATATCCGACCTCTCCGAGTTGCTCGACGTCTCACCCTATCTGGCCCGCTCCAGCGATATCGTCGCCCTCATGCTGCTCGAGCACCAGACGCAGGCACAGAATCTCATCACCCGCGCCGCGTTCGAGACTCGTTCCGCACTGCACTATGACCAGATCATGAACGACGCTCTCGATCGACCCGCCGACTTCCGCAGCGAATCCGCCACGCGCCGCATCGAGTCCGCCGTCGACAAGCTGGTCGACTACCTCCTCTTTGTCGACGAGTTCACGCTCGAAGACGGAGTCGAAGGGAACTCCGCCTTCACAGACGAATTCACCGCGCAGGGACCGTTCGACCGCCGGGGAAGGTCGCTGCGGCAGGTGGACCTGAATCAGCGACTGATGAAATATCCGTGCAGTTACCTGATCTACTCTGCACAGTTTCGGAGTCTCCCGGAACCGGCTTTGGAGTATGCCTACCGTCGGCTGTTCAGCATCCTTTCCGGGTCCGAAAGTGACGAGCGATACGCGCACCTGACGCAGGTCGACCGCGAGTCCGTACTGGAAATCCTCAACGAGACGCATCCGCAGCTACTGGACTGGTGGAAGGACTCACAAGTCGATCCGTGAACCGACTCCGGGTCAACGGGTCCGCGCCTCGAACCCTTCGCTCGCCGCCCCTGCCGGCAAACGCGCCCGGTTTGCGTTCCCGCCCGCGACCACGGAAACTGCACAATCGAGGTGTTGCAGTTGCACCGCACACTTCGGTCGCCGCCTGGCTTTGCAAGTGACCGGTCATGCATCCGAATACGAAGGTTCTCAATATGGTCCAGATTAAACGCATCCTCAACCCCACCGACTTCAGCGAATCCTCCAGCGAGGGGACGAAGTTCGCTCTTGAATTCGCCGAACGATTTGATGCGGAACTCCACCTGCTGCATGTCATCCACGACGTCTCGACGCAGATCCCCGATTTCGGTATGGGCCTGGCGTTCCCAGGCTTCGCCGAGCAGATCCCGGAGCGCATGCAGAAGCAGGAAGAGGCAGCGATCAAAGGACTTTCGGAACTCACGCCGACAGGCTGGAGCAAGGACCATTCGGTCGTCATGGCCGTGAAACAGGGACAGGCGTTCGTCGAAATCATCCGCTACGCCCGCAGCCACCACATCGATCTGATCGTGATGGGCACCCACGGCCGCTCCGGGTTGGCCCACGCCCTGCTGGGCAGCGTCGCCGAACGCGTCGTCCAGAAATCCCCCTGCCCGGTCCTCACCATCCGGCCGACCGATCACGAATTCGAGATGCCGTAATCGCGGCAAGGCGTGAGCAATCGCCCCGCAGCCGTCCGAAGTTCTCTTTCTTCCCCCTTTCGCCGTGAGGCGCGGCCGCCTCGATCGATCGCCTGAAATTCTTGAGGCCATGCGAAACTCTCGACCGCCGGCGGGGTTTCATGAATGATGCTCAAAGGGCAGCTCCCGGCGACAACCAGACCACCAAGGATCTCGACGATGAAGACCACTGCGATCATGCTCGGCCTCGCGGCTGCAACCTGCTTCCCCGCAACGGCGCCGGCCCAGGAAGAAGCCGATTCCCCAGAAGCCCTCTTCCAGTCCCTCGATGAGAACAAGGACGGGCAGCTCGCTTCCGAAGAGATTTCCAAGGAACAAAGCCGGTTCTTCGACCGCCTCGTTCGCATCGGCGACGAGAACGATGACGGGAGATTGAGCCGCGAAGAGTTCCTCGCAGCCCTCACGCGCGAAGACGCCCCGGTCGGCGCCAATTCCGAAGACCGCACCAACCGACCCCGCGCCATCCCCATCGCCGACCTCTTTGAGAGGTTCGACGCCGACAACAACGGCAAGATCTCGCTCGACGAACTCCCCGAACAGGCGCGGGAGCGGATGCGGCCGCTGTTCAACCAGTTCGGCAAAGAAGAACTCACCCGCGAGGACTTCGAAACAATCCGCGATCGCTACGCCCGCCGCGAGATGGACGCCGGCCGCATGCAGCAGATCCTGCAGCGAATGGACCGCAACGGCGACGGCAAACTCCACCGCGACGAACTCCCCGAACAGGCCCGCGGACCGGTCCGCCAGTTGTTCGACCGTCTCGACACCGATTCCATCGCACTCGACGACCTGGCGGAAAAGCTCCAGGCGATGAACCCCGCGCGGGACGGCCGCCGCGATCCGGCGAATCCGCGCGGCCGCCGGCCAAGTGCAGAGGACAGTGATCGTGCAGACCGCTCTCGCGATCGCCGGCCCCCGCCGATCCTCCAGGTGCTCGACACCGACGGCCAGCCCGGTTTGAGCAAAGAGGAACTCGCGGCCGCCGCCGACAAGTTTGAAGAACTCGACCGCAACGGCGACGGCCGGCTCGACCCGCCCGAACTCTTCGGCGCCCCGCCGCAGGACCGTCCCCGGCCCGACGACCGACCCCGCCGCCCCTCCACAGACGAGGCGTCGAAGTCCGACCGGCCCCGCCAGCGCGAATTCGACGTCGACGCCTTCATCAGCCGTTTCGACAAGAATGACGACGACGCCGTCAGCGAGGACGAAGCCCCCGAACGAATGAAAGAGAACTTCTCCCGCATCGACGCCGACGGCGACGGCAAACTCACCCGCGAAGAAATCGCCAAAGTCCGCGCCCAGCGCCCGCAACAGCAACGAAAGAACCCGATCCCCTGAAGACTCTGTCTTCTCCCTCAACTCTGCGCGTCTTTGCACCGTTGCGTCTCTGCGTCGAAAGCTCCAGTGTGCGACGCGACCCCGGTTCAACTCAACACCGAACCGGGGCTCTTGTTTTTGCCGCCCGGTGAGCAGGTCACTACCCGATCCGAATCAGCGTCTGCGCGTCTCCCTGCTCCACAACGGCGATCGCAGTTTCCAGAAACCGGCGAACCACCTCAATATTCGTCTCAGCATGGCTGCTCAGTTCGTGCGTCACGTACTCGCCCCCGCTGCCGAGCGCCAGGGGAACCAGCAGTTGATCCGCCAGATGCTCCCCAACAGGCGCGCCGGAGTCCAGGTACTTCCGGCACTCCCGCGCCACGCGCGCCGCGACCCGTTCGGCCGGCACGCCCTGCTCGCCGAAGCCTGTGACGACCTCCGTCACGTCCGCCGACTGCATCTCAACCAGCAGCACGTTGCCCGGTCCGCGACCGTCCTTCAATTCCTCGGCGGTCAGTTTCTCGCCACGTAACCGGAGCTTGCGGCCGATCACGTTCAACTCCCGCTCCGCGATGTGCAGCGGCAGGTTGGAGACGATCGCCCGGGCCCGCACGTCGATCATCTTGCCGCGCTCCGTGAGACTCAGCCGCTCAAGATGCGCCGCGGGCGCAATGCTCACGCGCAGTTTGCCCCCGCCGCCCGGATGAAACCCCGGCCGCACAAGGTCCAGCCGGACGCGCGCCCCCAACCGGTTGAGCAACGGAATCAGCGTCAACGCCAGATACTC
This sequence comes from Planctomycetota bacterium, assembly GCA_003388505.1. Lineage (GTDB taxonomy): Bacteria > Planctomycetota > Planctomycetia > Planctomycetales > Planctomycetaceae > MB-PLM-1. The sequence goes on from QQVO01000053.1 coordinate 157,274, forward strand.
GAACGGCGGCGCGAACGGGTTGTGCGTGCCCCCCTCGATCGTGAGCGTCGACGGACCATCGGCGGTCAGCAGCACCGGCAGCACGGTCTGCAGCACCAGCGTCGTGCTCCCGGACGATCCGATCGACCACGAATAATCGCCCGGGCTCACACTCTGCGGCGCGAACATCAGCTCGGTGGAACCGAGTTCTTCACCGCTCACTTCAGCCTGAGAAATCTCCCGGGCGGCCGACACAGCCGTGAGATGTTGCCGCAGCAACCCCGGCCGAGTTCGCCTCGCGCGAATCTTGACGATTCGCACCGGACGACGGGTGGCGACGGAGAGCGCCAGCGAACTGCGCAGAATCTGCCCGCCCCCTTCGCCCTGCGAACCGTCAATCTCGACAACGTCAGCGTCCAACGAGCATCTCCCGACAAGAACACGCGACGATACCCCGTGTCATTCGCTTCGATCGCCCGCGCAGACACAGACGGAGCGCCGCTGGTTCGGCCACCCGCAACTTGAAGGAGCAACCCGGTGGCATCCGCGACATCCGCGGTCGATTCGGGACAGGTTGGCGACGAATGGTCTGTCACTGACCGCGCTACAGCCCTTCATTCAGCGGCTGCAAGTCCTCAGGAAGAAACCGGCCGTCCTTGCGGACCAGTTCGCCGTCGAACCACACTTCTCCCCCGCCGTACTCCGGAGTCTGGATACAGACCAGATCCCAATGCACCCGGCTGCGGTTCCCGTTGTCGGCCGTCTCATAGGCGTTGCCCGGCGTGAGATGGAACGATCCGCCGATCTTCTCATCGAACAGCGTGTCGAGCATCGGCTGCTTCACCCGGTTGTTGCAGCCGAGCGACCATTCTCCCAGATAGCGGGCCCCCTCGTCGGAGTCGAGAATCTCGTTCAAACGGTCGGTCTCTCCGCCGCACTCGGCCTTCACGATCCGCCCGTTTTCAAACTCGAAGCGGATGCCGTCGAACACCGTGCCCTGATACAGCGACGGCGCGTTGTACGCCACGGTTCCGTTCGCACTGTCGCGCACCGGCGCCGTAAACACCTCGCCGTCCGGGATGTTGCGGCCACCCGCACAGGCGATCACCGGAATCTCCTTGATCGAAAACGTCAGATCGGTCCCCGGCCCGACCAGCCGAACCTGGTCGGTCGCCAGCATCCGCTCCCTGAGCGGCTCCTGATTCTTCGCCATTTGAGCATAGTCGGCCGTGCAGACTTCGAAGAAGAAGTCCTCGAAGGCGTCCGTACTCATCCGGGCCGACTGCGCCATCGACGGAGTCGGATACCGCAACACAACCCACTTCGTCTGCGGCACGCGCACCTCGATGTGAACCGGCTTCCACCACCACTCCTGGTAGAGGTCGAGTTGCTCACCCGGAACGTCGGACATCTCACTGCTGTTCGCGGCCCCCCGGATGCCGATATACGCGTCCATCCGCTCCATCCGCGCCCGCTCGAGTTCTCCCAGCAGGCTCAGCCCCTCCCGCGACCCGTGCCGGTACAACGTCCTCAGCACCGCATTGCTCTTCCGGCTGACCACCGGAATCGCTCCCCGCTCCGCAGCCTTCTGCACCAGCCGGCACACAAGGTTCTCATCCGGCAGGTCGAACGACTCAATCAGCACTTTCTCACCCGACTCGAGCCGGCAACTGTGTCCCACAAGCACCTCGGCCAGGCGGTCAATTCGTGGATCCTGCATGTCGCATTCGCCCCTGTCAAAAAAAATGCGTCAGCGAAGTCGACCCCTTCGCTGACGCTCGGTGCGTCGATTCGGGAAAGGCACGGGGGTCGCCCCGCAACCCAACCCTGTAGCGCACGCAGCCTTGCGTGCGTCCCGCTGATCGCAGAGACGGTTGACGCACGCTGGCAGCGTGGGCTACGGGCCAGAGCAAGAATTTGCGCAGGACAACAAGTTTCTGCACTTGAGTCGCACGGGGGTCGCCCCGCGTCAGTTCTGCTTCAGTTCCTCGACGAACTCCAGGATCGCCTGGCTGTCTTCAGCGGCGTTCACCTTGTCGTTCTTCAGCGCGATCCGACCGTCGCGGTCGATCACAAACGTCCACCGGCTGATCGTCGCCGTCCGCGTCAGCACTTCCAGTTGCCCGTCGATTTCGCGTTCGATCGACTCCTCGCCCAGCTTGTACGGCACGCCGAACTTCTCCGCCACTTCCCCCTTCGGATCGGCCAGCAACGTGAAGTTGAGATCGTGCGCCTTCTTGAAGAGTTGGTGGTTCCGTACGCTGTCCCCGCTGATGCCGACGACCTCAACCTCTTCGTCTTCCAGCTTGGCCAGGTCGTCGCGGAATCCGCAGGCCTGTTTCGTGCAGCCGCCGGTCATGTCGGCCGGATAGAAGTAAACGACGACGATCTTCTCCCCGTAGTGATCTTCCGAACTCCAATCCTCTCCCTGATCGTCCTTGAGTGTGAACTCGGGCGCTTCGTCCCCGACTTCCAGAACGACCCGCTCCTCGTCCTTGTCAACGGCGACGGCAACGACGGCCACACAGAATACCGCAAGCATCACAATCGGCAGACGGCGGGCAGAAAACATGGCAGGGCTCCGAATGGGGTGGGTTGGAAATCTCCGCGACATCGCGAAACCGCGAAATCCGGCGAACCTCGAACATACGTCCGGAGGCGTCCCTGCGTCAATCAACCCACGCGTCGTCCTCGATCTCTTGTTCCTCCCGCCGGGCCCGCATCAGCCACCGGCCCCACGTGACGTAGTGGACCGCGAAGAACATCCCGATCGAGAGCAGCACGATGAACGCCAGGCTGATGAACTGGGGCAGCACGAGCGAGGCAACGAACATCAGCCCCCCCGAAATCCCCATCAGCCCCACCATCGCCAGGCACGTGGCGGCGTTCCGCCGGGAAGCGTCCGGACGCCGGCCGGAAGGCGGCAGTCGCGGCGTCATTCCAACTCGCCCTGCGCAATCAGCGTTTCGAGTTCTTGCCGGCGGTAGTCGAAGCTCTTCTGCAGCGACGAAACGACCCGCGCCTCCGTCAGCAACAGGCCGAGCAGTCCCCGCGGCGGTGTGAACGTGATGCGATCAACCAGCTTCGACTCACTCTCGTCCCCATCGAACAGATGCTCATGCTCCAGATCCTCGAACGGACCGTGCACCATCCGTTCAAGAATCCGGCGCGGTCGCTCGACTTCCACGATTTCGTGTACGATCGATTGCGACTGCCCGTACGCCTGGACCTCAAATTCCAGTTCCACTCCCGCCTGGATTACTTCCGGCGCCGAATGAAACACCAAACCGGAGTCGGGCGGGCTCAGCCGGATCATGTTCGCCGGCCGCGTCAGAAAGTTGAACAGCGACTCCACCGAACAGGAGAACGTCTGTTCGTGCTCGAAACTCGGCATGGGTGAAAGAGACTCCCGAAACGGCCGCATCGGGCCGGGATAGTTTTATCAGTGTGAGGACCGACTGTAGTGAGCAAACCGGCATCCGGCAACGTCGTAAGCGTCACACCGGCTGCAATGTGGGCGACTCGCTCCGCCGAGTCGCATCTGCGTTCGATCAATCACTTTACCTCCACTGCGACTGGTCGGTGGTGCAGAGTCTGAGCGAGTCGGCGACATTGGTTGTGGCCGCAGGCTTCTCCGTGTCTCCGCGACTCCGCGGTGAATCGTCCGGGCGAGACCCAACTCACATCGCCAATGCGCTTGGAAACGACAATTCTCAGGCAATGCCGATTCCTCGCCGGTCCGACCGCGACCGGCAAGTCCGCTGTCGCGCTCCTGCTGGCAAAGCGGATTGATGCGGAAATCGTGGCTCTCGACTCGATGTCCCTCTACCGGGGCATGGACGTCGGCACGGCGAAGCCGTCGCGAGACGAACGCGCCCACACGCCCCATCACCTGATCGATGTCATCGATCCGCATGAAGAGTATTCGGTGGCCGAATACGTTTCGGCGGCCGACCGCGCATGTCGCGAGATTCTGCAGCGGAACCGAACCCCGCTCTTCGTGGGAGGCACCGGACTCTATCTGCGGGCCGTCCTGCGCGGCGTCTTTGAAGGACCGGCGGCCGACTGGAAATTTCGTCAGCGGCTTGAAGAGGAGATCGCCCTCCGGGGAAGCGACGCTCTCTTCGATCAGCTTCGCCGGGTCGATCCGGTCTCCGCAGACCGCCTCCACGCGAACGACGCCCGCCGCGTCATTCGCGCCCTGGAGATCCACCACGTCACCGGCCGGCCCGCTTCCCAGCTCCAGCAGGAGCGCCCGCTGCCGATCGAACAGAGACCGCCTTTCGTTGACTGGCTCTCTCCGCCGCGCGACTGGCTGCACGAACGAATCAACACGCGCGTGGACCGGATGATGGAGGCCGGACTGCTGGACGAAGTCCGCACACTGCTCGCTGCGCCGCAGCCAATCAGCCGCACGGCCCGGCAGGCGCTCGGTTACAAGGAGTTGATCGACCACCTGGAGGGCCGCTGCAGCCTCTCCGACGCCGCCCAGGCGATCAAGACCCGTACCCGCCAGTTCGCCAAACGGCAATGCACCTGGTTCCGCAATCTCGAAGAGTGCACGGAAGTTCCCATCCGCGGCGACGAGACAGCCGAACAGATCGCCGACACTCTCGCAACGCCTCCCACCAATCGTCCGCAGCCCACCGGTTGACCGCCGCATCTCAACCATTGACGACAGGAATCAACAAACTCTGTTTAGAGCGCTATGCAAATCAGTGTTGGCGATCTGTCTCGCGGATTCTCGTCCTCGACAGTTCAAACACTGCTCGACGCGGACACATCGTAGAGCAAATTGCTCTGGCCGAGACCCGCAGGGGAGCGCTTGGAAACGGCATGATTCATCAAGACTTCCAGCACCCGTCGCGCCCGCTTCCGCGCAGCAACACCGACTACTGCCACGGATTGCAATTGACTCGCTCGCGAGTCCGCGCGGCTGCAAACGTCAACGCGTCCCGGCCGACGAATCTCCCGGCGGCCCCTCGATCACCGGCGCCGCCTCCCCCTCACGGGGTGCGGTCCTTCGTCCGACGCCGAACCAGTAACCGAAAACGCCTCCAAGCCCGATCATCAGCAGCGAGACCGGCTTTAATTCGTGAATGTGACCGATGAAGTAGGTGAAGCTGCCGTCTTTCACAAACGGGAGGAACCGCCATTCCGTGAACAACCCCAAGCCGACCGCCAGCACGGCACAGACCACGCCGTATCCAGTCGCGCGGTCCCGCGAAAGCGCAGAGAATCCCGCTCCCAGAGTCGCACCGGGCAGGATCATCGCATAGAACCCCTGCCGCACGAACCACCCAAACGCAAAATGCCCAATCGCTCCCCCGACGGCCGCCCCGACCAACCCGCGAACCAAAGCCCCCACACGAAAGTCATCGCCCATCGGCGTTCCTCCTCATCTCGATCCGACGCCCACCCAGCCGCCGCTCGCGCGAAAAACTGTCCCGCGCACCGGGCCTGAGATTCTCACCCGCGCAGAATTGAGTACGACAGGCCAGGGCCCTCCACGCGATGGATAAGCCCCCGTAGCGCATGATGCCAGTGTAATTCGCGTCACGCGATACACGATCCGACGTGCTTGACTCCCGCTGTTATCCCCGGTCGCCGAACGTTGCCTTATAGAACCAATCGATGGCGCTCGGGTTCCCGTCGAGTACGTACATCTGATTTATCACGCGATCAGACGAATCCCAATCCCCCTTCAGAAGCCGTCCATCACAGCCCTTCTCGCCGACCCGGCATTCGCACCACCTCACGAAGTCGTCGTGTTCCGCGATCTGAAGCCGAACATGAAACGGCAAGACGCCCCGATTCCATGTCGGCAGACAGAGCCCCATGATCTCCGCATTCCGTTCACCAATCTTCCGTGCAGCCCGGGGAGTCACGAGGTCGAGGTATTCTCCGACCCAAGCCCGATGTTCCTGGTAGACCTCAGACAACACATCGACCATGAAACTCCCCAGGTCGTCAAAGAACTCGTGGTCCTGCTCGACGAAGTTGAGCATGTTCCCAACATCCGCAGTTTGCAGAATCGGTCGCAAAGCACTTGCAATCTCCCTCTCGCCGCCCAAGCAGACTCGAACTTCCTGCGGAGCGTCGTTGGTTTTTCCATCAGTCAAATGTCACTCCCCAATCACCTTGACCAAGACGCGCTTGGGCCTGCGCCCGTCGAATTCGCCGTAGAAGATTTGCTCCCACGGGCCGAAGTCCAGCTTTCCATCGGTGATGGCTACTACGACTTCCCGGCCCATCACCTGTCGCTTCATGTGAGCGTCGGCGTTGTCCTCGCCGGTTCGGTTGTGGGCGTATCGCTGGGGTGAGGCATCAAACGGGGCGAGGCCTTCCAGCCATTTCTTGTAGTCCTCGTGCAGGCCGGGCTCGTCGTCGTTGATGAAGACCGAAGCCGTGATGTGCA
>QQVO01000016.1 GCA_003388505.1 Planctomycetota bacterium
GGGAGTTGTGTGGTGGACTGGTGCTGTTCGCTTCGCTGTCGTAGTCTTGCTCATGGCGTATCCTTGTGCCCGCGTCGGGCCGCTGGAGAAATAAAATCCCTCAGCAGGATACGCCGCCTTTCTTCAACTCGCGAGAACACGACTTTTGACAATATCTCTCCTCCAACTTGTCGGACCTCGAGATTCCCCGTCCAGGGCACTCCTTGGTGTTCTTTGTGCCTTGGTGGTCGTCCAATTGAGCACTCGAAGCTAGACGGGCTGGCAGATTTTTCGCCCGACGCGAAGATTCTTGCCGTGAGTCGCACGAACCGGGGCTTCGCTTCGCTCAACCCCAGCCACCCTGAATCGCGCACGTGCCACTGCCGGCTTGCCCAGCAGTGCTTCCCTCGACGCTGGTCGACTCTCAATGACGTCAATTCAGCCCGTCCGCATCGAGCGGCCCGAAGTAGGTTCGCTCCGCCATGCGGAGCTGATTGAACCGGTCGACCGTCTCCTGCGAAGCGACGTACGGCAGATTCGCCGCCAGCGCGCACGTCTCCAGAGCCCACAGCAGCCGCTGCGTCTTGACCCAGTTCCTTTCCTGATCGAACTTGGCCTCCTCGACGTCGTCGATCTGTTCCCGCAGCTCGACGAAACGGTCATAGCGCGGCGTCGATTCGATCAGTTCGACCAGTTCGTCGGCGTGATTCGCGAGAACGTCCACGGTCACCGGATGCCAGCGGTTGTCGAGTTCCGGCCAGCGGCCGATGACGCGCCGCTTGATCCGATTGCGGATTCCGTTGTACTCCCCCTGCAGCTTCTGCTGGTCTTCCCCCAGTTCATTCATCCGCTTCTGGAACTCGTCTGCTTTCGCCCGCGCTGCTGCCGCCCGGTTCGGTTCGGTAATCGCGAGTTCTTCGGAGAGCCCGTCGATGATCGCACGGTCGATCGGGTCGGCGTTTTCGATCAACCGATCATAAGGCGACTCCGCGGTCAGCAGTTCTCCTTCGTCGGCCGTGAGCTGTCCGCCTATTCCTTCCACGGCCGAGTCACTCTCCGCGGCTGCGACATCCTGGTCGGCGGCGGGCTTGTCCCCCTCTGAATCGCTCGCTTGCGTCACGCTGAATTCACGCAGCAGGGCGTCCGACGTGCAGACCGGGATGTCGATCGTCACCGAAGACAGGATCACCGCAGCGTGCGCTTCGGCCAGCGAGGTGAGCCCGTCGCCGTCGTAGTCGGGCTGAGGCGCCGGCGCGTCAAACCGCGTACGGCCCCGCAACGCTTCGAAGAAATAGGTGCTGTACTCCCGGTAGTTCGCTTCGTTGATGTCGGCCGTGCATCCCGCCGCCACGCGATCGTGCACGGTCGCAAAGAATCCGCAGCGGTTGGCGGCCGCCAGACCGTTCTCCGGATCCCCGCCGTTGAAAATCGTATGCGAGTATCCGCCGCTGTAGCACTGCACCATGACGATGACGACCGGCACGTCCCCCGGCACCTGGTCCAGCATTCCGACGAAGTCGCGCATGCGGATCGTCTGACGGTTCCACAGATAGAGCAGCGTGTCATGCGGCTGCTCTTTGTCGGTCGATCGCCCGCCGTGCGCCGTGACGTAGATGAACAGGCGGTCGCCCTCTGCCAGCGCGGACCCGGTCTCGTCAAACCACGTCTGCAATCCATTCCGCGCGGAAGGACCGGAGATGTCGGGCACTTCGTGGTTGCGGTACTGATAATCGATGTCGTCGTCCTGATCGTGCAGTTCGGCCAGCAGGCGGAGCGCGGCAGGGATCTTTTCCCCGGGATCGACGTACTGCAGATCACGTCCCGGCGAACCTCCATCGGCGAAGAACACATCATGCCGGACGTCGGCCCCGTAATCCTGTTCCAGCATCCGTTGAAAGAGCAGGACGTTCTTCTCGAGAGAGATCTGGTTGCCGTGCGCGTTGTACCCTCCGCCGATCGTCAGGAAGACGTCTTCGCCGTGAGCCGTCCCGCACGTGGTCAGCAGGAGGAGTGTCAGCAGGCAGGCGCGCATAACGTTCGGCTCCGTGAATACCAGAACTGATTCCCGCAGGTCCATCATCGCTACATCGTCGCTCGGGGGCAAACGACTCGCGTCAGGCTGCATTTCGTCAGGCCCTGACGCCTGCGGACTCTCAGACAGCCGTGGCGCCTGGTCGAAAAGCGCCGAAGACATTAACGGCAGCGTCGACAGCGCGTACAATGATTCTGCGGGGTCGCAGCCAATCGCAACCGGGCAGGGAGACACATCATGTCGACGTCGCCGAATCGACGGATTTTTCTGAAAAGCAGCGCTGCGGCCGTCGCAACGGCCGGCCTGGGAGACCTCGCGTTTCTTTCGGATCTCCGGCCTGTTTCGGCTGGGGAAGCCGCGCAGGCTTCGCAGTCCGTACGGCTCGACTCCGGCGTCGAACCGCTCGTCACCCTGATCGAGCAGACGCCGCGCGACCGGCTGCTGGAAGAAGTCGCCGCCCGCATCAAGGCCGGTGCGAGCTACCGCGAGGTTCTCGCGGCGCTCCTGCTGGCCGGCGTCAAGAACGTCGAACCTCGCCCGTCGGTCGGGTTCAAGTTCCACGCCGTGCTGGTCGTCAACTCCTGCCATCTCGCCTCGCTCTCCTCGCCCGCCGAGCATCGTTGGCTGCCGATATTCTGGGCGCTGGACTATTTCAAATCGGCCGCTCAGCGGGACGTCGAGGAGCGCGGCGACTGGGTGATGCCGGCCGTCGATGAGTCGGCCCTGCCGAGCGGGCACGCGGCCCGGGACGAGTTCGTCACGGCGATGGAACACTGGGACGAATCGGCCGCCGACGCCGCCGTCGCGCAATACGCGCGAACGGGCGGCCTGAACGAAATCTACGAGGACTTCTTCCGCCTCGGAGCGCGCGACTTCCGCTCGATCGGACACAAGGCGATTTACGTCGCCAACAGCTACCGCACGCTGCAGTGCATCGGACGCGAACACGCCGAACCGGTGCTGCGGTCGCTGGCGTACGCCCTGTTGATGCACGAAGAAGGCAATCCCGCCGAGCGGGACGCCGAGGCGGATCGGCCCGGGCGACGCAATCAGGAACTGGTCGGAACCATCCGTTCCGAATGGCGGAACGGCGACCTCGATCCCGGCGGCACACAGGAACTGCTGGCCGTGCTCCGCAGCGGATCAAACGACGACGCGAGCGACGTCGTAGTGGAGTTGCTCAACCGGGGCGTCTCGCCGCAATCGGTCTGGGACGGATTGCAGGTCGGCGCGGGCGAACTGTTGATGCGGCAGACCGGCATCATCGGCCTGCACGCCATGACGACCACCAACGCCATGCACTACGCCTACATGGCCAGCGGCAGCGACGAAACGCGGCGAATGCTGATGCTGCAGAACGCCGCCTTCCTGCCCATGTTCCGCGAGCGGATGCACGACCGCGGCGCGGTCAGTGACGTCACCGTCGACGATCTTCAGTCCGAATCGGCCGGCGCCGATCCGGCCGCCGCGCGGGAGCGAATCTTCGGAGAAATGGGCAAGAGCCCGCAACAGGCCGCCGCCCTGACGCTGGGGTATCTGCAGCAGACCGGTCAGGCTCGCGAATTCATCGATGCAGCCCGCGTGCTGGTCTACCTCAAGGGGAACGACGCCCACGACTACAAGTTCAGCTCCGCCGTTCTGGAGGACTACAGCCACGTTTCACCGGAATGGCGCGACCTCTACATGGCGCTCAGCACGTTCAATCTGCGGCACAGCGGCGAGCCGGACAGCGGCCTCGTCGAGCGAACCCGCGCCGCACTCGGTTAGAGCAAATTCGTGTCGATCACGCCGACGAAGTCATCACCTCCACCGCCCCCCGTCGCACTTCCACCTCAACCGAGCCCTCTCCGATCAGCTTGCCGTCGGCTCGCACCGGAACGTCCCCCGATGTCTCGATCCGGATGCTCTGGTGAACCGGCAGGTAGTCGATCGCCGGATCATCTTCCGGCCGCCCCCGCAACGAATGCCACGCCAGCCGGCCGTACTCACCGACGGTGCGCCCGCTCACAATGCACAAATCAAGATGCCCGTCGTCGATTCGGATCTGTTTTCCCCATTGCATGTCGGCGATCCCGGCGTCGCCGATGTTCGCCAGAATCACCAGCGACGACCGCACTTTCGATGTCTCTCCATCCACCTGGATCTTGAACTCCCACGAATTCTTGTGCCGCAGTTCTTTGAACAGGTTCCACAGATAAACCCCCCGCCCCATCGCCTTTTTCTGCGCCTCCGTCTCCATTTTGGCGATCCGCGAATACACCCCCATGCTGATGTGCGAAAAGTACGTCTTGCCCGTCTCCGGGACGTGCATCCCGTCGATCGTGACGGTTCGCGGCGGATCCGCGATCAATCGCATTGCTTTCGCGATGTCCAGCGGCAACCGCAGCGACCGGGCGATCAGATTCGCCGTCCCGGTGGGGACCACGCCGAGTCGAACCCCGCTCCCCTGCAGTTCATCCGCCACCCTCGAGACCGTGCCGTCTCCTCCCGCCGCGACAACCAGATCAAACCCCTCTTCAATCGCCCGCCGCGTCGCCTTCCGCCGGCTCATCCCTTTCTTGCGCCGTACGAAGAAATGACACTCCACCCCCAGCGGCTTGAGAATCTCATCAGCCGCTTTGCGCACGGCCTCCTCATTGGCGCCGCCCGACTTGTTATTGACGACAAACAAAGCCCGTCGCTTGGACATTCCTGGTTCCGCCGGAGTTGGCCGCCGTTACCTGCCCGAATCAGACTGTGACGGATGGGCCCCGATCAGCCGCCGCACGAACTCGTCGATACAGTGGTCGTGCCACGACCCATCCAGACCGGCCGCCTGAAAACCGCAGTGCCCCCCGCTCGGAACGATCAACGGCTGCAAGCACGGCAGCGACGACCAGTCGACCTCGTGATACTGTTCCGACGGAACAAACGGATCGCCGGCCGCGTAGATCAGCAGGGTCGGAACCTCGATTTTCGACAACACCTTTCGCGCCGAATACGCCTCGTAGTAATCGGTGACACAATCGAAGCCGCACCGCGGCGCGGTAAACTTCTCATCGAACTCCCACACCGATTCCGCCTTCTCGACCACGGCCCGCTCTGCGGCGCTCACGTTCGCGTCTCCCGAAAGCGCCTGCTCCCGCATCCGCCGCAGCAGATACTCCTGATAGATCCACCGGCTGGGCCGTCGCAGGCACTTCGACGTCGCCTCCAGGTCGAGCGGCGCGGAGATCGTCACCGCCCCCAACACGCCCACCGTCGTCTCCCGATCGCGGTTGTCGCCCGATCCGACTGCCTCATCCACGCTCGCCCCGGGCGCCTTCAGGTCGGACTCCCCCAGGTACTTGAGCAGCACGCTTCCTCCCAGCGAATAACCCACCAGCACCACCCCCGCCTCCTGCAGCTTGGCGGCCGTCTCCTCTTTCACCGCCGTCAGCAACCGGGCCACGTCCTCCGCCCGTCCGGGGTGATGCAGTTCCGAGCAGACCCCTGCCGACTCCCCCGCCCCGCGAAAGTTGATCAACAACACGCGATGCCCCTTCCGCAGCAGGCAGTCGGCGCTGAGCTGGATGTAATTGCTCTGCGACGTCCCCCCCAGACCGTGCAACAACACGATCAACGGCGACGGACGATCTTCCACCGAAAAAACCGACTCGCGAGGCTCATACAACACCGCCGCCAGGCAGTCGTCCGTCCCGTCATTCAGCGGCAGCAGATGTTCCGTCGACTCGAATCGGTTGTCGAGCGGCTCCGGACGGTGAAATCGCTGCCCCAACGTCTGCAGATGCCCGCCCCACCACGGAAACCGCGAGCGGAACTCCGGAACCCAATCCGGCAAGCTGGTCTCGAATTTCTCTGGCATCAGCGCTCGGCCTTGCAAACGACGGCCCACAAGCGTAAGCCCGGCGGCGTGCGTCTGCGACGTCTGCGCTTTCCGTCGTGAAGAATCCGCTCTATCCCTGCTTGGCGCTTTCCGGTTTTCTCGAACCGGCCCCCGTCTCCGTGATTGGCCGGCCGGCGGCGTCTGGTCGATCAACGGCCAGTGCTTTCGCCTTCTTCAGTCGCGTGCGGCGCCAGTGAATCACAATCCACGTCAACACCGCAGTGACGAGCGCCACGATGACCCAGAGCTGCAGAGTATGGTGGACGTCCATGATCTCCCTGAGCTTGTCGGTGAACAGGTACGCCAGCCAGAAACTGAGCGGGATGCTGAGCACGGCGGCCCCGCCGTCCATCGCGATGAACAGCCAGAACGAAACCCCCAGCGTTCCTGCGGAGAGAAAGATCGGAGCGCGGATGCCCGGCAGAAAACGGGCGATGAAGATGATTCGCGCGCCGTACCGGGCGAAATACTTTACGACCCTCTTCTGCCGCTCGGGAGTCAGCAGCTTGCGAGACAGCTTGTGATCCAGCACATGCGTCCCCCAGCGGCAGCCCAGGTAATACATGATCAGGTCGCCGGAGAGCACGCCGAACATGCAGGCCGCCAGCGCCCACCAGGGATCGAGGTGGCCGCTTGCCGCCAGCACGGCGGAGGTCACGATCGGGATCTCCTCCGGCAGCGGCAGCCCCATGCCGCATAGAAACAGAACCAGAATGATGGCGGCGTAGGTGAACCGCCGGATCAGCGCCGCCACGCGGCTGCTGCTGATCTCCTCGACGAGTTGCTCGTTCTCATCAAGCGGGGGAGGCGGGGCCGTGGGGACAGACTCGACTCCCGTCGCCTGCGCATGAATCAAACCGGGGCTCGCGCACAGCCCGGCGGCCGTGACGGCAATCAGGAGCACGTAGATTAAGGCCGGTCGTCGAGGGCCGGACATGCCGGAATTCCTTGAGTGCCGCGCGCACTGGAGTGCGGCGTCGACGGACGACTGTCCCCCGAACTTCGAGAGACTCGATCCCGTCACATCCACCGCACTCGGCCGCGCACCATGATCGTCGAACCCAGGAGTTGGGGCGATCGGCAGAATCTGCCGCAGGGCCGTTCTGCACAAAGGTTTGGAGGACGCTCCCGGTGCGATTATTGTTGAACATCGTCAGTTTTCACCGTCGATGCAAGACGAAATCTGGAGAATCGAGGGAAGCAGCGCGTGTCGATTCCGGCAGTTGCCACACACGCGAGGCACTTTCTTTCGCAGGACAGGGATGACATGCTGTCCTTTACACAAAAAACTCGATCTCCGATTGAGTGACTCTTCGAGAGATTCGAAATGGAACGCGGATGACGACGGATGGGACCGATTTTCGCTGATTGCCTTCTGTGGAGTGCAGAGTATTCACGCCTGGATCGATGCGGTCTCGGCGCTGCCGCGTCTTGAGGAAGACCAAGCGAAATCCGTGCTGATCCGTCAAATCCGCGAAAACCTGTGTCCTGTTCGAGAATCCCCTGGGCTCTGTCGTTTACACACATCCTGACCGGGTGGCCGGGGCTGGACTGAGCGAAGCGAAGGAAGCCCCGGTCCTGTAGCCGAAGTCGTGAGACTTCGGACGACCGCTTTCTTGCGAGTCGATGCCATCCGGGCCTGAATCGATGCGGTCCCGGCGCTGCCGCCTCTTGGGGGATACCACGCAAAATCCGCGCTGATCCGCCACATCCGCGAGAATCCGCGCCCTGTTCGACAATCCCCTGGCCCGGATTATTCGTAGCGCACGCAGCCTTGCGTGCGTGCCGCTGATCGCAGAGGCGGCCGGCGCACGCTGGCAGCGTGCGCTACGGACAAACGCGACAATTTGCGCAGGACGACAAGATTCTGCACGTTAGTAGCACAAAAAGTAAAGCCGCGAGATCGTCTCTTTTTCGTGTCTCTTTGTGTATTTCGTGGCCATTTTCCGTGGCTTCCGTGCATTCCGTGGTTGTTCACTGATCTGAAATTGTGGGTAATGCTAAGCAGTCCAGCCCCGGCCACCCCGATCAGGCGGGCCGCAGCCGAGTTGTGTGTAACTGACAGGGATGACATGCTGTCCCGCGACGGCCATTCCCGGTGCCGTCGACAGCAAAAACAAAGCCTCAACTGGGCTCTTCGGCTCGTCTGTGCAGGATGCCGGGCCGCGCGCAGCGACAATCACTCGGCGTCGCGGAACTTCTCGTGGCAGCGGTCGCAGGTTTCGTTGGCTGCGTCGAAGAGTTCCCGCGCCCCCTTGCCGTCCTTCTCGCGGACTTTCGCGGCGACCTGAATCATCAGTTCGCGGTACTCCTTTGACATCTCATGCCAGGCCGGGATCTCGTTCTCGTCCTTGACTTCGTGCGTATCGGCGTCCATGGCGAGGGCCAGCAGGGCGATCGTCGTGGCGTGCACCGGCTCCTCGGGCTTGCCGCGCGGTCGGCGGAAGACCGACAGCAGACGCGCGTTGCGGGCGTTGATCTCTTCCATCATCGGGTGCATGTTGATCAGCTTGCTCCACTCATGGTCGACCGCGGCCTCGGTGTCGCCTCCCCCTTCATACGCTTCCTTGACCGCCGCATACGCGGCCTGGGCTTCGTCGTAAGTCGCATCGCGCTTGAAACCCAGCGCCGCCTCGCGGAGCGCCGGTCCCGAGAACGACGCTTCGCCGCCTTCCGGGTGCTCGGCGACCGCCTGTCCCATCACCGCCAGCACGCCGAACGCCTGGCGGACCTTGCCCTCTTTCTGGTCGTCGTACGTCTCCTCCGATTCGAGCAGTTTTTCCAGCTCCTCGACGCGCGCGTCGACTTCGATCAGAATGTCGCCGATCGGCGCCACCTCTTCCACGCCTTGCGGCGCTTCTCCCTGCACCGGAAGAAGCAACAGGCCGGCCAGACCACCAGCAGCGATGACGGGCAAGTACCGTTTCATGTCGTGTCCCTCGTGCGTTGGATGTCGATCGAAAGGAGGCGGAGACGGATCTGACGTGACCAGACTGGTCGGATTCCGGTTTCATTGGCGGGCCGTGTGTTCACGCCCCGACTCAGGATAGTCCGCGTCTCCACAACGAGGCAACTGTTGACCATTCGACAACCCCGCACCACAACCTTCCACATGCCCGTAACCCGAACCCCGATCGTACTCCTCGCCTTCGTTCAACCTCGTTCCCGAACTTCCGTTTAGGACCGCCCTTCACCGACAAATGACCACTGACCACTGACAACTGAAAACTGAAAACCAACCACCCGCAACCAATCACCCCCTCTCTCCATGGACTCCCCCTTCCCCCACTACCCGGTCAACGACTTCGGCCCCTTGATGAAGGGGATCGCGATCGGCGTGTTGGGGATCGTGCACGTGTTTCTCGCACAGTTTGCAATCGGCGGCGGGATGCTGATGTGCTACTTCCAGTGGCTCGGCCAGACGGGCCGCGAACCGCTCGCCCGGAAGTTCACCGACGGCTTCTTCAAGTTTGTGGTGCTGGTCAGCTTCGTGCTCGGCGCGGTGACGGGCGTCGGGATGTGGTTCGCCACCATCCAGGTCAGCGCCCGAACCATCGGCACGATGGTGGGCGAGTTTCACTGGTTGTGGGCGGTCGAGTGGACGTTCTTCTCACTGGAGATCACGGCCGGATACTGCTTCTACCGGTACGGCACGAAGCTGCCCGACCGGGAGCGGATGACGCTGCTGGTGATCTATGCAGCCGCGTCGTGGTTCAGCCTGTTCTGGATCAACGGCATTCTCTCCTGGCAACTGACGCCGGGCGACTTCTACGAAACCGGAAACATGTGGGACGGCTTTTTCAACCCCAGCTTCTTCCCGTCGGTGATCTTCCGGACCGTCACCTCAATGGGCATCGCGGCGCTGGCGGCGTGCCTCGTCGTCAACCTGATGCCGGAGATGGATCGTGAGCAGCGGAACACCCTGATTCACCGCGCGGCCTACTTTCTGACGCCCGCGCTCGCCATGCCGTTGCTCGGCGTCTGGTATTTCTGGGCGATCCCCGCCGACAGCCGGTCGTGGACTCTCGGCGGGAACGTGCCGATGATGATGTTCTTCGTGCTGGCGATCGTCTGCTCGATGTTCATTGCCGTCTATGCGCTGTTCGGACTGATCCGGGCCCGGCTCTACATCAACGGCATGACGGCGTCGCTGCTCGTCTCGCTGGCGCTGCTGGCGACCGCCTTCGCCGAGTTCGTCCGGGAGGGAGTCCGTAAGCCGTACACGCTGCGGGGATATCTCTACTCCAACTCAATCACCGAAGACGAAGTCGCCCGCCTGCGGGAGGTAGGCTGCACAACGGATGATCCGTATCCACTGCGCGCCGCGGACCGCTATCCGAACGAGCAGGTAGCGAAAGGGGCCCTCGTCTATCGCAACCTGTGCAGCGTCTGCCACACGCCCGACGCCGCCAACGGCCTTACGCACGTCACCGGGACGTGGACCGTATCGCAACGACGAATGAACATCGCCAAGCTGCAGCGGACGAAGCCGTTCATGCCTCCGTTCGCCGGGACGCCGGACGAACTCGAAGCACTCGTGCAGTGGATCGGCTGGATCAACAGCGGCCGGCCGGAGACGTGGCCCGAATCGAACGACCCCGAAACGCTGCGCGAGATTCAGCAGTGGCTCGATGAAGTGGGCACGAAATCGGGGCTCGAGCTGCTGGCGGAAGAGGGGGCCCACTGATGGACGCGCTCTTCCCGTTCGGCTTTCCGGAACCGACCCGGTTTTATCTCGCCCTTTACGTCGCCACGCTCGTGCTGCATGTGGTGTTCATGCATTACGTGCTGGCCGGGACGGCGTTCCTCGCGGGACGCGGGCTGCTGGCAAGGCTCGGGATCGACACCGAGCGGCCGGCTTACCTGCTGCGGGAATGGATGCCGCTGATGCTGAGCGCCGCCATTACCGCCGGCATCGCACCGCTGCTGTTCGTGCAGATCGTCTATCAGGAACGGTTCTACACGGCCAACCTGTTGCTCTTCAATCGCTGGATGGCGATCCTGCCGACGCTGCTGATCGGCTTCTACATGCTCTACCTGCTGAAGGTGAACGCGGACGTCCTTAAGCGGCCGCTCATCCGGCAGGCGATCCGTGTGCTCACGTTCGTCTGCTTCGCATTCGTCGCCTGGTCTTGGACGGAGAACCACCTGCTCAGCGTGCAGAGCCTCGGCGTCTGGACGGAGCACTATGCCTCGGGGGCCCTGATGTTCAAGACCCCCGAACTCGCCCCGCGCCTCGCGCTCTGGTTCTGCGGCTCGTTTCCCACTCTGGCCGCCTGGCTGGCCTGGCAGATCAGGCTGACAGCGACCGACGACGAGCACCGTGAAATCGACCACCCCAGCGTCGCGCGGCTGCTGGCCGGAATCGGCCTCGTGGGACTGTTGTCCGCCGCCCTCTGCGCGGCCGCGTACTACGCCATGCTCGGCGATGCCGAACGCGAGTTGATGACTGGACCGCCGGCCGGCCCCTGGTTCATCATCGCAATCGTCGGCGCGGTGATTCAGTCCGCAGGCTGGATCGTCATCTGGAAGCAGAACGCCCTCCCCCGCGGCCTGCTCCTGATCGTCTCCATCGCACTCCTCGTAACGCTCTGCGGCACCGCCGTCGTCCGCGAAGCAATCCGCCTGGCCCGCGTCGACATCACGACCCTCTACAACGCCCACACCCAGGCCGCCGCCGTCTCCGGACTGGGGGCATTCGTCTTCTTTCTGGTCGTAAACACAGCCCTAATGCTCTTCTGCATCCGGCTCGTGCGGACGAAGGTCGAGAGTCGAGGGACCAGGGTCTAGAGACAAACAAACGGCGAGCGGCGCAGCGTCAACCCGCCGATCCGTCACAAGCAGGCGACCTCTGTCCTCGAGTCGCTTGCCCGCTCGCGTTTCATAGCCCTCCTGCTTTTCATGATCGTTGTCCTCCGAAACCCCTCTCCGTGCCCCCTCAGTGCGTCCTCCACCCCTCTGTGGTGAGTTCGTTGCGCCGGCAACCAAGAGCCTCCCGCGCAACCAATCCCCGTGATACGGAACACCAAGCTCCCTCGCCGCAGACACCATCCCCCCCGAAAACGACAACCCACCACCCATGCTCAAACACGAATCAGCTCACCACCGGGCACGCATCCTTCTAAGGAGTTAAAGACTTGCCCCAATCCCCCGAAAAAACGAAGGTCAACCCTTTACAGGAGCGCCCGAACCCCAAACACGAACACCCGCACTCTTCGCCGCCCAGCGCAACTCCCAGCCAACAGCCATCAACCGCAGTGGAACGACTTCCTGCCCGCTCACCAGTGCCAGTGGAAATGACGGTATCGGCGGCGCGGGCGGCGGCCGAAGGAGAAGTGCACCCGCGGGCCGGGGGGAGGGACAACGACGACCGGAGGCGGTTCGGCAATGACGGTCGTAATCGGTGGCGAAATCGTGTCGTAGTTCTGCATCTCGAGAATCACGCGGTCGCTGACGCCGCTGTTCTTGAGCGTGATGATGGCCTGCGGGCTGAGATCAAACCGTCCCCCCTGGGAGCGAATCGTGCTGATGATCACGTCGTCGCTGATGCCGCTGCCGGCCAACTGGAGGATGTCGATATTCGTGACCGACTGCTGCGTCTGCTGAGCGTAGGCGGCCTGGGCGATCGCCGCGTCCCGTTCCTGCCGGGCGTCCTCGGCATCGCCGATGATTCCGCCGGCCAGAGCGCCGGTCGCGGCGCCGATCAGAGCGCCCCCCTCGGCGTGGCCGCTGTTCGACCCGACCATCGCGCCGGTCAAAGCGCCGATTCCAGCGCCGGCGAGCGCTCCCGACTGCGCGTTGTTCATCGACTGGCAGCCGGTCAGCGAGAGGAGCAGTCCGCAGAAGACTGCCAGCGACCGCCGCGACGGCGTCCAGCTTGCCGGAGATGTCCGAGAATCACGGAACTTCCGCATGAGTCATCCTTGCTTCCTGCCCGCATCAGCGCCCGCCTGCGGTGCAAATGGATCCATCCACTTCTCAATTCGGATCGACGGGGCGGGTGCAATCAAAAAATCCGGCCGGAATGTGGGGGCGGGAAGATAGCAGGCGCAGACCGATCGGAAAATGTCTGTTCACTGCAGAGAATCCGGGCAATTTGAGCCGCCCGCGTTGCCCTGCGGCCTGATTTCCGGCAGCTTGCAGCGTTTGGGAGCAGTCGATACTCTGTGGCTTGCGCACGATCAGGAGAGGGTCCGGGTCGGGCGGGGAATTGATCGCGCCCGATTTCAGCGACCGACAGACGACATAAGGTTTTGAGAATGGCGACAATTGAAAGGCTGGCGGCTCAGAAGCGCGACGAAATCGGGACGACCGCCTGTCGTCGACTGCGCCGCAACGGCCAGATCCCGGCGAACGTCTTCGGACACCAGCAGGATCCTGTCGCGGTGAAGATCGTCGCGGATGATTTGAGGCCGATCATTCACGGGCGGGCGCACGTCGTCGACCTGAACATCGACGGCGCCGTCGAGAAGGCTCTGATTCGCGAGGTGGCGTGGGACACGTACGGAAAATACGTGCGACACGTCGATTTCCTGCGGGTGAGTGAGGACGAGCGGGTCACAGCCTCCGTTCCGCTGCAGTTCGTCGGAACTCCCGTGGGTCTGCAGAACGGCGGGATCATGGAACAGCCGCTGCACGCCGTCGAGGTGGAATGCCTGGCGATCGCCATCCCGGACGTTTTCAAGGTGCGCGTCAACGAACTGGACGTGGACGACTCTCTCTCGGTCAGCGACATCAAGGACATCCCGGAAGGCGTGACGATCCTTGATCCGCCGGAGTCGGTGATCGTGCAGGTCGTGCCGGCGCCGACGGAAGAGGAACTGGAGGCGGAACTGGAAGAGGAAGGCGCCGTCCCGGCCGAACCGGAACTGATCACGCGGGAGTCGGACGAAGACGAGGAAGAATCGTCCTCGGACGACTAGTGCTTTGTCAATTGAGAATCTTCGGGTTGAGCGGTTCGCTCGGAAGCACGAATCCCGCAGGGTTTCGTGCGGTTTTGCGGTTCAGCCAACCCGAAAATAAGGCCCTGACAGGGCACTAGCCGCGACACGGGACGGAGCGGCAGCGGCGGTTCGCTGCGGTCGAATCGTTCGGCGGCGGAGGTCTCCCGAGGCGTTTCCTGCA
Organism: Planctomycetota bacterium; assembly: GCA_003388505.1. Classification (GTDB taxonomy): domain Bacteria; phylum Planctomycetota; class Planctomycetia; order Planctomycetales; family Planctomycetaceae; genus MB-PLM-1. Next base: position 14,001 of record QQVO01000016.1, read on the forward strand.
CCCGGCGAATTTCGGGGGCCCTCAACGCAGCCATCCGAATTCGACGAATCGGTTGACTTCTCGCCGCTGGGCCGTCCGGAAATGCCTCTCATCAACGCGCCGGACCAATGAAGCTGGTTGTTGGACTCGGAAATCCCGGCCGGAAGTATGCCGGGACGCGGCATAACGTCGGCTTTGAAGTGCTGGCGGACCTCGCGCGGCGGTATTCCGCGACGACGAGTTCGATGAACGACGCCGAGGTGGCGGACGTTGTCATCGGCGGCGAGCGGGTCTTTCTCTGCGCGCCGCAGACGTTCATGAACCTCAGCGGTCGGGCGGTCCGCCAGATTGCCGACTTCTACAAGATTGAGGCTGATGATCTGCTGGTGGTGTGCGACGATCTGAATCTTCCGTGCGGCCGATTGCGGCTGCGCGGAAAGGGGTCGGCGGGGGGACAGAAGGGGTTGGCAGACATCATCCAGCGGCTGGGCACCAACGAGTTTGCCCGGCTGCGAATCGGCATCGGCTCGCCCCCGCCCCGGATGGACGGCGCCGCATTCGTGCTGGCGAAGTTTCTTCCGGAGGAACGGAGCGTGATCGACGAGGCTGTTTTGCGGGCGGCCGACGGCGTTGAGGCCTGGGTGCGGGACGGAACCCAACGGGCGATGAATACGGTCAACGCTCCGGAACCGGACACCGAACCGGAGAATCTGTGAGAAGGCGATGCCTGGGGACTTGCGCGTTGGCGCGCGCTGGCGGAACCCGCTTCCCGTTCGTCGCTGAGACTCAATTCTCGTGCGACAAACTCGGGGAGAAGCGCAACCCGAGTTCTCGCCCGTTCGTCGAAGAAGCGGCCCGTCAAAAAAGCCAGGACCTGCCCGCCGTGTGACGAACAGGTCCCACCGTGTCTCGGGGATGGTAGGGAAAAAGGAGCCGGCGAATAGAATAAGGCCCCGGTGACGACACGGGATCAACGGGATAACGCCTCCCATTGTAGCAGATTTTGTGCCGGATTCGGGTGTTGCAGATCGAATCATCCCGTTGCGGGTCTGCGCAGCTTATTTCAGGCTGACCGACGCAGATTCTCAGAGTTCCGCCGAGGGGCGCCAAACCGCGCAAACTGCCGCAATCTGAGTCGGTGCTGCGGGCCGCGATATTGCGTTTCGCAGCAGTGGCGTTGCAGGGCTGGTGAACCTCGAGTACCACGACCGAAGCGGGCGGCGAGGACGCAGAAACGCGGCTTAAAGCGCAACTCCTTTTCTGGTTGATTCTTACAGGCGTACGGACGGCGGGGGACCAAGTGGTGCGGAGGAAGCTCCAACCAATCGATGAGTGAGCGGCGCGCGATTCGCAATTTGAGACAGCAACTCGAGCGAGGAGACGGCCCGCACTTGCTCGAACGCACAGCGAAAAGCGTTTCCAGAGTGTTTCTGGAAACGCTTTCGTTGTTTTGTATGCTGTATTATGCAGCAGGGTACTCCAGTTTGTCCGCGTCGAACGGTTCGGACGCAGTGTCACGAGATTCACCGACTCCTCGCCGAGATGCACGACCTTTCGATCGGGCGCGCAGGCGTTCATGGGGCGAATCTCTGTCGAGCGAACCGTGAGGGTTCATTGCCGAATTCCAATCCTTCCGGGGACGCCCCGAACGGTTACGTCGTGGTGCAGCGCGGATCGGCCCGGCTTGAGGTTGTCCCTCTGACGTCGGGTGGACGCGTCACCGTCGGACGTGCGCCGTCGAACCGGATCATCCTCAACGACCCGAAGTGCAGCCGCCAGCACTGTGAGTTCTTCGCCCGCGAGGGACACTGGTTCGTCCGCGACCTCGACAGCCGGAACGGCCTGACGGTCGACGGGCTGACCGTCACCGATGACTGGGAACTGGAAATCGGACAGACAGTCGGCATCGGCGGGTGCGCACTGCTGTATACAGACCGGGAACCGCGAGACGACGACGCGGTGGACCGTTCGGAGGGGTCGGCGGCGGCTCCGTTCGCGGTGATCGAACGCAAGACCGGCACGCGTTTCGACGCCCCCCCCGCCGGACAGACTGCGCCGCCGAGCGGACGGCACGGCGTGGCGGAACTGTTTCGTCTCGCGCAGGCGATGACGTCCGCGAAGGACGAAGCGACCCTCACCGGGTCGGTGCTGGACGGATTGCTGAGCGGCACCAGTGCGGACGTGGGGGCGATCCTGTTGTTCCCGGGGAGCCGGGAAGACGATGATTACACGTCGCTGGAACCGCGCGCCGTTCGCGCGCCGGCCGATACCGAGACGCCCCATTTCTCCGGATATCTCTCGCAACTCGTGCTGGCGGACCGGCAAGCGTTGCTGGTGCACGACATCGCGAAGGACGATTCCCTTTCGCATCGGGAGAGCCTGAACCAACTCGACGCGACCAGCGCGATCTGCGCGCCGATTCGTCATCACGACGATGTGTTAGGGCTGATTCACCTGTACTCGACAAGCGCGACGGAACCTCTCGACGGCGAGCAACTGGAGTTCACGCTGGCTGTGGCCGATCAACTGGCCGGACATCTGGCGGCCCTGGCAGAGAAGCAGCGGTTGATCTCGACGGCGACGGAGGCGCAACAGACGGCGCGGGAACTGCGCGATCAGTTGCAGGTGGAAACCGAACTGATCGGCGCCAGCAAGGCCCTGGAGGCGGTGCGGAGCCAGGTCGCCCGGGTGGCGCCGACCGACGCCACGGTGCTGATTCGCGGTGAAAGTGGAGTTGGAAAGGAACTCGTTGCGCGAGCGGTGCATTTCAACAGTCGGCGCAAGAAGGGCCCGTTCGTCTGCGTGAATTGCGCGGCGCTCACGGAGTCGCTGCTGGAGAGCGAACTCTTCGGCCACGAAAAGGGCGCGTTCACCGGCGCGGCGGGGCAGAAGGCCGGGAAGTTTGAACAGGCCGATCAAGGGACATTGTTTCTCGACGAAATCGGCGAGATGAACCCCGACCTGCAAGCCAAATTCCTGCGGGTGCTGGAGGGCCAGCCGTTCGAGCGGGTCGGCGGCGGGAAGGCGATTACGGTTGATGTCCGCGTGGTGACGGCGACGAATCGTAATCTCGAAGAGGCAGTGCGTGCCGGCGAGTTTCGCAGCGACCTTTACTTTCGGCTGCAGGTGATCGAGATCGTGGTGCCGCCGCTGCGCGAGCATGCGGGGGACGTGCCGATAATCGCGCAGCACTTTGCCCGGCAATTCGCCCGGAAGGCGCAACGTCCGATTCACGGCTTCAGCGATGAAGCGCTGCGAGTTTTGAGCGAGCACCACTGGCCGGGGAACGTACGCGAGTTGCGGAACGTCGTGGAGCGCGCGGTGATTCTGAGCGACAGCGACGTGCTGACTCCGCGGGACATCTCGCTCTCGAAGATCGCTCCCGACCGATCCCAGGCAGAACCGGACAGTTCCGAATTCAACGGAGAGCGGCCGACCGAACCGGGATCGCGAGCGGCATCCAGTCCGCCCCGCGACGAGGACGTTCTGAAGCGATTCATGGAGGAAGAACTGACGCTCGACGAACTCGACCGGCGCTATATGGAAGCCGTGCTTGAGCAGTGCCGCTGGAACAAATCGCAAGCAGCGCGGTTGCTGGGGATCGAGCGGACAACGCTCGACCGTCGGCTCAAGAAGTACGGCATGCAGCGGCCTGCGGTGTGAGGTGAGAAGGCTGATGACAGTCGTTGGTTGTGCCCGGTCCCATGATCGTCGTTGAATCGCACTGACGGAACGCCAGTGGCACGCGGCGGAGGGTTTCTTGTGGCGGGGTTTGAGAGATACAGCGTCAGGCGAGCAGTTCCCGCATCTCCTGGGCGGTGAAGGGCTGTTTGAGGCGGGCGCCGAGTTGGCCGACGATGCGGGCGGCGGCGTGGGATGCGAGACGTCCGGCCTGTTTCCAGGACAGGCCGTTGGTGATGCCGTAAAGCACGCCGGCCGCGTACATGTCGCCCGCGCCGGTGGTATCGACCGCCTTGACGCTGACCCCCTCAATCGGAATCACTTCGCCCTCGTGCATCAGCAGGGAGCCGTCCGCTCCCATCGTCAGCGCGACGTTTTCGGTATGGCTGTGGATCTCGTGGGCGCACTCAATGGGGTCTTCTTTTCCAGTCAGCGCGCGGGCCTCCTGAAGATTACAGAACAGCAGGTCGACGGGGCCTTCGATCAGTGACCAGAATTCGTCGCGGTGATGCTCGATCAGGAACGGATCGGAAACAGTAAAAGCCACCTTAACGTTGTGTTTGCCGGCGAGTTCGATGGCTCTGAGGGCGGCCGACCTCGTCGGTTCGCCGCCGAAGAGATAGCCTTCGACGTAGACGTATTTCGAGTCGGCGATGTGCTCGGACTCGATGTCGTCGGGACTGAGCGTGGCGGAGGCGCCGAGGCAGGTGAGCATGGTCCGCTGGGCGTCATTGGTGATCAGGACGACGCAGGTTCCCGTCGCGTTGGGCATTCCCGGGACGTCGATCGTGACGCCGGTGTTTCGCATGTCGGAGAGGAAGAACTCTCCGAGGGAATCGCTGCCGACCTTGCCGGCGTAGGCCGCGGAGCCTCCGAAGTCGACGACTCCCATGATGGTGTTCGCTGCGGAACCGCCCGCACACCGGGTGACGCTGGCGCCGTGCAGCCGGCTGAGGACCGACAACTGCGTCGGTTCGTCGACGAGCGTCATGATTCCTTTCTGAAAGCCGATGGAATTCAGGTCGGCGTCCGAGACGTGGGCCTGAATGTCTACCAGCGAGTTTCCTACTCCGTAAACGTCAAAGGGCATCTGTTCTCGTTCCTCGTAGGTGTCCCGCCGGTTGCAACCGGCGGGCGTTGTGGGATGCGACGGGTGAGCCTCTTGCACTCACATCGCTTGATCCGGCGATTCGAGCGCTTTGCGAATCATTGTGGGCGATCTGTCTCGCGGATTCTCATCCTCGACAATTCCAATACCGCTCGACGCGGACACATGGCAGAGCAATTTGCTCTAAACAACGTCGGGCAGGGTGTAGGGAGCGCGGTATTCTTTGTTCAACAGGGCGTTGGCTTCGTCGCAGTCGATGAACTGCTGGGTCTCGGCGTCGAATTCGAGCCGGCCGCGGGTGCGATACGCGATGTCTCCGAAGTGGACCAGTGAGCAGGAGCGGTGGGCGATTTCGGGCGTGGCCCGGGCGGGCTTGCGGGTGCGGACGGCCTGCAGGAAATCCTCCATGTGCTCGTCGTAGCCGCGCTGGCCGCGGATCTCTTTGCCTTCGGTGGGGCCGGCCTTGGCCTTCGGTCCGAGAAAGGTGCTGAACGCGCCCCGGCGGGAGAAGACCATGTAGCCTTCGGTGCCGTAGAAGACGTTCCCGTTGTCGAAGCCGTGCATCCCGTAGCTGGTGAACGGGTAGTTCTCGTAGATGAGGAGTCTGCCGTCGGGGAACTCGAACGCGACATTGAGGTTATCGGGGTATTCGCTGACATGTCCGTGGAGCATCATTTCACCGCCGCGGGCGGTGACGTGTCTGGGGAGGGAGTCGACGCGGAGTCCCCAGGCGGCCATGTCGAGGTCGTGGATGCCGTCGTCGCCGATTTCGCCGTTGCCGTAGTCGTAGAAGAGCCGCCATGTCCGGTGGAAGCGATGGCGGTTGAAGGGGCGTTCGGGGGCCGGGCCGAGCCAGCGGTCGTAGTCGACTCCGGCCGGGGGATCGGAATCGGGAACGGGCGGGAGCACGCTGCGGACTTCGGCGGTCCAGGCGCGGGCGACTTTGACTTCCCCGATGACGCCTTCGGCGAGGAGTCGTCCGGCCTTCTCGGTCACCGGACTGCTGCGCATCTGGCTGCCGTGCTGGACGATGCGGCCGTACTTTTCGGCGGCGGCGATCATCGCGGGCCCCTCGGCAAAGACGTGGGAGAGGGGTTTCTCGCAGTAGACGTCTTTGCCGGCGGCCATGGCGGCGAGACCGATCGGTGCGTGCCAGTGATGGGGTGTGGCGATGACGACGGCATCGACGTCTGCATCGGACAGGACGTCCTCGTAGTCGAGCGTCCGTTTCGGATCGGCGGATTGAAATCCACCCAAGTGCCCGGAGATGCGATCGATTTGTGCGGGGTCGACATCGCACAACCAGGCGACCGACGCGGCCGACTTGCGACGCACCAGTCCCTGCACGTGATGGGTCATAATGCCGCCGCAGCCGATGATGCCGAGGCGAACTGTATCCGGCTTGTCCTGCGCGGCGACGTGCGCTCCGGCGAGGGAGGCGAGTGCCGCGGCGGCGGAGGCGGCGCTTGACTGTTCGAGGAAGGTGCGACGGGTGGGATGTTCCGGCATGGCGCGTCTCCGGAAAGTCGGTGTGCGTGGAGTGGAGTCGTCTGCCGGATTGTAACGGAGAACCGGTTGAGTTGCTGCGGCAGCGAACCGATTGGACCGGGTTGTCGGTTGTTTCACTCTGAGCTGCGCGGCTCGGCCGGCGCCTCGCCCTCCCGAGACTGGCTTTGTCATCCTGGCGGCGGGACTTCGTGGCGGGGATGCGCATCTCTTGACATCGATGTGCGTTCGGATGATGATCTTTAGCGGCAAGAATCGTGAATCACTTCCACGCGGGAGCGTTTCCGTCGCGGGCGAACGGTTCTTCGCAGAGTCCTCATCGCCGCGATTCCGGGTCGGTTTCCGCTCCGACGTTGTACGACGCTGACAGGGCAGGATCACATATGGCTGGAGAGAGACGACTTGACATCGAGGACGTCGGCGACGTCACGGTTGCGCGGTTCATCGACAAGAAGATTCTTGACGAGAACAACATCCAGAAGATCGGCAATCAGCTCTTCGGGCTGATCGATGAGGACGCCCGCAGAAAGATTGTGCTCGACTTTTCAAACGTCGAGTACCTCTCCAGCGCGGCGTTGGGAAAGTTGATTACGCTGAACAACAAGATGAAGAAGGCGAAGGGCAAGCTGCGCCTGTGCGGCATCCGGCCGGACATCTACGAGGTCTTCGCAATCACCAAACTGAACACAGTGTTTGACATCTACGACGATCGGGACCAGGCCCTCACCGGCTTTTGAAGCAATTCCGTTTCCGCACTCCACTCAGCGCGCAACGCCGATTCTCCGTGGGCCTTTGAGTTTCTCAGGTGTTGCCGGTTCCGAAGCGATCCAGCGCCGGCAACGTTCGGCATTCCGGTTCTCTCACCGCGACCTGACGGCGAGACATGGCGACACCTGAACGATTCCGCGAAACGATCCCCAGCGATCTGCAGGAAGCAGAGCGCGTGCAGGAACGAATCATCTCCCTCCTGGAAACGATGGAGTTCGGGGCGCGCGACGTGTTCGGGATGCGGCTGGCGCTGGAAGAGGCGATCGTGAACGCGATCAAGCACGGGAACGGGATGGATCCGTCCAAGTCGGTGGAGATTCTGTGCGAGATCGGGGACGAGCGGGCGCTGGTGGTGATCACGGACGAGGGGCCCGGGTTTGATCCGAAGGACATTCCCGACCCGACCGACGATGATAACCTGGAGAAACCGGGCGGGCGCGGAATCATGCTCATGAAAGCATTCATGACGCGCGTCGAGTACAACGAACGGGGGAATACGGTCACGTTGGAGAAGCTCCGTGAGAACGGAGAGGAGTCCGAAGACTGATCGTCCGCCGCTTCCCAACGGTGCGCCGCGGTTTCCCACTCTTCGAGAAAGCCTTCGGTCGATTTTCAATGCGTCGTGTCGACGCGGACCGATGAAGCCCGGAGGCGGCTTTCTCCAATCCGCAAATTGTTGAGGGATCTCTGTTGCCGGTGCTTTCTCCAGAACTGCAGAACTGCCGATTTCTCAAGGCCGCCCGGTGTGAGCCGGTCGATACGACGCCGATCTGGATCATGCGGCAGGCGGGCCGGTACATGCCGGAGTACATGGCGGTTCGCAGCAAGGTGACGTTCCTTGAACTGTGCAAGAGTCCCGAACTGGCGGCGGAGGTGACCGTCACGGCTCAGCGCGTGCTGGGCGTCGACGCGGCGATTCTGTTCGCTGATCTGTTGCCGATCCTCGAGCCGATGGGATTCGAACTGGAGTACCAGCCGAACGAAGGGCCGGTGATTCACAACCCGGTTCGCAGCGGGGACGACGTGGAGCGGGTTCGCTCTGTGGACAACATGGAGGAACTCGGTTTTGTCTTCGACACGGTGCGGCTGGTGCGAAAGGAACTCCCCGGAGACATCCCGTTGCTGGGCTTTGCGGGCGCGCCGTTTACGCTGGCGTCCTATGCGATTGAGGGAGCGGGTTCGCGGAACTACATCCACACCAAGAAATTCATGTACGCCGATGCGGGCGCCTGGAACGCATTGATGGAGCGGTTGGTCGAGAGCCTTGCGGAATACCTGCGGCAGCAGATTGCGGCCGGGTGCCAGGCGGTGCAGGTGTTTGACAGTTGGGCCGGTTGCCTGTCGCCGGCGGACTACCGGGACTACGCGCTGCCGCATACTCAGGCGCTGCTCAATCAACTGCCGGACGATGTCCCGGTGATTCATTTTCTTACGGGGAATCCCACACTGCTGGCCGCGCAGGCAGGACTGAAGGCGCGGGTGATCGGTCTCGACTGGCGGTGCGAACTGGCGGAGGCGTGGCGAACGGTGGGGTACGACCGGGCGGTGCAGGGCAACCTCGATCCGGTGACGCTGTTCGCTGAGCAGTCTGTGATCCGGGAGCGCTGCCGCTCGATTCTTGCTGCCGCAGAGGGGCGAGCCGGGCACATCTTCAATCTGGGGCACGGGGTTCTGCCGGGGACGCCCGTTGAGCATGTGAAGGCGCTGGTTGAAATGGTGCATGAGATGGGGGCGGCTTGAGCACGGATTCTTTGACGCTGAGTCGCGAAGGCGCAGAGAGGGACGTGGTGGCGTTTGGATTGTCGGCTGATTATGCTGCAGTTGGTTGTTGAGCGTGTGTCAATTCACGCCGGAGTCATCCGCGGGCTGACGCCGCGCGGCTCGCGATCCCTGTCGGACTGTGTCCGAATCCTCGCTTGCCGCTCCCACCCTCCTGCCTCGCCTCGAAGAGAATCCTCCATGCCACGACGTCAATCAGCGCTCATTTTGTGTTCTGCTCTGTTGCTGGCTGGCTTCACGGGGCTCGCGGTCTCGCAGGTGAGTGACACCGACCCGGCCGGGGAGTACGGGGAGAAGTGGCATATTCTGACTGTGCCGGGGACGTGGGACGAACAGACTGAGGGGAAGCTCGACAACTACGACGGCATCGCGTGGTACCGCTGCCTGATTACGATTCCGGGGGGGTGGCGCGAGAAGGAAGTGCTGGTCCGGATCGAGAACGTCGATGACGCGTATGAGGCGTTTTTCAATGGAACTCCGATCGGCGGGTCGGGCGCGTTTCCGCCGGATTATCAGCCGGGCGATCCGGAGCCAGTGGAACTGGCGGTTCCTGAGGAGGCAGTGAAAGCGGGCAAGAATCTGCTGGCGATCCGCATCTTCGATCACGACGGCCGGGGCGGGTTCAAAGGGGCTGCGCCGGTTGTCTTGTCAGGCGATCAGGGAATTAACCTCAACGGGCTGTGGGAATTCCGGACGGGAGACGACGAAGCGTGGGCCGAGGGTCCGGTGGCGATTACCAATACGGGAATCTTCTGGCGGACGATGGCCAAAGATGCCGCCATTGAGTTGGCGAAGGTCGAAAGCACGGCGCTGGAACCGGCGGAGGCGGCGGCAACGCTGGTGGTTCCGGACGATCTGGAAGTCGTTCAGGTTCTGTCGGAGCCGGAAGTGCGGCAGCCGCTGTACATGAACTGGGACGAACGGGGGCGGCTGTGGGTGATGAATTACATTCAATACCCGTACCCCGCCGGGCTGACGATGGTCAGTAAAGACGAATACTGGCGGGCCGTTTACGACAGGCTGCCCGAGGCTCCTCCCAATCACTTCCCCGGTGCGGACCGGATCACGATTCACGAAGACACCGACGGCGACGGCCTGTTCGATGCGCACAAGTCGTTTGTCGAAGGATTGAGCATTGCCACGTCGTTTACCAAAGGGCGGGGCGGGGTGTGGGTGCTCAATCCGCCGTACCTGCTGTTCTATCCCGACGCCGACAACGACGACGTTCCCGACGGCGACCCGGAAGTGCACTTGCAGGGCTTCGGTTTCGAGGACACGCACTCGGTCGCGAACAGTCTCCGCTGGGGACCGGACGGCTGGCTCTACGCTTGCCAGGGGAGCACGGTGAGCGGGAACATTCTGCGGCCGGGAATCGACAAGCCGGAGCAGTCCGTGCATTCGATGGGGCAGTTGATCTGGCGGTATCATCCGGAGTCGCGGACTTACGAGATCTTCGCGGAAGGGGGCGGCAATTCGTTCGGCTGCGAGTTTGACGCCAAGGGGCGGGTCTACTCCGGCCACAATGGAGGCAACACGCGCGGGTTCCACTACGTGCAGGGGGGGTATTACCAGAAAGGCTTTTCGAAGCACGGCCCGTTGTCGAACCCGTATTCGTTCGGGTACTTCCCGTATATGCAGCATCACGACGTGCCGCGGTTTACGCACAACTTCATCATTTATGAAGGGGGCGCGTTGCCGGAGCGGTACAGCGGCAAGCTGTTCGGGGTTGAGCCGATGCAGGGGCAGGTGGTGCAGGCGGAGATCTTCCCCGATACGTCTACATTCGCCACGCGGGACATCAATCGCCCGATTCTGACCGACGACAAATGGTTTCGGCCGGTCGACATCAAGGCGGGGCCGGACGGGGCCATCTATGTGGCCGACATGTATGAACCGCAGATCAGCCACCGGGAGCACTTTTCCGGGCAGATCGACAAGTCGAACGGGCGGATCTACCGCTTGCAGGCGAAAGGCGCCGAGCCTCACGTGGTTCCCGATCTCGGCGCACTTTCCGCGCGGGAGTTGATCGAGGTGCTGCGGCATCCGAACAAGTGGTATCGCCAGCGGGCGCTGGTGCTGTTCGGCGATCGCAAAGACGGAAGCGTGGTTGAAGAACTAAAAGCGCACATTCGTGAAGAGACCGGGCAGTTTCCGCTGGAGTGCCTGTGGGCCCTCAACCTGAGCGGCGGATTCGACGAGGAGTTTGCAGCCGAGGCGCTGGAGCATGCAGACGAGTTCGTGCGGATGTGGACGGTGCGACTGCTGTGCGACGATCACACGGTCTCCGACTCGATCGCCGATCAACTGGCCTCGATGGCGGCGGGAGAGCCTTATGCACAAGTTCGCAGCCAATTGGCGTCCTCGGCCCGCCGACTGCCAGCGGAACAGGGGCTTCCGATCGTGGAGGAATTGCTCGCCCGCAGCGAGGATCTGGCGGACGTGCATATTCCATTGCTGTTGTGGTGGGCGATCGAATCGAAGGCGGGCGAGTCGCGCGAGATGGTGCTGGAACTGCTGAGTGAACCGGAGACGTGGGAACTGCCGATTGTGCGGCAACACATCCTGTCGCGGCTGATGCGGAGATACGCGGCCGCCGGTTCCCGACAGGATCTGATCACGTGCGCGAAGCTGCTGCGACTGGCGCCGTCGAAAGAGCACACGGACCAGTTGATGAAGGGGTTCGAAGAGGCGTTTCAGGGGCGCTCGCTGGCGACGTTGCCGGAGGAACTGGTGAAGGCGATCGATGAAAGCGGCAGCGCGTCGCTGGTGCTGCAGGTTCGGCAACTCAAACCGGAGGCGGTGCAGGAAGCGCTTTCGATCGCGGCCGATGGGGGGGGAGACGCCGCCCAGCGATTGGCGCTGCTGCAGATCTTTGGAGAGGTCGACCTGCCGGAGTCGGTCGACGTGTTGTTGGGAACGATCTCGGGAGACGCCGGGGACGAGCTGAAGATGGCGGCGCTGACTTCGTTAATGCGGTACGATCAACCGCGCGTTGCGGAGGCGATCGTCGCGGCGTTCCCCTCACTCTCGGCCGATGCCCAGGCCGCCGCCTTGACCGCACTCTCCAGTCGCGCCGCATGGTCGAAGGCGCTGCTGCAGGCGATCGCGGGGGGACGGATTGCGGCCGAATCGATCCCGCTGGACACGGTGCGATTGATGACGTTCCATCAGGACCAGGACGTGGCGGAACTGATTGGCGAACTCTGGCCGGACGTGCAGGGCGCTTCCAACGCGCAGATGCAGGCGGAACTTGCGGACGCAACCGAACTGCTCAAGACCGGCAGCGGCGACCCGTATCGCGGCAAGCAGCTGTACCAGAAATCGTGCGGGAAGTGCCATCTGCTGTTCGGCGACGGCGGACGGATCGGGCCGGACCTGACCTCCTATCAACGGAAGGATCAGTCGCGGCTGCTGGTGAACATCGTGAACCCGAGCGCCGAGATTCGCGAAGGATTCGAATCGTACATGGTGCTGACCGAGGACGGACGGGTGCTGAGCGGGTTTCTGTTCGATCAGGATGAAAACGTGATCGTCCTGCGAGGAGTGGACGGCCAGAACGTGACGATCCCGCGCGAGACGATTGAGGAGATGGCCCCGCAGAAGAAATCACTGATGCCCGAAGGCCTGCTCAAGGATTTGAATGAGCAACAGATCCGGGATCTGTTCGCATTCCTGCAGGCGTCGCAGCCGTTGAATAATTGAGATGGTGTCTCGCGGAGGCGCAGAGACGCAGAGAGCGTTGGGGTGTGCCGGTCGCGCAGGACGAAACGAAGCTGTTCGGGTTTGTTGCCAGAATTGACCCAACGGCGGCCGGCCGGAGTGCGTAAGGCTGAGGAGCATCTGTTGAGATATGCGCTGGTGCGGAACCGGGGTCTGCGACTTGCTGCCAATGGCACTTAATCCTCGCGGCGGTTGGTCGCGTTTTCGTCACTTGACGCGGCATTTTCCGCTGCCAGACCCGCTAAGATTGAATCAAATGCGATCCAGGTCTAAAGAGTGAACACTGGATATGAGCACGAATCCGTCGCGCCGGGCCGATCGGGGCGGGTCGATTTCGCTGGATGAGTTCATCCTGCTGAACGAGGAGATCCGCAGTCTGATTCGGGCGGGCGTGCCGCTGGACCTGGGATTACGCGGGACCGCATCGCGGGTGGGGGGCCGGCTGAGCGAGATTGCGGACCGCCTGGCGAGGCGGCTGGAAGGGGGCGCGTCTCTGGAAGATGCGCTCGCCGCCGAAGGGGATCTGGTTCCCGCCGTGTACCGCTCTTTGATCGCGGCCGGTTTTCGCAGCGGACGGATCGAAGAGGTGTTGGGCAGCGTGTCCCGCTTCGCGGCGTCGATGCGCGATCTGAGCGCCGAGATTCGACGCATGCTGATCTATCCGGGTGCGGTGGTCGTGATTGCGTACACGCTGTTCGTGGGGCTGAATGTGTACGTCACGCCGCGGCTGATGACGACCTATGAACTGTCCCGCCTGCAGACGTCCTGGTGGATCCGGGTCATCGAGATGCTGCAGGCCACAGTCGGCTGGTGGGGACCGGGAATCCCGATTGCGGCGGCGACGATCCTGCTGGCCGAATGGCTCTGGAGTTGCTCGACGTCAGCGTCCGCGCGAGGCGGCGGTCCGGCGGCGATTCAACCGGGACTGCTGCGACTGATCCCTGGGTTCCGGGGCGTGGTCGGCAATGCGCGCTTGGCGCGGTTCGCACATTTGTTGTCGGTCCTCACCGAATTCGAGGTGCCGTTTCCAGAAGCGCTGCGTCTGAGCGCGGCGGGGACGGGCGATGCGCGCCTGATCCTCCTTGTGGAACGAGCGGCCAAGTCAGCCGAGGCGGGACAACCTCCAGACCGCGCGATCCCGGAAGGCCGTGCGCTGCCGCCCTTGTTGCGGTGGCTGCTGCTGCTGAGCCTGGCGCAGGGGACGCTGCCCTCGACGATGCGACACGCCGCCGATGTCTACGAACAGCGGGCTCTAACGCGGGCGGAGTGGATCCAGCGGTTGCTGCCGTCGGTGCTTGTCATTGTCTTGGGAGGCGGAATGGCGCTGTTGTACGCCCTCAGCCTGTTCCTCCCCCTGCAGTCGGTGTGGCGCAGTCTGAGTACATGATGTCTTGAGAGTCGAAGGCCGAATCCGTGATCTCTCCTGCCGACCGAGAATCCGATCCGCGCACGTCCGGGCCGGGCGTCGAAGGCGCCGCAGCCAGCGCGATGGCACGGCTGACGGCGGCGGGAGTTCCGCTGGCCGGCGGACTGGCGGCCTACGGGAGAGAAGCGCCCTCGAGACGAGTTCGGCGGGCGCTGAAGGACATCAGTCGGTCACTTTCCAGAGGCGCCAGCTTGGAGGAAGCGCTGGCGAGGGCGACGCCGAGCGGCGCGGCCTATGTGAGCGGCCTAGTCGCCGCCGGCGTCCGTAGCGGACGACTGGCCGAGGCGCTCGAGCGGCATTTGTTCGTGATGCAGAGAACGCGGCAGATCCGCTCGCGAATCTTGCTCAGCCTCGGTTACCCGCTGCTGCTCGGTCTGTTTGCGTTGACAATTTTGTGGGCCATTCTCGTCTGGCCAGTGCAGGATTTCAAAGAGATCTTTGAAGACTTTCAGGTTCCGCTTCCCTCGGCGACAATCACGTTGATTGGACTTTCAGACGTCGCTGTCCGGACGGGTGAGCACTTCGAGTGGTTCCTGCTGACACTGGTGACGCTCGCGGCCGCCGTCTGCTCGTTGCGGTTTCTCCCCGGTCGCGCCTGGCGGGTTCGAATGTTTCAGTGGATTCCGTCGATCGGGTCGGCGTCCCGCCATGCGGCCGTATCGGAATTCTGTTCGCTGCTCTCGATCCTCACCGCCTGCGACGTCCCGTTGCCCGAAGCGCTGCGGATGACCGCCTCCGCCCTGCGGGACGCCAACCTGCGAGAAGGAGCCGCCCGGCTGGCGGACGAGGTCGAAAAAGGGGCTTCGGCCGAAGACGAGGTCCGCGCGCTGCCATATTTCTCCAAGGCGTTCTCGCCGCTGTTCCGCTGGGCCGATCGCCATACCGTCTTTTCGGAATCGCTCCGCACGGCGGGCGAACTGCACGCCGCACAGGCCCGACTGCAGGCAGGCGTGGTCGGCGTGATTGTCCAACCGTTTCTGTTATTCCTGATCGCCGTCCCGGCAATCGGCGGGACGTACGTTCTCTTTATGCCTCTGGTCGCATTACTCCAATCGCTGACCTGACCCTACAGCCACACAGCCCCGCGAATCATGCCGGAGATTTTTGCAACCCTGCTGCTGCTTCCCTCGCTAGGCGGCGCGATGCTGCTTACGGAGTGGCTCAGCCGCACTGCCAGCGGCCGGGAGGAGCGCGTGCGGTGGCGGACCGGGCTGTACGTCATGGGGATGATGGTCCTCGCTCTCACGCCGGCGATCTGCTACTTCGCGGCGCAGCGGTTCGTCGCGTTCGACTGGAAGCAGGCAGTGCTGTTGACCGGCCGGCTGCTGTTAGTCGTCGCCATGCTCGCGGCGGGCGTCTCGGCGATTCGCGTGGCGCGGGCCGGCGAACCGGACGAGCGGACGACCCGCCTCTCGGCGATCTACAGCCGGGACGTCGATCGTCTGAAGCTCTCGGCCGGGGTTCTGGCACTGTTTCCGCTGCTGTGGTTCGTGTTCACGGGGATCATCTTCGTGGCCCCGATCGCCTACCTCGTGGCGGTCGTGGTGACGGTGGGACGCGGGCGCGAGACCCGCCTGTTGTGGCTGCTGGCGGTCTCGGTGGAGAATGACCTGTCGCTGCCGGAAGAACTCGACGCCTTTTCGGAGGGGCGGCGGTGGCGGGAGGCGTACCGGCTGCAACATCTCGCCTCGCGGCTCCGCGACGGGGCCGGGCTGGCCGAGGCGCTCGAATCCCAGCCGGGAGTTCTCCCCCCTTCGACGGTTTCGGCGATTCGAGCCGCCGAACGAACGGGAACCCTCGCCGCGCAATTGCGGAGCGAGGCGACGCGGCAGATGAACGGGCTGCAAGGGACGCATCTCGACGGTCCGCTAGCCGCTTTGGCGTTTTATTACTGGTTGCTGATGATGTTTCTGCTGCTCGTGCTGAGCGGGCTGGGCAAATGGATCGTCCCGAAGTACCGAGAGATTTTCGAAGGGTTCGAAACGCCTCTGCCGGCAATGACGCGGGTAGTCATGGCGGCGGCCGACTGGATCGAAAGCTACGTCTTGCTGGCGATCCCGCTGCTGGCGGCGCCGGCGGCGCTGTTGCTGCTGCTGAGTTACGTCTATCTGGTCGGCTGGCCGAACTTCAATCTGCCGCTGTTGATGCGGTGGTTTCCCCGCCGTGATGCACCGGGGGTGCTGCGAAGCCTGGCCGCGGCGACGGCGGCCGGGACGGCTCTTCCGAAGCTGCTGGAGAACATGGCGGAACATCATCGGCGACCGGATCTGGCGGAGCGACTGGACCGGATTGGTCAGTCGGTGAGCGCCGGGGACGACGCGTGGAATTGCCTTGTTGCGGAAGGACTGCTGACCCGGCGGGAGGCGGCGGTCGTCGTCTCGGCGTCGCGCGCCGGTCATCTGCCGTACGCGCTGAATGCGCTGGCCGACAGTATTGAACGCGCGCAACGACATCGAAAGCTGTGGTGGATCGAGATTGCAAAGCCGCTGGTTGTGCTGTCGATCGGACTGCTGGTCGCGGTGTACGCGGTGGGGATGTTTGTCCCGCTGATCGCGCTGTTGAGCGCCATCAGTTAAAGAGAAATTCGGGAGTGGAGTGACGAATGGTCGGACGCAGTTCCAACCGGCGATACGATCGCTTTCGAGAGGAAACTTCGTGCCGGCGTTCGCGGATGCGGCGCGGTGTGACCCTTATGGAGGCGGTTGCGGCCATCACGTTGCTGTCGGCGATTGCAGCCGGCCTGTTGCCGTTGATCAGCCGGACGGCCGAACTGAGGGACGAAGCCGCGCACCACTCGACGGCCGTCACCGAGACGGCCAACCTGATGGAGCGGATTGCGGTGCTGAGAGGGGACGGCCAGCTCGATGACGCACAACTTCAGGAGTTGGAACTTTCCGACTGGGCCGCAGCGGAACTGTCGGAGCCGGAACTCGAGATCACAATCGCCGACGAGCGCGACGGATTGCCGCACCGGAGATTGACGGTCTCGCTGAGCTATCGCAACGCGGCGGGAGAGCGGAGCGCCCCGGTGGTGGCGACGGCGTTTCTGTACGGAGAGAGCCCATGAGAACTGTGCAGCGAAACTGGCGAACGTCGCGGGGCGGATTCACACTGGCGGAAATGCTTGTGGCGATCTCGGTGCTGTTTGTCGTTTCGGTGACGAGCGCCCTGACGATCGGAATGCTGATGGCGGCCGACGCGCGGTCGGGTGAGGCGTTTCTGGTGCAGAACTCGCTGGTCCGGCTGGGACGCCAGTTTCGCGACGACGTCCATGCGGCGCGTGCGGTGAGCGTTGCGGCGGAGGACGGCGTTCCTGACGGACGGATGGTGCTCGAACTCTCCGACGGCGGCGGTGTGACCTACCGGACCGCGGCGGACGGGGCGGTTCGAGAGGCCGCCGGGACGGCTGATGGGAACGCGCGGGAGGAATTTCGACTCCCGGAAGGATCGTCGCGGTTTTCGGTCATCGACAACGGGCGGCTGGCCGTACTGATTCATGAGCGGCCGTATCTGACTCACACCGACTCGTATGCGCGCGGCTCGGACTCCGTGCCGATGAGGGAAGTGCGATTCGAGGCGGCGACGGGATGGAGCGTTCGAGATTTCGTGGAAGGCAACGGCGATGAAGGCGAATGATCGGAAATACCGGTGGAGGGGGGCGCCTTCTCGCGTAACACCAGCGCGCGGCGGCGCGGTGCTGGTGATTGCGCTGATGTGCTTGCTGCTGGCGGGAGTCTTCGCAGTGAGCATGGTGCAACACGCGCTGCGGCAGAGAAAGCAGGTGCTGCGCGACGAGTGGCAGATGCAGGCGGTCTGGCTGGCGGACTCCGCCATTGACCGGGCGGCGTCTCAGATCCGCGTTGATGACGAGTATGCGGGGGAGGTCTGGCGTCCGGGGGCGGGGGCGACGCCTGCGTCTGACGGCGACGAGGCGAACGGAGTTCTGGGGCGCGTGGAGATTCGCGTCGAATATGAAACGGGCGATGACGAGGTCCGACTGGCACGGGTGCAAGCGATGGCCGACGTTCCCGACGATCCCGAGGAGCGCGCTCGCGTGCGGCGGGAAGTCACGCTGGAACTGACGTCTGGAGAGCCGTGATGTGCGAACTAATCGGCGGGCTTACGCCCTGCCGCTCGCCGGGTCGCTGAAACTTGACTCAACTGCAACGACTTCCGGGAACAAAGTAACCTAACAGAAAAGCAGGAATTGAAACTCGACCGGGACGGAATGATGGCTGAACGAAAGCAAGAGTCGAACCGCGTTTCGCGACGTGCGGTGGAAATCCGCAGGGGGTTCACGCTGATCGAATTGCTGATGGTCGTGGTCATCATCGCCATCCTGATCTCGCTGCTGCTGCCGGCCGTGCAGCAGTCGCGGGAGGCGGCGCGGCGCTCGCAGTGCAAGAACAACATCATGCAGATCGGGCTGGCGCTGCAGAACTACCATGCGGCCCACCGGGTGCTGCCGCCCGGCTGTGTGAACGAGACCGGGCCGATCAAGAATGAGAGCCAGGGTTACCACATGGGCTGGCTGGCGCAGATTCTGCCGTACCTTGACGAGTCGAACCTCTACAACACGATTGACTTTTCCGCGAGCGCCCATGAGCAGCCGGATGTGCCGGCGGTTTCGCTGGACGTGTTGACTTGCCCGTCATCGCCGGCCGCCTGGAATTCGGCCCAGACGCATTACGCCGGCTGTCATCACGACGTCGAAGCGCCGATTGACGACGATAATGACGGGGTATTGTTTCTCAACAGCCGGGTGCGGCTGCGGGAGGTGACGGACGGGCGGGCGTATACGATTTTCGTGGGCGAGTTGTCTCCGACATTGCTGCTGCCGTGGTGGAGCGGAACGGCGGCGTCGCTGCGGAACACGGGAACGCCGATTGCCCGGGGAAACAGCGCGGCAATGTTCCCTGCGGCGGCCGACGTCGTCGAAGCCAACCCGCCGGAGGGGCAGGCTGATCCGGACGAAACGATACTGCTGCAGGTGGGCGGGTTCAGCAGTTTTCACGAAGGGGGCACCCACTTCGGGTTGGGAGACGGGGCCGTACGATTCATTTCGGCGCAGATCGACGGGGAGACGTATCGACGGCTCGGCAACCGGCATGACGGGCAAGTCGTGCCGCCTTACTGATGCGCGACTGGTTCAAGTATGCGTGGGGGAGCAGTGGGCACGGAAGGGAACAAAGATAACGGAGAAGTCGAACGCATCAGGTCGCACAACATTACGATTCGGGCATGACTGAAGGATTTTCGATTTCGGTGAGAACTGGATGCAGTGAGGGGAGCGGGTGCGCGCCTGCGTTGCACTTCGGCGACTTCGAGACGCGTTCGATGGCGATGTGCTCTGCGGCGAAGCTGACGAACATCGTCCTGCTCTCGCTGCTTGCTGTGCCGGCCTTGGCCGGTTCGACTTGCGCGGATGAGACCGGTGAGATTGTGATCGAGCGGGTGGAATGGGGGTTTGACGGAAAGGCCGTGGAGCAGACGTTTGTGCCGCTGTCGGTTCTGATGCGGAACAATTCACCATCGCCGGTGGAAGGTACGCTGAGGCTGACGAAGTCGGTGCAATTGACGCAGCAGGTCGGCGCGGCCTACGAGCAGAC
Organism: Planctomycetota bacterium; assembly: GCA_003388505.1. Classification (GTDB taxonomy): domain Bacteria; phylum Planctomycetota; class Planctomycetia; order Planctomycetales; family Planctomycetaceae; genus MB-PLM-1. Next base: position 33,577 of record QQVO01000016.1, read on the forward strand.
GTTCTATCTGTCGGGCGAATCGAGCCGCTGGGTGCAGTTGACGCCGTACGTGATCGACGACTTCGAGAACTGGTCGCTGCGCTGGGGGGAGGGGCGCGACGAGACGATGAGCATTCCGACTCCGCGGATGGGGAAGCCGGCGACGGTGCTGGTTGTTGATCCGAACATCGTTTCGGGACGCGGGGGCGCGATCAGGCGTTTTGATCCGATGCGGTTTCCGGTCTCGGTGACGGGGACGGACGCCCTGGGGGGCGTGGTCTTCGATCGACCGCCGGGCTGGCAGGGGGCGAGAGAAGCGGCGTTTCTGGAATGGCTCATGCGGGGCGGACGCCTCACTCTGCTGCTGGACGAGAACGGAGTCTATCCCACATTCGCCGGTGACCTGGCGCCGCTGAATCGACAACGGGAGCGGTTTTTCGTCGGCGCGGGTGTGGTGCAGCGGATTCCATTGACCGCGCCGGAGATCGACGCGGAGACCATGATGACGCAGATTCTCAAGGAGGAGACTGAGGATGGCGGTCCGCCGCAGACGGCGCTCACCAGCATCTCGCTCTACGGCGGCGCGATGAGTTGGGACCGCGACCGAGACCTGTTTGACAACCTGCGGCAGGCGGTCAGCTTTCATCGCCGCTGGTGGCTGATTTACGCCGGGGTGCTGCTGTACCTGCTGGCGCACTATCCCGGTTGCTATGTGCTGGGCCGCAAGGCGGCGCAGTGGCGCAACTTCTATGCGGGGTTCCTTGGTGTGTCGGTTGCGTTCTCGCTGCTGTTCGCGGAGATCGGGCGGGTCGGCGGGGGAGAGGCGAACCGGATTCGAACGGCGGCAATAGCCCGGCAACTGGAGGAGGGGTTGTATGACACGACCGGCTGGTCGTGCCTGGCGGCTGTGACGGGGGACGACTACGAAGTCGCGCATGAGGGGAGCGGCAGCCTCTATTCCACATGCCAGCAGATGGAGCGGGTGAACGGCACGATTCGGCTGGATGCGGGCGTGTTCCAGGTGGAGATGCCGCCGGCCTCGACGCGAACGCTTCTGCACCGTGGCCGAGTCAAGGGACCGCCGCTGGGACTTGCGATTCAGGAGTTCCAACGGGACGAAGCGGGGCTGTCTCGATTGTCAATCACTGTGGGCGACGACTTCCCGCGCACGGCGGCAAGCGCCTATGCGTGGCATGGCCCAAGAATCTACGAACTGGCCGTCGCGGGAGACGAACTCGTGCTGTCGAATCGAGGCGAAGACGGGCTGTCGTTCCTGACGACGCCGGACTACTCGGGACGATGGAGCTTGCGGCGAATCGGCCTGTGGGGCACTCCCCTCGCCGTGCAGGAGGAGCAGCGCGATGAAGAGGAGTTGTTTCAGGAACTGGAGCGGGTTCTGATCGGGAATTCGTTCGGCACATCGGGACGCATCGACCAGAGACAGGCTTCGCTTGCGGATCATCTGGTCCGCATGTTCGTGTACGCTCCGTTGCCCGAAGCGTTTCACGCCAGGGGGCCGGACTTCACCGACGAATACGGTTACGTGCTGTACGTCGTCGACCTGCCGGCGCCCGACGCGATTGAGTGAGGCGGGCCGGTCATCCCGCGCAGTCCAGCCGCGCGTTCGCTGAAATCGATCAACCGAAGGGCGACCACCGTCCATGCTGCACGGCGCGCTGGCACTGCTGTCTCGATCGCTGCGGGAGGGGGCTCGCTTCCGCCGGGCGCATGCGTTTCGGATCATCAGTCTGCTGATCGTGCTGGGGATGCTGGCGGCGGCGCAGGCGGGCGCGGGATCGGTCGGAGCGCCGGGACTGCGATTTTTTGAGCTGATCTGTTTTCTCATCGTCGCGCTGATCACGCTTGCGGGCTTCAGCTTCTTCGCGACTCCAATTTCTGAAGAGAAGGACGACGGGACGCTCGCGCTGTTGAAGTTGGCGGACCTGTCGCCACTGTCGATGCTGCTGGGGAAGTCGACGAGCCGGCTGGCGGCCGCGCTGCTGTTGTTCGTGGGGCTGTTTCCGTTTTCGCTGCTGGCCGTGACGCTGGGCGGTGTGACGGTGCACCAGGTGTGGTCAGCGTTCGTCGCACTGGCGGCCTACATGGTTCTGGTGGCAAATGTGGGACTGTTGTGCTCGGTGATCAGTCCGAATTCGCGAGCGGCGGCGGCCCTGATGTTCCTGATAACGCTGCTCTTTCTGGGCCTCGTTCCGCTGCTGCACTCTTCGTACGGTCTCTACCGGTGGGACGACTCGCGCACGCTGATCGGCGATCTGGCGGTTGCATGCCGGCCTGTGGTCGGGTTCGTGCACGATGCGTCGGTCATCGTGCGATTGCAGTCCATTCTGGCGACCGGATTCGACGCATCGGCCGTGAGCGTGCAGGTTCTCGCGAGTCTGGGAGGCGGTGCGGCGTGTTTCGCGGCCGCCTGGCTGCTGTTCGATCGCTGCACCGAGACGGCGGTGAGCGGTCGCCCGTTCCGATCCGGACCGACGGGAACCTCAGCGCGGTTCTTCCGCGTTCCGAGGCTCGTCTGGCGCGTCTGGCGTTGGCCGCTGGTGTGGAAAGACTACCACTTCATTGCCGGCGGTCCGCTGATCACGGCGATGAAACTGGTGCTCTATCCAGCACTGATCGTGCTGATCATCTGGCAGGAAGACTGGCTGTTTGCGCTGTTTTATGTTTCGTCGTTCGACGCCGCATGGGGTGCGACGGCGGTGATTGCAGTATGCGAACTGATCTACTACGCGAGCAGCATGTTTCAGCACGAGCGGCGCGCCGGCGCGCTGCCGACGCTGGTGCTGCTGCCGTACTCGACGTGGACCCTGACTGCGGCGAAAGCGACCGGCTGCCTGCTGGGGGGCATTCCGACTGCGCTGCTGATCGGATTCCTCTCGGTCGTCCTCGTGGACGATTCTCTGGCGGCGAATCCCTGGAGGGTCGAGGGGATCGTCGCCCTGCTTGTGCTGCTGGCGGTGTTGTTGCAGATCACGGCACTGAACTCGCTGGTTGTGCGGTGGGGGGCGGCGCCGTTGGCGGTGGCGATCCTGTTGATTGCCGGCGGCTGCCTGCTGCCGGCGCTGGGGGCGATTATGGCGCTGCTCGCCGAACCCGATGCGAGTGAATATGCTGAACTCGTGCCGGTGCTGTACGCCGGCGGCGTGTTGACCGTCATCCTGCAGTTTCTGATCGGCAACCGATTGCGGGCCGCAGCGGCGGCGTAATCGAAACGGGTGCAGGTCTGTATGCCCACGAACGGATCACCGCCTGTGCGGCGTGCGTTTCGCTGGAGGCGCTGGGCGGCGGCGCTGATCGTACTGACGCCGTTTGCACTGCTGGGGGCGCGCTCTATCAACGTGCTGAGGCAACGCGCAGCGCGAGAACGGATTGAAGCGACCGGCTGGCACGTCGTGTATGACGATCCCGAGCCGACCCGGAACTTCGTTCAGCAGTGGCTGTTGCAGGTTCCGCATGTCAATAACTACGTCGCGAACTTGTTGACGGTTGAAAAGTCGAACGTCCTCCGCGTCACAATTATCGACGGAGATACGCCCGCCGTGGAGGATGACCTGTCGTTGCTTTGCAGTCTGCCGGTGCTGGAGGCGCTTCAGATTCACAAGGCGGAACTGTCCGAGGAGGACGTGGCTCTGATCGGTTCCCTGACGACGCTCAAGCGATTGAACATCACCTGCAACTCGCTCGAGGACTCCGAGGTGCAGGAATTCGCGGACCTGGAAGATCTGCAACGGCTGACGATCTCCGCCGAGCGCGTGACCGACGAGGGGCTGGCTCATCTGCGCGGGCTGCAGCGATTGACTCTGGTCGACGTCCCGATGACGCGGGTCCATGGGACCGCGTTCCGCGATTTCGCATCGCAGAAGACTCTTGAGGCTGTGAGTCTGGGGGCGTTCGCCGACGTGGAAGGTCTGTCGGCGATCGCCGGCTGCGAGCGGCTGGAATGGCTGGTGCTGGTCGACAGCCGGCTCGACGACGCCGGGCTGAGGCCGATCGCCCGCCTGAGCAGTCTCAACAACCTGACGGTCTCCGGGCCGACGAGCGTCACCGACCTGTCTCCTCTAGTTGAGTTGCCGCGATTGACGACGCTGACGCTCGACGGCCCTCATTTGCGGTTCGATGGTTTGCGGGGACTTCAGCAGGCGCCGGCGCTTGAGAAACTCGTCCTCACAGCCGGCCGCCTCAACGACGCCGGGCTGGAGGAGTTCACCCCGCCGGCTTCACTCATGGATCTGCGGCTGTATCATACGTCGATCTCGGACGAGGCGTTCGACCGGTTTGAGGAGCGGTATCCGGAGATTGACCTGTGGCGTTAACGGCCGCGCTCCCCGATCGACGCCGCTCGGCCTTTCTGTCCGCGATGCCACCACGGAAGGGAAGTCATGCACGTCACAATTACTGCCGTCGGTCCTGACAATCGCGGGCTGGCGGATCCGATCGTGCATCATGTGGCGTCGGCGGGGGCGAACATCCATGAAATCCAGATGTACGACCACGACCTGGAGCGGCTGTTTGCGATGCTGCTGCGCGTCGACTGGCCGGAGGACCGGGGTTCGATCGCTGATCTGCGTGAACGGATGGACGAGATCGGGCGGATGAAAGGGCTGGCCGTGCGGACCTGGTCGCGCGATGAACACGATCGTGCGCCCCGGCTGGCGATCTGCACCACGTATCGGCCCGAACCGCCGCTGGCGATTCTGCGGGACATCCGGGACGGCCGACTGAAGGCGCAGGCGGCCGTGATGATCGGCAACCGGGACGCCTGCCGCGGCATTGCCGAGCAGTTCGGAGTCGACTTTCACAACATCGGCGACGGGAAAGGAGTTCCCGACAATTCACAGCTTGAGCGTCTCTGCGACGAGTACCACGTCGACTACATCGTTCTGGCGCGGTACATGCGGGTGCTTCCGGCGCGAACCTGCTGGGAATTCGCCGGCGGGCGGATCATCAATCTGCACCACGGCCTGTTGCCGTCGTTTCCCGGATTCCGCCCGTACCATGACGCCCACAGCCGGCACATGCTCACCTACGGAGCGACCGTGCACTTCATCGTGCCGGAACTGGATGCGGGGGAACAGATCATTCACCAGACGACGTTCACCGTCCCGCCGGGGACGCCGCTGGAAGAGATCATCCGGCAGGGGCAATCGGACAACGAGCCGCAGTGTCTCGCCGAAGGTGTGCGGCGGGTGATCGACCGGGAAGTCGAACTGCATTTTCACCGGGTGGTGCGGCCGAGCGGAGGGGAGTGAAGCAGAGGGACTACGGATGCGAGGGCGGGGATGCAGGGAGTTGGCGCGCGACCAGGGACTTACGTCCCCGGCTCGCCATGTGAGTCGAGGCCGAGAGCTTCGCGGATGCCGTTCCAGGGCTGGATGTAGGTGATGAAGGGCAGGCCGTCGACGGTCGGCTGCTGGAGCCGCGTGACTCCGTCGACCGCGGGGCCCTCGTTGACAAGCAACTCGAGCAGTTCCTCGTGACGTTGTTGCGTCCAGTCTCGCAGCACGTCGACCCGAAGCTGGATCCGCGCGACCGCCGCTGCGAGAGCGTAGGCCGCCCAATTGCTTGTGCCGGCGAGAATCGTCCAATCGGTCACGGTGCGGCAGACGATCTTCGGGCCGTGTCCGCCGTTGACCAGCGGGTGCACCAGTTCCCAGGCGAAACGGCCGATCCCGATTTCGTTTCCGCCGTCGCACATTCCGATCGTTTTCAGATCGGGCCGCAGTCGCGCGGCCTCCTCGAACAGCAGGTGCAGGGGAGCGGTCGTCGCGTCCAGGGACTCGCCCCGCATGTTCAAACAACATCCCCGGCCGGACTCGGGCACGATGCGCTGGAACTCATCCGCAGGCGGGGGGCCATTGCGGTTCTGAGCGCGCATCGTGTCGAGCGTGTGGCTGGGACCGACTCGTTCCACGGCGATGAGGTGAGTCAACTGTTGCAACTCGGCGAGGAATTTTCGCCGCCACGAGTGTGCGGCGCGCGGGTCCAGGGGACACTCCAGAACGTTCGCCTCTGTCCCGAGCGCGTGTCTTGCAACCGTGCGGAGCGGAGCGACGTTGACGGAATCGGTGACGAAACTGACGGTCGCCCCGAGACGCATCAGAGCCGAGCCGAGCACGATCGCGCCGAGCGGACCGTCTGTTTCGGTGTGAAAGCCCGCGCCAGTCGGGATGGCGAAGCCGGTCACGATCGCCACATGCCGCATGTTGGCCGCAAGGTGCCGGGCCGCCAATTCGAGTTCTCCCAGTCCTAACGCGGACGCGGCGCCGCCGGCGAGCAGTCCCCGTTGTGCGGGGTCGATCCGAATCAGCGACTCGATGCGCCTGATGGCCAAAGTGACCGACGACATGCGTTTGCTGTTGACTCCAGATCGATCGGCGGCGTTCAGGACATCTCGCAGAGAGAAATGCCGCGCGGCCCAGGTGGCGGGTTGGCGGCACTGTGAATAGCGTACCGCATCGGCAGGCCTCGAACACGCCCGTGCGGTGCACGGCGTGTCAGACGGCGTGATGCCGACGGTCGGCCGCGTTCGGGTCAAGCGGGCTGCGTTGTGCAGCGGGGACACGTTCTGCAATGCTTGCTCCGCCGGTGCGAAGCGGAAGTTTCCATCGCTCGTAGGGGGGGCCTTCCCACGACGACAGCCCGTTCGGCCCCATTCCCACGGCTGGGAATCGTGTTTTTGCCGCTTCCTGTATCTGAGAATCCAAATCGAGGGTGTTCGGGGCGGTTGTCACGGTCAGTTTCACCTGCCATGATTCGCTCGGCCAAAGCCGTCTGTCTGCGACTTGCGGTTCACGTCTGAACGGCGTTGCCGACCGCACGGGATGGCAACGGCGACCGCGAGGGACGATTTTTCGATTCATCGCAACGACTTTGGCCGGCAGTCTCTGCGCCCGGTTAGCGGCGCTGCATCAGACCCCCAGTAGACGATGGCGAAAGAGAAACTGACGACGGCTGAGATTCTCGCGCAAGCCCGCCAGCAGGGAGCGGCCGGCAGCGGAGGATCGTCCGGTGACGCGGGACAGCCTGCGGATCCGCCTGCCGCGGCCGACCCACAGGCGGAGAGTGCCGCAGCCGGAGAGGCGGCGTCTGATGCCCCCGCCGCACCGAAGGGGGCTTCTGATACCCCCGCCGCACCGAAAGGGGCGTCGGCGACCCCCAAGTCAACGGCGGACATTCTGGCTGCGGCCCGGGCCCAGGGCAGTGGTTCGTCCGAGAAGCCGGCGGCTGCGAAACCGCAAGCGGCGAAACCGGGCGGGGCTCCGAAGTCGACGGCCGACATTCTGGCCGCGGCCCGCGCGCAAGGGGCGAGTGGCGCGAAGGCGGCTCCGTCGGCGGGTGACGATGCTGAGAAACCAGCCAAGGAAAAGCCTGCTGCGAAACCGCGAGCGGCGGGGGACCGCCCGCCGCTTGAGGAAATGGTTCGGCGGATGCATGAGGGCAAGCCGGCGGAAACCAAGCCGGCGCGTCCGAAACTCCCGTCCAAACCTCCGCTGCCTGCGCGGCGGCCGGAGTCGGCGGTTTCCCGCCGCGCCTTTCCCGCCGCGATGATCGCGTCAATTGCCGCGATCGTGATGACTCCCTTCGCGCTCGGCATGGGGCTGCTGGCTTTAATCGGGGGCCTGTGGTCGCTGCTGGGCGCCCGTTTCATGATGCCGAACATGGTTGTGGAGCTTCCGTCGCAGTTCAAAGTCGGCCCGCCGTCGGATCTTCCCCCCGGGGCCGTCTCCGAGAAGTTCAAAGCGAGCCGGGGTGTCTGGCTGGTGCGGTCCGACGCATACAACGGCGAGGACATCATCTACGCGCTGGCGTCGGTCTGTACGCATCTGGGGTGCACTCCCAACTGGCTGGAAGGCGAGCAGAAATTCAAGTGCCCGTGCCACGGGTCGGGCTTTTATATCAGCGGCATCAACTTCGAAGGTCCCGCTCCGCGGCCTTTGGAGCGAGTCGGTTTGCGGCTCGCCGAGGACGGCATGCTCGAAGTGGACAAGAGTGTGAAGTTTCAGGAAGAACTCGGGCAGTGGCAGGATTCGAAATCGTTTGTCGCTTTGGGGTGAATCGGTCGTCGGTCCTCAGTTGTCGACGAAAGCAGCAGCGGCGCCGATTGTGAAACCGCGTCTGTTCACTGTTCCGGGATGGTGCAGCGCGAATGCAGAACACTGATCGCTAAAAACTGACCACTGGCCACCGACAAGCATGTCCGTCGTCGAGTACATCCGAAATACACAGGTCTGGAAAAGCGTCTTCCGCCATCCGGCGCCGTATGACCGGCGCAACCGTGCGGTGGTGATGCTGACCAACTTCTTCCTGCATCTGCACCCGGTTTCAGCGAAACAGGGGGGGATCGCGCTCTCCTACACCTGGTGCATGGGGGGGGTGACGTTCTTCCTGTTTCTGGTGGAAACGCTGACCGGCGTGCTGTTGATGTTTTACTACCGGCCGACGCTGGAGTGGGCGTTCACGGACATCCGCGCCTTGCGGGACGTGACCACGCTCGGCGTGATGCGCGAGATCCACCGGTGGGGCGCTCACGCGATGGTGATCACCGTCTGGCTGCACATGTACCGGGTGTTTCTGACCGGCAGCTACAAGCCGCCCCGCGAATTCAACTGGGTGATCGGCGTGCTGCTGCTCGTGCTCACGCTGCTGCTGTCGTTTACAGGGTATCTGTTGCCGTGGGACCAGTTGGCGATCTGGGCGATCACGGTGGGGTCGAACATGGCGCGGGCGACTCCGATTCTGGGGCATGAGGGGCCCGGCTTTCAATTGCTCAACATCGGGGGCTTCGAGCTGATTACCAAGGGGAGCGATGCGCGCTTTCTGCTGCTCGGCGCCCGCGAAGTGGGGGAAGAAACACTCAACCGTTTTTACATTCTGCACTGCGTGGCGATTCCCCTGGTGGTGGCCACGCTGATTGCGATTCACTTCTGGCGGGTCCGGAAAGACGGCGGCATCAGCCAGCCGTTGTGACGGAGGGGTTGGTAGTCAGTTGTCAGTTTTTGGTTGTCAGCGACAGGGATTTTTTGAACGGGTGTGTGGCTGATAGCCAATAGCCATCAGCGACTCGCCACCGGCCATTAGCCATGCTTGAACCGCATCCTGATCTCACGACGCACGTGATTCACGGCCTGGGATGGCTGTACACGGTGATGTTTCTGATGAACGTCGGTTGGACGGTGCGGAGCTTCAACCGGGAGGGTCACTACGACAAGATCCTCGGATTTCAGGTGCCGCACTTGCCCAAGGCGTTCGTGTGGGCCATCTACACGGCGTTGCTGGGCCTGCTGGCGGCGACGCACCTCGCCGCTGACGGGGATCCGCAGGACTTCTTTTTCCGGATGCCGGTTGCCCTGAAAGACGCGATCAATGTTGTGATCGCGAATCCGATCAGCTTCTTCCTGCTGTCGATTCTGATGTTCGCCGCGATGATCTGGCTGCGGAAGTGGCTGGTCCGGCCGACCGTCGGCTGGGTTCTGCTCAACTTCAGCATGCTGTTTCTCGGTCTGAGCATGACCGATTACGACTTCCGGCAGATCGTCGGCAAGCCGGACAACGTGCCGATCGTGGGCATGCTGTTCATCGTGGGGTACTTCACCTGGCTGTACTTCGCCAAAGCGGTGGAGAACGACCGCCGGATCGCGGCGGGAGAACCGAAGATCGAGGACGAGCAGGCGGACCAGGTGCTCGTGTGGCCCGATCTGGTGTATACGGAAATGATCTGCATGCTGCTGCTGACGGCCGTGCTGATCTTCTGGGGTGTGGGACTCGACGCGCCGCTGGAGGAACCGGCGAGCGCGGTCAAGACGCCCAACCCTTCCAAGGCGCCGTGGTACTTTCTCGGCCTGCAGGAGATGCTGGTCTACTACGACCCGTGGATGGCGGGCGTCGTGCTGCCGACCATCATTCTGGTCGGTCTGATGGCGATCCCGTACATCGACTTCAACAAGCTGGGGAACGGCTACTACACGTTCGATCAGCGGAAGTTCTCGGTCTCGATGTTTCTGTTCGGGTTCCTGCCGCTGTGGGTGGCGATGATCATCCTGGGGACGTTCATTCGCGGCCCGAACTGGAACATGTTCGGTCCGTACGAATACTGGGACGTCCACAAACTGGAAGTGCTCAACAACATCAACCTGTCGGACTGGTTCTGGGTCGACCAGATGAACAAGCCGCTGCCCCGTCCCGGCGCGGAGGACGGGTTCGCCGCCACGGCGCTGATCATTCTCAAGCGGGAATGGCTGGGGCTGGCGCTTGTTGCGGGGTATTTGCTGGTTTTCCCACCATTGGGAGCGATCACCGTCTTCCGCAGGTTTTTCGTCAAAATGGGGTTCGTCCGGTATATGGTTCTGGCGAACCTGATTCTGTTCATGGCGGCACTGCCGCTGAAGATGGCGGTCCGCTGGCTGTTCAACCTGAAGTACATCGTCGCGATTCCCGAGTGGTTTTTTAATATCTGAAGTTGTCGGTTCTCAGTCATCAGTGGTCGGTCATCTGTTTTTCGGACCGGCCAACGATCGACAGAGCGAGTTGACTGACAACTGAAGACTGACGACCGACAACTCTCCACCATGCCTGCCACCGAACAAATCTGGCGTCCGCTGAGCACGCTGCACAAGGTGTTCGCCGGGAGCGCAATTGCGCTGCTGGCGGCGACGATCGTGATGGTCGACAACGACGAAGACCGTGAATGGCGGCAGTATCAGATCGAAGCGGAGGAATTGCGCGACCGGAAACTGGCTGAGGAACTGGCCGATCTGAAGTCCGGCCCGTATCTCACCGAGCTGGAAGAATTGCGCATCACGCGGAACCAGGCCGAAACGGAATTCCTCAAGCAGGCGGACGAGTACGGAGTTCTGCAGAACCGGCTGGCGGAACTCAACGGTTTGGTGGAACTGCTGGAGCGCGAGGTGAAGTTTCAGAACGCCGAGGTCGGCGTCTCGCGCGCGAACAGGGATATCGACGTCCGCGACGCGGCCGGTGACGAGCAGCTTGTCCGGAGACAGGCGGACTTTGAATCGCAGAACCTGGTCGCCCGCAACAAGCAGCGGGAATTGGACGTCGCCAGGGCGGAACGCGACGCCGTCAAGAACCAGCTTGCCGCCCTCAAGGAGGATCTGGATCTCGCGGAAGCGGAGATCGCATCCCACCAGCAGGAGGTCGAGCGGATCGAAGAGCAGATCCGGCTGTTGCGACCCGACGCGCTGGAAGGATCCGGAGCGGGAGGATTCTTCGCCGCCCTCAAGCGAGACATGAAGCGGTGGCCGATCATCAACGGGTTCAACCCGGAGATCAAGATCGTCCAGGACTGGCTGCCCGACTTGAAGCAGCAGTTGGGCATGGCCCGCGTCGCCCGGTTCGACCGCTGCCGCAGTTGCCACGTCCACATCGACCGTTTCGCCAGCGGCAATGTTCCGGAGTTTCCGAAGGGGACCGAAGACGAGGAGGGTTATCCGAACCCGTTCTGCTCCCATCCGCAGCCGGAACTGTTCCTGACCGCGACGAGTCCGCATCCGCTGACCGAATTCGGATGCACAAGTTGCCACGAGGGAGACGGGTCGGGTACGAGTTTTCAGACTGCCGAGCACACGCCCTCGAATCCCATTGAAGCGCACGAGTGGGAAGACGAATACGGGTGGCATTCGAACCATTTCTGGGAATACCCGATGCACCCGTCGGTCTTCGCCCAGACGGGCTGCCTCAAATGCCACCCCAACGTGACGGAACTGGGCGTCAACGAGACGTTCGGCGCGACGGCGCCGAAGCTCTACGAAGGCTACGAACTGGTTAAAGAGTACGGCTGCTTCGGATGCCACGAGATCAACGGGTACGACGGCACCGAGGTGATCGGCCCCGACTTGCGGCTCGAACCGCAGACTGCCGAAGAAGCCGCGAAAATCGCCGCGGATCCGAATCAGGTCGCCGGGGACATGCGGAAAGTCGGCCCGTCGCTGAGACACCTGGCTTCCAAGACAACGCCGGAATTCGTGCGGTACTGGACCGAAGAACCGAAACGGTTCCGCGAGCACACGCGGATGCCGCAGTTCTTCGACCTGACAAACCAGCAGGACCATCTGGCAGGGTTACTGCAGCCGGTTGAGCTGGCCGGCCTGACGGCGTACCTGATGGAACGCTCTGAGGAAATGCAGTTGATGCAGCCGCAGGAAGGCTACGAGCCCGATGCGGAGCGGGGCAAGATCGCGTTCTCCCGCCGCGGCTGTCTCGCGTGCCATCAGCACGACGATCCGTACTTCGACGGAATCGACTCCGATTTCGGCCCGAACCTGACGAAAGTGCACGAGAAGATTCAGCCGGGGCCGGACGGGTTCAACTGGTTGTACACGTGGCTCAACAACCCGGAATTGCATCACCCGCGGACGAAGATGCCGAATCTGTTCCTCACCCCGGAGGGTGAAGGAGAGAACTACGTCGATCCTGCGGCCGACATCGCTGCGTTCCTGCTGCAGGGCGGGCCGCGTGAGTTTCCCTCGATCAAGCTGCCGGGGGCGTACGTCGGAATCGAGGCGGACGAGAACTTCACCGAGGAAATGGCGATCTCCGCGGGGATCGAATCGGGAGACGGAGCGCGGGTCAAGCAGATTCTGGCAGGCAGTCCGGCCGAGCGCGCTGCATGGGCGGATGGCGCCGTCGCTGACAACGCGCCGGCCCTCATGATCGGCGACATCATTGCAAGTTGGAACGGCAGTCCCGTGCGGAACGCTGAGCATCTTGAAGAGCTGGCCTCAGCCGCTGACGTCGGCGAACGCGTGACGCTGACTCGCGTGCGGGGCGGACGTGTTTCCGATGTGGTGCTCGTCGTCAGTACGCCCCTCGAGGATCTCGCCCGGCTGTATCTCAGCAAGCAGGCGACTGCCGAGGAAGTGCAAGCGACGCTGGAACTGGGCTATTTCGTTCGCCGGCGCGGCGTCGTGGCGCCGGATGGACAGGTCGAGTTCGTCTTCGAGGAAGCATCGGCCGATTCGATCAAGGGGGACGAGATCGAACTCGTTCACCGACCGGGTGACGGCGAAGAACTCGACGCCGAAGAGCGGAATGAGCGACTGCTGCTCTACGTCGGTCGCAGAACGATTTCCCGCTACGGCTGCTACGGCTGCCACGAGATTCCCGGCTACGAAGACGCCCGGCCGATCGGCACGCAACTCCAGGACTGGGGCCGCAAGGATACGTCAAAACTCGCCTTTGAACATGTGGCGGAATGGCTGCACCACCACGGCGAGCCCGACGGCGGCAGCACGCATGAGCGCATTTCCGAAATCGTGAATCCCGCCTATGAGGAGCAAGCAACGCATCAGGAGAAGACGGCCGCGTATTTCTACGAGAGCCTCTTGCATCACAAACGGCCCGGCTTCCTCTGGCAGAAGCTCAGGCAGCCGCGCAGTTACGACTATGAAAAGATCGGAACCAAGGGCTGGGACGAGCGGCTGCGGATGCCGCGATTCCCGTTCGATGAAGATCAGATCGAGTCGATTGCGACCTTCGTGCTGGGGCTTGTCGCCGATCCTCCGATTGAGCAATACGTTTACCAGCCGGAAGGCCCGGCCAAGGCGCGGATCGAGGGCGAGCGATTGCTTGCGAAGTACAACTGCGCCTCGTGTCACATGCTCGAAATGGAAGGGTTCCGGTTCGAGGCCGATCTCGACGAATTGATCGGTCTCACGAGAACGGAACTGGTCCACTGGATCGGCGAACGCGCCGAAGTGCTGGCAAGCGGCGATCTGCTGCAACCTGTGCTGCTGGGCCGGAGTCTGACGCCGGAGGAAGGGGACTACGCGCCGCCGCCTGGGATCCCGGAATCCCTCGCCGAGCGGTTGCAGGCTCAGGCCCAACTCGAAACCGACCGGGCCGGGGCGGAACTCGACGCGCCGAGTCTGGACGGTTTCCTGCGAGCCTACGTCGCCGAAGTCGACGCGGAACTTTCCGAAGAGGCTGCGGAAGAAGCGGAAGCGTCCGGTCCGCCGCTGATTCTTCCCGCACTGGAAGAGTATTACCGGGAACTGTTCGGCGGCATCGCCGACCCGTCGGCGCGGAAGGCGGCGATCGAGCGCGAGCGCGAGATCGTCGACCATGTGCAAACCTTCCTGCTCAACAGCGAGGAATTGCTGGCCGGACGTTTGGTGGGCGTGAGCGATGTCACGCTCGAATTGACGCCCGTGCTCGGCGGGCTGGTCGATTCAGGCGCAAGCGATTTCACATCCAAGGTCGCAGCGCTGCAGGAGTGGCTCGATCGGCATCCGGAGGTGCTGCTGGCCGACCGGATTCCGGACCCCGATGTTCCGGAGAGCGTTCGCCGCGCACTGGAAGTCAAGCCGCCCGTCGCCCATCCTCACACGGTCGAGTCGAGCGCCGGCAGCGAATCGATCACGATTCACGGCCTGACCTTCGCCGCGCCGGATCCGGAGGAGGAAGATCCGGAGTTCCGTGAGTACTCCTTCGATCTGTGGGAGAATTACGAAGTCGGCGGCCGGTACAAACTGACGGGCGTGAACGGCCGTTACATCTTCAACGAAACGGCGGTCGAAGAGCAGATCGCGCCGCGCGGCGGAGACCTCGCGCAATGGCTCGTGCCTCGACTGGCCGACGAACTGATGCAGGGAGACCGCAGCAAGGCCTGGCAGGCCGCTCCGCCGCCGCTGTACAAGGAAGGCGTCAAAGTACAGACGCCGTGGCTGTACCGGTTCCTGAAGAATCCGGACCAGATCCGGTACACGACGGTGCTCCGCATGCCGCGGTTCAACATGAGCGACGACGAGGCGCAGGCGCTGGCGAATTACTTCGCCGCCGTCGACGGGGCGCCCTTCCCCTACCAGCGGATTCCGGAGCAGGATGACAACTACCTCGCCGAGCGGAACGCAGAGTTTCACGAGGAGTTCCCCGACAGCGAGAACTCGTATCTCGAGGAAAGCTGGCTGACGCTTAACGGTCCGCTGTGCATCAAATGCCATGCGTTGGGGGGCCGGCCGTATCAGGCGAGCGACCCCAAGAAAGACATCCGGGGACCGAACCTGCAGCGGGTCGCTCAGCGGATGCAGCCCGACTGGCTGCACCTCTGGATCTACAAGCCGGCGGCGATTGTTCCCTATACGTCGATGCCGTCGAACTTCCCGAAGAACCAGTCGCAATTCCCCGACCTCTTCGGCGGGCAATCGAAAGAACAGACCGAGGCGGTGGTCGACGCACTGATCAACTACCATCTCATGATGGAAACGTTCGGCGAGACGGCCTACGTGCCGCCCACGCCGCCGGAAGGCGCGCCGGACGCTGAAGACCAGGATGATGCGGAAACGACCGAAACCTCTCCCGACGCCGGGGGCTGACATGAGACGCTTGAATATGTTGCTGCGACTTTCGAGGACGACGACCGGTCTGATTGCCGGGGCTGCGGTCACACTCACGCTCGCAGTGGGGTGTACGCTCGAATTCGGCGGCGGCGCCAGCGTTGTTCCCGCTGTGGAGATTCTGCGCGCCGAAGGGACGGAAGAGGAAGCTGCGGGAGATGCCACGGTGGAAGTGGCCGGTTACGGCAATCTGAACGGCCGCGTGGTCCTGGAGGGCGCGATCCCGAGTCTGCCGCCCCTCGTTTCCGGATCGCTGAAGGATCCGAATGTCTGTCAGGTCGGCGTCATCCTCGAGAAAGATTATCGTCTCGTCGTCGATGAAGCGTCCGGCGGCGTGAAGAACGTGTTCGTCTACCTCGCGCGGAAGCCGCCCGGAGCGAAATCAGCCGAGGCCGGGGAAGACCAGTCGATGGTGTTCGACCAGAAGAACTGCGTCTTCCTGCCTCATGCGTCGGTCGTGCAGACGGGAGAGACCGTGCAACTGGTCAACAGCGACCCGATCGCGCACAACGTGAACCTGAAGGCGAAATCGAATGAGCCGTTCAACTCGGTGCTCAAGGTGAGCGATACGGTCGGCGTCCCGTATACCTACCAGCGTTCTGAACGGGAGCCGGTCCGGATCGTCTGCGACTTCCACTCCTGGATGCTGGCGTGGCAGCTTCCGCTCGATCATCCGTACGGGGCCGTGACGAACGAAGACGGATCGTTTTCAATTCCCGACCTGCCGGCCGGCGAACACGAGTTTCAGGTCTGGCATGAAGGCCGCAAACTCCTGGAGCACACGGTGACGATCGCTCCCGATGAAACGGTGGAGGAGACAATCAGTGTTTCGGCCGCGAGCCTGGCTGCGATCCCGCCGAATCCACGGCCGCGGACCGTCGTGTTGTCGACTCGGCCCTAGCCGCTAAAACCAATACGGCGGCGCACTGATCTGCACTGCCGCCAGCGAACGCGCAACAGGCGTTCCTTCGGAAACAGCAACCGACGGGAGGAGTTGATGATGACATTCGCAGGGAAATGCTTCCGCATCACGGCGGCCATCGCCTGTCTCGGCCTGCTGGTCGGTTGCGGCGGGGGAGACTCCGCCGATCAGGGACCACCCATCACGGTCGCGAATAGCGGCAATACTTCGACCCCAGCAGAGGACTCCGCCGCGGAAAACACCGCGTCGACAGGGGAGACCGGGGATTCAACCTCCTCGTCCTCGCCGAGTTCGAGCGGGTCGGCGCCGACCATTTCGGACACCGGCGGCGAGACGGTCACGTTCAAGGGGCGCGTGACGATCGACGGCACTCGTCCGGAGTTGGCGCCCCTGATTGCCCAGGGCGACCCGAAGGTCAAAGACGAAGTTTGCACGGAAAACGCAGTGCCCGACGACTCCGTGCGCGGTGAAGGAAACGGCCTGGCGGATGTGTTCATCTATGTGCGGAAGCTCCCCGACGATGTCGACGTGCCGCCCGCACCGACCGACCCGGTTCCCCTCGATCAGCAGGGTTGCCGGTTCATTCCCCAGGGACTGTTTGTCCGCGTCGGACAAACGCTATTGCTGAAGAACTCCGATCCGGTTTCCCACAACGTCAGAACGCAGAGCTTCTCGAACCCCATCAATCAGATCGTGAAGCCGAACGACCAGGAAGGCATTCCCGTCACCTATGAGCGCGAAGAGCGGGTGCCGATTCAAACCCGCTGCGACATCCACACCTGGATGAGCGCTTACCATCTGCCGGTGGACAATCCCTGGCACGCGGTGACCGCGATGGACGGCAGTTTCGAGATCGCCGATCTTCCGCCGGGGGAATGGGAGTTCACCGTGTGGCACGGCGCGAAGGGGTACATCGAGAAGTCGTTTGAATTCGAAGCGAGCGCGGGACAGACGGTGGAACAGAATTTTTCGGTCCCCGCCTCCGATCTGACGAAGTAGATCTGCAAACTGCGGAGTACGTGACGTGTCCGGCAAGCCTCTGTTGATCATTGTTCCGCTCTGCCTCGCCGTTTTCATGACGGGATGCGGATCGTCCGGGATCGAATTCCGGGAGCGTGAAGAGACGGCCGAACTGATCCCGCCGGCGCAGGATTACATGGAAGAGTTGCTGGCGGAACATTTCGGCTCTCCTACGGCGTCCGTCGCGTGGGAGAAGTTGCCGATCAACTACCACGCGGCGACGGCGACGGTCGACGAGGCGGGGGAATCTGGCAGCGTCACTCTGGCCAACATCGGCCGGACTCTACCGATCAACGAAGGGCAGCAGATTTTGTGGTTCGTCGACGGGTCCGCTCACAGCGGACAGGTGGCCGGCTTTGATGAGGACTTGAACGCGCTGACGGTCTCGCCGCCGGCCGGCGCCGACCAGAACTGGGCGCCGCCCGCGCCCGGCGCCCGGCTCACCATCGGGCCCGGCGAGACGCTGCAGCAGGGCCGCTTGCTCTACGCCGAGCATTGCCAGCATTGTCACGGCGTAACGGGCGACGGAAACGGGCCGACGGCCGAGTACCTTGAGCCGAGGCCCCGCGACTACCGGTTGGGAAAGTTCAAATTCACATCCACCAGCACGGTCCGCAAGGCCCAGCGGGACGACCTGGCCCGCATCATCGAGGAAGGCATCCCCGGAACGTACATGCCGTCCTTCAAGCTGCTGACGGAAGAGGAGTCTGCGGCGATTGTCGAATACGTGCGGTGGCTGGCGATGCGGGGAGAAACGGAACTGCGCCGCATCGAAATCCTGACCCTCGACTTTCGTGCGGCCGATGCGGAAACGCAGGAAGAACTCGATGAAATGATCCAGGAGTTCGCCGAGGCGAAGGAGGACGATTTTCCGAACGATTTCGCCGACGAGACCGAACAGATCGCCGACTCCTGGCGGGTGGCCCAGGAAGAGTCCTCGGTTGTGCTCCCGAAAACGCCCCGGACGCCGAGTTCACCGGAATCCATCGCGAAAGGCCGGGAGATCTACCTCAGCGCGACCGCGAAGTGCGTGACCTGCCACGGCGAAAGCGGGAAAGGAGACGGCCCGCAGACGATGCAGGTGGCCAAAGACGCCTCCGGTCAGAACTATCCCGTACCGGGCCTGCACGACGACTGGGGGCGTTTGATCGAGCCGCGCAACCTGACGACCGGCATCTACCGAGGCGGACGCCGGCCGCTCGATCTTTACCGCCGGATTCACTCGGGGATCAAGGGGACGCCGATGACCGGGTTCGGCACATCGCTCTCCGACGAGCAGATCTGGGATCTCGTGAACTACGTGATGAGCATCCCGTTCGAAGACCGCGCGCCGGGAGAGGGCCCGTTTGTACCGTCCGAATCCGCCCCCGAAGCGACCGTTGCGAAATCGGAGTGATTGTTGTCCTGAGTCCATAGTCCCTAGTCCCTCGACCCCCACAAGTCCCGTGAAACGATTCTGGTGCGTCTTTTTCATGTTCTGGCCGCTGGCCGCCCTGTACCTGTGCTGGATTGCACCGGAGCGGGGCTGGTGGTTTCCCAGTGAGGCGATGTCCCCCCTGGGACAGAGGATCGACGATCTGTTCTACATGATCCTGATCGTGACGACGGTCGTGTTCATCGGGACGCAGATCGCCCTCGGCTACGTGCTGTGGACCGGCGCCAGGCGGACCGATCCGGGGAACGAGGAAACGACCTGGTTCAGCCACGGCAGCCACAACCTGGAAGTGATGTGGACCATCGTGCCGGCCGGCATCCTGCTGTACATCGCGCTCTACCAGATCGACGTGTGGCGCGAATTCCGGATGCGGCCCTACTTTCCGCAGGAACAGATGACGGCGTCGCTGACGCGGATGGGAGTCGACACCGATGTCCCGGGTGACCGGGCGCTGGCCGAAGTCACGGCCCGACAGTTCGAGTGGCGGATCCGATATCCCGGCTTCGACGAAGACGGCAACCTGTTGCCGCTGATGACCGATCCACAGCCGACCGACCTGTACACGGTGAACGACCTGCACCTGCCGGCCGGCGTGCCGGTGATGATCAATCTCCTGTCGGGGGACGTGCAGCACTCGTTTTTCCTGCCGGAACTGCGGGTGAAACAGGACGCCGTGCCGGGCCTGGTGATTCCGGTCTGGTTCCAGGCGGAGAAAAGTCAGACGTACGACCTGCTTTGCGCGGAGTTGTGCGGCTGGGGCCACTACAAGATGAAAGCCCAGTTCGTCGCCGAGCCGGAGCAGGAGTGGCTCCAGTGGCTGCGCGAACTGCACGAGTTGCAGAACGAGGATGGAGTTGAGGAAACAGACGAGTAGGTAGTGGGTCGGTGCAAGTGGGTCGCGATTGACTGACGACCGTCTTCACTTCCCATGACCGGCCATTCCCTGCCGACTACTGACGAACCACTACCCACGACGGCGCCATGAGCACGATTTCGCCAACTGTTGACACGCACGCCGGTCACGGCGACGACCACGGGCATCATCACGATCCCGGGTTTGTGCGGAAATACCTCTTCTCGACCGACCATAAGGTCATCGGGATTCAGTTTCTGATCACCACGCTGCTGATGCTGATGGTGGGCGGCGCGCTGGCGCTGGGCGTCCGCTGGCAGTTGGCGTTTCCGTGGGAGTCGATGCCGTTTTTCGGGCCGCTGTTCGCGTCGCAGGGAGGCCAGATCTCTCCCGAGTTCTACACCATGCTCTTCACGATGCACGCCACCGTGATGATCTTCCTGGTCATCATTCCGATTCTGGCGGGCGCGTTCGGGAACTTTCTGATCCCGCTGATGATCGGCGCGGACGATATGGCCTTTCCCACGCTGAACATGCTGAGCTACTGGTTCATGTGGCCGGCGATTTTGTTCTTCGGATTGAGTTTTCTGTTCGGCGGCGGACCCGCGGCGGGCTGGACCAGCTATCCTGTGCTCGCCGCGCTGGCGGAGGCGGCGCCGGGTTCCGGCGGCGCACAGACCTGCTGGCTGATCGCCGTCACGTTCATCGGCGTCTCGTCGATGATGGGCTCGGTCAACTACATGACGACCATCATCAACATGCGGGCGCCCGGCATGACTCTCTTCCGGATGCCGCTGACGATCTGGTCGATGTTCATCACGGCGATCCTGCAGGCCTTCGCTCTCCCGGTGCTGACGGCGGCCGGCTTCATGCTGGTTTTCGACCGCCTGCCGTGGTCGGTGCATTCCACGTTCTTTGTTCCCAGCGGACTGGTGGTCAACAACGCCGAGCCAACGGTCGGCGGCGGGCAGCCGCTGTTGTGGCAGCACCTGTTCTGGTTCTACTCGCACCCGGCGGTGTACATCATGCTGCTGCCTGCGATGGGCATGGTTTCCGACATGCTGGCCTGCATGAGCCGCAAGCCGATCTTCGGTTACAAGCCGATGGTCTATTCGATGGCCGCGATCGCCGGTCTCGGCTTTATCGTCTGGGGCCATCACATGTTCACGTCAGGCATGAACCCGGCGCTCGGCATGACGTTCATGATCTCGACGATCATGATCGCGCTTCCGTCCGCCGTGAAGGTCTTCAACTGGATCGGCACGATCTGGGGGGGCAGGCCGCAGTTTAACGCCGTGTTTCTGAACTGCGTCGCGTTCGTCTCGCTGTTCATTGTGGGGGGACTTTCGGGGATTTTCATGGCGGCCGTTCCGGTCGACATTTACATCCACGACACTTACTTCATTGTGGCCCACTTCCATTACGTGCTCTTCGGCGCAACGCTGTTCGGCGTGTTCGGGGCGATTCAGTTCTGGTTCCCGAAGATGTTCGGCCGCACCATGAGCGATACGATCGGCAAGTGGCATTTCGTGCTGACGTTCATCGGTTTCAACGGCACGTTCTTCCCGATGCACCTGCTCGGCGTCGCCGGCATGCCGCGGCGATACGCCGACCCCTACCTGCACCCGTACCTCGAGCACCTGCTGCCGATGAACCAGTTGATGACCATCTCGGCGATCCTGATGGGATTCGCCCAGTTCCTGCTGCTGTTCAATTTCCTCTACAGCATGCGTTTCGGGGAGAAGTGCAGCCGCAACCCCTGGAACGCGAACGGACTGGAGTGGGTCGCCCCGTCGCCGCCTCCGCACGGAAACTTTGAGTCCGTGCCGGTGGTCTACCGCGGTCCGTACGAGTATTCACACCCCGACCATAGCGACGACTACTGGTTGCAGACGGAGCCGCCGGGCGCGCAGCCGGGTGCGAAACCGCAAGCGGCGCCGGCCTGATCGTTGGCGTTGACGCGACTGGTGCACATTCATGAACAGTGACCAATACCATCGCGGTCTCCACCGCTTCGCCTGTGCGACCCCGATTGTCGCGCTGGTGACGGTGATCGCCGGTGCGCTGGTCACTTCCAAGCGGGCCGGGATGGCGTTCCGGGACTGGCCTTCCTCGGACGGCCACTTCATGCTGACCTATCCCTGGCTGCGCGACTTCGCAACCAACTGGGACAAGTTCCTGGAGCATGGTCACCGGCTCGCAGGGGCGACAATCGGCTTGTGGGTGATCCTCCTTCTCTGCTGGCTCTTGAAGAGTGAATCGCGACGCTGGGTGAAGTGGGCGGGCGGTCTCGTGCTGCTGTCAGTCGTCGCGCAGGGACTGCTGGGCGGAATGCGGGTCCGTCTCGACGCGCAGACGCTCGCAATGCTGCACGGCGGACTGGCGGCCTGCGTCCTGTCGCTCATGGCGGTCCTCGCGACTGTCCTCAGCCGGAATTGGCTTCAGGCGAAAGACCGGTTTGCGGATGTCGACGTCGGACTGGCGAAGCCGATGGCGGCGTTGATCGTCTGCCTGCTGGCGATGCAGTTCCTGCTGGGCGGCCTGATCCGACATATGGGAACCGGTCTGCACGAGCATCTCGTGATGGGAATCGCTTCGCTGGTGTTGATCGTCGCGAATGCGTTTCTCACGCGCGGCTCCGCATCGAACTGGATCGCGCGTTCCGGTTGGCTGCTGCTCTCGGTTGCGCTGCTGCAAGTCGCGCTCGGAGCCGGAGCGTGGGTCGTCAAGTACGGCTTTGCGGCGACCGGTTTCGTCGCCACGGCCGACTCGATCGGCCAGGTCGCGTTTCGTACGGCGCACACAGTCGTCGGCATTCTGCTGTTCATGACGGCCGTTGTGCATGCCGTCCGCGTGCTGCGGGTGGACGCGGTTTCGGAATACGTCCAAGGGCCGATCCTCTCTCAGGCGGCCGCGCCGGGAGGCGTCGCATGAACAGCCTCGCCACTGACCGGGCCGCCCGACTCGACACCATCGCGGCTCCCGCGCTCGATTATCACGACAGTTCACTGGCCGCCCGCCTGGACGATCTCCGGCAGATCGTCAAGCCGCGGATTTCGGTGATGGTGCTGTTCACCGTGGCGATCGGTTACGGCCTGGGGTGCGCGGGCGACTGGCGGCCGGCCGTCTTTTTCCACGCCCTGCTGGGGATCGCCGCTGCCGCGACCGCATCGAGCGCAATCAACCAGTATCTCGAACGATTCAGCGACGCCCTGATGCCGCGGACCGCCCTGCGCCCGCTGCCCGCCGGCCGGTTGGCGCCCGGCGCCGTGCTCTTGTTCGGCCTGGTGTGCGGCGCTGCTGCGATCATCGAGCTGGCCGTTTGTGTCAACACCCTGACAGCGGTGCTCACGCTGGTCAGTCTCGTGGCGTATGTCGCTCTGTACACACCGCTGAAGCCGCTGACGTCGTTCGGAACGGTCGTGGGCGCTGTCTCGGGGGCGTTGCCTCCCGTGCTCGGCTGGACGGCGGCCGGAGGAACGCTGGATGCCTCCGCGGCGGCGCTGTTCGGAATCCTGTTCCTGTGGCAGTTCCCGCACTTCTGGGCGATCGCCTGGCTCTATCGGCGGCAGTACGCCGCGGCGGGACTGAAGATGTTGCCCTCCGTGCGTTCGCCACACACGGTGGGCGTCCTCGCCACCGGTTATGCGATCGCCCTGATCCCGCTGGGGCTGTTGCCGCGGCAACTCGGCCTGGCGGGCGACGTTTATGCAGGCGCTGCGCTTCTGCTTGGCCTGCTGTACGCGGCGGCCTCGCTGGTGTTCGCGATCCGTGGAACGGACCTTTCGGCGCGGCGACTGCTGTGGGCGTCCCTGCTGTACCTGCCGGGAGTGTTCGGAGCGCTCGCCTTCGACCACTGGAGACTCTTGCAGTAGCGCTCCGCTGCGGATCGCGGTTCCACGTGTTTGATGATTGATGACTGAAAACTGACGACTGATAACCGATAACTTCTCCCCATGGCACACACTCCCCCGCGTCCGGCCGTCAAGATGGGACTGCCGATCCCGAACTCCAAGCTCGGGATGTGGCTGTTCCTCGGCACGGAGATCATGTTCTTCACGGCCTTCATCGGCACGTACATCGTGCTGTACTTCGGCTCGGTCGACGCCAACGGCCGCTCCGCCTGGCCGACCGATACGCACGTCACGCACATCAACGTGGTCGCCGGCGCCATCAACACATTTGTTCTGATTTTCTCCAGTTACCTGGTGGTCGTCGCCCATGAGGCGATGGGGCAGCGGAATTTTCAGAAAGCATTCAAAGCACTGGGAGGGACGTTCGTCTGCGCCTGCCTGTTCCTGGGCATCAAGGGCGTCGAATACGGCGGCAAGATTTCGCACGACATCCTGCCGGGCCGCATCGCGGAGACGGAAGACGAGGCACTGGACAAACTGGTGCGGGAAATGGGAGCTGCGCTCGACGCCAGGTTGGACTCGCTGATCCCGGGCGACCAGCCGATCCACATCAAGCAGAGCCAGGCCGCACAGGTCGGCGACGCACCGCGGCTGTTGGAAAGTGCGCAGAAGAGTCTCGCGGAGAATCCGAACAATCCGGAGATGCGTGAGCAAAGAGACGTCATGCAGGCTCTCGTCGACAACGCCACGCAGGTTGCAATCTGGCGGACGCTCGATATCGAATACGGTTCCCTGCGGGACGCCGTCTCTCGAAACGCACTGACTCTGGAGGAAGCCGAGCACCGCTTGCACGAACTGGAACTGGCGGCCCGGGTGCAGGTCAGCGAGACCGAGTCGCTGGTCGGTCCATTCGTGGACGCCGCCCGTCTGGAGACGTTGGCCCATTCCGAACACCCAGAAGAGGCGTCCGCCCCCGCCCATGACGACGACCTCCCGCATCTGGCGGAGGGGGAAGTCGCCATCAAGTCCGGCGGCGAATGGAAAGTGTACCCGGCGAGCAACGTGAAGTTGCTGCAGGACAACGTCTACGAAGACGTCCTTTCCAGCGTCCACCATCCGCAGGTCATCCTCTACGGGAACATTTTCGCATCGACCTACTTCCTGATGACCGGTTTTCACGCCGTGCACGTCGTGGTGGGGATGATCCTGTTTGCGATCGTGCTCGTGCAGGGCCCCAAACTGAATGAGCGCTGGACCGAGTGGGTCGAAAACAGCGGCCTGTACTGGCACTTCGTCGACCTGGTGTGGATCTTTCTGTTCCCGTTGATCTACATCATTCCGGGAGTGTAGAAGTGGTCAGTTGTCAGTGGTCGCTTGTCGGTTCATCGTGAACGGGCCGTACCGGGAATCCAGCCCTCCAACAACTGAAGACTGACAACCAATTACCGAAGACTGAAAATGTCCGATACGACAGCGGCAACACAGCATGCGGAGCACGCGGCGCATCCGCACGTGAACTACACAAAGATTTTTGTGGCTCTGTGTGTTTGCACGGCTCTCTCGTGGGTCGCCGACGAAGCGGGCGGCTGGGGACTGATCGACAGCAAACGGATGATCGCCGTCATCGTCCTGGCGATCGCGGTGGCCAAGGCGCAGTACGTGATGCGGTACTTCATGCACCTCAAGTTCGAGGGGAAATGGAAGTACGTGCTCCTGCTCCCGACGACGATCCTGGCGTGCGGCATCCCGCTGGCGCTGGCGCCGGACATCGGCCTGCACTATTACCGGCCGACCACGCCGCAGACCCGGGTCGAGATCGCCCCGCCGACAGAGCTTTCTCCCACAGCAGCGCCGCACGAGTCGGCCAAAGGGTCGGCCCCCGAACACGGCGGTGATCACTGATGCCGGGTTCCTCCGCGATTGCGGTGGCTCACCTCGCACACCGCTACGGTGAGACGCAGGCCTTGCGCGGCGTGTCGTTCGACGTTGCAGAAGGAGCGATCTTCGGACTGCTCGGCCCCAACGGAAGCGGCAAGACGACGCTGTTTCGCATCCTGGCGACGCTGCTGCCGCTGCAGCAGGGCGAAGCGACCGTGCTCGGGAACTCCGTCGCCTCGGCCCCCGATGCGGTCCGCAGATTGATCGGCGTCACCTTCCAGTCGCCGAGCCTCGACGTCAAACTGACCGTGGGCGAGAACCTCAAGTTCCACGGCTACCTGTACGGCCTGTCCGGTTCGCAGTTGCAATCGCGTTGCAGTG
Source organism: Planctomycetota bacterium (assembly GCA_003388505.1). Classification (GTDB taxonomy): domain Bacteria; phylum Planctomycetota; class Planctomycetia; order Planctomycetales; family Planctomycetaceae; genus MB-PLM-1. The sequence goes on from QQVO01000016.1 coordinate 59,267, forward strand.
CGCTGCTGGATGCCCTCGGGCTTGCGGATCGTGTCAACGACAACGCCGGCGAACTCTCGGGAGGGCTGCAACGCCGCGTCGAAATCGCCAAGAGCCTGCTGCACGAACCGCGCGTCCTCCTGCTCGACGAACCCAGCACGGGTCTCGATCCCGGCGCCAGGCACGATCTGTGGCGCTACCTCAGACAGCTTCGAGAGTCTTCCGGCGTCACAATCCTTGTGACGACCCATCTCATGGAGGAGGCCGAACGGTGCGACCGGCTCGCGATCCTCAATCACGGAGAACTGGTCGGGATCGGTTCGCCGGATGAACTCCGCGCGTCGGTCGGAGGCGATTGCATTACGATTCAAACGGACAATCTGGAGGGACTCGCCGGGCGGATCCGGGAGAAGTTTCAACTCCAGCCGCAGAAACTCGGCGACGCCCTGCGGATCGAAATGGAGAATGGTCACGAGTTCGTCCGCGACCTGATGGAAGCGGATTCGGGCGACGTCCGCTCGATCTCGCTGGGGAAGCCGACGCTCGAAGACGTCTTCATTCACAAGACGGGCCACCGCTTCTGGGATGAGAACGAAGCGGAGGAGTCGTGAGCGGATTGTGGATTGATGGAGCCGCAAGAAGAAAGATTCGTTTCGATGCGCACAAGAGCGTGCGGCATTCTTTGGCTGGACCCGTCGCCGCTGCGTCGTACGCCAACGGCGTACCACAGGTTGTGGAACCCCGTTGGGGTTCGTGGAAATTTCCCGGCACGCCGACCGGGGGTGCGCTCCTGCCGTCGCGACCCCCGGCTCTGCTGTTCGACGCTTTCAGCGTCGTACGCACTCGACAGCGCGGGAGCCGGATTACGGTCCTCGAAGGAACGAATACACAACGACAGCCGAAACCGCGCTCTGCATTCTCATTACCCGCTTTCGCCCCCGACATCCTTTCTGGAATGAACCACATGAATAGCTGGCTGCTGCCGGTCTGGTCGCTCACCGTGCGGGAGATTGTCCGCTTTTTGCGGCAGCGCTCGCGCGTCACCGGCGCCTTTGCGCAGCCGATCATCTTCTGGATTCTGTTCGGCGTCGGGCTCAGCGGGTCGTTTCAGATGCCGGGCAGCGAAGACGGCGGACTCTCGTATCAGGCGTACTTCATTCCGGGCGTGGCGGCGATGATCGTGCTGTTCACATCGATCTTCTCGTCCATCTCCGTCGTGCAGGACCGTAATGAGGGGTTTCTGCAGGGGGTGCTCGCCGCCCCGGTGCCGCGGACTACGATTGTGATCGGCAAGATTCTGGGCGGGACGTTGCTCGCTCTCGCGCAGGCGGTGTTGTTCATCCTGCTCGCGATTGCGCTCCATCTCGTCGGCCTCGCGCCGACGGTGCAACTCTCGCTGGGGGCGGCGAATACGCTGGGAATCGTCGCCCTGCTCACGTTGATGGCGCTCGGCCTGTGCGGGCTCGGTTACTACTTCGCCTGGAAACTCGATTCGGTCCAGGGGTTTCACGCCATCATGAGCGTGGTCCTGTTTCCGATGTGGTTGATGTCGGGGGCGTTCTTCCCGGCCGAAGGGAGCGGCTGGCTCGGTTGGATCATCGCCGTCAACCCGCTCACCTACGGAGTGGCCGGCCTGCGGCGACTGATGTTCCCCGCGTCCTCTACTGAACTTCCTTCGCTGGCCGTCTGCTTTGCAGTCACGGTTCTGTTCGCGGTCGTCTGCATCACGATCGACGTCGCCATGACGCGTCGTCCCCGCGCTGCATGAAGCTCCGCTGGTGCGCGGCGTTCGGGCGAACGGAATCGCCAATTCGCCCGGAATGCGGCGGGAATTCTGCTTTTTTCACAACCGTTCAACCCGAACAATGGGAACTGACGCAACGCCCGATTAACACGCCACATGGCTGGAATCTTCAACACCATCGACCTCCGCCGGCACGCCCAGTTGCTCGCTTGTCTGCTCAGTCTCTGTTTTCCCGGCGCGGCAAGCGTGCGGGCGCAGGAAGCAGCGAGCGATGCCGAGGACGAAACGCAGCAGCCGATCGTCGTGGAACCGAGTTCCGACCCGCAGCCGCCCACGGTGAAGCTTGCTCCGAACGAGCCGAGCCGACCGTGGGATCCAATGGAGATCGGCGACTTCACGCTCGTCGATCAGACCGGGGCGGAGGTCACGCGCGATGATCTGCTCGGCAAGCCCTGGGTGGCCAGTTTCATCTTTACCCGGTGCGCCTATGCGTGTCCCAAGCTGGCGGGCGAGATTCACGAATTGAACAAGACGGTCGAAGACGTCGACCTCCGCTTCGTCAGCATCACCGTCGACCCGGAGCACGACACCGTCGAGAAGATGGCCGCCTTCGCCGACATCTACGAGGCCGATCCGCAGCGGTGGCTGTTTCTGACCGGGGAGAAGGGGGAGATCTACAAGCTGATCCGGCACGGCTTCAAGGTCGCCGCCTGGGAGCAGTTCGGCACCGACCGCCTGCCCGGCTTCGAATTCGCCCACTCGTTGAGCCTGGTCCACGTCGGCGAGGACGGGAAAGTTTTCGGCATGTACTCCAGTACGGACGAGAGCGAAGTATTGACGCTGAGCCGGGTGCTGAAGGGGGACATCGAGACACCGGAGGAGAATCGTCCCGTCCCGCCGCAGGCCGTCCCCGAAGGAGAACTGCCCGAAGCCTCACTGCCGCCGGAGTTTGCGAAAGAAGACGCATCGGCGCTGCCCGAGTGGGCGGCGCGGCTGCCCACGACGAACGCCATGCTCAACGGCCTGGCCACCCTGCTCTTGCTGGTCGGCTTCTCGGCGATCAAGGCGGGGCTCCCGTCGCTGCACAAGCGGATGATGCTGTTTGCGTTCGGGGTCTCGATCGCCTTTCTCGTCAGCTACCTCACCTACCATTTCGCGCTGCGGCATTACACCGGCCAGCACGGCAAGGAGTTTGAAGGCACGGGGTCGATTGCGACGATCTACTATACGATCCTGATTTCCCACGTGATTCTCGCGGCCGCCGTGCCGGTGCTGGCGCTAATCACGATCTACCGCGGCCTCACGCAGCAGTGGGACCGGCACAAGAAAATCGCCCGCGTGACGTTTCCGATCTGGCTTTACGTGTCGGTCACCGGGGTTATCATTTACTGGATGCTGTACCACATGGGTCCGGCCTGACCGGATCGGGAGTTGAGACGAACAATGCGGCGGCTCTTGTTGATTTCCGCGATTCTGGTTGGCTCAATCGGCTTTGTGCCGAGCATGCCGACCGCCTCCGCGTGCCCGATGTGCCAGGTCGCCAACGAGGAAGGCACAGGCTCCGCGGAGCAGAACGCCCGCCCGCGGGCCTACATGTACAGCATCCTCTTCATGCTGGCGATGCCGGCGACCCTCTTCTCCGGCTTCAGCTTCGGCTTCTACCGGCTGTGGAAGAAACAGCAGGTGCTGGAGAGTCTGGCGAACGCGGACTCTCGAAACCAGCTTTCAAACGTCACTCCGTAGCCGTCCGGAAGGTGGCGTCGTTGCCGGTGGCGGTCCCGGATTCGTTCACGCCGACCAACCGGTAATGGTAGAGCGTGCCGGGTTTCAGTCCTTCGATTGCGGCCTTCGAGAAGCGAGGCGTGATCTGCAGTCCACCGTACTGCTGCTCAGTGCGTTGCCCGTAGTGCTCATCCGGGCCGTATTCGAAGTAGAACTGTGTCGACCGCCCCATCGGCGTCAGCCGGCCGGTGAGCGTGGCGGTCTCGGGGCCGATCCGGATCGCTTCGCCCGTCACGACGTGCGGACGGTCGTCGGCCGGGACGGTGAACGACTCCTCCGGACCGGTCACCCGCCCCGCTGCGTTCTCCGCGACGAGGCGATAGTGATACGTCGCGCCGGACTGCAGGCCGGTCAGATCGGTGTTGACGTGATACCAGTCGTCGTCCGTGCGGTGGACGGCTCCTTCGCCGAACATTTCGATTTCGCCCAGTCCCCAGTGGCGGTCCCGATACCCGGAGAGGATGCGAACCTTCACGGCCGTCGCTTTGCGTTCAAGATCTCTCTTCAGCAGGAAGGCGAAATTCGGGCCGCCCGGCGAATCCTCGGGCAGGGTCTCCTCGAAGAGCGGCGACCAGTTTTCGCCGTCGCCTGATGTCAGCACTTCCACCTGCCGGCCGGGCCATTCGGTGTGCTGGTGGATCTGGACCGTTTGGATCGTCACCGGCGTCGCGAACTCGTAAACGAATTCCTGCGGCGACTCGGGATCAGCCGCGCTGCGCCACATGCGGTGCTCGCCGTGCCGCCAGCCGTCGGTGAGTTGTGCGGGGTCGTCGGCGCTGCCCTCGGGAGACGAAGTGAGCGTCCCCCCGTTGGCCGGGTGGAGCAGCGAGTCGTTGCGGTAGGCCAGCGTGAATTCGTCGAAGTCGATTGAACCGGTGGGCCGCCGGCCTGGGTTCACGTACGCCAGCAGGTGAAAGAAGTCGCACGAGAGGCGGGCCTGAGAACTGTTGATCGAGTCGTAGGCGTAGTTCGGACGGTTCTGGGCGACGTTGTGCCCGCCGTAGGTCCAGTCGTGGGAACTGTTGTTCAGCCGGTATTCAATCTGCTCCCAGTCGCCGCTCTCCAGGCTGTCGGTGAGGCGGTATCCGGTGTAGGCCCAGTTGGCCCGCCGCCAGTCAGCCGTGAGTTGTTTGTCGATGTCGTTGTCGCTCTGCGTCCACCAGACGAGTTCGGCGCCGTTGGGTACAAAGTCATTGCCGCGCACGGCGAGTGAGACGCGCGCGTCTCGAAAATCGGGCAGCCCGCCGCCAAGCCAGCCCTGGAATCCCGTCGAACTGGGATGCGTCCCGGGGTAGAAATAGGACGAAAGGTGCAGCGTGCCGATGCCGTCGATGTGGTTGGGATCGTCGCCGCTCGGCTCGCTGAAGCGAACGAACCCCCCCGAGCGGCCCCCTTCGGAGTGGTGCGCCAGGTCGTTGCCCGACATCCCTCCCAGCCAGCCCGCCAGCCCGAAGTCCCACGTCTCGTGGTAATAGGCGGCCAGTTGCGGCGGCAATGGCTGCGGTTCCGTCTGCTGGAAATCGCCGGAAGCGGCCCGGTACTCGAACCAGTATCTGGTCGGCAGCCCGTGCGGCTGGATGCGCCCGTTGGCCGTGAGCGCGCTCGTCCCCAGCGGCGACGCGGGACTTGTCTCAATCTCGGCCGGCTGTTCTTCCGCTCGTCCGGCTTGCATGGTGAAAGCTGCGACGGACAAGAAGCAGACGGCGTTCCTGATCGTCGACAACGTGCTGGTTCGCATAAGAGGCGTTCCCGGAACTGGACGGATGCGTGAGAGACAGATCATATCGGGACCGTTCGCATGAATGCAGCGTGGCCCGGTCTCGATTCCTCAGAGCCCGTTCCAAGGCCGTGGCCCGAAACTCCTGTTTCCCTCCGCTGATCGCCGGAAAACCTGCGCAGGAAGAGAAGATTTCATACGTAAGTCGCACAGAAATTCATGGCAAAGCTGAATTCTCCAGGGCGACACGCTATGAATAACGTCACGATGCCGGCTGAATCTCACCTGAACTCCCTGGAGCATGAAACCATGAAACCGTTTGCACTCGCAGTTCTCGCGTTTTCCCTGATCACAACCGCCGCGAACGCACAACTGCCGGACTTCCCGGCTCCGAGTGAGGAGCACAAGTGGCTGGAGCAGTTCGCCGGGGAGTGGGTGACCGTCTCGAAGACGGCCGAATTCGGAGATCAGCCGTCGATGGAACACAAGGGGGCCATGACGTCCGAAATGCTCGGCGGCTTCTGGGCGGTGAACCGGTTCCAGGGCAACACCGGCGGGATCGAGTTCAAAGCGCTGCAGACCATCGGCTACGACGCGGCCAGGAAGAAGTACGTCGGCACCTGGATCGATTCGATGCTCGACCAGTTGTGGAATTATGAAGGCGAACTGGACGAGTCGGGCAAGACGCTCGTGCTGACGGCCGAGGGCCCCAACTTCTTCGACGGCGGCAAGCTGACCGAGTTCCGCGACAGCTACGAATTCAAGTCGGCGGATCTGATCATCACGACGTCAGAAATCAAAGGACCGGACGGCAAGTGGTTCACCTTCATGACGGGGGAGATGACGCGGGCAAAGGAATGAGTTGACCAGTCGGTTCGCAGGCGGGTGGCACGCCCCAGAACGGAATACAATGAGGTGATGGGCGTGGCCCGGTGAAAAGTTGCCGCAGACCGCGATCAGGTTTCTTGCGGGAACTTGACGCCGAGCGACCACGCCCACCGTTGCGCTTCGCTCCACTCAGGGCGTGCCACCCGGCCGCTCCGTTGCGGTCGCGGCTCTGTTCGGCGCGAGTGTTACTCCGGCGTCACCGTCAGCCAGATCGCGTCGGTGCGGATCGGGACGCCGGTCAGGGACGCGCCGGCGGTCCGAACGGTGGGCGTCTCTTCGGACGACGTGCCGCGGATGGTGATGGGACCGCTGAACGTCGTGCCGGCGGGCGCTTCGAGCTTGAGCGTGACCTTGCCGGCGGTGTCGCCTTCAGGGAGCGACCTGGCTTCCGCGAGCGTGACGCCGTCGGGAAGTCCCTCGATGCTGAATGCAATCTCTGCGGCGAACCCCGCAGTGCGGGTGATGGTGACCGGAATCTCCAGCGGCGTCCCGGACTTGAGCACGAATCGATCCGCTTCGACGCCCAGCGTGAAGTCCGGAACTTGCGGGGCGACCAGCAGCGCGTAGACATACCGCTCGCCGCCGTGTCCAAAGCGGTCGCTGACGGTGAAGCCGAATTCTCCATCGGCGGGGGCGGTGTAGACGGTCTTGACGTCGGCGTTGGAGCGGTCGATGTCGTCGAGTTCCTGCAACTGTTTGCCTTCGGCGTCGGTGATCCGCAGCAGAGGGTCGAGATAAGAGCCGAATGCGCGGGCGACGACCTGTACGTCGAGAGCCTGGCCCTTCGTCAATTGCAGACGGTACTGGTCGGCTTCGCCGGGCGCGGCGATGGTGCCGGAAATCGCAGCGGGCGGTGCGACCGGCTCGTTCACCGGTTCAATCAGCGTGGCGCCCCTTGTCCGCGGCATACGGAGGACTTCCCATGAGCCGGGGTAGGGGAGCGAGGCAGCCGGAGAAGTTCCAGCGAGGTCGACGGCAACCGGTTCGGCGCTCTCGGGCAAATTCCACCCCTGCGGCGTGAGCGGCGACGGTTCGTCGCTGATCACCAGGGGCATGGTGTGGTCGATGAACGGGCCGGTGGTGACGGTGAGACGGTAGAGGTATTCCGCTCCGCCGGCGAAGGCGATCGAACTATTGGGGGCGGCTGGGAAGGCGAAGACGCGGACGTAGTGCGGCCCGTCTTCGGTTGCGGTGTAGACAATCTGCGGATCGAAGCCGCGATCGTCGTCGTTCTGCCGGACAATGAATCCGAGCGGCGAGAGGACCTGCAGAACGCCGTCCATCGGTCCATTGAAGCTGCGATGCGATTCGATCGAGGCGATCAACGTCTGGCCGGCCGTGAGCGGGACGGCAAACGTGTCGACCTCGCCGCCTTGATGCAGCACGCCGTTGACAGTCACCCCGACTGCGTCGACCGGATTCGCGTCGGCGACGGCGTTGTTCGGCTCCTCTTCGCCGACTTCCGGCAGCAGCCCGATCATAAACGGCCGCAACGCTGAGGCGCCCTCGGCGTTGTGGAGACGAATCCAGCAGAGCCCCGGCGCGGCAGAGGGATCAACGGCGACCGTCAATTCAGACGGATCTTCTCCGACGGTGATCTCCACGCCCGGCCGGCTACACCAGGCCTGAACCGGCGCCGTGCCTGCCTTGCCGATGACTTTGACCGTCGTTGACTGGCCGACCTGCGCACCGGACGGATTGAGCGCCTTGACGTCGGGTGCGTCAGCCAGAGCGGGGGCACAGAGAGCCAGGCAAGCCGGGAAGAGGCCGAGGAGGATGCGAAGTGGGTGAATCATTTGGGGAAGTGCGATAATGTCATTGGGGAGAGCAAAGTGCTGCTTCCGTTGTTCAGATTGGTTATGCCGCAAAGTCAAGAACCTGCCTCTTGCGTGTCGACCAGACGGTGGTAGACCGCCTCGAGATTCTCCTCTTCGGGAGCAACCTCACGCAATGTTACGCCGTGTTCACGCGAAAGCTGAAACAGTTTAAGCGTCGTCCAGGTCGGCGGAATCTCGGCCACCACCTCGCTCGGCCGCCCGTTCGCTTCGACCGACACGCACTCGCCCTGCAACGCTTTGAGGAATGCCTGGCCCTCGCCGCTCCACCGCAGGCGATACCTTCCACGATACTCCGACCGCAGTTCGCCGATCGGTCCAAACCCGAGGATTCGGCCCTGGTCGATGATGATGACGCGGCCGCAGACTCGGTCAATGTCGCCCAGGAGATGCGTGGAGAGGATGAGCGACTTTCCATGCCGCCCGGCCAGGGTCCGTAAGAGGGACAACATGGCGTCCCGCCCGTCGGGATCGAGTCCGGCGGTCGGTTCGTCAAGCAGGAGCAGTTCCGGATCGTGCACGAGCGCGGTCGCCAGTTTGAGCCGCTGCTTCATGCCGACCGAATACTGCTCGCACCGCCGATACCGCGCCTCCTCGAGTCCCAGATAGGACAAGACTTCGTGAGCCCGCCGGAGCGCGTGCTTCCGCGGCATCCCCGAAAGTTCACCCGCCAGCGCCACCAGGTCGACGCCCCGCACGCCCGGCACGAACGACTCCGCTTCCGGCATGAACCCGGTGCGGGCCCGCAGCGCCAGCCCGCTGCCCCGGATGTCTCGCCCGAGCACCGTCCCGCTGCCGCTGGTGGGGCGGATGAGTCCCAACAGAATCTTCAGCAGCGTCGATTTGCCCGCGCCGTTCTGGCCGATCAGCCCGATCGCGCCCGGCGGGACGTCAAGCGTAACGTTCTGCAGGGCGCGCACCGGCCCGAAATCATGCGTCACGTCATGGAGGGAGATCAGGGACATGTCGGCATTATTGCAACTGCCCAATGGCAGCAGAAGCGCCCTCGTCAACGAGAACGATACGCCAGATCAGTCCTGTGGCGGCCGTCGCTCCTGCCAATATCCAGCATGCCGGCGTTCGTGGGCGACCGCAGCAATCCAGACTGCCCCGCGAACCTGGCGAAACTAGACAACGAACGGATACCGTCGCATGCGAACAAAGCAGTAGTCAGTCCCTTCCAATCGCGTTCCAGTTGTCGTCTCGGATTCCAGATCAGAGCAAATCCTCCGGAATTCATCGAGGAGCCCGATTCCGAGTGATGGCTGTCGCTCTTCGTACCACGTGATCGCCGCATCAAGCTCAGCCTGAGCCTCCTCGCCGACGATGAGCGTCACGAGTGCTTCCTCTGCAGTTCGTCGATCACCACCGATGCCGGCTTGCCTCGGGTGGTTCCCGTATCGATGGCCTCGGCCCGGCGCTGGAGTTCTTCCCTCCACTTGGCTTCAGCGTCTTCATCGACATCGGTGTCGAGGGACCGGATGAGGTATTCCGCCAATGCGGCTCGATCATCCTGTGAGAGTTACCCCAGCTCACTCTTCAACTGTTCCGCGGCTTCGGTCATGGCAGTCCTTCATTGCAGTGGGACGCAACAAGTGCGCCTCGCCGGTCCTCCTCCGATTCGTGCCGTCACCGTCGACCGCCACCGTCGGTCTATTAGAGCGGTTTGCGAAGCAGTGTTGGCGATCTGTCTCGCGGATTTCCGCCCCTGCAGCCTCAAAACCGTTCGACGCGGACACAAGGTAGAGCAATTTGCTCTGAACCGCAGGCGACACCTGTATAATAGTATCATCTGAAGCAGTGTCGACACGAACAGCTCGATTCAACGTCCCAAATCAGGGCGATGCGCAACCGCATTGTGGCATCCATTTGGTATCCTCCCGATCAGTCGCGACAGTCTCTTCGGAAACACGCCTGAAGAATCAAGGCTGATCCTGCTTCGAAACTGAGCGGCCGGAGACGATGCGTGTCCAATCAATACATTGACGGCGTCTTCAACTACTGTGACCGCTGGTGCGAACGGTGCCCGCTGACCGCGCGTTGCCGGCTGTTCGCGATCCAGGAGGAGTTTCAACGCAGCGACGACCTCAACGCCGCCTTCTGGAAGGTCTTTGACAACCTGGCGGACCGCGAATCGGCATCCTGGAGCGAAGAGTTGGACCAGGTTGGAGAGGCGGAACACGAATCGTGGCTCCCCGGACTCGACGATTGGACGCCGAGCGAGTTCGAGCGGATCGAAGAAGACGATCCGGCGGCAAGACTGGCTTGCGCATACCGACTCGCCGCGGATCACTGGCTCAAGCAGGAGCCCGATTCCGATGCAGAGCCTTCGGTCGAAGTGACTGCCGCTCCTCACGAGATTCGCCGCGAGGATGCGCTGGAGGTCGTGTCATGGTATGCGCCGCAGATCGGCGTCAAGTTGATCCGCGCACTCTCCAGCCAGGCGGAACTGGAAGAGGAGCAACGATTCCGCGACGACGTTGACATGGGGGCGTTGATCACCGAAGGCGACGAGTTGCGGGACGCTTCGCTTGAGGCCGCCACGGACGATCGAGACGGTTCCGCCAAAGTCGCCCTCATCGGGATCGAACGCTCGCTCGGCGCCTGGACCGTGCTGCGCGGTTATTACTCGAAACATGACGCGACGATTCGCGAGTTCCAGAAAATGCTGGCCCGTCTGAGGCGTCACATCGACGAGCACATTCCCGGGGCGCGGACCTTTCAGCGGCCCGGTTTCGAGTACGAGGTGTAGAACCTGTGAGTCGCTCTACTCCTTGAACGAGCGAGACGGTTTCGCGACCGTGGACTGCGAGTGCCCGGCCTGTCACGCGCGGTGCGGCGCCTCTTCGCGTTGGGCAACGGCCTCGAGATGCGCGCGGGCTGCGGCCAGCATTTGAGCGTCTTCGACGTCCCAGAGGTGGGCATCGGCCCAGCCGGCGACGTTTGCGACAAGCTGGCCGAAACGCCAGTGCGGGTAGCGCTGTGACAACTCCGTCAAGGCCGCGAGGAGGTCTGTTCGTTCTGATGCACTCATGGCAATACGTCCTTCACTCGCGGGCTGCATTTGCACAATGACCCAGAGAGATCATTCGTGCAACCTGCCCTCATCCAGCCACTCTTCGCGAAGCTCAACGCGACGGGGAGCGTTCATGTTCAGCAGGCGGACGGTCGCACGACCCGTGGGAGTGAGTCCCCTGACTTCGCCGCCGTGCAACGTGAAGTGATGCTCCCACGCATCCTGCCGGGGATTGAAGAGCGGCACGACGTTGCCGGTATCGGGATCGATGCTCACCAGGTTGGGGCCCTTGTAGGCATTGCAGCGATCACAGGCGAGGGCCAACAGGTCAGGATTGTCGTCGCCGCCGTGCTGTCTGGCGATCGTATGCTCGACGTGGAAGGAAATCGCCGGCGTCGCTTCCTCCGGGATATGGCAGTATTCACAGAGATCACCGGCGCGCTTCCGAACGAACTGCCGCGTGATCGCATCCACCATGTCACGCCGAGCGTCTGGCCAGGAATCTGCGCGCCTTGGACTGAATTACCGAAAGGACATCGACGGCTTCGACGAACTCCTTGTACTCCGCATCCTCTTCAGGAGTCAGCGTCCCGTCGTTGGCCTTCCGGCGCAGCAGATTGATGCGGGCTTCCGTCTCCGCATCCGCGCGGAGATCGACGATCGCCCGGGCCAATTCCGGCGTGAAGGCATCGGTCACCGGATCGAGAAGGCGGTCGAGATAAGTCGTCGTGGTCATACTGGAATGATACCACGTGCGCCGGGGAGAGGGGAGAGGCGTGGTAATGTGTTGTCGACGAGCCACTTCACGGTCCCGCCGCCAACAGGGGGAGTTCGCGCTCGCGGACCGCTTCCGCCGCATACTCCAGCGCCTCGCGGACGTCGCCCGCCTCGAGATCAGGGTAGGCGCCGAGGATTTCCTCCGCCGTCATCCCGTCGGCGACCATCCCCACGACCGTCGCGACCGGGATCCGCAGTCCGCGCACGCACGGCACGCCCCCCATCTGCTGGGGATTCACCGTGATTCTGGTCCACTTCATGGTTTGGCTCCCCCATCCGGGCCGGACGACGCAGACTGACCGAACAGGTGTACTCTGCCCACAATTCCAGCCGTGACTCGATGGCCTGTCAAGGTCGAGGTAGAATACAACCGATCTGCAAATCCGCGGGCAACACCAGGGAGGCCCTTGTGACCACGACGATTGAGCTGACCGACAACGAACTCGCGCAACTCCAACAGGCGACCCGGCAATCGGACCCGTCAGCGGCCGTGCGAACGGCCATGCAGGAGTACCTGCGGTACGTCCGCCGGATGGAACTCAAGAAGCTCTCCGGCAAAGTGGTCATGGAAGACAACTGGCGCGAGTTGGAGGAGGCGGAGCTGAAGGATCAACATGGCCGAATCGAATCTGATCCTGATTGACACGTGCATTTGGCTCCCGTTCTTCAACCGTCCCCATTCCGACGAAAAGCGGCATCTTGACCGCCTGCTTGATGAGAACCGGGCCGCTATCACGGGTGAAGTGCTCTATGAGATTCTGGTCGGCTTTCGAAGGAACGAGCAGGCGGACTGGGTCGCATCAGCCCTCTTCGGAGTCGCGTTGATCGAACCGACGTGGGACGAATGGCGTGCCGGAGCGCGTCTCGTCCGAGAGTTGAGAGCACGCGGCCACAGCATCCCGCTGACAGACGTCCTGCTGTCAGCAGTCGCCCTCGAGCGCGGTTGCGCTGTCTACACAATCGATCCGCACTTCGACTTGATTCCACGTTTGTTGAAGTTTCACCCCGAATGAGCAGATTTCAACTCAACTCCGACTTCCAGCCCGCCGGGGATCAGCCGGCGGCGATTGATGCGCTGGTGCGCGGGTTGCACGACGGCAAGCGGAGCCAGGTGCTGCTCGGCGCGACGGGGACCGGGAAGACGTTCGCGATGGCGAACGTCATCGCCGCGTTCGACCGGCCGGCGCTGGTGCTGGCGCACAACAAGACGCTCGCGGCGCAGCTCTACTCGGAGTTCCGGGAATTCTTTCCGAACAACGCGGTCGCCTACTTCGTCAGCTATTACGACTACTACCAGCCGGAGGCGTACATCCCGCAGCGGGACATCTACATCGAGAAGGACGCCTCGATCAATGAGGAGATCGACCGGTTGCGGCTGCTCGCGACGAGCGCGCTCGTCAGCCGGCGGGATGTCGTCGTCGTGGCCAGCGTCTCCTGCATTTACGGTCTCGGCTCGCCGAAGGACTACCTGGAGATGATGGTTCCGCTCCGGACCGGCGGAATAGTCGATCGCGACGAACTGCTGATGAAGCTGATCGATATCCAGTACGAGCGAAACGACATCGACTTCCAGCGGGGCCGGTTTCGTGTCCGCGGGGACGTTGTCGAAGTCTGGCCGGCCTACGAGGAATTCGCGTTCCGGATCGAATTGTGGGGCGATGAAGTCGAGCGGCTCTCGATCATCGACCCGGTCACGGGCGAGAGTGAGAAGCCTCAGAACGAGGTCTACATCTTTCCGGCCAAGCACTTCGTCCTGCCGCAAAGCCGGATCGACGAGGCGATGGACGAGATTGAGGGCGAACTCAACCAGCAACTGGCGAAGTTCCAGAAGGAAGGCAAACTGCTCGAAGCCCAGCGGCTCGGCGCCCGCACCCGGCACGACATGGAACTCCTGAGGGAGATCGGCTACTGCCCCGGAATTGAGAACTACTCCCGGGCCCTCGCCAAGCGGAAACCGGGCGAACCGCCGCATACGCTGTACGATTTCTTCCCCGAGGACTTCCTGTTCTTCGTCGACGAGTCGCACCAGACCGTCCCGCAGGTGCGGGCGATGTTCAACGGCGACCATGCCCGCAAGACGACGCTGGTCGAGCACGGCTTCCGCCTGCCGATGGCGCTCGACAACCGCCCGCTCAAGTTCGACGAATGGAACACCCGCCGCGGACAGACGATCTTCGTCTCCGCGACGCCCGGCGAATGGGAGATCGAACAATCGGGCGGCGAAGTGGTCGAGCAGATCATCCGTCCCACCGGATTGGTCGACCCCGTGGTGAAGATTCACTCGGCCCGCGGGCAGGTGCCGCACCTCATCAAAGAAATCCGCGGCCGAGCCGAACGCGGCGAGCGGACCCTCGTGACCACGCTCACCAAACGGCTCTCCGAAGACCTCGTCGGCTACCTTCAGGAGGAGGGCGTCCGCTGCGAATGGCTGCACTCCGAACTGAACGCGATTGAGCGGGTCGAGGTGCTGCGTGAATTACGCGAGGGCAAGTTTGATGCAGTCGTCGGCGTGAACTTGCTCCGTGAAGGTCTCGATCTCCCCGAGGTGTCACTCGTCTGCATTCTGGACGCCGACAAGGAGGGCTTTCTCAGAAGCGACACCAGCCTGATCCAGACGATCGGCCGCTCGGCCCGCAACGTGAACGCGGAAGTCATCCTTTACGCCGATATGGTGACCGACAGCATGCAGCGGGCGATCGACGAAACCAACCGCCGCCGGGAGATTCAGCTCGAATACAACAAGCAGCACGGCATCACGCCGGAAACGATCCGCAAGGCGATCCGCCGGGGCATCGAAGAGGAGATCGAAGCGCGGCGGATCGTGCAGCAGGCCGGCGGCAATCAGAGCGAGGCCGAGTACGTCACGCAGGAGTATCTCAACGAACTCGAACAGGAGATGCTGCAGGCGGCCGAGGCGCTGGAGTTCGAACGGGCCGCCGAACTCCGCGACCGCATCGAATCGCTCCAGCGACGCAAGGAGGGCGCCGGCGACAAACCGGTGGAAGTGCGGCCGGGATTCTCGCGACGCGGCAGTCGAGGGCGAGACAAAAGCTCCCGCGGCCGCAAAGGCACCCGACAACGCGGCCGCGTTCCGAGGCCGAAGACGCGCGAATAGCCATCACTCATTCGCCATCTGAAAAATTGTATTGGATTCAGCAGGTCAAACGATGTTCGGCGTCCCATCCGATGTTGACTTCAAGTTCCTCTTGGGGGCACAACTCGACGCCATCGATCAGTTCGATCAGGGTTTCATCTTGCGCCTCTCGAACGGGCGCACGATTCAGGTCGAAGGTGGATACCATGTCTTCGGTGTGAATCTTGCCGGATCTCCCGCCACGCTCACTGATCTGGTGTCCCAGAGAGTTGCACGAGTTCAGGTGTCATCCCGTAGCGAATTACAAATCGTCTTCACTCCGCGAATTACCTTGACACTCTACGACGATTCTCCCGACTACGAGTGCATCGTAATTGATCCGGAAGGGATCGTGATCTAACGTCCGGCAGCCAAGGCCGTGATCTAATGAGGTCTTTCTCAGAACGACCGACCCACGACGGCAAAGTGATGTGGCCAAGGGCGTGGAAGGGGTGAATTCGGCTGACCACTGCGGTGGTACAATCGGTTCTTGCCTCTGTCAGTGACGCGCAAGTCTTCTCGTCCCCGCTGCGGAGGCGAATTGGAACGTCGACTGCGAGCGACGCTGAAAGCGTCACACAGCAAAGCCGGGGGTCGCGACGACAGGAGCGCACCCCCGGTGCGGAGGTCGCGCCCTCACAAGAACGCTGAAGGCGTTCGACAGACTGTGCTGCGTGAACGAGAATCGGCGCAAGAACATCGCTTCCAAGCCGCCCTGGAGCAGGCCAATGCCGCAGTCGTTGGCGCAGATCTATTTGCACATCATCTTCTCAACCAAGGAGCGCCGGCCGTTTCTTCAGGATGAGACTTTGCGGAGCGCGTTGCACGGGTACCTGGCTGGTGCATGCAGCAACCTTGAGTGTCCTGCGATTGAGGTCGGGGGAATCGAGGATCACGTCCACATTCTGTGTCGATACGGGCGGACGTTGACGATTGCAGACTTGCTGCGAGAACTGAAGAAGGAATCGTCCAAGTGCGTGAAAGAGCGGTCGTCCGATCTGCAGTCATTTTCGTGGCAGACGGGATACGGTGCGTTTTCTGTCAGTCCTTCGCATGTGGGACCGTTACGGATGTACATTGCGACGCAGGAGGACCATCATCGTCGTGAGTCGTTTCAGGATGAGTTTCGTCGGCTGCTGCGGAAGTATGGGGTGGAGTTCGACGAGCGGTATGTGTGGGACTGACGTGCGTCGCTGTGGAACTCTTTCAGAGTTCTTGCGTATCGGTTGGTTTCCAACCGGGGGTGGCGCTCGCGTTGCTCGCTGACCCCCGGCTTTGCTGTGCTACGCCGTTGGCGTACGAACTGATTGCGCATGGACTCAATGGATGATGCCTCACCCCAGCGTCGTCTGCGAAGACCGCCCTGCCTTGATCTGCCGCCGCGCCCGCGCGTAGGCGCTGCGCCGCTCTTTGCTGATGGCCATCTTCACGTCGGCGACGCTCAGATCGACCTTTTCGGCGTAACGACTGAGCAGTTTGCGCTCCCGCCGGCTGATCTGGCCGTCGGCGAGGACGGCATGCACCAGTTGTTCGAGATGCTGGACCGCTTGCCTCGGATTCTTCGGTGTCGGGACGACGGCCTGCGTCGTTTGCGCGCTGTCGATGACGAGTTGCACCTGCCCCTCGGTCAACGAGCGGTGCGAACCGAGGCGCACGAGCGCGTCCCGTTCCTGCGGACTCATTTCGCCGTCGGCGAACATTACTTTCGCCAGGATCGCGAGGGAAAGTTCCGCATCGCCGTCGCGTTCGAATGGATCGACGTGTTCACGGTGGACTGGGGCAGGCGCCGGCGTCGATGCCGCGCGAAACGCCAGGTCCGGAGTAAACGGCTGCACGTCGGCGAGCACCCAGTCCCAGCGGCCGTCGGTGATCGTCGCGCCGCAGAAACTGCACGCGCCGTCCTTGTTGACGTCGATCGGCGCGCCGCAACTCGGGCAGCCGGCTGAATGGAATGCGCCGTTCTCCACGCTCTTCGCGTCGTGATCTCTCGCAAGGACAAAGACATGCGTATAGATCGCTTTCCGCCGCAGAGCCCGCGATCGGCCGGTGGGGTCGCCTTCGCTGTAGGTTCCCGACCAGCGAACCTTCACCCGCACACGGTCCTGTTCCCCCGGCGAACCGGGCTGAACGTCGATGATCTCAACCTTGCCGACGGCCGGGTCTTTCCAGAACTCGCCGCGCGCCTCCATCTGTTTCAACTCGGCCGAGATGGTCTTCGCGTACTCATCCGAAAGGACCGGGCGGACCCGGTCCAGACTCCGGTAGAACTCGGCCGCCCGCATTCGCCAGAACATGACCGAGACGCGGTCTTCGATGTGCTGAATACTGAAGTGCGGGTCCCGCGCGCGCAGGTCAGCCAGCCCCGGGACAAGTACGTCAGTAGCCGGGACGTGCCATTCCATCTCCTGCGTGATCTCGGCCAGCACCCAGTCGAACTCTCCCGAATTCACCTGAGCGCCGCACGAACCGCACTTCGCGACATCGACGATGTCGAGCGGCGCGGCGCACCGCGGGCAGTTCCCTTCAATGGCGCCCGGTTTCGAGAGCGTCTGCGCGCCGGGCCGGCGATGAAACGACCAGATCTCGACGAATTCTTCAGCGCGGCGCGACCCGCTGAGCCGTCGACCCGATTTCAGGTCGACATTCGTATCAACCGCAGAGGCCCGGATTCGCACGTGAAACGTGTCGAACGATTCGTCGGTGTACGCCGCCGCGACGTCCGCGCTGTGGATCGTCACGTCCTGCATCAGGTTGCGGTAGCCCTCGGCTTTCTGCATCCCGACTTGCAGCGAAAACCGCTCGAGGATGCCGTCGCTGATGAAGGGCCGCACGGTGGAAAGGTTCTGCTCGCTCCAGGCGTGCTGAATCTTGACGAAGGCGGTGCGGACGCGGCCGAGGAATTCGTGCGGGTTGAAGGCCGGATCCCGGGTGCGGACGGCGGCGATCGCAGCTTCCTTCGCGGTGCGCTTCTGCAGGGCCTGACCGCGGCGGATGGTGCGCGTCACGTGGCCCTCCCGCGCAGATCGGCCGCCATAGAAGAGAAAGGCGACGAACGCGATGGTCGCCGGGATGCCGATCAGGGGATGCCTGGTGCACAGCCACCAGAAAAAGACAATGATCTCCCCGCCGCCGCTGCCACCTCCCCCGCCGCCCCCTCCTCCTCCACCACCGCCGCCACCGAATCCGCCCCCTCCGCCGGCGCGGGCCCACACGTCAGGCGGACCGATGGCGACGGATGCAAGCACGACCGCACTCAGGCCGATCAGCCGTATGACGAACCGATTGCGCGACGAAGAACAAATGCTTCGAGCGACTCGCTCTTCGGGCATCGGACGAGAGCGGTTCGTCGGCCGGTTCGTAGACGTCACCTCAAGCATCGGCAGATCCTGTCCGGAACAGGCGTTTCACTCGCTGTATGTTCGATCACTCGATGCATGTCAACCAGGGGACGGGTCCGGACAGCTCCGGAGAGGGCACTCAACCCGGTTCTCAACCCGCGTTGACCCGAACTCCGCTGCCGCGATACATTTCGGCCCGCCTGCGGGCAGGAAACCAGCGAACCAACGGAATGTGAGCGGCGGCAGGCATGCAGCGGCCATGGATCAACCGACCGACGACCGTCGCCGCATCGGCCGCCGCCTGCGCGCTCCTGGCCGCCCTCGGCATCGGCTGCTTTCAACCGCAACGGGTGCCTCCACCGGGGGCCATCCCCTACCAGCCGGACGCCTCCGGCGAAGACCTGTTTTCTCCCCCGCCGACGGCGCCCGACTTCTCCGTGGCGCCGCCGCAAACCGTCGTTCCCACATTCGCCTGGACTCCGCCCGTTCCGGCGCATGCCTGGAAGTACATCGTGCTGCACCACACCGCTTCCGAGACGGGCAGTGTGGACTCGATCCATGAAACCCATCTCAAGCGGACCGACTCCGAGGGCAACAACTGGCGGGGCATCGGATATCACTTCGTCATCGGCAACGGCAACGGAATGCCAGACGGCGCGATCGAGCCCACTTTCCGCTGGGACGACCAGTCGTCGGGAGCACACGCGGGAGTGGGCGAGTACAACCGGGACGGCATCGGCGTCTGTCTGGTGGGAAACTTCGAAGAGACCGAACCGACTCCTGCTCAAATCGAGGCGGTCAAGCGGCTCGTCGGGGCGCTCAAGTCGGAATACGGCCTCGGCAGCGCACAGGTTCTCAGACACGGCGAGCTGAAGGCGACCGCCTGTCCCGGCCGCCTGTTTCCCCACGAAGAAGTGGCCGCCAGCCCTCCCACGCTTTCGGCCGGCCCGTGGCGCATTCGCGGCTGGTAGCCCGGATCATTCATCGAGTCTTGCACCACTGAGGACAGAGCGCCCAGCGCGGGTGTTGCCAGCAGGATTCTACTCGCCCACGGCGCTTCCAAGGCTGTCGTTTAGCCCGGATTATTCGTAGCGCACGCTGCCAGCGTGCGTCACCGTTGACTTGGCGTCGGCGTGCAATGCGTTCGAAAAGCGCGGCGCTTTGGGCAACTTCTTGATAACCTGCTGTTTGGCAAACACTTATGGTGAACCGGGCCCTCGCCATGAATAATCCGGGTTAGACGCCTCTCTCGATCCCCGTTTGAGTGACTCTTCGAGAGATTCGAATGGAACGCGGATGACCGCGGATGGGACTGATTTTCGCTGATTGCTGTCTTGCGTGTCGACGCCATGCGCGCCGCAATCGATGCGGTCTCGCCGCTGCCGCCTTGTGAGAGACACCCCGCGAAATCCGTGCTGATCCGTCAAATCCGCGAAAATCTATGTCCAATTCGAGAATCCCCTGGGCCCAGTTCCTCGGTGCCGGGCCCCAGCCGAATTGTGTGGAACTGACGGCCTTTCAAGGCCGTGGCCCTAAACTCGCGTTTCCCTCCGCTGATCGCCGTCAAGACTGCGCATGAAGACAGGATTTCATACGTGAGTAGCAGTCGGGGAGTAGCAGTCGGGGCCGCTCTGCGGACCATGAGCAACCTCCGAATTGTGGCCCGCACAGCGGACCCGACTTTGCTGAATTGACGGACCAGTCGGCGGCGGGTTGACTCTTCGGATCATGTCGGTCACGAAGCCATTGCCGACAATGGCCTGCATTGTGCAGTCGTTCAGGCAGCCAAGCCTGAGGCCGGTCGCCGCTTGATGAGTCTGCGCAGCTTCACCAGTCCGTACCGGCGGGGGAGCAATCTGCATCTCGCTCCCATCCACGAGTTGCTTGTGGTCCATGCGTGTGGGAGACTGGAAGGACGCGGCAACGTTCGTTTTGCCACCGTCCTGAAACTGATCGTGCTCAAATTGAGCGATTCAGGTCGCAGTTCCATCCAGGATCCGATCATGCGTGCCTTACTTTTCGCCTCCTGCTGCAGCGCGATGCTGCTGTTCTCGGCCGCCGAAACCCGCGCTCAGGGACTCGTATGGAATCTCCCGCCGGACGGCACCTGGGTCCGGTACGAGGGCACGTACCAGCAGGTGATCCGGCGTCCCGACTCGGCCGAGGGGGATCTCACTCTCCAGTGGCAGCGGAATCTCGAAATCAAGTCGGTCGGCCAGGAGGAGGCCGAGCACGATCTCGATTACGACGGCGAAACGACGACCGAGACCTGCCGTTGGCTGGAGTTCAAGCTGCAGACGGGCAAGGTCGTCGAGGGCATCATCGACACAGGACCGGGCGCCACGCGGATTTACAAGGTGCTGGTTCCTGAGTCGATCCTGGTCGGAGAACTGACCGACGCCGCCGGCATTCCCTATTCCTATCTCCCGATCGTCCGCGGCTATCGCCGGCTGGGCGACGAGGCGCCCCAGGAGATGACGAGCAACGTGCTGCAAATCTACCCGGTGCTCTCGCTGCTTCGGTACTACCGCGATTTGCAGGCGGACGACGCGGAACAGTCCGTCGAGGTGCCCTCGGTCGGCGGAGCGAGCGCGACCCGTTACACCGGGTCACTGGCGACCGAGACGACGACCAGCCGCTCCACGACCGAATGCGAACTGCTGGTCAGCGAACAGATGCCCTTCGGCGTCGTCAGTTGGACGGCCAAAACGGTCAATGAACTGAAGAACCCGACCGAGCCCCGTTCCACCTTCGTGGAAGTGGTCGAACTCTCGGAACAACTCACTGCCGTCGAGATCCGGGACGACGGCGAAACGGAACTCGTCACCGAATAGCCGACAGCCCTGCGACGCCGGCGCTTTGCGAAACAGTGTTGGCGATCTGTCTCGCGGACTTCCGCCTCTACAGTCTGAAAACCAACCGACGCGGACACACGGTAGAGCAATTTGCTCTAACCGAATTTCGGTTCCAGACGCGACGCGGTGTTGATGTTCACGACTTCCAGAATCGCCAGCACCCTGTTGCGCGGCAGATCCCATTCCTGAAGCCAGCAGGCGAAGTCGAGGTTCTCCCAACCTTCCGCCACGCGGTCCAGAACGCGGTCGACCAGCGGGTCGCCGGAAACCACGAGATCGTAGAAGCTTCCGAAGGCGTTGTCTTCGAACTCCTTCCAGCGACGCTCGCCGCTGAGGTGTTCGATCCTCCGCCGGCGACAGAAGTCGGGCCAGTGGCGGGACCACCATTCACACCAGGCGGGACGGCCTCCGTCCCGGCCCAGCCGCTCGCTGACGATCCACTTGTGCCGATCCGCTTCGTGCACCGCCTCGTCATACAGGCTCAGTGCTTGCGGTCTCTTCGACTGATCCGCTGTGATCATTGCTCGTCGCCTCTGCAGTCCTTGCAGGAGACGGCGGCTCCCAGTCGGCCAAACGAACTGAGGAGCACGCCCAATTCGCACCACGGTCGCTCTTGCGATCCGGTTGTCCGGGTTATATCGGCTGATTCAGGTCGCGGCAAGATCCAATTCCCGTTCTTCACGATCCGCAGCAGTTTCGGCCGCCCGCGATCGCATTGCCAGAAGCCGCCGATGGGAAACAGCAGCCCACCAGTCTCTTCGCAACGTCGCTATGGACTGGCGAGCCAAAACGCAGCCACGCAGAACCATGAGTGGTCCATCAATTCAGATGCCTGGAGTTGTGCGGCTCGCACGAAAGCACGAATCCCCCCAGGGGGATTCCGATTCTTGGTCCGGCCAACCGCCCCGACAGGGCGCTACTCCTGTCGTCTACACACATCTCTCGATCCCCGATCGAGTGACTCTTCGAAAGATTCGAACTGAACGCGGATGACCACGGATTGGACCGATTTTCGCTGATTGCTTTCTTGCGTGTCGACGATTTCCGCACCTGAATCGATGCGGTCTCGGCACTGCCGCCTCTTGAGGATTAACCCCAAAAATCCGCGCCGATCCGCTAAATCCGCGGAAATCCGCGTTCCGTTCGAAGGTTCCTTCGGCCCGGTCCCTCGCGGCCGCGACCCACACGGGTGCGTGTAAACGACAGGGCACTACGCCGTCACGGGAGTGGTCGAGTCGATCCGTCCAGCCAGGTCAGCGATGACGTCGTGCAGCAGATTGAGCGAATCCTCCGCTTCGCTCTGCGTCATCGTCATCGGCGGGCTGACGCGGATCACTTTGCCCGCGAGCGGGCCGAGCAGATGGATGCCGTCCCCCCCGTCGCGCCCCAGATAGGCCGCCTTCACGATCTCATTGGCGACGTCTTCCGCCGAAAGGTCTCCCGCCCCGACGCACTCAATGCCGAACACCATCCCCTCGCCGCGGAATTTCCCGATCAATCCCGTCTCTTTCAGCCGCCGCAGTCCGGCGACGAATTGTTCACAGAGACGAGCCGTGTTTTCCATCACATCAGAGTTTTCAAAGACATCGAGAGTGGCCAGCACGGCGGCGCATCCGGTGGGGGCGGCGCTCCAGGTGTCGGACCCTTCCCCGTAACGCAGGCTGGACAGCACGTCCGAGCGGCCGACAGCGGCGTTAACCGGGATTCCGTTCCCCATCCCCTTGCCCAGGCAAACGAAATCGGGCTGGATCTGGTGCTTCTCATACGCATACAGGCTGCCGGTTCGCCCGAAGTTCGACTGCACTTCGTCCAGGATGAACATCACGTCGTGGGCAGCACACCATTCCTGCAACATCTGCAGGTAGGAGGACGGCGGGTGATAGCTCCCGCCCCCGCCCAGATAGGGTTCGGTGATCAGACAGTTGATTCGCCGGCCGTGCTCCGACCACAGCGCGTCGAGTTCGCCTTGATACTTCGACAGGTCGATCTCGTCGGCCGGCTTGTCGAAGTCGTCCACTTCGTCCATGGGGAAGCTGATGAACTTGACCCGTGGGTCTCGGTCGCGATCTTTCTCGCTTCCGGTGCAGGCGCCGGCCAGTCCCTTCTTGCCGTGAAATCCATGCCGCGTGGCGAGGATCAGATCCCGCTCCTCATCACGATGCAGGCAGGCCCACAGCGCCTTCTGCACCGCTTCCGAACCGGAGGCCGCCCAGAGCACCGTATCCAGCTTGGCTCCGCTCGCCGTCGACCGCATGCTGGCCAGCAGCCGCTTCGCGGCGTCGACCTCGATTTCGGTGACGGCGTTATAGGAGGTGAGTGTGACCGCCTCGAAATAATCGCCTTCGCCCTCGCCGGTCACGTGCTCGGGCCGCCACCCGAGATAGCGGCAGAAATGCTGCATCCACTGGCGCGGATTGTGACCCAGATTGGCGACCAGCACGCCGCTGGAGTAGTCGTACAGCCGCCGCCCTTCCGGCGTGAAGTGGAACGACCCGGCCGATTTCGAGAACACCGCCTGCGTGGGCGTATAGGTCCGCTGCGCGAGCGGTTCGGACGTCCTCAACACGGCGCGTGCGGCATTGGACTGATTCTCGCCGGGAAACTGGATGGCATCGGACATGATCGGATCAATCACCTCGGAAACGGATTGCGGATTGGGACAGACTCGGTCGGCAGCGCTGCAGCGCGTTCGGTTCAACCGGCAACGGAGCGCTTGACCTCGTTGGTATTGAAGGCGACTTCGATCACCGTTGTGACGCCGTAGCCTTTGGGAGAGTAGCCTTTGCGAAAGTGCACCCGCCACAGCACATCGCCGGACAGCCGGTCGCGGGCGGCCGGCTCGGCCGGCAGGTACATTTCGACCGATTCGCCCGGTGCGAGGACGGTGTCGATGTTCTGCTCGGCGAGATCCCATTCGCTGGTTAACGGATGCGAATACAGATAAGCGATTTCGGCGGACTCCTGCTTTTCCGCCGGGAGGACCACCTGGTTCGTCTGCAGTCGCCCGTCGTCATGGAAGACCTGGCTGAACACCAGGTTCCGGTCCAGCGGGGCGATGGCCTGGTCGTCCGAGACGTTCGTAAACCGGACGTACAGCTTGAATACCGGAGGCGTCGCTGCCTTCCGGGTCTGGCCGGATCCACTGAAATGGACGAATTCAATCGGCTCTTCAACAACGCGCAAAGGCTCCACCAGAATATTGCCGAAACGGCGCGATTCACCAATCTCGAGCGTGTGTCCGTTCGGCATCCCGGCGTCGATCGGGACCAGCGCCACCTCTCCCGGCTCGAGCGGCTCGACGTCGGGGAGACTCTCGAGCGCATGCTGATCGACGCTGTTCATCGACGTGATGAGATAGACCAGGGCGATGGTCGCCGCACTGGCGTAGCTGGCCAGCAGAATCAGCAGCAGATTTCCGCCGCCCCGCGCCGGTTGCGGACCCGCTGCCGTCGGGGGTGGCCTGGACGTCGAGGGTTCGCCCGGCATGGTCGACGGCGCCGCCGGGTTGGTGAGGGAAACCTTCGTGGGGGCGTCACTGATCTGCTCATCGGCCGCCGCGGCAGACGGGATCCCGGACGTCTGATCGTCAGGACTGTCCACCAGCACGTTGTCGGTCTGGTCCTCTTCGCCTTCCGATGCGCCCCCCTCTTCGGGCCCTCCGGAAACGGCCGCGCTCGTTTCATCGGCCGCCGGGCGGTTCTCATCGTTCTCCCCGGCGCCGACCGGCCCCGCCTCAAACATCGGTTGATCCGCCGCCGCGGCGGGTGCAGGTTCAAGTTCGGGGGGCAGCATCTCCACCGAAGAGTCCGGCGGGACCAGCGGTCCGCCTTCGTCCGCCGCTCCACGATCGTGCTGGTGCAGCCAATCGAAGTTGGGCGTGGAATCGCTCGTGCGGCGGGAATCGTCGGGGAGAGACATACCGTAGAGGGGCTCGATGTCTCGCGACTCAAGCCGGGGAGGGATCTTGGAGGCAACTCTCGCCCCGCCGCAGGCCGGCGAGGCTGCACTGACACGCGGCCTGGCGATCATCGGCTATACCGGGGATCACCAAGTGCGTGGAAATCTATTCTGGCCGCCTCGCCGCTCGGACGCAACAGGTCGGTCCCGCCAAATTCCAGCAGCCCCAGAATCGGAACATCGCAGGAGCGCGCCAGTTGCGACAGGTTCGTCGCCTCCGAGCCGTCCCGCTCAGCCCGCGGACGATTCACGATCACGCCCGCGATTTGAAGTCCCCGCGCTGCGGCCGACTCGATTGTCAGCAGGGTCTGGTTGATCATGCCGAGGCGGTCGGCGGAGACGACGATCAGCGGCAGGTTGAATTCCTTTGCCAGATCGGCGGAAGAACACGATTCACTCAGCGGGGAGAGCAGGCCGCCCGCTCCCTCCACCACCACCGTCTCATACCGCTTCCGCAGCCATTCGTACCCGCTGCGCAGCAGGCTCTCATCAACCGTGGCGTCTTCAAGGTCCGCAGCGGCGGGAGGAGCCAGAGCCGCCGCGAATGTTTGCGGGCAGATGCGGTGTGGTTCGATCTGCCGGCCGGACGCGTCCGAGAGCAGTTCGACGTCGCTCCAGACCGGCTTGCCGTCGGCGTCCGGTTCCGCTCCGGAACAGACCGGCTTGTACGCAGCCACTCGCACGCCCGCCGAGCGCAGCGCTTGAATCACCAGGCAGGCGACGTACGTCTTCCCGACGCCGGTGTCGGTTCCTGTGATGAAGAGGCCGGACATCCCGTAATCGGCGGGGGCAACGCGGCCTGAGAGCGGTTTGCGAATCAGTGTTGGCGATCTGTCTCGCGGATTTCCGCCCCTGCAGCCTCAAAACCGTTCGACGCGGACACAAGGTAGAGCAATTTGCTCTAGCCGGGCAACTGATAGCCGTAGCGGCTCAGTTCCCACAGCAGGAAACCCAGCGCGGTGCAGAGCGCGCCCACCGAGATGAACAGCAGGCCGACGTAGATGTCCGGTTGGGGATTCCCCTCAGAGCTTCGTGGAGACATTGTCGCCTTTCTCGATGATTCCGTTTTTCGCCGCTTCGACGACCAGTCCGACGGCCTCGTCGGGCGTTGCGTAAACAATGCGAATGCGTCCCAGATACCGGGAGCCTTCTCCGTCCCCGGTGTCCGGACGGTAAACGTCCAGGATGTGTCCGATGGCGATCCCGTCGTCGGTGCCGAGCGAGATCTGTGCCATGTTCGTGCGGTTGGTCTTGTCCTTGCGGGTTCCCACCACAACGCCTTCCACCGGCGGCGGAGGTTCAGCCATGTCAACCACGAGGCTGCGGTCGGTCTCGAGACCGTTCAGACGCACCACTTTGGTCAGAAAGGCGTTCTCCTCCAGCATTTCGTTGTACTGCGCGAGCAGTTCTTCGTAGGCGATGTCCTTCACGCGAATCTCATCGCGGAGGCCTCGATTCACTTCGACCTGATTGTCCAGCGTCTCCTGCAGTGTCTCGTTCTTGACCCGAACCTTTTCCGCTTCCGCCTGCCGGAAGGCCGCCTCGTTTGATTTCGCCTCGGCGATTCCCGTCTGCCGCTGCAGTTGCTGGTTGAGCGTGTTGACTTCCTCAGTCAGGGCGTCGTTCTGCTGGTTCAGGGTCTGATTGTCGCCGACGACCGCGTCGGCGCGATTCCGCTGTTCGTCGCGCTCGGCTTCGACTTCGGTCAGCTTCCGTTCCAACTCGGCGATCGCGTTCGCATGCTCGCCCTCGATCCTGTCGAATTCCGCCTTTCGGAGGTCGGCCAGTTGCTTCCAACTCGTGTGTTGCACGAACACGGCGCTGGCAGCGCACATGAACAGGATGCTCAACACGACCTGCACGCCGATGAGAATCTTGCCGACAAAGGACATGGCTGAACTCCGGTAACCGCTGTAGATGTTCGATGCTGGCCGCGATTGACGAACCGGGAACTGTCACGGCGGGGCGCCGCCCGTTCCGCTACCCTTCCAACACTGATTTGAGTTGCTCCTGCCGCTGACTCGCCCGCTGCAGGCTGCCGTCGATCTGTTTGATGAGATCCCGCAATTGCCGCTGGATCTGTTCGATGCGAAACCGGTCGTCGCGAATCTGTCCGACCTGGGCGCTCAACCGCTCCACGTCTTCGCGCCGCGACTCAATCAGGTCTTCCACCCGCTGCACCTCGGCGGCGGCCTGCTCCACCGCCTCCGCATTGGCCTGAACCTCGCTGCGGCGGGCGTCGAGCCGCTGCTGAAAGTCGTCCACCGCAGCCTGGAGCGCCGCGAGATCGGCTTCAATCGCCGGCTTCATCTGCGCCAGTTCCTGCTCCAGAGCCGGGATCTGCTCGGTATACGTCCGTTGCTCCTCCGTCAGGTCGCTGATCATGTCGCTGTAGACGGCATCCAGAACCGGCTCGATGACCTTGCTCTGAGTGAACGTCTGCCCGCCGACGTGCTCCGTGGCGGTCCACTGAGGATTTTCCCCCTCAGTCCGGGAAAACGTATATCCTTCGAGGCCCTTCGCTTGCCGTTCCCAGTTCGCCCCCCCGAATACGGCCACCGAGACAAAGCCGAGAAACATCAGACTGGCCACCGATGTCGCGACGGCGAGCACTTTACCGATGGTGGTCTTCATGGATCGAACAGTTGAATCGAGGGACCGGAATGGGCGATCTGGAGAGGCGTTCGGCGGCCTGGACGGCGATCTCCGGTCTCCGCACCGGCCATCATCGGGGCCGCCGTTCTCTACTATACGGGGGTCGAGGAACGGGAGTCAAACAGAAACAGGACCGTCCGGGGACGCACCCGCTCGTATTCTTCGGCTTCACGGGCCGCTGCAATACACGCGCAAGAGCGGCAACTCAGGCAGCCGCACAAGGACGTGTCAAACTGTGCCTGCTGTAACGGATAACCCGATCGGACAGCCCGTTCCGCCTCCCGCAGTAGATCAAACGGCGTGCGATCGCGAGCGTCACGCACGGAACGCTCCAGCGAGACCGGTTCGGCCACGCTCGCCGACTTCATCGGCGACGCCGCTTACTCAATTCCCTGCGCGGCCAGCCAGCGCTCGCTGTCGAGAGCCGCCATACACCCCGAACCGGCTGCCGTCACCGCCTGCCGGTAGTAGTCGTCCGCAACGTCGCCCGCTGCAAACACCCCCTCCACGCTCGTATTCGTGCGGAACGGCACCGTCCACGTCACATAGCCCTTCGCGTTCGTTTCAAGCTGACCGCCGAGAAAGTCGGTGTTGGGGGTGTGTCCGATCGCTGCGAAATAACCTGCTGCCGCAAGTTCCTCGGTCCGATTCTCGTCCTCCGTGCTGCGGATCCGCACGGCGGTGACGCCGTCGTCGTCGTTTCCGAGAATCTCGTCAATCACCGAGTTCCATTTCACGTCGATCTTGGGGTTTTCGAGAGCGCGCTGCGCCATGATCTTGCTGGCCCGGAACTCGTCCCGTCGATGCACGATGTAGACCGTCGATCCGAATTTGGACAGGTAGGTCGCCTCCTCCATCGCGCTGTCGCCCCCGCCGACGACGACCAGAGGTTTGTCGCGGAACCGCGGCAGCGCGCCGTCGCAGACCGCGCAAGCCGACACGCCGAGGTTCTTGAACCGCTGCTCCGATTCGAGTCCCAGGTAGTTCGCCCGCGCCCCGGTGGCGACGATCACCGAATGCGCCTCCACGGTATTCCCGCTGCTCGTCGTCAGCTTGAACGGCCGCACGGAGAAGTCGACTTCCGTGACGTCCACTCCCTCGGTCCGCGTGCCGTAATTGAGCCCCTGCTGCTTCATCAGCAGCATCATGTCCGGCCCGGAGACTCCCATCTTCTCGCCGTCCGGGCGTTCCGTCAGCAGATAGTGCAACGACGGATCGATGGCCGTCGTGAGGTACGTCTTCATGTCCCCTTCGGGCAGCCCCGGATAGTTCTCGACTTCGGTCGTAATCATCAACTGCCCGAGCGGAGGACGCCCGACGTCGAAGTTCTCCTGCGTCGCGAGCCCTTCAAACAGAAGCGGTTCCAGATTCGCGCGGGCCGTGTAAATGGCGGCCGCCCACGCAGCCGGTCCGGAACCGATAATCGCAACACGTTCAGCCACGTTCGATCTCCTCGCAGTCTTCATTCAACGCCGCCCGCGTGAATTCGCCGATTTTCACGGCCGACACGACTCACGCGTCCGCTATGATTCCGGGTTGCCGCGGCGAGCGCACAATAGTGAACGAACCCCTGCGCGGCAAATACGGGACTGCGAACCCGGCGAGCGGCGGGGCGTCAGCCCGCCGATGTCACTCTTTCTTCGACGACCCCCGAGTCCCAACATGATTCGCACCTGTCTTTTCGATCTCGGCAACGTCCTGCTGCGTTTCTCGCACGAACGGATGTACGAGCAAATCGCGGCGTTGGCCGCGAAATCTCCGCTCGACGTCAAGCGCGCCATCGAGGCGACCGGGCTCGTCAACGACTTCGAGTGCGGCCGGACGTCTCAGGCCGAGTTCCAGCGCGAAATCGAACGGCAGCTCAACTGTTCGGTCGACCCCGAATCGTTCGCCCGCGCGGTGGCCGACATTTTTGAACCCGATGCCGCGCTCCCGCCCATCCTGGATCAACTTCGACGAAGCGGTGTGCGTCTCGTTCTGCTGTCAAATACCAACGAAATCCACTTCAACTGGATCCAGCAGGAGTACGACATCCTCGATCACTTCGACGATCTGGTGCTCTCATTCCGCGTCGGCGCGATGAAACCGGACGCCCCCATCTACGAGGCCGCACTGGAAGCCATCCGCTGCGAACCGTCCGACTGCTTTTACACCGACGACATTCTCGCCAACGTCGAAGCCGGCCGTGCCTTCGGCCTCGCGGCCGAACTGTTCATCGGGCCCGACGACCTCAAGCAGCAACTCACATCGCTGGGCGTCGATCTGACATGATCTTTTCGATGTCTCAAGCTGCAGGATGGCGCGGGGGTGGCGACCGCTCGCGTGCTGCCGTACTTCTCTGAAGTTCTCCGCGTCTCGGCGACTTTGCGTCGAGATTCGCGACGAACATCCTGCCATTCAGCGCGCCCGTCGGGTACGATCGAGCAGGCTGATTCACTCACCTGCACCACATTCCCCAACTGCGATGGACCAAACCGACGAAGCCGCCGTCCTCTCCTCGAACCCGGACGCCCGCGAACGTGAGGCGCAGGCCATTCGCGGCCTCAGCGCCGCCTATTCCCGCCTGCGCGAAGAAATCGGCAAGGTCATCATCGGCCAGGACGACGTCGTCGACCAGTTGCTCATCGCCCTCTTTTCCCGCGGACACTGCCTGCTGGTCGGAGTCCCCGGCCTGGCGAAGACACTGCTGGTGAGCACGATCTCGCAGATCCTTCAGCTCTCGTTTCGCCGCATCCAGTTCACCCCCGACCTG
Organism: Planctomycetota bacterium; assembly: GCA_003388505.1. GTDB lineage: Bacteria > Planctomycetota > Planctomycetia > Planctomycetales > Planctomycetaceae > MB-PLM-1. The sequence goes on from QQVO01000016.1 coordinate 89,695, forward strand.
ATGCCCTCCGACATCACCGGCACCGACGTGCTGCAGGACGATCCGGAGACCGGCCGCCGGACGTTTCAGTTCATGCAGGGACCACTGTTCACGCACATCCTGCTGGCCGACGAGATCAACCGCACCCCGCCCAAAACACAGGCGGCCCTGCTCGAAGCGATGCAGGAGCGGCATGTCTCCGTCGGTTCCAACACCTACCGGCTGCCGAGTCCGTTCTTCGTCCTGGCGACGCAGAACCCGATCGAACAGGAGGGCACCTACCCGCTCCCCGAGGCGCAGCTCGACCGCTTCATGTTCAACGTCGTGGTCGACTACCCCTCAGCGGCCGAGGAACTGCGGATTCTCAAGGCAACGACCGGCGGCGACACGCCCGAACTCAAGCACGCGCTCACCGGAGAACAGATCCTGGCGTTGCAGGAGGTCGTCAGGAAAGTCCCCGTGGCCGAACACGTCTTCGTTTACGCCCGCGATCTCGTCCGTGCGACAAGGCCGCAGGAACCGGGGACCGCGAAGTTCGTGCGCGATTACATCTCGTGGGGCGCCGGCCCTCGCGCGGGACAGTACCTCATCGTGGGGGCGAAGGCGCGGGCCATCCTGGAAGGCCGGTTCCACGTCTCCACCGAGGACGTCAAAGCCGTCGCGCATCCCGTGCTGCGTCACCGGATCGTCACCACGTTCCAGGCCGACAGCGAAGGCATCGGACCGAACGACGTCATCGACCGGCTGCTGAAGGCGGTCCCGGTCGAACTCCAACAGAGGGCAAAAAAACTCGTCAAAACCTGAACTCACTCACTTCCCGCGAGCCGCCCGGCGACAGCCCGCGGATCACGACTGAGAATACTCCGCCGCCTCAATCGCAAACCAATCGTCGGCTCCACAATGACCGACTACAACCTCAACTCCGGACACGCGATCTATGCCGGCAGCTTCGACCCCGTAACGCTCGGGCACGTCGACATCGTCCGGCGTGGGGCCAGGATCTTCGAACGCGTGACCGTCGGAATCGGCATCAACCCCGGCAAGGAGCCGCTCTTTACCGCCGACGAACGCCTGCAACTTCTCAACGAAGTCTTCCGGGATCAGACCAACGTCGATGTCAGTTGCTTCGAAGGACTGACGGTCGACTTCGTCCGCAAGCAGCGGGCGACCGTAATGCTCCGCGGAATCCGCACCGTCTCCGACCTCGAGGCCGAGTTCAGGATGGCGCTGGCCAACGACACGCTCGCCCCGGAACTCGAAACGGTCTTCCTGATGGCGAGCGACAAGTTCTCACACATCTCCAGCACGCTCATCCGCCAGATCGCGCTCATGGGGCAAGGCTCTGCCGCCGACAAATTGCGAGGCTTCGTGCCCGAACCGGTCATCGGCCCACTGCTGGCGAAGTGCCACGACCGCGGACCCTGGACGGGGGATCCCGGCTGAAGCCGGCGACGACGCTCAGCTTTCCGGCTCCGAATTCGCGGACGCCACGTCGCTCGCGGGCAAACACGCCATCCCGTAATACAGCCCCGTGTCTTCGCAACTCTTCCGGTAAGAGGCCGGCATCCGATCAAGCGTCTCTTTGTCCCACTCGATAATCAGCTTGAGCTGCGCCCCCCGTCCCTTCGTCTCCGTGACGACGCCGGTCCAGCCGCTGATGTCGACGTCCGGCGACTCAGGCATCGCCACACCGTCGAGCACACGGATGGAAGATCCGGCAGACAGCTTGGCGGATCGACGCTTGGCCATTGCGTGAGGGAGTTTGGCGGGAGGAATGTGGAGCGGACAGAGTCCAAGGGATGATTCCCGAGTTGTATCGGTGAACTCCCCGGATTGTCAAACTTTATCCCGCTCACGCGAAATACGCCGGCACGAGACGCGCTTCGCAGCGTCCCCCACTCGACGCGAAGGCGGATTATTCGTAGCGCACGCAGCCTTGCGTGCGTCCCGCTGATCGCAGAGCCGGTTGACGCACGCAAGGCTGCGTGCGCTGAGCTATTCCAATTCCGGCGGCACGGCCCCGTAGCCCCACGGATTCTGCTTGAACTCCGGCGCCGGCCCGCGCGTCGGCACCTCGCCGGGCGTGAGCGAATTCGCCAGCTCAACCGCCGCCTCGACCATCTGCGTACCGGCCGTAATCTCCAGGTTGCTGTAGCCGGTGAGCCGCGTTTCATAGCCCCCCCCGCGCGGACCGAAGGCCTCCTCCGTCGGTACATATCCCACGCAACCGTTGGCTAACGAAACAGGGAAAGTCATCGGGAACGGGCTGCCCGCCTTGATCTCAAGACCGAGTTGGCAGAAGAACTCGGCCGGATCGGTCAGCAGCACCGCCGGGCCGATTTGGATCGCCTGCACCTCCACCTCCGCCTCCGGTTCCCTCTCCAGCAGCGCATCCAGCAGCACGATTTCCTTGGCGAACGTCCAAGTCACCGCATCCACCTGCGGCGGATCCTGTCGTACGATCTCGTAGCACTTCGCGACGCGGTCGGGATGCGGAACGCGGCGCGGAATCATCCAGGTCTTCGACTTGTAAGCGACCGGCGTCAGGTCGCCGGGCTCGGCCGTCACCAGAACCTTGACCGCTTCCGCCCCCACCCGTCCGCCGACCAGCCGCGCCCATTGCTCCGGCTTCGGATTCGCGTACGGAGAAAGGTTGTCCACCTGCGTGACGTCGCCGGACGCTCCGGCCAGGAAAACCACGACGACCTCCTCGCCGAACACACCGCGAATCACCTGCTCCAGGTAATAGATGTAATTCGCCGAGGCGCCGCCGGGACTCGTCGTGGCATGACACACAAAGTTGACCAGGCAGCCCTTGAGATTGCCGTCTGCATCCCACGATCCGATGACGCCCACCTCCGGATCGACCGGGCCGGCCGGCTCGATGATGTCCGGGTTGCCGGGCCTTGGATGGGTGTACGTGTATCCGTTCCGCATGTGGAAGCGGCGATTGAAGGCCGCCTGCTCTTCGCGGCCCACGCCGATGCTGCACGCTGACGGCGACTTCCCCTCGTCCGCGGCGCACACCGCTTCCACGATCTGGTTCTCTACGTGCGCGACATATTCGAGGTCGGCATTGGAAGACTTCTCGTAAGCGAGCGTCTGCACCAGCTCGCTTGCGTCGTCGTACTCGCCGGGATAGATCATCCCGGTCGGTCCCGACGAGTGAGAATGCGTCGCATGGATCAGCACGGCGCCCGGTTCGATTCCGCAGGCTTCGTGAATCCGCTCACGGGCCGCCAGCACCAGTCTCCGCCGAATCAGCAGCGCATCCACGCTCACCACCGCCACGCGCGCCTCACCGTCGTCGAACACGGCCGCCCGCACTTTGCACGGGTCGTGGATCGACCGGTGAAACGACTTCCCATATCCCCCCGGCTGCTCCATCCCGATCTCGGGCGTAATGTCCCGTTCCGCAAAGCCAACCGAGAGCGCCGGGCCGCCCCCGTCGTCGGCCGCTGCCGAAAGCGGAACCAGCAGCCCGAATCCCACCACCACCAGCCACGAAAAACGAAACACTCTCATCACTCTGTCCTCCAAGCTCACTCACCCCAACACGGCGAGTCCCCCACGAGCCATCACCGGTTGCCCAATCCAACAACCGAACAGCACATCAGCGCATCCCCTTTGCGAGCCTTGCGCCTTCGCGTGAGCCTCCTCTAAGCTCTGAATCACTCCTGCTCGGCCGCCGCCGGTTTCGGACCCTCACCCAACGGCCAGAGTTCCCAGCGACGAACGAACAACTCGGCCAGTTCCGTCTGCAGTTGCAGCTTGCCGTAATCGGGGGTCGCGTCGAAACCCTCGTTGACGAGCACGCCGTTCACATAAGTCTGAATGTGCCCGCCGTCGCAGAACACGTCGATCCGGGTCCACTCCATTCCCGGACTCTCGACGTCGTCCTCGCCGCGAAAATCAAGCACGTCCTCCCAGTCCGGATCTCGGCCGTACCAGTTGATTCTGGCCCGGTTCTCCAGATCGAAGGTCTCCTTCTCTCCCCCCTTCTTCCAGATGACCTCGCCGTCCCGGTCCCGGTCGACTTCGCACGTCAGCGACATCGGCAGGGCGTTGCCGTCTTCGTCGTTGCCCGCCACCAGAATAAAATCCCCGCATCCCCCCTGGATAATCTGCACCTCGATCGAATGCATCCAGGTTCCGCCGTATCCGCCGTCCGCGCCGATGCTGTGCACCAGCAATCCCGAGTCGCGGGTGCGGTCCTTCCGGTTCCCCCAGGTCCGCTCACCCCATCGGAACTCGAGCACGCAGTGATAGTCGCGATATTCTTCCTTCGTGACGATCGCGCCCAGGCCGTCCCCCGTGATGTGGAGCATCCCGTCGGTCACGCGGAACACCTCCTTCGGATCTTCGTACTCCGTGTCTCTCATCCACGTGTAGAAGTTGTCCAGCGTGCCGTCGAACAGTTCAATCACGCCATTCGTCGGTTGAATCGCTTCTTCTCGGGCGTCGGCGGCCGGACAGGCTCTTGAAGCGATCAACATGGCAAGCAGGGCCGTCACTGGTGTCAAGCGCAGGCAGACGGGCATCGGTATTCCTCTATGTTTGAGAGATCAGGGTCAATTCCCGGACGGTTCCACCGTAGCGATCGCGTGTTTCCCCGGCAATGATCCCTGCTGCCGGGGACGAGTGGTCCGTTGATTTCGAATTTTCGGTTGAGCCGTCCTTTCGGAAGCGCGAATCCCGCAGGGTTTCGTGCAGACTCGCGCACCAGCCGACTCGAAGATACAGCCTCGCCAGGGCAGAGGCCACCTGCCGGATGAACGCGGCGCCCTCTCGCGGTGAGCGACCTTAGCGCTTCTTCTGCGACGGCTCGTCCTTCAACCGCGTCCGCCACTGGGCGATCTGCAGTTTGACCGATCCCATTCCCCCCGAACCGTAGCTGGTCAGCGCAGCGGCCGCGTTCTTCGCGCCGAGCACGTCGTAAACCTCTTCGCCGATGTCCGCGCACGCCCCCTGAAGCTCCACCAGCGTCAGGTCGGCCAACCGCCGGTGACCCGCCTCGCAGTGAGCCACCAATCGCCCCACCACTTCATGCCCCGTCCGCATCGGGACGCCCCGTTTGATCAGGTATTCCATCAATGCAGTCGCGTCGACGAATCCCTCTTCCAGCCTGGATTCAATCTGTTCGCGGTTCAGCACCGCGTTCGCGACGATGTCGGGCGCAAGCTGCAGACAGGCCCGGGCCGTGTCGTAAGCCGCGAAGACGGCCAGCTTGTCCTCCTGCAGGTCGCGGTTGTAGGCCAGCGGCAGTCCCTTCACCAGCAGATAGAGTTGCTGCGTCGCGGCGATGATCCCCGCGCTCTTGCCACGGATCAGTTCCAGCACGTCCGGATTCTTTTTCTGCGGCATGATCGAAGAACCGGTCGTATAAGCGTCGGGCAGAGTCAAATATCCGAACTCGGTCCCGCACCACAGGATCCACTCTTCGGCCCAACCGCTCAGGTGAGTCGCAATCAGCGCAAGACACGAGGCGAATTCGATCAGAAAATCACGATCGCTGGAGATGTCGAGGCTGTTCCCCGCGACACCCTCGAACGCCAGCGCCTCGGCCGTCCGGTCACGATCGATCGGCAGCGTCGTCCCCGCCAGCGCGGCCGCCCCCAGCGGCGAAATATTGACCCGCTTCCGGCAGTCGGAAAGACGTTCCCGGTCGCGCTGATACTTCTCGCAATAGCAGAGCCAGTAATGCGCCGCCGAAACCGGCTGCGCCCGCTGCAAGTGCGTGTAGGCCGGCATCACAACTTCGAGGTCGTCCTCGCACCGCGAGACGAACGCCCGTTGCAAGTCCGCGAGCAACGAGTCCAGCTCGTCAATCGCGTCCCGGACGTACAGCTTCAAATCAGTCGCCACCTGGTCATTGCGGCTGCGACCGGTGTGCAGCTTCCGTCCGGTGTCCCCCAGCCGCGCAATCAGTGCCGACTCAATGTGCATGTGCACATCTTCCAGCGACGGCGTGAGTTCGATTTCGCCCCGCTCGAACTCGCCGAGGATCTCATCCAGCGCCGCACAGATCTGTTCCGCTTCCGCCGTCGTGATCAGCCCGACGTCGGCCAGCATGTTTGCGTGCGCCTTCGATCCGCGGACGTCGACCTCAGCCAGCCGGGCGTCGAAACTGATCGACTCGGTAAACGCCTCCACCTGACTGTCCGTCGGCGCGGCAAACCGCCCGCCCCAGGCCTTTTTCGTCACTGGTCTTCTGTCCCGTTGTTGGGTCGGAGTCGCTGCGGCGTGAGCGAAGCGAAGTCCCTCGCTGCGTCAAGAATCTTTGACATCGTCCACGTTAGGTTACTTTGTTTCTGGGAGTGATTGCAGTTGAGTCAAGTTTCAGCGACCCGGCGAGCGGCAGGGCGTAAGCACGCCGATTCGTTCTCCCACCGGATAGCTCCGATGGTCCGAGGCACTGCCTCGTTCGAGCGTTTCGCTTCCGCCTCATTCTGACCCACCGCGCACAGACGTCAACGCTGCCGCCGGCAGCGCCCGGGCGTTCGGGTTTTTCTTTGACAGCGGTCTGAGCCCCTTTCTACGGTGAACTTATACCGCTTTGCAGATCAGTGTTGGCGATCTGTCTCGCGGATTCTCGTCCTCGACAGTCCAAACACCGCTCGACGCGGACACATGGTAGAGCAATTTGCTCTAGTGGGTCGCACAATGCACCGAACCGCCCCGCCTCTCCTCGATGTGAGTTGTGAATTACCGATGAACACGCATTCAAAGCCCGCAGCGCGTCACCTCCGCACGGATGAATTCTCGAAGACGTTCCGCATCTGTTTCCGCGTCAGTCTGATCGTCGCCCTCCTGTTGATCGCCGGCAAGTCGTGGGCTGAGGACGTGCAGGTCCTCGACAAGGACGGCAAACCCTGGACGATTCGCATCGTTCCCGCCGGCACGGCGGACGACTCCAACGCCACTCCGATTCCGCCCCCTCCCGCCGCCGGCGCAGCCCGTCAGCAAACCGTTTCAGATTCAGACCCGGACGACAACCACGGCGTCCTCATCATCCCCGATCAGTCGACTCCCAACATCAACGGCATGACCTACCGGCAGGTGTACGATTCGATCCCGTTCAGCCGCGCCGAGTACCTCGCCAACCCCGGCTACCGGCACGAAGCCACGATGGAGATCCTCTTCGGCCAACTGCGGCCGACCACGATCGTCAAGGAGCACCAACCGCAGGTCATCGAGAACGTCCAGTACGGTCCGTATCAGCCGTACCGCTTCGCGAACTGGGACTACTACCAGACCTCGACGCTGCTTCGTCCCCGCCTTTACCGCGACAACTGGTGCAGCCCCTACTGGGGCTTCTGATCGACGTGAGGAGGGAACCACGAAGACACGAAGGGCACAAAGCCGGACCTGGGATGAGGCCTCTGGCAATCGGACACGACATCGATGTCGTTAGCCCGGATTATTCGTAGCGCACGCTGCCAGCGTGCGTCACCGTTGACTTGGCGTCGGCGTGTAATGCGTTCGAAAAGCGCGGCGCTTTGGGCAACTTCTCGATAACCTGCTGTTTGGCAAACGCTTATAGTGAACCGGGCCCTCGTCATGAATAATCCGGGTTAGTCAGTTTCTTCTTCGTGCCCATTGTGCCTTTGTGGTTGACTCACAGGCCTGCGAACAGCGCGCGGCGCTACAACCGCGTAATCGTCTCGTGCAGATTCAGCACAATGCGGGCCACGCTGGTCCAGGCCGCCAGTTCCGGCTGATCGGCGCCATCGGGAAGCGGAGCGAGGCCGACCTGCAGGAACTGCTCAGCAGCCTCGGGCTCGGCCGCGAACTCCGCCCGGTGTTTCTCATACACGCTTCTTGCGATCGCCCGCTCTTCGTCGCGAGGCGGCCTCTGCAGCGCCTCGCGCCAGGCCCAGTCGATTCGGGCGTCGATCGGATCTCCATTGCCCGGATCGGCTTCCATGATCCGTTGAGCAAACACGCGCGACGCCTCCACGTAAGTCGGATCGTTCAGCAGCACCAGCGCCTGCTGAGGGATGTTCGCATTCGTTCGATCCGCCGTGCATTCCTCACGTGAGGGAGCGCCGAACGCCAGCATGCTCGGATGCAGGAACGTACGCTGCCACCAGGTGTACAGCCCGCGGCGATACTGGTTCTCGCCTTCGTCAGCCTGGTAAGTCCGCTGTGGGAAATTGAGATTCTCCCAGTAACCGGCCGGCTGGTAAGGCTTCACGCTCGGGCCGCCGATCCTCTTCACGAGCAGCCCGGAGATCGCCAGTGCATTGTCGCGGACCAGTTCCGCATCGATCCGGAACCGGCTCTGCCGCGCCAGCAATCGGTTGTCCGGGTCTTCAGTGAGCAGTTCCGGCGACGCCGTCGAGACCTGCCGGTAGGTCTGGCTGCCGACAATCGTCCGTACCAGATGCTTCACGTCCCATCCGCTCTCCATGAACTCCACCGCCAGCCAGTCAAGCAGTTCGGGATAGACCGGCCACTCACCCTGCGAACCGAGATCGTCGGTATTTTTTGAGAGCCCCACGCCGAAGAACTGCTTCCAGAGACGGTTGACGAACACCCGCGCCGTCAGCGGATTACTTTCGTCCGCAATCCAGCGGGCCAGGTCGAGCCGCGTCAGACGGCTTTCTCCATTTTCATCCGGCAGCGAGTCGGTGACGCGAGCGAGATACTCCGGCAACGCCGGCTGCATCACGTCGCCGCTCTCGTCCATCCAGTTGCCGCGCGGCAGGAATCGCACCGTTCGCGGAGTCTCCATCGAAACCGACACCAGACACCGCGGCAGGGACGCTTCGAAGTCCGCAACCGCCTTGTTCGCGGCCGCCAGACTCGCCCGCAGTTCGGCCAGCAGCGGCGTCACCGACTTGAAGTGAGACGTCAACCGGGCCTGCTGACTTTCGTCCCGCTCCGCTGCATCGGTTTCGATAATCGCCAGAATCTCGGCCGGCGGCAGAGTCTGCTGAGGCAGCTTGAGCGGCGTCTGCTGCGTCGTGGCCGAGATCCGGAATCGGCCCAGCACATGGTTGCCAGGATGGTTCTGCTCGATCGAAAGATTGAGGACCGTCTCCTCTCCGTCGCCGACAGCCTCCGCAAATTCCAGCAGCAGCGTGTTCGCCCGACCGGCCGTACCGGCCACCGCCCAACCATTTCCCGCGCCCGATTCTCCGTCGAACACGGCCGCCGCCGGGAATCCGTTCTGCTCGAACGTGGCGGCCGCCCGCGCAATCGCCACTGCGTCTTCTTCTCCGCTCGTCACCCGAATTTCACTGACCACGAAGTTCCCGTTGCCCGCACGGCCCGGTCCCTTCGACGGCAGGCGATCATCCGGCAGCGCGTCGATTCGCAATCCGGTGATCCCTTTCAGTTCCGTCGTCGCCGAGATGCGATACGTGTCGGTTCCTTCCGCCGGACTGGCCGTCACGAAGGTTGAATCGTCCTCAAGCACTTGGACAGTCACTCCCTTGGCCGACTCGGCTGTCTCCGGATGCAGCGCCGTCCACTGCTCCTTCAAGGCGAACGCCTCCGCCAGCACCTGCGCCTCCCATGCCGCCTGCGCCTCAGCCAGTTCGGGCGGCGCCCTGTCGTACTGCACCTGCAGAGTTCGAGCGTTCGCCTGCAAACGTTCCAGTTCCGCGGCCTGCTCCTCGCTCGGCGCGAGCATGCCGGGCCCCGGATGCCCGATGATCGGCTCCGAGATATCGGAGAAAAACGCGCCCAGCGAATAGAAGTCGCGCGCAGTCGCCGGGTCGAACTTGTGGTCGTGACACTGGCAGCAGCCGAGCGTCTGTCCCAGCCACACCGTTCCCACCGCGCGGACCCGATCGGTCAGCATCCGGGCCTCATAGTCCTTCGCCTGCGCGCCCCCTTCCTCCGTCGTCAGCAGCAACCGGTTGAAGCACGACGCCACCTTCTGCTCCTGCGTGCTCCCTTCGAGCAGGTCGCCGGCCAGTTGCTCGATGGTAAACTGGTCGAACGGCTTGTTCTCGTTGAACGCCCGAATCACATAATCGCGATACGGCCAGACGTTGCGCGGCGTGTCCGAGTGATATCCAATCGTGTCGGCATAGCGCACGACGTCCAGCCAGCCGATCGCCATCCGCTCGCCGTAATGCGGCGAGGCAAGCAACCGTTCGACGAACGCCTCGTACGCATCCGGTGACTCATCCGCGATGAACGCGTCAACATCCTCGGGAGAGGGCGGCAGTCCGATCAGGTCGAAAGACAACCGCCGCGCCAGCGTCCGGCGGTCAGCTTCCGGCGACGGAGTCAACCCGCGCTCGGCCAGTCTCCGCCCCACCAAAAAGTCGATCGCGTTCTCCCGGGCCGGAACCTCCGGCCGCACCGGCTGCTCGTACGCCCAGTGCCCCTGGTATCTGGCGCCCTGTTCGATCCACCGCCTCAGCAGTTCCTTCTGCTCGGCAGTCAACGTCTTGTTCGCCTCCGGCGGCGGCATCACCAAATCCGGATCGTCCGACAGCACGCGCGCCAGCAGTTCGCTTTCGTCAGGGTTTCCTGACGCGATCAGGTCTGTGACCAGCGGATTTTCGGCGATGTCCAACCGTAAATCAGCCTGCCGCTGATTCTCATCCGGCCCGTGACAGGCGAAACAGTTCTCCGAGAGGATCGGCCGGATGTCCCGGTTGAAGACGACTTCATCTTGCCCCCGCGCAGCCGCGCTGACCAAACAGACAGTTCCGGCCAACAACCAGGTGAAAGTCTTTTTCATGCCAAACCTCGACATCGTCGACACCAAAGGACTCCCTCCTCCCCAGGATCAATCCGCGCCAACCCGCCTGATCAGCGTCATCCGCGGTCCGTTCGTGACAACTTGCACGACGTCACGCCAGCAACTCGTCCACCACCTCACCATGCACGTCCGTCAACCGGAAATACCGTCCCTGAAACTTGAACGTCAACCGTTCGTGATCGATCCCGAGCAGATGCAGAATCGTCGCCTGCAGGTCGTGCACGTGCACCGGATCCTTGGCGACGTTCATCGCCAGGTCGTCCGATTCCCCGTACGTCAGTCCCGGTTTCACGCCGCCCCCCGCCATCCACACCGTAAAGGCGTATGGATGATGGTCGCGCCCCCACTTCGGCCGGTCGTTGATGTCTCCCTGCAGGAAGGGCGTCCGCCCGAACTCCCCGCCCCAGATCACCAGCGTGTCGTCGAGCAGTCCCCGCTGCTTGAGGTCCTGCACCAGCGCGGCGGAGGCCTGGTCGGTGTCCTTGCACTGCGTGTAGAGTTCGGTGGTGATGCTCCCGTGCTGGTCCCATCCGGCGTGCATCAATTGCACCATCCGCACGCCCCGCTCGATCAACCGCCGCGTCATGAGACAGTTATAGGCGTAGGTTCCCGGCTCGGTGACGTCGGGTCCATACATATCGAGCGTCGCCTGCGTCTCGTCCGAGAAGTCCGCCAACTCCGGCACGCTGGTCTGCATCCGGTAGGCCATCTCGTACTGGGCGATCCGCGTCGCGATTTCCGGATCGCCGTAGTCCTGCAGTTTGATCTCGTTGAGCCGGGCCACGTCGTCCAGCAGCCCGCGCCGCATCTCGCGGCTCATCCCCGGAGGGTCCGAGAGATAGAGCACCGGCTCGGCGCTCCCCCGGAATTTGACCCCCTGATACTTCGACGGCAGAAAACCGGAACCCCAGTAGAAGTCGTAGAAAATCTGGCCGCAGGTCGTTCCCTTGCTGACCGACGTCATCACCGCAAACGACGGCAGACTATCGGTCTCGCATCCCAGACCGTAGGAAAGCCAGGCCCCCAGCGTCGGTCGGCCGGGAAGCTGACCCCCGGAAAGGAGAAACGAGATCGCCGGCGCGTGATTCACCGCGTCGGTATGCATGCTTTTGACGAAGCACAAGTCATCCGCGATCGCCGCCGTATACGGCAGAAATGCACTGACCCACGCCCCGCTTTCGCCGCGTTGAGCAAACGGTTCGACTGGCGCCAGCATCAGCTTGCCGGTTGGATCCCCCGTCATCGTGCTGAACCGCTTGCCGGCGAAGTACTCGTCCGGCACAGGCTGCCCGTGCATTTCCGCCAGCCGCGGCTTGTAGTCGAACAGGTCGACGTGCGTCGGCGCGCCGTTCTGAAACAGATAAATGACCCGCTTCGCCTGCGGCGCGAAGTGCGGCAGTCCCGGCAGCCCGGGAACCTTCAGACCGCCGGTCGACGAATCATCAGCCAGACCGTCCCGCGCCAGCAGCGAAGCCAGCGCCGCCGTACCGATCCCGGTCGCCGCGCGGCCGAACAGCTCGCGCCGCGCCAGGTGTTGTGCGTGGTCAAGTAGAGGGTTCATTGTCTCGACAATCGTCCCGCGAACAAAACCAGACTCCAGTTTGCGATACTCTCCAACTAGCCGCGACCGTCAGGGAGCGGTCGAGGATCGTCGGGACGACCGCTTCCTCACGGGCGCGGCTATTCGTCGTTCACTCCTGAATTGATGGGTCGGGTGCCACTGGCTTTGCCAGTGCATTTCAGGGTCGACGTCCTCTCTGTTTCGCACTGGCGGAGCCAGTGGCACCCGTCGATCCAATCTCGATGAAACAGTCGTCGTGCAACATGGAATTCGTTGGTCTCTATTCCTTCGTCACCGCCTCATCCAGATTCAGCACCGCGTTACACAGCGCCGTATATGTCGCATACTCAATCACATCGAGTGATTCATTCACCGGCGACTCACCCACCGCAAGCAGTTCTCTGGCCTGTCCCGGATCGGCTTCAAAGTCATCGCGGAGTCTCTCGACCGCTGCAAGAATCACCTCCTCTTCCTCCGGCATCAAGGACCGGGCCAACACCAGCCGGAATGCCAGGTCGGCCCTCGCGATCGGGTCTGATTCCGAACTCAGGAGCACACGCTCCGCCAGCGCCCGGGACGCCTCCACATACGTGACATCGTTCAGGAGATTGAGCGCATGCAGCGGCGTGTTCGTCCGCGACACGTTCACCGTGCACACCTGCCGCGACGCGCTGTCGAAGAACATCGTCGGCGCGATGATTCTCCGCCAGAATGTATACAGGCTCCGCCGGTACAGCGCCGCGCCGTGGTCCTGTGTATAGGTCTTTCGTCCGAAGGTCGTCTCTTCCCACACGCCCTCCGGCTGATACGGATTCACCGGCCGCCCCCCCAGCGTGTCGACCAGCAGGCCGCTCGCCGCCAGCGCCTGGTCGCGCATCATCCACGACGGCATCCGGAACCGCGCGCCGCGGGCCAGCAGTCGATTCTGCGGATCGCGCTCGATCAACACCGGTGTCGCCTTCGACGACTGCCGGTACGTCGCGCTCGTCACAATCAGCCGGCAGATATGCTTCACATCCCAGCCGGACGCGATGAACTCCGCCGCCAGCCAGTCGAGCAATGCCGGATGCGACGGCTTCTCACCTTGCACGCCGAAGTCGCCCGCCGTCTTCACCAGCCCCGTCCCGAAGAACTGCTGCCACAACCGGTTCACGGTCACCCGCGCGGTGAGCGGATTCTCAGGCGACACCAGCCACTCGGCGAGCCCCAGCCGGTTCTGGGGAGCGTCCTCTGTAAGCGGCGAAAACCGCGCCGGGACCGCCATCGAAACTTCAACGTCTTCCGGCTTGTTGTACAGCCCCTTCTCCAGCAGGAACGTCGGCCGCCGCTCGTCCTGGTCGGCCATGACCATCACCCGCGCGATCGATCCCGCCAGCGAATCCCGCTGGCCCAGCGCCGATTCCAGCGCCTTCAGCAACGACACATACTCCGCCGCACTCGCTTCGTAGTGCATCGCCAGTTCGGAAAGTTGCTCGCGGCTCCGCTGCACCGCAGGCTTGCTCAGAACATCCTTCAGTGCGTCCGGCAACTCCCCGGCAGCCTCTGATTGATTGGACGGCTGTCCCTCCTCGCGCGGGAAGAACTCCTGCTCGAATGATTCCAGATCGCCCGCCGCCGTATTGACCAGTTCGTCCAGCTCAATGCGCCGCGCCGCCTGTTCATCGGTCGGAGCCTCCAGGATGGGAGGCGTCTGCGCGCTGCGGCCGGAACCGTCAACCGGCGTCTGATTGAAAAACGCAAACAGCGAATAATAGTCCCGCCGCGAGAGCGGATCGAACTTGTGATCGTGACACCGGCAGCAGTTAAAGGTCAGCCCCAGCCACACCGTGCCGGTCGTCTCCGTCATGTCCATCACGTAATCGACGCGGTTCTCCTCCGGGATGCGTCCCCCTTCCCCATTGATCATGTGATTCCGGCAGAACCCGGTCGCCAGCCGCTGCTCGTGCGTCGCATCGGGCAGCAGGTCCCCGGCGAGCTGCCAGATCGTGAACTGATCGAACGGCATGTTCTCGTTGAACGCCGACACAACCCAGTCCCGCCACGGCCACATCGTGCGTTCGTTGTCTCCCTGGTAGCCGTTCGAGTCCGCATACCGGGCCGCATCCAGCCAGTCCCACGCCATTCGCTCGCCGTAAGCCGGCGAGACGAGCAACCGTTCGACAAGCCGGTCATAAGCGTCGGGATCCGGGTCGGCGAGATACCGGTCCACCAGCGGCAGAGGCGCTGCCAACCCGGTGAGATCGAGCGACACGCGCCGCACCAGCGTCTCGCGCGGCGCTTCGGGCGACGGCCTCAGTCCTTCACGCTCCAGTCGATCGATAATGAACGCGTCGATCGGATTCCGTACGTCGACATCGAGTGACGAGACGTCGGGAACAGCCGGACGGGTGATCGGCTCAAACGCCCAGTGCCCGCCCCACTCCGCCCCGGAGTCGATCCAGCGCCGGATCAGTTCGATCTCGCCGGTCGTCAGACTGAGGTTCGAATCGGCCGGCGGCATGACTTCGGCCGGATCGGAGGACGTAATCCGGCGAAAGAGTTCACTCGCCCCGCTGTCTCCTTCGACGACGATCGTGAGGCCGTTCTCCGACCGCTTCGCACTCGCCTCTTCATCCAGCCTCAAGTCAGCCGCACGCTGCGCCTCATCCGGACCATGACACTTGAAGCACTTGTCCGAAAGGATCGGCAACACATCCCGCGAGAACGACGGCGCATCATCTGCCCGAGACGAAATCGGCAAGTATGCAACCAGCAGGAACACCGCACAAAGGGGAGTCCAATTCCGTCGTGCCATTGTGGTCAACCACCAAGACACAAAGGGCACAAAAGATCGTCGGGCGGATCGAGGCGCGTCAAGATGATCGACGTCGCACGGTCGACGCGTCGCGATGCCAGAATCAACCTGCCCCCACATACCTCTTCGTGTCCTTCGTGCCTTTGTGGTTTCCAACAAACGCCTTCACTATTCCGCGACTTGCGTAGTTCTCCCGCCAAGGGAAGTAGGGCCGGCTGTGCCGGCCGCTTGACTCAAGGTTGGCGTCGAAGAATTTCCGGCCGGCCCTACGACCCTCTTTGTGTCCTTCGTGCCTTTGTGGTTCTGACCAATCAGCCTCCACATTCCGTGCGTTTCCGTGCCTTCCGTGGTTCCCCCCGTCAGGCCAGGAGTTCCGGAACGACATTGCCATGCACGTCGGTCAACCGGTAGTCGCGGCCCTGGAAGCGGAACGTCAGCCGCTCGTGATCCAGCCCGAGCAGGTGCAGGATCGTTGCCTGCAGGTCGTGCACGTGCACCTTGTCTTCGACGATGCCGAACCCCAGTTCGTCGGTCGCTCCGTGCGAATAGCCGCCGTTCGATCCGCCGCCCGCCAGGAACATCGTGTAGCAGTCGGGATAATGGTCCCGGCCCAGGACCGTGCTGTTCGCCGTCCGGCCTTCCCGGAACGGCGTCCGGCCGAACTCGCCGCCCCAGATAATCAGCGTGTCTTCCAGCAGGCCGCGCTGCTTGAGATCCTTGATCAGCGCGGCGACCGGCTTGTCCATCGTCGCGCACTTGTTCGTCAGTCCGGACGTCAGCCCGGTCCCTTCCCCGGTCCCGTGGAAATCCCAGCCCCAGTCGAAGAGCTGCACGTACCGCACGCCCGACTCGATCAGCCGCCGCGCCAGCAGGCAGTTGTTGGCCAGGCTCGAAACGCCCGGCTCCGCTCCGTACGCCTCCAGCACATGCTTCGGCTCCTGAGACATGTCCATCACCTCCGGCACCGACACCTGCATCCGATAGGCAAGTTCGTACTGCGCGATTCGGGTGAGCGTTTCAGGATGCCCCAGTTCTTCCGCCTGCAATTCGTTGAGATCGCGGAGCGCATCGAGCGTCTGCCGCCGCATGTCGCGGCTCATCCCCTCTGGATCGGAGGCGTACAGCACCGGGTCGCCCTGCGAGCGGCACTGAACGCCCTGGAACACTGACGGCAGGAATCCCGTCCCGAATGAGTTCTTCCCCCCGTTCGGCTGTACTCCGCTGGAGATCAGCACCACGAAGCCCGGCAGATCCTCGTTTTCCGACCCCAGCCCATACGTCACCCAGGCCCCCATCGACGGCCGGCCCGGACGCGGCGAACCGGTGTACATCAACAGTTCGGCCGGCGCGTGGTTGAACTGGTCGGTGTTCATCGAGTGGACGATGCACATCTCATCCGCCACTTCGTGCAGATGCGGGATCGCGTCCGACATCCACTGCCCACCTTCGCCGCACTGCGTGAACTTCCGCGGCGATCCCATCAGCTTCGGCACGCCGGAGGTGAACGCGAACGTCCGTCCCTCCAGAAACTGCTGCGGACAATCCTGACCGTCGCGCTCGACCAGTTCGGGCTTGTAGTCGAACAGGTCGAGATTCGGCGGCGACCCGGTCATGTGCAGGTAGATCACCCGCGAAGCCTTCCCCATAAAGTGCGGCTTCTTCGCCGCCAGGGGGTTGACAGGCCCCGCCGCGGCCCGGGTCTCCTCGTTGAGCATCGACCCCAGCGCAATCGCCCCCAGGCTCACCCCGGAGCCCTGCAGGAAGTGCCGCCGCGTCTGATGTTCAACGTGTTTGAGATACATATTCATGACTTCAACCCCACCTCGTCACCGAACCACGATTCACCGCTTCGCACGTACCAAATCGGCCCCACTCACCTCTTCAAAAACGTCTCATCCAGATTCAGCAACACATTGCTGACGACCGTCCACGCCGCCAGTTGATTCACGTCCATTCCGTCCGGCGCCGGCCCCAAAGGATCGGTCGCCATCTTTATCGCTTTCTCCGGTTGTTCTGAAAATTCTTCGGCCGCTGCCTCATACAGGGCAACCAGTCGCGCTCGTTCAATGTCACCCGGCCGCCGGGCCAGCACACAACGAAAACCGAACTCCACCTGCTCCTCCACAGTGCCTTCCCAAGCAGCAATCCGCCGCGCCAACGCCTGGGCTGCCTCCACATAAACCGGATCGTTCAACGTCACCAGCGCCTGCAGCGGTGTGTTCGTCCGGTCGCGCCGGAGCGTGCAGACTTCCCGGTTCGGTGCGTCAAAGGCGACCATCGACGGATACGGGTTCGACCTTCGCCAGTTGGTGTACAGCCCCCGGCGGTAGCGGTCTTCGCCCTCGCTCGTCTGCCAGTCGATCCCGCTGCCGAACGCGGCGCTCACGCCCAGCGAAGGCTGGGGCGGCCGGACCGGTGGACCATACATCTTCGGGCTCAGCAGGCCGCTCACAAACAGCGCCTGGTCCCGAATCGTCTCGGCCGGCAGCCGGAAGCGCGGTCCCCGCGCCAACAGGCGGTTATCCGGATCAAGTTCGATCAACTCCGGCGTGACGCGGGACGACTGCCGATACGTCGCTGAAGTCACGATCAGCCGGAGCATCGCTTTCATGTCCCAGCCGTTCTCCATGAACTCGACGGCGAGCCAGTCGAGCAGTCTCGGATGCGACGGGAGTTCACCCTGCGAGCCAAACTCTTCGCTGGTGGCGACCAGCCCGGTTCCGAACAGCTTCTCCCAGAACCGGTTGACCATCACCCTCGCCGTCAACGGGTTGTCCCGTGCGACCAGCCACTTCGCGAGCGCCAGCCGATTCAGCGCTTCGCCTTCCGGGAGATCGTGAAAGACTTCGGGAATCCCCTCGCTCACTTCGTCGGTCGTCACGAGGTAGTTGCCGCGGAGTTGAATCTTCGTCGTCCGCCGCTGATCGGCTGCCAGGTCCCGCATCACCGGGACGGTGGTGTACGGTTTCATCTCGGCCAGTTGCTGCCGCACCTGCGCCAGCCGCTCGCGCTGCGGCTGCAGAGCGGGCGCAATCGTCAGGTAGTAGTCGGCCAGTCGCTTTGCCTCATCCGCGCTTCGCTCACCCGCCGCCTTCTGCAAGATACCGGCCACGTCGGTCGGAATCCCCGCAAACTCCGCCGCCCGCGGGTCGTCAGTCACCGACAGCCGGAACCGCCCCAGCGTGTGGTTCTCATGCGGCGAGAGCTGTTCAATCCTCACCGTCAACCTGCTCCCCGCCTCGATCTCAACCGGCGCGGCTGCAATCAGCGTTAGAGCGTGCGATCGTCCCAACGCCCCCCCGACCGCCCAACCGGTGGCGTTCGGCTCCTTGGCATCAAGCACGCCGGCCGGCTCGAAGCTGGGTTGCGCGTAGTCCGACAGCGCGTTCGCAAAGGAGACGCCCCGCACGCCGCTGAGCGACAGCTCGACGCTCGTTGCGGGGGCTTCCGCCTGCGTCTGCTCCCACACCGGGTCACGGTTTTCATCAAGCAGGACGACCCGAAAGCCGTTCAGCCGCGACTGCAGGTTGCCGTCCGTCCGATTCCAGACCGCGATGCGATCGACCGGCAGCACCTCGTGCAGATCGACTTCCCACCACGGGTTGTCGGACTGAGCCGTATGCGTCGTCGACGCCGCCTGCCGATAACGACCGTCCGTGTTCCCGTCGATCGCCAGTTCCGCAGGCCCCTCAAAGGCCGTGCTGCTCTGCGAAGCAACTCCCTTCAGCGCCACGTTGTCCGCCCCGCTGAACACCTGCACCTCGGCCAGCGAAAGAAGCTTCTGCGATCCAGGCAGCTCAACCCGCACATAACGGCCCTTCAGCCGTGAGCCGTCCGGCGGCGTGATCGACGCCGAGACCCGCGTCACCACGAAATTCCCCGACGCATGCCCCGGTCCCCCGCCGGGCAGCGACTCGTCTGCCAGCGCCTCCAGCCGCAAGGCCGTCAGCGTCTCGGCCGCGTCCGTCTGCCATTCCGCTGTGAAGACCGCCGACTTCGCCGGCCGCTCGGTCGTAACGACTCCGTCGGCATCGCTCGCAATGCCGACGTCTTCACTCGCGGTCACCTCGCTCGGCGTAACCGTCCGCCACGCCGGTTCCACGCTCAGCCGCGCTTCCCACTCCTCCTGAGCCGTTGCCAACTCCGGTGTCCGCGTCCGGAGCACTTCTTCGAGTCTGGCGATCTCTGTCCGCCAGGCCGCCTCCTGCGTTCGTTGTTCGTCGGTGTAGATCTCGATGAACGGGCTCTCGTCCTTGCGGTCGGCGTCCTGGCTCTGGTTGAAGAACGCAAACAGCCGGAAGTACTCCTCCTGTGTGATCGGGTCAAACTTGTGGCTGTGACACTGCGCGCAACTGATCGTCGTCCCCATCCAGACCGCCAGTGTCGTGTTCACCCGGTCCACGATCGCCACGTTGCGGAACTCTTCGTCGTTCGTCCCCCCTTCATTGTTGGTCATCGTATTGCGGTGGAACGCCGTCGCGACCAACTGCTCCTCGGTCGGCTCCGGCAGCAGATCGCCGGCGATCTGCTCGATCGTGAACTGATCGAACGGCAGGTTGCGGTTGAACGCCCGGATGACATAGTCGCGATAGGCCCAGATCGTCCGCGGCGGGTCGTCGGCATAGCCGGCCGAATCGGCATACCGCGCCAGATCAAGCCACATCCGCGCCATATGCTCGCCATACGCCTCCTTCGCCAGCATCCGGTCCACCATCCGCTCATACGCGCCGTCCTGTTCGTCGGCCAGGAATTCATCGACTTCTTCAATAGTGGGTGGCAAGCCGGTCAGATCGAGCGCCACACGACGGATCAGCGCCGTCCGGTCCGCTTCCGGCGACGGGGACAACCCCTCTCGTTCCAGCCGGGCCAGAATGAAGCTGTCAATCGGGTTCCGTATCCACCCGGTATTCCCCACAGCCGGCGACGCGGGCCGCACCGGCGCGGCATACGACCAGTGCGTCGCGTACTCCGCCCCCGACCGGATCCACTCGGTCAGCAGTTCGATGTCGCGATCACTCAGCCGGTCGCCCCCCTCCACCGGCGGCATCCGCAGATCGGGGTCGTCACTGGTGATCCGCACAATCAGTTCGCTCACCTCCGGATTCCCCGGAACGATCGCCGCATATCCCCCCAGGTCGGCCAGCGCGCCGTCCGCGCCCGTCGGCACGTCCAGCCGCAGTCCTTCGCTGCCTCCCTGTCGCTCCGCCGCGTCCGGACCATGACAGCGAAAACAGGCGTTCGAAAGGATCGGCCGGATGTCCTGATTGAAGTCGATCGACGACCGCGCCGCACCCTCTTCCGCCCCGCACGCCGTCGTGAGCAGCAAACCGACTCCACACGCCCACATAACCACGACAGCAGTTCGTCGAACGGATTGAGTCGAACGAGTTGGCATAAGGACAGAAGTCATCGCTGATGCTCAAATGAACCGAAGCAAAGACGGAGAACGCTGCTCCATCCAGGTCACAATCACGCGGCGGGAAGCTGCCGAAGCTCGCCCGGCAGCCCGTATTCGGAAGGAAAACACCCCAACTCGTATTCTATCCCCGTACCGCGCGGCCCGCGACCCTGTTTGTTTCTCGCCGGAACAGCGCAGCCATCCCTTCGGAGTGCGGCGACCCGTCGCCGCTTTCGCGCACCGTACCGCACGCAGCCTTGCGCGCGTCCCGCTGATCACAATCGCCACTGAAGCACGCGGGCGGCGTGCGCTCCGGACAAGCGCCACAATTCTGCGCACGGCGACAACTCCTCCCACCGCGCCGCCGAATCCTGCTATAATGTTCGCGGGAGGCCTTGTGCGCATGCATCGCCGCTCATTTCACAAACCAGGGGAGCCTCAAGCATGTCCCGGAACGGGATCAATCACGTCGGCGTCCATCTCCTTTCGCTGGCGTTCATCCACGCACTCGTCGCCAACACGTCAGCAGCCGGGTTGGTTGTGCAGCCGGCGTCGATTCAACTGAGCGCTGACGCGCCCCGCCAGCGGATCATCGTCTCCACCGATCGCGAAGGTCGCCGCGTCGACCTCACCCGCGATGCCTCCTTCGCATCGGCGAATCCCGACGTCGCCACCATCGATCCCGGGGGACTGATCCACGCGGTCAGCGCCGGGGAAACAATGGTCACCGTCTCCGTTGGAGAAGAGCAGGCGCAGGTCGCAGTCGCCGTCGGCTCGATGGAACCGTTGCCGATCGATTTCCAGCGCGACGTGCAGCCGCTCTTCACCCGGCTCGCCTGCAACGCCGGCGCCTGCCACGGCAAACAGCGGGGGCAGAATGGGTTTCAACTCTCGCTGCTCGGATTCGATTCGGACTTCGACCATGCAGCTCTCGTCAAAGAGGCCCGCGGCCGTCGCATCTCGTTCTCAAAGCCGGAGGACAGCCTGCTGCTCCGAAAACCCGCCGGCCTTGCGCCGCACGGCGGCGGCGTCCGCATGCCGGTCGGCTCCGAGTACTACGAGATGCTGCATAAATGGATCGAAGCCGGCGCTCCCCGCAATGCACCCGACGCTCCCCAACTGGTCTCCGTCTCTGTGCTTCCCAACGAGCGGATCATGTACGCCGATGAATTGCAGCAGTTGATCGTGACCGCCGCCTACAGCGACGGTTCCACCCGCGACGTCACGTCACTCGCCACCTACCAGTCCAACGAGAGCGCCACGGCGAGCGTCGATGACAACGGCCTCATCACAGCTGGCACGGTCGTCGGTGAAGCGGCCGTCATGGCCCGCTACATGGACAAGTTTGCCCTCTGCCGCGTCTCGCTCCCGCTCAGCGGCGACGTCCCCGATGAACTCTACGCACAACTGCCGCGGCGAAACTTCATCGACGACCGCGTCTGGGACACCCTCCAGCGGCTCAAACTCACGCCGTCCGAACCGGCCCCCGACCACAAGTTCCTCCGCCGGGCCTACATCGACATCCTCGGACGCGTACCGACCGTTGAGGAAGCAAGAACCTTTCTGGACGACACATCCGCCGACAAGCGGGACCGCCTCGTCGATACACTCCTCGACCGGCCGGAATACGCCGAACACTGGGCCAACAAATGGGCCGATCTCCTGCGGCCCAATCCCTATCGCGTCGGCATCAAAGCCACGCTCAACTACGACGCCTGGATTCGCGACAGCTTCCGCACCAACAAACCGTATGATCAGTTCGTGAGAGAACTCATCACCGCCAGCGGCAGCACCTTCCGCGACGGCAACGCCACTCTCTTCCGCGACCGCCGCAGCCCCGACGAAATCGCCACCATCGCCAGCCAGTTGTTCCTCGGCATCCGGCTGGAGTGCGCCAAATGCCATCACCACCCCTTCGAGGTCTACGGCCAGGAAGACTTCTACAGCTTCGCCGCCTACTTCGCCGAAGTCGGTCGCAAAGGGACCGGTCTCTCACCCCCCATTTCCGGCTCCGAAGAGTTCGTCTTCGCCGCCGGCAAAGGCTCGGTGACGCATCCTCTCACCGGCGAGACGATGCAGCCGGCCCCGCTGTTCGGCGAAGCGCCCGATGTGAGCGAGACGTCCGATCCACGCGCAGCGCTCGCCGCGTGGATCACTTCACCTGAGAATCACTACTTCGCAAAGACCATGGCCAACCGCGTCTGGGCCGACCTGATGGGCGTGGGGCTCGTCGAACCGGTTGACGACCTCCGCGCCACCAACCCCCCGACCAACGGTCCCCTGCTCGACGCCCTCGCCGCCGATTTCCGGGACCACGGCTACGACATCAAACACCTGATCCGCACGATTGCAACATCCTACGTCTACGGGCTCAGTTCGCTCCCCAGTGAGCGCAACGTCGTCGACACGCGCAACTATTCCCGGCACTACCGTCAGCGGCTCCGGGCCGAGGTTCTGCTCGATTCCGTCTGTCAGATCACCGGTGTCCCTGAGTCCTTCGCCGCCATGCCGCCCGACGCCTCCGCCAAGCAGATCTGGACGCATCGCGTCTCCTCGCTCTTTCTCGACGCCTTCGGCCGTCCCGATCCCAATCAGGACCCGCCCTGCGAGCGGGTCAGCGACCCGACGGTCGTTCAGGTGCTGCACCTCATGAATTCCGAGGGGGTCTACAACAAGGTCACCAGCGATTCCGGGTCCGCCGCTCAATGGGCCGCAAGCGACCTCACACCCGCAGAAATCGTCAAAAACATCTATCTCTCTGTCTACAGCCGACTTCCGGACGAAGAGGAGTTGAACATCGGAGTCGGTTTATACGAAACTGAAGAAGGAAACCGCCGCCAGGCGACCGAAGACCTCCTCTGGGCCCTCCTCAACACCCCCGAGTTCGTCTTCAAAGACTGACCAGGCCAGCCGCCGCCCCAAGGCGAGCCGCCCGGCGTCAGCCGGCGGATACCCCCGCAAACTCAAGACCCATGCAAACCACCTCACACAACTGCGAAGCCCTCACCCGACGCAACTGTCTCCAGCTTGGTCTGGGAGGAGCATTCGGCGCCGGTCTGGTTGACCTGCTCCGCCTGCGGAGCGCGGCCGCCGATTCGTCCGCGCTCAACGTCGAGGCAAAGAGCTGCATCCTCATTTGGCAGGACGGCGGCCCCACCCACTACGAGACCTTCGATCCCAAACCAGCCGCGCCGGCCGAAGTCCGCGGCGAGTTCCGTGCCATCGACACCGCTGTCCCGGGCGTCCGCTTCTCCGAGCACATGCGCGAACTGGCGTCCCTTGCCGACCGCTTCTCCGTCGTTCGCTCCATCCGCCACAACCAGGGGAACCACGGCGCCGGCAACCACTACATGATGACCGGCGCACCACCGAGAATCCCGGTCGGCTGCGGCGCGTTCGTCAGCTTTCACCCCAGCCTCGGATCAGTCACCGCTCGCGAACGCGGCCACCAGCATGGTCTGCCCGCCTACTTCTCGATTCCCCGCATGTCTCGCTCCGGCGGCCCCAACTTCCTCGGCGCGCAGTACGCCCCCTTTGTCGTTCCGGACAATCCGAACAAACAGGATTTCCGCGTCCGCGATGTCGCGTTGCCCCGCGGGCTCGAAGAACCCCGTTTCGAATCTCGCAAGGACCTCCGCGCTCTCGTCGATCGCCTGGAACGCATCCCCGAACCGGCCGCCTCCGACCCGGTCCTCTCGCTCGACGACTACTACACCCAGAGCTACGACCTCATCAGTTCGCCGCAGGCGCAACGGGCGTTTGACATCCACAGCGAACCGGATGAAGTCCGCGACGCCTTCGGACGCAACTCCTTCGGCCAGCGGGCGCTCCTCGCCCGCCGGCTTGTCGAAGCCGGCGTCCCCTTCATCACCCTCTATGAAGGCGGCTGGGACCATCACCGCAACATCTTCCCCACACTCCGCAAACGGCTTCCGACCTTCGAGGCGACCGTCGCCACGCTCCTCCGAGATCTCGACGAGCGCGGCCTGCTCGACACCACGCTGGTCGTCATGCTCGGCGAATTCGGTCGCACCCCCAAGGTCAACAGCCGCGCCGGACGCGATCACTGGTCCAACGCCATGTCGGTCCTGATGGCCGGTGCAGGCTGCCCCGGCGGACTCGTCATCGGGGCCACCGATCGAGCCGGTTACTCCGCAGTCGAACGCGTTCTCTCGCCGGAAAACTTCGCCTCCACGATCTACCGCAAGCTCGGCATCGATCCCGACAAGGTCTACTACACGCCCCAGGGCCGGCCGACGCACCTGGTCAGCGATCCCACACCGATCGCCGAACTGTTTGCTTGACGACGCGTTGCCGGTACAACACGCCTGTTCCGGCGAGTCGTAGAACTCCCGGACTTGCCGCTCTGCGTCACTCATCCCGATCCCGTCCGCTGAGATCGCGCTATTCCCATGCCTGCTGAACTGGCCGGTTATCGCGAATGGAGCGGCAAGACCCGCTCGCCGTGGCGGGCGAGCTGGTCGATCGTCCGCACCGGCGTCCTGATGATCCTCCGCAGGTGGGTGTTCTGGTTGCTCATCGGTCTCGGACTGCTCAACTTCCTGCTCAACTTCGCCCTGATCTACCTCAAGGCCACGCTCACCATCCAGAACGAAGCGGTCGGTCAGTTCCTCGATGCCTACAAGGTCACAGGAACAGGCGAAGCCTACGCCGACTTCATGGAGGGACAGGCGACCATTACCGCCCTCCTGCTCGCCTTTGCGGGGGCCAACCTGGTCGGCAGCGATTATCGCCAGGGAGGAATGATTTACTACCTCTCCCGGCGGATCGAGCGACGGCACTACATCGTCGGCAAACT
Source organism: Planctomycetota bacterium (assembly GCA_003388505.1). GTDB lineage: Bacteria > Planctomycetota > Planctomycetia > Planctomycetales > Planctomycetaceae > MB-PLM-1. Next base: position 114,972 of record QQVO01000016.1, read on the forward strand.
GATGAGCGTGGGGGCGGTGGTGACCATGATCGCCACGCTTCCGACGATCGCGCTGTTCATCGAATACGGCGTCCTCAGCAGTTCGCTCGATTACTTCTTCGAAAACGGTCGCATCCTTGTGGGCATCCTGGGGTATGGACTCGTGCTGGCAGTCGTCCAGAGCCTCCTGCTCTTCGCCATCGCATCCTGGGTGCACCGGGCTGTGCCGCTCGTCATGTGCTGGCTCGGCGTATTCGTGCTCCTCAGACTGCTGGCCGACACGGCGCGAGCCATCTCGGACGACCGCCGCTGGCTGCTCCTCGGCATCTGGGAAAACATGGACCGCGTCGGCAGTTGGTGCTTCGGCGCCGGCAATCCGGACAAAACCCCCAGTGTGGGACTCTGCCTCACCGTGCTCGTCGGACTCTGCATCATTTGTCTCATCGTGATTGTCCGTCGCGTCCGGGCGATTGAGGTGGTCACATGAGCGCCCCAGAGTCGCCGAGAACTGCCTCGCCCGCCACAGCCGGTGCGGTGGCCGAACTGCGCAGCGTCACCAAGTGGTACGGCCCAGTCATCGGCGTCAATGACCTGGATCTCACGATCGGCCCCGGGATCACCGGGCTGCTCGGCCCGAACGGCGCCGGGAAAACAACGCTCATCAAGCTGCTCGCCGGACTGCTGCATCCGAGCCTCGGAAAGGTCACAGTCAGCGGCCGTTCGGCGGCTTCGTCGGCCGCCAAGGAGCACATCGGTTACTGTCCCGACGTCGATGCATTCTACGAGGAAATGTCGGGCAGGCGGTTCGTCCGCACGATGGCCCGCCTGCACGGCATGTCGAAAAGCGAAGCCAAAGAACGCGCCGAGATTGCACTGGCCGAAGTCGGAATGACGGACCGCGCCGATCGCCGGCTGCGCGGCTATTCAAAAGGCATGCGGCAGCGCATCAAGCTCGCGCAGGCGCTCGTCCACGACCCGGCCATGCTCATCGTCGATGAACCGCTCAACGGAGTCGACCCCGTCGGCCGCCGGGAACTCATGGAACTCTTCCGAGGTTTTCGCGATCGAGGCAAAGCCGTGCTCGTCTCGAGTCACATCCTCCACGAAATGGACGCCCTGGCCGAGCGCGTCATCTTCATGGGGCGCGGACGAATCCTGGCGAGCGGGACGCTCGCGGAGATTCGCGAGATGCTCGACGAGCACCCTCTGCACGTCCGCCTGCGGTCGAGTCAGGCACGGGAACTGGCGGCCCAACTGATACGCTGGGAAGACGTCAAAGGCATCGAACTCCGCGACGAAGAAGAGTTTTCGCTGGAAGTGCGCAGACCGGACGCGTTTTTTCAGCGATTGGGAGACTTCGTCGTAGCCGAGTCGATCGACGTCTCCGCCCTGGAAACCACCGATGCGTCCGCCGAGGCGGTCTTCGACTACATCATGTCATCCGCCGCCAGAGCTTAACGTCACAGGCCCGCCTGCCACGCATTCGAGCGCATTTCATTTGACCGTAACGGTTCTGGCGGCGCGAGAGCCGGGCAGAATAGAGCGAAACGGATCGTATGTCGTCGGAAAAGACCGCCAGTGAAAGACCCAGCGCCCTGCAGCCCTCAGCGCTCTTTTCGGCATGCGTGCATCTGCTGAGACTGACCCTCAGCCGGCAGTTCTGGTCGCGCCAGACCGTCGTCGGATTGGCGCTCTCCCTGTTATGCGTGATGATCACGTTCGCCTGGACGCTCCACCGGGATCCGTCCAGCAAGCGTTTAATCGAGATGATGCTCGTGCCGGCGTTCCTGGCGTTTCTGATGCCCGTCTTCGCGATCTGCTACGGCGCCTCGGCCGTCGGTGGCGACCGCGAAGACCGCACGCTGATCTACCTGCTGATCACGTCGATCCCGCGCCCGCTCATCTATTTGACCAAGTTCATCGCCGCGTGGCTCCTGGCCACCGGCTGGTCGGTCGGAGTGTTGTGGGTGCTGTGCACCGTCGCCGGGCAACCGGGGAACGAGGCGTTCGACGTCTTCCTGCTGCCGACCGTCTTCGGATGCACGGCGTACGTCAGCCTGTTTCTGCTGGTCGGCGCTGCCTTTCGTCACGGGACGATCATTTCCCTCGCCTACTGGTTCTTTCTCGAAGTCCTGTTCGGAAACATGCCGGGGATCGTCAAACGCATCTCGGTCGCGTTCCATACCCGTTGCATGGTGTACGAGTCAGGTTCTGCACTCGAACTCGGCCCCGCCGGACGGGTCGCCCGCGAGATGTTCCTGCCGGTCTCGGGCGAAACGGCAAGAACGGTCATCCTGATCTCCTCCGCCATCCTGCTGGCCGCCGGAATGCTGATTTTCAGTCGACGAGAATACCGGGATTTGAGCTGACCCGGATTGCTCGTAGAGCACGCTGCCAGCGTGCGTCACCGTTGACGAGACACAGGGGTGCAATCCGTTCCAAAAGCGCGACGCACTGGGAAACTTTTCGATAACCTGTCGTTTGGCAACCACTTATGTTGAACCGGACGCTCGTCATGAATAATCCGGGCAAATCTCCGCGGTCTTCAAACCGCGCGGCCGGATGCGTGATGCGTAATGATGCACCACGTAGCACAATTGCACAGCCCCTCACGTCACCTGGCTCACGTGTAACGTAACCAACTTGAAACAAACAGGTTACAGAATTCCAAAGTTTCTCTTGAGAATGGCACGATCGTTGCCAATAGCGTGGTGTGCCATGAGGCAAGCGTTGGCCCGCACTTGTCGCCTTGGCATTCAGCGTTTCGAGTGCTTAGCACTCGAAACGCGTTTTTTTTTTGCGCTGACTTCTCCCGCCGGCCTCCTGCTTCCCGTCGGCCACTCCGCAAGATCGTCCCGGCTCGCGATCCATTCACACGGCGGCATCTCGCGTCTCAGAATCGGACGGACGGACGACGCACCCCCACTCCTTCCAGCCGATTCTCGCTGCTCTTCCATTCGAGCGCCGACTGGCATCCACCTCGGCCCGCGCATATCATGAACAGCGGTTGGTCGCCGGACTTCAGCGGATTCCCTGTTCACGCGCGATCGTTGATCAGACCTGTGAAGCGGCGTACGGGCGGCATCCGCTTGCGAACCAACGGGCCACTAAGATCTAAGATCGACGGGCGGCGGCCGGTTCTGTGAATCGGTCGCCCGGCAACTCAAAATAGACCACCATGCTCCTGTTCGTCATTCGAGTCGTCTACATCCTGGTCTGCACGGGCGCAGCCGCGACATACACGCTGGGACAGGGCACCGGCGCCCCGAAAGTGGTGACCGACCATCCCGTCACCTCATTCCTCGTCATGTTGGCGATCGGATTGTCGGCGCTGCTGATCGACGTCCTCATCCCCCGCAAACGGGTCGAAGTGGCGTCTTCGATCTACATCGGCCTGCTGATCGGCGTCCTGCTCAGTTACCTCTTCAACCTCGCGCTGCGCCCCCTCTTCGCCATGCACGAACTGTTCGGCAGCGAAGGCGCCGCGTTTCAGGGCGGAGCCACGCTGCTGACGCTGATTATCCTGCCCTATCTCTGTATCACCTTCCTGCTCCAGACGAGGGACGATTTCCGCTTCGTCATCCCCTACGTCGAGTTCTCACGCGAATTGAAGGCGGGACGCCCCCTCATCCTCGACAGCAGCGCCTTGATCGACGGCCGCGTCGCAGACGTGATCGACACCCACATGATCGACGGGCAACTGCTCGTACCGCAGTTCATCCTGCAGGAGGTGCAGGACATCGCCGACAGCCACGACAAAGTCCGCCGCAGTCGCGGACGCCGCGGGCTCGATGTCCTCAAACGCATCCAGTCCGACCCGAAAGTCGAAGTTCGAATCGTCGAATCAGACGCCGCCAACGGCAGATCGGTCGACCAGCGGCTGATTGAAATCTCCAAGCAGACCAACGGCCGCCTGGTCACCAACGACCTCAACCTCAACAAGCTCGCCGGCGTCCAGGGAGTTCCGGTCGTCAACCTGAACGACGTCTCCAACGCTCTCAAACCGAAGTTCATCCCCGGCGAGCACGTCCGCATCCGCCTCATCAAGGAAGGCGAATCCCCCGGTCAGGGCGTCGGCTACCTGGACGACGGCACGATGGTCGTCGTCGAATCAGGCAGCACTGAGGTCGGTAACGAAGTCGACACCGTCGTCACCAGCGTCCTGCAGAACAGCGCCGGACGCATGCTCTTCTGCCGTTTGGCGCTGGAAGAGAAATGACGCTCCTCCGCGAGCGGGATCGACTAGCAGACTGCTACCGGTCCGCCAGGCAGGCCTTGCTCGACGAATTGACGCCCGACGGCCATTGGGAAGGAGAACTCTCGACCTCCGCGCTCTCCACCGCCACCGCCGTCATGGCGCTCGAATTGATGCGCCGCGAGGGACGCGTCGAATCAGTCAGCGGCCGCTCCACCCAGGAACTGATCACCGGCGGCATCGACTGGCTCGCAGCCCACCAGAACAACGACGGCGGCTGGGGCGACACCGTCAAAAGCCTCAGCAACATCTCGACGACGTTTCTCGCCCGCGCCGTCTTCCGCGCTACGGAATCGGAGGATCGATACCGCTCCACCGTCGACGCAGCCGTCGGCTACATCGATCGCGCCGGCGGCGTTCCGGCCGTCATCACCCGCTACGGCAAAGACCGCACGTTCTCGATCCCGATCCTCACGCACTGCGCCCTGGCCGGACTCGTGGAGTGGCGCGAAATCCCGCGTCTCCCGTTTGAACTCGCCTGCGTCCCCGCCCGGTTCTACAAAACCGTGCGATTGCCGGTCGTCAGTTACGCGCTCCCCGCGCTGATCGCGATCGGCCAGGTCCGCCATCATCACGGCAAACCCTGGAATCCGGTCACGCGGTCGCTGCGCGCTGTGGCACAGCGACCGAGCCTGAACGTTCTCGAGCGGATTCAGCCCGAGAACGGCGGATTCCTCGAAGCCACTCCCCTGACCAGCTTCGTGACCATGAGCCTCGCCGGCATGGGACTCACAGAGCACCCGGTCGCCCGGAACGGACTGCAATTCATCGTCGACTCCGTGCGCGAAGACGGAAGTTGGCCGATCGACACCAATCTGGCGACCTGGGTCACCACGCTCGCCGTCAACGCCCTGCAGGGAGACCTGCCCGAGGACCGCAAAAAACCGATCCTCCGCTGGCTCCTCGACCAGCAATACAAAACGGTCCATCCCTACACCAACGCCGCCCCCGGCGGCTGGGCCTGGACCGACCTCCCCGGCGGCGTCCCGGACGCCGACGACACACCGGGAGCAATCCTGGCGCTGCTCAACCTGGCGAGCGGGGGGCGTCAGCCCCCCGATGCTTTCGAGGCACATTCCGCCACGACCGAGGGGCTGACGCCCCCCACCCGCCAGTCGATCCTCGATTCGGAATTGTCGACTGCGGCGAGCGACGCTGTTCTCGCGGGCGTTCACTGGCTGTGCGATCTCCAAAACCGCGACGGAGGCTTTCCGACGTTTTGCAGGGGGTGGGGCAAACTTCCATTCGACCGGAGTTCGGCTGACATAACTGCGCATGCACTGCGAGCCCTTCTGAGGCTGGATGCTCCTCGACGCGCGTATCTCGCGGCAAACCCTGGCGGGAAAATGCGGCTCCACCGTAGCCAAAAGCGCCTGACCCGTTCAGTTGGCTGGGGGTTTCGATTTCTCAGCGGATCCCAGAATCCGGACGGTTCCTGGCTCCCGCTCTGGTTCGGCAATCAGCACGCGGCGGGCGAAGAAAACCCCACCTACGGGACGGCGAAAGTGCTCGCTGCCTATCGCGAAGCGGGATGCCTCGATTCTCCAGAGGCCCAACGGGGTTTACATTGGCTGCGCACCGCACAAAACGAAGACGGAGGCTGGGGCGCGGGCCCCCCAACGCCCTCCAGCGTCGAGGAAACCGCGCTCGCCGTCGAAATCCTTTGCAGCGATCCGCTCAGCGAATCCGCAGCCGCCCGAGGCTTGACCTGGCTCATGCAACGCTTCGAAGACGGCTCCTGGCGCAACCCCTCCCCAATCGGTTTCTATTTTGCCAGATTATGGTACTTTGAAAACCTGTACCCGATGATAATGACCGCGGCAGCGCTCCAGACCGCACACCACCGGTTCGCCGCCCGACCGGAAACAAACAGACCCCAGCCTGATTGACGTTGCCGCCCGCGCAATCCGCCCGGCGCAGCACGACTCACCGCAGCGACCCCACCCCACGAGGAATCGACGTTGGATATCGCCGCCCCCCTCGAGTCGACACCCGTCTCGTCAAACCCCCCTTCGGCCACCGGTTCCACCTCTCCCACACCGGACCCGGCCGACGACGTGACGCCGAAAAAACGGAAGGGCCGCCGGCGCAGCACCAGTCATCTCAAGGCCGTGCCGGAAACGCTGGCGCTGCGCGAACAGATCAGAGCCGCGGCCGAAACACTGGCGGCCCCCCTCGCCACAGGCGAACCGTTCACTAAAGATGAACTCGAGCAGATGGCCCGCAAGCTGCTCGCCGAAATGGAGCAACCCGAGAAGTTCCTCGGCTTCACCATGGTCCTGCTGGGCAACTACTACTGGAAACGGCAGTTGCTCGCCGTGCCGTTCGAGCGGCGGATGCTGCTCTTGCCCCACTGTCTCAAGCACGCTGAAGGCTGTCCGGCCGACTACGACGAATTCGGCCTCGATTGCGAAAAATGCGGCGCCTGCTCAATCGCCGATTACAAAGTCCGCGCCGAGGAACTCGGCTACAAGGTGCTCGTCGCCGAAGGCTCCCCGATCGTCCTCAAAATCATCGTCGAGGGCTACGTCGATGGAATCGTCGGCGTCGCCTGCTTGAACGTCCTCGAAAAAGCGATCGACAAGGTTCTTCTCGCCGGCGTGCCCTCCTTCGCCATCCCGCTCCACTCCGGCGACTGCAAAAACACGTCGCTCGACGAGGCCTGGGTCTGGGAGGTGCTGGAGAAGTACGAGCCGCTCCCCGAACCGCCCACCACCAGTTACGTCCCCGTCATGCGCGCAGCGAACTCGATATTTCGCGACGATTTCGAGCGCTTGCTGCCGCGCACTCGCAGCGCCTCCCCGGAGAAGGCGGCCAGCCCCCTCGGCAAAACCGAGGATGTTTCCTACGACTGGCTGGCCAACGGCGGAAAACGGTTTCGCCCCTTCATCACGCTCGCCGCATACGACGCCGTCAAAGGCGAGCGTTCGATCAGAGCGGACGAAGAGCACGGCGACATCGCCGAATTTCCGGACGCCGTCTCCCGCGTCGCCATGGCAATCGAGGCCTTTCACAAAGCGTCGCTCGTGCACGACGACATCCAGGACGACGACCTGTTCCGCTACGGCCGCGAAACGCTGCACCGCAGCGAGGGCATGGGCCCGGCGATCAACATCGGCGACTATCTGATCGGTCTCGGCTACCGGCTGATTCACGGCTGCGGCGCCGAATTCGGCTCGGAAGCGGCCTGCGACATTCTCGACAGCATGTCCACCGCGCACCTCCGCCTCTGCGACGGCCAGGGGGCCGAGATGGCCTGGCAGAACGATCCCGACTGGTCCCTCACGCCCCTCGACGCCTTGCAGATCTACGCCCTCAAAACCTCTCCGGCATTCGAAGCAGCACTTTACGCCGGCCTCCGGCTGGCCGGGACGACCGAAAAATACCGTGAAATGGTCCCCGCGTTCTGCCGGCAACTCGGTGTCGGGTTCCAGATCCTCAACGACCTCAAAGACTGGCGCGGCGACGCAAACAACAAACTCGTCGCCGGGCAGGATGCCCTGGCGCTCCGCCCCACCCTGCTGCTCGCCTTCGCGCTCCAGGGGGCCGACGACGCCGGAAAGCGCGAACTCCAGCAGATTTTCGAAAGCGACGAGAACGACCACAGCCGGCTGACCAGACTGCGCTCGCTCTTTCACGCCAGCGGTGCATTCCAAAAAGCCGACGCACTCGTCGAGAAATCCCGCGAGAGGGCCGAGGCGCTCGCGGACGACGTCGAACCCGAAGGCCTCCGGCGGCTGATGTACTTCCTCGTCGACACCGTCCTCGCCGAAGAAGAAGAACCACTCCCAACCGCCGCCGTCCCCTTGGTCACACTGCCAATCGTCGAACCCGTCGGCGCATAGCGACGCCCCCCCGTACCACGGCCTTCCAAGGCCGTGGCCCCAATCTCGCCGACGAATGCGGACAGTGGGGAAACTCGTCCCCCAACCAGCGGCGAAGCCGCGAAAGCAGGTAGCCGTGAGCGTAAGCTCATGGAATTCGAGGCGCTACCTGATAAGACCGAGCCGCGAACGCGGCGCCAGCAAACTCACGCCAGAACATCTCGCACCACCCGCGCCGGCTCCACGCCCGTCAGCCGCATGTCCAACCCCTGGTGCTTGACCGTCTGCCGGTTGTGATCGATCCCGAGCAGATGCAGCATCGTGGCGTGCAGATCCCGCACATGCACCGGATTCTCCGTCGCGAAGTAACCAAGTTCGTCGGTCCCTCCGTACGTCACGCCACCCTTCACGCCGCCCCCCGCCAGCCACATCGAAAAGCCCCGCATATGGTGATCGCGGCCCGGTTCCTGGCCCTTCCCCTGGAACATCGGCGTGCGGCCGAACTCGCCCCCCCAGATGACAAGCGTGTCGTCCAGCAGCCCGCGCTGCTTGAGGTCCGTCACCAATGCGGCGCTCGGCCGGTCGCACAGCCCGCAGCACGTATTCATGTACCGGACGAGATCGCCGTGATGGTCCCAGCCGCGATGGTAAAGCTGCACGAACCGCACACCCCGCTCGATCAGCCGTCGGGCCAGCAGGCAGTTCGCGGCGAATGACCCGTCAGGACCTTCGGTGGCCCCGTACAGTTCGCGAACATGCTGCGGCTCGTCCGAGAAGTCCATCAGGTCCGGAATGCTCGTCTGCATCCGGAACGCCAGTTCATACTGCGCGATCCGTGTTTCGATTTCCGGATTCCGAACCGTCTCGTACCGCTCCTGATTGAGCCTCCGAACGGTATCGACCAGCGCCCGTTGCCCCTCGCGCGATATGCCGGGAGGATTGCCGACGTAATGCACCGGGTCTCCCGTCGAATAGAACTGCACGCCCTGATACCGGCTGGGAAGAAACCCCGCGCCCCATTGCCGGGAGGAGATCGGCTGCGGATTGCGGCCCCCTTCGCTCGTCATCACCACAAAGCCCGGCAGATTCTCCGTTTCCGCTCCCAGCCCGTAAGTCACCCAGGCCCCCATGCTGGGACGCCCGGAGATCGACGTGCCGGTGTTCATCACCGTATGGGCCGGATCATGATTGATCTGGTCGGTGTGCATCGAGCGGATAATGGCGATGTCATCCGCAATGCCGGCCGTATAGGGCAGAATGTCAGCAATCTCCTGACCCGACTCGCCGTGCCGGCGAAAGCCGAACAGCGGCCCCAGGCACTTCAGTTCGTGCCCCTGCAACTGCGCAATCGGCTGCCCCTTCGTGAACGACTCCGGAATCGGCTGTCCGTCCAATTCGGCCAGCTTAGGCTTGTAGTCGAACGTCTCCAGATGCGAAGGCCCCCCCGACATATACAGGAAGATAACCCGCTTCGCCTTTGCCATCCGATGCGGCAACGATGCCTCGGTCTCCGCGCGCGCCGCTTCTCGGCCCAACAGCGACGAGAGCGCCGCCGCGCCGACGCTGACGGAAGTGCGGGAAAGAAATGCGCGACGATACAGGTCGGTCGGATTCATGTGGCAATCACTCTCCACTTGGACGCTCGCTCGGCCGTCTCGGAGATTATACGCGATCGCGTCGCTTTGGTTCAGGGCCACCGCAACTGAAGCCGACCCACTCCGTGCGTGTTTCAGGGAGGTTGCACCCCGACAAACGTGTCTTGTCTAATGACGTGAAACCCGCCAAGCGAGAGACGATGCCGGGACAGTCACGAAAACCAACCGGACATTGGTCGCCGGGTGCCACTGGCGTCTCGCCAGTGCGATTCACCAACAACGATCGAACCGATCAGAATCAACGTCCTCAATCACCCCGCCTATGTCACACCACAAGCAACACCGGGTGCCACTGGCGTTCCGCCAGTGCGATTCACCAACATCGATCGGACCGTCAAGATTCTCGTCCTCAAACACCTTGCTCACGTCACACCACAAGCAGAGCAAACAACGCCACGAACCGTGCTGCCGGCTCAAGTTCAACTTCTCAGCCCCAACGCCCCCCCGCCGAACGCTACGACCACCCCCACAGTTCGTCTGTAACGGGTGCAGATTCGCCGACCGAAACCAGACACCGTCCAGAAACATCCGAACAAAACATGCCCGTTCGCTTGCGCTCCGTGTGGAAGATCCTGTTCGTCCTCAGCGCCGTCGCTGGTGGAGAATCACAGGCACTCGCCCAATCCGTCCCCGTCGAGCCGGCCGTCGACAGTGAAGAACTCTTCTTCACACCGGAGGGCTTCGACGCCGTCGGCGTGCCCAGGACCGCAGACGGCAAAGACGCCGGCACCCTGCAGATCACCATCCGCGACGCAGCGACGGGAAAACCCACGCCCTGCCGCGTGAACGTCGTCGGTCCCGACGGCAACTACTACGAACCGGCCGAGAATCGCCTCACCAGATACAGCCTGACGGGCGTCTGGCCCGAATCGGGCTGGGGCAACCGGCAGGGCAAAGCCCCGTTTCGGTATCTGGGTCGGTTCTTCTACACCACCGGCCAGGCCACCGTCCGCGTGCCGCCGGGACCGGTCCGCGTCGAAGTCTGGAAAGGGTTCGAATACAAACCGATCACCGCCTCGCTCGACGTCCCGGCCAAACAAACCCGCCAGGTGGAACTGTCGCTCGAAGAAGAGATCCCCACAACGCAGCTCGGCTACTACTCCGGCGATCCCCACATCCACATCGCTCGGGAAGATGCAGAAGATGACGAAATCATCTTCGACCTCATGCAGGCCGAAGAAATCCGTTACGGCACGCTGCTCGGTTACAACGATCCGGCCGGCCCCTATGCAGGATTCATGGAACAGCTCGATTCCCCCCAGTACCGAGGACTCGGAGAAAAATCGATCGCCACCCGCGACGGATATGCAATCATCTCAGGCCAGGAGTATCGCACTTCAACGTTCGGGCACCTCAATCTCTTCCTCCGCGACGACATCGTCTTCCCCGGTGAGAGCTTCAACGCCGACAACTGGCCCGTCTATGGAAACGTCGGCCACGAGACTATCGACCTGGGCGGGTACGCCTTCTACGCCCACGGAGGCTACGCGCAGGAAATCTATGCCGACTTCGTTCAGGGAGCCGTCAACGGCGTCGAACTCCTCCAGTTCGGCGTCTACCGCGGCATCGGCCTGACCGACTGGTACCACATCCACAACATCGGCTACCGCTTTCCGGCAGTCGGCGCCTGCGACTTCCCCGCCTGCCGCAAACTGGGCGACTGCAAGACCTACGTGGAACTGACCGACGATCAGACCTTCCCCGCCTGGCTGGAGGGAGCCGCAGCCGGAAAAAGCTTCGTCACCACCGGGCCGATTCTGCTGCTCGAAGTGAACGGCGAAAAACCCGGCGGGATGATTCACAGCGACGAGGACTCCGTCAACGCGACCGCGCGCGTCCGCGTCAAGTCGGTCGTCGCCCCCGTCACCGACATCCAGTTGATCGTCAACGGCGAAGTCGTCGAGCAGCGAAAGGTCTCAAAAGAGGACGGTCTCGGCGAATGGCTGGAACTCGAAGTCCCCCTCGAGGTGAGTCAATCGTCCTGGGTGGCGGCGCGGGCCTTCTCCACCTCCGAAGGCGGCGCGCCGGATGCCGAGTCGCACACCAATCCGGTCTACATCTACTTGGGCGGGGCCGCCCCCTTCAGCCAGGAGTCGCTCGACATTCTCGTCGCCGAGATCGACAAGCAGATCGCGCGCCATTCGTCCCGCCAGTTTCCGGAGCAGTCCCAGGTGCTGAATTACTTTCAGCGCTCACGCGACATTCTGATGAAAATCCGCGCCAGCGGAGGACTCACGTCCGATTTCGATCCCCGCAAGCTGGCCGAGGTCACCGCCCGCCTCGAACTCGACGGCAGCGTGCGGATGCCGACCGATGCGGAACTCGCCGAATTCCTGAAGCCCGTCCCCGCGAAACCGCCCGCAGAGGCCTTGCAGACCTTCGAAACGATCGACGGCTTCGAGATGCAACTTGTCGCGGCCGAACCGCTCGTCGTCGACCCCATCGCGGCCGCATTCGACGAGAACGGCAACCTGTACGTCTGCGAAATGCGCGACTATCCCTACAAGCCCGCCGAGGGAGGCGTACCGATCGGAACGCTCCGTTTTCTCAGAGACACCGACGGAGACGGCCGCTTCGATGAGAGCCACATCTTCGCGGACGAACTCTTGTGGGCCGGGGGCGTCGCCCCGTGGAAGGGAGGCGTCTTCGTCGCCGCTCCCCCCGACATCTGGTATCTGAAAGACACCGACGGAGACCACCGCGCCGACCTTCGGCGGAAGGTCTACACCGGGTTCGGCACCGAAAACCAGCAAGCGCTGCTCAACAACCTGCAGATGGGGCTCGACTTCAAGATCTACGGCTCGACCGCCGGCAACGGCGGCACGATTACCACCGTCGACGATCCCGAGGCGGCGCCCGTCTCGGTCAACGGCCGAGATTTCCGGTTCGATCCCGTCACCGGCAAGTTCGAGTCCATCACCGGTACAATCCAGTTCGGCAATACCTTCGACGACTGGGGCAACCGCTTCCTCTGCAGCGAATCGCAGCCTCTGCATCATGTCGTCCTCCCGCAGGAATATCTGGTCCGCAATCCGTTCCTGTCGGTCTCGCAGGTGATTCAGAACATCGCCCCCGGCCCGGTGCCGATCTATCGCATCAGCCCGGTCGAACGCTGGCGGCATATTCGCAGCAGCCGCCGGATCGCATCCAACTCCCGGCTCTCCACGGCCGCAGGAGCCAGCCATCACGTCATCGACGCCGCCGCCGGCGTCACCATCTATCGCGGCGGCGCGTATCCCCCTGAATTCTACGGCAACGTCTTTCTCGGCGACGGCCAGAACAACCTCATCCACCGCCGCAAGCTGGTCCCCAACGGCGTGACCTTCACCTCAGAACGAATCGATGAGGAAACCGAGATCGTCCGTTCATCCGACATCTGGTTCCGTCCGGTCAACTTCGTCAACGCCCCCGACGGAACACTCTACGTCCTCGACATGAGCCGCGAAGTCCTCGAAGCGATCCATATCCCGCTCGACGTCGTCAAACACCTCGACCTCAAGAGCGGGCGCGAGAACGGCCGCATCTACCGGCTCGCCCCCTCCGGCTTCGAGTCTCCTCCGCCGCCGCAACTCGGCTCGGCCGATGTCAACGAACTCGTCGCAGCGCTCGAAAGTCCGCACAGTTGGTGGCGCGAAACCGCCCACCGGCTCATCTACGAACGGCAGAACGAAGCCGCGATCGAACCGCTCAAGCAACTGCTGCGCAGGACCGACTCCCCACAGACCCGCGTGCATGCTCTCTGGTCGCTCGCCGGACTGAACGCCCTGGGCGACGATGACCTGCGGATCGGCCTCTCCGATCCGACCCCCGGCGTACGCGAGAACGCAGTCAAACTGGCCGAAAACCGCTTGGACGAGTCGCCCGAAGTCTTGGCGCAAGTGCTCGAACTCGCCGCGGACGAAGACGCCCGCGTTCGGTTCCAGGTCGCCTTCAGTCTCGGAGAATCGAGCGCCGCCCGCGCCGCCGGAACGCTCTTCGACATGCTGCTGGCCGGCGCCGGCGACTACTGGATGCGAACCGCCCTTCTCAGTTCCGCGGCCGGCGCAGCCGACCGCCTGATCGTCGAACTCCTCGACCGGCCCGAATTTCTCGCCTCATCCACCGGCAGCGACCTGCTCAATCAACTCGCTTCCATCATCGGTTCGCGAAATCAGTCCGGTGAAGTCGGCGCCGTACTACAAACGATCACGACCCATCCCAACACCTCCAACGACGGCGGCCTCCAGCAGCGCGTCCTGCGAACCATCGGCGCAGCAGTCGTCCGCGCCGGAGGAACCCTCAGCGTCGACGCAGCCGAATCCCCAGAGGCGGCAACGCTGCTGCAGCAGAGCACCGAAACCGCACTCGCCGCGGCCGCGGACGACGCGGCGGAAGAGGCAGCCCGCCTCTCGGCCATTGAATTCCTCGGCTACCTCGGTTTCGACTCCACACAGCCCGTCCTCTCCGCTCTCTTGAATCCGCAGCAGCCGCAATCAGTTCAGGCGGCGGCCGTCGCGGCCCTGGCCAGATCCTCAGACCCCGAGATCGCCGAACTCCTCCTCGACGAATGGCGAACCTACCCGCCCGACGTCCGCAAAGTCGTCATCGAAACGCTGCTCAGCCGCGACGCCTGGTGCCGCACATTCCTGGAAATGGCGACGGAAGACCCGGTGAACACCGTCAACCAGATCGCACCCGCCAGCCGCACCGTACTGCTGAGCCACCGCGACGAACAGGTCCGAAAACTGGCCGAACAGCTCTTCGGCGGCGACGCATCCTCGTCGCGCAAGGAGGTCGTCGACAACTATCAGGAATCGCTGCAGTTGACCGGCGCCGTGGAACCCGGCCGGGAACTCTTCGTCAAGCACTGCAGCGTCTGCCACAAGATCGGCGACACAGGCTTCGCCATCGGTCCCGATCTGACCACCTCCCAGGACCGCGACCCGGCCGCCATCCTCACACACATCCTCGACCCCAATCGCTACGTGCCGCCCAACTACCTGCAGTACGTCGTGCTCGATAACGACGGCCGCACCTACACCGGTATGATCGCCGCCCAGACAGCCACCAGCATCACGCTCAAGCGCGAAAAAGAGCAGACCGACACCCTCCTGAGAACGAACATCGACGAACTCGCAGCCACCGGCAAGTCCCTCATGCCGGAGGGACTCGAAAAGGACATCAACCCGCAGCAAATGGCCGACCTCATCGCCTACGTGGTTTCCGCCCACAAGCCGGCCGAGCAGCCCTCCCCCGAGGACCCCCTCAAAACCCGCGACTTCGGCACCCTCCCCGGACTCATCGAACCCAAAAAAGAGTAACCCGCAACAACAACACGGCAGGCAATCGCCCCGAAGAAACCCCTCGTCCCCAAACTCCAGCGACCCCTCCGACCCCTCGTTCCCAAACTTCCGTTTGGGAACGCGCCTACAAATAAAACGTCCTCACAAAAAACTCCCCCAAACCTCCGTTCCCTTCCTTACCTTCTGTGCAAAACCGTCCCCGCACGGCATCGCGCACATCACTCAACGCTCTGCCAGTTCATCAAGCATCTCATACAGCACGGCCGCTATCTTCGTCGACGCGTCGACCTCCAGGTAGCTCCACCCGGAGCGCCAGGTCTCGTAGCCCCCCAGCGCATGCTGCCGCGGCGAGGGGAGATACCCGTTGTAGCCGTTGGCCAGACCGATGGTGAAGGTCGTCTCGAACGGGCTCCGCTCCTTGATCTCCAAACCGATCTCCGCAAACACCTCGCACGGAATCGACACAACCGCCAGGTCGCCGATGCGAACCGCCTGCAGCTTGATCTCCACAGTCTCGGGCCCTTCCGCCAGCCGGACCGTCTCCTGGGCGTACAGTTCCTGCATGTTCAGGCGCTCGGGGTCGGCCGCGGCCGCAAGAACCTCACGCGCCCGCTCCAGTTCGTTCTCATCCGGCTGCCGAACGCCCAGTGTCAACGGGCGCTCCATCATGGCCAGAGAAACCGGAGCATGCTCGATCGATGCACGGGCTTCGGCGGCGACGTCCGCAATACGCCCTGCCACCTGACGGCACCGTTCAAACGGCGCAGCCGGGTCGCGGGGTTCAACGAAGTTGTAATTGTTCACGTCCCCGCTCGTCCCGTTCGACATGATCCCGACGAACTCCTCATCCGCCTCCAGACGATCGCCGATCTGCCGCGCGAATTCGCCGAAATAATCGGCCGATAGCTGATCCGGCGGAATGCCCCCCACATAATGCAGCGAGTAGTTCGCCAACACCGACAACGGCTCACCGTCCGCACTTTCGATCGAAAGCAGAGCGACCTCCGGGTCAACCGGCCCTGCCGGTTCAATCAGCAGATCGCTGCCGCGCGGCGGATTCGTCCGGACCCTGTCATCGGGCCGTCCGAAGGGATCGGCGTTGATCCCTTCCGGCTTCACAAACCAGCGGCGGTTGCTCACCTCCCCCGGTTCCTCGCCGACGGCCCAGCCGGCGCCCGCAGGCCCCAGCCGCGCATGCGCCCGTTCAATCGCGCGGGCGATCTGTGCCGTCAGGTACTCCAGGTAATCCGGGTCGGGATGACACTGAGCGAGCGCGACCGCCGTGGCCGCCGTATGGGTGTGTGTGGCCGCCGTCATCATCCGGCTCACCGGGATGCCGGTCGACTCCGAAGCCCGCCGTTTTGCCTCGTCGTAAATGTCTCTCGTAATGAGACAACTGTCGCAAACCACGATGGCGACCTGCGTGTCTCCGCTCTCCATCACGAGGCATCGGGCATTCAGCGCGTCGTGTACATCCGTGGCCTGCCGGTCCTGAAAACTCCCCGTCATCGAAACGGGCAGCCGCTGGGGCGTGATGTCGGCGATTGCCGCTCCGGCGCGAAACTCACTCGCCGCGTCCTCACCCCCCGCCGCGATCACAAACGAACCCAGATAACAGAGCAGGGCAGCAAACAGAGTCTTCACAGAGCATCCCCGGATTTGAGGTGTATTGCCGGCCATTTCGACTCCATTCAGAGCCGAATTCAAAAGCCCACCGCAGGATTTGACAGCTTCCCTTTAGAGCGCATCTCATTTAACGGTAGCGGTTCTGGCGACGTAAGAACCGGCGTACAAAGGCAAACACGCGACCAGACGCCGCCACGATTAAGTGCCACTGGCACTAGCCGCGACTCGTAGGGGCGCGCTCTCCTTCTAACCGCCGCCCGTCGGTCACGCGATGATCTGCTCAATCGGATGCCCGAAGTCGATCTCCAGCCGCTTGTGCCCCGGAACCTCCATCGATTCCGGATGCAGCCCGAGCTGATGCAGCAGCGTCGCGTGCACGTCGGTCACGTAATGCCGGTCTTCAGCGGCGTGGAACCCGAGTTCGTCCGTCGCCCCGTGCGCCACTCCGCCGCGAATCCCACCGCCCGCCATCCACACCGTAAACCCGTACGGATGATGGTCCCGGCCGTCCGACCGTTCCGACCCCGGCGTGCGCCCGAACTCCGTCGCCCACACCACAATCGTCTCATCCAGCAGGCCGCGCTGTTTGAGGTCGGTCAGCAACCCGGCGATCGGCTTGTCGACCGCCTTGCACCGCGTCGAATGGTTGCTCAGCAGCTTCGTGTGAGCGTCCCACCCGTCGTCATAAATCTGGACGAACCGCACCCCCCGCTCCACCAGCCGCCGGGCCACCAGGCTCTGCCGCCCCACCCGCTGCGTCGCCGCATCGTCCAACCCGTACAGCTTCTGTGTCGCCTCGGTCTCGTCTTCAATCCGCACCACCTCCGGCACCGACATCTGCATCCGGAACGCCAGTTCATACGACTTGACCCGTGCCCGCATCGCCGGATCGTCCGGATACTCCACCCCGGCCTGCGAATTCAGCTCGTTCAGCAGATCAAGCTGACCGCGCCGCTCTTCAATGGAGACCGAACTGCCGGGCGTCCCGAACGGCAGCGGGTTCTTCGGATCAAGCGCAAGTTTCACGCCCGAATGCTCCGGGCCGAGATAACTGCCGTCGTGCGCGCCGACACCGCCGCAACAGTCGCCCGGCGGAGGCCCCATCACCACAAACTGCGGCAGGTTCTGGTTCAGCGTGCCCAGCCCGTAATGCACCCACGAGCCGACCGACGGATAGAAACCGTCGAAAATGTGCCGCCCCGTATGAAACTGAAGCTGTGCCGCATGGTCGTTGTCCGTCGTCCACATCGAACGGATCAGCGCAATGTCGTCGATCCGCTCCCCCACGTGCGGCCACCAGTCGCTCACTTCCAGCCCGCTCTCCCCCCGCTTGCGATAGCCGATCTGCAGCGGATACAGCGTCGGCATCAGATCCCGCGGCACACCCGCAAAGTCCCGCACGTTGTCCCGGTAAAACGGCGAATCCAGCACGGCGCTCTTGTACGGAGATTCGTCGATCGTCTTCCCGGCATATTCATTCAGCGCCGGCTTCGGATCGAAACTCTCAACATGGCTCGTCCCCCCCAGCATGAAATACCAGATCACGCTCTTCGCCTTGGCGGGAAACTGCGGCTGCCCCCCCACGCGCACGCCTTCCGCCGCACCAGACTCCCCGTTCAACATCGCGCCCAGCGCAAGCCCCGTAAATCCCATCCCGCAATCCGCAAGAAACTGCCGACGAGGAGCCCGAATCGTCGTTTTGCCGTACTGAGACATGATCAAACCCAAACGTCAGAGATCAGAATCCAAACAACCCCGTGGTGCGCACCCCGTTCAGCCGCGACCCGCAGGGGAGCGCTCCCTTCCAGACTCCCGCTACCGTATCGTAACAAAGTCATTATGACTGAAGAGCACCTGCAACAGATTCTCCCGCGCGCGCTGCCCGGGATCCGCCGCCGGAGCACGCTGCGAAACCCCGCCCGGCGGGAACGGCGTCTGCTCAGCCTCCTCCAGCACGCCCGTCTGCGATCGTAAAAACTCAGCGCACGTCGCCCGTTCCGAATCACTCGGCTTCCGGCTCAGAACTGTTTCAAATGCGGCGACGATAAACCGCCCGTCCGCTTCGGGACTGCCCGGCTCGCCGCAATCGCTGCTCAACTCGTCCGCGATCGCTCGCGTGCGGTCCAGCGCCAGCCCGCTGTTCAAGAGCGCCAGCGCCTGCTGCGGAACAACGCTCTCCTTCCTGCGATAACACTGGTTCGGATCGGCCACGTCGAACAGTTCCAGCAGCGGCATCTTTTCGTTCGGCGTGTTCCGGAAGTACACGCTCCGGCGGTAACTCGTCTGGCCCTCCGATTCCGGAATCTCCGGTCCTCCCCGAGTCAGGTCCAACGCCCCGGACAGATACAACACGCTGTCGCGCACCACCTCCGCTTCCATCCGCCGCGAGTTCATCCGCCACAGCAACCGGTTCTCAGGATCAATCTGTTCATTCTCCGCCGCCGCACCCGCCGGAGACGACCGCATCCGATAAGCGCTCGAGAGCACCAGCAGTCGATGCAGCGGCTTCATCTTCCACCCGGAGTCGATCAACTCCCGAGCCAGCCAATCGAGCAGGTCAGGATGCGACGGAGCCGACCCGTTCAGTCCGAAGTTCTCGACACTCGGCACCAGCGCCTCGCCGAAGTGCCGCAACCAGATGTGGTTCACCGCAACCCGCGCCGTGCGCGGATTGTTCGCGCTCGCGATCCACTCGGCGAGCGCGGTGCGGCGACCGCTGCTCGTGTCCGGATAAACCTCGCCCAGAGCCGTATACGTCCCGTCCGCCGCGTCGACCGCCCCCTGAGCCTGTTCGAGACCAGCCTGAGCTTCCGCGAGCGCTGTCTCGATCTGCTCGAGAGACGTCGCCGATGCCGCTTCCGCATCGCTCGCGGCTCCCGCCCGTGCGATGATGTCCCGGCGATGCTCCGCCGCCAGCACCGCCTTCTCCGCTTCCCGCACGCCAATCAACCGCTCCGCCCGACTCGCCGCCATCGCCAGTTCCGATGCGTCGGCCGCGGCATCGCCAATGCCATGCTTCGCCCGTTCCGCCGCAATCCGCGCCTCAAGCGCGGCCAATTCAGCCTCCGCGATCGAGCGATTTCTCTGTTCAACCTCGATCGCCTGCTCCGCCTCCAACTCGGCCCGTTCGAGATCGGCCAGCGTCACAACCAGCGGCGTAATCGTCACCTCGTGGAACTCAGCGCTCCCCTGATGCACCCACAGCGCGAACTTACCCTCCCGGCGGTCAATCGGCAGCACGTAATCGAGTTTGCGTTCGCCGTTGAGATCAATCGTCAGCAGGCTGCCGCGCACCACGACTTCCACAGTCGTCATCTCGCCCACCGTCAGCGATGTCGAGACGATCCCCTCCTGCGGATAGAACTGCTGTCCCCCCGTCCGGTGAAATGCCTGCACGCTCTGCGACCCGTCGCTGGTCGCCGTATACACGTCCTGCGAATTCCCCTGGTCGACGTAGTCGTAGCTGAACCCGACCGACCGGTAAGTCCCCGGCTGCAGCGTCCGGTACTTCACAACCGCCCGGAAATCACGGGGATGATTCTCCTTCGTCACGATCGTGCAAAAGCTGCCGACCGTCTTCTCCACCAGCAAGCCGTCCTCCCACGCCCAGTCGCCGCTGACGACCTGCCACACGTCGTCCCGCCGCTCGTCGAAGTTCTCACTGAGAAACGGTGCGGGAGCGACTTCTTCAGCATCGCCCAGGGCCGCGCGGAACTCCGCAGTCTTCGCCTGCGCCGCTTCAAAATCGGCGCGCGCCGCACTGACCCGCTCGTCGGCTTCGCCTATCTTCCCTTCTGCAAGTTCGAGCGCGGCCGCCACCAAGTCCTCACGGAGCGCCGGATAATACGCCTCCGCCGGTAGCGACACCGGTTCAATGCGGACCGGGTCCCCTCCCAGCGCAGCCGGAACTCCCGGCGTCAGCGGATTCTCTTCGATCGGATGCCGCCCATCCCCGCGGCGAAACACGTAGGTCGCCGTTTCCAGATCCTTGTCGTACACGCGGGCCACACCGTCCGCCGGCACATCACCCAGCTTGGAGTCCTTCACCGTCCCTGCCGCGCCCGCCACCGGATCGGTCCGCACATTGTGCGGCTCGAAGAACGCCCGGAACCGGTAATACTCCTCCTGGGCCAGCGGATCGTACTTGTGATCGTGACAACGGGCGCACCGCATCGTCACCCCCAGGAACGCCTGCGCCGTGTGTTCCACCGTCTCGAACATCCACACGTTGCGATCGAACTTGTACCAGTTCCGCCCGAGAAACCCGGTGGCGCGATAGACGTCCGGATCGTCCGGCGCCACCTCGTCACCCGCGAGCATCTCGCGAATCATCGCGTCATAGCCCTTGTCCGCATTCAGCGACTCGACGATCCAGTCCCGCCACCGCCAGATATGACGCTGCGAGTAACGAATCTCGTTGCCCGCCCGGCTCCCGTACCAGTCGCTGTACCGCCACACGTCCATCCAGTGCCGGCCCCACCGTTCCCCGTATTCCGGCCGGCCGAGCAGATCGTCCACAACCCGCTCATACGCGCCCTCAGCGTCGTCCGCCAGAAAGGCGTGCAGTTCCTCGCGCGTCGGCGGCAACCCGGTCAGATCAAGCGTCACCCGCCGCAGCCACGCCGCACGCGTCGCCTCATCCACCGCTGTCAGCCCCTGCTCCTGATGTCGCGCGGCGATAAACGCGTCAATCGGCGTGCGCACCCAGCCGGCATCGCCAACCTCCGGAACTGCAGGTCGCTCAATCGGTTGATACGACCAGTACGTCGCCGGATCAGCCTGCGGCTCTTCATCCTCGGGAGACACCGCCCCCTCAGCGATCCATCTCCGGAGAATCTCAACCTGCTTCTCCGAGAGAGCCTTCCCCTGCTCCTCAGGCGGCATCCGGTACCCTGCCTCCCCCGTCACCAGTTGAAGCAGCAAACTCTCATCCGGATTCCCCGGCACAACCACCGGCCCGCTCCCCCCGCCGGCCCGAACAAACGCCCCCGTATCCAGCCGCAAATCTGATTCCTGGTTGATCGCCCCATGGCACGCATAACAATGATCCCGCAGAATCGGCTTGACTTGCTGCGCGTAGTCGACCTCGGCGAAACCGGGCGGAACGCTAACCAGCACTACGAAAAAAGTCAGAAGCAGTGTTCGAGGCACGGGGCACATTCTCACTCTCGCACGATTCATGGAAGAGATGCGTTGCTTGACCCATCGACAACAGTTGATATTACCTCAGTCAGCAGTCGGTGTGAAACTGGATGACAAGAACTCGCATGAATGCGTCAACATCTGCCATTGTGTTGGCCCTTACGCCGCACCCAGATACTGGGCAACCCGTCAAGGTAGAATCCGACCTTCATTCCGGCATGATTGGGAGCTGCCATGAGTCACGAGCAGAACATTCTGGACCTGCTTGGCAAGACACCGGGTTTGAAGGCGAAAGAGATTGCACGCGAACTCGGAGTTGAGAAGCGTGACGTCAACTCCCTCCTATACGGCCGGCTCAAGTCGCAGGTGACTCAAGACAAGGAATACCGTTGGTGGCCCAAGGGCGCCCGGCCCAGGTCAGAGCCCCCAGAACCGGAGGAGCAACAGAGGCTCAATACGCCACTCGCCCGGTTGAGTCGCTACTACTTGGACTGCTTGTCGCAGGACAATGATCAGGGCATCAGCGTCTTTGCGTCGAGCAAATACGATCTGGATTACGTTCCACTTCCTGAGTGCCCACTGGTCGAGAGCGCTGCCCGCGACATCTTTGGGGACGAGTCGGCCAAGAAGCTGCTGAACAAAGTTCGCCAGGAACGGAGCCGCCTTGCAATCTACCTGGGATTCCCAGTACGCCTGCGACATATGCGGTCAAAGCGAGGGTGGGAGGGCTACATGATGGAGCCGGTGTTCCTGTTCCCACTCGTGTCGGATCCAAGCAATCGCTACGCAACTCCTGAACTCTCGGATGATATGCCCTTGTTTAATTTCGCCGTGCTACGACGCCTGGTCACCTTGGGCAGTGGCAACCTGATGGATGAAGCGATTCAGCTGGCCGAGGAACTCGGACTCACGAATCCTGAAGGTGACCTACCAGATCTCGACGAGATTTGTCCCAGGCTACGTACCGCTCGTCCAGAGTGGGACTGGCGGGAGGAGCCAGACCCGTACGAGATCGTGTGCGATCCACCACTGGACTCAATCAACGAGCAGGGAATCTACAATCGGGCAGTTCTGGTCGTAGGCGAAAGATCGCCCTATACGCAAGGGCTCGAAACAGAACTTGGCCAACTCGCCAGAGTCACAGATGCGAAATCGCAAGGCACAGCCTTGTCAACATGGCTAAGGGGGAGCGTGAATGCCGAAGCCGAGGCTGGGGACCAGCCACTGCTTGAAGTGCTTCCGCTCAATACCGAGCAACGGCAAGCTGTACAACAATCGCTATGCAACCAACTGACGGTCATCACGGGACCACCGGGCACCGGGAAATCGCAGGTTGTCACGTCGCTACTGATAAATGCCGCTTGGCGAGGTCTGAGTGTCCTGTTTGCGAGCAAAAACAATAAGGCAGTTGATGTCGTCGAGGAGCGAATCAACTCGCTGGGACCTCGTCCGATCCTGCTGCGCATGGGGGCGAACGAGTACCAGAATCGACTCGCGCAATATCTGGTTGGCATTCTGGCTGCGACTTCGACACCGGACGATCAATCGAATCTCGATCACCACCTCGAAGTACACGAGCAGTTGCGATCAGGGCTCCAACGGCTTGACCAGCAGATGGCCGCTGTCATTGACCTCAGAAACGCGGTCGACGAGTCCGAACAATCTGTCGAACAAGCCCGTGAGGAATTCGGAGACAGTATTTTCGCGGCTCTACGTACGACAGATCTGGCACAGCGTCAGGGAGACCTGAGTGTCTTTGCCAACGCAATCAGGGATGCCGACAAAGCCGAGCAGGATCTTCTGACTCAGTTGTTCTGGTTCTTCGTGAAGTCCGGGCGATATGAACGGCTGGTGAATGAAGGTCGATCCATCCAGTCGATCGCCCTGCAATTGGGTGTATCACTACCTAGTCGTTCTCCCGATGATCTTTCGTTTTCTGAGTGGCAGCAGTTTGACTCCATGCTTCGGCTTCGCATTCAAAGAGCAGGAGAAGTCCAATCGTACTTTGCCGCTCTCGCCAAGCTGAATGAAACCACTTCGCTGGAGGAGTCAACCAGGCAGCGAATGGAGTTGGTTGAGAGGCTTGCTGACAACTCGGAGAAGCTGTGGGAGTTCTGGCTGCGACTTCAGCCGAGCCGCATGACAATGGCAGAGAGACGAACATTGAGCGAATACAGTTCGCTTCTGCAAATGATCATCTCCAGCCAAGAAGACAATTCCCGCCTGGGCAGGGACGTCTTCCGAAAGTACTACCAGCTATTTCCCAAAATCGCGAAGACACTGAGCTGCTGGGCAGTCACCTCACTGTCAGCCCGACGCATCCCATTCGAGCCGGGCTTCTTTGACTTGGTCGTTGTCGACGAGGCCAGCCAGTGTGACATTGCTTCTGCGATGCCCCTGCTCTATCGCGCGAAGCGGGCCGTCATCATTGGCGACCCGCAGCAACTGAGGCACATCAGCGCGGTTCCCGTTCGCCAGGATCGTCAGTTGCTCGCCAAGCATGACCTCGTTGAACATCAGTCGAGCTGGGCATACTCGGTTAATTCACTGTTTGATCTCTCGCGTAGCCTCTGTCGCGGCGAAGACATCGTCAACTTGCGCGATCATCATCGCTCGCATGCAGAGATCATTGGCTTTTCCAACGACAACTTCTACGAAGGCCGGCTCCGCGTTGCCACTCGGTATGAACAACTGAATCGGCCAAACGGGTCTGACCCAGCCGTTCGGTGGATCAATGCGAAGGGGAAGGTTGTCAGACCGGCTGCCGGAGGCGCAATCAATGATCTTGAAGCCAGAGCGGTTGTCGATGAGATCAGGCAGTTGGTTGCCATCCGAGGGTATCGCGGGACGGTCGGTGTCGTGAGCCCGTTCCGAGCACAAGCGAATCGAATTCGAGACCTCGTTCATGAAGACGACGCATTGACTTCCAATCTCTCGGCAACCGACTTCTTAGTGGATACGGTCCACCGATTCCAAGGCGACGAACGAGATGTGATAGTTTTCTCACCCGTCGTCTCCGACGGAGTGAGCGACGGCGCTTTGGGTTTCCTGCGAAGTAATCGCAACCTGTTCAACGTGGCGATCACGAGGGCACGTGCAGCGCTGATTGTGGTAGGGGACAAATCCGCCGCTCTGAATTCTGGTGTCGACTACTTGTCAAAGTTCGCGTCCTACGTGGACGAGGCCAAGCTGCAGGAAGTGTCGAACGTCACCGAACTTCAACGCGAGCTCGGCCCAGACTACCCGACGGTATCGCGGCCCGATCGAGTGTCTGACTGGGAACGGTACTTCTACCGCGCGCTCTACGAAGCGGGAATCCGTCCAATTCCTCAATACGACATCGAACAATACACACTCGACTTCGCTGTCGTGGTTGGCGATGCCAAGCTGAACATTGAGGTTGATGGCGAGAGATACCATCGAAATTGGGACGGCGAGTTATGCAGACGGGACCAGCTCAGAAACCAAAGGCTATTCGAACTCGATTGGGATGTCATGCGGTTCTGGGTCTACCAGATCCGTGACGACCTCGATGCTTGCATCGCCAGAGTCAACCATTGGGTTGAAGGGCATTCAAAATGCAAGGGCCCCGGCAACCCGGGCGGCTGGAATGACCCTGAACGGAACGAAGCGGAATGATGGGCACGGCTGGATGCCAGCTTGATGGAGATCGCGATCAATCGGCCCCGGCTGCCACAGCGTTCACGAGCACTGTTCTGAATGAGAGGTTCAACTGTCCGAATAGCACGCAACACGTCGTCGTCATCCGCGTGGACCCTCATTCCGCCACTCCTTGCCCACAATCAGCCGCGCTCCCCGCCGGAACGTGAAGTACGACCACGCCCAGCTCACCACCACGAAAAACCGGTTCCGGAACCCGGTCAGGTAATAGATGTGCACCACCAGCCACACCCACCACGCGAAGAATCCCCGAAAGTTCCACCGCCCGATCGTCGCAATCGCCCGGCTGCGGCCGATCGTCGCCAACTGCCCCTTGTCGACATACTGAAACTCCGCCCGCGGCTGACCGTTCAGATCGCGGACAATCGCCTGGGCCACGAATCTCCCCTGCTGCAACGCCACCGGCGCCACGCCCGGCAACGGGCGGTCCGAGTGATGCCGAAAGCAGGCCTGATCCCCCGCCACGAATACGTTCCTGTACTCACCCACCGACAGATCCGGATTGACGATCACCCGCCCCTGCCGATCGGTCGGCAATTCAGACGCCGTCGCGAATCGTGTCGCCTCCACACCCGCCGCCCACAACACCGTCGCCGCCTCGATCCGTTCCGACCCGATCTCGACGCCGCTGGAATCGATCTTCGAAACGCGGCTCGACGTCCACACCTGCACACCCAGATTCTCCAGATCCCGCATCGCGCGGCCGCTCATCGCTTCGGAAAACATCGGCAGAATCCGCGGCCCCGCCTCCACCAGAAAAATTCGCGCCAGCTTCGAATCGATGTTCCGGAAGTCCCGCGCCAGAGTGAATCGGCTCATCTCCCCGATCGCCCCGGCCAACTCGACGCCCGTCGGTCCGCCCCCCACAACCACGAAAGTCAACTGCCGGCGCCGCACGCCCGCATCCGGACTCCGCTCCGCCTCCTCGAATGCGCTCAGCACGCGACGCCGGATCTCAGTCGCCTGCTCAATCGTCTTCAGGCCCGGCGCGAACGGCTCCCAGTCGTTATGACCGAAGTAGCTGTGCCGCGCTCCACACGCCAGCAGCAAGTAGTCGTACGGCACTTCACCGAAATCGGCAGCGACGATCCGGCGGTCAAAGTCGACCGAACGCACCTCCCCCTGAAAGACCCGCGCGTTGGTCTGCCCTGACAGAAGGCTTCGAATCGGCGTCGCGATCTCCGCCGGACTCAAACCGGCCATCGCCACCTGGTACAGCAGCGGCTGAAAGAGGTGATGATTCCGCCGGTCAATCAGGGTGATCTCAACCCGCTGCTCCGAGCGCAGCCCTTT
The DNA here is from genome assembly GCA_003388505.1 of Planctomycetota bacterium. Taxonomy (GTDB): domain Bacteria; phylum Planctomycetota; class Planctomycetia; order Planctomycetales; family Planctomycetaceae; genus MB-PLM-1. The sequence continues at coordinate 141,709 of QQVO01000016.1, forward strand.
GCACGCGTTCAAACCGGCAAACCCGCCCCCCACAATGACAACTCGACTCCGTTCGTTCATCCGCCCTCAATCGCCCCCCTCGGGTCATGCCGAAACGCGCAGCCCTCGATTGCCGCCCTCGCCGGTTCGCCGCCTGCTCCGCACTGCCGTCTCCGCCGCCTGACGCTCGGTAAACCGTACGCTGATCCGATTCTAACCGAGCCCAACATTCCTTTCACAGTTCAGGCCGACCCAACTCACCCCGTTCGCTCCCTTCAACCCCCGGCGCCTGGGGCTCATCCCAACCAGCCCACCCCGTTCTGATCAAAACCCCCGGGATCACCGGCAACAGATCCGGCAGTGCGAAGAAAGACTCGGGTGGCACGGCCGCATGGTTGAGCAAGTTGTCCCAGCCAAGAGTCAGGCGCGCTTTAGGATTCCAAGCCTCAATCCCCATCGACTCTCCATCCACTGAAGAATGCGATGTCATCGCGCCACAGGATAGGTTCTGCACGGCCGGAACCCGTAGCCGCCGTTGTTAAGGTTGGGTTGGTACAGACCGCGTGCAGCCGATCGTGTGGCCGAGAGATGGTGTTCGTACGCTCCCCCCCTGACCACTCGGTGCTGTCCATCCGAAAGTGGCTCATTCATGGGTGCATCGGCGTCGGCAACGCTGGAATTTGAAACGTAAGGTTTGAATTCGTCGTAACACCACTCAGCGGCGTTGCCGTACATGTCAAACAGACCAAAATCGTTCGGTTTCAGACTTCCGACCGGCCAACCGTGGTTTTCAGAGTTCAAGTCATACCAGGCGTATTGCGCCATCAGCGTTTCCGTGGCTCCGAAGAATCGACTGGTCGTTGTTCCAGCGCGGCAGACAAACTCCCATTCGGCTTCAGTTGGCAGTCGATAACCTGTCAATTCGAGAAAGTTTTCTCTCGCCCGCATGCCCGAGGCGTAGGCCCCTTGCTCGTTCGGCTCGAAACACCACTGTTCCCTGGGAATTCCCTCTTGCTGGCTCAACCAGTTGCAGTAGTGAGCGGCTTCGTACCACGTCATGGCCAACATCGGTGAATCCTCCGTGGGAATTCGCGGCTTCACGAATTCACTGTCCCCTTTCCAGACATTTGCTGACTCTGCAAACCGTCTCCACTGGGCCTCCGTAACTTCCTTGGTTGAAATGGCGATGCGGCGGTCAATCCGGCATGCATGTAAGTGTTCATTGATGCGCCGATTTGCTTCTGACTCACGTGAACCCATCTGAAACTCAGTGGCATGCAGGATCGCGAAGGTCTGCCCCGATGTGTTGACATACCACTGCCTCGTGACTGAGTCGGATGCGGCAAGCTCCGCTTCATTCTGCTGCAGTCTCTTATCGGCGACGGCAAGTTCAGCTTCCTGCCCCCACTTCCGCAGGAGCCACTCAGCCGCGCTGTGCAGTCCCGCATCAGGTTCACTGCAGTAGTCCGCCAGCAATGTCTCGCTGAACGCTTGGCGTCCACTGTTTTGAAATCGCGACTCATCGAACTCACCGAGACAAAGCAGCAGTGCCCGTTTGATGCTGACCTCGGTCTCCGACCTGTAGCGATCAATGACTGTCTCGACGTTGAAATCGCCGCTCCGTGGACTCAGCCAATGGATGATGTAACTCCGCACGCGCGGATCCGGGCCTTGTTTCAACAGAGGCCAAACCTGATCGGCAGCATCCATCCTCAGCAGCATCACGGCGGCATTCGCCTTCCGCATGGCCAGTGCTTCCTTTTCCTCCTCACTGGCGCCCTCTACGGCCGCATTCGTAACCTCCGCATTGGCGAGTGCGACAGCCTGCTCGCGATGCCCAACGAGCTGTCCGAACATCGCCTCCAACTGGTTCTCGTTCGCGTCGGCTAGCAGATCGAACAGTTCAACCGGGTCGTCACGCAGGTAGTCCGACAGGATGTCGGCAGCGAATCCTCGGACCTGGATGTCCTGACCGCTCTCTCGGTAAATCCTCTTCAATGCGACGACGAGATGCTCTTTCACTGGACGCAGCGCGTTCCGCCACGGGAGCAGTTCGGACGGCAATACCGTCACCAGATGCCGGGCCACGAATTCAACGAACCGATCGTCCTGCCAACGTTCGCTGTTTCGATCGTAACCCGCCAGGGCGCAAGCAGCCTGGAAGCGGCGCGACGTAGGGAGGTCGCTGTTCTTTGCGATACTCCAGTAATCGGCAGTCAATTCCGCCTTGTAATCGTCCAGCAGATCTCGGACATGCTCGAACTGCTGTGGAGCGATCGTCAGCAATCGCTCTCTGAGAAATGGCAGCATGGAGTCGTCTTGCGGCAGCATCGCCAGAGTTGCATGAAGTTTGGCGTTAGAATCATCGGGAGATTCGGCAATCGCCTTTCGCAGATCATCCTTGGCATACTCTTGATAATCGGACAGATTTTCGAGGATCGCCTTGACCTGCGATGTGTCCGCATGCAGTAGGCCTTCCACAAGGCGGGTCGCTTCAGCGTCGTTTCTCTGTTCGTTCAGGATCAAGGCGACCGCCATCGGCACGATGATGGCTGCGGACAGCGTCCCAACCAGTGCGGGGCGCCGTTTGCACCACAACCACGCTTTCTCAAGACGGCTGACCGGCCTCGCCAGAATCGGTTCGTGGTTCAGACAACGACGCAAGTCATCCGCCAGTTCGGCGGCTGTCTGATAACGGCGTTCCGGTTCCTTTTGCAGGCACTTCAAACAAACCGTCTCCAGATCACGCGGCACGTTCGAGTTCAGCTTGCGCGGGCTGGGTGGATCGTCATTGATGACCTGGTGCAACAGCATCCGAGTGTCACCCCGGAATGGCCTTTCGCCGGTCAGCAGGAGAAACAGAACGGCGCCGAGGGAGTAGATGTCCGATCGGGCGTCGGCCGCATGGGATGCTCCCAAGGCCTGTTCGGGCGACATATAGGCCGGTGTTCCCAGCACATTCCCGTCCGCCGTCATCGTGATCTCACCCGCTTCGCGCCGGGCCAGACCGAAATCCATCACATGCGGATCCCCGTTGTCGTCCAGCATGATGTTGGACGGCTTGATGTCGCGATGGATGACACCCGCGGTGTGAGCGTGCTGCAGCGAATCCGCAATCTTGGCACACAATTCCGACGCCTCACGAACAGTCATCGGTCCGGCCGTCAGACGACTGGAAAGCGACACACCCTCTACGAAATCACTGACAATGTAGACCGTGTCGTCGTCACGTCCGACTTCGTGGACGCTGACGATACCGGGGTGCTTGAGTTGAGCGGCGGCCCGGGCCTCACGCAGAAACTTCTCGGTTTCTTCTGACGAGAGTTGGATCTGCCGGGGAATCTTCACGGCAACCGTGCGATCCAACTCGGTGTCACGGGCTTTCCAGACGGCGCCGAAGGCACCGATTCCGACTCGCTCCAGAAGTTGAAAGTGACCGATTGTTTCGTGTTCGCCCTGGGCATAGCTGACTGTGTCATCAGTCAGCAGACTGAAACTGCTCCCGCACATCGAGCAGACAACGTCCGATAGAGAAGCCTCTTCGACGAGTTCGATCGGGTTGCGGCAATGTGGGCAGCGGACGTGCATAGCCCTTCAAGAATAATGCGAACCTCGCTACAGAGCCACGGACGCATCTGCCGCCGGGTGCAACTCGCCGGGTGCCACTGGCGTCCCGCCAGTGCGAATCAGTAACGATCATGGAACCGAAGCGGCTCGGGTGGCACGGCCCAGAACGGAGCAAAGTGAAGTGATGGGCGTGGCTGGATGCAGAGTTGATGCAAGCGTAGCCCGGAACAAGGAGCCAATCGCCGCCGCTCCGGCAATACGATCAGGGACACGCCCTGCTTCCAGAACTGCACCGCGCCGGGACGAACCCCTCGCTGCCCAGGAATCCCATTGCCCCGTCCCGTGCAACTGACCTCACCAGTCCCGCCACGCGCAACCACCCACCAAACTGCAGAGAGCGTTTCCCCCCGAACACAACCCGTGCAGACGATCCGCAATGAGCCACCAATCAACCACGCGCCCCCATACCCAATTCCGCCACCAGCCATCAGCCATCGACCATCCGCCAACCAAACACCCCGCCCCCCCCGCTTGCGGGCGCACTTTTCCCTAAAGAGTTAAAGAGTTGCCAAAAAACCCCGAAAAAACGCAGGTCAACTCTTTAAGGCACGTCCCGAATCCCAAACAGGCTCTGAGGTGTTGAGACCCCGCGAGCTACCGCCCGAACTCGTCCCCGTACCGCCCGATCATCTTCCGTTCCATCGAGGCCCGTTCGTCGTTGATCATCTGCCAGATCTGTTCCCGCTGCGGCGCGCTCGCGCTCACCGCCTGCGCCTGCTGCTCCCGAACCTGCTGCAGGTTGCTGGTGACCTCGACGTCCACCGGCCGGCCGTACGTGTACGGCCCCCACGCCGTCCGCGCGCCGCCCCACCAGGCGTCCGCCCCGCTGTAATAGCCGGGCTGCGCATTGACGTTATAGACCACGCTCTTCTCCAGCGCATTCACCTGCACCGCAGTCCCCTGCAAAGAGGCCGCCAGCCCGCGCAGTTGCGTCGCCACCCACTGGCCGTAATACGCCAGATCGGGATCGACTCCCCGCGTCGACAGCTTGTCAATCTTGTCCGCAAAGTTGATGTGCCACTGGGCCGTCCGGGAATACGACTTTGCCCGGCTGTAGGCCCGCGACAGGTCGTCCACGATGTTGTTCACCGAGTTGAAGTAACGCCGAGAAGCGCGAACGTCGACCTTCGATTCGTCCTCCTCCGCGTCAGTCTCCGGCTCCGCCGGCTCAGCGGCCACCGGCTGCCCGTTGTGAGGCGAAGGGGCCGTAAGCAGGCTCAGCACCCGCCGCAGGCTTTCGTCCGACAGCGGCATGCTCAGCGTCACCTTGCGGCCGTCGATCTTCGTCTCCGCAGAAGCCATCTCATCCAGCGTCGCGCCGGCGTCGTCCAGGAACTCGATCAGCAGCGGCTTCAGGTACTCCCCCTCGTTCCCTACATTCCGCCCGAACTCCATGTGGACGTCGGCCGTGATTTCTTCGTCAACGTGTACGTCGAAGCGGATTCCCTTGATCGTCTGCAGCAGGATCGTCAGCGCGGACTTTTCCAGGGCCTTCCCCTCCAGCGCCGCCGCCCCGTTGAGCCGGTAGCGGACGAACCCCGGGTCGAGCATGTGCTCCATGTCGAACGCCAGCATCACCTGCGCCGATTCGTCCTGCGCGGCGTTGGTCAGGTACTCACTGAGCCCGATCGGACCGAGATTGCCGCTGGTCGACTCCAGCCAGCGGGCCGCGCTCTGCCGCGTGGCGGGCGCCATGCCGCCGAGAATGCGGGGCCGACCCGAACCGGCCGTCGTCAGCTCGACGAAGTAGCCGTTGTTTTTCGCCGAATAGACAAGCCCGTGCCCGTCGATCTCCTGCAGTTCCGCCTCCTGCCGCTCCGCCAGACCGGCCATGTCGAACCCGTCCGGGAGATGGGTCAGCACGACCGTCCAGTCTCCACCCGGAATCCCGGGCCGTGCATGCGAAGCCCGAACCAGCACGTCGACCCAGGGAGGAACGTTCGATCCCCCCGCCAGAAAGCGTTCTTCGTGTTGCTGTTCCCAGTCCTCCGCTTTCCCCCGCGGACTCTCCTTGAGAGCCCGCGCCCGGATGACGGCGATCGCGTTCGCATCGTCCGGCACGTACGGCAACAGATCCTCAACGCCCTGAGCCGCAATCGACGACGTGAACGTCAGCCCCGCCAGCAACCCCGCCACAACAATTCCCATGCCGCGCAACATCACTCTGCTCCGACTCAATGAATAGGGAGGAACACCATCCGGCGCCTGCACTCGAAGCCGAGCCGACCCCGACTGGAATCACACTACCACCCCCGGTGGTCGATGTCACCTGCGGGGCAGGCCGGTGGAGGAAGAACGCAGGGCCCCGGAGGATCTGCGGTGCTTGAAAACAGAGGGCGGGCGATTCCCTGCGCGGGCGCGCGGCCGCAAACAATGTAGCCGACTCGCTCCGTCGAGTCGGATGTCCGTGACGCGGAACTTGCTGCACGCGAAATCAGCGCACCACGCGAAAATTCTCACCTTGAGGAGCACAGAACTCAAACGCCCCGGACGCTCGAAAGCATCCGGGTCGCTGCATCGGCCCGCCTCTGTTAATTCGTTTCGATGTCGTACCAGTTCCCTTCGGACCCGACATTGACGACTTCGACGCGGAAATTCCCTGTCCGCCGGGGAGTCCAGGTGGCATAACAGCGGTCAAGACTGTCGGTGTCAGACGCCACGAGGTTGCCGTTTTCGTCATACACGAAGAGGTCGAGATCGGAGTAATCCCTGCCGTCGAGTTCAATCTCGGCCCGTTCACCGCCGTAGAAACGCGTGTCATAGCTGATCGTGCTGAAACCGGGGATGAACTCGTTGTAAGCGCCCTTGGCGCCGCCGGAATGGCCGGCGAAAACACTGACGCCGAGCAGTCCGCCGAAAACAGCCGTCAGAAGGGCGATCGGGCGAGTGGCCATGGCGTCAGATCCTTTCTCAAGCAGGGGTTGTATCAATTCTTCGCTGCGGCCCGCGTGGTGCTTCGCGCCGCATTCACCCTACTGACGCACCCCCGAAACAGCAGTTAAGGAGGTTTCTGAATAGCCCCCGGCTCACTCGTCGTGGTCGATGATCTTGACCACCTCGAGCTTCATCGTCCCGCGCGGAATTTCGACCTCCACCCGGTCCCCCTCCTTCTTGCCGGAGAGAGCCTGGGCGATCGGACTCGTCGTGAGAATCTTCATCACGTCCCCATCGTAATCCTCTTCGCCGGGACCGACGAACTCGTAGGTCTCCTCGTCGTCGAGTTCGAGGTCTTTGACCGTGACGGTCGACCCGAAGGAGACCACACCCTTGGGCATGTCCGATTTGTCGACGATGTAGCAGCCCGCGAGTTTGCCCTTGAGAACGCCGATGCGGCGTTCGAGGTGCGCAAGATTTTCGCGCTGGCCGTGATACTCCTGGTTCTCGCTCAGATCCCCCTCTGCGCGGGCCTTCGCGATATCCTCGGCGATCTTGGGCCGCTCTTCTTCTTCAAGCTGTTTGATCTCAGCCAGCAGCTTGTCGTAGCCCTCGCGGCTGATCGGCTGACGATCCATGAATCACTCCGCAAGTCTTGAGTTTGAGATTGGCTGGAAAAGGGGGGGCGAAACGCAGTCTGTCGCGTTCAGTTTTCAACGCAAAGGCGCTGAGAGGCAAAGGACCGCGAAGTCATCTGGAGATGAAATGTACTGCTGAACGGCGGCGTCTGAAGCATTGGGCGTCCGCGATCACAATGTGCAGTGCTGTACGCCACGCCACTCTCTAACTCTGCGCGTCTTTGCCACCTTCGTGACTTTGCGTTGAAAACCAGAAGCGTCTCGTTCACCTCCACAAAAAAGGACCACGGGGCGCGACGAAAGCCGCGACCCGTGGTGTAGGACACCTGTTTCTTACTCAATCGACCGCAGAATGTCTATCCGACGTTCTCCCAACTCCGCCCGCTCGCGCTGCTGAGCACCGCGTCGCAGACCTTCTGGGTTTCGAGCGCGTCCCGGAACGTCGGGCTGCACGGCTCGCCCGTTTCCAGGCTCTTGAGGAAGTCGGCGACATGGTGCACGAAGGAATGTTCGTAACCGATCTGCAAGCCGGGCACCCACCACTTGTCCATGTAGGGGTGCTCGCCTCCGTGATCGGTCACGTGAATGCTGCGCCACCCGCGGAGCTTGCCTTCGTCGCCGTGATCGAAGTATTCCAGCCGGTGCAAATCGTGCAGATCCCACTTGATGGAAGCATGCTCGCCGTTGATCTCGAACGTGTAGAGCGCCTTGTGGCCGCGGGCGTAGCGGGTCGACTCGAACAGGCCGAGCGACCCGTTTTCAAAGTGACACAGAAACGCGCACGCGTCGTCGATGCCGACCGCCTGTTTTTGACCGGTCTCCTGATGCACACGCTCCTTGATGAACGTCTCAGTCATCGCGCCGACGTCGGAGATCGACCCGTTCAGCCAGATCGCCGTGTCGATGCAGTGCGCCAGCAGGTCGCCGGTCACGCCCGACCCCGCCGCCGCGGCATCCAGCCGCCACAACGCGGCGCCCCCCTGCGGCAGGTCTTCCGAAATCGTCCAGTCCTGCAGAAAGTTCGCCCGGTAATGAAAGATGCGTCCAAGCTTGCCTTCATCGATGAGGTGTTTCGCCAGCGTGACGGCCGGCACGCGGCGGTAATTGTACCACACGGTGTTGGGGACGCCGGCTTTCTCCACCGCCTGGCACATCTCCTCGCCTTCGGCCGTGTTCATGGCGATCGGCTTCTCGCAGAGAATCGTCTTCCCCGCCTCGGCCGCCGCGATGGCAATCTCCTTATGCAGGTTGTTCGGCACACAGATGTCGACGGCGTCGATGTCGTCGCGGGCGAGAAGCTGCCGCCAGTCGGTCTCGATCGACTCGTAGCCCCACTGGTCGGCGAACGCCTGAATGTTGTCCGCGTTCCGCGCACACGCCGCCTTCAGGACCGGGCGGTACTCCAGTTCCGGAAAGAAATCGCCCACGCGTTTGTAAGCGTTGGTATGCGCCCGGCCCATAAAGCCGTAGCCGATCATGCCCAGGTTGAGGGGCTTGGTCATTGGGAGTTCTCTCGTGTTTTGTGTTCTCACTATGAGTTATTGGATGAGAGCAGCATCGATCCAATTCAAGAAACTTCGCACTTCGCCAGCGTCTGCATCGAGGTATCTGGCCGTGATCGCCTGGCCCATTGGTTTGCCCGGGTCTTCTTGAAGAGCAAGCCAAGAGTGAATTCGGGCCTTCGACTCCTTGACATCAGAGAATCTACGTGGTGCAGGCAAGCCCTCGAGCAAGGCATCAACATGGGGCAGCAACTCGTCGCTGCCCGGAATCAAGAATGCCAGAAATGACTCCAGCATTCCGGGCAATCTATTATTCGGCATCAACCAGGCACCGAATCGCCTTCCATCATCCAGTTCGACTGTCGTACCGTTCTGATCGGGCGTGGACGGAAGTTGTGCAACTCCTGCGTTCGCTAACGAATCGCGAAGTTGCGACCAGCGATGTTCCATCGCTTCGTCTGCATCGATAACAACGGCAAGTCGCTCAAGCCCGCTGGCAACACGTAAACGCACTGGCACGGTTTCTAATAATTTGTCAATCCCGTTAGTGGCCTCAACGTCAAACATTTCTGGGACGTTATGGTGGTGAAAGATGGCCCACATCACATGCTGATCATCAGGCCCCTCCACGAGCAGCGTTCGTGATTCCATCTAGCGCACCTCAATGTTGTCGCGAGCGATTACTTCCAAATCGCGTTCACCGATAACAACGGCCCGGGTATCTTCGTTGTGCCGCTCTACACGAATTAGAATTCCTTCCGATCGACCATCCTCGATTGCAGCCTTCTGAAAACCCTCAATGCAATCCCAAGAGTGCGTCGTTGCAAATACTTGTACATTGAGTTGGTATGCCATCTGAAATATCAACTGCCAATACTGGTGAATCGCAGAGAAGTGCACACCTTCTTCAATTTCATCAATAAGCAGAATGTCTCTTCCACTCGACAAGCTTCCCGGAGGAAGAGGACTTCTATCGTCTGAGTTCATCCGTTGCCGCGCATACGCCAATGACAGCGCAGTGAGAAACACGCGCTCTACTCCGTCCCCCAAACTCTTCAACGGTTGTGGAGTGCGACGCCCCGACAACCGTGTAACGAAAATGCGTCCACCGTACCGACGCGGGTGTTCTACTAACGAGATCCTCTCGATTGGCACAAGGAGATTCAAAAAGTCAATCACCGTTGCCTCCGACTCTGTCAAAGAGACTGCGTCCCACCAGCGTCCGATCATCTCCGAGTCAACTGAACCGGCACGCAGAAACGGCGGTGAAGACTCAACTGAACGCCCTCGAGTCCTACGAAGTGTACGAAACCAAGAGTCGTATCGCTTTACAAAAAACTGTTCAGAGTCTCCTTGCATCGTCTTCAATGCCGGAAACACCTCTCCGTCTGCAATTTCGAAGTCTTCTTCTGTGTACTCAACGTATGTCGGAGGAGCGGGTTCACTCGAAAGTGTTCGCTCAACCCATGTCATTCGCAGCCCCATTTGTTCGTGTGAATCGGTCGCCGGCCCTAGCACGATGTCGTTGTTGTACTCTGGTCCGAAACGCCGCCCGAAGAATAGCGCCGGGATATCAACTTCGACTTCACGTGACTCCGGATCCTGTTCAGTAAGCAACTCCTCGCGTGCAACGAGCACGTCATGAATTGCCTCCGGCCGCATCTGGGAAGCGTATAGCCAGAGAGCTTCCAGCAGAGTCGTCTTACCGACGCTGTTTTTTCCGACAATCAGGTTGACTCGTCCCAAGTTCGGGATCGTGAGTTCCTTGAACGACCGGAAGTTCGCAATATAGAAGCTGTTAAACATCTCAAGACCTTGGTTCGAGAAGCGACGTGCGATTCAGTCCCAGCCGTGGGCATCTCGGACGCGAAGCATCACATCCAGAATCGTATTCCACGTCTCCTGCGTTTCGAGCATCTCGTTGGGGAACATGCAGCCGTCCCAGCAGATGTGCCGGATGCCGCGGTCGGCCGCGCCTTCGAGCCAGTAGGCGGCGCACTTCACGATGTCGAGTTTCCCGTTGGGGTCGTCGGCCGGGCAGTGGCGGCCGGTCTTGTCGTGCGAGCCGGTGCCGTGGACCGAACCGTCGTTCTGGGCGATGTGGAAATCGATCGTCCAGGGGCGGAGAGCGTCGGTCATCGTCTTGTAGGCCGACCAGAACTCGTCATCGGAGTAGCCTTCCTTCAGGAGGGCGTGCTCCGGCGCGTTGTAGCCGAGCAGGTAGAGATAGGTATGTGCCATGTCGGCTTGGAACCCGACCGTCTCCGGCATGTCGACCGCTTCGAGCAGGTTGACCATGTCCTTCCAGGAATGCATGCCGGCCCAGCAGATCTCGCCCTCGGCGGCGAGCCGTTCGCCATGATCGGCCGCCACCTTGGCCGCGGCGCGGAACGTTTCGGCGATTTTCTTCGTGTTGCCCTCGGGGTCTTCGGCCCAGGCATCCGGCCCGCAGGCCGAGTCGATGCGAATCACGCCGTATTTCCGCACGCCGTGATCGTTGAACACCTTGGCGATGCGGCAGGCTTTCTCCACGGCCGTGACAAACTTGCCGCGGGCCTCTTCGTCGCCCATCGCGGAGTCCCCCACGGTGCCCGGCCAGACCGGAGCGACCAGCGTTCCGACGGTGAATCCGTGGCCGGCGATCTTGTCGGCGATCGCCTTGAGTTCGTCGTCGCTCGCGTCGGGATCGGTGTGCGGATGAAACAGGAAGTAGTCGATGCCATCGTACTTGACGCCGTTGACCTCGGCTCCGGCCGTCAGTTCGAGCATCCGGTCGAGGGAGATCGGAGGGTTGTCGGTCCCTTCTTCTTTCCCCACCAGGCCGGGCCACATGGCGTTGTGCAGTTTCGGGAGCGCGTGTGACATCAACAGTTTCTCCTGTTCCACCCGGTCGTCGCCGGTGGTCCTCGTGGGAGTTTGTCTTTGGAGCGGGTAACGAATGAGTTTCCGAAATCGAGTCGACGTGCCCCGGGTTGGAACAGGAATCAGCGCCGTGAATTCCCGGTTCGCTGACGCCGGAGCACTGGGGCTACCCTCACTTCGTTCAGTCCAACCCCGCCCACCCAGCCGGTGGTGCTCGCTCGAGTTCCTTTCGGGAGGCGAAGCGAACGATCCCGCGAGGGAGGCACTCGACGGAACGACTGAGACCGTGCGCACAAACTACCGAAAAGCGGCCAAAGAGTCACGCAAGACAACCACGTCTCCCTGTCCGTTCGCTTGACATCCATTCGGCGAACCGTCCACAAAGGAGCGAGCAAACGCGAATACGTCGCGTGGGCCCTTCGAGGGGCCGAGCGATCGAGTCGCGTCGATTAGAGCAAACTGCTCGACCTTGTGTCCGCGTCGAGCGGTGTTTGGACTGTCGAGGACGAGAATCCGCGAGACAGATCGCCAACACTGATTTGCGAAGCGATACAATTTCGGACGAGTCGGCTCATTGCGGAGTCTGCCCATGTCGTCTGCCAAAGTGCTATTGATCGAGGACAGCGCGGTCGACGCGGTGCTGATTCAAGGACTCCTGGCGAATGCACGAGGAATCGCATTCGACATCCAGACGGCGGACACGCTGGCGGGCGGATTGCAGTTGATCGAGAGAGACGGTTTCGACGTCATCCTTTCGGATTTGTAACACTTCACTTATCTGGAGTGATGCAGGGGGGCAGCGGGGGGAGGTTTCCGGTTTTTAGATAGTCGGCGAGGGCGGCGGTGAGGGTGTCGAGGGGTTGATGGCCGCGTTGTTTGAGCGTGCGGA